>NZ_JABUMS010000005.1:379486-590937 GCF_013336705.1 Myxococcus sp. CA051A | reverse complement strand
CCCGTCATGAGGGGCCAGAAGAACTCCCAGACGGAGACGTCGAAGGAGAAGGGAGTCTTCTGAAGGACGGAGTCGTCGGGAGACAGGCCGTACTGCTGCTGCATCCACAGGAGGCGGTTGACGATGCCGGAGTGGGCATTCATGGCGCCCTTGGGGCGGCCGGTGGAGCCCGAGGTGAAGATGACGTAGGCGAGGGAGTCGGCGCCGGCCAGGGGCGAGGGAGTCGTCGAGGGCTGACGAGAGACAGCGGCCGCGTCGGAGTCCAGGCACAGCACGCGAGAGGCGTGAGGAGGCAGGACGGCCTTGAGGTGCTCGTGGGTGACAAGCACCGGCGCATCCGCGTCCTCCAGCATTCCGGCGAGGCGCTCACGGGGGTAGGCCGGGTCCAGGGGGACGTAGGCGGCGCCGGACTTGAGGACGGCGAGGAGCGCGACGACGAGGTCCAGCGAGCGCTCCAGGCAGACACCGACGAGGACGCCGGGACGAGCACCGAGAGAGCGCAGGTGCCAGGCGAGCTGGTTGGCGCGAGAGTCGAGCTGGGAGAAGGAGAGAGAGGAGTCCTCGAAGCGGACGGCCTCCGAGTTGGGAGAGCGAAGGACCTGGGCCTCGATGAGCGAGTGCAGGGACACGTCGCGCGGGTAGGACTCCGTGCGGCCCTGGAACTCCACCAGCACCTGTCGCCGCTCCTCCTCGCCCATCAGCGGGAGGCGCTGCACCGGCAGGTCCGGTGAGGCCACCACGGTGCGCGCGAGCACGTTGAGGTGCTCGATGAGGCGCTCCATCGTGGCGTCATCGAAGAGCTTCGCGGCGTACTCGAAGCGGCAGGCGAGTTCGCCCTGTCCCTCGACGACTTCCAGGCTCAGGTCGAACTTCGACGTCCCCGTGGCGACGTCGAGCTGGCTCAGCTTGAGCGTCTGATGGGTGGTCTCCGCCGGAGGCGTGTTGATGACGTTGAGGACGACCTGGAAGACCGGCGTGCGGCTCTGGTCTCGCGGCGTCTGGAGCACTTCAATCAATCGCTCGAAGGGCGCGTCCTGGCGCGAGAAGGCCCCCAGCGACTGCTTCTTCACGCGGCCCAGCAGCTCGCGGAAGGTCGGCGTCCCCGTGAGCTGGGAGCGCATGGCCAGGGTGTTGACGAAGCAGCCGATGAGGCCCTCCGTCTCCGGCTGCGTGCGGCCCGCGATGGGGATGCCGATGGCGAAGTCGTCCTGTCCCGCGTGGCGGCCCAGCAACGCCTGGTACAGCGCCAGCATCACCATGAACGACGTCGCGCCTTCCTTGCGGCCCAGCGCGAGCAGGGGCTCCGTCACCTCGCGACTCAGCACGAAGCGCAGGCTGCCACCGTCGTAGGACTGCACCGCCGGACGCGGCCGGTCCACGGGCAGCTCCAGCGCGGGTACTCCAATGAGCTGGTCCTTCCACCAGCGAATCTGTCCGTCGAGGACCGCGCCCTCCAGCCACTCCCGCTGCCAGACCGCGTAGTCCGCGTACTGCACGGGCAGCTCGGGCAAGGGGTTGGGGATGCCCGCGCTGAAGCACGCGTAGAGCACCGACATCTCTCGCGCGAGCACCAGCGAGCACCACGCATCCGAGATGGCGTGGTGCATGACCATGTTGAGGACGTGGTCCTGTGGCCCCATGCGCAGCAACACCGCGCGGATGACCGGACCTTGCTCCAGGTCGAACGTCCGCGCGCCGTTCTCCTGGCAGCGGCGCATCAGCTCGGCCTCGCGCTCCTCGGAGGTCGCTCCAGCCACTACCTCCAGCGGCATGGGCAGGCCACCCTTGGGGTGGATGATCTGCACCGCTCCGTTCTCGGTGATCTGGTACGTGGTCCGCATCACCTCGTGACGCTGCACCAACGTGTTCAGCGCGGCCTGGAGAGCGTCGGTGTCCAGCGGACCGACGAGCCGGAAGCTGGAGCTGTTGTTGTACGCGGTGCTCGTCGGGTCGAGCTGCTGCAGGTACCACAGGCGCTGCTGCGCGAAGGACAGCGGCAACGGCCTGTCGCGCCGTGCCCGCGGAATCCCCGTGGGCGCGGTGGGCACCGTGGCCGCACGGGGCGCGGGGCTCTCGGTCTTCGCGGGTGGCGCCTTGGCCACGGGGGCAGGGGGCTTGGGTACGGAGACCTGGACATTCTCCACGCGTCCATCCGCGCGCAGTCGCGCATGGCGGCCCGTGCGGAACACCTGGGACGCGCCTCCCATGGGGTGGGCCACCAGACGACGGCGCTCCTCCTCCTCGGAGCGCCACAGTCCGGAGGGCAGGCCCGCGCCTTCCAGCGCCAGCTCTCCGACGACTCCCACGGGCACGGGGTGGCCCGCGCCGTCGAGAATCCACGGACGGAGGCCCGCGGGGAAGCGCTCCTCGGGGCCTCGGGGAACCAGCGCGCCTTCTCGTGCGCCGCCCGCGAGCAAAACCTGGAGTCCCGAACTCTGATGCAGCGTCGTGGCCAGCTCGGGCGAAGCCCCATCGAGCACCAGGGCTCCCACGAGCCCCAGCGCCTCACGGGAGCCGGGCAGCTCGGTCAGCGTGCGCGCAAGGCGCGCGGACGTGTGCAGGAGGACCTGGCCTGATTGCCGTGCCAGCTCCAGCACCTCGCCTACGCCCTGGTCGCCTTCCACCAGGACCTGCTCGTGGCGCGTGGCGGCCTCTTGCTCCAGGCGGTCTCGGATGGCGGAGAGCTTCTCGAGTCCCTTGAGCACCACGGGCGTCTCGAGCCCGAAGTCGATGAGCGCGGCGATCTCATCCACGTCCGCCACCCTCACGTCGAGCAGGCGCTTGAAGCCGCTCTCCACCGTGCCGATGAGGCCCGTGCCCTTCGCGTGATGCTCGAAGGTGTGCTCCAGGAGGGTGTTGATGTCCTCCTCGGAAACCTTGTCGATTTCACCCTGGTGCCCCTGGGCTGCGAGCAGCGTGGCGGTGATCTCCGCCGAGCTGCGGAAGTAGCCCAGCAGCGGCTTGCGCACCGTGCGAAGGACTTCCTGTTCATCGTCGCCGATGAAGGCGTGCAGCATCACCGTGACGTGGCCTCGGCCCGGGTGGCCGTTGCGACGCCACGCCTCCCGGTAGAGGGCGACCCGCTGCTTCAGCTCGTCGATGGACAGCGCGAGCAGACCGGTGAGCACGCCCGCGCCCACCTCGCCGGCCAGTCGGAACGTCTCCGGATTGCCCACGGCCGTGAGCCAGACGGGCAGCTCCTTCTGCACGGGCTTCGGACGCAGCCCGACCTCCACCGTGACGCCGCCGCCGCCCAGCCGCTTCATCTTCTCGCCCCGCCACAGGGAGCGCAGCGTCGCCAGGTGCTTCATCAGGATGTTGCGGCGGTCCTCGAAGTTGGCCGGAGCGAACGAGAAGTCCGCCACGTGCCAGCCCGTGGCCACCGAGAGGCCCACGCGGCCGCCCGAGAGGTTGTCCACGACGGACCACTGCTCGGCGACCTGCATGGGGTCATGCAGCGGCAGCACCACGCTGCCGGAGCGCAACTGCAGGCGTTTGGTGATGGTGGCCAGCGCCGCGGCGACGACCGCCGGCTGCGGGTAGAGACCGCCGAACGAGTGGAAGTGCCGCTCGGGCGTCCAGACGGCCGAGAAGCCGTGGGCATCCGCGAACTTCGCGCCCTCGACGAGCAGCTCGTACTTGGGACCCGTCATCGAGTCCTCATCGTTGGCGAAGTAGATGAGGCTCATGTCCATCGCCTGGGTGCGAGGACCGCCGCCTTGCAGTCGCACCAGTCGCGCGGAGACCTGCTCGGAGGGGAACGCCACGCGCAGACCGCGCGAGAGCGCCCACAACACCTCCAGCTCCGGACGCTCCGCCGACGTGTCGACCGCCGCGAGCCACGTGCCGCCTTCCGACGGTCGCAGGCGCTCATCCAGCGCGGTGAACAGCTCCGCCAGGGAGTGATGGTCCAACGTCCACGCCGGCTGGCCCGCGCCCGAAGGCAACAGCCAGGCCGCCGCATCCGCGCGAGTTCCACGTGCGCCCGTGCTCGCGGGAACCGATGCATCGAGGAGATCCTCGAGGTAGAGCGTGCGCGCGGCATCGAGCTTCGAGGAGGTGACGACCCCTCGCCAGGTGATGAGCAGGGGCGTTGCCGCGCCCTGGGGCGCATAGGCCGCGAGCCCACCCAGGTCCGTGGCGCCGAGGGCCACCACCGCGCCTCCGGCTTCGAGGACACCCCAGAGGACCGCCAGCTTCGAGGGGGACGGAGGCAGGCAGACCGCGACAGGGGCTCCGGGATTCAATCCCGTGGCACGCAGTCTCGCCGCGACGTTCTCCGCGCGCCGGGTCAGCTCCGCCCAGGACCAGGACTGGTCCCCGATGATGGCGGCCACGGTGCCCGGGCTCCGCTTCGAGCGCTCAGCGAGTTGGGCCGGAACGGAGGTGGAGACACGCACGGGACGCGGCGCGGGCCAGGTGGCGCGCTCGGTCTCGGTGGCCAGGGGCAGGCGAGAGACGCGCTCATCCGGACGAGCCATCGCGGACGCGAGCAGCACGTGGAGGTGGTCCACCATCCGACCGGCGGTCGCCGCGTCGAACAGCTCCGTGGCGTACTCCAGCGCGCCGTGGACGCGGCCCGACTCGTCACCAAGCACGAGCGTCAAGTCGGACAGCGTGGTGCCCCACTGCACGGGGCCGTCCGGGACTTCGACGATGGAGCCGCGGACCCCGGTCATCTCCAGGGCCGCCGCTCCGCCGCTGATGCCGCTGTGGAACACGAAGACGGTGTCCGTCATGCGCCCGCGGCCAATGTCCTTGCCGGGGACGAGTGCTTCCACCAGGTACTCGAAGGGCACGTCCGGACGGGACTGGACCTCGTTGAGTTCCTGGCGCACACGGTTGAGCAGCTCACGGAACGTCGGGTCGTCCGCGAAGCTGGTGCGGAACGCGGCGGAGTGCGCCACGTATCCGATGAGGGGCAGCAGCTCCGGCCGGGTGCGATTGCCCAGGGGCGTGCCGACGATGATGTCCGTCTGTCCGCTGTAGCGGTGCAGCAAGGTCTGCCACGCGGCGAGCACCAGCATGTACGACGTGAAGCCCTCGCGTTTACCGAACGCGCCCAGCTCGCGGGCCAGGGCTCGCGGGAACTCCACGGGCAGGCGCACGGAGGTGAGCGGGCAGCTCGCGGGGCGCTTGCGGTCCGTGGCCACCTCGAGCTGACGCGGCATTCCCGCGAGCCGCTGACGCCACCACTGCTCCTGCTCGGGGAAGCGGCCCTCGCGGATGCCGCCGCGCTGCCACGCGCCGAAGTCCGCGTACTGGATGGGCAGGGGAGGCAGGGGCGACGGGCGGCCTTGCTTGAAGGCGCCGTAGAGCTGCACCAGCTCGTTGATGAAGAGCGCGGTGGAGAGCGTGTCGCAGACGACGTGGTGGATGCTGCCCAGCAGCAGGTGGTGCCCAGGCTCCAGCCTGAGCAGTGAGGTCCGGATGACGGGCCCGTTCACCAGGTCGAACGGGAGCATCGCCTCCTCGCGCGCCAGGCGCATGGCCTCGGCTTCGCGCAGCTCGGGCGTGGCTCCGTGTACGTCGACGATGGGGAGGGGGATGTGTACGTCGTGGTGGAACCGCTGGACGGGTCGGCCGTCGACCACGTCATACGTCGTGCGCAGGGCCTCGTGCCGTCGGACGACCTCCTGGACCGCGCGCGCCAGCGTGGCCGCGTCCAGATCTCCTTCGAGTCGCAGGACGAAGGGGATGTTGTACGCGGAGAGGCCGGGCAGGTGCTGCTCCAGCCGCCAGACACGTTCCTGGACGAAGGAGAGCGGCAGCTCGGTTGTGCGGGGCAGGGGGACCAGGGGCAGCTCGCGCGTCGGCGCGGCGACGGGGGCCTGCCGCAGCATCGGCTCGATGCGCAGAGCGATGCCGGCCACCGTGGGCGCCTCGAACAGCGCCGCCAGGGGGAGCTGCACGCCGAACGCTTCTCGGACCTGGTTGAGAAGCTGCGCGGCCATCAGCGAGTTGCCGCCAATCTCCAGGAAGTCGTCGTCGCGGCCGACGAACTCCAGGCCCAGACGCTCACGCCAGAGTCCCGCGAGTCGCTCCTCGATGGCACCGCGCGGTGCGTCCTCGCGCGTCGGCGTGGCTTCCACGGGCTCCGGCTCGGGAGTCACCGGTGGCGACCGAGGTGCCTCCACTGGCGCCACGTGGCCGGGTCGGAATCCCGAGGGTTCCAGCGACGCTACCTGGGCTGGCTGGAAGCCTGAGGTCTCCGACGGCGCCACGTGGGCAGGGCGGAAGCCCGCGGACTCACTCTGGACGGCGTGAGTGGGCCGTGAGCCAGCGGGTTTGGACGGGAGTCCGTGCACGGGCGGTGAGCCGGGAGAACCGGCCGGGACTCCGTGGGCGGGCCGGACGCCAATGGCCTCCGATGGCACCACGTGAGCAGGTCTGTACCCAGACGACTCCGACGGAGCAACCAACGCCGGCGGGGGAACGAGCCCCGTCGTCGTCGGACGCCCGGGCTCCATTCCGGACGCCATGGCCGTGACAGACGGAGGGTGTGCGACCGGCGTTGGTGCTCCGGACGCGGCCCTCAGCTGCACGGTCTCCGCGACGATCAGGGGTTGCACAGGTGCCGCGCCGGGCTTTGCCTCCACCCAGACGCGCTTCTCCTGGAACGGATACGTGGGCAGATGCAGCCGGTGGCGCTGCTCATGCGCGAAGAAGGCGGACCAATCCACCTCCACACCCTGGGTCCACAGCTCACCCACGGACGCGAGGAGACTCGCGTGCTCGGGCGTTGAGGTCCCCCGCCGCAGCGTGGCGAGCGCCTTCACCCGGTCCTTGTCCTGGCCCAGCGACGCGCGCACCAGCGGCGTCAAATCCTGTCCAGGGCCCACCTCCAGCAACACGCTGCAGCCCTCTTCGAGCAGCGCTCCCACCGCGTCGGCGAACAACACCGGCTCGCGCATCTGGTCGGCCCAGTACCGAGGCTCGGCCAGCGCCCCGGTCCGCGCCCACGTGCCCGTCACGCTGGACGCGTAGCGCACGGTCGGCTCGGAGCGGCGCAGCGAGGCCACCACCCGCGAGAGTTCGGGCATCAGCGGCTCCACATCCGCCGAGTGGAACGCATGGGGCGCGGGCATCCGCACCACACCGACGTCCCGGCGCTTCAGCGTCTCCTGGAGTTGCTCCACCTCCGCCACGGGGCCCGCGACGACGCAGCGGTCCACCGCGTTGACCGCGGCCAGGGACAGTCGGCCCGACAGCAGCGGCTGCACCTGCGACTCGGGCAGCGCCACCGCGAGCATGGCTCCGGGCGGCATCCGGTGCATCAGCTCGCCTCGGGCCACGGCCAGCTTCAGGCCGTCCTCCAGCGACAACACTCCGGAGACGCAGGCCGCGGCGTACTCACCGAAGCTGTGTCCCAGGACGGCATGGGGCTTCAGGCCCCAGTCCATCCACATCCGCGCGAGCGAGCACTCGACGGTGAACAGCGCCGGCAGAGCGACGCGCGTGTCCGCGAGCAGCGTCGCGTGCTCGGCCTCCTGTCCCGGTGCCGAGGTCAGCAGCGTGCGGACCTGGGCCCGCAGCGCCGGAGTCAGCAGCGCCAGGCACGCCTCGACATGGGCGCGGAACGTGGGCTCGGTGTCGAGCAACTCTCGACCCATGCCCAACTGCTGGCTCCCCTGGCCCGGGAAGATGAAGGCGATGCGGCGCCGACGCGCGGCCTCCGTGTCCTTCACCTTCGTCGGCGTGGAGGGCTTGAGGAGCTGTCGCGTCAGCTCGGCCGCGTCGCGAGCCACCACCACGCGGCGATGCTCGAAGACCTTGCGGCCAACGGCGAGCGTGAAGGCGGCATCCGCCACGGGCAGGGCCTCGGCATGCGCCTCCGCATGGGAGGCGAGCTGCTTCGAGGCCGCATCCAGCGCCTCGGGCGTGCGTGCGGACAGGACGAACAGGTGATGGGTGCGGGAGCTGCTGCCGCTCGGAGACATCGGGGACTCCTCGAGCACGGCGTGGGCGTTGGTGCCGCCAATGCCGAAGGAGCTGACCGCGGCGCGCCGCGGGGTCTCGCTCCTCGGCCACGGCCGAAGGGTGGTGTTGACGAAGAAGGGCGTGGCGTCGAAATCAATCTGCGGATTGGGGCGCTCGAAGTGCAGGCTCGGGGGAATCTCCCCGTGCCGCAGCGACAGCGCGACCTTGATGAGGCCCGCGAGTCCGGCGACGGTATCCAGGTGGCCGACGTTGGACTTCAACGAGGCCAGGGCGATGGTGCCTCGGTGCTCGGGGCCCAGGCCGTAGGCGCGCTGGAGCGCCGTCACCTCGATGGGGTCTCCCAGCGGAGTCGCCGTGCCGTGCGCCTCCACGTAGCCGATGTCCGAGGCCGGCACGCCGGAGCGCGCGAGCGCCTGGCGGATGACCGCGGACTGTCCCTGCACACTGGGCGCGGTGAAGCCCGACTTGTCGCGCCCGTCGTTGTTGGTCGCCGTCGCGCGAATCACCGCGTAGATGGCATCGCCATCCCGCTCCGCGTCCTCCAGGCGCTTGAGGACGACGCAGGCCACGCCGTTGCCGGAGACGGTGCCCTGCGCCGCCGCGTCGAACGAGCGGCAGTGCCCGTCCGGCGAGAGAATCATTCCCTCCTGGTACACGTAGCCCGTGCGCTGGGGCACCGACAGGCGCGTCGCCCCGGCCATGGCCACGTCGGACATTCCCGCGAGCAGGTTCTGGCAGGCCAGGTGGACCGCCACCAGCCCCGTGGAGCACGCGGTGTGGATGAGGACGCTCTCACCGGTGAGGCCCAGCTTGAAGGACGTCTTCGTGGCCAGGCTCTCGTGAGTGGCCGTGCCGTAGAGCTCGAACAGCGCGGCGCCATCCAGCGGCACCGTGGCGCGCACCGCCTCCGTGTAGCCGGAGTCGATGGCCCCCGCGTACAGGGAGATGGCCCCCGGGAAGCGATCAGGGTCGATGCCCGCGTCTTCCAGCGCCGTCCAGGCCGACTGGAGGAACACCCGCTGCTGCGGGTCCAACCACTGCGCCTCGCGCAGGGACATGTCGAAGAACGCGTGGTCGAAGCGGTCCGCGCCTTCGAGCACGCCCCCCGCCGGGACGAACGCCGGGTGCTGGCTCAGGTCGATGCCCTCGGGGAGGCCGGGCATGCGCTCCAGCTCCTCGGGCTTGAACCAGGTGATGGACTCGATGCCTCCGCGCAGGTTGCGCCAGAACTCGCCCACGGACCTCGCGCCGGGGAAACGTCCCGCCATGCCGATGATGGCGACGGCCCCCGAGGTGGAGGGCTTGGACACGGGGCGCTGAGGCTCGGGCTCGACGTGAGGCGTCGCCGTGGTGGCGGCCTCCGCGACCTGCTTCTCCAGGGCACGGGCGAGCCCCTGGACGGTGGGGTGTTCGAACAGCCACACCACGGGGAGCGGCTGGCCCAGCTCTTCACGCAACCGCGCGGCGATGCGCACGACGGAGAGCGACGTGCCGCCCAGCTCCTCGAAGAGGTGGTCATGCATGCCGACGCGCTCGGTGCCCAGCTCCTTCGCCCAGATGGCGGAGATGCGCTGCTCCAGCGGATTGGCGGGCTCGACGAAGCGGCCCTGTCGTCCCGTGGACGCGGCATCCGGCTTCGGCAGCGCCTTGCGGTCCACCTTGCCCGTCGAACTCAGCGGCAGCGTGGGCAGCGTGACGATGACCGACGGCACCATGTACTCAGGCAGCCGCTGGCGCAGTCCCGCGCGCAGGTCGGCTGTGTCCAGCGTCTGGCCCTCCCGCGCGGAGACGTAGGCCACCAGCCGCCTGTCACCCGGGACGTCTTCGCGAACCACGGCGGCGACTTCATGCACGGCGGGCTGCGAGGCCAGGGCGGCTTCCACTTCGGACAGCTCGATACGGAAGCCGCGGATCTTCACCTGCTGGTCCGTGCGTCCGATGAACTCCAGCACGCCCTCGGCCCGCCAGCGGACGACGTCACCGGTGCGGTAGAGCCGCTCTCCCGGGAGGTTGCCGTAGGAATTCGGGACGAAGCGCTCGGCGGTGAGGTCCGGACGCGACACATAGCCGCGAGCCACGCCCAGTCCACCGAGGTACAGCTCGCCAGGGACGCCCACGGGCACCAACTGTTGCCGGGCATCCAGGACATACGCCTGCGTGTTGTCGATGGGCGTTCCAATCGGGAACGACACGCCCGACGGCATCGGCCGCTGGATGGAGAAGGCCGTGGCGATGACCGAGACCTCGGTGGGCCCATAGGCGTTGGTCAGCGAGCCGCGCACCGTGGACAGCGCGCGATGCGCATGGGGCGCCGAGAGGACCTCACCGCCGACGTGAATCTCCTTCAGGCGCTCCAGGATGTCGGGACGGTGCTCCACGAGCTGCGCGAAGAGCCCCGAGGGCAGGTGCGTGAACGTAACGCCATGCCGCTCCATGACCGCGCCCAGCGTGTCCAGGTCACTGGGGACGGCGTTGGCCGGGTAGATGACCACTCGGCCGCCGTGCAGCAGCGAGGGGCACAGTTCCAACACCGAGCCATCGAACGAAATGGGCGCGAGCAGGATGCTGGTCTCTCGTGCTCCGTACCGCGCGTACCGCTCCGCGTGGCACAGGCGCAACAGGCCCCGGTTCTCGATGGCGACACCCTTGGGCCGCCCCGTGCTGCCGGACGTGAAGATGACGTACGCGAGGTTGCGTGGGCCCGCGCCGGAGCTCGGTGGCGTCGTGGGCCATGAGTCCAGCCTCAGGTCCTCCAGGTTCAGGCTCTCCAGGCCAGAGTCAGGGAGGGACAGCCGCTCCCTCAGCGCGCGCGAGGAGACGAGCAGCTTCGGCCGCGCGTCCTCGACCATGAAGGCCAGGCGCTGGGCCGGGTACGCCGCGTCGAGCGGGACGTAGGCGCCACCCGCCTTCATCACGGCGAGGATGGTGGCCACCATGTCGAAGCCGCGCTCCAGGCACACGGCGACGAGGACCTCGGGCCCCACACCGCGAGAACGCAGCAGGTGCGCGAGGCGGTTGGCGCGTGCCTCCAGCTCCCTGTACGTCAGCTTCTGTTCGCCGGACTCCAGGGCGATGGCATCGGGGCGCAGGTTCGCCTGTCGCGAGAACCCGTCCACGAACGTGGCATCCGCCGGGAAGGGCCGCACGGTGTCACTCCAGTCGACCACGAGCTGACGGCGCTCGTCCGACGAGAGCAGGTCCAGCGTCCCCAGCGCATGGTCCGGAGTCGCCACCACGGCTTCGAGCAGGTTTCTCAGGTGGCTCGCGAGGCGTGCCACCGTGGGAGCGGTGAACAGCTCCGTGCTGTACTCGATGACGCCACGCAGCCCGTCCGCCTCTTCCACGAGGACGAGGCCGAGGTCGAAGCGCGCGGTGTCGTTGTCCACGTCGAGCTGGCGCAACGTCAGGCCGGGCACGTTCATCGTCGTGGCGGGCGTGTTCTGGAGCGCGAAGACCACCTGCACCAGCGGCGTGCGTCCCAGGTCTCGCTGGGGCTGGAGTTCCTCGACGAGCCGCTCGAAGGGCAGGTCCTGGTGCTCATACGCCGCGAGGGTCGTCTCACGCACCTGGGCGAGCAATGCGCGGAATGAGTCCTCCGGACGCACCCGTGCGCGCAGCACCAACGTGTTGACGAAGAACCCGACCAGTCCCTCCAGCTCGCCATGGCGGCGGCCCGCGATGGGCGAGCCGACGAGCAGCTCCTCCTGCCGGCTGTAGCGCGAGAGCAGCGTCTGCCACGCGGCCAGCAAGGTCATGAAGGGCGTGGCCCCTGCCTGCCGTCCGAGGGCAACGACGCGATTCACCAGCTCGCGAGGAAGCTGGATGGCGTGCGAGGCCCCCTGCGGCGTGCGCAGCGCGGGACGCGGCAGGTCGGTGGGCAGATCGAGGACGTGAGGCGCGCCTTCGAGTCGCTGCTTCCACCAGGCGACTTCCCTGGCGAGCGTGTCGCCCTGGAGCCACTGGCGCTGCCACGCCGCGAAGTCGACGTACTGCACCGGCAACGGAGACAGCGCCGGAGCCTTCTGCGCGGAGAAGGCCTCGTAGGCCAACGCCACCTCGCGCACCATCACCGCCAGGGACCAGCCGTCCGAGATGATGTGGTGCATGACGAGCACCAGCACGTGCAGCTCGGAGTCGAGCTTCACCAGCACGGTGCGCAGGAGCGGCCCGGTGCTCAGGTCGAACGGCTGGCTGGCCTCCTCGGCGGCGTACTTGCGCGCCGCGGCCTCGTGCTCCGAAGGCGAGACGTCGGTGAGGTCGGCGAGCGGCAGGGTCCACGGCTTGTGGGGATGGAACGTCTGCGTGGGCTGGCCGTCCTTGAGCGAGAAGGTCGCGCGCAGGGGCTCGTGACGGGAGACGAGGAGGTCCAGCGCCTGCCGCAGCGCCTCGGGATTCAAGGCGCCTTCCAGTCGGACCGCGCCGGACACGTTGTACTGGGTGCCTCCTGGCTGGACCTGGTCCAGCAGCCACAGCCGCTGCTGCGCGAACGACAGCGGCAGCTCCCCGTCGCGAGGAATGGGACGCAGCGGCGGCACCTGCGACGGTGTCGAGCGGAAGAGCATTCCCTCTTCGACAAGCTCCGTGACTCGGGCCACGGTGGGTGCGTCGAAGAGGGCGTGCACGGGGAGTTCGACGCCGAACGTGGTGCGGATGCGAGAGACGAGCTGGGTCGCGAGCAGCGAGTGTCCGCCGAGCGCGAAGAAGTCGTCATGCAGCCCCACGTGCTCGACGCGGAGCAGCTCGCGGAAGGCGCTGGCGACCCGTTGCTGGAAGGGCGTGAGTCGTTCAGGTGCGGTGGGCACGGTGGTTCCAGCCGTGGTCGGTGCCACCGGGGCCGGGAGCGCCTTCCGGTCCAGCTTCCCGCTCGGAGACAGGGGGAAGACGGGGAGGCTCACGAAGGCCGAGGGCACCATGAAGGTGGGCAGTCGGGTCGCCAGGTGGTCCTTCAGCCCGGTCGTGTCGGACGACGCGGACTCCTGGACCACGTAGGCGACAAGGCGCTGGTCGCCGGGGACGTCCTCGCGGACGAGGACGACGGCGTCGCGGACGGAGGGGTGTGAAAGGAGAGCGGCTTCGATGTCACCGAGCTCGATGCGGAAGCCGCGCAGCTTGACCTGGAAGTCGGAGCGGCCGAGGTACTCGAGGGTACCGTCGGGCAGCCAGCGAGCGACGTCGCCGGTGCGGTAGAGGCGGGCCTCGGGAGCGTCGGAGAACGCATCGGGGATGAAGCGCTCGGCGGTGAGCTGGGGCTTGCGCCAGTAGCCGAGGCCGACCTGGACGCCGCCGATGAAGAGCTCACCCGGGACGCCGATGGGAGTGGGCTGGCCGAGGGAGTCGAGGACGTAGAGGCGGGTGTTGGCGACGGGCCTGCCGATGGGGACGGAGGAGCGAGAGGAGCCGCGAGCGCAGTGGAAGAAGGAGACGTCGACGGCGGCCTCGGTGGGGCCGTAGAGGTTGTGGACTTCCGCGGAGGCGGGCAGGCGCGAGTGGGCGCGACTCACCAACTCCGAGGAGAGAGCCTCGCCACTGCACACGACGCGGCGCAGTCCCGAGAGCTTCTCGAGTCCCGGCTCCTCCAGGAAGGCGCGGAGCATGGAGGGGACGAAGTGCAGGGTGGAGATGCGCTGCTCGGAGATGAGGCGGACGAGGTAGGCGGGGTCCTGGTGTCCACCGGGCTTCGCGAGGACGAGGCGAGCGCCCGTCATGAGGGGCCAGAAGAACTCCCAGACGGAGACGTCGAAGGAGAAGGGAGTCTTCTGAAGGACGGAGTCGTCGGGAGACAGGCCGTACTGCTGCTGCATCCACAGGAGGCGGTTGACGATGCCGGAGTGGGCATTCATGGCGCCCTTGGGGCGGCCGGTGGAGCCCGAGGTGAAGATGACGTAGGCGAGCGAGTCGGCGCCAGCCAGGGGCGAGGGAGTCGTCGAGGGCTGACGAGAGACAGCGGTCGCGTCGGAGTCCAGGCACAGCACGCGAGAAGCGTGAGGAGGCAGGACGGACTTGAGGTGCTCGTGGGTGACGAGGACGGGTGCGTCCGCGTCCTCCAGCATTCCGGCGAGGCGCTCACGGGGGTAGGCCGGGTCCAGGGGGACGTAGGCGGCGCCGGACTTGAGGACGGCGAGGAGCGCGACGACGAGGTCCAGGGAGCGCTCCAGGCAGACACCGACGAGGACGCCGGGACGAGCACCGAGAGAGCGCAGGTGCCAGGCGAGCTGGTTGGCGCGAGAGTCGAGCTGGGAGAAGGAGAGGGAGGAGTCCTCGAAGCGGACGGCCTCCGCGTTGGGAGAACGAAGGACCTGGGCCTCGATGAGCGAGTGCAGGGACACGTCGCGCGGGTAGGACTCCGTGCGGCCCTGGAACTCCACCAGCACCTGTCGCCGCTCCTCCTCACCCATCAGCGGAAGCTGTCCGATGGGGCTCTTCGCATCGCGAGCCACGGTCTCCAGCAGGACGCGGAAGTGTCGGCTCAGCCGCTCCGCGGAAGCAGGGGAGAACAGGTCGAGACTGAACTCCAACGCGCCGTCGAGTCCGCCGTCCTGCTGCTCCATCAGGGACATCGTGAGGTCGAGCCGCGCGGTGTTCGTCGCGGTCTTCAACACGTCGACCCGGACGCCGGGCAGCGCAGGAGGCTGCATGGGCGCGTTCTGCAACGCGAACATGACCTGGATGAGCGGAGACCTGCGGCCCTCGCGCTCGCCGCCGAGCGACTCCACGAGCTGGTCGAATGGGACGTCCTGATGGACGTACGCGGCCAGCGACTCCTCACGGACTCGCGCCACCAGCTCCGTGAAGGTCGGGTTGCCGTCGACGCGGGCCCGCAGCACCAGCGTGTTGACGAAGAAGCCGATGAGCGGCTCCAGCTCTGCTCGGGTGCGCTGGGCCACCGGGCTTCCGATGCAGAAGTCCTGCTGCCCGGAGTAGCGCGACAGCAACACCTCGAACGCGGCGAGCAGGACCATGAACAGCGTGGCCCCTTCGGCGCGAGCCAGCTTCTCCAGCTCCGCCACCAGCTCCGGGGGCAGCGTGAAGAAGTGACTGCCACCCCGAATCGTCCGCGTCGTGGGACGCACGGTGTCCGCCGGAAGCTCCAGCGCGGGAGCCCCGACGAAGCGGGCGCGCAGGGCTTCGAGCTGTCCCTGGATGCCCTCGGAGCGCACCCACTGCCGCTGCCACGCCGCGAAGTCCGCGTACTGCACGGGCAGCTCGGGCAAGGTGGGCTCACGGCCCTCGGCGATGGCCTCGTAGAGCGCGGCCACCTCTCGCACCAGCACGCCCATGGACCAGCCGTCCGAGACGATGTGGTGCATGCACAGCAACAGGACGTGCTCGGCGGGCTCAGTGCGGACGAGCACCGTGCGCAGCATTGGACCGTTCTGGAGGTCGAACCGGTGATGTGCCTCCTCGACCATCCGAGCGCGGAGCGCGGTCTCGCGCGCGGCGGGAGCCAGCGTGCTCAGGTCCTCCACGGGCAGGGACCAGCGCGTCGGCGCGGGTTGGATGCGCTGGAACGGAAGGCCTTCACGGGCGAGGAAGGTCGTCCGGAGCACCTCGTGCCGGAGGACCAGCGCGGCGAAGGTCTGCCTCAACACGTCCACGTCGAGCGCGCCGGACATCTTCAGCGCCACGGGCACGTTGTAGACGGCCTGGCCCGGCTGGAGCTGTTCCAGGAGCCACAGGCGCTGCTGGGCGAAGGACAGGGGCATCGCCTCGTCACGGGCCACCGTCAGCAGCGGCGGCATCGCCGTGCGCGAGGCGTGCAGCATGAGCGCCTCGATTCGCTGCGCCAGCCCCGCCAGCGTGGGGGCCTCGAACAACACGCGCAGCGGCAGGTCCACGTCGAGCCGCGCGCGCACCCGTGTCACCAACTGCGTGGCCAGCAGGGAGTGGCCACCCAGCTCGAAGAAGTCGTCGTCCGGACCCACCCGGTCCACCTTCAGCACCTCGCGGAACAGGGCCGCGAGCTGCTGCTGGAGGAGGGGAAGGGCATCCTCGGAGACAGGCGAGGACGAGGACACTTCCGGCGTCGGCAGCGCCTTGCGGTCCACCTTGCCGTTGGGGGACAGGGGCAGGGCGTCGAGCGCGACGAACGCCGTCGGCACCATGTACTCCGGCAACTGACGACGCAGGTGCTCACGCAGGGCGCCGCTCTCCAGCGTCGCGGGCACCACGTACGCCACCAGGCGCTTGTCGCCCGGTGTGTCCTCGCGCACCACCACCGTGGCTTCGAGCACCCCCGGATGGGTGCGCAGCGAGGCTTCGACCTCGCCCGGCTCGATGCGGAAGCCCCGCACCTTCACCTGGAAGTCCGTGCGGCCCAGGAAGCGGAGCGTGCCGTCCTCTGTCCACCGCACCCGGTCTCCGGAGCGGTACAGCCGAGCGCCCGGCGTGGAGGAGAACGGATGAGGAACGAAGCGCTCCGCGGTGAGGGCAGGCTGCCCCAGGTAGCCCCGGGCCAGACCGTCTCCGCCGATGAACAGCTCACCCGGGACACCGACGGGCACGGGCTGAAGAGCGTCGTCGAGGACGAAGACCTGGGTATTGCCGATGGGCCGACCGATGGAGACGGAGGTCCCCACCTCGTCACCCGGTGACATCCGGTGGCAGGCGGTGAAGGTGGTCCCCTCGGTGGGGCCGTAGCCGTTCACCAGACCCCGGCCACTGGCCAGTCGCTCGCGCACCCGTGGCGCGGGCAACACATCGCCGCCCGCGAGGAGCTGCGGAACCCGGGCCAGGGCCTCCGGCTGGTGCTGCTGCATCTGGTCGAACAGCGCGGCCGTCAACCAGAGGAGCGACACCTCGTGCCGCACGAGCGCCTGGCCCAGCTCCTCCAGGTCCGTCGTCGCGTGCGGGTAGATGACCAGCCGTCCGCCATGCAGCAACGCGCCCCACAGCTCCAGGGTGGACGCGTCGAACGCCAGCGGCGCGAGCTGGAGCACCACTTCCTTGGGGCCCAGGTCGACGAAGCGCGCACCGGTCAGCAGGCGCACCACGCCTCGGTGTGGAATGGCCACGCCCTTGGGCGTTCCCGTGGAGCCGGAGGTGTACGTGACGTACGCGAGCTGGTCCGGTCCGATGTCCGCGTTCACCGCGTGCGTGGGCTGCCGCGCGATGACGCTCCATTCGGAGTCCAGGCTCACCAGGGGCTGCGAGCCCGAGGGGAGTTCGTCCTCCAGCGACGCCTGCGTGAGCACCGCCGCCACGCCCGAGTCCTCGAACAGGAACGCGAGCCGATGCGCCGGGTACGATGGGTCCAGGGGCACGTAGCAACCCCCGGCCTTGAGGATGCCGAGCACCCCCACCACCATCTCCAGTCCCCGGTGGAGGCACACGCCCACGCGCGACTCGGCGCCCAGGCCCAGGGTGCGCAGGTGGTGCGCGAGCTGGTTGGACCGCTCGTCGATCTGCGAGTACGTGAGCGTCCGACCGTCATGCTCCACGGCCACGGCCGACGGCGTGCGGGCGACCTGCGAGGAGAACAGCGCGGGAATCGTCGCCACGGCGGGCAGCTCCACCCGCGTGTCGTTCCAGTCGCGCAGCAGTTGATGACGCTCGGCTTCGGTCATCAGGGGCAGCTGACTGAGGCGCTGCTCCAGACTTCCGCGAGCCACCGCCTGGAGCACCACGCGCAGGTGCTCCGCCATCCGGTGGATCGTCGCTTCGGTGAAGAGGTCGGTGCTGTATTCGAGCTGTCCCTCCAGCGCGCCCTCCCGCTCCATCAGGGAGAGCGTGAGGTCGTAGCGCGCCGTGTCTGTCGTGCACGGAAGCAGGTCCACCTGCATGCCCGTGAGCGACGGCGCCCGCATCGGCGTGTTCTGGAGCACGAAGAGGGTCTGGAACAGCGGCGTGCGCGAGAGGTCTCGCTCCCCGCCGAGGGCTTCCACCACCCGGTCGAACGGCGCGTCCTGATGAGAGAAGGCCGCCAGGGCGACTTCCTTCACCTGCCGCACCATGGTGGCCACGGTGGGGTCCTCGTCCCACTGGAACCGCAGTGGGACGGTGTTGACGAAGAAGCCGATCAACCCCTCCAGCTCCGGCCGTTCGCGGTGACCCACCGTGGTCCCCGTGGTGAAGTCGCGCTGCCCCGAGTACCGCGCCAGCAACGCCTGCCAGCCGGTCAGCAGCACCATGAACAGCGTCGCGCTCTGTTCGCGACCGACGACCCCCAGGGCCGACACCAGCTCCGCGGGCAACGAGAAGGAGTGCATGGCGCCCCGGAAGCTGCGGGACACGGGACGTGCATGGTCCGTGGGAAGCTCCAGCACGGGAGCCTCCTGGAGCCGCGAGCGCCACCAGTCGACTTGCGCGCTCACCGCGCGGTCTTCCATCACTCGCCGCTGCCACGCCGCGTAGTCGGCGTACTGCACCGGCAGCTCCGGGAGCGCCGCGCTCTTGTTCTCCAGGAGCGCGGTGTGGACCTCGGCGACTTCGCGCACCAGCACGTCCACGGACCAGCCGTCCGAGATGATGTGGTGCATGCACAGCAGCAGGACGTGCTCCTGCTCCCCGAGCTTCAGCAGCGCGGTGCGCAGCAATGGGCCGCGCTCCAGGTCGAAGGGACGGTGTGCCTCTTCGCTGATGCGGCGCGCGGCCGTGGCCTCGCGCGCGGAAGGCTCCAGCGCGCTCAGGTCCTCGATTCGCAGCGCCCAGGTCTCGGGCGCGGGATGGACGTACTGCACGGGCCGCCCCTCGCGGGACGTGAAGGTGGTGCGCAGCGTCTCGTGACGACGGGCGACCTCCTGGAAGGCACGGCGCAGCACGTCCACCTGGAGCGTCCCACGCAGTCGCAGCGCGGCGGGCATGTTGAACGCGACGAGTCCCGGCTGGAGCTGGTCCATGAACCACAGTCGCTGCTGGGCGAAGGACAGCTCCATTCCCTCTGGAGCGCGGGGCAGGGCGACCAGGGGCGGCAGCTCGGAGGCGGACGCCGCGAGCGAGGCTTCGAGTCGCTCCGCGAGTCGCGCCACGGTGGGCGCCTCGAAGAACGCGCGCAGCGACAGCGTGCTCCCCAGCCGCGCACGCAGTCGCGTCACCACCTGCGTGGCGAGCAGCGAGTGCCCGCCCAGCAGGAAGAAGTCGTCATGCAGGCCCACACGCTCCACGCGCAGCACTTCGCGGAACACGTCCGCGAGCTGACGCTGGAGCTCCGTCTGGGGGGCCTCGAAGCTGGAGGCTCCCGCAGCGAAGTCCGGGACTGGCAGGGCCTTGCGGTCCACCTTGCCGTGGGACGTCTGGGGCAACGACTCCAGCGCGACGAACGCGCTCGGCACCATGTACTCAGGGAGGCGCTGGCGCAGGTGGGCGCGAAGCGACTCCGTGTCCACGGTGGCCGGCGAGACATAGGCCACCAGTCGCTTGTCACCCGGAACGTCCTCACGGACCACCGCGATGGCCTCACCAACCTCGGTGTGCGCGCGCAGGGCGGACTCCACCTCACCCAGCTCGATGCGGAAGCCACGCACCTTCACCTGGAAGTCGATGCGCCCCAGGAACTCGAGGGTGCCATCCGGACGCCAGCGCACGCGGTCTCCCGAGCGGTACAGCCGCTCGCCGGGCGTGGAGGCGAAGGGATTCGGGACGAAGCGCTCGGCGGTGAGCGCGGGCTGGCCCTGGTAGCCCCGAGCGAGCCCCGCTCCACCGATGAGCAGCTCGCCCGGAACACCCACGGGCACGGGCCGAAGGCTCGGGTCCACGACGTAGACGTGGGTGTTGGCCAGGGGGCGACCGATGGGAATCGAGTCGCCCAGCGTGTCACCCGGGTTCAGGGGGTGCTGCGTGGTGGCGACGGAGACTTCCGTGGGGCCATAGGCGTTGATGAGCGAGCGGCCCTGGGCCAGTCGTTCCCGCGCCCGGGGCACGGGCAGCACGTCTCCACCCACGATCAGCCAAGGCACCTGGGCCAGGGCCTCCGGTTGATGCTGCTGCATCACGTCGAACAACGCGGTGGGCAGCAAGGCGGCGGTCACTCGCTCCTCGACGAGGATGCGTGCGAGTTCTGTCACCTCGGGCATTTGAGCCGGGTACACGACGAGCCGTGCGCCGGACAGCAGCGTGGTCCAGACCTCCAGGGCGAGCGGGTCGAACGTGGGCGCACAAATCTGGAGGACGACGTCCTCGGGTCCGGTGGCGAGGCTCAGGCCGGACGCCAGACGCAGCACGGCCCGGTGGGTGACGGCCACGCCCTTGGGCACGCCCGTCGATCCAGAGGTGTACGTGACGTAGGCGAGCTGGTCCGGGCTCGTCGAGAGCGTCACCTCGTCTGTCGACTGGCGCGCGATGTGCGCCCACTCGGAGTCCAGGCACACGCGCGAAGGCGCGACGGACGGGAGCACCGAGGCGACAGCCTCCAGCGTGAGCACCGTGGAGAGGCCGGCATCCGCGATGACGAAGGCGAGTCGTTGCTCGGGCCACGCCGGATCCAGGGGCACGTAGCTGCCACCAGCCTTCACGACACCGAGCATGGCGACCACGAGCTCCGTGCTTCGCGGCAGGAGCAGGCCCACGCGAGGCTCCGACCCCAGTCCCCGGGCCAGGAGGTGGCGCGCGAGCTGGTTGGAGCGTGCTTCGAGTTCCGCGTAGCTGAGCCCGTGGCCCTGGTGAACCACTGCCACGGCGTCGGGTCTGGCCCGCGCGTGCGCGGAGATGCGCTCGTGGAGCGTGGTCTCGGACGGGTACTCGGCGCGGGTGTCATTCCAGGAGACGAGCACCTGGTGTCGCTCTGCCTCGGACATCAGCGGCAGTGCGGAGAGCCGGCGCCCCGCGTCTTCCACCACGCCGCGCAGCAGGCGCTGGAAGTGGTCGACCAGTCGCCGCGCGGTGTCCGGGGTGAAGAGGTACAGGCTGTACTCGAGCTGCCCCGCGAGGGCTCCCGCGCGTTCCATCAGCGAGACGGTGACGTCGAACTTGGAGGTGTTCGTCGCCGTCTGAAGAAGGTCCACGCTCAGGCCCGGCAGCGCTGGCGGCTGCAACGGAGCGTTCTGGAGCACGAACACCGACTGGAACACGGGCGTGCGCGACAGGTCGCGCTCTCCGCCCAGGGCCTCGACGAGTCGATCAAAAGGCACGTCCTGATGAGCGAAGGCCGCGAGGGACTCCTCGCGCACCCGGCCCACCAGCTCCACGAAGGTCGGGTCGCCCGCGAGCTGTGCCCGCAGCGCGAGCGTGTTGACGAAGAAGCCAATCAGCCCCTCCAGCTCCGGACGCGTGCGATGGGCCACGGGGGTGCCCACGCAGAAGTCCGTCTGGCCGGAGTACCGCGCGAGCAGGGTCTGCCAGGTGGCGAGCAGCACCATGAAGAGCGTGGCGCCCTCGGACTGGCCCAGCTTCTCCAACTGGGAGACCAGGTCAGCCGGCACGGTGAAGAACTCTGTCGCTCCGCGAGAGCCGCGCACGGCGGGCCGCGGGAAGTCTGTCGGCAGCTCGAGGACGGGGGTCCCTTGGACGTGTGCGCGCCAGGCTTCGAGCTGGGGGTTCTCGGTCGCGTTCTCCAGCACACGCCGCTGCCAGGCCGCGTAGTCGGCGTACTGGACCGGGAGCGTGGGGAGGGTGGCCGCGCGGCCCGAGGAGACGGCCGCATAGAGCATGGCGACCTCGCGCACGAGCACGCCCATGGACCAGCCGTCGGAGACGATGTGGTGCATGCACAGCAGGAGCAGGTGCTCCTCGGCTCCCAGTCGGAGCAGCACAGTGCGCAACAGGGGGCCGTGCTCCAGGTCGAACGCGTGGTGCGCCTCCTCGGAGACGCGGTGCTCCACGGCGGCCGCGCGCGCGGAGGACTCCAGGGTGCTCAGGTCCTCGACCGTCAGGGGCCAGGCCTCGGGCGCCGGATGGATGAGCTGCACGGGCTGGCCATCGCGCGAGGCGAACGTCGTCCGCAGGGGCTCGTGCCGACGGACGACCTCCGCGAAGGTCCGACGCAGGGACTCGACGTCGAGTCGTCCCGTCAGCCGAAGGGCCACGGGGATGTTGTACGCGGCCTGTCCGGGCTGGAGCTGCTCCAGGAACCAGAGGCGCTGCTGCGCGAAGGACACGGCGAGCGCGTCCACCGTTCCGGAGCGAGTCAGGCGCTCCAGGGGCACGCTCTCGCTCGGTGTCGGAGCCGCGCCTTGCAGTGGAGCGATGCGCTCGGAGAGCCGTTCGACGGTGGGCGCTTCGAAGAGGGCACGAAGGGACAACGAGACGCCGAGCTGAGCGCGCAGCCGCGTCACCACCTGCGTGGCCAGCAGCGAGTGTCCGCCGAGCGCGAAGAAGTCATCCCGGGCACCCACACGGGAGTGCCCCAGCACCTCGGAGAAGATGCGAGCGATGGCCTCCTCGGTGGGGTTTCTCGGCGCGAGGTACTCGTCCTCGATGACGGAGCGGTCCGCTTCCGGAGCGGGCAGCGCGCCACGGTTCACCTTGCCACTGGGGGTCAGCGGCAGCGACGGCAGCACGACGAAGGCCGACGGCACCATGTGCGGCGGCAAACGCTCCATGAGCGACTGCCGGATGCGCGCCACTTCGCGAGCACTCCGGGCCCCGCGCAACGGGTCGTTCGCGAGTCGCGACACGGGCGCGAGGTCACCGGCCGACTCCGGAGTGAGATCGAGTCGAGTGGCCTCACCGGGCCGTGAGAACACCACGTCCAGGGCGCCGTCCGCATGCGCGCCGGCCCAGCTCACCCGGACGTCGTAGCCGATCACTCCGCCCAGGGCATAGAGGTCCTCCGGCTCCACGCCTCGTGAGCCGGGCCAGTCGCGGAGCACTTCGCGCAGCGCGCCCACGTGCGGCGGCCGGCCGGAGCCGGAGAGCAGCGCGACCAGGCGCGTGTCATCGAGCACGCGGGCGTTGGGCAGGCCGCGCACGGCCAGCATCGAAGGCTGGGCTTCGAGCTTCTGGCGCAGGGTCTCCAGCGACAGGTTGCTTCCATCCACCCAGTCAGGACGCGAGGCCGCGGTCGCCTCGCCCACGTGGAGGATGACCTCGTAGCGGAAGCGGCTCAGCTCGTTGTCGTAGCGACCGTGTTTGGGCAGGACCTCCACTCGGGAGATGCCCGGCACCCGCGCGGGCAGCGAGGTGAAGTACGTGGGCGAGAGGACCAGCTCCTCCTCGGCCAGCACGTCTCGCTGCACGCGGTACTGGAGTTGCGGCGTCGACAGGTTGGGCGGCGCGCGGTGCAGGCGCACTGAGGCACGGAAGGACTCCAGCAGCTCCAGGTTGCGCACGTCGCCCAGGAAGATGCGGCCCCCGGGCTTGATCACCTTCACCGCTCCGCTCAGGACCTGGAGCAGGTAGTCGCCGCTCGGGAAGTACTGGATGACGGAGTTCAGGATGACGGTGTCGAACGAGTGGGGCTCGATGCCAGACAGGTCATCCACGCTTCGATGCAGCAAGGAGACGGAGCGAAGGGAGTCGCCCAGTCGTTCCTTCTGCTGCTCGATGCGATCCAACGCGGGCCGGGCGAAGTCCACGCCCCAGTACGCCTCGCACCGAGGCGCCAGCCGGTACAGCAGGAGGCCCGTGCCGCAGCCCAGCTCCAGCACCCGGCGAGGACGCAGGGCGAGGATCTGCCGCACCGTGGTGTCCACCCACTCGCGCATCTGCGGCGCGGGGAGCGGCCCACCGGTGTAGCTGTCATTCCAGCCGGAGATGTCGAAGGTGGGGTCCTCGCTGCGCTCCCCCTGGGCGTAGGTCTCGTCGTAGACGGCCTTCCACTGCGCCGTCTGCTCCACGGTGCCCGAGGAGTCCAGGTCCCCGAGGACGACGTACGCCGCCAGGCGCTTGTCTCCCGGCGAGTCCTCGCGGGCCATCACCACGGTCTCTCGCACCGAGGGATGCGTGCTCAACGCCGATTCGATCTCCCCCAGCTCGATGCGGAAGCCGCGAATCTTCACCTGGTTGTCGATGCGGCCCAGGTACTCCAAGTCTCCATTGGCCAGGCGTCGCGCCAGGTCTCCCGCGCGGTACAGCCTGCGTCCGCGTACGGGGCCGAAGCGGTCTTCCACGAAGCGCGCGGAGGTCAGCTCGGGACGCCGCAGGTAGCCACGGGCCACACCTGCACCACCGACGTGGATTTCTCCCGGGACGCCCACGGGCACGGGCTGGCCGAGCGCATCCAGCAGGTAGATTTGAAGGTCCGGAATCGGCGCGCCAATCACGCTGGACCAGGGGCGCTCCACGTCCTCCATCCGCACGGGACGGTAGGTGACGTGGACCGTCGTCTCGGTGATGCCGTACATGTTGACGAGCGTCGGGCGCGCGTCGCCATGCCGCTCGAACCACGGACGCAGCGCGGCCATGTCCAGCGCTTCACCGCCGAAGACCACGTAGCGCAGGGACAACGTGGGGAGCGGACCGCGCGCGGCGGCCTGTTGCTCGGCATGGATGAGCTGGCGGAACGCGGTGGGCGTCTGGTTGAGGACGGTGACGCGCTCGTCCGCGAGCAGCCGATGGAAGGCCTCGGGAGAGCGGCTCACCCAGTACGGCACCACCACCAGCCGGCCGCCGTAGAGCAGCGCGCCCCAGAGTTCCCAGACGGAGAAGTCGAACGCGTAGGAGTGGAACAGGGTCCACACGTCCTCGGGTCCGAAGTGGAACCAGGCGTCGGTTGCGGTGAAGAGGCGTACGACGTTGTCGTGCCGCACCATCACGCCCTTGGGGCGCCCCGTGGAGCCGGAGGTGTAGATGACGTAGGCGAGGTCGCTCGGGGCGTTGCAGCGCGGCGGGCGAGGCGCGGGGGTGGAGTCGGACGGCTCCGTGTCCAGACGCACCACGGCGGCGCCGGGCGCGGGCACGCGGTCCTCCAGCGAGGTCTGCGTGATGAGGACAGGGGCCTGCGCGTCCTCCAGCATGAACGCGAGGTTCTCCCGGGGATACGACGGGTCCAGCGGCAGGTACGCACCGCCGGCCTTGAGGATGCCGAGCAGGGCCACGAGGAGGTCCAGCCCGCGCTCCAGGCACACGCCGACGAGGACGTCGGGGCCCACGCCATGGCGCAGCAGCACCTGGGCCAGCCGGTTCGCGCGTGAATCCAGGTCGCGGTACGTCAGGTGACTGGACTCGAACGTGACGGCGACGGCGTCCGGAGTGCGGTCCACCTGCGCCTCGAAGCGCTCCACCAGCGTGCCGTCACTCGGCGACTCGGTGCGGGGGTTCCAGGCGTGCAGCACGTGCTGACGCTCGGCCTCCGTCATCAAGGGCAGCTCGGAGATGCGCTGGCCGGGAGCGTCCACCATGCCACCCACCACCACTTCCAGGTGGCCGAGCAGCCGGTCGATGGTCTCCGCATCGAAGAGGTCCGACGCGTACTTGCAGCCGATGAGCAGGCCGTCGGGCCCGTGCGCGGCCTCGAACGTCAGGTCCAGCTCGGTGGTGCGGTTGTCCAGCAGGGACACGCCCAGCGTCAGGCCGTTGCCGACGGCCAGGTCGCGCGGAATGTCGTAGTCGTCGAGGACGAAAGCGACGTTGTACAGCTCGCGCCGCTGCGAGCCGGGCTGCACGGCCGCGAGCACGTGGTCGAACGGGCAATGCCCGTGGGCCAGCGCGCCCAGGGTGCTCTGCTTCACCGCCGCGAGCAGCCCCGTCACGGTGGACTCGGACGGGAGCCGTACGCGCAGCGGGATGAAGTTGGTGCAGTCGCCCATCAGCCCGCGAATGCCGGGGACCTCGCGGCCGGAGATGGCGGAGCCGAGCACGAAGTCGGCCTGTCCGCTCCAGCGATGCAGCACGGTGGACAGCGCGGCGACCACGCTCATGAACGGCGTGACGCCTTCACGTCGGCCCAGGGCATGGAACTTCGCCATCAGGGCCGTGGGCAACAGCCGCGAGCGGCGCGCACCGTGGAACGAGAGGCGCTGCGGCCGAGGTCTGTCGGTGGGAAGGGCGAGCAGAGAGGGGGCCTCCGCGAGCGCCTGCTTCCACCACGTCAGCTCCTTCCGGAGTGCCTGGGGCGTGAGGTGTTCACGCTGCCACGCGGCGAAGTCTCCGTACTGGAGCGCCGGCTCGGACAGGGGCGAAGGTTGTCCCGCGCTGAAGGCCCCGTAGAGGGTGGCCAGCTCGCGCGCCATCAGGCCCACGGTCCAGCCGTCGGCCACCAGGTGGTGTACGGAGACGACGAGGGCATGGTCCTCGGCCGCGAAGCACACGAGGCTGAAGCGAAGCAGCGGACCCGTCGCCGGGTCCATGGGACGTTGGCCATCTCGTACGGCCACGGCATCCAGCACGGAGGCGCGGTCCGCGAGGTCATCGGCGTCAGTGACGACTCGCTCGATGGCCACGGGCGTCGGTGCGTGGACGTGCTGGAGCAGCTCACCGTCCTTCGAGGTGAGCGTGGTCCGCAGCACGTCGTGGCGACGGACCAGTTCGTTCAGCGCGCGCTCCAGCGCGGCCGTGTCCAGGTGTCCCCGCAACGTGAAGGCGAGGGGGATGTGGTAGGCGGTCGAGGCCGGTTCGAGCTGTTGGATGAACCAGAGTCGCTGCTGCGCGAAGGAGGCCGGCAGGGGCCCTGTGTTCGCGCTGCCCCGCGCCACCGGACCGGAACGCGGTGCGAGCGAGCCCTGGGCCCCCGTCGAAACCTCTCTGATGAGGCCCCGGAGGCTGACGTCCTGAAGCAGCGTGGCGGCGGAGATGCGCGCGCCCAGGCGCTTCTCGATGCGCACCTGAAGGTCGGCCGCGCCCAGGGAGTCCATCCCCAGTCGGGTCAACGGAGCATCCAGGTCCACGGTGCCAGCGGAGGCACCCAGTACGGCGGAGAGTTCCTCGCGAAGCGCGCGCTCCAGCTCCGCGGAGGACAAGCCCGAAGTCCTCGCGGATGGTTCCACGAGCGCGCCAGCGGAAACCGCCACGTCGGCGCTCGCGGACGGCGCGGTGCCGGACTGAGCGGCCACACCAACGCCCACCGTCGATGCCGTGCCGGACTGAGCGGCCACGCCGACGCCCACCGTCGACGCGGTGCCGGACTGTGCGGCCACGCCGACGCCCATCGTCGACGCGGTGCCGGACTGAGCGTCCGCGGTCCCACCAACGTTCACGGACGAAGCGATGCCCAGCAGAGATGCCCCGGTTGCTCGAGGCTCCCTCTCAACGACCCCAGCGGTTGCATCCCGCGTCGCCCCAGGTGCGCCCCCGAGGTTCAGGTCCGCGCGCCACAGCACGGGCAGCTCGCCCGAGGCCAGGCCCGCGCGGCAGGCGAAGCGCTGGATCTTCCCGCTCGACGTCTTCGGGATGGAGCCGGGCGGAAGCAGTGCCACCGTCCTGGGTTGGACCTCCAGCTCACGGGCAATGCCCTGCCGCACCGAGTCCGCCACGGCGGTCAGCGCCTCGGTGTCTCCCGACTCCGCAAGTTCGCGCGCCACCTCCGCGACCACCGCGAGGGCCTCACCCTCCGGCGTCTCGATTCCGAATGCCGCCACGCCACCGGGCCGCACACGCCGATGCGCGCGCTCCACCACGGCCTCCACGTCCTGCGGGTACAGGTTCCTACCCCGCAGGATGATGAGGTCCTTGCGACGCCCGGTGACGATGAGCTGCCCGTCATCGAGGAGCAGTCCCAGGTCCCCCGTGCGCAGATAGGCAGGTCCGTCCTCGGCGCCCACGGGGCGTGCCTGGAACGTCTCCTGCGACTGCTCGGGCTTGTGCCAGTAGCCCAGCGCCACACTGCCGCCGGACACCCAGATTTCGCCCACTTCACCCGGAGCCCGCTGCACCTTCGTCTCGGGATCGACGATGAGCAGCCGCTGCTCGGCCAGCGTCGCACCGCAGCTCACATGCGCGCGGACGCCCGGGGTCTCCGGGGCCGCGAGGACAGCGGTGCCACGAGAAAGCGAAGCCTCGTCGAGCACGTGCACGCGAGGAACGCGGCCCTTCTGCTCACCCGTGACAATGAGCGTGCCCTCGGCCAGCCCATAGCAGGGATAGAACGCCTCGCGACGGAAGCCCGCCGGAGCGAACACCTCCGCGAAGCGGTCCAACGTGGCGGCGCGAATGGGCTCCGCTCCGCAGAACGCCACTTCCCACGAACTCAAATCGAGCGCCTTCACATCCTCGGAGGTGGCGCGACGCGCGCACAACTCGAAGGCGAAGTTCGGGCCTCCACTGACGGTGCCCCGGAAGCGGGACACGGCCTCCAGCCAGCGCATGGGACGCTGGAGGAAGGACATCGGTGACATCAACGCCACGGAGAAGCCGCCGAACAGCGGCTGGAGGATGCCGCCAATCAGCCCCATGTCGTGGTACGGCGGCAGCCAGATGACGCCCACGCTGTCGCGGCGCACCTGGAACGCACCGGAGATGAGCCCCAGGTTGTGCAGCAGGTTGGCGTGGGACAGCATCACGCCCTTGGGCGTCCCCGTGGAGCCCGACGTGTACTGGAGGAACGCCAGCGTGTCGGAGCCAAGGTCGGGCTCGCGCCACGCGTCCTCGCCGCCCACGGGCAGGTCATCCGTGGACAACCACTGAAGCGCTCGGAAGTCCGGCGCCTGTTCGAAGACGAAGTCCGCCAGGCCCAGGATGCCCGACGTGGTGAGTACCACCGTCGCCTCCGCGTCCTGGATGATGGCGCGCAAGCGGGGAAGGGTGCGCTCGAGCCGCGTCGGGTCCGGCGGATAGGCGGGCACCGCCACCGCGCCCGCATACAAGCAGCCAAAGAAACCCGCGAGGTAGTCGAGCCCCGGCGGATAGAGCAGCAGCACTCGCTGGCCCACGGCCCCTCGCGCTTGCAGCGCGGCGGCGATGCGACGTGCCTGGCGCTCCAGCTCGGGTGCGGTCAGCGCGGCTTCGTCGCCGTCCGACTCTCCGAGGAAGGTGTAGAGCGGCTGCCGCGACGACTCTCCGACTGCGCGCGCACGGAGGGCGTCATTGAGGATTCGAAAGGGAGCATGCATGGGGTGTGGAGCTCGTCCGGGCTGATTGCGGCCGGCGGCTTAATAACAGGCGAGGCCGACAATCGCGGGCCTCAACGACTACCCACATGCATCTTCATTCCCAGCGTGAAAGTGGAAGGAGGACTGATCCACTCTCAGCAAGAAATCGAGACTCAGGCCCTACCGAACAAGCCTTTGAGCCATCGTACGAAGCCTCGCGACTTCGCGCTCACCAAGGCCGGTACCGCGTGGACGTTGGATTGCGGCGCGGCTGTGACCTTCGGAGGAGCGATTCGTGGAGCCGAGGTAGTTGTCACGCCCGCAGGAGCCCTCATCGGCGCCGGACTGGCGGTGCCTGTTCCCGTCGTGCTCACGGTGCGCGTCGGCGTGGAGCCCGTCGCCTGTGCCGCGGCGGCCGTTCCTTCGGCGTCCAACTGGGCGAGCTTCGCCTTCACGGCGTCGGGCGTGTCGCGCGTGGAGAAGGTGCTCGTCACCTCGCGCCCGGAGGAGGACTCGCGCGCGGTGACCTTCAACAGTGACTCGTTGTTCACCTCGAACGTCACCGACACCTGCACGGCGCCACGCGGGAGCTTGGGCAGTCCCGCGAGTTTCAGCGTGCCCAGGTACTCGTTGTCGGACGCCTTGTCGGAGTCGCCCTGGAACACGGTGAGCTCCAGCTCCGTCTGGCCGTCGCGGTGCGTGGAGAGGGTGTAGCTCTTGGTGGAGGGCAGCGAGGTGTTGCGCTCCAGCACGGGCTTGAAGCGTCCACCGGGCAGGCCCACGCCAATGGCCATGGGGAGCACGTCGATGAGCACCACGCCCTCGAGCTGCCCCAGGCTGTGCGCCAGGAGCGCGGCCCCCAGGGCCACCGCTTCGTCGGGGTGGACGCCCTTGCTCGGCGGCTTGCCGAAGAAGCGGGTGATCTTCTCGTGCACCAGCGGGAAGCGGCTCTGGCCTCCGACGAGGATGACCTCGTCGATGTCCTTGGGGCCCAGGTTCTTCACCCGGAGGACCTCCTCGCAGACCTGGACGGTGCGGTCGACGAGCCCTTCCGTCAGCTCGATGAGCTTCTGCCGCGTGAGCGTGACGTCCAGGTCGTACGGCTTGTCCTCGATCATCGTGACGAAGGCCACATGCACCCGCATCTCCGAGCGCTCCGACAGCGCGCACTTCGCGCGCTCCGCCGCGTCGTTGATGCGCTGCATGGCCACCCGGTCGCCCTGGAAGGCCCGGCCCGTCTTCTTCTGAAACTCCTCCAGCAGGTACGCGACGATGGCGTTGTCGAAGTCGATGCCACCCAGGAAGGTGTCGCCGCCGGTGGAGATGACCTCGTAGACGTTGTCGGCCAGCTCCAGCACGGACGCGTCGAACGTGCCACCGCCCAGGTCGTACACCAGCACGCGCTGGTTGAGCTTGCGGCCGTAGCCGTACGCGAGCGCCGCGGCGGTGGGCTCGTTGAGGATGCGCTCGACGTAGAGCCCCGCGAGCTTGCCGGCCTCGCGCACCGCGTGGCGCTGGTTGTCGTTGTAGTACGCCGGGACGGTGATGACGGCGCGGGACACGGGCTGGCCCAGCTGGTTCTGGGCGACTTCGCGCACCTCGCGCAGGATGAGCGCGGAGATCTGCTGGAGCGTGTAGACGCGGTCCGACAGCTTCACGCCCGCGTCACCGTTCTCTCCCGCGGTGATCTCGTAGTGGAACTTGTCCTTGATGGACCCGACGATGGCGGACTCGTACGCGCGCCCCACCAGGCGCTTGGCGCCGTACACCGTGTGCCGGGGGTTGGTGAGCATCTGCCCCTTGGCGGGGTGGCCCACCACCAGCTTGCCGCGCGTGTTGACGGCGATGATGGAGGGCACCGTGTTGTGGCCCTCGCGGCTGTTGAGCACCCCGGGCTTGCCGTTGCGCACATAGGCGGCACACGAGTTCGTCGTGCCCAGGTCGATGCCAATCACCACACCCGCGCGCTTGGGCTCCGCCGTGTTCAGGTCCAACGCCGCGTCCGACATCATCGTCGCGGGCACCGGGGCGACTCCGCCCGGAGGGGGGGCGACCTGGGCGGCGACGACCTGGGGATTCGCCTGCCGTGGCGGAGGTGGGACGGTGTAGTCCGGAGCACCCACGCCCGTGGGGACCGGGGGCGCGTCCGACTGGGCGTGGGGCAGGGCGGCGACCGCCGAGTCGAGGAAGCGGCGCGTCTGGGGGTCCATCCCCAGGAAGCGCAGGCCCATGCCCACCACGCCCTGGCCTCCCTGCCCGGTGACGAAGTGGACCACGGCCTGCGCGTGGATGAGCCGCTCGCCGCTCGCCAGCCGAAGGTCCAGCGTGACGGCCGTCCCAGGAGGCTTCACCGCGCGAGCGCGCAGGTAGATGCCACCCCGGGTGACGTTGCCGCCATACTTCGCCAGGAACTCCTCCGGCGTCGCGAATGGCAGCTTCACGACCAACCCGACCGCCGCCTGATTCGATTCCGTCAAAGCCCGGTTCCTGAGACGTGAGTGAAAAGCCCGGTCGGATTATCGCTTGAAGTGCGAGTGAACGGGCGTCAAAAAGTCCACCCTTCCAGGTTGCGTGGGGACAACGTACCTCGTATGGAACCGCACCCTCGGGGCGCTGGTGCCTCGTGGGCCCTTCGCCCCGGGAGCGCCGCCCATGTTGAACCCCGAGATCCGGCTCGCACTCACCTTCGATGACGTCCTCCTGGTGCCCGCCGAAAGTTCGGTTGTCCCCAAGGATGCGGACCTGTCGACCCGCCTCACGCGCAACCTTCGCCTGAACATCCCGCTCCTGTCGGCGGCGATGGACACGGTGACGGAGTCGCGCACCGCCATCGCCATGGCGCAAGAGGGCGGCATCGGTGTCATCCACAAGAACATGACCCCCGAGCAGCAGGCGCTCGAGGTGACCAAGGTCAAGAAGTTCGAAAGTGGAATGGTGGTGGACCCCGTCACCATCGACCCCGAGGCCCCGTTGGGCCGCGCCATCGAGCTGATGCGGCACCATGGCGTGTCGGGCATCCCCGTGGTGAAGGGGCGTCGCCTCGTCGGCATCGTCACCAGCCGCGACGTGCGCTTCGAGACCAACCTCACGCAGAAGGTCGAAGCGGTGATGACGCGCAAGCTCGTCACCGGCCGCGAGGGCATCATCCAGGGGGATGCGCAGAAGCTGCTGCACGAGCACCGCATCGAAAAGCTGCTCATCGTCAACGACGACTTCGAGCTTCGCGGCCTCATCACCATCAAGGACATCGAGAAGCGCAGGACGAACCCGAACGCGGCCAAGGACGGCAAGGGGCGCCTCCTGTGCGCCGCCGCCGTGGGCGTGTCTCCGGACCGCGAGGCGCGCATCGACGCGCTCGTGAAGGCGGGCGTGGACGTCATCGTCGTCGACACCGCGCACGGCCACTCCAAGGGCGTGGTGGACGGGGTGCGGGACACGCGCAAGAACTTCAAGGGCTTCGAGCTCATCGCCGGCAACGTCGCCACCGCCGAGGCCACCCGCGCGCTCATCCAGGCGGGCGTGGACGCGGTGAAGGTGGGCATCGGCCCCGGCTCCATCTGCACCACCCGCGTCGTCGCCGGCGTGGGCGTGCCGCAAGTCACCGCGGTGGATGACTGCTGCCGCGAGGCGGAGAAGCACGACATCCCCATCATCTCGGATGGCGGCATCAAGTACTCGGGCGACATCGTCAAGGCGCTCGCGGCCGGAGCCAGCACGGTGATGATCGGCTCGCTCTTCGCCGGCACCGAGGAGGCCCCCGGAGACGTCATCCTGTACCAGGGCCGCAGCTACAAGAGCTACCGGGGCATGGGCAGCCTGGGCGCGATGAAGCAGGGCGCCAAGGACCGCTACTTCCAGTCGGACGTGGACGCGGTGAAGCTCGTTCCCGAGGGCATCGAAGGCCGGGTGCCGTACAAGGGCACGCTCGCGATGAACGTCCACCAGATGCTGGGCGGCATCCGCAGCGGCATGGGCTACGTGGGCTGCGGCACCATCGACGAGCTGCGCAAGAACGCGACCTTCGTGCGCATCACCTCGGCGGGCCTCAAGGAGAGCCACGTCCACGACGTCATCATCACCGAAGAGGCCCCCAACTACCGCGTGGAGTAGCCGTCAGAACGGGCGGCTCCTGGAACGAAAAGAGGGCCCACGCCAGGCGGCGGGGCCCTCGGTTGTTTCGGCCGGGAAGGCGGCTACTTGCGGCCCTTGCGACCGCCGGAGCCGGAGTCCTCGGAGGACGGCGACGCGGCGGAGATCTTCCCCTCGGCGCCGGCCACGCGGCTGAGCAGGGCGTCCTTGTCGTCGGGCTCCAGCGTTTCAATGGCCTGGCGCAGGGTGTTGAAGTCGAGCCGGGCGATGGTGACGGTGTTGCCGCCCTTGATCTCCTGCACGGTGGGCACCATCACCAGCTCGCGCATGTAGGTCTCGAACTCCACCTTCACGTCGGCCGTCTGCTGGATGCAGGTGTCCCGTGCATTGACGATCTGCTGGCTGCCCTCGCGGTAGCTCAGGTCCGGGTTGCGGTTCATCGCCTCCTCGAACGTGGTGGTCCGCTTGCGCAGCGAGGAGTACAGCTCGATGTAGTCGACGAGGCGGTCCGTCTCGGGGCGATTGACGTTGCGGGCCTTGCCCAGTGCGTCGGTGGTGTCGTCACAGGTGAGCTTCTGGAGATCGGAGACCCCTGGCGTGTCTTTGACAGCCAGGTTCTGGGTCTCGCGGTCCAGTCGCTCGTCGGAGGAGATTTCCTTCACGCATCCAGAGGCGGAGAGGAACAAGAGGGTCGCAGCAGTGGAAGCGGACAGGCGGCGGAGCATCCGGACCTCGAACAATTGAGGGGACTTGGGCGTTGCTTTCCGGAAGTTTGTAGCGATAAGGGCCCCCAGCCGTCAACGACGCCCCTTGGAGAACCTCCGGTGGACCTGCACGCCGAGAAGATCCTGATCCTCGATTTCGGGAGTCAGTACACCCAGCTCATCGCCCGGAGGGTGCGCGAACTGGGCGTTTATTGCGAAATCCACCGCCCGGACCTCCCGGCGGAGGATATCCGCCGCTATGCCCCCCGGGGCATCATCCTCTCCGGAGGCCCGGCGTCCGTGGAGGCGCCTGGTTCCCCCCGGTGTGACCCGTTCGTCTTCGAGGCGGGCGTGCCCGTCCTCGGCATCTGCTACGGCCTCCAGCTCACCGCCAAGCTCCTGGGCGGGCGCATTGACCGGGGCGCACACCGTGAGTTCGGCAACGCGGAGGTCGAGGTCCTGGCGCCCCGCGGGCCCTTCTCGGAGTTCAAACCCGGAGACCGGGTCCAGGTGTGGATGAGCCACGGAGACCGGGTGGAGGAGCTTCCGCCCGGTTTCGAGGCCATTGGTCGCAGTGGCAATTCGCCCTTCGCTGCGGCGGCCCACCAGACCAAGCCCTTCTACGGCCTCCAGTTCCACCCGGAAGTCGTACATACCCCGCAAGGCAAGGCCATGCTGCGCGCCTTCCTCTTCAACGACTGCAAGGTGAGCGGCTCGTGGACGATGAAGGGCTTCATCGACGAGGCGGTGGCCACCATCCGCCGCCAGGTGGGTGAGCAGGGCCGGGTCATCTGCGCGCTGTCCGGCGGCGTGGACAGCTCCGTGGCCGCGCTGCTGCTCCACCGCGCCATCGGCCCCCGGCTCCAGTGCATCTTCGTGGACAACGGGGTGCTGCGGCAGGGGGAGCGCGCCCAGGTGGAGGGGCTCTTCGTGGACCGCTTCCACGTCCCGCTGAAGACGGTGGATGCGCGGGCCCGGTTCCTGGACGCGCTGGCCGGCGTGACGGACCCGGAGAAGAAGCGGAAGATCATCGGCCGTGAGTTCATCGCCGTGTTCGAGGAGGCCTCGCGCGACATCCAGGACGCCGGGTTCCTGGCACAGGGCACGCTGTACCCGGACGTCATCGAGTCCGTCTCGTACAAGGGCCCCTCCGTCACCATCAAGAGCCACCACAACGTGGGCGGCCTGCCGGAGACGATGAAGCTCAAGCTGGTGGAGCCGCTGCGCGAGCTGTTCAAGGACGAGGTCCGCGCCCTGGGCCGCGAACTGGGGCTGCCCGAGGACATGGTGAACCGCCAGCCGTTCCCCGGTCCCGGCCTGGCCATCCGCGTGCTGGGCGAAGTCACGGAAGCCCGCCTGGAGCTGGTGCGCCGCGCGGACGCCATCGTCCAGGAGGAGATTCGCGCCGCGGGGCTCTACAAGGAGCTGTGGCAGGCCTTCGCCGTGCTGCTGCCCGTTCAGAGCGTGGGCGTCATGGGCGACGAGCGCACCTACGAGTCCACCTGCGTGCTGCGCGCCGTCACCAGCGTGGACGGCATGACCGCGGACTGGGCCCGGCTGCCGTACCCCGTGCTGGAGCGCATCTCCACGCGCATCACCAACGAGGTGCGCGGCATCAACCGCGTCGCCTACGACGTGTCTTCCAAGCCCCCGGCCACCATCGAGTGGGAGTGAGCCGGGAGTAGGGTGCCCGCTGGAAACGCGAAAGAGGCTGCCTGGCGAACGTGCCCAGGCAGCCTCTTCGTGCTTCAGGGGTCCGGGGGTTGAGCCCGGGCCCCTTCAGGCGGGGTGAATCACCCGGCCGGCTTCGTGGGGACCGAGGGAATCTTGGTGCTGCCCGGACGCAGCTCCTCGAGCACCCGGGTGGCGCCGTAGATCTTCTTCAGCGACTCGATGATGGCGTCGCTGTGCACGGCCACGGTGCGGTTGACGGACTCGTCGAAGCCGTACTCACCGCCCAGGGACTGGATGTTGCCGTCGAACACCAGGCCGACGATCTCCGCGTCCTTGTTGATCATCGGGGAACCGGAGTTGCCGCCGATGATGTCGTTGCTGGTGACCAGGTTCATCGCCGTGGCGCCGTCGAGCAGCTTCTCCGACTTCAGCCAGGAAGGCGGAAGGGCGAAGGGCTCCTCGCCCGTGGCGTGCTCGAACGTCCCGGCCATCTGGGTGACGGGCTCCACCTTCTTGCCGTCCTCCATGTAGCCCTTCACCGAGCCGTAGGACAGGCGCAGGCTGAACGTCGCGTCCGGGTACTGGTTGGTGCCGTAGGCCTCGAACTTCGCCTTGGCGACCAGCTCCGCGTTCTTCTTGATGACCGCGTCGATGTTCTCCTCGTAGTTCTTGCGGACCGCGCGGCCATCCGCGTCGAGCGCGAGGGCCAGCTGGATCATCGGGTCCTTCGAAGCGGCAATCGCCGCCTTGCCGCCGTCGAGCAGGCCCTTGCGCACGGCCACGTCACAGACCTTGGAGCCCTTCACGTCCTTGAGGACGCAGAGCTTGGAGCCCTTGACCAGCCGGGCCGCCAGCTTCTCGGGGGACTCCTTGCCCAGGACCTTCTTGACGAACGGGTGGTTGGAGCCGAGCTCCTCGCGCATCTTCGTCAGGCCGAACGACAGGCGCATGATCTCCAGCTCCGGGTAGATGGGCGCCGGGCTGAGCAACTGGGCCGTGAGGGCCGGCACGTTGGCCTGGTTGAACTCACGCAGGCGCTGGCCGTTCTCCTTGGGGAGCTCCTCGGAGGCGCGCACCAGCGTCTTGGCGATGCTGTACAGGCTGGAGGACAGGCCGTTGCCCTGCTCGACGAAGGCCAGGTCCTTGCGGACGTTGACGAGCTGGCTCTGCGCCTTGGCGATCTCATCCCACGCCGCGCCGTACTTCTTCTTCATCTCCGGGTTGGCGTCGACCTTCTTGCGCAGCTCCTGCTCGGCGGCGACCTTCTGGCCGAAGAACTTCTTGTCCTGCAGCGCCTCCAGGCGGCCCTTGGTCGCCTTCAGGCCGTTCTCCACGCCGAAGAGCAGGTTGTTGGAGATGCGCTTCTGCTCGGGGCCGCGCTTCTGGAACTCCGTCACCATGCCGCGCACTTCGGACATCATGAAGAGCATCTTCGGCATGGCCACGTCGCGCTGGTACTCCAGCTCCGCGATGGTCAGCCCGCGCGAGGTGCGGCCGGGGTGGCCGGACACGAAGGTGAGGTCACCCTCCTTGGCGCTCTTCTCGGACCACTTGAAGAAGTTCTCCGTCTTGGCCGGCTTGCCGTCCTGGTAGACGCGCAGGAACGTCACGTCCAGGTCCCACCGGGGGAACTCGAAGTTGTCCGGGTCGCCGCCGAAGAAGGCGATGGCGTGCTCGGGGGCCATCACCAGGCGCACGTCCTGGAAGCGGCGGTACTTGTAGAGGTTGTACTTGCCGCCCTGGTACAGGGTGACGACGTCGCAGCGCACCTTGGCGTCGCCCGCGGAGCACGCCTGCTCCAGCTCGGACATCTTCGCCTTCAGGGTGTCGCTGTACGGCTTGCCGGACAGCCCCGCGGTCGCCTTGTTCAGCGCCTCGGTGACGTCGGTGATCTGCTCCAGCTGGTTGATCTCCATCGCCGGGCACTGCGTCTCCTCGGCTTCGGTCTTCGCGTAGAAGCCGTTGGCGATGTAGTCCTTCTTGGCGCCGGAGAGCTGCTCGATACAGCCGCGAGCACAGTGGTGATTCGTCATCACCAGGCCGTTGGCGGACACGAAGCTGGCGGAGCAGCCGCCCGCGAGCCGCGCGGAGGACAGCCGGGCCTTGTCGAGCCACTCCTGCGAAGGCTCGAAGCCGTACTTCTCCTTCACCTTCGCGGACGGGAAGTTGTTGTACGTCCACATGCCTTCGTCGGCCAGCGCGGGGGCGGCGCCGACAAGGGTGGCAATCAGGAACAACCGTTTCATTGGACAGGTCCTTTCCAGGGCCGGGGGTGTCGCGGTTCTGCGGTAACCCACTGCCTCGGTCAACCGGGAAAAAAGCTGGGAAGAATTCCCAACCCCTGGAACATCCAGGCGGCCTGGGGATTCCTCGTCAGTGCGAGGAGTCCTACGAGATGTCGCTGCCCGTGATTGCACGATTCGAGCGGATGACCGCTCCCCAGGGTTGGCTATCGCAGCGCGTCGAGAACCCGCCGCTCCGGGTCGGGTCGCCGTGACTCAGGTGCGCATGGCCACGAGCGGGTCCACGCGGGTGGCGCGGCGCGCGGGAAACCAGCAGGCCAGCAGGGCGACGAGGGCGAACAGGGTGGCCACGGCGCCGAAGGTGAGGGGGTCCGTGGCGGTGATTCCGTGGAGCTGGCTTTCGAGCAACCGGGTCAGCGCCAGGGAGCCCACGAGCCCCAGGGCGATGCCCACTCCCGCGAGCCTCGCGCCCTGGCCGAGCACGAGTCGGAGGACGTCTCCGGGCCGTGCCCCGAGCGCCATGCGGATGCCCAGCTCCCGCGTCCGCTGCGAGACGAGCAGCGAGATGACGCCATAGAGGCCGTAGGTGGATAGCACGAGGGCGAGCGCCGCGAAGCCGCCGAGCAGGCACAGCACGAGCCGCCGGAAGCCGAGCGACTGGGAGATGACCTGGTCCATGGTGAGGGCGCGGAAGACGGGCAGGCTCGAGTCGACCCGGCGCACGGCCTCGCGGACCGAGGGCAGCAAGGTCTCCGGTGGCACCGAGGTTCGAGCGACGAGCACCAGGCTGTCGTCGCCCCAGGGCCGGCCGTAGGGGACGTGGAGCTCGGCCAGCGGCGTCTTGTCCAGGCCGGCCTGTCGCACGTCGCCCACGACGCCGATGATGGTGTGGGCCCCGGTGCCGAGTCGGAGCTGGCGGCCCAGGGCGTTGCCGTCCGGGAAGTGCCGGCGCGCGAGCGTCTCGTTGATGATGACCGTGGCGGGCTGACCGGGGGCCGCGTCGGCGGTGGTGAAGTCGCGGCCTTGCTTGAGCGGGATTCCCACCGTGGCGAAGAAGCCGGGGCTCGTGGAGCGGCGCTCGGCCCTTGGTTCCGAGCCGGCCTCCGGGGGCGGTTCGCCCTCGATGACATAGCGGGCGTTGTTCCATGCACGCTGGATGGGCAGCAGCGACGTCATTCCCACGGCGCTCACCCCGGGCAGCGCTCGCACCTCGTCGAGGATGGGCTCCAGCAGGGTGCTCGGCACGTTTCCGTCCAGGCCCTGCTCGGTGAAGAAACGGCTGTCGGGGATGGCGATGTGCAGCGTGAGCAGTTGCTCCGGAGCGAGCCCGGGGGACGTGCCGAGGAGCTGGAAGAAGCCCCGGCCCAGGAGGCCCGCGCCCACGAGGAGCACCAGACAGACCGCCAGCTCCACGACGACCAGCGTGGACCGGAGGCGTCGGCCGCCCTGGATGGGGGCCCCGCGAAGGTCGAGCCGGGAGAGCTGGAGCGCGGGAAGCAGTCCGAAGGCCAGGCCGCTCCCGATGGAGATGGCGGCGAGGAACAGGAAGGTCGTCCCATCGAGGGAGACCGCGGCCCGGTGTGGCATCGACTCGGGGACCACGGCGAGCAGCGCGTCCAGGCCCCAGTGCGCGAGCAGTCCGCCCAGGGCGCCGCCCGTGAGCGCGAGCAGGAGGCTTTCGACGAGGAGTTGCTGGATGACGCGGGCGCGGGTCGCGCCGAGCGCCACGCGGACGGCGAGTTCCTGCCGGCGGGCACCGGCGCGCGCGAGCAGGATGTTCGCGACATTGGCACAGGCGATGAGGAGGACCAGGGCCACGGCGCCCAGCAGCAGCTTCAGTGGGCCGCTCCAGAGCCGTGTCTGGGCCTCGGCGAGCGAGTCGACCCGGGCGGTGCGTTCCTTGAGGGCATCCGGGCCCGCGGCCGCGATTCCGGCGGTGACGGCCTTGAGCTGCTCGTTGGCCGAGTCCAGGGTGATTCCGGGCGCCAGCCGGGCGCGCACGGAGAGCACCGTGGAATAGCGACCGCCACGGGCATCGGGCGGAGCCACCAGCGGCAGCCAGACGTCCATGTCCGGGGCGAACGACTCGGGAATGACGCCGACGACGGTATGCGGGACATTGTCCAGGAGCACCGTGCGGCCAAGGACGGCGGGATTCGCGCCAAAACGGCGTCGCCAGAGCGCCTCGTTGAGCACCGCGACGGGCTCATGGCCGGGCTGGTCGTCGCCGGGCGCGAAAGTCCGGCCGAGCAACGGGGGGACGCCGTGCACGGTGAAGTAGTCGGCGGTGCCTCGGGTTGTTTCCAGGCGCTCGGAATCGTCGTCCGCGCGGAGAATCGAGCCGCCCACGGTGAATGCCGCCATGTGCTCGAAGGCCCGGGCTTGATCGCGCCAGTCAAAGAACGTGAGCCAGGAGACCGGGCCGCCGGAGCCTTGGGCGCGCAGTTCGACGAGCGACACGAGCCGCTCGGGTTCGGCGTACGGGAGAGGCCGGAGCAGCACGCCGTGGACCACGCTGAAGATGACGGCGTTGGCGCCGATGCCCAGGGCGAGGCAGAGGATGGCGGCGGCCGCGAAGCCGGGCGCACGTCGGAACGTGCGGAACGCGAAGCGCGCATCCGCGAGCAGGTCGTCGAGGAATCTCATAGGGGCCGGTCCGGGAACGCCGTGGTGGAGGTTTGGAAGGCCCGCATCTTGGCCGACCGCCGCGCGCCGATGGCCCGGGAACAGCGGGGAAGAACCCTGGAAAAACGACCCCTGGTTTCCCCTTCGCTTAGTTTACATAACGCATGTTATCGGACCTACTGGCCGGGCATTCACTAGTGATTTCAAGGGCTTCGCAGCTTCTCCGTCCTGCACGCAAGTTCATGACTTTGGCCTCAAGGTTGGGTCATTTGGATACCACCTACGAGGTATTGCACAGGCTGCCGCTGGAGCCCTCGGGCTCGCGCGCCTCGCCTCCCAGCTGAGTCCAAGCGACAATCCCGCGCGGGTCGCTCGGACCTGTCGTGCCCCCACGAGGTGCCACCGTCCATTCACGGTGCCCTCGTGGCCGGCACGGCGTTTGCCCCATCGCGCGGCATCCGAGCCCAACCCATGACCAGCAATACCCCACGGCCCGTCCACCAGGACGCCGCCAAGCCCCAACCCGTTGTCCACATGCGTAGCCGAGGCAATCGCGCCGCCTGCGGCCGAGGCGGTGCCGCGCCCGCATCCACCGATGCGACGGTCGTTACCTGCGCGCGGTGCAGGCGCACCGTCGCGTTTCAGCAGGCCTTCGCGGCCCTAGCCCCGGTTGCCATGGTGGTGCGCGCCGCGAGTCATGGCCGCCCGATGCACTGGGTACGCAACCTCTCCCGCGACGACTCCACCGCCTGCGGCCTCGGCCTCGCAGATGTGAGTTGGAACAGCCAGGAGGCGGAGGTGACGTGCAGCGAGTGCCGAGCACTCATGCGGGCCGCTGTTACCTACAAGCCCGAGCAGCCCGGCGCGGTGGGCCCTGCCGTCGACGAGCCACCCGTGCCGAACGCGGCGCTCCAACTGGAGCTGGACGCTGCACGGTCCTGCCTCCCGTCGGCACACCCGCACTATCCGCTAGACCTGCGCCTGTCGCTGATTGGCACCCGTGAAGCGCTGGAGGAAATACACCGCCTCCTGTCGAGTCGCGACGCCACCCATGCAGACCTGACGCGGGCGTTGAGGTCGGCCATGGACCGCTGCCCGCGCGTAAGTGGCATCTTCAGCGATGCGGCCCAAGCCGTGGAGGGCGTTTGGGATGCACTGGGCGCCATGAAGTGGATTCTGTCGGCGCCGACCGCCACGAGCGAGGCCCGGCCAGCGCGGCAGCTCACTCCTATTCCCACGGTGCCACCGCTGGTGACGCCCGAGGCGCAACGTCGCAGTGCCTTACACGAGGGGCTGGCGCTGCTCGACCGCGCCCGGGCGCAATTCGCGCTGGCCGCGCGGGTGACTGGCTCGTGCCGTGACTGGGACTCGGAGCATGGCGCCGAGCTGCACGACGACGTGCGCGGCCTCTCGCTTGACGCTGAAACGCTCTATCGCCGCGCCCTGTCCGTGAGGATGGGCGAAATCGCGGACCGGACGGAGGGGCCCGCAAAAGCTGCGGTGCTGGCAGCGGGCTGGCGCTGGTTGGGCCGCATCGGCCACGGACGCCGGCAGGGCTACGGCATCGCTCTCCACGACGCCCAGGGCGTGCTGGTGGCGTCCGGATACACGCGCATGCCCGAGGACGCGGCCAGCCTCATGCGGCACCTGAGCCAGCAAATCGCGCGAGGTGGCCACCATGTCGGCTGAATCGCGAGCAGAGGCGCGGGCTCTCCTGGTGATGGCTGCCACGCGTTACGAGCGGGCGCTGGACGAACTCCGTGCGGCGGGCCTGGAGCTGCGCCGCTGCACCGACGGTGGTGTGGACCTGGATGTCATCCGCCGGGCGAACTACGCGCTGCGCGCCCAGGTTGACGACACCGTTGCGCTGCTGCGCTCGCGGCCCGTCATTGAGTCCGTCGACCTGGACGCCGAGGTGCGCAATGGGTAGGTCGCCCGACCCCATCACCTTGGCACGCCACCGAGTCGCTGTGTTGCGCGAGGACCTGGAGCTGCTGGAGGCCGAGCTGTCGCGCTCACGCGGCGGCCGGCGGCACTCCGTTGCGACGGTGCCACCGAACGAGCACCGCGCAGCATGGCTGCGCACGATGTTGGCACGCGCGGAGCTGGTGTTGCGCGCGCTGCGCCTCCGGGCCGTCAACGCGCGTATCGAGAGCATCCGCCGACCACGGGTTGTGCGCCCGGCTGCGGTCCAGCTCGCGCTGTTCGCGCCTGACGCTGACGAGGCACCCGACGCGGCCCCCGAGGACGTTGTGGAGGTGCCAGAGGGCGCGCGGGTGCTCTACCTGCCGCGCCCCACGTGCCCTGGCGAAGTGCGGTTGCACGTCGTGATGGGAGGTGCCGCGTGAGCCTGCAAACAGAGGCGAGCAAGGCCCAGGTGAGGCATGCCACGGCCGGCATATCGCTGCACGCGGCGCAGCGGGCCGAGCTGACGGCGAGCACGCGATGGGCGGATGCGCTGCTCAACTACGGCCCCGGAGCGCGACTGGTTGATGAGGCGCGGCTGGCGTTCGACCACGCGAGGGCCCGGCGCGCGCAGCTCGCGCTCGATCTCGACGCGGCGGCCGAGTCGCTATCGGCGGCGATGACTGCCGTGCACATTGAGGCGCGGCAATGAGCCGGAAGCCTCTGGACCCGAGCCTCGTCATCCTCCCTGGTGGCAAGGTGACGCGCTGGGGAGGGCGCTGCCCCGAGACAACCTGCGAGCAGCACTATGCGGTCGCCATCGCTCACCACGCGACGAAGCGCCAGCAGATGGTCGCCGCTGCTACGGCCGAAGGTGAGGCGCGAAAGGCGTACGTCGCAGCGATAGCGGAGCACGGCCCGTGCTCGTCGTCGGCCAACACGGCACGCATGCGGTGGGACGCTGCGCGCGTGCTCACGCTCGCGGGTGCGGCGAAGTTGGAGGCCGCTTCGTTGCGCGTCATGCGCGCGGCTGATGCGTGGGCGGCCGAAGTGGCATCACAGCTGTACTCGCGGGAACCGGTGGCGCCAGCGCCGCCTGAACCTCTCGCCAGGACGTGGGCGGAGTACATGGACGGAGACGCGCTCTAATGCGTTGCCGCTCATGCTGTAGCACCAACTTGTCTGTGCTCGGTGCACGGACCCTTGCCATGGGTCCGTGAGCCCGGCGCGGCGCAATGGCCGCTGCCCGTTGTGCTGCACGACGCGCCTCCCCTGCCCCGCTGGCATCACCAGCGCTGGGCGGGGGCGGTGCCGTGCTGTGCGCGCGAAACCAGGAGCCCCCCACGGTCCGGTGAGCACTGCGGTACGTCGCCAGAGGCCCGGCCGTGCAGCGGAGCTGCGCGCGCACGGGCCGATGCGTGGCACCCGCGTCGCGGCCGGCTGGCGGCAGCAGCAGAGCGTGTGTCCGGAGCTGGTGTGCTCGGCGTGGGACGCGGGGCGCCCCGCGTCCACCTGCGCTGTCGGTGGATGTGCGCAACCCCGCCCCCACGGTTGCCCCGTCGGTGCTGCGCTGCGGACGCCTGGGGCGGCCCGTGGGCGTGCTGGCGCTGGAGGGCTGCGGTAGTGCGCGCGGCGGCGAAACGTGCGGCTGCGGCCGACGTGGCGCCCTTGGCGCGTGCGCCCGTTGCTGGCAACGGCGCGGGGGTCCCCGGGGGCGAAGTCCCCGGGCTTGTCCGTAGTCACGTTAAGTCGGACACGGCCCCTCGGACGGGGCCGGCAAAAGCCCCCCCTGGCCTTTATGTCCCTGGCGGGTGCCACGCGTGCGCGGCCAAGGCGTGGAGTGTGGCGACCTGGCCGCGCGGCGAAACCGACCCCAGCAAGCGCAAATGGTGGACCTACCAATGCAGGAGCTGGCGCCACGAGGGGGACTGCGCCCGGTGGGTCTCCCAGCGCGACTACGCGCGAATCATGGCCGCGCTGGAGCCGGTGGCGGTGGCGGACCTGGTGCTCGTGGTGCTCACGCTCGACCCGACGCGCGCGGAACCCACCCTGGCCGGGCAATACCAGGGGCTCCAGCCGCGCTGGGCGATGCTGCAAAAGTACCTGACGCGCGGCTGGCTGGAGGGCGCCATCCCCGCCATGGGGCGGTTCGACTTTGTGAGTGTCGTGGAGCAACACAGGAGCGGCCAGCCGCACGTAAACGTCATCATCCACTCGCCCGAGCTGGCCGCTCACCTCCGGGAGCACGGGCCAACCGACGGGGACGTGGCGGCGAAACGGGGGCCGCGCTGGTGGCGCTCCCTGGTGGCGCACTGCGGCTGGGGCCCGCTGTCGTCCATCGGCCATGCGCGCAGCAAGGAGGACGTGGCGAGCTACAGCGTCAAGGTGTCCAAGGGCGCGGTGCCGCACCCGACGATGGTGGGCGAAGTCGTCAAGCTCGCGCAGCTCCCAGTCGCGGCGCCGCCGCGAATGCGGCGCGTGCGCTCCAGCAAGGGCTTTTTGCCGCCCGCGCGAAAGCCACCGGACCCGGAGCGCGAGGGCGGCCTGATGCTCCACCCTACGCCCGAGGTAATGCGCCAGCGCCAGGAGGAGGCGCGCGCGGCGCTGGAAGCAACGTGGGGCACGGTGCTGGGCTGGCGCCCAGCGGTGCGCGGCTGGTGGCGCGCGGCGCGGTTGGGGCACGTGCGCATCCTCGGACTGCGCGACGTGGAGCCCGTGTTGTCCGGCGCGCAGCTCGGCGCGTGGTGGCGTACTCCGGTTGATGCCGAGCGCGACGCGTTCCGCGCCGCCGCTCGCGGTGCCCCGGTGCGAGTGCCGGTGCCGCCGTGGCTGGAGGCGCAGCGGATGGCACCGCGCGAGCCCCCGCCCCCGCCGCTGCCCGTCCTGGGGCTGGCGGACGTGCTAAGCATCGGGGCATATCGGCAGGCCACGCGGCGCGCGCAAAACCTCGGGGAGCTGGAGCACGCGAAGCGTCTGCGCCCCAGTGAGGATGTGCTGGAGGCATGGCACATGCGCTCGGAGGCTGCGGAGGCTACAGCGGGGCGCGAGGCGGAGCCCGAGGTAGACGAGGGGACCCGTCCGTACGAGCTGCGCGAGCCTGAGCGGCGCAAGCGAGACGAGGGAGACGTGCGGTTTTCGCGGCTCCTCTCCGGATTTTTCAACTACGCCCAGGACGTGAGCGAGGCGTTGGGGCGAGGAGAGGACCCAGAGGCGACAGTCGCGAAACCTAAATGGGTGCTACGCCGAGGTTTCGCCTGACGTGCTGGTGCCCGCGCGAAACGGCTTGATGCTGATGGGGTATCCCAGCGCGTTGAGTGCGACGAGCCACTCTCCGTGGCCGCTCCCGAGGCGGTCCGCGACAATGAGGCCCTGACGAGCCCAGCGATTGAGAGTGCGACGGCTTATGCCCGTGTCGGCTGCCGCGACTTTGAGCGGGAGCCATCGCGCAGGTTGGCCAGCGGTGGGCATCTCGTAGGTGTTGCAGGCGTTAGGCATTGGGCGTGGTGCTCCAGCGGTGAGACACGACAAGCCTAGAGCACGGAGCCGACGCCGCGCACGCCGTGGCCAATTTGGCCAAGACCCCGGGGTGCGTGGCGATCTCACCGGGTGACGTGTCACTCATGGCGAGACTCCCGGCTCCGGTGTCGCAGGTGGCCGGTCCTGGCCGCCGACCCGGCTGTTTTGGCCGCGCCGATTGCGAGACACGTTGCCCATCGACGGGGGCGGCTCGGTGCGCCGAGTCCCCAACCTCTCCCCTCTCCGGACGGGAGTGCGCGCCCTGGAGGCCGGGGCGGACCCGGGCCGCTCCCCGTCACCCACTCATGCGCGAGGCGCCATGGACGACAGCCAGGCCGACCAGCTCCAGCAGGACGGCGCGACGCGCAGCGAGCAGGCGGCCGTCACCCCTGGCACCGCGTCCGCTGCGGCAGAGCCCCGTCGTGCGGAGTCATCGCGCGCCAAGCGGAGTCCTCCGCGCGGCCGCCGAGCTGGACGGCCCGCCACCAATCCCCAGCGGCAGGCTCGGACGTACCGGGACAAGCTGCGCGCGGCAGGTGCGGACGTGGCCGCCATCTGCGCAGCAAACGCGTGGGCGAGGGACCACCGCGTAGCGCTCGACAACGCGGCGGAGCTGGTGGAGCGCCACGCGACAGCCACGGCGCAACCCGAGCACGTACAGCCGGAGCTGGAGCCTGTCGAGCCGGCGCGACAGCCCGCGCCACCGTACGAGGCCACGCCGACCGGGCCCGTGCTGGAGGTCCCGTATCAGGTGGTGACGCCCGAGGCCCCGCCCGCGTCGGAACCCGAGCTGGTGCAGCCCGCCGACCCGGCCGGGTTCGCGGCGCTGGGCGAGGAGGAACCGGTGCAGGAGCCGGCCGCCGAAGCGGCCGAGGAGCCATCCGACCCAGACACAACGTACATGGGCGAACCGGCGGATTTGGTGGAGGCGTGCTCACAGTCCGTCCTCTTCCTCCTGGGGAGCCTCGCGGAGCTGACACGCGGGCATCCCCTCGTGGACCTGACGCGGCCCGTGGAGCGCGTACTCTTTCGGGGCACTCCCGTGGAGCGCACCGTGCGCGGCGACCCTGTGGTGCGCATCACGGAGCTGTGTGGCGTGGGCCTCGCGCGCAGGGCCCAGGCTGCGGTGGATGCGGTGGACGGGCCGCCCGGTAAGCCGGGCATCGCGTGGGAGCTGGTGCCGCTTGGCCTCGCGCTCGCGCTGCCGTTTGCCGGCGCGGCAACGGGCATCGCGGTGGCCGGCGGGAAGGTCTTCATGCGCGGCGCGCGCGGCGCGGCGGCGGGCGTGGGGAGGCTGTTCACCCGAGGGCGCCGCTGATGGGGCTCACGTGCACGACGTGCGCGCGGCCGATGGCCTCGGACGTGCCCATTTACACCGGGCCGTGGGTGCCGGACGCATACGAACGATTTGCCGTTCTGGGGATGACCGGCTCCGGCAAGTCGTACCTGCTCAAGCAATGGGTGGCGTACCTCATGGGGCAGCAGCAGGCGGTTGTCGTCATCGATGTAGCTGACGAGTACAGCCGCGCAGGCAAGGCACGGCCAGGTCAGCCCACCTTCGTACGCGGGCCGCTCACGCAGCGCATGACCATCCCCGAGTTTCGGGCGGCGCTGCGGCACGACACGGCGTTCTTGCTCAATCCTCGGTTGGCGCTCGCGTTGGTGCCCACGCCGGGGTTGCTGGGGCCTGACCTGGCCGGCGAGGTAAAGGCGGTGCTGCCGGCGCTGCGCGTGCGCGGCAACCTCTGCCTCTTCCTGGAAGAAGTGGGCGTGTGGGGCGCGCATGCCGCGTTGGAGCTGTTCGACTGTGCAGCGACGTGGGGCAAGGACGGCGTGCGCCCGTGGTTCGTCTCGCAGTACGCGACCGGCATCCCAGCGCCCGTGCGCGGGCAGGTGTCCTGCTGCATCAGCGGCGAGCAATTCAAGGCGAGTGACCGCGACTACCTGACGCGCGATTTCGGCCGCGCCTTCGCTGACTCGCTCCACCCCTGCCCGCCTCGGACATTCCGGCTGGCATTCACCCGGTCGCAGTACGCGGCCGAGCACCACCAGCGCGAGCGCGAGCAGCGCACAAAGGAGCAACGCAGATGAGCGACACCAACAACAGCGGCGAGAAGAAGTCCAACAAGAGCTGGGGCCGTGACCTCGGCTTCTTCGGCTTGGGGCTGGTCGTCGGCGCGGGCGGCACCGTCATCGCGGGCCACCTCACCAACGGCGCCGTGCCCGTCCCCGAGCCGCTCAAGACCACCTCGAAGTAGCGCGAGCCCGCGGCCAACCCTCTCCACACGAGACGAGACAAATCCATGCCGATGACGACGACCGTTCCCTTCGAAAAAGGGGAGCAAATCCTGACCCGCGATGTGGGCTTCAAACAGAAGGAGATGGAGGCTCCGGACGGGACCGTCACGGATGCCATCGTGGTGCGCTTCCTCTGCGACGTGAGCGCCGGCGGCGTGGTGGCGGCGCTCACCGAACCCGAGCGACTCCAGGTGTTGAGCGGCTTCAAGGTGAGCCTCAAGCAGTTCCTGCCGGATGGCAGCACGCTGGAGCCCTGGCAGATGGAGCCGCTGGACCGCGTGAGGGACGACAGCGTGCGGTGGCTGAAGCAGGACGTGGACAACTTCGAGGGCGCAACCGATGGCCTCGCGCGGGCGTACGCGTCCGGCTCGCAGCAGGTGAATTTCACCTGCTACATTCCGACTGGACATGCGGCCGTCATCGCGGAAAGCCACAAGTTCACCGGCCTGAGTCCGGAGCAGTTGAAGGACTGCACCTTCAACATCACGAAGGACGGGGACCCCTTCAAGACTGCCAAGTCGACGCTCACGCTGACGGCCGTAAAGGTCATCATGAGTCCGGGCACGAAGAAGTCCGAGGCGCGCCGCATCGGCGTGCCCGTCTTCGCCCGTCGCGTCGTGAATGCGAACGGGTACGAAATCAAGACGGAGCCCGGGCTGTGCCTCTCCCTGGAGGACATGACGCCCTATGCGTCGACGACGCTCGGTGCGCTGCGCGTCACGGCCGGTGGTGTGACGGTGACGAACGACCCGAGCACGAAGGTGGAAATCTTCGCGGACCTCGTGCGCGACTACGCCAGCGCGGGCCGGGCCATGGACGCGAAGGAGCTGGGCATCAACGCGCGGCGCACTCTCGTGTACGGAGTGAGCCCCAACGCGCTGACGCGCATCTACACGGGCGTCGTTGAGGCGCGTCAAATCGTCAAGAACAAGGAGTGGGAGGGCCGCGCGCTCTACCTCCCGCTTCTCTCCCACGCCCAGACGATGGCCCTCATCAAGGGATACTCGCGGCACATCCCGGATGGTCGCGTGCTCCATGCCGTGAGCACGGGCATGTATGAGGGCCTGGAGGTGGACGACAAGGCCCTGCCGTACACGGGCATGACCCTGTTTTTGGACAACGAGCCCGACTTCCCCAGCTACGCGGGAATCAGGTGCGAGAAGGGCGGCACGCCGTACGTGTACGTGCCCGACCATCGCCTGCGGGCCGCCGCGCTGAAGGTGGTCAGCGTCATGCGCCGCTCGGACTCGCACCCGGCCGGTGATACGCGGATGGCTCGGGCCATCGTGCTCGACGAGGCCCGGTGGGTGCCGGCCGCCGTCACGAGCACGCGAGGGTTCGACGAGATGAGCGCGGTCCGCGAGGAAGTGGCGATGCAGATTCGCGCCGCCACTGCGCGGCACGACGAGGCGTCGAGCCTCGCCGTCATCTAGCGCGGTGACTCCTGGTCGGGCGTGGTGAGTCTCACGCGCCCGGCCTCTCCCTCATTCCGCCTCACCTCCTGGTGGCCCTGTGGCTGACTCACTGCTGACGCGTGTCGTGCGCTACCTCGTGGATGGAGCGCGGGGCGCCGCTGGAGCGCTCGCGCCCCGGCGCGGCGCCGCCATGGTTGGCCAGGTGTCGGCGCCTGCCGACGCGGCACCAGCTCCACCAGCTCCAGCGCAGCAGGAGGAGCCGGAGAAGTGGGAGGCGCCTCCCGTCGTGCCGGTGCTGCCACCGGACCCGCCTCCCGCTCCCCCCCCGGCGCCCCCGTACGAGCCTCCCCCGGTGCCCCCACCGCCGCCCCCGCCCCCGCCGCCCCCGCCCCCTCCTCCGATGCCCACGGCTGCCGTGAGCGCGGTCGTCAACGGCGGCCGGCTGCTGGCTACGGTCATGTTGGCTACGCCTCTCGCGCCGCTGTCTCCCTTTGTTGGTATGGCGGCCGGCCTGTTCGGCACCGCGATGGAGAACCACGCAAAGGCCAAGTACGCGCAGATTTACCTGCGACAGATGGCCATGTCTGCGATGGAGCAGGCCGACTACGAGGCTTATACGTATCAATACAACGCAGGAGTGACCCTCTACAACGTGGGTCTGTATACCCAAGCCTTCGAGCACTTCAACGCGGCGCGGGGCGCGGGAAAAGCCGCACGGCATGAAGTGGCGGTCCGTCTCGATGAACTCAACGTCAATTCGTTCCGCCAGTGGATGGGTGCCACGCCCAATGACAGCAATCGCCTCTGGGATGGCTACCTGCTCGGAGACGGTGGTTTCACGGGCTTCCCGAACACCGAGGAAATGAATCGTGGCTACAAGGGCGGGTGGAGTTATCTCGCCTACGCCGATAACCAGTCGCGCAACTACCACGCTGACCCAGCGCACCCTGACTACCACGGGACGGTGCAGCCATTGCTGCCGCCCGAGGTTGCAGAGGAGTACCGGCGCGTGCGCGAGGAGAAGCGCAACCGTGCGCAGATTGAGCGCGACACGGGCCTGGGCGTCGGCGGCTACATCACGGGCGTAAAGCAGGACAGGCGCAACGGCACCTACGAAGACCCGCGCGACCGGGAGCTGGAGGAGCCTCTGCCGCCACCCGCGCCGCCGCCTCCTCCCCCGCCGCCACCCCCACCGCCGCCCCCTCCTCCTCCTGCGAAGCCCGCCCCTCCTCCGCCGCCACCGAAGCCCGTCCCTCCCCCGCCGAAGCCCAAACCACTCCCACCCGATGTGCCGCCCGGCCGAAAGGGCCGCACTGACGAGGCCGAACTATGAGACACACCCTCATCATCGCGAGCGCGAGCAGCATCGTCCTGGGCTTTGGCCTGGCGCTCGCGGTCGAGTCTCGCCGGAAGCACGGCGCGCAGGTCGTGGGCGTTGCCGCAGGCAAGCAGGGCACCGTGGTGCCGATGCAAGTCACGACTGCACCGCTCACGCTGCCGGGCCCGCTCCAGCAGCCCGCGAGCAGCGGACTGTGGGCCGGTGGCACGGACACGGCGCAGTGGAGTGCCCCCACGCCTCAATCCTTCGCGCCGGGCCGCCCTGGGCCGCTGCCCCCGGACATGTTCGCGCCGGTGGACGGACGCACGCCACCCGCCAAGGTCTACAAGTTCCCCGCGCCGCCGCGTGGCGGCGATGGTGTCGAGCCCACGCCCATCAACCCCCGCAACACCGTGAGCCCCTCCGCACTCTGGGCGGGCCTGGAGGAGTACTGACATGCCGGCCAACCAGACCACCAACAACACTCTCCCCATCGTCCTGGGGCTCGCGACCCTGGGGGTGGGCGGGGCCGTCGCGTACGCGCTGACGCGACAGCCGGACACGAGACAGGCCGATGCCACGGCGGCCCAGCTCCAGCAGGCGCTGCAGGCGGCGCAGGCCCAGATGCAGGCCGCGCAGGCGGCCCAGGCCCAGGCGACGCAGGCGGCGCAGGCCGCCGATGCCAAGGCGCAGGCCGAGCAGGCTGCGCAGGCAATCGCGCTGCTCCAGGCCCAGCTCGCGCAGCAGGCCGCCGCTGCCACGCGGCCCCAGGCCCAGACGGCGCCGCCCGCGCAGACGGCGCCGAAACCCGCCACGCCCTCGGGAGGCATCTGGGGGCACATCGCGGCGGGCACCGGTGCGCTGTCGACCATCCTCGGCCTGGCTGACCAAGCTTTCGACCTTTTCCCCTGACCTCACTACTTCACCCTGAGACTCTCAAATGCTCCAGCACATCGGTAAGTCGGAGGCCATCGAGTACGGCGGCGGGAAAGCGACGTGGCTGAACCTCGATTGCGACGCCATCCTCATCGCGGCCGTTGGGACCGTCCGGACGCAATTCCCAGTGAAGGCCATCATCAACGATGACGCCGTCCACCCTCGCCTCCTGCACGCAGGCGCGCTGGAGCGGATTGGCGGACGCATCTGGTCCGTGCAGCTCGTGGGGTTGCAGGACGGCGACAAGTTCGACCTGTGGGCAGAGACGGCCGAGTACTCGGCGCCGCGCTCGTTTCCCGCGCTCGACAACCGCCGCTCGATGATGGTTCGGCACCCGACCCATGTGCTGGTCGACGTCGTTGTTGAATCGGCGGGGCCCACGCTGACCGAACTGACGACGGAACTCACCGCGCAGTGGTGGGACGGCCTGGACACGGACCTGTGGGTGACCGGTGACGATGTGGCGCCGTTTCTCGCGCAGGCGCGAGAGCCCGGCTTCTACACGCAATGCCCCTACCTGCCGCTTGATGTCAGCGGCTACTCGCGCGTTGCCGTGGCTGTCGAGCTGGTGGCGCTTTCCTCAGTCGCTCTCCCTGACTGCATCATCAAGCCAACCGTGGACCTGTTCGCGCAGCTCAGTACGACGCGGCCATACGCGTCCATCGAGCTTGGCTCAGCGCCTGACGTTGGCGTTGCCAGCACCACGTACCGCAACGAGTCCGACGGCTTCGCGCTGACTGCGGTGCACACCCTGCTGTTGGGCGGTGCTGGCGGTGCGAACAGCGTGGAGCCGGACACGGTGGTGTCCCCGATGCTCCCCGTGGGCATCGCTGTGCGGCTCGCATGCACGGGCAACGAGTGGATGGCGTCGGAGTTCGCGTCCGGGCAGTTGACCATGCGCATCCGCGTGACGGGCTACTAGCCATGCTCACCCAGGCACAACGGACGACGGCGGAGGCGCTCCTGGCGAAGGTGGCGGACCTCCTCAAGCGGGCCGAGGAGGCGGCGAGCCCACGGGAGTTGGCCAGCAACCTCCTGGATTGGGTGCCGAGTTGGACACCGCTCGGCGTCGCGCGAGACCTCTTCGTCAACGACGTGCAGAAGCAAATCATCGGGGCGCTGTCCGAAGTGAAGGACCGTGTGCCGAGCTGGCGTGGTGAGCGCTGGCAGTGGGCGCAATCGGGCGTGCGTGCCACGGATGGCAAGCCCTACGCGTTCGCCCAGTGGATTGGCGAGGGCGACAGCCTCGCGAGCACCCTCGCCACCGCGATGGGTGAGATTCATGCCGCGAGTACGTGGGAGGTGACGCGGCAGACGGCAACGGAAACCGTGGAGACGGTGGCGGACGCGGGCGCTGCGGTGGTGGAGACGGCGGCGGAACTCGGCCGCGCCGTCGTGGGCCCCTGGCCCTGGTGGGTCAAGGCGGCGCTCGTGGTGGGTGGCGCGGTGGTCGTGACGGGCGGAGCTGCGGTTGCGTGGCAGGGGCTGCGCAACACGCCGCTGGGCCTCGCGCTGCGCGGGGCGGCTGCCGTGGCCAAGGCGAGCCCGTTGGGCACCGCTGCGCGCGCGGCTGGCACGGCCACACGCGCGGCCATCGAGCGCACGGAGGCGCAGCCGGCGCCCAAGCCGCGACTCTCCAACGTGCGCCCTGCTGCGCGCCGAGGTGGTGCGACGCGGCCCCGTGCCGCGCCGAAGCAACGGACCATCACCATCAACGTGGAGAGGTAGCCATGACGCCGAAAGAGCTTTTCCCCGTGCTGCTGGCCGTCGCGGCTGCGGTCGGCACCGCCGCCACGGCTGCGGTCATGCGCAAGCCCACGCCGCTCATCACGCTGGCCGAACTGACGGCGCTCACGCCGACAACGCGCCTGACCGACGAGCAGCGCCGGCAGTACCTACCCCTGCTCAACGAGGCCCTGCGGGAGTGGGGCATCACTACGCCCAACCGCATCGCGCATGCGCTCGGGCAGTGGCTCCATGAGTCCTGGCAGTTCTCCGCGTTCAAGGAGATTGGCCCGGACGTGCAGCGCTACGCCAACAACCCCAACCTCGGCAACGGCGGCGACGTGGCACGGGCGCTCTCGTACATCGGCCGGGGGCCGACGCAGTTGACGGGCCTCGCCAACTACACGCGGGCGGGCAAGGCACTGGGGCTTGACCTGGTCAACGTGCCCGAGCTGGCCGCCGACCCGAAGCACGGCTTTCGCATCGCGGGTTGGTACTTCCGCGAGGGCAACGGCGACATTGCTCCCATCGCGGACAAGGGGACCTCTGTCGCAGACATCGCGGCGGTGACGAAGAAGATAAACGGAGGCACCAACGGGCTGGCGGACAGAGAGAAGTACACGGCCCAGGTGGTGGCGCTCCTCAACAAGAGAGGGAACAAGGCATGAGCCCCGAAACCCGTGAGTTGGTGCAGCTCGCCGTGTCGTGCGCCATCGGACCGCTGTCCGTCATCGTCTCAAACCGTCGCCTCGTGGCGCGCAAGCTCAAGGCGCATGCCCGCGAGCTGCGCGAGCTGCGCGCCGAGCACGCCACGCTCAAGGCGGCCCATGCCGCGAGCGCCCAGGAGGCCACGCAGCGCCACGAGGAGCAGCACGCCGCGATTACGTGGCTGCGCGGCGCGGTCCACCTCTGCGGCACCGCGTTGGGTCTCCCTTTCGGCCGGTTGCCTCGGACGGACCCGTAAGTATCGCTGCACCCCACCTGCCGGCGCGGGGCGCGGCGGTGGAGTTCCACGAGCCCCACGAGGTGACAACATGACGAAGCGCTATGGAGTCGTGGCCTGGGTGTTGAGTGGGGTGTGCGCTGTGGTCGGCGCGCTCGCGACGTACCTGCCTGACGGCGGCGTGCAGCGAGCGACGGACAGTGCCGCGCAGGTGTGCGAGGCGGCCGGGCTGCCGGCCTACCCGCGTGACAGTAATGGGGACGTGGTGCCGCGCCCCGCCGACGCGCAGCAGGAGCGGAGCGTGGGCCTGATGCGCCAGGGCAACACGTGGGTGCCCGTTGCGCTGCCGTCGCTGGCGGCGAGCTCCACGGTGGAAGACGTGGGCCCGGCGGACGCCCGCGGGCAGCACCAGTAACAGCGTTGCCGGCTCCTCGAGCTTGGCCAGGCCGAGCACCATTTCTGCCCCGCCCCCCTCTGAGACGGCACGACAAATCAATACGCAGATGCAGTAGTGACGGGGCCGTGGCGCGAGCTGCGGCCCTAGTCGTCCTGGAGCCAGTAAAGGCGGTTGTTGCTGGCCAGCGCGCGCGTCAAAAACTCACGCAGCGAGGCCGCGACCTGCCGCACCTCAGGATACGTGCCGTGGTACGCGTCGAGCATCGGGTACGGCGCGGGCCCCGCTACGTCGACGAGGACAAAGTCCGAGTCCTGGCAGTCCACGAGCGTCCACCAGGATGCAGCGCCCATGGTGTCGTCGTCGATGCCGCGCATGCGCACGCGGGCGCGCTGTAGCTCGGCAAGCGGCAGGATGGAGTAGCGGGCGTCCGGGAGCGGCACAAACAGCTCCGCGCCGTTGGTGCGCGTGTAGAGGGCGCGCAGCTCGGGCCCGAGCTGCCAGCCGGCGCGGGCCTCAAACTCCGCAATCTCGTGCTCCGTCGCGGGCGGGTGCGGGTAGTGCTCGCGCACCACGGTGTCGATGAGCTGGGCGAGTGTCGGCGTCATGGCTTCAATCGAGGTAGGGCCGGTCTGGACCAACGGTGCTCCACCGACTGCCTCGTGCGTAGCACTGGGGATAGGCGCTGTTGATGATGGTGTGCACCGCGTCCGGGACCGGGAACACGTTGCGCGGGTCAGTCGGGTGTCCGCCGTGCCCAAGGTCGCGGACGTGGTGGCCGGGCCAGTTGCGTCCGCCGGACTGCGGCCACCCGCCAAACTCGGCTATCCAGTCACGGCGGTAGTTGTCGCGCGCGTTGTCCCACTGGCGCCGCGTGAGCGTGGGGTCCGTCACCGGGTAGTCGCAGCAACAGTGCGTGATTGCGTAGCGCGTGCCTGCCTCTGCGGGCAGGTATGCCCACCGTCCGGCCCAGTCGCCTTTGAGGTCCGCGAGCCAGATGCAGCCGACGAGCACGTGGCCCTCGGAGGCGCAGCGGCGCTCGCACTGAGTCATCCACCGCGCCGAGCACAGCCAGGGGCCGTAGTAGATGGCATACCGGACCGTGCCCCCATCAGGCGTCGTGACGGGTGGCCCCTCCCACTTGGCGGACGCTGCTTGCGGCCCCACGGCACCAATCGTCGCGGAGCCGCACCCCATCAGCGCGAGGGATGCGGCCAGTCCGAGGCTCCAGGGGGGCGTTAAGGTAAACACGCAAAACCGGATAGCACCGCAACGCCGGCTGCATAAGTCACGACTGGATTTGCCGCCCTGCTGGGTAGCGCTCGTGTGTGGCGTGGGCCACGCGTGGTACGACTCGCACGAGCCACATGGCCTGTCCCCAAGCACCTGCCCCGCGTCGCCGCCCACCAGCTCCACCAGCTCGCGTGCGGCGCCAAGCCGTCATCCTGGCCCTGGTGGCACTCCTGGCCCTGGTGTTGGCGCTGGGGGCCGTTGTGCCCGCGCCGCGTGCCGCTCCCGTTGACCTGGCCGAGCTGGTGGACGGGGGGAGTAACTTGGTGGACGTGCATCAAGCCGCGCCGGGCGAGCTGCGCGTAGGGCTGACCATCCCGTCGCGGCCCGACCCGGAGTGGGCGCCCCCGCCCTGCCCCCCGAGCCACCTGGAGCGCAACGGCGCGTGCTGGCTGCTCGCGGCATCGTCTCCCCCCTGCCCACCAGCGAGCTACGAGCACACCGGACGCTGCTACACGCCGCTCCCGCGAGGACGTCGTCCACCCACGAGCGTTGACCGGTAATTCGCTACGGCGGGCAGGGGCACGCGGCCCACTGCACGACACTCCCAGGATTGCGCAGCATGGGCGTGGAGCAATGACGGCAGACCAATGTGACCATGACCTGGAGGCCCGTCGCGCGCCGCTCCTCGCGGTCCGCATCATGCGCAGCGCGCAGTAGCTCCGCGAGCAGCTCGGCGGGACACGCGAGGCATCGCCAGACGTGTCCAGCTCCGAGACGGTGGGCCCGGCAAACTGGACGCTGACAAATCGTGCAGTGTCGCCACGCCCTGTCCCCGCATGAGTCAAAACGACACCGCCGAGCCGAGTACGGCCGGCGGGGCATGCTCCCCTTGAATATCCCCATTGGGCAGGCGTAACTTGCAACACCCGCCCCGCAAAAAGGGCGGGCCCGGTGGGGATAGACGTCCCCGCCCGGGCCCTAGGCACGACAGGAGCTACCAACTCCTGCGGCATGTCGATGGTTCTGCGCTACCAACGCGGGCCGTCACTCAGGCCCCGGAACCGGAAGATGTGCGCTCGCCTCGTCACGGCGTGGATGGGCGTCCGCTTCGGCGGACGGTACGTGCGTCGTGGCTTTCGCGCTGTCCCGGATTTTTAGCGTGGCCAGTTGCCATAAGGCAACCGTTATCGGACGTTCCGATAGAGGGAGGACAGGGGTGAACCATGGGCCTGGCTGCCTGGATGCCCGCATCGAGTCCTCGCTTCTCGTGGCCACCGTGGCCGCGTACCGTGCCCGGCATGCGTTTCCTCCAACGAACCGCGGTCACCACCGCGTTTTGCTGCGGCCTGCTGGCGCTGACGGGATGCCCGGACAAGACCTCGGGTCCGTCGCCGGATTCTGGCGTCGCCGAAGTTCCCGAGGCGCCCAAGGCCCCGCCGCCGACCACGTTCGCGCTTCGCTCCCAGGTTCCCGATGCGGGCCTCGCGGAGATCTCCCTGGACCCTGGCGAGAAGCCGGTCATCGAGCAGACCTCGACGCTGGAGCTGACCGCGTCACGAGGCCTCCGGAACTACCGGGTCAGGCTCTTCGACGCCGCTGAGCGAGCCATGGTCTCCGACGACGTCGCCGAGGAATCCGACACCGGGCTCGTCTACCGCATCGTCCTGCCCCAGCCCCTGAAGACCGGCTTCGAGTACACCCTGGTCGTCGATGCCCAGACCGGCACCGCGTTCACGGACACCTTGGGCCGCGACGTCGAGGAACTCCGCACCACGTTCCTGATCGCCGGCGAAAAGGAAAAGCCGGCACCGCCTCCAGCGCCGGCCAAGAAGAAAAAGCGCCGCTAGTCCTGGGCCTCATGGCGGCCCCGAATGTTCCCGGTGCCGCCTCGAATGCTCCTGGCCACGCCCTGGGCCGGCATGAACATTCCAGCCTGGCCGCGAACATTCGGGCCCCGGTTTGCCCGGGTCGCCCCTGAACATTCGGGATCGCTACCGCGAATATTCGGGCTCCATCCAGAGAGCCCGGCCGCCCATCAACATTCGGGCTCGCTACGGGCCCTCGGCGGCCACCGGAGGCAGTCCCAGCGCGCCCTGAAGCTCCCGGAGCTTCGCCTGGATGACCCGAATGTTCTGGGGCCCCATCCGCAGCAAGTGCTTCTGCGCCCGGCTCAGGCCCTCCAGCTCCGGCGAGGCATAGACATAGAGCGCTCCTTGCGGCTGGACCTCCAGCGCGGCGCCCTCCGGAACCGGAACCGCGAGCAGATGCTGGAAGGCTCGGCTCAGCGTCGAATCGAACGTCTGTCCCGGCGGAGCAATCTCGCCATGCGCCTGGTCGATGAGCGGCTTCAAGTCGCGGTACATGCTCTTGGCGACCTGCGCGTCGAAGGTGCCGAACACTCGCGCCACCAGGTCGTAGCGAGCATGGCTTCGCGGGTCGATGGTCACCGACTTGTCCTTGCCCTCGACGACCTGGAATCCATCCGCCGGGCCCAGGAAACCCAGCACCATCCGGGGGCTCACGCCCTCCGCGATGTTGTTCACGGCCGCCGTCACCCGGCGCACCAGATCCTTCTCTTGGAGCCAGCGCTGGAGCTCCGCTTCCTCCGACATCCGGCTCGCCATCTCCCGGACCCGGCCGTCACTCTCCGGAAGCGAAGCCGTCGGTGCTACCGGCGCGGCCACACCTGCGTCCTCGATGATCGGAGCCACCGCGACCACGGGCGGCGGCTCCTTCTCGAAGAGGCCCAGCGCGACGGCGGCCCCAACGCCCACCGCCACCAGCGCGCCGCCAACCAGCGCGGCCTTCTTTCCAGCCGAGCCGCGCTGGGGAACCTCGGAGCTTTCTGTCGGGTCAATCGGGTCGCTCATGGGTTGCGGTCCTCCGTCTCGGGTTCGGTTCACCCTACAAACGACTCCTGGACGCATTCCACGGGCGCGGTGCAACCCATGAGGCCGGTTGTTCACCGGAAGAGAGTCCCAGGGGGGCGAATCGCCGAGGCACCCTGCCCGCCCTGCTCAGGAACTCAGGGAAACTGCTCTTCGGCCCGGACGCGCTCGAGCGTCTGAAGGTCCCGCTCCGTGGGGCCCAGCTCCAGGATGATCCGGCTCACGTCGTACAGCACTTCGCCGCGCTCGAACACGGGCAGCCGGGGCACGTCCTGATTCAAGTCATCGGCGCCGCGGTTGTAGGCCACGTCCATCAGCGTCCGGAGCTGGAAGGAGTCGTAGAGGTTGTATTCCACCAGGAACCGCAACGCCTCCACGTCACCGCGCCGCGTATACGCACGCCACAGCAGCACGGCGTCGTAGCCGTTGACGCCCTTCATGTGCGGCGGACGCTCGGCGCCAATCTTTCCTTCGATCTCCTTCAGCCCGCCGCCCAGTCCGAGCCGACGCGTGACGAAGCGCAGATCGATATGCGCGTCCGGTACCGGAAACCGCCCCGCGCCAAAGTAGTTGCGCAGCACCGGCACATCGAACGTGGACCCGTTGAAGGTCACCCACAGCCGCCGCGCCGCCATGGCCTCCGGCAGCGCGTCCATGTTCCGGCCCTGGATGAACACGTGCAGGCCCGTGGCATCGAACAGACTCACCACCGTGGGTGCCTGGGCCTCGCGGCCATCCGTCTCGATGTCGAAGTAGACGGCGTCCTGGTGGAACTCGGGGTACAGCCGCCAGTGCTCACGGGGCGGAATCAGCTCCGCCAGCCGGCGCAAATCCCTCCGCTCCAGCGCCTCACGACCCAGCGCGAGTCGCTCCCGCGCGATGTCGTCCGTCTTCCGGGTGATGGCCACACCCTCGCCGGCCGCCGGATAGTCGTCCCACGTCTTGAAGCCGCGCGCCCAGAGGTCCTTCTCGCGCCAGGGGCCCACGCCGGGGATGTGCTGGAACGTCCGCTGGAGCATCAATCGAGCGCGCCCAACCTTCCCGCCACCAGCTCCTCCAGGAGCGGAATGTCCGCTTCGCAGAAAGGCAGGGACTGCATCTCCCCGGGCGTCCGGAACTCGAGCGCATGCGCGCCCAACGGCTTCGGCTCACCGGAGAGCATCCGCGCCGCGTAGAGCACCAGCTCCACCGTCAGGTCCGGGTACTCGTGGCGGCCTTCCCACAGCCGCCGGCCCACGGAGAGCTCCACATCCAGCTCCTCGCGACACTCCCGGGCGAGCGCGGCTTCGTCCGTCTCGCCAGCCTCCACCTTGCCACCGGGAAACTCCCACAGGAGCGCGCGGCTTCCACCCGGAAGCCGCTGCTGCACCAGGAAGCGCTGGGCGTCGAGGCGACCTGGAATCAGCGCCGCCACCACGCGGACCGTCCGGGTCGCCACCGTGGTCACCCCTTCAGCCCGTTGAAGTCCAGCGAGTAGAGCCATCCGTTGTTGGAGAGCACGAACAGCTTCGAGCCCGCCACGAACGGCGTCGCGGAGACGCCGTCACCGGGGTTCCACGACACGCGCGCCTGGCCCGTCTTCGGGTCCAGGAACAGCAGCGACCGCTGGATGGGAACAATCAGCATTCCCTTGGAGAACACGGGCGTCTGGCCCGACCTTTCGCCCAGGGGGTGCGACCAGAGGAGCCGTCCGTCTTCCGCCAGGTAGGCGTCCACGCGGCCGTCGCCCACGGTGAAGAGCATCTGCCCCTTCGCCAGCAGCCCCGTCATGCCGGACACCGAGCTGGTCCAGACCAGCTCTCCGGACTCCGCCTCGAGGGCGAAGAGGCCATTCTTGTACGACGCCACGTAGAGCTGCCCGTGGTCATCCAGCGCGGGCGTGGTGTCCACGTCCAGGAACTCGGAGCCGCTTCCCGACAGCGACTTCTCCCAGTTGGCGCCGCCGTCCTTCATGTTCAGCGACACGATGTAGCCGTCGGAGAAGCCCACGTAGACATTGCCGCCGCGAACCAGCGGCGTCGACGCGCCTCGCACCGTGAAGCCCGACGGCGGGTCCCTGCGGTACTGCCAGGCCCAGACCCCGTCCTCGACCTTCACCGCGAACAGGGTGTCGCTCTCCGAGGCCACCAACACCAGGCCCTCGGCAATCACCGGCACCGTGGCCAGCGACTCACCCGCCGCGTACTGCCACTTCTGATCTCCAGTGGCCGCGTCCAGCGCGTACAGGGTGCCGTCACCCCCGGGAACGAAGGCCACGCCGTCGCTCACCTGGGCCCCCGCCGCGAAGCGGGTCGTCGTCCGCTTGGACCACTTGATCTGACCGTCCGGACCCACGCCGCGGATGACGCCATCCCGCGTGAGCGCGATGACCGTCTTGCTCTTCGCGTCGTACGCTGGCGAGGCGACCTCGCGCGGCGCGTACTCCAGCAGGGTGGGCGCCACCAGTGGCGCCCACCAGTCCACCGAGAAGTAGTCCACCGGAGGCGCCAGCTCCGTGCGGGGCAGCTCCGGATTGCCGTAGCGCGGCAGGGTACTGCAACCGCCCAGGAGACCGACCGCCACGGCACTCCCCAGCCAACGCCTCCAGCTCACGAGCTGCTTCTTCATAACGTGCGCGCTACCCCGCGTCAGTGACGGCGGCCGGCGCGGGCGCCGGGGCCGGGATCTTCACGCCCTGCGAGGCCAGCACCGCCAGCCGCTCGCTGGACAGTCGCGCCGCCGTGGTGTTCGCGTGGTCCGTGGACACCTTGGACAGCACGGCCGCGGCCTCGTCCTTCTTGTCCTGCGCGATGAGCATCCGACCCTTGTGGTAGTCGCCCATGCCGGCCAGGAACTCACCGCCGCCCGCCGCGCCCATCTGCTCGAAGGACTTGATGGCCTCGTCGTACTTCTTCTCCGCCTCGAAGGCGTAGCCCTGTCCCTCCAGCGCGCCCGCGCGGAGCGGGTCGTTCTGGGCGGCGCCCTTCAGGAAGTCGCTGAACGCGGTCTGCGCGTCCGCGAAGCGGCCCAGGCGGAACTGCGCCTCGCCGAGCGACAGCGCCGCAGTCGTCGCCGACCGCGTCCCACCGTGCTCCTTGCGGAAGTCCGACAGCGCCGTCACCAGCGCCTCGTCGCGCTCCTTCACGTTCTTGAAAGGCGTCTCGGTGTCGCCGGGCTGCGCGGGCTGCACGCCCTCCACGGGACGATCCAGCACGGCGAGCGCCTGGCCCAACGCCTGGCCGGCCTGCGCCTCGCCGCGCTTGGACACCTCGCTGGCGATGGCCACACCCACGCCGCCCAGGATGATGACGGCCACGGCGATGCCGATGAGCTTCTGCCGCTGGATGAGCCAGTCACGCGCGTCAGCGCCGACCTTTTGGAAGGTGTCCGGCTGACGAAGCTCCTGCTGGCGAATCTTCTCGGTCTTGGTTCCAGCCACGTCGGTCAACCTCTCTCTGCGCTTCGGTGCTCTACCCTGTCGGAGAGCGGAAGAGCGGCGCACTGTACGGAGCGCGCGCCGCGAGTGTCAACGCACGGACGCTTCAGTGCTTCCCCTGATGGCTCGGCCTCTTTCGAGCCGCCCGCTTCGCCTGTCCGGGCCGCTCCCGGAACACCAGCCGGATGGGCACGCGCAGGTCGAAGGTCTTCCGGAGCTGATTGGTGATGTACCGCTTGTACATGTCCGGCACGCCCTCCGGATGGTTGCACGTGAGGGCGAACGTCGGCGGCGCCGACGTCACCTGGGTGATGTAGTACAGGCGCAGCGGCTTGCTCCGGACGATGGGCGCCGGGTGGTTGTCCACCATGTACTCCAGGAGCCGGTTGAGCTGGGGCGTGGGGGCCCGGAACCGGAACTGCTCGGCCAGCTCCACCGCCGCGTCCATGACCTTCTCCACCTTGGAGCCCGTCAGCGCGGACGTGAAGATGATGGGCGCGTAGCCCACGAACTTCAGCGAGTGCCGGAGCGACTCCCGGAACGCCTCCTGGCGGCGCTGATCCGCGTCGATCAGGTCCCACTTGTTCACCACGATGACCAGCGCCCGGCCGCGCTCCTCGGCCAGGCCCGCCAGCTTCGCGTCCTGGTCCACCGCGGGCTCCGTGGCGTCCATCAGCAGCACCGCCACGTCGCTGCGCTCCATCACCTTGAGCGCCGCGATGACCGAGTACTTCTCGATCTGGTGGGCAATCGTCTTCTTGCGCCGGATGCCCGCGGTGTCCGTGAGGAGCAGCTTGCGGTCCTTGTACGTCAGCGGCGAGTCGATGGGGTCCCGCGTCGTCCCCGGAATCTCGCTGGCCACCACCCGCTTCTCCTTCAGGATGGCGTTGACCAGGGTGCTCTTGCCCACGTTGGGCCGGCCGATGATGGCCACGCGGATGATGCCGTCGTCCGGCGGGGCCTCGGCGTCCTCGCCCTCTTCCTTGGGCGGCAGCTTCTCGACGACTTCGTCGAACAGCCCGGGCACGCCCAGGCCGTGCTCCGCGGACATGGCATGCACCTCGCCCAGGCCCATCTTGTAGAAGTCCGCGGTCAGCGACTGCATCTGCCCGCTGGTGGTGTCCAGCTTGTTCACCGCGACAATCACCGGCTTGCCGCTCTTGCGCAGGTACTTCGCCACCGCTTCGTCAGCGCCCGTCACGCCCTCCCGGCCGTCGGTGACGAAGATGATGACGTCACACTCCTCCACGGCCAGCTGGGCCTGCTCGCGCACCTGCTTGAGCAGCGAGTCCTTCTCGCCGGGGACGAAGCCGCCGGTGTCGATGAAGGTGAACGCCCGTCCACCCCACTGCGCGTCCGCGTAGTGGCGATCCCGCGTCACGCCCGGCTGGTCCTCCACCAACGCGATGCGGCGACCGATGAGGCGGTTGAACAGCGTGCTCTTGCCCACGTTGGGGCGTCCGACAATGGCTACCAGGGGCTTCATCTCAGTCGTATCCCAGCTTCTTGAGGCCTTCGGGGCGCTCGCTCCAGCGCGGCTCCACCCGGACACGCAGGTCCAGGTACACATGCGCGCCCAGCAGGCGTTGCACGGACTTGCGCGCGTCCGTGCCAATCGTCTTCAGCATCTGCCCCTGTTTTCCAATGATGATGGCCTTCTGGCTGTCGCGCTCCACGAAGATGGAGGCGGCGATGCGGATGAGTCCGCCCAGCTGGCCCGGAGGAGTTCCCGGCCGGGGCTCGCGCTCGGACTCGTCGAAGATGTCCACCATCACCGCGGTGGAGTACGGAATTTCCTGGCGGCAGTGCCGCAGCACCTGCTCGCGGATGTACTCGCTCACCAGCGTCCGCTCCTGCTGGTCGGTGAGCATGTCCTCGTCGAAGAGGTTCTCGCCTTCCGGCAGGTGGCTCAGCACCGTGGTGAACAGGCGCTCCACGCCGTCCTTCTCGCGCGCGGAGATGGGGACCACCTCCGCGAAGGGGAACTCCTGGCGGTACAGGTCGATGAGCGGAAGGATGGCTCCCTTGGGGATGGAGTCGATCTTGTTGATGACCAGGAAGGTGGGCTTGCCCAGCTTCTGGAGCCGCTCGAGGATGATGCGGTTGCCCGGGCTGACCTCGGGCTTCTCGCCGGCGGGCGGTTCAATCAGGAAGAGGACCAGGTCCACCTCCTCCGCGGCCTGGATCGCCGTCTCCACCATGTAGCGGTTGAGCTCCCCCTTGGCCTGGTGGATGCCGGGGGTGTCGAGGAATGCGACCTGCCCTTCAGGGCGAGTCACGACTCCGAGGATGCGGTTGCGCGTCGTCTGCGGCTTGCCGGAGACGATGGCGATCTTCTCACCGGTGAGCGCGTTGAGCAGGGTGCTCTTGCCCACATTGGGGCGTCCGATGAGCGCGGCGAAGCCGCTGCGGTGGTTCTTGGGAGAGGCCATTGCTTCGAAGGTGGTCTGGGAGTCCCTGTGTGGCTGGGAGCCCCTGAGGGGGAACTTCCAACAGCGCCCTATAACAGACCACCACCCCCGGCATCTGCCCGGGGCGGTGGTCAGGCGGGCGGCCTACGGCTGGGTCGTCGAGATGGTCAGCTTGTTGACCGTCACGGGCGTGCGGGGACGGTCATCACCATCCCGGGCCACCTTGCTGATCTTCTCCACGATGTCGTAGCCCTTCACGACCTCGCCGAAGATGGTGTGCTTGTTGTTGAGGTACGTCGGCTTCGACGTCGTCAGGAAGAACTGGCTGCCGTTGGTGTGCGGCCGGCCGATGTTCGCCATCGCCAGCAGGCCCACCTTGTCGAACGTGCGGCCGGACTGGAACTCGTCCTTCACGTTGAAGCCGGGGTTGCCGCGGCCGGAGCCGAGCGGACAGCCACCCTGAATCATGAAGTTGTCGATGACGCGGTGGAACACGGTGCCGTCATAGAACGGGCGCTTCGTCTTCTCCTGCGTCTTGGGGTCCGTGAACTCCAGTTCCCCCGTCGCCAGGCCCACGAAGCTCGCCACCGAATCCGGGGCGTCCTTCGGGAACAGCTTCACGACAATCTGCCCCTGCGTGGTGTCGAAGGTGGCGTAAAGGTCATTGCCCGCGCGGGCCTCGTCCGTCATTCCCATGCTGCCCTCCCGTCTTGCTTGATGGACCCGCCGAAGCAGCGGGTCCGTTTCACGTCCACTGCCCTAAAGTCCCGCCAACCTACCGGGAGGACTCGGGCCGAGCGCCCTGGGGCTTCGGCGTCACCGGGGGCTTCACCGGGGCATCCGCCGCCGGTCCCTTCCGGATGACGACGCCCGCGGGCGCCTTGTCGCTCAGCTCCACCCGGGTGAGCACCACCGGCGTCTGCGGCCGGTCGCGGTTGTCCCGAGGCACCGCGCCAATCTTCTCCACGACGTCGTAGCCCTTCACCACCTCACCGAAGAGGGTGTGCCTGTTCGTCAGGTGGTCAGGCGCGCTGGTGGTGATGAAGAACTGGCTGCCGTTGGTGCCCGGTCCCCGGTTGGCCATGGCCAGCTGACCCGGCTTGTCGAAGACGTGGCCATTGTTGAACTCGTCCTCGAAGCGATAGCCCGGGTCGCCCGAGCCCGTCCCCGTCGGGTCCCCTGCCTGAATCATGAAGCCCGGGATGACTCGGTGGAACACCGTCCCGTTGTACAGCGGCTTCTTCGACATCTCCCCGGACTTGGGGTCCCTCCACTCCTTCTCACCCGTGGCCAGCCCCACGAAGTTCGCCACCGTCTTCGGGGCGTCCTTGGAGAAGAGGCGGACGGTGATGTCGCCCTCGCTCGTCTTCAGCGTGGCGTAGAGGTCCTTGCCGGCCGTCACCTTCTTCGTCCACTTGCCGGGAGCCGCGGCGACAGCGGTACCCGCCACCAGGCAGGCCACCAGCGCGAACGTCAAACGGAGGGGGGAGGAGGGGCGCATGGGCGCGGCACCTTATTCCCCACCCCCTTCCCCACCAAGGGGTTTCACGCCGAGGTGTCGTCCGGTGGCACTTCCGGGGTGGGCGCCTCCACCGGGGGCGGCCCTCCCTCGGGGGGCGGAGGGGCGGCGCTCGCGGCGGTGGCGGCGTCCTGCTTGATGCGCTCCAGGGTGGCCTGCGCCGCGCACTGCTCCGCTTCCTTCTTGCTGCGGCCGGAGGCCCGGGCGAAGGGCGCGTCGCCCAGCGTCACCTCCACCTCGAACACCTTCGAGTGCTCCGGGCCCGCCTCCGAAATCACGCGGTAGCGGGGCGACAGCTTGAGCTTCTCGTGGGCCATCTCCTGGAGGAGCGTCTTGTAGTCCAGCCTCCCCTGGCCGCTGGAGACCTCATCCAGCAGCTCCGCGAAGCACCGGTCCACCAGGGCCACGGCGGGCTCCAGGCCCGCGCAGAGGTAGACGGCGCCGAAGACGGCCTCGAGCGCGTCCGCCAGCACGGAGTTCTTCTCGCGGCCGCCCGACAGGAGCTCGCCCCGGCCCAGCAGCAGCAGGTCCCCCAGGGGGATGGTGCGGGCCACCCGGGCCAGGCCGTCCTCGTTGACGATGCGGGCGCGCATCTTGGTGAGGTCGCCTTCGGGCATGCCTGGGAAGCGCTCCATCAGCCGGTGGCTGACGGCCAGGTTCACCACCGAATCGCCCAGGAACTCCAACCGCTGGTTGTCCTTGAGGTCCTTGTCCCGCGTCTCATTGACGTAGGTCTTGTGGGTCAGGGCCTCGAGCGCGATCTCCCTGCGCGAGAACCCCAGGCCCAGGCGCTTCTCCAGGGCCTCCACCCGCTCCGACACAGTCAGCTTCTCCACGGACGTCTTTCACTCCTGAGGCGCGTCCGGTCCGACCAGCCTCACGGCTTCGGGACGAACTTTCAGCAGCGCCGCCACCATCCGGACAATGCCCGGGAATTCATCCAGCTCGAACCGGCCCGCCCACACCTTGCCCTGAGCCCCCGCCAGCAGGCCCCGGAAGGTGCGTCCCGCCACCCTCGCGGCGGCGAAGCGATACGGCCGGCCCTCCACCTGCAACTGCGCCAGCAGCTCCAGGCTGCTCCGGGGCGGAACCAACGACTCCGCGCCAAACTTCTCCACGATGTCTGAAAAACGCACCAGCCCCGCGCCCGCGGGCGAAGGCTGTGGACGGCTCGCCGGCTCACCCAGCAGCGCCGCCAGATACCCCGTCAGCGCGGCGCGCTCGCGGAACTCCGACAGCTCCAGCGTGTGCCCCGCCCCCCCGGAGACCTCACCCGCGTCCCGCTGGGCGCGGGCAATGCGGAAGTTGCCCAGCCGGTCCGCCGCGAGCAGGACGGAGAGGTCGCCCTCCACCACCTCGGTGGTCAGCTCCAGGGTGTCCTGGTCCACGCGCGGCACCAGCCCCAGCACCTGGAGCTCCGCCGAACGACGCTGGACATGGAAGATGTGCTCGTTGAAGGCGTCCGACAGCAGCGCTTCGATATCCGCCACGTCGCTGAGGGCGCCGACGAGGATGGGCGCGAGTCCCACCACCGCCGCCGGGGAGATGGGGATGAGCCGGTCCCCCATCACCTGGAAGGTCACCTCGGCGATGAACGCCTTGGTCACGGGATTGACGAGAGGAGACGACTCCAGGTCCAGCACCGCTTCGATGCCGGCCACATCCTCACGTACTTGAAGCCCGAGTCCCTCCAGCCGTGCCGTGTCCATCAAGCCCCTTTGAAGGTCTCTCTCGCGATGATGGTGCGTTGGATCTCGCTCGTTCCCTCTCCAATTTCACACAATTTGGCGTCGCGGAGGTAGCGCTCGACGGGGAATTCGCGGGTGTAGCCATAGCCTCCGTGGATCTGCACCGCCTTGGAGGCCGCGCGCATGGCGACCTCGGAGGCGAACAGCTTCGCCATGGAGGCTTCCTTGGAGTACGGCTGGCCCGCATCGGCCATTCGCGCCGCGCGGTGGACGAGCAGCCGCGCCGCGTCCGTCTCCGTCTTCATGTCCGCCATCATCCAGCGCAGGGCCTGGAACTCGGAGATGGGCTGGCCGAAGGCGGTGCGATCCTTGGAGTAGCGCACCGATTCCTCCAGCGCGCCCCGGGCCAGGCCCACCGCCAGCGCGCCGATGGTGATGCGGCCCTTGTCGAGAATCTTCATCGTGTCGATGAAGCCGTGGTCGACCTCGCCGACGCGGTTCTCGTCGGGGACCTCCACGTTCTCCAGCACCAGCTCCGCCGTGTCCGACGAGCGCATGCCCAGCTTGCCGTGGATGGCGCGCTGGCTGAACCCGGGCATCCCCTTCTCCAGGAGGAACGCGGTGACGCCCTTCTGGCGCTTTTCCGGGGAGGTCACCGCGAGCACGACGAAAACGTCGCCCACGGTGCCCTGGGTGATGAACATCTTGGTGCCGTTGAGCACCCAGTTCTTGCCCTGGCGCACCGCGGTCGTCTTCATGCCGGACGCGTCCGAGCCGGACCCGGGCTCCGTCAGGCCCCACGCACCCAGGGCCTCCGCGGAGGCGAGCTTGGGCAGGTACTTCGCGTGCTGCGTCTCGTTGCCGAAGACGCGCAGGTGGCTGGTGCCCAGGCCGTTGTGGCTGGCCACCGTGAGGGCGAGCGAGCCGTCGTAGCGGGCGATCTCCTCCACGGCCACGGCCACGGCGAGCGAGTCCATGTCCGCCCCGCCGTACTTCTCCGAGACGAGGATGCCCATGACGCCGAGCTGGCCCAGCTCCCGGACGACTTCCATCGGGAACTTCTCCTCCTTGTCCCATTGGCCGGCGAAGGGCTTCACCTGGCGCTCGCAGAAGTCGCGGAGGGAGGACTGGAGGGCGCGATGACTTTCGGGGAGTTCAAAGTCCATGGTCGGGAGGATCTATAGCAAAGGGTCCCGGAAGGCAGCGGGCCTTCCGGGTAGGGCAAGATTCTCTACTCAAACGGGATAGACGCCGTGCTTCTTTTCGGCACGAGGCGTCTGGCGCGAGGCGTACAGCCCGTAGCGCTGGGTCAGCTCGTGACGCAGGCGCTCACCGGGGACGATGTCATCGATGACCAGTTCGCTGGCCAGCTTGTAGATGTCCACGTCCGCCTTGTACTCGTCGCGCAGCTTCTGGACGTAGGCGGGGCGCTCGGCCTCGGGCAGCTCTTGAATCTTGTTGTAGTAGACGGCGTTGACGGCCGCCTCCGGGCCCATGACGGCGATCATCGCCCCGGGCAGGGCCAGGGTGGCCTCCGGCGCGAAGCCCGGGCCGCTCATGGCGTAGAGGCCGGCGCCGTACGCCTTGCGCACGACGAGGCAGATGCGGGGCACGCTGGCCTCGGACACCGCGGAGATCATCTTCGCGCCGGAGCGGATGATGCCCGCGCGCTCCACCTTGGTGCCAATCATGAAGCCCGGCACGTCCGCCATGTAGAGCAGCGGAATGTTGAAGGCGTCACACAGCCAGATGAACCGGGCCGCCTTGTCCGCGCTGTCCACGAAGAGCACGCCGCCCTTGTACTTGGGCTGGTTGGCGATGATGCCCACCGGACGACCGTCGATGCGGGCAAGGCCGGTGATGAGTTCCTGGGCGAAGAGCTTCTTCACCTCGAACCAGCTCCCCTCGTCGATGAGCTCGGTGATGAGGGCGTGCATGTCGAAGGGCTTGTTCTGGTCGACGGGGACGATCTCCTCGACCTTCTTCCCGCTGGCCTTGGGCGCCTTGGACTCCGCGCGCGGCGGCAGCTGGCTGCAGTTCTCCGGAAAGTAGCTCAGGTAGTTCTTCGCCGCGGCGATGGCCTCCTGCTCCGTCTTCACCAGCACGTCGCCACAGCCGGAGATGGAGCAGTGCATCTTCGCGCCGCCCATCTCCTCGAGCGTCACCTTCTCGCCAATCACCATCTCCGCCATGCGCGGGCTGCCCAGGTACATGGAGGCGTTGCCGTCCACCATGATGACCAGGTCGCAGAACGCGGGGATGTACGCGCCACCGGCGGCGGAAGGTCCGAAGAGCAGGCACACCTGGGGCACGTCCCCGGACATGTGCACCTCGTTGTAGAAGATGCGTCCGGCGCCCCGGCGACCGGGGAACATCTCCACCTGATCGGTGATGCGGGCTCCCGCGGAGTCCACCAGGTAGAGCAGCGGGCAGCGCAGCGAGCGGGCGGTCTCCTGGATGCGGAGGATCTTCTCCACCGTGCGGGCACCCCAGCTGCCGGCCTTCACCGTGGAGTCGTTGGCCATGATGGCCACCGTGCGTCCGGCCACCTTGCCCAGGCCGATGACGACGCCATCCGAGGGCAGCTCCCCGTCCAGGTTGTTGGCGAGCTTCGCGTCCTCGACGAAGGAGCCTTCGTCGACCAGCAGGCGGATGCGCTCCCGCGCGAACAGCTTGCCGGCCTCCTGGTTCTTCGCGTGGTACTTCGGCGCGCCACCCTTCTCCACCTGGGCGATCTTCTCGAGCAGTTTCGTGTCTTGGGACATGGCCCGGGCGACATAGCAGAAAGGTCCACGGCTGGCTGCTCTCTCACCGAGGGCTCGACGCACCCTGTCGTCCAGCCGATGACGCGCCGAGCGAACCCCAGGGTCCGGGGGGTGGCGGCGCGGGCTCCCCTGCCTACCTTCAACGCTCGAAGGAGACGCTCCGCGGCGCGGCGCGTCCCCGACCAACACTGGCCCAGGAGGGATGCATGTTCGCGAAGAAGAAGGCGAAGTGGACGGCGAAGGGTTTGGCCAAGAGCGAGCTGTACCGCAAGTGGATGGCGCACAAGCTCCTCGACGAGCTTCCCCGCGTCGCCCGGAATCGCTGGGACGACTTCGAGCCGGATGATGCGCTGCGGCACGTGGGTCTGACGACCTACAAGCCGGGCCGCGCCGGGCTGGGCAGCCTGGGTCTGTTCCTCATCGGCGCGGTGGCGGGCGGCGTGGCGGCCCTGCTGCTCACCCCGAAGACGGGCGACGACCTGCGCAGCCAGGTGAAGGACAAGGCCATGGGCTACATGAACAAGCAGAACATCGGACTGGCGCCGGAGAAGAGCGCCAGCGCCTAGCGAGTGAGACTGCCTCGTCGCGCGGGCCACTCGTTCGCGAGGGTCCGACCCGACCAGGGTCACGAGGGCGGGGTCCGCGAGTCGCGGGCCGCCGCCCTTCGTGTGTTTCTCAGCGCCCCTTGAAGACGGGGGGACGCTTCTCCGCGAAGGCACGCAGGCCCTCGAGCCGGTCCTCCGTCTTGAGGACCTCTTCGTACTTGCGCAGCTCCAGCGCGAGCGCGTCGTCCAGCTCCAGGCCCATGCCCTCGTCGATGGCGTGTTTGGCCGTGGCCACCGCGATGGGGGCGTTGTCCACCACCGACTCCGCGAGGCCGTGCGCGACCTCCAGGAGGTGCCCTTCGGGCGCGAGCCGGTTCACCAGCCCCACGGCGAAGGCCTCCGCCGCGTTGAGGCGCCGGGCGGTGAGGATGAGGTCCTTGGCGCGCCCCGGGCCCACCAGTCGCGCCAGCCGCTGCGTGCCGCCGCCTCCGGGGATGATTCCCAGCTTCACCTCGGTGAGCCCCAGCTCGGCCGCCGGGGCCGCCACGCGCAAATCACAGGCGAGCGCCAGCTCGGTGCCTCCACCGAAGGCCGCGCCGTTGATGGCGGCGATGAAGACGCAGTCGCTCTTTTCAATCGCGCGGAACGTCTTGCGCAGCCCGTCGAGGAACGCGCGCACCTCGTCCTCGGCCATGCCCGCGCGCTCCTTGAGGTCCGCGCCCGCGCAGAAGGCCTTGTCGCCCGCGCCGGTGATGACGACCGCGCGAACCTGGTGCCCCGAGGAAACCCGAGCGACGAGCGCGCCCAGCTCCTGGAGCATGGCGCGGCTGATGGCGTTGCGGCGGCCCTCGCCGTCGATGGTCCAGATCTCGATGGCACCGCGTGCGTCGACCTTGAATTCCGGCATATCCGCTCCCCTTCCAGGGCCCGCCCGGCGGGCCGCTCTGGGACGCGGCAGAGTGCGGCGGGAAGGCGGGTCTGGCAAGGCGGAAACGGTTAGCATCCCCTCATGCCTTCGCCGCGCACCGTGCTCCGACAGCTCGCCCCGTGGGCCTCCTGGTGGCCCTCGGCCCTCGCCCTGGTGGCCCTGGCCCTCGTTCCCCTGGACGCCCTGGCCCGGGGCGGTGGTGGCGAGCACTACACGCGTCCCTCCTCGGACCGCGACGGCGGTGGCGATGGGATTCCCATCTGGATCCTCTTCGAGGCGTTCCGGCTGGTGTTCCGCTACCCGAAGGTGATGATTCCGCTGCTGGTCATCTGCGGCGTCGGGTACTGGCTCTACAAGCGCAACCTCCACCCGACGGCCACCACGCGCAAGGCGTTGGACCAGTACGAGGCGGACCAGCGCACCCAGGTGACTTCGCGCGACGTGTCCGGCTGGGTCAACGCGCTCAAGCTGAAGGACCCCGCGTTCGAACTGGAGCCCGTGCTCGGCAAGGTGCGCCGGCTGTTCATGGACCTGCAGCAGGCCTGGTTCCGCCGCGACATGACGCCGGTGCGGCCCTTCCTTTCGGACGCGACGTGGCAGCGCTTCGGCGTGCAGCTCAAGCTGCTGGATGCGCAGGGCATGCGCGATGCCATCACCGACATCGAGGTGCTCGACGTCCAGCTCATCGGTCTGGAGCAGAGCGAGTGGTTCGACAGCATCCAGGTCCGCGTCCAGGCGCGGATGCGGGACACGGACGTGTCCGCGAACGACACGGATGCGCAGGCGGTCGAAGCCGCGCGCAGGGCTCGGATGGAGACCTTCACGGAGGTGTGGACCTTCGTGCGCAAGCCGGGCGTGCAGACGCGCATCGGCGCGGACCTGTTCCAGGGCAAGTGCCCCAACTGCGGCGCCCCGTACAAGGGCGGTGCGGCCAACCGCTGCGAGTTCTGCAACGCGGTGGTGAACTCCGGCAACTACGACTGGACGCTCACGGAGATAACGCAGGGCGTGGAGCACTCGCGCTACCACCGGACGGTGGACGGGCTGATGCAGGCGCGGCAGGACGACCCTGCACTCAACCTGGAGGTCCTGGAGGATCGCGCGTCGCTGCTGTTCTGGAAGTGGATCGACGCACAGAGCCGGGGCGACACGAACGGCCTGTCCAAGGTGGCCACGCCGGATGCACTCGGGACGCTGAACTCCGACCTGGACGCTTTGCGTCGCCAGGGCCGGCGGAGGGTGTTCCTGGAGTGCGCGGTGGGCTCGGTGGATGTGCGGCTGCTGGAGGTGGACCCGCGAGGGTATGACCGCGCGCACGTGGAGATCCGCTGGAGCGCGCGCATGGGTGTGGGCCCCGTCAACGAGCGTCCTCCGCAGATCCCCACCCTGCCCCAGCGCTTCGTCTTCACGCTGGTGCGCAAGCATGGCGCGCGGACGAACACCGCGAACGGCGTGTCCACGGACCGCTGCCCTCAGTGCAACGCGCCGCTCACCGACAGCGCCGCCACGGCGTGCGAGTTCTGCGGCACTCAGCTCGCCAATGGTGAGCGGGACTGGGTGCTCGCGTCCGCGCTGCCCTTCGAGGCGTGGAATGTCCGCGAGGGAGCGAGCAGCTACCGGGCGCCGCCTGCCCGCGCGCCGGTGGCTCGGCCGTCAAACGGTGCGCCCGCGGTGGCCTCGTCGGGGAACGGCACGGACGCGGTGCTGGATGTCCAGGAACGGCATCGGCTGCTCTACATGATGGCCGCCATCGCCGCCTCCGACGGCACCGTGACTCCCGCCGAACGCCGGCTACTGAAGCTGTGCGCCGAACGCTGGGACGTCGAGTGGTCTCAGGTGGAGATGGCCCTCAACGCGGGGCCGCAGCTCTTCGAGCGACTGGTTGCCCGGGGCAGCCCCGAGGCGGAGGTCTTCCTGCGCAACATCGTCGAGATTGCCCTGGTGGATGGCCGCATCGACCGCAAGGAGCGCCGCATGCTGGAGTCCGCGGCGGGCCACCTGGGCCTCCAGGAGAAGCTGGCGTCGATGATCAGCGACCGTTGAAACGGCAGGGGGCGGGCCACCGAGCCCGCCCCTCCGGGAATCCGGCGAGACACACTCCGAGTATGATTACTGGGAGTGAAATCCAGCCCTGGGCCCGAGGGCTCAGGAGGGGCGGTGTGACTCGGGCTGATAGGTCTGGATGACCCGCTGCACCCGGTCGGTGACGGACTGGAGGGCAACGGTGGCTGAGGCGGCGGAATCCAAGCGGCCCAGGGTCTCCGTCATCATCGCGGACAGGTCATTCACGGCGCTGAAGAGCTGCGAGACGCCCGCCGCCTGCTGCCCCACCGCCGCTGAGATGCGGCGCACGCTGTCGGTGCTGTTCTCCATCATCGAGGTGAGGCCACGAAGGCTCTCGCCGGACTCGCGCACCACTTCCAGGTCCATCGACATCCGCTCGGAGCCCCGCTTGCTCGCGGTCATCACCGCCTGGATGGACTTCATCGTTTCGTCGAGGATGACGCGCACCTCGCCCGTGGCCTGCTGGGACTGGCGCGCCAGCCGACGCATCTCGGTGGCGACCACCGCGAACCCCCGGCCCGTCTCCCCCGAGCGCGCGGCCTCAATCGCGGCGTTGACGGCCACCATGTTGGACTGGTCCGCCAGGTCCTTCACCGTGGCGGCGATGTCGTTGAGCTTGCGGGCCCGCGCGCCCAGTTTCTCGAGCTGACCGGACAGCTCCGACGCCTGCGACCGGATGCCCTCCAGTCCCAGCATGCTCTTGCCAATCATCGCCTGGGCCGTGGTGCCCGCATCGCCCGCCTGGGTGGTGGACTCCATGATGACCTCCGCCTGCCGTGAGGTCTCCTCCGACGTGCGCTGAATCTCCGTCGCCGTCACCTGTGTCTCGGACAGCGCCTGCGCCTGCCGCGACAGCATCCGGCGCTGGTCCTCGGTGGTGATGGTCAGGGAGAGCATCGCCTCGGTCAGCTCCCGAGCGGAGTCCATCAGGGGCTCCACCACCCTCGCCTGGATTTCCCCCTGCGCCAGTTCCAGCCGCGCCTGCCGCGACGCCAGCTCCCGCAAGTCCCTTCGTCCGCTCAGGCACGTCAGGATGAGGAACACGTTCTCGAACACCACCCAGCCCGCGTGCTCCAGCGGACGCCACAGGCTCACCAGGTCCGTGCCGAACACCGACTGTGGCCAGAACAGCCCGCGCGCCAGGTGGTCCACCACCACCACGCCCGAATAGATGAACAGCACGCGCAGGTCTCGGTAGACGGCCAGGAAGGCCAGCGAGCCGAAGATGTGGAAGTGCGTCTCGATGCGGCCATCGGTGATGTGGATCAACAGCCCCGACGTCAGCGCTTGCGCCACCGCGATGGAGAAGCGCGTGGACACGCCCCCAGGACGCAGCAGGCTCAGTGACACGGGGAGGCTTGCCACCACGAGTCCGAGCACGCCCGCCGCCCAGACATGAGGGTGCACTTCACTCGAGGTCCCCGCCCACGTCCGTGGCGACAAGACGAGCGCGGTGAGGAGCGCCCCCAACCATTGAAGTCCCATCAGCACGGCGAACATCCGGTCCGTGCGGCGGTGGAGGGCAGATTGATGCGCGTCAAAGATGTCCGACGAGCGGTTCGCGAGGGCCGTCGCGTCGACCGTGTGGGTCATGAAGCAAGTCCAGGTGGGGGGTACAGGGTCGACTCCCACCCAGGCTAGCAGTGGTGCCCTCGTATCGGAACCACCGTCGAAATTTTACAGACTTGCCACCCCTCACGGAGGGAGTGACCCACGGAGCCGCTCCAGGCGAAATCCGTGGGAATGGCTCAGGTCTGCGCGCGGCGAGAGGCCTTCTTCTCGCGCTCGCCCAGGGCGGCCTGGAGGTACTTGCCCGCCAGCTTCCGGCCGATGAGCTCCTGGGCAATCTCCCCGGCCTCCACCAGCCGGTCCAGGTTGATGCCGGTGTCCACGCCCATGCCGTGGAACATGAAGACGGCGTCCTCGGTGGCCAGGTTGCCCGCGGCCCCGGGCGCATAGGGGCAGCCGCCCAGCCCGCCGATGCTCGCGTCGAACGTCGTCACGCCCGCGGACAGGCCCACCAGCGAGTTGGCCAGCGCGGTGCCTCGGGTGTCGTGGAGGTGCAGCGCCAGCTTCTCCACCGGAATGTGCTGGAGGAGCGCCTCCAGAATCTCTTCCGTCTGCCGGGGCGTGCCCACGCCAATCGTGTCGCCGAGGCTGAGCTGGTAGATGCCCGCGTCCACCAGGTAGCGGCAGATGTCCACCACGCGCTCCACCGGGACGTGGCCCTCGTAGGGACAGCCCCACACGGTGGACAGGTAGCCGCGCACGCGCATTCCGGCCTGGAGCGCGGCGGACGTCACCTCGCGAGCGCCCGCCATGGCCTCGGCGATGCTCTTGTTGATGTTCTTCTTGGAGTGGGCCTCGGACGCGGAGATGAACACCGCCGCTTCCTGCAACCCCGCCTCCTTCGCGCGCTCCAGCCCCTTGAGGTTGGGAACCAGCGCGGAGAACACCACGCCCTCGCGGCGCCCCACCAGCCGCAGCAACTCCTCCGCGTCCGCGAGCTGGGGAATCCACTTGGGCGACACGAACGACGTCACCTCGATGCGCTTCTCGCCGGCCGTCACGAGGGCGTCGATGAGCCGCGCCTTGTCGCGCGTGGACAGCGTGCGCAGCTCGTTCTGGAGTCCGTCCCGAGGGCCGACTTCGTACACGTCCACCCGCTTCGGCAGCTGGCTCAGCAGGGTTCCACGCGCTCGTGAATTCTCAGCCATCTCGCAGCACCGCTCCCACAATCAGGTCGGCCGACAGATGCGTCAGCGGCTCGCCATCGAGCCCGCCATGCACCCAGGAGATTGAAAACCCCGTGCTTTCCAACAGCCCGGCGAGATCCGCAAGGGGATAGTAACGAATGGCGTAGGACGCATGCAGGACGCGCCCGTCCACGAGGGTGAGCGTTCGTCGTCCCACGTCACGTCCCGTCGCCGCGTCGAAGTGACTCTCCTCATCCAGCACGCCACCACCGGGAAGCCCGCGCTGGAACGCGGCGTCGGGTGACGCGGCCAGTCGTTCGTGTGGCACCGTCTGGAACACCAGCCGCCCTCCCCGTCTCATGGCGCGCGCCAGCTCACGGAGGATGTGTACGTGCTCCTCGTCCGTGAAGGCGAACAGCGTGGAATACCACGCGTACGCACCGGACAGGCTCCCCTCCCGAAAGGGCAAGGCCCTCAAGTCTCCGCGCACCACGGGGAAGCCCGGGCGTCGCATCGACAGCGAGAGCGCGTCCTTCTCCAGGCCGATGACGCGACCGGCCAAGGGCCCCGAGGCCTGGAGCCGCGCGGCATGACGCCCATGTCCGCAGCCCAGGTCCACCACGGGCCCCGGGCCGGGGAGGTCGGCGAATGCGCGCGCGAGATAGTCCACCTCCCTCGCCGTGACGGACTCGGAGAGGAACGGCAGCGTGCTGCGCAGGTACAGCTCGCCGAAGAAGTCCACGCGCGCCCGTGGCGGCCGGGAAGTGCCGGGCCGCCCTCCTGCGAGTGGATGTAGCAACCGCGTCCGGGGCTCGCAATGCGCGCGCGGGAGCGGCGCCGTCAGCGTCGGGTCGACAGCTTCGCGCGCAGTCGGAGCACGGCCTCATCCAGCACCGCGTCCGTCTTGCAGAACGCGAAGCGGGCGAGCCCGTGCCCCAGGTGCCGATGCTCGGGCCCATAGAAGACACTCGGGGGAATGGCCGCCACGCCGACCTCCGACACCAGGTGCCGGCAGAAGGCCACGTCGTCCGGGAAGCCGAAGCCCCGGATGTCCGCGAGGATGAAGTAGCTGCCATCCGGGGTGTACGCCGGCAGTCCCGCCTCGCGCAGCCCGGCGAGCAGCCGCTCCCGTCTCGACAGGTAGGTCGCCGCCAGCTCCGCGAAGTACGCATCCGGCAGCCGGAGCGCCGCCGCCATGGCCGCCTGGAAGGGAGACGCCGTCGCGAAGGTGACGAACTGGTGCGCGCGCTGAATCGCATCGCGCAGCGGGGGCGGCGCGATGACCCAGCCCACCTTCCAGCCCGTGAGGCTGAACGTCTTGCCGCCGCTGCTCACCGTCACCGTCCGGTCCGCGAGCGACGGCACCGTGGCCGGGCGCACGTGGCGGGCGGGCGCGAAGGTGATGTGCTCGTAGACTTCGTCGGACAGCACCTTCACGTCATGCTCGGCGCACAGCGCGCCGATGCGCTCCAGCTCCTCGCGAGTGAAGACCTTGCCCGTGGGGTTGTGGGGTGTGTTGAGGATGAGCAGCCGCGTGCGCGGACCGAAGGCCGCGCGCAGCTCGTCCCAGTCGAACCACCACTGCGCATGCGCCGCGTCCGGTGGACGCAAGGGCACCCAGCGCGCGGTGGCGCCGACGAAGGTGATGTTGGCGTCGTACGAGTCGTAGAACGGCTCGAAGGCCACCACCTCGTCGCCCGGGTCCACGAGTCCCAGCAGCACATCGAGGATGGCCTCGGTGGCGCCGCTGGTCACCGTCACCATGGTGTCCGGGTCCACCGTCTGCCCATAGAAGCGCGCGGCGTGTTCGGCGATGGCGACCCGCAAGTCCCGGGCGCCCGAGCTCATGGCGTACTGGTTGACGCCCTCGCGGATGGCCCGCTGAGCAGCCTCCTTCACGGCGTCAGGTCCGTCGAAGTCGGGGAACCCCTGCCCCAGATTCACGGCGCCATGCTTCTGCGCCAGGGCGCTGAACTCCGAGAAGACGGTGGTGCCGAACCGGGACACGCGCTGCGACAACACGGGCCTGGACATGGGGGCTCCTGGCGGCCGGCGTCAGTCGCCGGACCGGGCTCAGGGGCGCAAGATAGCGTCCACCGGGACGGAACGCGCGGCTCTCTCGCTCTCGCGCTGGCGGGCCGCTCGGGACAGGGCCGCGGACATGCCCACCACCACCATCACCAGCGGCACGGCGCACAAGAGGTCCGTGGCGTAGTGGAAGCGCCCGGCCAGCGTCGCGACGATGAGCCCCAGGCCCGGCAGCAACATCACCCAGAACAGCTTCCGGGAGAACCGCCACGAGTAGAACAGCACCACCAGCGTGGTGCCGGTGTGGCCCGACGGGAAGCAGTCCCGACCGAAGAGGGGCCTGCGCATGATGGAGTCCAGCATCGGCGTCCACGTGCCCTGCAGCGGCCCGCTGAACGCGTCGACCAGGAAGTAGCGCGGCCCCACGGCGGGCACCAGCGAGTAGGCCGAGTAGTTGAGGATGAACAGCAGGCCCAGTCCCAGCAGGTACTCGTCGAACTCCGCCGAGGCGCCCCGCGCCCGGTAGTACAGGCCGATGCCCAGCACCAACGGCCAGACGAAGTGGCCGTAGTAGCAGACCATCAACACGTCGTTGAGCCACGGCGGCACGACGTGCGCGAGCACCACCGCCGCCTGGAACCCGAAGATGCGCTGGTCCGCCGCCACGAGCTGCGCGTCGCGCAGGAACGGGTTGAGCGTGTCCACCACCGGCGACAGCCACGAGTGCGTCAGCACCGCCACGGGCAGCAACCAGAAGTCGGCGATGACCGTCAACCAGCGCTGGCGAGGGAACCAGGACTCCAACGTCCGCAGCACCAGCGGACCGGCGGCCATGGAGGCGAACAGCCCCGCGTTGGGGATGGCCTGCGGCGCCCAGCGTCCCGGCCCGAGCAGGACAAAGGCCCCGAGCGAGCACGCAATGACGATGATGAGGTCCACCGCCCCCAGCCGGACCTGCGCATCACGAGGGCCATTCATGGGGACGGAGCCACGAAAGCTCTGGAAGGTCACGAGACTCACGCCGATTTCCGCTCCCCCGATGGCGCGGTGTCCTGACCGGCCATGTCGAGCTCCAGGCTCCGGACGACAGCACCCTCCCGGGCGACCGAGCCCTGCCTCTCCTTCCAGCGCTCCAGGAGGGCGAGCAGCGCGGGGAAGAAGACCGTGGTCCCCAAGAAGGTGCACACGACCCCAAGTAGCGCAATCTGTCCGATGCTGCGCAACCCCTGGTGGTTGGCCACGAGCAGCGCGCCGTAGCCCGCCGCGTTCGACAGCGTGGCCACCACGGCCGCCAGCCCCGTGTGCCGCACCACCTTGCCGAGCGAGCCGGGGCCCTCCTCCTCGTACCGGTGATACAGGTGGATGGAGTTGTCCACGGCGATGGCCAGGAGATTCGGCAGCACCACGGCGTTGATGAAGTTGAGCTGCACGTCGAACAGGTACATGCCGCCCGCCAGGCACGTCATGCCCAGGAACAGCGGCCCCGTCACCAGCAGCGCGCGCTTCAGGCTGCGCAGGCTCAGCAGGATGACGACAAACACCACCGCCGCCGCGGAGCACAGAATGAGCAGTCCGTCTCCGCGCACCAGCGCGAAGATGCGCGCGGCGATGCGGTTGCTGTCCAGGACGGACATCTCCACGCCCCGCGCCGTCGCTGTCTCCACCACCTGGTCAATCTGCGCGGCCCAGCGCTTCAGGTCGTCGGTGTCGTAGTTGGAAACGGAGGGGAACAGCAGCAGGAAGGTGCCCTGGCCGTCGGTGGCCAGGAAGCGACGGCGCACCTCCACGGGCAGCGAGTCCAGGCCGTAGGGCTTCGCTTCCACCATCTGCTCGAAGTCCTTCAGGCGCGGGTCCTCGTGCGCCGCCTCGGGCAGCCCCTGCAGCAGCGCCCGGATGCCGGCGATCTCCTTCTCCCGTCGCTCCAGGTCTCCCGGCACCAGGTCGTTCAGGGAGGTGGTGCGCAGGAACACGGAGTCGGCGCCGTTGCGCTGCTTCACCTCCGCGATGACCTGCTCCACCTTCGCCGCCTGGGTCAGGTCGTCGACCAGGAAGATGGCCGGGTTGAGCGGCTGTCCCAGTTGCTCGGTGACATGGTCATCCAGCCGCGAGGCCGGCGAGTCACCCTTCAGCTTGCGCATGTCCGTCTCGAACCCCAGTCGCGGGGCGATGGAGACGGAGAACGCGGCGAAGCCCACCACCAAGAGAGCCAGCAGCGCGATGACGGGCGTGGGCCAGCGCTTCCACTCCCGCGCCGGAGCCGGGGTCGCCGACGACGTGGCGGTCTCCGCCGACGCGGGCGCGCCGTCCTTGCGCGCGGGGCGCAGCCGCTCCGCGATGGCGAGCAGTGACGGTCCCAGCGCATAGGCCGCGATGACGGCGAGCAGCACGCCCAGGCCCGCCAGGAATCCGAACTGGTTGAAGGCGTGGAACTGCGCCAGGAGCAGCACGAAGAAGGCCGCCGCGTTCGTCACCGCCGAGGTGAGCGCGCCGCTGAACGTGCCGCGCACCGCCGTGGCCAGCGCGTCGCGGGACGAGCGCGTCCGCCGCTCCTCCCAGTAGCGCATGCACAGGTGCACGCCGTACTCGATGCCCAGGCCGATGAGGATGGCGACCAGGAAGCCCGTCACCACGTTGAGGTGGCCAATGGCGAGCTGCGCCACACCGAACGTCACCAGCAAGCCCACGACGACGGGCACACCGACGACGGCCAGCGCCGCGATGCGTCGCGTGGCCAGCAGGATGAGCCCCACCGCGATGAGCGCGGACAGCATGCCGGCGCGCGACAGGTCGCCCCGCATCACCGCGTCTTCCTCGATGCGGTTCTGGAAGTTGCCCGTGGCCTCCAGCTTCACCGCGGGAAAGCGCTCCGAGGCCAGCGTCCGGCCCGTGCCCATGGCCAGCTCCACGAAGCGGCGCGCGAAGGAGAGGTCTCCCGCCGTCCCCATGGGCTTGAGCATGAGGTACACCTCGGTGCCATCCGCGTTGGCCAGGTACTCGTGCACCGGCGCGTTGGGCGAGTGCTTGCGGGCAATCTCCTCGAACGTGGGCGGCGGAGGCGTGGCCCCCAGGTCGATGTAGAAGGGGTTGGCCTGCTGCCGCTCGTAGCGCACCCGCGCCGCCAGCTCCGTGCGCAACTCCACCAGCTTCTCCGCCGGCAGCAGCAACAGCCCGTGACGGCGGAAGAACTCCACGTCGTAGCTGTGCTCGACGTAGCGGACCTCCGGCAGGGCCTCCAGTCGCGATTTCAGCTCGCTCGCGTAAGCCTTCAGCCGCTCCGGCGTGTCCCCCTTCGCGACGATGACCAGGTACCCATCCCCGCCGGCCTTCTGCGACACGCGTGTCAGGTCCTGGACTTCACGGGCTCCCTGGGGAAGTAGTTCCACGAATGAACCACGAAACTCCAACCGCGACGCCAGTGCCATACCGCCCGCGGCGAGCAATGCGCAGATCAGCAGCACGTACCAGGGCCGGGAGACCGCCGTCTGGATGAACCCCTCGAACCACCGTTCCCGCAGAGACCTGGCCACCGTCCACTCCTCGATGAACGCCGGGCATAGCAAATTCCCGGCCATTCGTAGCCCCCCCAAACAACGGGCGGCTGGAAAGCCTTCCGCCGGTCATTCAGGTGCCGCCGGACGTGCAGCCGAGTACACACGGTACTTTCCAGTATCCACTGGAAGACGGTGCGATGCGGCGGGGTGCCACCAAAGAGCCAGTGCTGTCAAGGCACGGGCGTCAAAGGGCCTCTCGCATGGGACTCAAGCGACAGTCCGCGCCTTGACACTGCCTCTCGGCCTCTTTATTCACCGCCCCGCGTCCCCCGAGGGAGGTCGACGGACGCAAGGTTGCCCCCGGCTCGGGAACGAGCCCTGCATGGTGAGTGGCGACCGGAGCGATGCATCCGCCTGACAGGCGACAAACCCTCCCCCGACGCAGACATACAGAAAGACCACAGAACACCATGAGCGACGTCTTCGACAAGTGCAGCAATTGGAAGGACTACCGCATCGCGAAGGCCACCGGCCTCTACCCTTACTTCCGCGTCATCGAGGCGTCGCACGGCGCCACGGAAGTGGAGATCGAGGGGAAGCGGGTGATCATGGTTGGTTCCAACAACTACCTCGGCCTGTCGGCGGATCCGCGCGTGAAGGAAGCGGCGATCAAGGCGACGGAGAAGTTCGGGACGACGTGCTCGGGCTCGCGGTTGTTGAACGGCACGCTGGCGCTGCATGAGGAGTTGGAGGGACGGCTGGCCAAGTTCCTCAACCGCGAGTCGGCGCTGGTCATCTCCACCGGCTTCCAGACGAACCTGGCGCTGGCGTCGATTCTCGGCCGCCACGACATCGTCTTCAGCGACCGCCAGAACCACGCGTCGCTGGTGGACGGCATCCGCCTGTCCTTCGCCACCGAGCGCAAGTTCCGCCACAACGACATGGACCACCTGGAGCAGCTCTTGTCCCAGGCGGATCCGAACGCGGGGAAGATCATCATCACCGACGGCGTCTTCTCCATGGAGGGAGACGTCTGCAACCTGCCGCGCATCGTGGAGCTGGCGAAGCAGTACAACGCCCGGGTGATGACGGATGACGCGCACGCGATGGGCGTGCTGGGTGAGAAGGGCCGGGGCACCTCGGAGTACTTCGGCCTGGAGAAGGAGACGGACCTCGTCATGGGGACGTTCTCCAAGAGCTTCGCGTCGCTGGGCGGCGTGCTGTCCGGTCCGTTCGACGTCATCAACTACATCCGCCATAAGTCCCGCTCGGTCATCTTCTCCGCGTCCATGACGCCGGCGTCCATCGCCTCGGCGCTCAAGGCGCTGGAGATCATCGAGGCGGAGCCGCAGCGCCGCGCGCGCCTGTTGGACATCGCGGAGAAGATGCACAACGGCTTCCGCGCCATGGGCTTCGACACCGGCGTGTCGGTGTCGCCCGTGGTTCCGGTGCACATCGGCGACCAGGTGAAGTGCTTCCGCTTCTGGCGCGCGCTGCATGAGGCGGGCGTCTTCGCCAACCCGGTGATTCCGCCGGCGGTGGAGGCGGGCCACGCGCTCATCCGCACCTCGTACATGGCCACGCACACCGACGCGCAGCTGGACCGGGTGCTGGACACCTTCGAGACCATCGGCCGCAAGCTGGGCGTGATTCCGGAGACGCGCCCCACGGTGTACGAGCCGGTGCAGATCGCCCGCCCGGGCACGTCCGTGCGCTCCAACAAGGCGAGCGAGAAGTGGGCGGCGGGCTCCGCCGGTCTGCTCGCGGACAAGGGCGGCATCACCCTGGAGCAGCTGCAGCGCATGTCGTCGCGCGAGGTGGCCGGGAAGATCTTCGACGCGGTGGAGCAGCTCACCTGGCGCGCGGCCAACCTCCAACCGGAGGACCTGCGTCAGCTGCGCTCCGCGCCCATGAAGCTGTGGGAGAAGCGCGGCACGCTGCCCGGCCTCCTCCTGGAGAAGGGCGCGCACTTCTTCATGCGCAACGGCACCGACGGCAACCCCGCCGAGAGGACCTGATCCCCCATGGCCCTGCCCGCCGAGCCACCCGCGACACAGCCCGCCCTTCCTCCCCTCCCCTTCGACGTCCTGGTGACGCCCGTGCGGGGCGCCGCGGCGCAGATGACGTTCATCCGCTTCCCTGCCTCGCTGTACGCGGGAGATCCCAACTGGGTCCCCCCGCTGGAGATGGAGCGCAAGGATTTCCTGGACCCGAAGAAGAACCCCTTCTTCGAGTATGGCGAGGTGGAGCTGTTCCTCGCCCGGAGGGGCCAGGAGGTGGTGGGCCGCATCGCCGCCATCCGCAACCCACGTCACCAGGAGATTCACGGCACCAAGGAGGGCTTCTTCGGCCTCTTCGAGTGCGTGAATGACGCGGGCGTCGCGCGACTGCTGCTCGACGCGGCGGGGGCGTGGCTGAAGCAGCGCGGGCTGGACGCCATGCTCGGGCCGGCCAACTTCTCGTCCAACCAGGACTGGGGCCTGCTCATCGAGGGGCACGACTCGCCGCCGGCCGTGATGATGCCGTACAACCCGCCCTACTACGCGTCGCTCATCGAGGCGTGCGGGCTGGTGAAGGCCAAGGACCTGTTCGCCTACGAGCTGTCCTCGTCCGCGGAGCCGCCGGAGAAGGTGGTGCGCATCGCGGAGAAGATGCGCCAGCGCGAGGGCATCACCGTGCGCGCGGTGAACCTCAAGGACTTCGCCAACGAGGTCGAGCGCATCCGCGACATCTACAACTCGGCCTGGGAGAAGAACTGGGGCTTCGTGCCCTTCACGGACCGGGAGTTCGACCACCTGGCCAAGGACATGAAGACCATCGTCCGGCCGGAGCTGGTGCTCATCGCCGAGGTGAAGGGTGAGCCTGTCGCCTTCTCCATGACGCTGCCGGACGCCAACCACGCGCTCAAGGCCGCCAACGGGCGCCTGACGACGTTCGGCCTGCCCATCGGCCTGGTGAAGCTGGCGCTCGCTTCGCGAAGCATCCGTCGCCTGCGCCTCATCACCCTCGGAATCAAGGAGGGCTACCGGCGCCGAGGGCTGGACGCCATCCTGTACCTGGACACGCTGCGCACCGCGCACCGCCTCGGGTACTCCGGTGGAGAGATCTCCTGGACGCTCGAGGACAACCACCTCGTCAACCGCGCCATCGAGTCGATGGGTGGCCAGCGCTCCAAGGCGTACCGCATCTACCAGCGCCCGCTGTAATCCTCCTGGAGTCTCCTCGTGCGCTTCCTCCTCACCGGTGGCACTGGTTTCATCGGCCATCGGCTCGCGAGCCGCATTGTCGAGCGGGGTGACTCGCTCACGGCGCTCGTGCGCTCCAGCTCTCGTCGCGACGCGCTCGCGGCGCTCGGTGCCCGGTTCGCCGTGGGAGACCTGACGACGGGCGAAGGGCTGGCGGAGGCCGTGCGCGACGTCGACTGTGTCCTGCACCTGGCCGGCGTCACCAAGGCCCGGGAGCCCGCGGGCTACTTCGAGGGCAATGCGAATGGCACCCGCCGCGTCGCGGAGGCCATGGCGTCACTGTCCCGCCCTCCCCGGCTCGTCTACTGCTCGTCGCTGGCCGCCGCGGGGCCGTCCACTCCAGAGCGTCCACGCCGGGAAGAGGACCCTCCGGCGCCCGTCTCCGTCTACGGCCGCAGCAAGCTGGGGGGCGAGGAGGCCGTGCGCGAACTCGCGGACCGGGTTCCCTCCGTCATCGTCCGGCCCCCCATGGTCTATGGCCCTGGCGACGTGGAGTTCATCCCCTCCGTGATTCCCATGGCGGAGCGAGGGCTGGCGCTCAAGAGCGGCTTCGGGCCCAAGCGCTACTCGCTCATCCACGTCGATGACCTGAACACCGCGCTGCTCGCGGCCGCCGAGCGAGGCCCCACGCTGGACAAGGCCGACCCGGCGCGCGGCGTGTACACCGTCTCCGATGGACGTGAGTACACCTGGGAAGAGCTGTGCGCGGCGGTGGCCCATGCGCTGGGCCTCAAGGCCCCCACCGTGCTGCCCGTGCCCGACAGCGTGGGCTACATGATTGGCCTGGGGTCCGAGGTCATCGCCCGACTGCGCGGAATCACCCCCATCCTCAACCGCGACAAGGTGCGGGAGATGACCGCCGCGGCATGGACCTGCACCACCGAGCGCGCCTCGCGTGAGCTGGGCTTCCTGCCCACCATTGCCCTGGCCGAGGGGCTCGTCGGCACCCTCGCGTCGTACCAGCAGCTCGCGCGCACCTGAAAAGACGAAGGCCGAGGCCCCTCGCGTGGGAGCCCCGGCCTGGAGTGCTTCGGTGACGCGGGGTTCGCGTCAGCTCACTTCGTCGGACCCGCCGAGCCGCCCGTCGCCGAGCCCGTTGCGCCCGTGGAACCCTTGGCCGAGTTGGCCGCGTTCTCCTTCTCGAGCTGCGCCCGCTTGGTCTTCAAGGTGGAGAGCAGGCCGTCGAAGCCCTTGGTGCTCAGCAGCTTCTGGAACTGGCCCTTGTACGTGTCCACGAGGGACACCTCGTCGGTGACGACGTCGTAGATGCGCCAGTCGCTCTTGGCGCTGGGCTTGTACAGGCGGTAGTCGACGGGAATCTGGTCCTTCTTGAGGGTGAGCGTCGTGTTGACGGTGGCCTCGGTGCCCTCAATGGACTCCTTGCCGTACTTCACTTCGGCCTGGGCCTGGCCAATGGCCTTCTGGGCATAGGAGGCGCGCAGGAGCCCCGTCATCGTCTCGGAGAAGTCCTTGCGCTGGGCGGGCGTGAGCGTGGCCCACGTCTTGTCTCCGAGGGCGCGCTTCGCCAGCTCCTGGAAGTCGACGAACTTCTCGACGACGCTGGCGAGGGATTCAACGGTGGCGCCGGGAGCGTTGGCGGCCTTCTGGACATCCGCGTTCCCAGACTTGACGACGGAGAGGGGACCAGGCGCCGCGGCGATCAGGGTGGCGGCAAGCAGGGAAGCAATCATGGCTTTTCGACTCCGTGAAGGAGGACGGTACAGCGGACAGACGCGGCGCCCCGATTATTCACCCGGGGCGGGTGGCGTCCCCGTGACTCGGGCGAGGGCCGCCATTCCCAACCGGACGTCGAACCAGCTCTTCGACCGGTCGCCTGTAACCTGCGCATAGGCCGTGAAGGCGTCCACCAAATCGCGCGTTTCGCCCGTCCCCAGGTCGAAGGCGGCGAACGCGGAGGTGACCCAGCGACGCGCGCTCTTCTCCGCGTCCGTATACGCCCGGGCCCGAGACCATGCGGCCACCAGCTCGCCATGCACCTTCGCCACTTCCAGGCGGATGCCGGCGCGAATCTGCTTCTCCTGGGCGCGCAGCTTGTCGAGCTCCGCCCGCGCCTGATCCAACTGCGCGTCCTTGATGGGGATGTCGAACGTCCCCCGCATCACCAGGCCGAGGCCCGCGGTGCGATCATTGTACGGGTCATACGCGAAGGGGCTGCGCTGCCGCGTGGCGCTGGTGGTGAATCGCACGTCGTAGAATCCCGCGAGCCCGAGGTCCGGGAAGTAGCTCCGTTCACGGATGAGCACTTCGGACTCACGCGCGACGATGCCCGCGGCGATGGCGGTGAACTCCGGCCGGTACTGCTCGGCCAACGCCACCGCCCGCTCCAGCGAGGGGGGCTGCACCTCCGCTTCGGGCGCCAGCTCTTCCTCCACGACGTCGACCGACGCGCCGGGAGTGGCGTTTGCCAGCACGCCGATGGCGGTCAGCGCGAGCGCGCGCCCTTGAATCGCCTCGGCCTTCTTGGCCTCGACGATCTGCCGGAAGAAGCGGACCTTGTACGTGTCCACCTGGGTCACCTGGGGTGACTCCTCCTTCAGGAGCGCGGCGATGCGCTCGGCGGCGTCCTCCAGTCGCTTGGAGACCTCCTCGAGTTGCTGCACCCCGGAGCGCGCCAGCTGGTAGCTGAAGTACGCCTGAGCGGCCTGGAAGCCCGCCTCGTCCTGGGCCCGCTCGCGCAGCGCCGCGCCGAGGATGGGACCCTGCGCGCCCGCCTTCTCCAGCGCGGTCAGCTTGCCGAACGTGTAGAGCGGCAGCACCGCGTTTCCAGAGGAGAACACCGTCATGCCGACCCTGCCGAGGTTCCAGTCTCCTTCGTAGGACGCCTCGGTGGTGGGCGGGCCGCCGACGCCGTCATTGCGCGCCTCGGGCACCGGGCCTCCCGCGCCCACGGAGATCTCGAACTTGGGGAACCAGGCCCACTTCGCCTGTTTGTAGAGCGCCTGGAACTTGCGCAGCTCCGCGCTCGCCTCCTCCACGCGGGAGTCCGTCGCGCGCGCCCGTTCCACCAACTGCGCCAACGTCAGGGGCGCGGCCTTGGCGGGCGGGGCGTCCGCATCCGGTACCTGCGCCACGCCCTCCTTGGCCTGCTGCGCCTCGCGCGCGGTCTCTCGCATGGGCGCCGGAGACACCGTGCGGCCCCCGGAAGGGTTCGTGGAGCTGTCCACCGTCTCGGGCGCAATCGTCGGCGGACCTGGAGGAAGCGTGGTGCCTCCCGTCGAGCCCGTCGACGTGGCGGGAGCCTGCGGCGCGGCGGCGCCAGGCGTCGGCGTCCCCGTGCTCGGAGTGGGAGTGGGCGTGGGCGTGGGCGTGGGGCTTCCCGTCGTCCCGGTTCCCGTCCCGGACTGACCGCTGCCGGTGGTTCCCGTCGTCCCCGGCGTCGAGCTGCCCGAGGTCCCCGTCGTTCCCGGCGTCGAGCCACCGCCCTGCCCCGCCGAGCCTGGGGTGAGCTGGGCGGCCGACAGCCCACCCGCGAGCACCAGCGCCACTGCCACGCCTCGATCCAGGTGTCTGCGCATTGCTCGGCCTCTCGCGGGCCCCCATATCCGAGAAGCCCGCGACGTCGCAGCATCTTCCTTCGCCAGGGCACAGTCACCGACCAACTTCGTCCGCTGTCGAGAGTCCTCGTCCATCGCGTCCCCATGTCCCCGTGCCGCGCCACAGTGAGTAGCGTCGAAGGGGCCACGTTCACCACGTCGCGACATCGCCGAGACCTCGAATCGTGCTTGGAAGAATGCGGAGGACGGGACGCCAGCGCGGAGCAGCTCCGGGGAGTCGTCGGTCACGCACTCAAGGAAGCCGCGTGAGGCCCGGCGCGAAACCGGGGCCATCGCTCGCGACCGCCCATCGGAAATGAAAAAGGCCCGCCAGGTTTCCCGGGCGGGCCTTTCTACTTCAGAGTGGAGCTAACCGGGATCGAACCGGTGACCTCTTGAATGCCATTCAAGCGCTCTCCCAGCTGAGCTATAGCCCCGTCTTTTGCTGCTGGCCGCCTTGGGTTGCGGCCCGACGTCGAAAGTGCGTGCCTTCTACCGTTTCTTGTTCCCAGGGCCAAGAACTGTTTGAGGCTTCGGTGCGTTTTTTCCAACCTTCAACCGCTCGGCGACTTCCTCACCTTCCCGAAGGATATCGGTGAGCTCGCGAGCATGCGCCTCGGCTGCCTGCTCGGCCGCCTCGATGGCCTTGAGCGCGGACGCGAAGCCCGCGGGAAGCTCCAGCCTGCCCTTCTGGATCTGCCGGTAGACCAGGTCACCGAGCTCCTTGAGAGCACGGTCCTTCTGGTCCTTCAGCACGGTGGCCCTGGCGTTCGCGCGGGCCAGGTCGGTGTTGCGCTCCACCGCCTCGCGCAGCTGCGCCAGACGGGCCTGCGCCGCCTGGAAGGCCTCGTTGATCTGCTTCACCACCTCGGACTGCTTCGCGTCGGCCGCCACGTGGGTGACACCCCTTGAAGAACCAATACTGGCGTAGCGTGTGGGCTCGTGGACTGTCAACCCTGCCCCGTCGTCCGGCGCAGCCTCGCGGCGAAGAATCCGCCCCCTGGCACCTTGGGCGGCAGGGACTTGAGGTACGGCCCGTGGGCCGCCAGCGCAGCCCGTTCCGCTCCGAGCACGTCTGAGACAGGCTCCAGGGTGAACTCCGGATGCTTCGCCAGGAAGCCCTCGACCACGGCCTCGTCCTCGTCCGGCAACACCGAGCAGGTGGCGTAGACGATGAGCGCTCCGTGCTTCGCCTGCCGGGAGACCTCCTCCAGCAGCTCGGACTGCGTCGTCTGGTACTTGGCGATCTCCTGCGCGGTGAGCTTCCACTTCTGATCCGGCTCGCGCGCCAGTGAGCCCGTGCCGCTGCACGGCGCGTCGATGAGCAACACGTCCGCGTCGGACAGGGGCAAGGGATGCGGGAAGGCCACCTGCCGCAGCGAGAAGTGACGCACCCGCTCACGCGCCTCGGCCAGCCGGCGTCGGGAGCGGTCTCCCGCGAGCACCCGTCCCGAGGGACCGACAAAGTCCGCCAGCGCCAGCGTCTTGCCGCCCGCGCCCGCACAGACATCCGCGACGGTGAGGCCCGTCAGCGAGCCGCCCACCGGACGGCAGACCTCTGAGATGAGCTGGCTGCCCACGTCCTGAACTTGCAGTCGCCCCGTCTTCATCATCCGCGTCTCGAAGACGCGATGGCTCGCATCCACCACGCGCACCGCGTCCGGAGCGGCGAGCACCGCCTCCGCCGCGACGCCCTCCTCCACCAGCGCCGCCAGGACTTCATCCCGCGTGCCCGGAGGCCTGACGCGGAAGTGCAGGCCGGGCTCCTCGTCGAGCGACGACAGCAGTCCCTCCAGCGTGGCTTCGTCCGGGTACGCCTGCGCCAGCTTCTGCACCAGCCAGTTGGGGAACGAGTACCGCATGGCGAGCCGCTCCGCGTGGGAGTCCGGCAGCGGCGCCTCGGGCAGCTCCGACTCCACCACCTTCTGGAGCACCTCGTCCTTCAGGGTGCGCGGCCTCATGGGGCCCGGCAGTCGCACCTCCGGGCCGATGCGCGCCCAGGTCTCACCACAGAAGATGCGCCGCCACAGCGCGTACCGCACCAGGGCCTGATCCTCCACCATCACCAGTTTGCCCGGCGGGTGGCCCAAAAGCTTCGCCGCCAGATCCAAGAGGCGCTGATGACGGGACAGCTCGCGAACGACGAGCGCGGCGAAGCGCCGCTCCTGGCCTCCGAGCCCATCCGCGTCCCTCAGCGCATTGGCCAGCGCGGCCTTCAGCGGATCTCCCCGCAGCACCGCGATGTGCGCTTCCAACGCCGCCGTCGCCGCCCTCCGCGAGGGACGACCGAGACGTGCCGCATCATGCGGAGTTGTAGGCCAAACAGTGTCCACGGGTGCCAACCTGCCCTTTCAACCGTCCAGGCCGAGCGTGATGACGAGACACCCGGTGGGCGTGCGCACCTCGGGCGTTTCGTCCGCACCCACGAAGAACGTCGCCGGGGCCACGAAGCGTGTCCCCTCGATCTCCAGCTCGCCCTCCAGCAACAGGGCCGCCTCCCGCCCACGAGGCCGGGCCGACCAGGCCCACTGCCCCGCCGCCGCCAGCCGCACCCAGATGGCACCCGCCGCCTTGCCGCCCGGCGAGGCCAGGTGCACACCCGGCGCGCACTCCACCCAGTCACTCTCGGAGGGAACCTGTCCCCTCGACGCCAGCTCCACGTTCCGGTGCACGGCCAGGAAGCGCTCCACCAACCCGAGGATGTCCTCGATCTGGAAGGGCTTCACCAGGACGCCATCCGGGACGAAGGGCCTCAGGGCCCGCGCCACTTCCTCCGGAGACGCCGCGCTGACGATGGCCACCGCCTGGCGCCCCTTCCGGGCCGCCTCCAGCACCGAGCGCCCGCCCGACTCTCCGCCGCCGATGCGCAGGTCCGTGACGACGAGGTCGAAGCGCTCCTGGCCGAGGGCCGCCAGCGCCGAGCTCACTTCGCCGACCGAGCGCACCTCCGCCAGGTCGGAGATCAGCTCACCCATGCCTTCCCGGAGGCTCGCGTCGTCCTCGACCAGCAGAACCTTCATCTCGGGGTATCTCCAACGCCCCTGACCGGAGCACGTCCTCCACGGTCCCAGGCGGGGGAACCGGCGATGCCCTGCCAGTCACCCACCCCTTTCGGGAAGTGGCCCTCCCCGGACTCGAACCGGGACGCGGGGTCAGCCGCAGCGGATTTTGAGTCCGCCTCGTCTACCAATTTCGACAGAGGGCCGTTTGTTACGGAAGCGGCCAGACGTATACCGCGACGGTCGCCCGTATGCATCCGAAGATTGCGGTGCCGGACGCACATCGCTATGAGGGCCCCCGCATGTACAACCTGCTCATCTCGCTGGCAGTGGGAATCGTGGTCGCGCTGCTGGTGAAGTTCGCCGGCTTCTCCATCTGGGCGGGCCTGGTGCCCGGCCTCATCGCCGCACTCGGTACCTTCATCTTCCTGGCCCGGCGGGTCGCCACCCGCATCCAGGCACTCATGACGACGGTGCAACAGGACCTCCAGTCCCAGCCCACCAGTCAGAAGGACGCGCAGGGCCGGGTCGACCGGGCCGTGAAGACGCTCGAGAAGGGACTCGTCTATGACAAGTGGCAGTTCATGGTGGGTCCGGAGATTCACGCGCAGATCGGGATGCTGAAGTACATGGTGAAGGACCATGACGGGGCGCAGGCGGCCTTCAGCAAGGGCAGCTCCCGCAACTACATGGCGAAGGCCATGGAGGGTGCCCTGCGCTACCAGCGCAAGGACTTCGCGGGGATGAAGACCGCCTTCGAGTCCGCCACCAAGAGCGGGAAGAAGGAAGCCATCGTCTGGGCCGTCTACGCCTGGTGCCTCCTGCAGAACAAGGAGAAGGACGAGGCCCTCAAGGTGCTCGGCCGCGGCGTGGAGGAGAACCCGAAGGACGAGAAGCTCAAGGCCAGCCTCGCCCAGCTCCAGAACGACAAGCGGCTGAAGATGAAGCCCTACGAGCCGCTGTGGTGGCAGTTCGGGCTCGAGGCCCCGCCGACGATGCCGCCCATGGGCGGTGGTGGACGCCGCATGCAGTTCGTTACCCGACGTTGATCCCAGGAGCGAGGGGGGCGTGCGCGCCCTCCTTCGCCCGGGAATTCCTACCGCCTCCCCTGCCCTGACGCTGGAACGACTTCCGATCCGCCTTTGTCGCGAGGAAGCGTTCGCATCGCAACCCCCTGAAATGACTCCCGGCCGCATGCCTGCTCCAAGGGCATGCTGCTTGCTCTTCGCCCACGCGCGCCGACGGGGATGACACCCGCCGCGCACAGCAGTCGGGCCTGGCGGCCGGAGGTCTCGGGTGAAGGTTGCGGGTGGGGATGGGTGCTCGCAGGACCGGGCGGTGGCGGATGCGCGTGGGGCGCAGGGGCGGCGAGAGCACCTGGTGGGGCGTGGCATCCGAGACCTCTGGACCGCGAATCATCGGGAGATCAACGAAGCGGAGAGGTTCATGCAACGGCGAGGGCGCACCTCGGAGCGGTCCCTCCTCCTGGTCATCGAGGATGACGCGAGCGTGTTGGAGAGCCTGTCGGACCTGCTCGCCTCGCGCTTCGATGTCCTGGGCGCGGCGGATGCGGGCGTGGGGCTGGAGTTGGCGAGCGAACATCGTCCCGACCTGGTGCTCCTGGACAGATTCCTGCCCAGCGGGGATGGGCTGGCGGTGTTGGAGGCGCTGCAGCGGGACTCCCGCACGGAGTCGACGCCGGTCATCTTCCTGACCGGGGACGCGGACGAGGCCACCCTGGAGCGCTGCCTGGAGATGGGGGCGGTGGACTTCATCCACAAGCCGGCGAGCGCGAGGGAGCTGATGGCACGGATCGACCGGGCGCTGCGGCAGAGCGAACAGCAGCGGCGGCTTCAGATCCTCGCCCAGACGGATGCCCTCACGGGGCTGGCGAACTTCCGGGCCCTCACCGTGCGGCTCGAAGAGGAGCTGCGCCGGGCCCAGCGCTACGGCTACCCGCTCAGCGTGGTGGTCATCGACCTGGACCACCTCAAGGCCATCAACGACGGGATGGGGCACGACGTGGGCAACCGGGCCATCCTCGCGCTGGCCAACCAGCTCAAGGGCAATCTGCGCGAGTCGGACTTCGCGGCGCGCTTCGGCGGCGACGAGTTCGTGGCGCTCCTTCCCCACCAGACGGCGCTGGAAGCGGCGGTGTTCGCCGAGCGCATCCGCACCGGGCTGCATTCCGTCGGCGTGCAGAAGAGCGACGGCCGCCCTGCTTCCTTCGGGTTGAGCGTGAGTGTCGGCATCGCCGACCACACATTGGAAACACCCCGGGACGATACGGATGCGCTGATGAAGGCGGCGGACGCGGCCCTCTACGAGGCCAAGCGCGAAGGGCGTGACCGGGTCGTGGTGTTCGGCCGTCCGGCGCTCGCGCCGCCCGTGCAACGACACTGAGCGCGGGGCGGGACGAAGCAGGCGACGGCGGGAAGCTAGAGGGCGCGGATGATTCTGGGCAACAGGCTGACGAGCGGTTCGAGGGTGGCGGTCGTCGGGGGCGGTATCGCGGGGGCGGGGCTGGCGGCCTCGCTGCTCTTCAACGGCAGGGCACGGGGGCTGACGCTCGATGTGCGCGTCTACTCCGGGGGACTGTCCGAGCGCACCGCGCCTCCCGCGGTGCTGACACCCGAGTGTCGCTCTCGCCTGGCCGCGCTGGGCTGTCGCATCCCCACCGAGTGGCGCGCCCACGAACTGCGGGGCGTGGAGATCATCGCCGAGGGACGTCGCGAGCTGCTGACCGCCTCCCCCGGTGGCCTCTGGGTGGTGGACGGCTGGCCCCAGGGAGAAGGAGGACTGGCCCAGGTGCGTGATGTGCTGGCCACGGCGGCCAGCGCCCAGGGCGCACGTTTCCTCGAGCGGCACGTGGACCGGGTGGAGCGTCAACCCGCGGCCCCGGATGCGCCCGCGTCCGTGCGAGGCGCCGGGCCGCTGGTGGTCCGAGCGCAGGGAGGCGGAGAGCGCTTCCATGCGGTGGCCCTGGCCGGTGGCGCGGGGCCGATGATGGGTGACGCGTTCTTCCCGGGCTTCCGCCCCGCGCCCACGGTGGCGGCCGTGCAGGCACGGCTGCGGCATGCCTCGCCGCGGCTGGAGATCGCCCCCGTCGCACGGCTGTGGGTGGCGCCGCTTCCCACGGTGGATGGGCTGTTCCTCCTGCCGGGCGCGGACTCCGTCTATGCGCTGGCCTTTGGCCCCTCGGTGACGCCGGCCGACCTGTGCCAGGCGCTGATGATGGCCGCGCGCGATGGACTGCTGGAGGAAGGGTTCGAGCTGGCCGCGCTGGAGCCGACCCGGTTGCCCTACGGGCCGGGGCGCACGCTGGTGGCGCCGGGACAGATCGCCGTGGGCCCCGCCGCGTTCGGACATCCGCTCCAGGTGGGGCTGTCGGAGACGCTGGCCTCATGCAGCCGGGCGGCGGTGGCGCTGCTGGATGGTGGGCTGGATGGCTCGGCCCTGGAGCGTCGCTACGTCCGCGAGGGCCTGTGCGAGCTGATGGAGGACGCGGCGGCCGGAGCCCGCGCGGCGTCGTGGCTGCGGCGCGCCGGGAAGCGAGCGCCTGGGGCCTTCGTCGCGGCGAAGGGACGGCGCACGTCGTCCGGTGTCTACGGGGGTGGAGTGCTGGGCCTGAGTGCTCCCACGCCGCTGGCCCTGTTGGGGGCGATGCGCTGGGCGGGCCTGCGTGAGGTGGTGGGCTCCTGGCTGCGCACGACGATGGAGCCCGTGCCCATGGCGGTGCCGGAGTTGGAGCCCGACTTGTACTACGTCGTGGACGATGACCCCGACGCGCGTGAGGCGCTGACGGCGCTGCTGGAGAGCACGGGCGCCAAGGTGGTGTCGTTCGCGGACGAGCTGGCGCTGTTCTGCGCCGTGGCGCGACGGCCGCCCACGGCCATCATCCTCGATGTCGTGCTGCACTGGGTGGACGGGCTGCGCTTGTGCGAAGGCCTGAAGCAACACCCCCTCACGCGAAGCACGCGCGTGGTGGTGATGAGCGGCTTGAATCGTCCGCACGTCCGCCAGAGAGCGCTCGACGCGGGGGCCGAGGCGTTCCTGCCCAAGCCCGTGGATCCGGAGCGACTGCTGCGCATCCTCACCGGCCGGTTGGCCTCGCCCAGCACCACGGCTGACGCGACGACGCGACAGCCGACCGATGCGGGTGGTTCGGACCGCTACGCCGCTTCCTAGGGAGCTGCGCTCGGCACGGTGCCTTTCAGTTCACCGTGCCCGCACCGAGGCGTGACGGGGTGACGCGTGCTCGACGCCGCCTGCCCACGAGGAAGGGCACGGGGCCTCCTGGCCGCCGTGCCCCTCGTTCGTTCCGCGAGCGCCCGCTTACGTGGCGATGCGACGCAGGCCTCGGCGCAGCTCCAGCGAGCCGGCCATGAGCGCGATGCCACGCATGAGGATGGAGATACCCACCAGGGTACCCACCAACCACACGGCGGAGACCGGCCACTGCGCCATGACAATGACACCCAGGGCGATGGAGATGGCGCCATAGGCGCAGTCCCAGCCCCACTGCGGATACCGGTCCATCAGCGAGGTCACCACGTGGAAGAGGCCGCTGGCGAAGAAGTAGCCAGCAAGCAGGAGTGTCAGCGCCCCCAGGCCCGCCGCCGGATACACGAGCACGAAGAAGCCCACCACGGTGGAGAGCACGCCGCTCAGCAGGTAGAGCCAGAAGGGCCCGCCGGCCTTGCGGACACGGAACGAGGAGACAATCTCCGCGATGCCCGTTCCGGCCAGCAACGCGCCAAAGAGGATGACGGAGACCAGGCTCGTGAGGAACGAGGCCCCCAGCGCGACGAAGCCGAGGACGGCCATCAAGAGCCCCAGGACGAATGGCGGTCCCCAGGCCGCCGAGGCGGCCTTGCTTCTGTCACCTGTCGCGGGTTCACGTTTGTAACTGGTGTCCATGTCGGTCCGCCTCCCTTGGAGGAAAGATTCAGCGGCGAACATGGGTGCCTCGGAGCACGGGGACAACGGCCTCACTTCCCGCTCCTCCCCTCCCCGCCCCTCCCTGGAGGGTGACTTCAGCCCGGTGCGCTCGGCGTGCTCTCGCGCAGGGAGGCATACGGGGGCTGGATGAAGACGGCGCCCGGCTCCTTGCGGAACCAGGTGAGCTGGCGTTTGGCGTACCGCCGCGTCTCCTGCGCGGTGTCTCGAATCGCCTCGTCCACGGACAGGCGGCCCTCCACCACCGCACGTGCCTGCACGTAGCCCACGCTTCTCATCGGGGCGGCATCACCCAGGCCTCGCTCCAGATGTGCCCGGGTTTCCTCCACGAGCCCGGACGCGAACATGGCCTCCGTGCGCGCGTTGATGCGGCCGTACAGCTCCTCTCGCGGCGGGTCCAACACGTAGAACCGGAAGGGATACCGGTCCGGAGCGAACGCATGGGCCTTGCGGAACTCGGAGGCGGGCACGCCCGTTTGCGCGTGGATCTCCAGCGCGCGGACCACTCGCACCAGGTCTTGAATGGGCAGCTTCGCCGCGGTCTCCGGGTCCACTTCCGCCAGCCGGCGATGGACGGCCTCGCGCCCCTGTTCCGCCGCGAGCGCATCCATCTCCGCGCGCAGCTCCGGGAGCGCTCCCGGGGCGTCCACCACGCCGTGAAGCAGGATGCGCAGATACAGCCCCGTGCCTCCCACGACGACCACGGGCCGACCGCGTCCGGTGATGTCGGCGATGGCCGCGTCCGCTCGGCGCTGGTACTCGGCGGCGGAAAACGTCTCCATCGGGTCCACCACGGACACGAGGTGATGCGGCACCGCGGCCAGCTCCTCCGTCGAAGGCTTCGCCGTGCCGACGTCGAAGTGCCGGTACACCTGTTGCGAGTCCGCGCTGACGATCTCCCCACCCAGGCGACGCGCCACCTCGATGGCCAGCGACGTCTTCCCCGACGCCGTCGGCCCGGCCAGCACCGTCAACGTCGGTCTCCCCTCCTGTGCCTCACCCATGTCCCGACACTCCCAGGGCCTCACGCACCACGGTGGCGGCGGACGCATCTCGCGAGAACACCAGACGCACCGGCTCCACGTCCGTCAGCAACCTCCCCGCCGAGGCGAGCAGCGCACCGCGTCCCTCGGAGGAGGCCTCCGACAACAGCGCATTGTGCACCAGCACCCGGCCCACGTCCCCAGCACGCTGGCGCTCCCAGCGCGAGCTCGAATCCCAGGCCAACGTCCCCACTGCGCGAAGCCGGGCCACACGTGGGAACCCGAGGTTCCACGGCGTCCCCGCGGCCCGCCATGAGCCCTCCATCGCATCGGGCCAGACCGCCACCAGCTCATCCGAGAGCAGCGCCTCGCCCGCGTCCATCCACAGCCCACCCAGGGTGCTCTTGCCCGCGCCCGAGTGCCCCGTGAAGAGCGCCGCCCCGTCGCCATGCACGAGCGCCACGCCATGCACCAACAGGCCACCGCGACGCGCCAGGTCCGCCGCCAGCATCACCCGCAGCACCACCTCCACGGGGAAGCGACCCGCGCCGACCACCTCACCACGGAGGCCGTCCGCGTCGAGTCTCGCCGAGTAGTCCTCCCCTTCCAGTCGGAGAGAGCCATCCTGCTCGCGCCAGGGTCGGGGCAGCTCGCGGGTCGTCGGCTCGGGGCGGGCCACGGAGGGGGCCGCGACGCGCAGCCGGCAGACTCGGACACCGGCCAAGGGTGGAGCAATGACGAAGCCCGCCAGGGAGCGGTGCAGCAGCTCCCGGACACGGGAGTCTGGCACCTGGAGGCCCACGGTCCATCCAGCGATGGAGAGCCATGGGCCTGACGTCTCCAGGCCGTCTTCGTCGGAACCGCCGGAGCGCTGGGGACCGGACGGGCCGGCTCCCGATGCGTTCAGGGCGTGCACTCCGACTCGCCGGGGATGTTGCACTGGGACATGGCCGCGAGCGCGACGAAGGGCTGCTCCCACAGGATGGCGGGAGCCTCGTAGCGCGAAACGGTCTCGGTGGAAGCAGTCCGAGGAACCTCCGTCGACGGCGACGGAGAGGACGAAGGAGTCGAGGGATTTTTCACGGGAACGGTACCGGGAAGGCGCAGATGCGGCCGTCCTGAGAGCCCACATGCAGTCGGGAAACGGTGGTGTCGATGGTCGGAGTGCCGATGAGCTGCGTGTCGCCGATGGACACCTGCTGCGAGTCCACGCCGCCAATCATCTCGAGCTGATGCACCTTCCCGTCGGAGCTGCCCACGTAGATGCGGACGACGCCGTTGGAGTTGAGGGTGAAGGTGCCGGAGGGATTCGCGATGGGCGTGGTCCACACCTGAGAGGGTGCTGTCTCCCCAGCCGTCACGTGGTCCCAGAACTCCACGCTGCCACTCGCGAGGCTGGCCACGAAGCCTCCGCCCAGGGGCCGCACGAAGCTGGTGAACGCGGGCGTGCTCGGCGAGGGGCGCGTCGCCACATTCGCGCTCCACACAGACGTCAGGGTGCCCGCGTCGATGGCGTGGACGACGCCGTCGCTGTTGGTCGCGAAGATCTGATTCGCCACGGCGTTGCGCACCAGGCTGTGCTCCAGGTCGCCCAGGGAGAGGCGCGTCACCTCGGTGCCGGTCAGCGTGTCCAGGACGCGGAGCGAGGCCGTCGATCCACCATGCGTCTTCGAGCCGATGAAGAGGCGGTTGGTGGTGTAGTCGACCACCATGCCGCCACTCACCATGCCCAGGTCTCCGGGCTGGTAGGTGAAGACCGGAGTGCCCGTGCGCGCGTTGAGCGCCACCACGCGATTCAGGGCCGGGTTCGCCAGTCGCGTCGCGAAGAACGCCAGGTCCAGGTTCGGCCGCGCGGCCTTGTATGCGGCGTTCGCGTAGTCGTGGAGCTGCGTCACGGGGAAGGACTGGATGGTGCCAATGGGTGCGCCGGTGTTGTCCCAGCGCCACAGCTCCGTGCCGGTGGTGGCGTTGAGCGCGTAGGCGACACCTGACTGGTCGGCGGTGAGGATGTACTGGCCTGCCAGGCCATTGAGCGGCACCACCGGGAAACGGCTGCCGATGAGGCCCGACAGCGGAAGCGGACGCCAGCGCTCGGCACCGTCGGCCGAGGGCGTGGTGACATTGGTGAGGTTGGCGACGACCGAGTCGTTGAAGGAGCTGAAGATGCCCACGCCCAGCTCGGTGATGGGCTGGAGGCGAGCATCGAGGCCCACCGAGTAGCACCACAACGGCGCCGCGCCGACGCGAGCCTGGGGCGTCGCGATGAGCGCCGCCGAGGCCGTGGGCCGGCTGCCCGCCGAGTACCGCCCCACGTCATCCGTGTTGAACACCCGGTAGTGGTACGTGGTGCCGTTGACGACGGTGGTGTCGGTGATGGACGACGTCGAAGTGAAGCTCTCGGAGGCGACGACGGTGGCGTTGCCCAGGGTCGAGCCGGCGGCGTAGGTCCGACCGGCGACCGGCAGAGTGTTGGGTGCGGCCCCCGCGGAGCGAAGCACCAGCACGCCGTTGTGAACCGCGGGGTTGTCCCACGTCACCGTCACGCTCGCATCCCGAGCCACCGCGGTGAGCCGCTCGACTTCCGGCGCAGTGCCCGTGGCGATGGTCACCGGGGCCTCGATGCGCGCGGCCGATTCGGACGCGTACGCGAGAGGCAGATGCATCCGGTGGCGGAACGCCGTGGGCGCGGTGACGTTTCCGACGGTCGCGTACGTCACGGTGAAGGCGCGCTCCTGGTTGGGCATGATGCGCGCGGCATTGTTGTTCGCAGTCCAGGTGAAGCTCGCCGCATTGCTCGAGATGGACCACCCCGTCGGGGCCGCCGGATTGCCGCTGACGAAAGCGAAGAAGTTCGCGGCGGGCCGGAGCAACGTGACCTGCTCGAGCGGCAGCGTCCCCCGGTTCTGCACCGTGTAGACCACCGCCTGGTTCGGCACGCCCGGAACGAGCACGGACGGACTCGCCTTCAGGCGATGCGTCACGATGCGCCCCTGTCCCGAACGCACGACCTGGGTCGTCGCGGCGCTCCCGTTCAACGTCGCATCCGCCTGCACATCGAAGGCGAAGTCGGAGAACTCGGCGCCGGTGAGGGTGTAGCTCCAGATGAAGTGCGCGGAAGCGCCGGGGGCCAGGCGCGACACGCTCGCGGGATTGGGGCCGGAGGCGAGGGCCGCCACGGCAGTGCCCACAAAGACGGGGGCACGGGGCGTCACGTTCAGATAGGACGCGGTGGTGGACGTGTTGGTGACGCTGAGCCGCACTTTCACCGTCTCGCCCACGAAGGCCTGGACGTTGTCCACGTCACCGGAGGCCGCGAGCACACCCACATTGGCCATGGGCGTGTCGGCCACGGCCGAGGTGACCGAGCCGCTCCCGCTGGTGGCGCGGACGCTGGCCACCATCGTCCCACCCGTCTGCGTCGTGGCCCGCGCGGAGAGGATGCCCGCGCCGCGCAGGGGAATGTTCACCTGGAAGTTGGCGGGCTGGACCTCGACGACCTCGAACGAGACACCGCCCACGCCGGTGCTGGGGCCTTCCGCCGTGATGTTGTTCTGGGCGGCCGTCTGGCTGGTCCGGTTCTCGATGACGAGGCGCGCGGTGAGGTCGTCGCCCACGGGAAGAACTCGTGGCTGGATGTCGACCCGCGTGGACAGCCCCACGCGCCGCCACTCCGCTGCGTCCGCCGTCCGGTTCGTGCCGAAGGACCCGGCTGAGCCTGCACAGGACTCGTGGGCCGTCAGCGCCGTGAACCGCTGGTCCGCGGCGTTCGTGGTGCCCACCAGCGGAATCATCCGCAGGGTGAAGGTCGCCGTCTCGTTCTGCATCAGGCCGGCGTCCGCCAGCGCGCAGTTGACCGGGATGTTGTACGTCACCTGTCGCGTCGTGATGAAGTGGTCCGCGACCCAACCCGCGGGCGCCGGGCTCTCCAGCAGCGTGTATCCGGTGGGCAGGGTGAACGACACCTGGTTGATGGGCCGGAACTGCGGCGATGTACTCCGGGTGTTGTTGCGCACCTGGACGCGCAACTCGGCGACCTCATCCATCACCACGGTCGCCTGGGTCTCCCCGGGCTCCGCGAGCGTCGTGAAGACGGCGGCGCGGGTCGTGCTCTGGGCCAGTGCGGCGGAAGGAAGGACGAGCACCGCGACGAGCACGGCGAGGCGGGCGTTCAGCGTGGGAATCATGGCGGAAGGCCTCACGTCACGGCTCCAGGGTGAAGGCGGCCGTGGTCAGCGGCGCGCCGTCGAGAAAGAAGCGAACCTGCCACGTCCCGCTCATGCCGGAGGTGGCCACCGTCGTTCCGGCCACGGGCAGCGAGAAGCGCACGGTACGAGTCACGTCCGGCTTCGCCTCCACCACGGAGGTGCGACGCTCGTACGGATGGCCGGAGGGCGACACGAACTCGACCTCCACGCGGCCCTTGCCACGCACGCCGCTCACCGTCAGGTCCACGTCCACCTGGGACACGTCCGACAGGCCATGCGCGTCCAGCCCCACCACCTCCGCGTGTCCTGAGACGGGCGTCGGCATCGGCTCTCCCTCCGCGGCTTCAGCCGTCGGAGGCCGGGCGGCCTCGCTCTCCTCGCCCAGCACGTCCGTGGGGGCAACGGGCTCCACGGCGGGCGGCGTGCCCTCCGCGGGTGCATCCGTCCAGTCGAACACCCGGGGAGAGATTCCGCTCTCCGTACAGGCCGTCAGCAGCAGCGCCGCCGCCGAGCAGCCCGCCGCAATGCGCGCTCGCATCACCGTACCTCCTGAAGCTCGTCGACCAGGCCCAGTCGGGCCAGGTCCGTGAGAAACCGCAACGTGTCCGTGAGCACCTGCCCCACGTCCATGGAGAACTCGCGGGCCACGACGTCGGCCACCGAGCGCGCGGAGCGCGTCCCGTCACTGAGCTCCCAGATTCGCACCGCCGTCGCGTTGAGGCCACGCAACGTGCGCCCCTCCGCGTCCAGCAGGAGAAAGTCCGCGCCGAAGCGCTGTCCCTCCGCCCCCACCCGTCGCCGCGGAAGATGGTCCGCCGAGAAGTCGCCGCTCATGAGCGCCCTCCCCGTCCCAGCCACCGCGCCACCCTGCCCCGCACCACCGCGCGCACCCGACCGAGCCGCGACGGCCCCCGGTCCCACTCCGCGCCCAGCTCCACCGCGCCTCGCCGGACACACGTCACGCGCCCGAGGATGCGCGATGCGGGAATCGGAGGGTCCTCCGCCGGCGCATTGTCCCCGCGCAGCGACAGCACGCCCTTCCCCGCCGCGCGGACCCGATGCAGGACGAGCGCGTCGTCGAACCGCGCCAGCACCACCTCACCCGGCCGAGCTTCGCCAGACAACGGCTCCACACCGGCGAAGTCCCCTGCCCGCAACGATGGCCACATGCTGTCTCCCCGTACGGGAATCCAGCGAAAGGCCGAAGGCGAAGCGGAGGTGGGGGACTCACCCGACATTTCCGAGCCAGTCTACTCCACCGGCCAGGGCGGCGCGAATGAGTCCCTTTGGATTCCCCTTGAATTTCCCGGAGGTTACAAGACCCCTCCGGGCTGGACTGAATCACGGGGAGTCCTGAATTCCCTCGACTACAAACTCAGGAGGCGCTGGAGGCGTCCGCCCGGGGGGCGGCCGAGTGGGCCCGCACCGTCCGCGCGATGTCATCCAGGGCCACGGGGATGGGCTCCCCTCCGGCCATCTGCTTGAGCTTCGCCTGCCCGCTGGTGCGCTCCAACTCCCCGAGCACGAGCGTGAAACGCGCCCCGCTCTTGTCCGAGCGCTTCATCTGGCTCTTGAGGCTGCCGCCGCGCGTGTCGAAGTCCACGCGAAGGCCGTCGCGCCGCAGCCGGCTCGCCAGGGTGAAGGCCGCGTCATGCGAGCCCTCATCCGCCACCGCGATGAACAGGTCTGGCGTCGCGCCGAACTTCTGCTGGCTCTCCTTGAGCAGGAGCACGAGGCGGTCCAGGCCGCACGCGAAGCCGACGGCGGGCACGTCCGGCCCCCCCAGGCTCTTCACCAGCTTGTCGTAGCGGCCACCGGCGCCCACCGTGCTGGCGGTGCCCAGCGCGGGGTGCGAGGCGATGAACTCGAAGACGGTGCGCGTGTAGTAGTCCAGGCCACGAACCATGCGCGGATTGACGACGAACTTGATGTCCAGCGCCGTCAGCTTGCGCTGCACGTCATCGAAGTGCGCGCGGCACGGCTCGCACAGGAACTCGAGCACGTTGGGGCCCTTGGCGGCCACCGCCTGACACGTCGGGTTCTTGCAGTCGAGCACCCGCAGCGGGTTCTTCTCCATGCGCCGGTGACAGTCGGAGCACAGCTCCTCGCGGTGGGCCTGCAGGTACTCCACCAGCTTCGCGTGATACGCGGGCCGGCACGTCTCGTCGCCCAGCGAGTTGAGGTTGAGCGTGATGTCCTGGAGCCCCAGCTTCTGGAGGAACTGGGCCACCATGTCCATCACCTCGACGTCCTGGGCGGCCTCCTTCGAACCGTAGGCCTCCGCGCCGATTTGATAGAACTGCCGGTAGCGGCCCGTCTTCATCCGCTCGTACCGGAACATCGGCCCCGTGTAGAACCAGCGCGTCAGCGGCTCCTTGTTCACAATGGAGTGCTCGATGTACGCGCGCGCCGCCGGGGCCGTGCCCTCGGGTCTCAGGGACAGGCTGCGGTCATTCTTGTCGGTGAAGGTGTACATCTCCTTGCCGACGATGTCCGTCTCCTCGCCCACGCTGCGCACGAACAGCGCCGTGTCCTCCAGCATGGGCGTGCGGATCTCCCCATAACCGAAGCGACCGAACAGCTCTCGCGCCAGGCCCTCCACGTGCTGCCAGATCTCAATCTCGCCTGGCAGCAGGTCGTTCATACCCTTGACGGCGCTGAGCGTCTGACTCACGGGATGACTCCAATGCGCTGCCCCAGCCGAAGCACCGCCTCTTCCTGGAGGCTCGCTTCCCACTTCACGCGGCCGGGCTCGAACAACAGGATGACGGTGGAGCCCATCTCGAACCGACCCAGCTCGCCGGCCTTCTCCACCTTGTAGCCCTCTTGATACCGGTGCACCTTGCCCGGCTGGCCCGTGTGCGTGGTGATGTCCTCGTAGGACGCCTTGATGCGCGACACACAGGTGGCGCCCACCTTCACCACGGCGCACTGCCCCGCCGCCGTCTGGAGGTAGGTCACCAGCCGCTCGTTGACGCAGAACAGGGACTGCTTGTTCTTCACCGACGCCGGATTCACCGGCCAGAACTCACCGGGGATGTACGCATAGCCGGTGATGGTGCCCGCCAGCGGCGAGTGGATGCGGTGGTAGTCGCGCGGCGACAGGTAGATGGTCGTCCAGGCTCCACCGTGGAAGGGCTTCGCCGCCTCCGCGTCACCCAGCAGCTCGTCCACCGTGTACTCGATGCCCTTGGCCTGCAGGCACCGGCCGTGCTCGGAATAGCCCACCTGCGACACGCGGCCGTCCACCGGGGACACCACGGCCTTCTCGTCCGGGTCGATGGGGCGCAGGCCCGGCTTGAGGGCGCGCGTGAAGAACTGCGCGAACGTGGGGTAGTGCTCGATGGGGTGCTCGGCCTCCGCCATGTCCACGTTGTAGGACTTGGCGAACGCCCGCATGGCCGCCTGGTGGACGGGCGCGGGAATGGGCACTCGCGTGGCCATGCCCACCGCCGTCGACAGGGCGGACTTGGGCAACACGCGCATCAACTTCATGAAGGTCTGTTCGTTCATGGGGCGTCTTTGACTAACGGCCGGCGTCGGTCCCCGCGGGGGGCTCCGTCCCGGCATCCAGCGTCCGCGTCACCGTCCGCACGGAACTCTTGGGCAACAACATCAACACCCGGCCTTCTTCGACGATCAGCACCGTGTCGGGATGTCCGGGGTACTCCAGGCGGCAGGCCGTGCTGTCAGTCAGCTCCCACGCGTCCCGGATGCCGCGCCCCTCCACGTTGATGGGGGTGCCACGCTTGAAGCAGCCACGGAAGCCGGCGACCAGCTCGTTCGCCGGGGTGCCAGTCTGGGGGCCGTTCACCGGGCCGGCGTCTGGAGGACCGGCGTCCACGGCCTCGGCGGGAGGAGGAGGCGGCGGCGGTGCCAGCGTGGTGGAGGGCGCGTTCGGGACGACCTCGTGGGCGCTGGCCACGGCCTTCTGCCTCGCGACGAGGGACTCCTGCATGCGCGCCCGGTTCTTCTGGATGCGCTGGAGCAGCTCCTGCGCGGAGGGCGCATCCAGGCTGTCCTGGGGCACGCGCTGGAGCTTCGCCTCGATGGACCCCATCTGCGGGTCCAGATAGGCGTCATCCAGCTTCTGCGCATACAGCTCGCGGAACTGGCGGGTGGCCTGCTCGTACTCAGCGGACGGCGGTGGTGGCTCGCGACGGCAGGCCGACAACACCAGCAGGAGGGCGGAAACAAGGGCCGCGAAGGGCCGGAGGGATGCTCGGAGGACCTGGGGGCGCACGCACCCGGTTTATTTCATTTCCCCACGCCGTGCCCAGTTTTCAGAAGGCGCCGCGTCAAACGCCGAGGAACAGGCGCTTGCCGAAGTTGAGCGCCAGGTCGGCGTCGAAGATCTTCTGGGCGGACGTCTCGATGTCGTACTCCACCCGGACGTACTCCACCGTGCGCGCATCCGTGTCGCAGATGACGAAGCAGGCGCGGTTGTCGTAGTCGCGCGGCTGGCCCACGCTGCCCACGGAGATGATGTACTTGTAGCCCTTGCGGATGCCGAACTTCTGGGCCACCACGTCGTTCACCTCGCCATTGCCGATGGCGAACGCCCGGCACAGGTGGCTGTGGCCGATGAACGTCACCTCCGGCAGCTCCTCCACGTAGGGCGTCAGCTCCCGCGCCTGCTCCAGCGCGAAGATGTACTCGTATGCCTTCGGGTCGATGGGCGAGCCGTGACAGAAGCCCACCTCGCCGATGCGGTACGTGTACGGAAGGCTGCGCAGCCACGCCATGTTCTCGTCGGTGAGGACGTTGGCGGACCAGTCCAGCGCGTGCCGGGCGGCGTCGTAGTAGTACGAGTAGTCCATCCGCCCCGCCACCGCGGCGTCGTGGTTGCCCAGCAGCGTGACTTCCGCCACCGAGCGCACCAGCTCGCAGCACGGGTTGGGAGACGCGCCGTAACCGACGATGTCCCCCAGGGACACGATGCGGTCGACCTTCTGATGCTCGGAGACCCGGAGCACCTCGGTGAGCGCTTCGATGTTGGAGTGGATGTCGGAGATGACGGCGATGCGCATGGATGCCTCGGTCGGTGGCGCCGCGTTCAGCCGGCCCAGACCGCCTTCACGGGGTTCTTCTGCTGCTGCGAGATAATCCGCCGGAGCCGCCCCAAGGTTTCCGCATCCAGCGATTCGAACTGGAGCCCCATCCCCGGCGGGTAGGCCCGGTCCTCCTCTTCCCTCAGCCATACCACCGTGGCCGCCGCCTGTACTTCGGGATCCTCCGCGGGCGTCAGCCGGAGGACCGCTCGCGCACCTCGCGCCAGCGGAGTGCTCGTCCGGAGAAACAGACCTCCCTCGCTCAGGTTCGTGATGCGGGCATACAGGGTGACGTTGTCTCCCTCGCACCAGCAGCGCAGCAAGGTGGGTACCCGTGCGGACTTTCGGTTATCGCTCAACCCTCTTCCTTCCCGAGCACCAAAGGATGGAAGCCTAGAGACGGCCTGAATCCACCGTCAAGTTCGTGGGTGAGCTGGGACCCCACCTCACCCTCCAGGCGCTCAACGCTCCAGCGGGCCCAGGTCGTCGAAATGGGTCAGCTTCCTGAATTCCGCGAAACGAGCGCGAATCTCCGGATGCGTCACCTCGCGCAGGCGCTCCAGGCTGAACTTCTCCACGGTGAAGGAGGCCATGACGCTGCCCATCACCATGGCCCGGCGCAGCACCGTCGAGTCGATGTCCGACGTCGCCGTGGCCAGCGCGCCCATGAAGCCACCCGCGAAGGTGTCACCGGCGCCGGTGGGGTCGAAGACCTCCGCCAGCGGGAAGGCCGGGCAGGCGAAGACGTGGTCCTTCTCGAAGAGGAGCGCGCCGTACTCGCCGCGCTTGATGACGACGCGCTGCGGACCCATGCCAAGGATGGCGCGCGCGGCCTTCACGACGTTGTGCTCACCGGCCAGCTGGCGCGCCTCCGCGTCGTTGACGAAGAGCAGGTTGACGCGCTGGAGCGTCTTGAGCAGGGCCTCGCGGCTGCCCTGGATCCAGAAGTTCATCGTGTCGGCGGCCACCAGCTTGGGCGAGCGCACCTGATCCACCACGCGCGCCTGCAGCTCCGGGTGGATGTTGCCCAGGAAGACGTAGGGCGTGTCGCGGTAGGCCGCGGGCAGCTCGGGCGAGAAGGTCTGGAAGACGTTGAGCTGGGTGTCCAGCGTCTTCGCCTCGTTCAGCTCGTAGCCATAGCGGCCCTTCCAGCGGAAGGTGCGGCCGGGCACGCGGGTGAGGCCCTCCAGGTCGATGCCTCGCCCCTTGAGGAAGCTCACGTGAGCTTCAGGGAAGTCCTCGCCCACCACGGCGACGATGCGCGCGGGAGTGAAGAACGACGCCGACGTGGAGAAGTAGGTGGCGGACCCGCCGAGGACGTCCTCCTTCTGTCCGAAGGGGGTTTCCACCGAGTCCAATGCGACGGAGCCGACGACAAGGAGGGACATTGCGAGCTTCCTGGAAATACAGAGGGGGGCACGGTGCCCTGCCAGGAACCCCGTGCCCGTGCCGGGTACGCGGTTTCACGGCTGGCGTCAAGCCGCGCAGCCGTGAAAACCCCGATCAGGGGGTGGGGATGCCCGTGGCCGTGAGGATGGCCTTCAGGTCATCATCGGTGAAGAACAGGCCGCCGCCCACGAAGAAATCGCGGCCGGCGATGAGGCGCTGCGTCGCCGTGTCCCGCTGCTGGGCGTTGAGCATGTCGTCCATGCCCGCGACGACGAACAGGTGGTCGAACGCTTGAGCCCGCAGCGTGGCGCGCAGCCGGGGATAACGCAGCTCGTCCGCCGCGAAGTTGAAGGCGTCCATCTTCAGCGTGAGGGCGTCGTCGAACAGGTGCAGGTCCGCGCCCACGCCGCCGGTGGACTCGATGAGGCCCACGCGCAGGGTGGTGAAGTACCAGCGCTTGGCGAACTGCGCGCTGAACCTCAGGCTCTCCTTCGTCACCTTGCGGGTCTGGATGACGGGGTCGCCCTCGGACGGCGGATTGGTCTGCACGGTCTCCGTCGTCACGGTGCCGCGCGGGTCGTCCACCAGCTCCAGCAGGTAGTACTTGTCCGGCTTGGGGATGAGCCGCACGGAGAAGACGTTCTTGGAGCGGCCCTGGGCGGCCAGGTAGCTGCTCTGGATGCCGACCTCCGTCTGGAGGTCGGTGAGCTTGGCGGCGAAGCGGGCCACGTCCTGCACCGTCTCGCGGACCTCGCGGCCCACGCTCTCGTCGGTGAGCAGCACACCCGCGGCGCCCTCCCCGTCCTTCACCTTGCGGGTGATCTCCTCCAGGTTGCCCAGCGTGCTGTCCAGCTTGGTCAGCGTCTGCTTCAGGCTGGCGACGCTCTCCTTGAAGTCACCCTCCCCGCTCCCGACGATGTTCTTGACGCTGGCGAGCACCTCGCGCACGTCGCGGGTGATGAACTCGATGTTGTCGACGATGCGGCCGACGTCGGCCTGGTTGTTCTGGGTGATGGTCCGCACGTCGGTCGACACCCCCTCGAAGTTCGCGAGGATGACGTCCAGCCGGTCCGCGTTGCGGCGCACCGTCGCGTCCACGGAGTCCGACAGACGGACGAGGTTCTCGACGATGCGCTGGAGCGAGCCGGCGCCGCGCTCTCCGCCCAGCACCTCGCGCAGCGCGCCCGTCACCTGCTGGATGTCGGAGGTGATCTGCGACAGCGACTCGAAGATGGCCTCCATGCCCTGCGTGTCGATGACCCGGCGGATCTGCCCGCCGTTCTCCAGCTTGGGGGCGTTCTCCGTGCCGGGATTCAAGTCCAGCAGGTAGTCGCCCAGGAGCGACTCCGAGCGCTTGGTGACGACCGCGTCCTCGCGCAGGTCCACGTCTTCGCGGATCTTCAGGACGACGCGCGCCCGCGTGCCCTCCAGGATGATGTCGTCAATCTCTCCCACCCGGATGCCGGCGATCTGCACCCGGCCGCGCACCGCGAGGCCAGACGCGTCCCGGAAATAGGCCCACACGCGCGTGGAGTCGCTGTCGCTCAGGCCGCCTTCGCGTGCGAACAGCACGAAGGTGACGAAAAAGGCCCCCGCGGCGATGACCAGCAGGCCAACACGGAAGGGCGTAACGAGCTTCTTCACCTGATGTGACTCCGAGGGCTACCGGCCGGGCGCGACTCTAACGTTTTGCATCTGGAGTGCCACATTTTCCTGAAAGCGGAGCCTCCCGGGGCCCCTGCCCTCAGTTCTTCCCGAACCACGTCTCCAGGAACACCTTCACCGCCGGGTGCTGGGACTCGCGCAACTGCTCCGGAGGGCCGTGCGCCACGATGACGCCCTTGGAGAGGAACGCGATCTGGTCCCCCACGTTGAACGCCGAGGAGATGTCGTGGCTGATGACCACGCTCGTCACGCCCAGCCCCTTCTGCGCCGCCAGGATCATCTCATCCACGTAGTCCGTGGTGATGGGGTCCAACCCCGTGGTCGGCTCGTCGTAGAGGACGATCTTCGGGTCCAACACGACGGCGCGCGCCAGGCCCACGCGCTTGCGCATGCCGCCCGACAGGTCCGACGGGAACTTCGACTCCACCTCCCGTTTGAGCCCCATCAAGTCCAGCTTGGAGCGGACCTTGGCGTACAGCTCGTCCTCGGACAGGTGGGTGTGCTCGCGCAGGGGGAAGGCGACGTTCTCGAACACCGTCATGGAGTCGAAGAGGGCCGCGGCCTGGAACACCATGCCGAACTTGTTTCGGACGCGCTGGAGGCTTTGCACCCCCATGGGGATGATGTCCTCGCCGTCGATGATGACCTGGCCGCTGTCGGGGCGGAGCAGGCCAATCATGTGCTTCATCAGCACCGTCTTCCCGGAGCCGGAGCCGCCGAGGATGACGCACGTGCTGCCCGCGGGCACGCTGAGGTTGATGCCGGTGAGGACCTTGTTCTCACCGAACGTCTTGTGCAGGTCCACGATCTCGATCATCGGCTTCGTGGACGTGCCGGCGTTGTCTTCGGACGGAGGACCGGAGGCAGCCATCAGTGCATCACGATGCCCACGAGGAAATCGAGGATGAAGATGGACAGGGCGCTGGCCACCATCGCCTCGGTCGTCGCCTGGCCCACGCCCTTGGCGCCGCCCGACGCGTTGAAGCCCTTGTAGCAACAGATGAGCGCCACGGAGACGCCGAACACGGCCCCCTTGATGACGCCCTCGTAGATGTCCACCGGCTCCAGCCACTGCTGGGTGCGCGTCAGGAAGGTGCCCGGGGAGATTCCCAGGCCTCCCACCGCGACGAAGTAGGCACCCGTCATGCCCGCGGTGCTGAACAGGATGGTCAGCATGGGGACCATGAACAGGCCCGCCAGGATTCGGGGCACCAGCAGGTACTGCACCGGGTTGACGGCCATGGTCTCCAGCGCGTCCACCTGCTCGGTGACGCGCATGGTGCCCAGCTCCGTGCACATGGCGGAGCCGGCGCGCATGGTGACCATCAGCGCGGAGAACACCGCCGCCAGTTCGCGCGTCAGCGTCAGCGCCACCGTGGGGCCGACGAGGCTCTCCGCGTCGAAGAGCGCGAAGGCCTCGGACGTCTGGAGGGCGAACACCATGCCGGTGAACAACCCCGTCAGTCCGACGATGAAGATGGAGCCCACCCCCACGAAGTCCAGCTGGGCGAACAGGTTGTGGAGGCGGAAGGGGCGCCGGACGCTCCAGCGGGCCACGTCGATGGCCAGCGTCACGACGCCGCCAATGGTGCTGACGACGTCGATGAGGCCCTTGCCGAAGCCGGCCACCGTCTGGGTGAAAATCCCTGGCTCGCGGGCCGGCTTGCTGGGGGTCTGCGTGGTCATGCGGTCAGGCGCCTACTCTTACGTGCCACGACGGGGGGCACAAGCGAAGTGTTCCCTCCCAGGCCTGGGAGCGATACCACCAGGCGGGCGGGCGACGAAGGGACTACCTCACTTCGGAGCGATGCGTTTATGTTCCGCGCCCCTTTCTTTCCAAGCCCGGTGCCCGCGAGGCGCACCGGGCCGAGAACTCAGACGAACATGGCAACTCATAAGGTCGGCGGCGAGGTGGACGCATACTGCACCCGCTGCAAGCTCACCCTCGCGCACACCATCCTGGCGATAGTGGGAACGAAGATCGCTCGGGTGCGCTGTAACACCTGCAACGGGGACCACGCCTACCGAGGCGCCCCGGGCACGACGGACCGCCCTGCTCCCACCCCGCGCGCGAGCCGGGCCTCGGGTGGCCTGACCAGGGCGGAGAAGATCATCATCTCCTTCGAGGAGCAGCTGGCTGGCAGGGACGTCGCCAACGCGCCCCGCTACAGCCCGAAGGACACGTACAGCGTGGATCAGGTCATCCAGCACCCGACGTTCGGCGTGGGACTGGTGACGGCGGTGCGGGGCGACAAGGTGGACCTCACCTTCCGCACCGACACCAAGACGCTGGTGCATGGCCGCGGCGGCGCGCCCTCGGAGAAGCCCGCCTTCAGCCCGCCCGTCCGGCAGGCGACCGGCCCCGCGGACAAGCCGCAGGTCGCCGCTGAAGAAGTCCCGGCGGAAGCGCCCGTCGAGGAATCCCCCGCAACCGGGGATTGACCGAGGCGAGGCGGGAGGGCGAAGTTGGGCGGCACGCTCGTGCGCACCCGCTCGCCGCCCTTCCTGCCGTTCCTCGTGCTGGCCCTGGCCGCTTCGGTGGCCCTGGCGGCGGCTCCTCCGGACTCCGGCCTGGAGGTGCGCGCCGCTCCCGCTCGGGTCGTCCTGGGGCGGGACCTGGCCGTCGCATTGGAGGTCCGCGTTCCTCCAGGCGCGGGGCCGGTGCGGGCTGCGGCGTCGTCGGGGCGGTTCGCGGAGGAGCGACTGGACGGCGGTGCCCGGCGCACCTTCCGTTGGACGCCCCCTCCCGTGCGGCACCCCCTGGTGGCGGTGTTCGCGTTCTGGGTCGAGGCCGGTGACGGCCCTCCCCGGGTGACGCTGTTCCGGCTCGGGTTGCTCGGACAGACGACGCTCGACGTGGCCACCGCGGCTGGCGCCACCGTCGAGGTGTTGCTCGGCGACAAGCGCTTCGGCCCCATCCAGGCGGATGCCCGAGGCAAGGCCCGCGTCCCCGTGGAGGTGCCTCCCGGTGTCGTGTCCGCGCGCGTGCTCGCCACTCGAGGTGAGCTGCGCACCGATGCGGCCACGCCCCTGGATGCGCCCCGCGCGAGCCCACGCGTCGCGGTGCTCACGCCCTCTCCCCTCCCCGCCGAGGGAGGCTGGTTGTTCGTCGCGGGTGAGGGACCGCTCGACACGGAGGCGCTGAAGTTGTCCGTCGAGGGTGCCCGGTATGAGCCCGTGCGGGGAGGAGCCAACGTCGCGCGCTTCCGTGTAGTGCCTGCGCCCGAGGCCACCTCCGTCACCGTGAGCGTGCAATCGCCGGGGGCGGAAGTGGCTCGGACCCGGGCCGACGTGACACGCACGCCCTCGCCGAAGGACCTCGTGCCCGTGACTCCCCTCGCGAAGGATGCACAGGGAACGTGGCGTCCTGCGCTGCAGGTGCTTGCGGGGGGCTCATTCGCCAGCGGAGACAACACGGGTCCTTTCGGCGCGCTGGGTGTGTCGCTCACCGCGCCGTGGTGGAACGGACGGTTCGCGGCGGAGCTGGAGGTGGGCATGCGGGGCGCCACGTTCAACGGGACGGTGGGCACGCTTGGCGCGGTGCGTTCCCAGGTGCTGGCGGTGCCCGTCCTCGCGTCGGTGCGCGCGGAGGTGCTCCAGTTCGCCGCGTTCACCCTGTACGGCCGAGCAGGAGGTGGACTGGCGCCTTTCCGTCATCGACTCCGCAGCGACTTCCAGGCGGAAGTGAAAGAGAGCAAGCTTTCCGGCATGGGGTTCCTGGCCGTCCAGGGCGCGTACCGGTTCGGGCGCTGGAGCGCGCTGGGAGAGCTTCGTGGCGCGTGGGCGCCAGCGAGCACGCCCCTGCTGGACGCGCAGCTCGGCGGTGTGGCCGCGCTGCTGGGGATGAGGTTCGAGCCATGACTCGCGTCACCGTGCTCCTCGCGCTGCTGTTGGCGGCTTGCGGCTCGAGCGCGGTGCTCCCGGCTCCGACCATCATCGCCGTGAGTCCGAGAGAGGCGCAGGTCGGCTATCCCGGCACCATCCGCGTAACGCTCGACGCGGTGTTCCCCATCCGCGTGGACTACTCCCGCCAGGAGGCGCGCGCGGGGACCGGGACGCGACTGTGGTTCGGCTCCGTGGAAGCGCCCCTGCACGACATCGACGAGAGCGGCACGCTCTCGGCGGATGTGCCGGAGCTGCTGCCCCCGGGAGAACACGATGTCCGCGTCGTCCTCGCAGACGGTCGGGAGGCCCGCCGTGAACGAGGCTTCACCCTGCTCGACGGGGACGGCACCGACGAGGACGGCGGTGTGGAGGAGGTCCCCGACGGAGGCATCTTCGTCGCGGATGGAGGTCCGGAGCAGGATGGAGGGCCGACTCCGGGGACGCCGATGCAGCCAGGGGACATCACCGGCTTCGAGTTCGAGTCGGTGCAGGAGCAGACCCGGGGCCAGCCCTTCGTCATCACGGTCCGAGCCCTGGGCCCTCGCGCGGCGGAGTTCGAGGACAAGCTGGACCTCACCGTGAACAAGTCCAACGGGGGCGTCAGCCCCACGTCGCTGGATCAGTTCGTCGCGGGGGTCTGCACTCAGTCCATCACCCTGGACGTCCAGGGCGACAACGTGACGCTGACGGTGACGGACCGCTTCGGAGTCGAGGGCAACTCCAACAGCTTCAAGGTGAAGTAGTCCGCCGCGTCAGGCCAGCGTGAGGCGCAGCAGCTCTCGAACGCGCGCCATGTCCGGAGGCAGCGGAGCCTCCACCGCCCGAGCCTCCACTCCGGGTAGCGCGGGCCACTCCACCCGCGCCGCGTGCAGGGGAGTGCGCGCGAGCGCCACGGCTTCCCCCTGCCCTCCCAGCTCCTTCTCCAGCCAGGGCGTGTCGCGGCCGTACTGGTGGTCCAGCAGCAGCGGGTGCCCCAGCGAGAGCAGGTGCACGCGAATCTGGTGCGTGCGTCCGGTGAGGGGTTCGGCTTCCACCAGCGTGGCGCGGTCGAAGCTCTCCACCGGTCTCACGCGCGTGCGCGAGGGCTTCGCCTCCGCTTCTCCCGGACGGGCCACGCGCATGCGGCCCTTGCGCGCGGCGACCAGCGGCGCGTCCACGAGGCTCGGCGCATCGATGCGCCCTTCCACCAGCGCGACATAGCGCTTGCGCACCTTGCCCGCCTCGAAGGCCACGGAGAGCGAGCGGTGCACCTGGGCGTCGAGCGCGAAGACGAGCGCACCGGAGGTGTCGCGATCCAACCGGTGCACCACGAAGATCTTCTGGCCCCGCTGTGCCTCCAGCGCATCGCGCAGGGATGGACCGCCATCACGCCCGGGGATGACAGGCACCCCGGGCGGCTTGTCCACCACCAGCAGTCCTCCTCCTTCGAAGAGGATGCGAACCTCGGTCACTCGTACTCCGAAGCCTGCACCACGGAGATGGGCCCCAGTCCGCGCAGTTGCTTCTTCACCGCATCGGCCTTGCCCAGCACGACGATGGTGGGCGGCTCCGCGAAGCAGTACTTCTTCGCCACCACGGCCACCTGCTTCGGCGTCACCGCGCGCAGCCTGTCGCGGAAGTTCATCACCCAGTCGTCCCCCAGCCCGTGCAGGCGCATGTCGGCGATGCTGCTGGCGATGGACTCGTTCGTCTCCGTGCGCAGCGGGTAGAGGCCGCCCATGTACGCCTGCGCGTCGCGCAGTTCGCCCGGTTTGATTCCGGAGTCGCGCATCTTGGCGATCTCCGCCAGCGACACGTCGATGATCTCCCGCGTCGACTCCGTCTTGGTGAACGTCGAAAGGGCGAAGATGCCCGCCGCGTTCATCGCGTCGAACCAGCAGCCGATGCCGTACGTGAGGCCCCGGTTGACTCGGACCTCGTTCATCAGGCGCGAGGTGAAGCCGCCGCCCAGGGCCACGTTCATCGACGTGGCCGGGAAGTAGTCCTCGTGGCCCATGCGGTAGCCCGGGCCGCCCATGCGCACCTGCGACTGCGTCTGGTCCGGCTTGTCCACCACGATGACCTTGCCGGCCTTCGCCACCTTGGTCAGCGGCGGGATGACCATGGGCGCGTCGGGTCCGCCCGTCCAACCGGCGAAGGACTCCTCGGCCGCCGCGGCCACGCGCTTGGGGTCCACCGAGCCCACCACCACGAGCATGGCGATCTTCGGCCCCATGCGCTCCTGGTGGAAGCGCACCGCGTCTTCACGCGTGAAGGTGCTCACCGTCTTCACCGAGCCGCTCACGTCGTGCCCATAGGGATGATTCCCCCACAGGGCCTGGACCATGGCGCGGTCGGCGATGACGGACGGCTCGTCCAGGTCATTGGCGAACTGGGCCAGCGCCCTGTCTCGCGCGTCCACGACCTCCGACTCGGGGAAGCTGGGCTCCTGCACGAGCTGGCCCATGATGCCCAGCATCTGCGCGAAGTGCTCGGCCGGGGTGGTGATGGCGACGGACAGCGTGTCCTCGCCCACGCCCACGCCCAGGCTCGCGCCGACGAACTCCACGGCCTCGTCGATGGCCTCCGCGTTCAGGCGGCGGGTGCCCCGGCGCAGCAACCGGGCCGCGAAGTCCGCGATGCCATGCTTGCCCGCGGGGTCGGTGGAGCTGCCGGCGCGAATCACCAGCCGCATGGAGACCATGGGCAAGGGGCCGCGCTCGGCGGCGACCACGCGCAGCCCGCTGGACGTGGTGCTCTCGTGCAGCGTGGGGAACACCAGGGCGCGACTGGCCGAGCTCTTCACGGGCGCGGCCTTGCGAGGTGCGGACTTCGTCGCCCGGGCCGGCGTCTTCTTCTTCGCGGCGCCGCGGGGGGCGGACTTCGGGGTTCGGCTCTTGCGGGAGGCCATGGAGGCAATCAGCTTTCTTCAGAAGGCGCGGGCACCAGCGTCACGACGGAGCGGCGCTCGGGGAGGAGGTATTTCGCGGCGGCGGCCTTCACCTGCTCGCTCGTCACGGCGGCATAGGCGGAAGGCAGCGTGAGGACGTGGCGCCAGTCGCCCAGCAGCGCCTCGTAGTTGCCCATCGCGTGGGCACGGCCATTGTTGGTGCCCAGCTCGCGCAGGTGGTCCGAGCGCAGGTTGTTGAGCGCCTTCTGGAGCTCGCGTTCGGTGATGCCGTCGCGCGCCAGCTTCTCCAGCTCCGCGTACAGCGACGCCTCGGCCTTCTGCGGGTCCGCGCCGGGCTTCAGCTCCAGGAAGAAGAGGATGGTGCCGGGGTCGATGCGCCAGCTCCAGTCGAGCCCCACGCCCACCACCACCTTCTGCTCGTACACCATGGAGCGCACCAGCCGGCTCCCCTCCCCCTTCGTGAGCACGTACTGCGCCACGTCCAGGGCCAGGGTCTCCTCGTTGCGCGCGGCGGGCCCACGGTAGCCAATCATCACCGCCGGGGACTGCGCGGGGTGGCGCACGGTGGCGCGGCGCTCACCGCGCTGCTCGGGCTCCGCGTTGATGACGGGCAGCGGCGCGGGGCCTCGGGGAATGTCGCCGTAGTAGCGGCGCACCAGGGCCATCGTCTTCTTCGGGTCGATGTCGCCCGCGATGTAGAGCATCGCGTTGTTGGGGGCGTAGTAGGTGCGGAAGAACGCCTGGCAGTCTTCGCGACTGATGGCTTCGATATCCGCCAACCAGCCAATCACCGGCCAGCGATACGCGTGCGCCTTGTAGATGAGCGAATCCAGCTCCTCGCCCATCATCCCGCCGATGTCGTTGTCCATGCGGACGCTGCGCTCTTCCTTCACCACCTCGCGCTCGCTGGTGAGCATGTCCTGGGAGATGCGCAGCGAGCGCATCCGGTCCGACTCCAAATCCAGTACCGTCTCCAGCGCGTCGGAGGAGAAGTCGTCGTAGTACACCGTCGCATCGTGGGACGTGTACGCGTTGGAGCTGCCGCCGTTGGACTCCAGCGTCTTGTCGAACATCTTGGGGCCGTACTTCTTGGCCCCGTTGAACATCATGTGCTCGAACAGGTGGCTGATGCCGGTGATGCCGGGGCGCTCATTGCGGCTGCCCACGTTGAAGAAGGTGTAGAGGCTGACGACGGGGGCCAGGTGGTTGGCCAGCAGGCGGACCTGGAGGCCATTGGGCAGCGTGGCCTCGTGCACGTCGAACAGGGACTGGAGGGCGGGGTCCGCGGCGCGGGCGGGAGCGGACTTCGTGGAAGCCTTGCGCATAGGCCCCCAACGTATACAGGGCGAGGCTACAGGTCCACGACACCTTCACGCAGGGCCAACACCACGGCCTCCACATGAGAGTTGACGCCCATCTTCCGGTAGATATGTGACAGGTGCGTGCGGACGGTGCGGCGCTCCAGCGTCATCACGTGCCCCACCTCCGCGTTGGACAGCCCCTTGGCCACGTAGCCCAGCACCTCGAACTCCGTGGGCGTCAGCTTCCAGGGGTTGTCCGCCTTCTTCTCCGGGGTGGCGGGCTTGCCCTGGATGGACTGGAAGTAGTTCCAGAAGCGACGGGCGATGATGGCTTCCAGGACGGTGCCGCCCGCCATCACCTCGTGGATGCCGGCGCGAATCTTCTCCGGGCCCACGCGCTTCACCAGGTAGCCGGACGCGCCGGCCTGGATGGCCTCGTAGACCTTCTGCTCGTCGTCGAACGAGGTGAGGATGAGGATCTCCACCTCCGGCGCCTGACGCTTCACCTTCTGCGTCACCTGGATGCCGTTGATGCCGGGCAGCTCCAGGTCCAGCAGCACGAGCTGCGGCCGGACGCGGACGATGTCCTCCACCGCGGCCTCGCCCTCCTGACTGCTGCCCACGACCTCCAGCTCCTCGAACGTGCTCAGCACCTTGAGCAGGTTCTTGAGCAGCTGCGGCTGGTCCTCGACGACGAAGATGCGAGTGCGGTCCATGGTCACCGTCGGGGGGGCACGCTGAAGTTCAACACGGTTACTTGATTCTCTTTGCCCTTCAATATGCGGACCGACATCTTCTTCATCTCACCGGTCGACAGGGCGATCATCATGACCTCGTACGAGCCGACACGCACGGGGTAGCGCCTCACGGGCGTCGAGCGGCTGATGAGGTCTCCGTCGAGGAACACCTTCGCGGGGATGTTCGTCTCGATGGAGAGGAAGCCGCGCACCCTGACGGGTGGCTTGTTCAGCGCGACGACCTGCTCCTCCACTTCCTCCCGGGGCTCGGGCGCGCGGACGGCGGCGGCCTTCGGGGGCGGCGCGGGCCGGGGAATCGGCGTCGGGTCGGGAGGAAGCACGGGGGCATCCCCGGGCTCCTGCACCGGAGGGCCGTCCCCTCCCAGGCGCCAGGCGGCGATGACGAACGTCGACAGGCCGACGAGGGCCAGCACTCCGGCGATGGCGACCAGTCGACCGCGACGGTGCTGCGTATCGCGGATGCTCCGCTCGTCGGTGTTCATCCGCGGGGAGGGCTGCGCGGGAAGCGCGGGCGCGGAAGGCGGTGGCATCGCGATGTCGTCGCGCCGGCCCGGGTGCGCCACCGCGGGGAATGGGTCCGGCAGCGTGCGAGGCCCCTTCTCCACGGGCGGCGGCGCGCGCTTGGCCCGAGCCGCGGCGCGACGGCCGACGACGGAGAACTCCTCGTCATCGTCGGGAGGCGGGCTCGGCGAGGAGAAGTCCTCGAAGACGCGCATGCGCGGATTGCGAACCTGTGCGCGCGCGGCCCCCTGGTCGGCTCCCCCACCCTTCGCCCCCAGTTGCCGACGCGGCTTGGGCGGCGCGGCGCCCGGAGGCGCATCCCAGCCCTGCTCGACACCGGGGGCCTGCGTCCCCTCCGTCCAATCCCCGTCGGGCAGGCGCTGCTCGGGCTCCGGAGCGCTCGGGGCGGGCGCGGCGGCGATGTCCGGCTCGTAGTCCTCGGGACGGTATTCCTCGAAGCCGGGCACGGACTCCAGCGTCTCCGCGCGGGCCTCCGTCTCCGAGAGCGCGCGGGTGTAGGGGGCGCGCTGGACGATGGAGGCCTCGGGCTCCTCGGCGCCCAGGTCGTCCATCTCCGCGCCGGAGATGGGCTCCAGGGAGAAGGGCTCCTTGAACGGTGGGGCCGTGAGGCTCGCGATGCTGACCTCGTTGGGGAACAGCTCGGTGACGAAGCGGCGCACGTCGTCCGCGCCCGGCATGCCTCCGCTGGCCGAAAGGAAGTTGCGCAGCGCGTTCGAGAACTCCGCGCACGAGCGGAAGCGCCGTGCGGCGGTGGGCTCCAGCGCGCGAAGCACGAGCGGATCCAACCGCGCGTTGATGCGGCGATCCAACCGGCTGGGCGGAGGCAGCCCCTCGCTGCGGCGCGTGGAGACACCGCCGCTGCCGGGAATCACCGGCTCGCGCTGCGTGAGCAGCTCGTAGGCGATGGCGCCCAGCGAGTACACGTCGGACGCCTCCGTGGCGGCCTCTCCCCGGGTGACTTCGGGCGCGCGGTATGTGCCGCGGCCCCGCCCCGCGAAGGACTTGCGCAGCTGGGGCACGGCCAGGAGCGCGCGCATCGCGCCGAAGTCGCAGACCGCGGGCGTGCCAGCCCGGCCCAGCACCACGTTGCCGGGCGTGAGCGCTCCGTGGATGACGCCCGCGTCGTGCGCGTGCTGCACGGCGTCCAGCAACTGGATGACGATGTAGAGCGCCACCGCCGAGGGGAGGAGGACCTCCTTGGTGTGCAGACGCTGGAGGGCGGTCCCCAACAGGGCGCCATCCACGTCCTGGCGGACCACGGCGAGCCGCTGACGCACGACGCCCATGTCCACGACATGGAGGATGCCCGGGTGGCGCACGGACTGGAGCAGCCGCGTCGTCTCCGCCAGGTCCAGCGCGTAGGCGGGGTCCGACGTCTTGGGGTGGAAGAGCTTCACCACCACCTCGCCCGACGGAGCCTGGACGGCCTCGTATAGCTCCGCCAGCTCTCCGGACTCGATTCGACCCGTCAGACGATACGTGGCGCTCATCGCTTCTTTCGCGCCGGGCGACGGCGAGTCACTGCGGAAAAGACGAAGCCACACCAGACGCACGACTCGCCGCGTCGGCCTGGGGGGAGCTCCAAGGTACAGCCGGGGCAGCGCGGGCGCGCTCGCCGGGACTCCGGTTTCGAGGGCTCGGCCGCTCGCCCGGAGGTGCTCCGAGGGGTGGCGACGGGACGAGGCGACGCCGCGCGCAGCCGGGCCTCCAGACGGCGCACCCGGTCCTCGAGCGCGGCGACCCGGGTGGACAGGCGCGCATGGAGTTCCTCGGCGGTCTCCGAGGGCTGACGTCGGACAGGCGAACGCATCGCGGCCTTTGAGCGTGCCACGCCCGTCCAGTGCCCTCAAGGACCGAGCCGCGAACCAGCACGCGTGTTATGTGTGGACGTCCCGTGGCTCCAACCCTGTCCCCCTTCCGTCCCATCCCGGGCGGGCCCTCCCCGGACCCGCTTCACGGGAGCTTCCGTTCACCTCTCAACCGCGCGCGCTCGGAGGCGGCGGCTCAGCACGCCCAGCAGCTCCTCGAGGATGAGACGCTGGCGCGGCTGCTCTCCACCCCGCGAGCCCCCAGGGACACCGTTCCGAGGGCGCGGGAGGTCTTCGTCAACCGCAACCTGCGCATGTCTGGGCTGGAGCTCATCGGCTTCGACATGGACTACACGCTGGCCATCTACCACATGCGCCGGCTGGAGCAGCTGTCGTTCGACATGACGCTGGCCAAGCTCATCAGCGAGTACCACTACCCTCCGCTGGTGGGGCACCTGCTCTACGACCACCACTTCGTGATGCGTGGGCTCGCGGTGGATCGCCTGAACGGGAACATCCTCAAGATGGACCGGTTCGGCCACGTGGGCCGCGCGTACCACGGGCTGCGTCCGCTGAAGCCGGAGGTGTCGCGAGAGTTGTATCGCAACAAGCGCGTGCGGCTGCGCAACCCCCAGTTCGCCTGGAACGACACGCTGTTCGCGCTGCCGGAGACGTGCCTGTTCGCGGGCATCATCGAACTGCTGGAGTCGCTGGGCCAGAGCGTGGACTACGGCAAGCTCTACGACGACATCCGCGAGGCCATCGACGCGGTGCACCGGGACAACTCGCTCAAGCGCGAGGTTCGCAAGGACCTGGGCCGGTACGTGTTCCTGGACCCGGAGCTGGGGCCCGCGTTGCACAAGCTGCGCTCGGGCGGCAAGCGGCTGTTCCTCCTGACGAACTCCGCGTGGGACTACACGGACGCGGTGATGAAGTACCTGCTGGACGGGCAGCTGCCGGAGTACCCGAGCTGGCGGAACTACTTCGACGTGGTCGTGACCGCCGCGGGCAAGCCGGGCTTCTTCACGGACGCGCGGCCGTTCCTGGAGCTGGACACGTCGACGGAGGAAGGCCGCCCCGTGGGCGAGGCCACGTCGTTGGACCGGGGGAAGGCGTACTCGGGCGGCAACCTGGCGCGCTTCGAGGAGCTCACGGGCTACCGGGGTGAGAACATCCTGTACGTCGGCGACCACATCTACGGCGACATCCTGAAGTCGAAGAAGTCGTCGCTGTGGCGCACGTGCATGGTGGTGCAGGAGATCGAGGATGAGATCACCTACACCGCCACGCGGCGCGAGGAGATTGGCACCCTCACCCAGATGGAGATCCTCCGCGAGCGCCTGGATGACGAGGTCAACCACCACAAGACGCTGCTGAACCTGCTGGAGCGGCGGCTGGAGCGCGAGCCGCTGACGCCCTCCGAGCGCGAGTCCGTGGAGGAGCAGCGCCGTCAGCTGAAGTCGGAGCTGGACAAGATGCGTCGCGCGCTGAAGGACGCGACGGGCATCGCGGACACGCTGGAGGAAGACGTCGAGGAGGGCTTCAACCCGTACTGGGGCCTGCTGTTCAAGGAGGGCAACGAGAACAGCCGCTTCGGCTACCAGGTGGAGCAGTACGCGTGCCTCTACACGAGCCGCGTCTCCAACTTCCTGCACCACTCGCCCATGCAGTACTACCGCTCACCGCGAGATCAGATGCCGCATGAGCAGGCCGGAGCGCTGTCCGCGCGGCTGTCCCCCATGGGTGGCGAGGGTCCGCCCAAGGGTGCTGGCAAGGACTGACGGCGCCCTCCCCTTCCTTGGTCCGCGCCAGGGAAGGGCCACTCGCGTGGCGCTGACTCCTGATTCCGCCCGCGTGCCCCGGTGTCATCCACCTGGGACAAGCACCCGGGTGGACAGGGGCACGGCGTCCAGGCGGGGACGCTGAAGCTCCAGCGCGCCGATGAGCTCGGGAGCGCGACGCGAAGACACTCGCGACAAGGTCATCGAGAGCTTCTGTGCGGAGGGCGGCACCTCCCCCACGGTCGACGTCATCGCCCGGTACTCACGCGCCTCCACCAACTCGGGCCAGGTGTCCTCACCCAGGTAGAAGTCGGTCCGGGCGTTCAGGGAGACCTGCACGGAGGCCGCGAGGGGATGCAGTCCGTCCGGCCTGGAGAGTCGGAGGTAGTGCTCCTTCGTCCGTTGGTACTTGCGATACGGGTGATCACTGGGGTGGTGCTGATAGCGGGCCGCATACACCCCGGTGACATCCAGCTCCTGCGTCCGCCAGGTCTCTCCCTGGACCTCTGGCCTCACGAACTGTGAGGTCGCGACAATCGACCACAGGATGTCCCGCTTCCAGGGCTCCAACCCGGGCTCGAAGTACGTCACGAGCGCCGCGCCTCGCGCATCGAGCAGCACGTAGACGGTGGCCTGAAGTTGCGTGATGGAGGACTCGGAATGCAGACCCGAGCCACGACTCGACTCGAAGTACGCCTGCGCGCGGACCGAGGCCCGCAGGTCGACTTCCCCTTCCCGAAGGCCCACCACCGCGACGCGCAGCTCACCCTGCAGGGAGCTGATCCGAGCCGGTCGCGCGATATCCTCCCCCGGACCGCGGGCCCCTCGCTCCTCGTAATAGAAGAGGTTGTAGGTACGCTCGATGCCGGGCATCCAGGCACGTGCGTTCGTCACTGCGGCCACGGCCCTCGGCTCCGGTGACTGCGGGCCAGGCGCGGCGATGGCCAGGAGGCTCATGGCGAACAGCCAGCGATGACGCATCACGGAGGAGTCCGGGGGAAGGAAGGGGCTCCCTGCAGACGCCCCTGTCCCGCCGACGGTTCCAACCCATCCCAGTCACCGCGATGTGCACCGTCGCGATTCACGAGGACGACTTCGCCGGGACGTGGGCGGCCACGCGCCCCCAGGCGACGTCTGAGAAGCGGGAGAGCGGCTCCGGTGTGAGCCCGAGCTTTCGCAGGTCATCCGTGTAGCGCGCGCCCTTCACCACCACCCACCGGCGTGCCACGCGCCTGGCTTCTTCGAGTGTCTCCGCCGTGAGGGGCGCATGCTCCGCGAAGCGGCGCAGCACCTCGAAGGCGGGCTGTGCCTTCTTCGGCTTCGCGAACATCGGGTCGAAGAACACCACGTCGAAAGACGCGGACGGCAGCGTCGTGAGGTACTCGCGCGCGTCCGCATGGACCACCTCGACGGCGCACGCGTCGGCCCCCCGCTCGTAGCGACGCAGCCCCTCCCCCGCCACGGCGCACAGCGCGAGGCTCTTCTCCAGTCCGACGACGCGTCCGGAGGGGCCCACCGCCAGCGAGGCCACCAGCGCGTCCTGCGCAAGGCCCAGCGTGCAATCCAGCACCGAGTCTCCAGCCCCGAGCTCCGCCACCCGGACGAACGTGTCGGGCTCCCCCGCGCGCAGGCGCATGAGTCGCAGGTGCGCCATGCCCGCATGGAACCCGAAGGAACCCTCCGGCTCCCACAGCGTCACCCCATCTCCGCCCACCACCAGCAGCGCCTCCACCTTCGTCCCAAGCCAGGGGGCGATGCCCTCCTTCGAACGACGCGGAAGGAACGGCAGGCCCCACCGCGCCGCGACGGCTCTCGCCTCCTGGAGCTGCGCGGCATCCACCTTGGTGCTGGTCGTCACCGCCAGGGGTACGGGGGGCATGAGCGGCGCGCATCCTGCCCCAGTCGCCCCTCAACGCAACGCATCAGGACGCAAGTCCGAGCTGTCGGGGATGTCCGGAAAATAACCCTAGTAGATAAATTTTCCGAACATCATAGGAATTCTTGGCTTCTCGGCCTAACACTCCACTTCCTTCGGATGGTGGATAAAGCCGAAGCCACCATGCGGAGGATCCCCCTGGAGAACACGCATGAGTAAGAGAGCAACAGGAGTGGCCGTGGCATTGTTGATGGCGGCATGCGCGGCCAGTTCCGCGAGCGCCGCCACCTCTGGCGCTCAGCCGTCTGGCTCGTCCGCCATCTTCTTCATCGACACCACGTCGTGGGCAGACATCCACTACAAGGTGAACAACGGTTTGCAGCTCAACGTGAGGATGGCCGTCACCAACGGCCGCAACGAGTTCACGGTGAGCGGTCTCAACACCGGTGACTTCGTCGACTACTCGTTCACGTATTGGGACGTGGCCTGTAACTGCGCCTTTGACACGGCGTGGGCACGCTACACGCACTCGGGCACCTCGCAACCCGACGCCGGCACCGGGACTCCGGATGCCGGTACGGGCACCCCCGACGCCGGGCCCCCGCCCGACGTGGGGAACATCATTCCCCTCTTCAACAGCGGTACCGCGCTGGAACCCGCGACGACGCAGGACACGTCGACCGCGCTCATCACCCGCGTGGGAGACCGCGTCCGTGACAGGCACGCGCGCGAGTCTCAGTACCAGGCCTATGACCACTACCTGGCGCGCTACTTCGAGAACCGCACCTTCTGGCTCGAAATCATCGACGAGGTGGCCAAGGGCGGCAGTCAAATCAAGGTGAACCTGCACACGGTCTATCCGCACGACGGCACGAACTTCCGCGCCTTCTTCCGCGGCCTCAACACCGTGGCGGAGTACTTCCACAACGGCACCTTCGAGCGGGTGAACGACTTCCTCTACACCGCGAGCGTGAACTTCAACGCCAAGGAGGGCCGGGCCATCCGCGTGGGAGACCGCATGGAAATCGAGGCCGGCGTCTTCCTTCGGCAACCGGTGGAAGGTCGGTTCAACTACTACGGCCGCGCCCTGCTCTACCTCGTGGGCAGCGCGGGAATCGTCCCGTTCGAGGGCCAGGGCGCCATCCTCGACTCCTTCGCCCTCCCCGCGGCGGGCTGGTCAGGGGGACGCACGACGCTGAACTACCCCTACTCCAACGAGCCGAGGAACCGGTTCCTGCAGATGGCGCTGAACATGGCGCCGGTGAACGCGCAGCCCTTCGTCGAGGGCCGCCGCCTGCACCACACCGACTTCAGCGACGGCAGCCACTCGGAGCCAGGCAACCCCGTCATGTCGTCGCAGGTGAACAAGCTGGGGCCCCACTACATCTCCCGCTCGTGCATCTCCTGCCACGTGCAGAACGGCCGAGGCCTCCCGCCCGCGGTCAACACCACCCTGGGCAACTACGTCGTCAAGGTGGGCCGGGTGAATGGCTCCACGGTGACGGCGGACCCGTTCCTGGGCTTCCGCCTCCAGCCGCGCAGCACCAGCGGCACGCCCGAGGCGGACGTGCGCATCGCCAGTTGGACGACGAGCACCGGTCAGTTCGCGGATGGCTCGGGCTACGAGCTGCGCAGGCCCAACTACACCTTCCTCAACGTCATCCCCACGAACCACTCGGCGCGAATCACGCCGCAGCTCGTGGGGTTGGGCTTGTTGGAGGCCGTTCCGGAGACGGCCGTCGCGGGGCTCGCCGACCCGAATGACAGCAACGGGGACGGTATCTCCGGCCGCATGCAGGCCGTCGTCGACCCGGAGACGGGCCAGACGCGGCTGGGCCGCTTCGGGTGGAAGGCCGGCATCGCCCGGCTGAAGCACCAGGTGGCCGAGGCCCTCAACCGGGACATTGGCGTCACCAACGCCGTGTTCCCCACGGGTGACTGCGGTCCGTCGCAGCAGGGGTGCGCGGGCGCAAGCCAGGAGCTGAACAACGCGGACCTGGACAAGATGGTGCGCTACGTGGCGCTGCTCGGCGTGCCCGCGCGGCGCGACTTGCGCGATGCCACGGCGCTGCGCGGAGAGACGCTCTTCGCGAACGCGGGCTGCGCGAAGTGCCACGCGGCTTCGCTCACCACCAGCGCCTGGCACCCGAACGCGGAGCTGCGCGGACAGACCATCCGCCCGTACACCGACCTGCTCCTGCACGACATGGGCACGGGCCTGGCCGACAACCTGCCCGAAGGAATCGCCTCCGGCTCCGAGTGGCGCACGCCCCCCTTGTGGGGCATCGGCCTGACGGCGGGCGTCAGCGGCGGCGAGGCGTACCTGCATGACGGTCGCGCGCGCAGCCTCACCGAGGCCATCCTCTGGCACGGAGGCGAGGGCAACGCCTCGAAGAACGCCTTCGTCGCGATGAACGCCTCGGACCGCGCCGCGCTGGTGAGGTTCCTCCAGTCGCTGTAGGCCGTCGGACCCGCCGGGTTCCACTCGGCTCGGGGAGTCCCGAAGACAGGGGCTCTCCGAGCCGGGAGACTACGAGGCCTCCACGGCCTGGAGCTTCCGGCCACCCTGCATCTGCGCCACGGTGACGGACTGATTCCGGCCGTTGCGCTTGGAGTGGTAGAGGCACTGGTCCGCCAGGTCGATGAGCTGCTGCTTCTCCATCCCGTGGTCGGGGAAGGTGGCGATGCCCAGCGACATGGTGATGCGCAGCGGCCCCATCTCCGTCTGGAAGACCTCCGCCTTCACCGCCTCGCGAATCCGCTCGGAAATGGTGAACGCACCCTTCGCGTCCGTCTCCGGCATGATGATGACGAACTCCTCGCCGCCGTAGCGCGCCACCACGTCCGTGTCGCGCGCCATGGACTTGATGATGCGCGCCACGCCCTTGAGCACCTGGTCGCCCGTCGGGTGGCCATAGGTGTCGTTGACGCTCTTGAAGTGGTCCACGTCCGTGAGGACGACGGAGCACTTGCGCTGGTAGCGCCGCGCCTGCGCGAGAATCTCGTCCGCCTTCGCCTGGAAGGTGCGGTGGTTGAACAGGCCGGTGAGGCCGTCCGTCGTCGCCATCCGCTCCATCTGCTCGTAGAGCTGCGCGCGGAGCACGGCCTGCGCGGCTTGAATGGCGATGACCTCGATCATCCGCAGCACGTCCTGCTCGAAGTTCGCCTTCTTGCGCGAGCCCGCCACCAGCGTGCCCAGGATGCGGTCCCCCGCCACCAGCGGGAAGATCTTCAGCGCGCCCAGGCCGCGAATCTGCGTCTCGTCGTCGAAGATGACCTGCCGGTCCATGGCCTTGAGATCTCTTCCCGGCAGCGGCGCGCCGTAGCGCACCACGTTGGCGACCAGCCCGTTGTTGTCCGCGAAGGAGCGCCCCTCCAAAGCCTTGCCGTGCGCCGTCACGCCCGTCATCCGCGCCACGCGGTGCATCCGCTTGCCGTCCACTTCCGACACCAGCGTCACCGCGCAGAAGTCCAGGCTCGCCAACTGCCGGGTGCTCTCCAGCACCGCCACGAAGACCTGCTCCGGGCTGCCCGCGCGGTTCAGCTCCTCGATGGCCTTGAAGAACCGGTCCTTCTCGTCGCGCGTCTTGCGGATGTAGCTCATCACCCGCTCGACCTCGATGGAGCGCAGCACCTCACCAGCGATGGTGCTCAGGAGCTTCTCGTCCTGGTCGCTGAACGGCTCATGGCTCAGGCGGTCCGCCACGAGCACGCCGCGCACCAGGCCGCTGCCCTCGATGATGGGCACCGCCAGCAGGGCCTGCACATTGGGGCCGCCGCCCTCGTAGTACGTCACGCCCTTGAGGCCCTGGGCGGAGTTCATCCGCACCGGCGCGCGGCGCTTGAGCACGCCGCCGATGATGCCCTCGCCCGCGCCGAAGCGCTCGCGCTGCACGCGCTCGGAGCCGGAGCGGCAGTCGTAGAGCTTGAGGCTGCGGTCATCGGAGGCCAGGAGGAAGGCCGCGCAGGTGTGGGTGCGCAGGCCCGTCTCGGCGATCTCCAGCGCCGCGTGCACCGCGCCTTCAATCTCCTTCACCGAGGCGACGAGCCACTTCTCGTCGGAGCTCATGCCGCTGAAGCTGTCCGCCGTGCCGGAGCTCACCAGGCGGAAGGTGCGCGCGCGCTCCTCCACCTCGCGGATGCGCTTCTGCACCGCGTCGTTCTCCGCGCGGCGGGCCACTGCGATGCGCGAGGCCAGCACCAGGTGGTACAGACCGGCGAACAGCACGAGGAACGCCGAGTGCGTCGCGAAGCTCGCCGCGTTGGGCACCGGGCCGCCCAGCGTCACCAGCGCGTCGAACACCAGCGCCACGCCCAGCAGCGTCAGCCCCGCGTTGCGCGGCAGGAAGGCGACCAGGAACGCCATCAAGAGATAGACGATGGGGAACAGCTCCCCGCCGCCGATGGCCACGACGATGAAGCCCGCGGCGACCAGCCCGCCGCCCAGCTCCAGGTCATCACGCAGGTCGATGACCGCGCCCACCGAGCCGCGCATGGCCCGGCGCCACGCCGCCACGGCGATGCCGACCAGCAGGAACAGCACCAGCCCGGCCTCCGTCCAGCCCAGCGTGTGCAGGCCTCGGAAGCCGCCGCGCGCCAGGTGGAGGAACGTGGACAGCCCCGCCACGGTGGGAAGCAGCCGCACGACATGACGCAGCAACCTTCCGGGCGACGGAAACGCGCTCAGCGACGTCATGGTGACTCCAGATGAAAGACGAGCTCGCCCGGCTTCACGTAGCCGAGCTCTTCACGGACGGCCCGCTCCAGCGCGGCGGGGTCCTTGCGCAGGGCGGCGATCTCCTGGCGCAGCGCCTCGTTCTGCTCGGACAGGGAGGTGTTGCGCTGCTGGAGCGCACCCACGTCCTGTTTCAAGGAGAGGTAACGGCGGAAGCCCTTGGCATCCGCCACTGACAGCAGGCTCAAGGCCCCCGCCACACCCACCGCCACCACCAGGAGCTTTCCGCGAGCCGTCATGAACGCCGTCGACGGTACCAGCGAGCCTCGCCCCCGCAAGAAATCCGCTCCAGACCTGTAGCACCCGTCGACTTTGCGCGCTCAGTCCTGCTTCAGCAGCTTTTCAATCGCCTTCGCCACGTCGCCGTGGCCTTCCACGCCCTGCCAGCCAGCCACCGCGCGGCCCCGCCGGTCCAGCAGGACGGTGGTGGGCAGCCCCTTGATGGGGCCAAACGGGCTGCGGCCCTCGATCATCCACTCCGAGGCCACCAGCACCGGGTAGCGGGGCGCGTAGTGCTCGGCGAAGGGTTGGAGCACCTTCGTGCCTTCCAGGTCCATCCCCACCGACACGACCTGCAGTCCCTGCGCGCCATAGTCGCGCTGGAGCGCCTCCAACGTTGGCATCTCCGCCAGGCACGGGAAGCACCAGGTCGCGAAGAAGGAGACCAGGACGACCTTACCCTGCAGCTTGCGCACGTCGTGGCGGGTGGGGCCCACCGACGGCAGGGCCAGCGACTGGAGGAAGGCCGGTCCGGCATCCACCGGCCGCGAGCCACGACACCCCGCCAGTGACAGCAGGGCGATGCAGGCCAGGGCTCGCGCGGCGGCGCTCATCTCACGCTTCCGTGGGCAGGGGGGCCCCGCGCTGGCAGTCCCGACACAGGCCGTACAGCTCCATCTTGTGCGACGTCACCGCGAAGCCGTGCTTCCTGGCCACCGCGTCCTGGAGCGTCTCGATGCGATCATTCTCGAACTCGATGATCGTGCCGCACCGGGTACAGATGAGGTGGTCGTGGTGGTCTCGTCCCGCCGCGGCCTCGTAGCGCGTCTGGCCATCGCCGAAGTTGCGGGCGTGGGCCAGGCCGCACTCGTTGAGCAGCTTCATGGTCCGGTACACCGTCGCGACGGAGACCTTCGCGTCCTGGGACCGCACCTTGTTCCACAGCTCTTCCACCGACAGGTGGCCGCCAACGGCGAAGAAGGTGTCGATGATGAGGCTGCGCTGCCGCGTGCTCTTCAGGCCATGCTGGGCCATGTAGCGGGCGAGCACCTCGTCCTTGTCCTTGATGTCGTCGTGGTCGTGGTCGTGGCCCTGCATGAAATCCCTCGGTAGGGGGCCGACCCTGCGTTGGCCCTCTCATCCTTGTGTAACCGCGCCCCGGAACCGCGCGCGCCCCGCCCTTCCCCCCAGCTCCGGTCCTCTTCGAAGTAAACTGTCAGCGACCTCTGTTGGTCTCCGGAAGCGGGGCCTCTGATACCCCCTGCCTCCTCGGCCCGCAACGTCCGGCAGCCGGCGTCAAGGATCGCTCCTTCCCTTGGCCGGCCCGTATCCTGGCTTGCAACAGCCGCTGGCTGTTTAGATTGGAGGCGGACTGGCTCATTGACACTTGTCTGGCCGCGAAGATAGAGGCATCCGCCCTCGTAAACGAGCATTTTTCCGCACCTTTCCATGACCAGCCCCTGGCAGAGAAGACGACAGCCCGACGACGTCCCCACCCCCGTGGCGGTTGCCGTCTCGGATTTCTGCCGGCGCGCGAAGTCGCCGGCACCCGCTCCCGAGGTCCGTGAAGCGCTCGCCCTGCTGCTCGAGGACGACGACTTCCGGGTCCGGGCACTCACCGACGCGGAGCCGGAGACCACCCCCCTGGGGCCCTTCGCCGTCGTGGACATCCTCCGAGGTACCGCCCCCGCCGTTGCCGCCCAGCGTCAGAGCTGCGGCTACTACGACGTGGCCCGCGAATTGGCCTACGTGCGGGAGGAGAAGACGCCTCCCCGCGCCGTGGCCGCGGACCCGTCCATCCCCTCCTTCGCCCTGCCCGCCGCCAAGCCCGCTGGAGAATCCTCCGGCAAGGCGAAGAAGGGCGCCAAGGCGGATGAGGCCACCGTCCTGGAGCGCATCGCCCCGAAGAAGCGCTCCACCCTGGTGGACGAGGAGACGACCTCTCCCTCCGAGCAGGAGCTGGCGGCCCTGGATGACGGGCCGAGCTTCCTGCGCCGCGACCTGCCCCGTCCCCGGGGCCGCTTCACCCGCGTGGAAGCGCCCCGCACACCCTTCGTGGAGCTGACACGGGCCTCGGGCAAGGAAGTCCTGGAGGCGTTGCTGGAGGGCTCCGAGCACCGCTTCGCCCTGCTGCGCAACATGTCGCACCGGTTCAACGGCTCGCGCGGGGATTTGACCCTGGTGGACCTGGAGACGGTGCTGCGCGATCACGGCCTGCTCGACGCGCTGAAGGAGAAGGAGCGACTCCAGCTCCTGGACGCCTACACCCAGCAGCGTGGTGCGACGGGCCGGGTCGGCTGGGCGCTGGGCGTGAGTCCTCCGGAGCTGCAGCGGCTGGTGGCCTCCTGCGGATTGACCGAGGACGTGGAGGCCCTGCGCGAGCGCTTCCGTCGCGAGGCGCTGGCCACCTCGCACCTGACGCACCGGTTGGATCTGCTGGGCCGTGAGAAGTACCTCGCGGACCTGGGCATCCAGCGCAAGTTCAACGAGTCGCTCCGCAAGGACCTGGAGCGGCTGCTGCGCGATGAACTCCCCGGCGCCACGGATCTTCACGGACTCAGTGATGCCGTGGGCCGCAAGTATGGCTCGCCCAGCGAGCTGGTCTTCCGCGCCATCGAGCGCCTGGGGCTCGCCGAGGGGCTGCGCAAGCAGCTGCACCCCGGCGTCCCTCCCTCAACTCCCTGAAAAGGCACCGCACCCATGCCCATCTACGAGTACGCCTGTCAGAGCTGTGGAAAGATCATCGACGTGCTGCAGAAGTTCTCGGATCCTCCGCCCGCCACGTGCGCCACGTGTGGCGCGGAGGGCCCGCTGACCAAGATGCTCAGCCGCTCCAGCTTCGTCCTCAAGGGCGGCGGCTGGTACTCCGACCTGTACAGCTCCACGAAGAAGGACGGCTCGTCGTCCTCCTCCTCGGGTTCGTCGTCGAGCAGCAGCTCCTCCTCGAGCAGCACGTCGTCCACTCCGTCGACGCCCGCCGCGGCCTCGACGAGCAGCGCCCCCGCGCCGGCCGCGGCGTCGGGCGACAAGAAGTAGTCGGACGCGGAGGGGGCGGAAAATTCGCGCGGGGTCCGGGAGCGACGCACACTCGCTCCCCGTGCCCTTCCCTCCCTCCAAGCGTCCTCCCCGCCAATGTGCTCTGTGCGGTCACCCGGAGCTCACGGATGCGCGCGGGCTCGGCCGCTTCCTGCTCGTGCCGGACCCGGCTGGACGGGGGCCGGTGTGTCCGTCGCAGCGAGGCTGCCGTGGCGGCAAGCGGGAAGCCTCCTCCCCGTCAACGCTGACGCAGGCATCGCGCTGAGCTAAGCAGGGAGCTCCCGCGCGTGCCTGTCGCGGAGGTGCCCCGATGCTCGCTCGACGCCCCCTTCCCTCGCTGTCCCTCCTCGTGCTGGCCGCGTTCGCGGTCGGCTGTGGCAACTACACCCGCATGGCGCCGGAGGCCCGCACGTCGCTCCAGCGCACCCTCACGGGGCCGGACGCGGAGCAGTACCTGCGCATCTCCGGCAACGTCATCCCCTTCTTCGGGGACGGCTCCAAGCGGCTGCTCACGCCCTACGCGCCGGACGACGTGCGCCTCCTGGACGACAGCAACGGCAAGCCCATCAACCCCGGCGCCGTGGAGCGCACGCTCCCCGTGGGCACGAAGCTGCGCATCACCAAGGTGGAGTTCCCCACCGCCTGGGTCGTCGCCGAGCGCGTCCTCTACACGCCGCGCACCTGGCCGTGGGTCTACCTGGCCGAGGAAGGCAAGCCGGACGCGCCGCCGCTCGTGCTGGTGCTCCCGCCCAACCTGGAGCAGCCCAACGACTTCCGCGCGGAGGTGGAGAAGTACCTCTCCGCCCAGAATCCCAAGTCCCAGCTGGAGGCCCTGGCGCCGCCCGTGCGCGATGCCGTGCGCGAGAAGCGTCTGGTGGCCAACATGTCCGCGGACGCGGTGCGCATGGCCTGGGGGCCGCCGGAGCTGGTGCGGCGCACGCTGGAGGGCACCGCGAAGAACGAGGAGTGGACGTATCCGGGAGGCCGCCGCAAGGCCTTCATCACGGATGGCCGGCTCGCTCGCGCTGAAGAGGCAGGCGCTTCCGTCCTGCCTTGACCGCTCGGCGGACTACCGACGCCCGCCGCCGCCACCGCCGCGGCGGCGCTTCCCACCGCCGCCACCGCCACCGCCCTGCTTGCGAGCCGCCTGGGCCTCGCCCGGGCGCGTGAGGCGGGGCAGCTCCCCGGCCATCACCGGCCAGAACTCGCCCTTGAGCAGCTCGGCCACCAGTTGGGCCTGCGTCGCCACGGGGCGCTTGAAGAACGTGGCGCCCCGGCCCATCTCGTCCAGGGAGCCGCGCACGTCGCTGCCACCGGTGCACGGCAGCTTGAGCGCCTCCGCGGCCTCCACGGCCAGGTCGTTGGCGGTCTGCTTCACCCGGGCGTTGTAGCCCTCCACCGCGCTCAGCACGTTGAGCGAGCGCACGTAGTCCATGGCCGGGTTGGGAGAGTCCCTGTCGAAGGGCCGCGCCGCGATGATGGCGGCGCCCATCGCCTTCACCTTGGGCAGACACTCCGCGGCGCTCCAGGGCTTCTCGCGGTTGCTGCCCCACATCTGCACGGGCTCGGGGGCAAGCTCCGGCTTCGGGAAGAAGCACAGGTATTGGCCACGGTCCGTCACCAGCTCCAACCCGACGAACACCTTCACCTTCGACTTGGCGCCAATCTCGAACAGCTCGTCACAGCCGTCCTGGGTATTGGTTTCCGTGAAGGCCACCCCGTCCAGGCCGAACAGCGCGGCCCGTTCCAACACGGCGCGAGGGTCCAACTCGCACCCCTTGGACAGGTGGGAATGGGCGTGCAGGTCGATGAGCATGGGCGCCACTCCCTAACAGGCTCCCCTGGGCCTGTCGAGCCCGCGCTGCCCCCCTGCGTCCCTCAGGCGAAGGCGTAGGACTGGAAGGTCCCCTGCTTGGCCTGCGTGTTCTTCTCCTCGTAGGTGCGGATGAGGTACCCCATCAGCATCAGCGAGGACGTGTTCTCCAGCACCCGGGACGGGTCCTTGGAGATGAGATTGGCGCTGTAGTTCAGGAAGAACTGCGCCAATTCCTCCCCCGCCTCCTTGACGATGAGCGCATTCAGCGCGGTGGGCTCCATCGTCCGGATGGTGTTGATGAAATCAACCGCCAGATCCTTCTTGGTCTTCACGTCCACGGGCCTGCCCCCTTCCCCAACACGCCGCCACTCGTGGCCCCCTGCCTCGAGCGCCCCCAAACGGGTGCGACTTGGGCAAACTAAGCACGCGCTTTCGCGTGCAAACCCCCGTCACGAGGCCAGCAACGCCCTACCCTCCAGGAAGCCGGGTTTTTGACACCTCTGAACACCCCGTGCGATAACGCCCCCTTGTCCTGTGTCGGGACCGCACAAGGAGTGGCTGGCGATGTTCACGGGCGTGAAGGTCTTCTCCGCCACCAAGGCGAAGGAGCGCGAGGAGCTGGGTGAGAACGTCACCCGTTGGATGAAGAGCAACTCCGATCTGGAGATCGTGGATCGCGTGGTGGCCCAGTCGTCCGATAACGAATTCCACTGCTACACCCTCGTGCTCTTCTACAAGCACAAGACGGCGCAGCAGCCCCCTCCGCAGCAGCCGTAGTTCGCGGGGCCGCGGTGGGAAGGGGGCGGCCTCTCCCCTTCCCTCAATCCCGCGGAAGCACTACTCGGTGCGAGGCACGTACACGGCGACGCTGCGCGGCGGGACCACCATCACGGTCTCCGTCCCGGCGAGCTGGAGCGTCCGCCCACTGAAGACGTCCTCGTACGTGGCACTGCTCGCCGCGAGGCTTCCCAGGGGCTCCACCACCAGCGGGCGCTCCACGTCGCTCCGGTTGATGGCGATCACCGCGCCCTGCCCGTCCGGCAGCGAGCGCTGGAAGATGTACAAGTCCCTCTCAATTCGCAGCGTGTGCCGGGCTCCGGTCTGGAGCGCGGGATGGGCCAGGCGCGTCTGCCCCAGCTTCTGGACGACGGCGAGCAGCTCCGCCTCCAGCGGGGTGAGCGTGGAGCCAAAGCGCATCAGCCGGCGGTTGTCCGGATCCCCCGCGCCCGGCAGGCCCACCTCGTCCCCGTAATAGACGAGCGGCACGCCCGGCTGCGTCAGCACGAAGGTGAAGGCGAACTTCGCCTTCTCGAAGGCCGCCGCGTCCGTCACCGAGGCCGAGGGGCGCGAGCTGCTCCAGGGGTCTCCCCCCTCCCCGTCCAGCTGCTTCGCCGCCTGGGAGATGAAGCGCGCCACGTCGTGGTTGCCGATGAAGGGCGAGTTGATGGTGCCCGGCGCGTAGAAGACCTCGTTCTCCCGCACCGCCTGGTCCACGCGCTCCAGGCCCTGGCCGTCCGCGAAGGCCTCGCGCACCGGCCAGTACAGGGGGAAGTCGAACTGACCATCCAACTCGCGGGGGCTGATGTAGCGGGCGATCTGCGAGCGGCCATCCGCGCCGACGAAGGTCTCACCCACCAGGTAGAACTCGGTGCCCGTCATCGCGGTGATGTCCCGCAGGCGACCGCGCAGGGTGCGGCCCGCCACCTGGTCCATGTGCTTCACGGCGTCCATGCGGAAGCCGTCGAAGTCCGCCGCCTCCAGCCACCACAGCGTGTCGTCGATGAACTGGTCCACCATGTTCGACGAGCGCCAGTTGAAGTCCGGCAGGTAGTTGGTGAACTTGCACGTCAGCCGCTTCTCTTCCCAGTCACAGTCCTGGGTGCCGCACACGCAGCTGGCGGAGGTGTTGAACCAGTCGTCGTTCCGGTGGCTCACCCAGTACGGGTGCTCCTCATGGACGTGGTTGAGCACCAGGTCGGCGATGACGCGGATGCCCTTGCGATGGGCCGCGGCGGTGAGGGCGCGCAGGTCCTCGATGGAACCGAAGCGGTGCTGCGTCGCGCGCGGCTGGGAGGGCCAGTAGCCGTGGTAGCCGGCGTAGTACTTGCCGCCCGTGCCGATGAAGCGCCCCTCGGGGTTCTGGTCCACCGGGGAGATCCACAGCGTGCGCACGCCGAGCGCGTCGAAGTAGCCGTCCTCTATCTTCTGGGTGATGCCGGCGAAGTCGCCGCCCTGGTAGTTGGCGATGGGGTCCACGTCCGCCACGGCCCCGTCATTCTCCGAGCGCGCGTTGAGGAAGCGGTCCGTGAAGGCGAAGTACATCAGCCCCGACTCCCACCGGAACTTCTGGGGCTCCACCCAGAACGGCAGGTAGAGCGGCGGCGCCGCGCGGCCGGACGCGTCCACGGCCACCACCTTCACGTGGTGCTTGCCCTGGGCCAGTCCCTGGACCTGCAAGCGGAAGCGCCCCGTTCCCGCGTCGAAGGTGCCGGGCTTCTCCTCCCCGTCGAGGGACAGCATCACCTTGTCGGTGGCTGGCCCCACCTCGTCGGTTCCGTCGACGTACGCGACGTCCACGTCGAGCGAGCCTTCTGGCGTCGACACGAAGCGCCGCAGCTCCAGCACGGGCTCGCGGCAGTCCGGCACCGTCAGGCGCGAGTACTCCTCCGTGCGCACCCAGCGGGAGTACGGATTCTGCGGGTCCAACAGCTCCTGCTTGCCCACCACGAAGCGGTAGCCGTAGTCGCGCGGCTCCAGTCCTTCCAGGCGCGCGGTGAACACGCCGTCACCCCGGTCCGCCATGCGCGCGGACGTGGCGGAGAAGCCATTCCATTCGCCCGTGACGGACACCGCGCCCTGGAGTGACTGCTGGGGCGCGTACGTCAGCGCCACCTCGCAGGTCCGGACGGGAATCGAGTCCTCGGAGTCACCGCAAGCCGCGGAGAGGAGCAACACCGGAAGCGCGAGCGAACGGACGATGCGGGAGTGCGTCATGCGGCTGCCTTTCTACGGGAGGGCCCCTCGCTTTTCCAAGCCCCCCTCCGCCAGCTTTTTGACTCACCGCGACACACAGGGCTGATGCCCACCGGACACTGGAGGCCATTCGGCACCTTGGGACAGGAGCCAGGGACCCAACCTGCCGGGTACGGAGGGGGCCCTGGCGAACGAGCCCGCAGCTTCGTCCCGCGCCCGCCCTCGTGGTTTCCCCCTCACAGGAAAACGAATGAGAGCTCCCAATCCGGCGTGGCATCTCCTCGCGGTTCCGCTGTTCCTCGCAGCCAGCGTCGCGGTGGCGTCCAGCCATCGCGAGGCCCCGCTCATCAGCAACGACCCGGCGGCGGACGGGACGGACATGTACGCCTGGAAGCAGGGCGGCAACCTGGTGCTGGTCGCCAACTACTACCCCATTGGCATTCCCTACGGCGGCCCCAACTACTACCTGTTCGACGACAACGTCCTCTACGAAATCCAGGTCGACCAGTCGGGAGACGGCGCGCCCGACGTGCGCTTCCAGTTCCGCTTCCGCACGCAGATTCGTCCCAGCCCCCTGCCCTCCGTGGGCGTGGTGGCGGGCTATAACGCGTACAAGGACTCCTTCCTCTATGCCTTCGCGGGCGTGAAGACGGCCACGGCCCCGGAGATCCTCCGCTACCAGACGTACACGCTCACCAAGGTCGTGGGCGGCTCGCAGCAGGTCATCATCCGGGACGCACCGGTGGCCCCCAACAACGTGGGGCGACTGACGACGCCCGCCTATCCGCAGACCGCGGGGGCCTCCGTGCTGGACCCCATCACCCAGAGCGCCATCCAGACGGGGCTGGGCACCGCGGCCAAGTACAAGATCTTCGCGGGCCCTCGGGACGACCCGTTCTTCGTCAACCTCTCGAAGACGTTCGACTTCCTCAACTACGACGGCAAGCCGAACCGCGATGACCTGGCGGGGCTCAACGTGCTGTCGCTCGTCATCGAGCTGCCGCTGACGGAGTTCAGCTCACCGCACCTCGGAATCTGGACCACGTCCAGCCGGCCGAAGGTCACGACGCGCCGCACGGATGGCGGTGTGGACACGAGCGGCTCGTGGGTCCAGGTGTCCCGCCTGGGCAATCCGCTGGTGAACGAGGTGGTCGTCCCGATGAAGTTCAAGGACTTCTTCAACGCCTCCAAGCCGCAGAACGACCTGTCCACGCCGGCCATCGTCGCCATCATCTCCAACCCGGAGCTGCCGCAGCTCCTCCAGGCCAAGGGCTTCATTCCCCTGGCCCCGCCCGCGCCGCGCACGGACCTGGCCACCATCTTCACTCGCAACACCCAGGGCAAGCCCACGGGCGAGATGCTCCACATCAACACGGGCACGGACTCCACGTTCCCCAACGGGCGGCTGCTGACCGACGACGTGACGGACGTGGCGCTCAAGGCGGTGGGCGGCGCCTTCTTCACGACCTTCGCGGACGGCGGTCCCGCCATTCTTCCCGACGGAGGCGGCACCTTCGCCGCGGCGGCCGCCGGGCTCAGTGATGGCGTGGCGGCCAACGACAAGGCCTTCCTCACGACCTTCCCGTACCTGGCGCCTCCCCACTCCGGCGACCCGACCCCCTGAGCCCGCGCGCCATGGCCTCTCGACAACTGCTCGCCCTCGGTGTCGCGGTGGTGGCGATCTCCGCGGGCGGGCTCACGCGGTGGTGGCTCGCGCCCGCACGGCAGACGCCCCCGGGCTCGCGGGCGTCCGAATCCACGGGGGAGCGACTGGCTCGGATGCAGCGCGAAGCCTCGCTGGACGATGCCCCGGCCCAGGCCCGACTCGCCACGGAGTGGATGCGGGAGGGGCTCCGCTCGGGGGATGAGCAACACCTCCTGCATGCGCGTGTCGCCGCACGACGCGCGTTGCTGGTGGACCCCGAGCGCGTGGATGCCCTCAAGGTGGAGCTGCTCCTGCTCCACCACGACCATCAGTTCCAGGATCTTCGCGACGCCTCGCGACGACTGACGGAGTTGTTTCCCCACGACGCCTTCTTCCAGGGGCTGCTTGGAGATGCGGAGCTGGAGCTGGGGCGCTACGACGAGGCGGAGACGGCCTACGCGCGGATGATGGACTTGAAGCCCTCGCATGCGACGTACACCCGCGTGGGCTATTTGCGCCTCATGCGCGGAGACGTGGATGGGGCCATCTCCGTCCTCAAGCTGGCGGCGACGTCGGCGGACCCTCGGGATGGCGACACGGTGGCTCGGGCCTTGTGTGAGCTGGGCGATGCGTACCTCGCGCGCGGCGAGCCGGACACGGCCATCGAGTACTTCACCGTGGCGCTCTCACATGCGCCCGGCCTGGACCGCGCGCACGCGGGACGGGGGCATGTGCTGCGCATGCGAGGACTCCCCGACGCGGCGGCGGTGGAATACCGGGCGGCGATGACCGCTCGTCCCAAGTCGGGACATCGGGCCTTTCTGGCCGACGCGCTCATGGCCGCGGGGCGCGAGCAGGAGGCCCAGGCCGAATACACCCAGGCGTTCCAGGACACGGCCCAGGACGCGAGGGAGCAGGCGCGGCTGCTCCTGGACCTGGGACGAGACGTGGCCCAGGCGGAGGTGCTCGCGCGGCGTGAGCTGACACGCCGTCAGGACGTCTTCACGCAGGCGGTGCTGGCCTATGCGCTCGTCAGCGCCGGCAAGCTGGACGAGGCGCGCCCCCTGGCGGAGGCCGCGCTGCGGCTGGGGACTCGCAACGCGAGGCTGGAGTATGTCGCGGGACTCGTGGCCTCGGCGGACGGGGCCCGGGATGAGGCCCGGCTTCACCTGGACGCGGCGCTGCGAGGTTTCCCACCGCTTCCACCGAGACAGTTGGAGCGGGCGCGTGCGCTGCTCGGGGCCCTCGCTTCCCCTTCGCCGAATGTCAGCGCCCAGGCCCTTGGCCAGCCGACGAAGTGAGGCCGTGCATCTCCGAGCCGGTGTCGCGACGGCTCGGAGCAAGCCCCCTGGCCCTCGAACGTCCGAGCCAGTCGCGCTACGGCTCGGAGCAAGCCCCCTGGCCCTCGAACGTCCGAGCCAGTCGCGCTACGGCTCGGAAGGTGAGCCCTGCATGGACTCGTACTCCTCCAGCACGCGCAGCACCTTGCTCGCCTGCGCATGAGATGACGGGGCCAGGTCGAGGAAGAGGCGGTAGTGCTTCGCACCCTCCTCCTTGCGGCCGAGCCGCGCCGCCACCGAGCCCAGGAACAGGTGGCACTCGAAGTTCTCCGGCTCCATCGCGACGCACTCGCGCGCCCGGGTCCTCGCGGACTCGAACTGCTTTGACTTGAACAGGGCCTTGGCCTGTTCGAGCGCCAGCTCGCCTCGACTCGCTTCCGGCGACTCCTCCGGCTCCACCACGATTTCCTGCTGCTTGCCGGATGTCGCCGGCTTGCTCGTGGTCGTACGCGTCCCCGTCGACACATGTCCCCCAGGACGCGCTCCCGCATCCTCGTGCCCGATGTTGGCGGACTCGACCTCGACCTCGACGTTTTCGGCCTCGGCACGCTCGGCGGCCGCGGCGGCGCGCTCCGCGGTGGCTCGGGCCGTTTCGATGCGGACCGACACCGCGCCCTGGTTGTCCGTCGGGTCATCGTCGATGAAGCCGCAGTACAACCCGTGGACGCCGCTGAGCTTCACGTCCTCGCCCCGCGACAGGAGGAAGCGCTGCGCCCGGGCCGGAGGCGTGCTCGGACCATCACGCTCCACCGACACCTGCTGCACGCACGCCACCGTCACCACCGGCCCTTGATCTCTTCCTCGCGTGAAGGCTCCACCCTCCACCGGCTCCAGCAACAGCGTGTACACCTCCATGGGGTCCAGGCCGTCCACGAAGAGGCTCCTGCTCAGGTCCGTGGTCATCCACTCCAGATGGATGGTGTGGCGGCGCTCCTCGTTCGTCCGAGTGTTCGTCACCGTGACGATGCGCTCGGGCAGGTCATCCTGGGGCGTGGGCGCCCCCACCGTGAAGAACATCACCGCCGATGCGCCCCGGAACGGCTCCGGCTTGCGCGTCACGAGGCCCACCGCCGCGTCCGCCGCGACGTTCTTCCCCGACAGCAGGAAGAAGATGCTCGGCATGGGCTTGCCGCGATCCGCCGGGGACAAGACCCCCGACTCGGAGATGCGATAGGTCACATCCGGGTTCAGCGTCCCCAGCGCCGCACGCCCGGACGAGACGCCGAACAGGTGCCGCCGTGCATCCAGCCGGAAAGACTCCATGGGCATGTGCACGGTGTCCATCGCCTCGGGCGGCTTGCCCGCGGCCACCTGCGAGGGCTGCTGCCGCGGAGGTGCGTCCGTTGGTCGGCGGGCATCCGCGTCCTTGAGCGGAGGCGTGGGCAGCGGTGGCCGGGCCGGCCCGCTCGACGAGGTCTTCGGCGGGACCCAGTCCGACTTGAGCTTGTCGAACGCCGACCACATGAACCCCGCGAGCACAAGCAGTCCCACGGCCACCACGACGTGGTGCGTGGAGATGCGGAAGCCGTTCTCGAAGAAGCCTCCCCGGTCCGGAGAGTTGCCGTCCTCATCCTCGTCTTCGCCGTCCAGCCCCTCCCCTCCATCCGGCAGCTCTCCTGGATGGCTCTCGATGGTCTGCGGCTCCGTGCGCAGCTCCATCGCCGAGAGCTCCGTCGGCTTGGGCAGGAGGCTGTTGGTGGCACGCCAGACGGACAGCTCCTCCACGAACGAGGGCGGAACCTTGGTGTCCTTGCCCATCTCCGTCAGGTCGGGGCGGAACAGCTCCCTCAGGAGATAGGCCGCCGACATCGCGGAGAAGCGCGGCGCGGCCTTGAAGAGAAACCCCGCCAGCGCATCCCCGAAGGCATGCGCGGACTCGAAGCGGTCCTCCTTCTTCACCGCGAGCGCCTTCTGGAGGATGGCCTCCAGTCGCACCGGCAGGTCCGGCTTGATGTCGCGCGGACGCGGCAACGGCTGACGCGTGTGCAGCTTGTGCATCACCACGTACTCCGGCCCCTCCAACGGGAGCCGGCCACACACCATCTCGAAGAGCACCACGGCCGTGGCCCAGACGTCCGTGCGCGCATCCACGTCCTCGCCCCGCGCCTGCTCCGGAGAGAAGAAGAGGTACTTGCCCTTCACGACGCCCGGCGCGGTGTCGAAGCTGCGCAGCGAGCGTGCCTTCGCGATGCCGAAGTCGACGATCTTGACCTGGCCCTCGTAGCTGATGAGGACGTTGTCGGGGGAGATGTCCCGGTGGACGATGTTCAGCGGCTCGCCCTTGTCGTCCGCGCGCGTGTGCGCGTAGTGCAGCCCCCGGCACATCTCCAGGGCGATGTACGTGGCGATGGGCACCGGAAGGCTGGCGAAGTTGGAGCGCAGCGCCCGCTTCATGATGCGGTTGAGCGGCTGCCCGTCCACGTACTCCATGGCCAGGAAGTACTCGCCATCCACCTGCCCGAAGTCGAAGACCTGCGCGATGGCCCCATGCGACAGCGTGGCGGAGATGCGCGCCTCGCTGATGAACATGGAGACGAACGCCTCGTCGTTGGCGAACTCTGGCAACACCTTCTTGATGAGGACTGGCTTGGTGACGCCCGCGGCCCCCAGAAGCTGCGCCCGCCACGTCTCCGCCATCCCTCCCCGGCCAATTCGGGATTGGAGTTCGTACCGGCCAAACTGTTCGTGCTGCTCATTCGCCATTGGGCCGTAGGGTATCGCGAGGGATTCCGATCAAAAAGGGTCGTCAGTGAATGCGGGTCTCAATGTCAGGATTCCCGCCGCTAGGGGGTGGACGCGGGTCGGGTCTGCCCATGGCCCGAGAGGAGTTCCTTCACGGTGGCGGCCTTGGGGTGGCTCGGGTAGCGCCGGAGGAAGGTCCGATAGCGCTCGAGGGCGCCGTCCATCCGACCGAGCCGCGCCTGCATGACCCCCGAGAGGACCAGGCAGTCCGGCTGTTCCGGGACGGTGGAGAGGCAATCCTCGGCCAGCAGGAAGGCATCGTAGAACTGTCCGGCACGCGCCAGCCGCTGCCCTTGTGTGGCCAGCCTCGTGGCCTCCCCCACGCGGGCATCCTCCACCGGGGGAGCCTTGGGGCGCTTGGGGTCCCACTGCGAGATGCGCACCTCGGCCTCGCCTTCGTTGTCGAAGACGGCATCGTCGATGAAGCCACAGCGCAGGCCCTGGATGCCGCGGACCCTCACCTCGCGCCACTCCGGCAGGAGGAACTGCAGCGGCTGCTCGGCATACCCGTCGACCTTCCGGACGGGCTCGAGGGTGGAGGGAAGCTCGGACCACTCGATGCAGGCCACCTGGCTCATCGGCGCGTAGGCCCTTCCTCTCAGGAAGACACCCTCCCCGACCGGATTCAGCGACAGGGTATAGGTCTGCCGGGCATCCAGGCCTCGAATCAGAAGCCCCTTGCTGGCGGAGACGCGCATGGGCTCGGGGTGGAAGGTGAAGCGCTGCTCGACGGCCGCATCCTCTTGCTTGAGGTACACCGACTGGTAGGCGAGGTCATCCTGGGTCGGCTCTCCCAGCGTGAACAGCGCGACGGCTCGGACGCCCTCTATCGAGATGGGACGGCGACCGACGACGCCCTCGCGAACCTCCGGTCTGACCGCCTCGCCCGAGAGCAGGAAGAAGACGGGAGGCTCCCGGCGCGGCGCGGGTTCCAGGACGGCCGGGTGGGCAAACCCATCAGACGGGCTCGAGCCCCAGAGGCGGTAGGTGACGGTCGAATCCAGACGAGGGAAGGCGACCAGGTCCAGCGGTACGCGCAGGACATGTCGTCGGGAGTCCAGACGGAAGGCCGTCGCGGCGGGATACTCCGGGACGGGCTCGGACTCGACGGAGTCCTCGGAGCCGGTCTCCGGACTGGACGCGTCCAGCGCCACCTGCTGGGCGGCCCGCGGGGTCGAGGCATCTGGAGCGGAGCGCGACACCGCGCCCCCCGCGTCGCCGGGCTCCGGGTAGTGCGCGAGCCGCGACGAATGGGAAGGGACGTCCGCTACCTCGAGTTCCCTCGCCGGCCGCAGCCAGTGAAGGGTCCCCCAGAGCGCGAGGAGTCCTGTGCCCGCGACCAGCCCCAGTCGACCCCACTTGGGGAACTTCGAGGGACCCGCGACCGAAGGCGTGCGCACGGTGGGGGCATTGTGTGCGCCGCGCCTCGGGGAAGACACCTTGGACACGGGCGCGGGCCCTGGCGTCGGTGGCCGTGCTTGGGGACGGGGCGGAGGTGCGTCCGTTCCACGCCAGGCGGCCAGCTCCTCGAGGAACGAGGGCGGCACGGTCAGCTCGCGGCCCTCCTGGAGCAGGTCCGGCTTGAACAGCTCCCGGACGAGATACGCCAGGTTCATGGTCGAGAACCGAGGCGCGAACGGATAGAGGAACGAGGCCAGCGCGTCGCCAAACGCATTCGCCGACTCGTAGCGAATCGAGGCATCCACGGACAGCGCTCGCATCACAATCTCATTCAGCGCGGACGGCAGCTCCTTGCGCACCTCCCGGGGCGAGGAGAACTCCCCATGCACCATCCGAGACATCACCGCCGCCTGCGTGCCGGTGACGGGGAGCTGTCCACACAGCATCTCGTAGAGCACCAGGCCCGTTGCCCAGACATCCGTGCGGGCATCCACCTCGCGGCCTCGGGCCTGCTCGGGAGAGAAATACAGGTACTTCCCTCTCACGACGCCGGGTTCGGTGTTGAAGTTGCGCAGCATGCGCGCCTTGGCGATGCCGAAGTCGACGATCTTGACCTGACCCTCGTAGCTGATGAGGACATTGTCCGGAGAGATGTCCCGGTGGACGATGTGCAGGGGCGCGCCCTTCTCGTCCGTGCGCGTGTGGGCATAGTGAAGCCCCCGGCACATCTCCAAGGCGATGTACGTCGCCAGGGGAATGGGCATCTGCTGCAGGCCCGTCTTCGCCGCGCGCCTCAGGAGTCGGTGGAGCGGCTGACCATCCACCAGCTCCATGGCCAGGAAGTACTGTCCATCCATCCGTCCAAAGTCGAAGACCTGGGCGATGTTCCCGTGCGACAGCGTGGCGGAGATGCGCGCCTCGCTGATGAACATGGAGACGAATGCCTCGTCGTTGGCGAACTCCGGCAACACCTTCTTGATGAGGACCGGCTTGGTGACGCCCGCGGCGCCGACCAACCGCGCGCGCCACGTCTCCGCCATGCCTCCTCGACCCAACTGGGTGAGGAGCTCGTAGCGTCCAAGGTGCTCATGCGGATCGTGGGTCATGGGGGTAACCCGTGGCGGGCGCGCAAATCATGTCGCGGTGGCGCCGTCATTTCGGGGCCGAGGCGCCCTCGATTTCCATCAGGAGCCCCTCCACGATGTTCGCTTGTGTGTGTTCCGGATAGAGCTGGTGAAAGCGTTGGTACAGTCGCGCGCCCTCTTCCGTCCGGCCCGCGTAGCCCAGCGCCGTGCCTGACAGGAGCAGGCATTCGGGGTGGCTGGGAATCAAGGCCAGGCATTTCTCCCCCACGGCCACGGCCTCCTCGTACTTCTTCTCGCGAAGGTGTTGCTTCAGGTCCTTGAGCAGCTGAGTGACGTCCGGGGTGCGAGGCTTCTTGGCGGGCGGACGCTTGAGGGCGGCCTCCGCGTCGATGCGCATCCGGAGCGCCCCCTCGTTGCCGTCGGCGCCGTCATCGACGAAGCCACACACCAGTCCGAGGACGCCTCGCACGCGGCGCTCCTCGCCTTGTCGGAGCAGGAACTGGAGGGGCAAGACCTCCTTGTCCCGGGAGACTCCGCGCGGCGAGGGGTTCTCTTCGGGCGGTGGCACCCACTGGGCACAGATGACCGTGGTGGCGGGGCCCGCGCCGCGACCATGAAGGAATGCGCCCTGGGGCGTCGCCTCCAGGTTCAGCGCGTAGGTCGTCATCGGATCGAGCCCCTTGAGGACGAGTCCGCGCTTCAGCAGCAGCCCCTCCGCGTCAGGGCGGAAGACGAAGGGCTTCGATGCCGCGACGCTCGCACCGGACAGCTGGATGAGCCGCTCGGGGATCGACTCCTTGCTGCCAGGTCCGAGACGGAAGAGCGAGATATCGCGGGCCTTCTCGATGGCTTGGGGCTCGCCCGCGAGTTCCCCCAGACGGGCCGTCTCGGGGAGGAGCGAGGCGTCGCCGGACAACAGGAAGAAGACCGTTGGAGGGAGGCCCTGGGACGGACTGAGGATGAAGGGCGCACCCCGGCCGGGAGAGGTCGTGTCGACGAGCACGAAGGAGCGCTCCGGGGCGAGCGGTCCAAACGCCTTGAAGGTCCGGGGGACGATGATGACGTCGCGGTCTGCCTCGAGCAGGAACTCCGTCACGGGGTACTGGACGAAGGTGGGCGGACGCAGGGTGCCGGAGTCAAGCCGGGGTCGGGCTTCGGGCGCGGGCATGGCACCGGACGTGGCCGGGCGCCGCGTGGAAAGGGCGAGCCCCACGCAGGCCGCGACGACCACGACGCCGCCGGCGATGCCCGCGACCCGCTTCCAGTTTCGCTGCTGGGGGATGCTGGGGAGGAAGAGCTCCGTGGCGCTGTCGAGCAACTGGGTGGGCCGCTCCGACAGGGGAATCACGACCTCGGAGCGCCTCCGCTTGCGAGCCGGATCCTGAGGCGTGGCGTCTCGGGCCGAAGGAAGCTCCTCGGTTTGAACGGGGGGCGGCTTCGGGGGTGGGCGGACCCTGGCGGCGTGGGAGCGCCAGACCTCGAGTTCCTCGTGGAAGGCGCTTGTCACGGACAGCGCGCGGCCCTCTTCGGCGAGGTCTTCCTGGAACAGCACCCGGACCAACTGCGCCAGGTCCATGGTCGAGAACGGTGGAGAGACCGAATACAGGAAGCCAGCCAGCGCGTCGGCGAAGGCATTCGCGGACTCGTAGCGGGTCGACAGCTCCACCGACAGCGCCTTCATGATCAGCTCATCCAGCGCGACGGGAAGATCTCCGCGCACCTGCCGTGGGGAGGGGAACTCGCCATAGGCCATGCGCAGCATCACCGAGGCCTGCGTGCCGGTGATGGGCGGCTGTCCACAGAGCATCTCGTACAGCACGAGGCCGGTGGACCAGACATCGGAGCGGGCGTCCACCTCGCGCCCCTTCGCCTGCTCCGGGGAGAAGTACAGGTACTTCCCTCTCACGATGCCGGGCTCGGTCTTGAAGCTGCGCGACATGCGCGCCTTGGCGATGCCGAAGTCGACGATCTTGACCTGGCCCTCGTAGCTGATGAGGACGTTGTCGGGGGAGATGTCCCGGTGGACGATGTTCAGCGGCGCGCCCTTGTCGTCCGTGCGCGTGTGCGCGTAGTGCAGCCCCCGGCACATCTCCAGGGCGATGTACGTGGCCAGGGGCACCGGCAACTGGGACAGGCCCAGCTTCGCCGCGCGCTTCTGGACGCGGTGGAGGGGCTGGCCATCCACCAGTTCCATGGCGAGGAAGTACTGGCCGTCCACCCGGCCGAACTCGAAGACCTGGGCGATGATGCCGTGGGACAGCGTGGAGGAGATGCGGGCCTCGCGGACGAACATCGAGATGAAGTCCTCGTTGTTCACGTGCTCGAGGAGGACCTTCTTGATGAGGACGGGCTTGGTGACGCCCGCCGCGCCGACCAGCCTCGCGCGCCACGTCTCGGCCATGCCTCCACGCCCCAGCAGGGCCAGGAGCTCGTACCGACCGAAGCGTGCGTTGCGGTCCTGGGCCATGACTGGAGTCGTCGGATGTCCTGACGGCAGACGGTGGGAATCAGGTCATCGGGAACCGGATCGGCTGTCGTAGTCCTGGAGTTGGGACTCGACACCTCTCCGGTACGGATGATCCGAAGGTGCCAGCTTGAGAAAACGTCGATAGTGCGCGGCCCCGGTGTCAAACTCATCCAAGCGAGCCAGGGTGATGCCCATCATCAAATGGCAGTCGGGATCCTCGGGCGCGATGGCGATACAGCGCTGGGCCGCCGCCAGCGCCTCTCGGAACCTCTGTTGCTTGATGAGCGCCGCCGACTTCTTGGCCCACTCCTCGGCGCGCATGGCACTCACTGAAGTCACTCGGGTGCTCTCGGAGGACGGGCCGGGTGTCGGGGCAGACGGAGCTTTGTCTTTCCGCTCGGACTTCATCTCCGACATCATCGCGCGTGCCGTCTCGGCTCGAGAGTGGTCGCGGTGCTCCGTGAGAAGGCGTTTGAAGTACACCTCGGCCTCGGGCAATTGCTTGAGGCGGGCCATGCTGGCCCCCGCGATCCACAGACAGTCTGGATGATTCGGCGCGACCTCCAGGCACTTCTCCGCCAGGGAGGACGCCTTCGGAAAATCCCCCCTGTCGAGCAGGACTCCTGCGTGGAGCACGTCAGCCTTCGTCGCGCCCGGGGGATACACCTCAAGGGGGCGGTACGGAGCCAATGTTCCGGGGTCAGACATTGGGTTCGAATTCGGCATCACCGTCGACCGGGCCGCGATGTAGTACTCGGGAAACGCCACGGTCCCGACCACCAGCACCGCTGCGATTCCCAGCATCAGCCCCCAACCCCAAAGGCCTCCGCTGGACGGGGCGGGCACCTCCGGCACATGGGTCTCCGGAGTCTCCTCCGTGGCATGGGTGGAGCCCACTCCCATGGCGGGCAACAGCCTTCGCGTCGTCCGTTGCTGATTGGACCGCAGGTCCAGGTCCATCTCCGTCTCGGCCCGCGACGCGGTCTTCTTCCCTCGCTCCTTCTTCGGCGGCACCTCCGGCGGCGCCCCACTCGCCCGCCACAAGGTCAGCTCATCGATGAACGAGGCCGGAACGGACAGCTCCCTCCCCTCCACCGCCATGTCTCCCCGGAACAGCACCCGGACCAGGTACGCCAGATTCATCGTCGAGAACCGCGGGGCGTGGGAATAGAGGAACGCCGCCAGCGCATCCGCGAACGCATTCGCGGACTCATACCGGGCCGACAGGTCCACCGACAGCGCCCTCATGACAAGCTCATCCAGTTCGACAGGCAGGTCCTCGCGCACCTCCCGTGGCGAGGGAAACTCCCCATGCGCCATGCGCATCATCACCGCCGCCGGTGTGCCGCTGACGGGGGGCTGCCCGCACAACATCTCGTACAGCACCAGGCCCGTCGACCAGACATCGGAGCGGGCGTCCACCTCGTATCCCCTCGCCTGCTCGGGAGAGAAGTACAGGTACTTGCCCTTCACCACCCCGGGCTCCGTCATGAAGTTGCGCGCCAGCTGCGCCTTGGCGATGCCGAAGTCGACGATCTTGACCTGACCCTCGTAGCTGATGAGGACATTGTCCGGAGAGATGTCGCGATGGACGATGCCCAGGGGCTTGCCCTTGTCATCCGTGCGCGTGTGCGCGTAGTGCAACCCCCGGCACATCTCCAACGTGATGTACGTCGCCAGGGGAATGGGCATCCGCGACAGGCCCGTCTTCAGCGCGCGCTTCAGGACGTGGTGGAGCGGCTGCCCATCCACCAACTCCATGGCCAGATAGTACTGGCCTTCCACCCGACCAAAGTCGAAGACCTGGGCAATGCAGCCATGGGACAGCGTGGCGGAGATGCGCGCCTCGTTGATGAACATCGACACGAAGGCGTCGTCCGCCACGAACTCCGGAAGCACTTTCTTGATGAGGACGGACTTGGTGACGCCAGCGTCGCCCATCCACCGGGCCCGCCACGTCTCCGCCATTCCCCCCCGACCAAGCCATGACACCAGCTCGTATCGGCCGAACCTGTCGCCGGGCTGCAAGGCCATATCAATCCGGAACCTACCGCAGAATCCTGGGAGCCCGAACTTCCTGGGTCTCCCCGTGCTATGTTGTGCACCGTGGCAAGTCTGGGAGACGAGGACGGGGATGACGCGCTGGTTCGAACCGATGCCCTACCGGCACTCAGGAGCCCCCGCTTCAGGGTGAAACTGGCGGTGCTGTCGGGGCCGGACGCAGGAAAGACGTACCCGCTGGCGCCCGGGCGCTATCGCGTGGGCTCCGAAGCGACGTCGGACATCGTCCTGCCGGATCGCTCCGTGTCCAGGCAGCACCTCGTCCTGGAGGTCCGCGAGGATGGCGTGCGCGCGGTGGACCCTGGATCACGCAACGGCTCCTTCTGCGAGGGCATGCGCTTCTCCGAGTTGGAGGTTCGTCCAGGGGCAACTCTGACCCTGGGTACCACCGAGCTGAAGCTGGTTCCGGAGGGAGAGAAGACGAGAGCCCTCCCCCTCTCCTCCCGCAGCAGCTTCGGGGGGCTGGTGGGCAACAGCCGACGCATGCGGGAGGTCTTCACGCTGCTGGAGCGGCTGGCCCAGGGCGAGTCGGACGTGCTCATCCAGGGCGAAACGGGCACTGGCAAGGAGCTGTGCGCGGAGGCCATCCACACACATGGCATGCGCAGCAAGGGCCCCTTCGTCATCGCCGACCTGGCGGGGATTCCACCGCAGCTGCTCGAAAGCGAACTGTTTGGCCATGTGAAGGGAGCCTTCACGGGGGCGCACGGTGATCGCGCCGGCGCCTTCGAGCGGGCCCACGGCGGCACCCTCTTCCTGGACGAAGTCGGAGAGCTTCCGCTGGAAGTCCAGCCTCGCCTCCTGCGCGTGCTGGAGCGCCGACAGGTGAAGCGCGTGGGCGCCAATGACTACCGCACCTTCCACGTGCGCGTCGTGGCCGCCACGCATCAGGACCTGGAGGGCGCGGTGAAGCAGGGCCGCTTTCGCGGCGACTTGTTCCACCGGCTCGCGGTGCTGCGCGTCGTCCTGCCGCCCCTGCGCGAGCGGCCCGACGACATCCCGCTCCTCATCGACACCGTGCTGGCGCGACTGGGCAAGCCTCCCAGCGCGCTGTCGGACGTCACCCGCGCGCTGCTGACGCAGTACCCGTGGCCCGGCAACGTGCGCGAGCTGCGCAACGTGGTGGACCGCGTGGTGAGCCTGGGTGAAGAGGCCCTGCCGGACATTCCGGACGTGCCCGCGCCCGTGCCACCTCCGGAGGACGACTCCGAGTCGACCCAGTCGTTGGCGCTCGACCTGCCGTTCAAGGAAGCCAAGGAGCGGCTCATCGAGGGCTTCGAGCGCGACTACCTGCGCAACCTCGTCGAGCGCTGCGAGGGCAACGTGTCGCGCGCCGCACGCGAGGCGGGGATTGATCGCGTCTATCTGCGCAAGCTGCTCCGCAAGCACGGGCTCGAATCGGGCGGCCCCTGAGTCGACGGGCGACTCTCGCCCACCGTGAGCCCTGGCTCCACGGTGGGTGAGCCTGAGGACTCGCCTGCCCAGGACATCCCGGAATTCTCCACCTACAGCCCCTGCGGGCAGCCAAGGCTGAAATTCCGCGTGTGGCCGATGGGCGCCGGCGTGAGTCATTTTCGGTCGAAACGGCCCGTTGTCTTCACGGCCCCCTGCCGGAGCAAGCCCCCCATGTTGACTCATGCTCGCCGTGCGAACCTCATCGCGGGGTTCGCCATCGCATTGCTGCTGCCACTGATGGGCTGTGGTGACGGAGACGGAAAAGTCTCCATCCTGCTGACCGATGCACCCGGCGACGGCGTGGAGACCGCGGTGGTCACCATCTCGCAGATCTATCTCCAGGGTGGCGACGAGGAAGGCGGCCGCGTTGTCCTGCGCGACGAGCCCGTCACCGTCAGCCTGTTGGACCTGGCCAACTCGACCTCCGAGCTCGTCTCCGAGGCCGTCGTTCCCGACGGGGACTACTCCCAGCTCCGCTTCGTCATCACCGGCGGCTACCTGGAGACGAAGAACGCGGATGGCTCCACGTCCATCTTCGCCACCTCCAACAACTACGCGGGACTTCCCGAGGGCGCCGTCGTCGCCGGCCAGCTCCACATGCCGAGCTACGGCTCGTCCGGGCTGAAGGTGAAGTTCGACGAGAAGCTGACCATCGAGGGCGAGCAGAAGATCCTCCTGGTCGACTTCGACGTGGCGCAGAGCTTTGGCAAGGAGGCGGGCAACTCCGGCCGCTGGGTGATGAGCCCCGTCATCAAGGCGGCCGAGGTGACGGCGTCCGCGAGCATCACCGTCGAGGTGAAGCTCGGCGCCGGCGTGGTGCTCCCCACGGTGGAAGGAACCGCGGTGACGCTCGCGGACTTCCACGCGGTGCTCATCAACGACGCGGGCAGCCGCGAGACGCTTCCGCTGACCGATGAAAACGCGGACGGCACCTTCGAGGCCACCTTCAAGTTCCTCATCCCGGGCACGTTCCAGGTGGACGTGGAGTCCCCGGCGAGCGTGAGCATCTCCACCACGCCCGGTGACCCGGTGACGGTGCAGCTCGCCTCCGGCCGCGACAGCACCCAGGCCTTCGTCGTGAGTGGCGCCCAGCCCCAGTAGGCCCCGCGAACACTCCCGCGCCTACCCCTGCCCACAGGGACTCCGGGCACGGCCCTCACGTGGGAAGGAAAAATCCACGTGCAGCGTGGCCGTTCCCCGGGGGCGGAGGTCTCCCGCCTGAAGGCCCAGATTTTCTCCGAGGGTTTTCGAATCAGGTGGGGTTGGCGCGGGGCCAGCTCCCCAGGCGAGGCGTCGGGACATGTTCCCGGCGCCTCGTTTTTTATCCGCGCTCGAAGCGACAGCGGCTCAGTAGACGACGAGCGGCTGGGGCGAGTGGTAGCTGACGATGGTCAGCACCGGGATGCGGGGCGCCTCGGCATCGTCATCGGTGCCTCCCGACGTGAGCCTCACACCGTCGAACCGCGCCAGGAACACGTAGTCGCGGCGGGCCTCCAGGAATGGATCCGCGCCCTGCAGCCGCCCCAGGGCCTCCTGGCCCGTCTCGTCGGAGATGTTGTCGTAGTGCTTGCGCGTCGTGGAGCTGTTGCCGCGCTCCCGCGTGCTCACGCTGCCGCCCAGCCGGCCCGGCCCGGTGAGCTGCGTCTGCCCGCCCAGGTCTCCCGACGTCGTGGTGGTGGTGTCGTAGCTCTCGCCATAACCCACCGGCGCATTCGTCTCCACCGAGGCCAGCGTGTGCTCCACGAGCCACACGGTGGGCTTCTCCCCTTCGGAGCGCTGGTCCGCCACGCGGGCGCGCAGCAGCACGTAGCGACCCTTGTACGTGTCGGGACGCTCGACCGCGGACGCGAGCGAGAAGATGGGGATCTTCCGCTCCTGGAGGTACTGGAGCTCGCCGGACACGCTGCCTCCGCGCTGGGCCACGACCCGGGCGATGAGCGAGGCGGCCTCGGGACGCACGCGCAGGTCCTCCGACCAGGCGCCGCTCAGCAGCGCGCGAATCTGGGTGAAGGGCGTCAGCTCGATGCAGGCCTTGAGACCCGCCCAGCCTTCGTCCCGCGACTCCGCCTGGAGCCTGCGCGCGGCGGCTTCACACAGCGCCGGATTGGGGTAGCGCGCGGCGAAGGCCTTGGGGTCGGCGGACGCGCTGGGCGGCGGCGCCTCCGCGGCCTTCGGGGTGAGTGGGGCATCCTCGCGAGGCTGGGAGTCCGCCCACGTGACGTGGGAGTGGGATGCCCCGCAACCGGCGGCGAGCGAGCCCAACAGGGCCCAGGTCGGAAGAGTCCAGGGATGGTGGCGCATGGAGCTGACTCCTAGAGCGAGGCGGAGCCCGAGCGCGAGGAGCGCTGCTGCTCACGGGCGGTGGGCGAGGCGGAAGAAGCGCCGGTCGGCGCGGGCAGCACGACGGAGCACACGTCCTCGCAGCGCTCACTCAGGCACGCGAGCGTCGCGGGCGAGGTCTGCTGCTGGGACACGTCCGCGTAGCACCGGTCTCCCGTGCCGGGGCACCCTCGACGCGCGGCGCACTCGCAGCACGGCGCGGCCACCGTGGCCATGAGCTGGACTTCCTGCAGGACGCTGGAGAGTCCGCGGTAGCAGGTCCGGGCACCCGGAGCGAAGCGGCCCTTGGCGTCCACGATGGGCGTGCCTCCCGCGAGCCCGCACTGGTCCGCGGCGGCGACATAGCGGCGCTCACAGAGCGCGATGAGCGTCGCGTCGGTGCGACCCTCGCGGGCATTGCCCACCGCCTCCGTGCACAAGGCGCGGGAGATGTCCTTGAGCAGCTTGCGGTTCGCGGTGGCCTGTTCGGCACCGGACGCGCTGGCGGCGGCGTCCGATTCGAAGACGCACTCCTTGCCCTCGCGAAGCGTGTCGACGGTGCAGGCCCAGGCCGTCGGAGAGTCGTCGGAGATGGGCGGCGCCGCGAGCGCTTCCGGCGGGAGCGCCGGCGTGGAGGCTTCGGGAGTGGAGCCCAACAGGAAGAGGGAGACGAGGATCGCCTTCATGGACATGGCAGGTTAGGCCGTTGGCGGTCGCCACACAAACCGCGCCGCTCCGCACTGTTCCTCGGATGGCGCAAGCCGCCATCGGGTGTCTTCTCCCGGGCACCCTTCCCCACCTGGGTCGAAGATGTCCTCTGACTCACGCCTGGGCCCGTGGCTCCTCTGGCCCGTGGGCCTCCAGCACGACCTCGCGGGTGCTGCCCCACTGGGCCCGCGGTGCGTACCGTTCCCACAGCGGCCCCAGGAAGAACCGGCCGAAGCGATCCATGGCCGTGGTCCCCGCGCCCTCGCGCCGAGCAGGCTGCATGCTGGAGATGAGCGACAGGAGCTGCCCCACCCCGAGCGTCAGGACGCCGGCCCCCACCACGGGCCCCTGGGCGTTCATCCCCGCGTGGAGCTGGCAGTGCAGCCGCGTCGAGCCCTTCCACGCGTCCCCGCCCCGTCGATCATCGACGACCTTCGTCCCCTCCAGGAAGTAGTCGCGCCCTTGATGCGGGAAGCGCAGCCCATACGTCATCACCCTCGAACTGGGAGCGTCCGAGGGGCGGAAGATGTTGAAGCTTCCTCGTCGCACCGGCAGGTCCTCGCCGAACGGCGCGAAGCTCAACCGCGCCACCAGTCGCGCCGAGCACTTCACATCGCTGACAAAGGCATCCAGGTCACCGACGCTGATGGTGCAGTGGATGGTCATCGGCTGGGCGCCTGGATGCAGGGCCCCTTGCGTGGGGTCGGTGACGCCCATCGTGAAGAGGCCGGTGAGGGACTCCACGAAGGTGAGGTCGGGTGAGGGCTCCGTGGTCCGGGTCATCTCCGCCGTGAGCGGCAGCCCCTGCTCACCGCATACGTCGAGGTAGCGCCACGTGTCCGAGTAGCCCATGTCGATGAGGGCCGCCGCCGTGGCGCGCCCCGCGTAGAGGTCCGGGTCGAGCGCGAGCGGACGCTCGGGCTTGATGAGGTGGACCGCGATGGGACGCTGGTGGCCTGGCACGACCTCCCCTGCGTCGATGCGCTCGTTGAGTTCCTGGATGACGCGAAGCTGCGCGAACAGCGCGCCGTTGGCGCTCATCTCCACCAGGTAGGCGTATTGCTCGTAGAGGCCATCGTCGTAGACGGGCGTGTTGCCCAGGCACCACAGCACCCAGAGTTCGTTCGCGCCCCGGCGGATGGCGTCGAGCAGGTGGGTGTCCTGAGTCCACAAGGCATCCGTGTAGAGCGTGCCGTCCCGCTCCACCGGTGGCATGAGGATGGGGGGAGAGATGGCCGCCAGCAGCAGCTCCCGGTCCAGGTCCCGATGGGGAATGGCCACGTCCGTCTTCCGCTCGAAGTCGCAGACATGGAAGGTGCCTTCCACGAGGGAGCTGGCGCGGATGGCTCCAAGGTCGATTCCCAGTTGGGGGAAGACTCGACGGAGCACCTTCTCCGGGTCTCCCAGCGGCTCGACATGAAGCACGTCCAGCGTCTTCCTTGGCACCGCATGGGCGAGGAAGTCCTCCACGGACAGCGTCCTCCACCGCGCGCACGCCTCCCCGGGCGACGCTCCGGACAACAGCATCGCCAGGTTGAGGGACCCCGCCGACGTCGCATCCGCGAAATGAAAGCCGAGGTCCGCGTCCTCCAGCGCTCGAATCGCCCCCGCCTGCCACGCCGCGCGCAGGCCCCCGCCCACCAGGATGAGCGCGCGCTTCCGGGGACATGGTGTGTCCACGGGGCCCGCGCCCGTGGCCATCGAGGACGCCTCGCCCCCATCCTGTGTGGAGAAGCGTGGGTCCTCCTCCGAGGAGGAAGCGATCTGCTCCGCCCGTACCTCGTCCCCGCCATCGGGTGACGACGATTCGAGAGCGCGCTCCTCGGGGCGCATTCCGTCCTCGCGCCGCCACCTCCAAGGCGCTTTCCGGGTCGACATCTCCCAGGCGCCGCGCTCCGTGAGGAGGAGGTAGCCGAACACGAGCACGCCACCGACCAGACACACGAGCGCGAGGACGAGCAGCAGCGACAGCCGCCTTCCCACCAGCACGCTCAGGTACAGCTCCGCGGCCATCGCGATGAGGATGGCCGAGAGGATGGCGAGTGCTCGGCGCCATGCCGGCCCCTGCATATGCCACTGACGGTCTCGCTTTTCGGGCGACCGGATGGGCGATGACGAGCGCGGTGGATTGGACGGTTCGACTGGCATGACGCGGGCCCCCTCGTCTCGACTCGACCAGGGGCCTCACGCTCGTGACGGACTGAACGCGAGACCCGCCCCCTCCGGCGGCACGGCGTCAGCCAGGGGAACCTACGGAAAACGTGGGCCGGCGCGGGGAGACGCGCAACCCGCGCATGGGTTGCGATGGCCAGCGATGGGACTTCCGACCGGGCACCGATGCACCCGCGAAGCGCCACCTCGGCCACTCGGGTGATGTGCCCCGGCTCGCGCCTTCGTGAAACACTGTTCGCTTGGAGTGCCCACCCAGGCTCCCGAGGAGAAGCGATGTCACCACAGCCGAGCGCCCCCTGGACGTCCTATGACGGCGGCACGTCCCTGGGCTGGATGGGCACCCAGGGCGGCACCATCGCTCGGGATGAGGACCAGGAGGGCCAGCTGCGCCTCACGTACGAAGTGGACGACTCCCGCTCCTTCCACGCCATCACCTGCTCTGTCACGGGGTGGCTCCTCCACCACCGGTTCTTCGACAACGCCGAGCAGGCCATGGAGGCCTTCGAGGCCATGAAGCCCGCGATGGAAGACCTTCGCGCCCAGCTCCGGGAAGGAGGGCCGGGCTCACCCGAGGAGGCTCGACGTGGAGGGCCCGTGCTCGCGGCGTTCCTCGCGCGCTTCGCCTGAGGCCGTTTCCACCGCGACATTTCCGACGGGGAAGCGTTGAGAAGGACGACTGCCCTGGAGCGCCCCCCATGTCACCCAAGAAGAAGCTGTCGAAGCCAGACGCCGCGCTGCTCTCCGCCGTCAAGAAGTCGAACGCCAAGGCGGTGGCCAGGCACCTGGCGGATGGGGCCGACCCCAACGTGAGCGACGACGAGGGTTATCCCGTGCTCCATACGGCGTGCGCAGAGGGAAACCTCGACGTCGCCCGACTCCTGCTGGACGCGGGCGCGGATGTGAAGGGGCTGGATTCGGACTCCGCCACGCCCCTCGGCTTCGCCACCGCTCAAACAGGTGACGACGCCGTGGAGCTGGTGAAGCTGCTGATCGCCAGGGGCTCCGACGTCAACCACCAGTGGAAGGACGAGGCCCGCTCCACGGTGCTCACCGACCTGCTCAACCAGGAGACCAACGAGGAGCCCTCCGCGGAGGTCCTGAAGACGCTGCTGCGCGCGGGCGCGAACCCGAATATTCCCAACGGTCGTGGCGAGACGCCGCTGATGTTGTCCGTCGACTACAAGGAACAACCCGAGCTGTTCGAGCTTCTGCTGGAGCACGGCGCCCAGGTGAACGCGGTCGACTCCAACGGCAGGTCGGTGCTGATGCAGGCCGTCCGCTACGGGAACGTCCCGGTGGCCGAGCGGCTCATCTCCAAGGGCGTCGACGTCAACGTCAGGACGACGGATAGCGATGGCAACACGGCGCTGACGATGGCGCTCGATCTGGATGAGATCTTCGGAGATCCATCCCTGGTGGTGCTGGGCGCGCTGCTCCGCGCGGGAGCGAAGCCGAACCAGCCCAACGCGCGCGGCTGGTACGCCCTCCATTACGCGGCCAGCCTCGAGGACGTGAAGTTCACCACGCTGCTGCTCGAAGCGGGAGCGGACCCGAAGGCCGCGAACGCGGGGGGCTACTACCCCATCGATACCGCGAACGGCCGGGGGAATACGCGGGTGGAGAAGCGCCTGCTCGCCGCGGGAAGCCCCACGCTGGAGCAGGCGGCTTCGCTTCGCGCGGAGAGCGTCTGGAAGCGCATTGGCGCGTGGGCCGCCAGACGCAACCCGACCTACGCCGAGCAACTCGCGAGTACGCGCCCCTCGACCGAGGCACGCGTCGTTGCCCTGGAGAAGGCGCTTGGGACCCCGCTGCCCCTGGACTTCCGCGCGTTCCTCCTCCGCTTCGGAGGCGGTGCACCGGCGGGAACGCCCGGCCTGTCCGTCTCCGAGTACGAAGTGCTTCCCGTCGACCAGATTCTGAGCACCTGGAAGGGGCTTCGGAAGCTGGTGGAGAAAGGCACCTTCAAGAAGGCCGAGCCCCATGAACTGTCCAAGTCCCAGAAGGACGTGAAGTGGACCTGGTGGCACCCCGGCTGGGTGCCTTTCGCGCAGGACGGTGGGGGCAACCTCAAGTGCGTGGACCTGGACCCCGGCCCGGAAGGAAAGCGTGGACAGGTCATCGGCTGGGAGATTCGCGGCGGCCCCCTGAGCCCCTATGCCCCGTCCATGGACGCATTCTTCGAGCACTACCTGGAGGGACTCGAGACCGGACGCATCGAACTGTACGGCGACGAGGAGCCGGACGAGCCCGAGGCCAGCGCGACCTCTGCTGCTCCCGTGACGGCTCCCGAGCCGCCAAGGGAGGGCACCGCCGCCGAGCGCGTGGAGGCGCTCTCGAACCAACTGGGAGCCTGGTACGAGGAGCACCACGCGCCCTATGCACAGCGCTTCGCCCGCACGAAATCCGCATCCCAGCAGCAGGTGGACGCGCTGGACAAGAGCGTGGGGGCGGAGCTGCCCGCGGGCCTCCAGGCGTTCCTGCTCCGCTTCGGCGGGGGCGCACCGGACAAGAAGCAGGGCCTGTCCTTCTTCACGTATCAGGTGCTGAGCGTGAAGGAGATCACCGACCTCTGGACACAGCTGGAGACCCAACGTGAGAGCGGAGCGTTCGCGAAGTCCAAGCCCTTGGATCTCACCAAGGGCCAGAAGGAGCTCACCCGGACGTGGTGGAGCGCGGGTTGGATTCCGTTCGCGAAGAACGACCACGGCGAGGCGCTCTGCGTGGACCTCACCCCGGGCCCGGCCGGTCGGCGCGGACAGGTGCTGCGCTGGTCCGAATACGCGGGGCCCCTCGATGAGGCGAAGGCACCCTCGCTGGAGGATTACCTCGCCGACTACCTGAAGCGGCTTCGCGACAAGCGCTGGTACGTCCGCAGCGACAGTGACGACCTGCTCAGCTCCTGACGCCGCGTCCCCTCAGGCGTGCGGAGCGCGCGGCGCCGAGTCCTTGTCAGGAGCCAGCATCTCCCCCGAGAAGCACACCTCGAGCCCGCCATACTCGGACGGGTTCAACGTCAGGGCCCAGCCGTGGACCTGCGCGACGTGGTGGGCGATGTGCAGGCCCAGCCCCTGTCCTTCCGGGGCCCGGGTGCGCGCGACGTTTCCTCGGACGCCTCGCTCGAGGATTCGCGCTCGCTCCTCTTCGGAGATGCCGGGCCCGTCGTCGATGACGCGGAGCACGAAGCGTCCCTCACGGGTGCTCTCCAGCACGACGGCCACGTGCCCCTCCTCGCGGCCGTAGCGCACGCCGTTGCCCACGACGTTGCTGATGGCCTGCTCGATGAGCGTCACGTCGCCGAGCACTCGAACGGGCGTCGCGGGGACACCGCTCTCCAGGGAGATGCGCTGTTGCCGGGCGATGGGCTGATGGCGACCGAGGACTCGAGCAATCACGTCGTTGAGGTCCACGGGCGCGCGCTGGACGTGCGGCGCGCCAGCCTCCAATCGCGTCGCCGCGGTGAGGTTGTGGACCAGCGAGGCCATGTAGTGCGCCTCGCTCATGGCGGAGGACACCTCGGCCGCGTTCACGGGCTCGCCTCGGGAGAGGTGCTGCTGCATCGCGGAAAGGGTGCCCTGGAGCACGGTGAGCGGCGTCATCACGTCGTGGGTCGTGTTGGCGAGGAAGTCCCGCAGGCCTTGCTCGCGTGCTTCCTGTTGCGCCATCCGCGCCTGGATTTCCGCGCGAGCCTCCTGGAAGGCCCGGGCGAGGTCGGCGATCTCATCATGGCCGCGCACGGACACGGGCTGCTCGTAGCCACTGCGCGCGGACGCACGCACGTCTTCGGTGAGCATGCGGATGCGGCGCACCACCGGGCCCAGGGCCAGCACCACCGCCGCGACGACAATGGACACGAGCAGGCTCCAGTCCTTGAGCGGTGGGAGGAAGAACGGCGAAGGCCCCGGAGGCTCCACACGACGGGCGAGGACGAAGGCGCACGGACCTTCGTCCCAGGACATGCGCACCAGCAGGTCGAGGACCCGCCGCCCATCCAGCTCCGAGCGCCAGGCGACCGTCGCCCCTTCGAGCGCGTCCTCACGGACCTCCGCTGTCAGCGCGGGCGCCCGAGGGTGCCGGGAAGTGAGCTGAGCGTCATAGGGAAAATAGAGCACCCGAGGAGGGGCCCGCCCTTCCCTTCCAGGCGGTGGTGGCCCATCGAAGGCGTCGCTTCCTCCCGGACGAGGCGGTGGTCCATCGAAGGCGTCGCTTCCTCCCGGACGAGGCGGTGATCCCTCGAAGGCGTCGCTGCCTCCTGGACGAGGCGGCGGTCCATCGAAGGCGTCGCTGCCGCTTGGACGCGGCGGTCGGCCTGGGGGCCTTGTCGGGGGAGGCTCCTCGTCGAGTGGACGTGCCTCGTCGAGCCCCGTGGCTCTCGGCACCGGCTCCCCACGAGACGGGAGTGCCTCATCCCTCCCTGATGCACCCGGCGATTCCCCGCGCGGTGGCAGCGCATCATCGTCCCCAGCCCTCCTCGGAGGCGGTGGTGGTCGTCCGTCGTCAACTCCACCTCGAGGCCCCAGGCCATCCGGCGGCGGACGCCCGGGCGGCGCGGGTCGCTCGAACGGGTGAGGTCGCCACGTCTCGGGCGAGGCCTCGCAGCGCGTGCGCTCCACCTGCATCTGCGCCAGCGTGGAGGCTTCGAGCACTTCCTCCTGCGAGCGTTCCCGGAGCGATTGCTGGAAGTACGCCATCGCCACCACGACAGGCAGCACCGCCGCCATCGCCGTGAGCGCCAGGCGCAAGCGGAGCTTCACGAACCGTCTCCCGCGACCAGTCGATAACCCACGCCCCACACCGTCTCCACACTCTGCGCCGGCGCCAGCTTTCGCCGCAGCCGCGAGACGTGCACGTCCAGCGTCCGCTCCGTCCCCTCGCGCTCCGGATCCAACACGTGCTCCACCAGCCACTGCCGCGTCACCGCCTCGCGAGGCCTGCGGGCCAACGCCGCGAGCACCTCGAACTCCACCCGCGTCAACTCCACCACCCGCCCCTCCACGCGGACCTCCCGCGCCTGGAAGTCGACGCGCAACAGCCCCAACTCCAGCACCGCGTCCGCCTTCTGGAGCACCGGCCGGCGCAGCCGCGCGCGCACCCGCTCGATGAGCTCCTCCGGCCAGAAGGGCTTCGTCAGGTAGTCATCCGCGCCGAGCTTCAGCGCACGCACCTTGTCCAGCGTGTCGTTGCGCGCGCTCAGGATGAGCACCGGCACCTCCGAGAAGCTCCGGAGCGCCTTGAGCATGTCCAGGCCGTACGTCCCCGGCAGCATCAGGTCCAGCACCACCAGGCCCACGTCGGGAAGCTCCCCGGGCAGCAGCGCGCGGCCTTCCGTCCACCACAGCGGCTCGAAGCCCGCGCCCCTCAGCTGCTCGACAATCTGCGCGCCGAGCCGAGCGTCGTCCTCCACCAGCAGGATTCGCTCCCCCATGTCCCGCTCGCCTCCTCCCACCCGGTCACCACGGTGCCGTCATGAATGGATGAATGAACGCCCACGGTATACCGAGGACCTTAAGACTCCCTTAACGGGAGCCGGCCGCGCCTCAGTCCGCCGGGCCGCGCTCGTCCCGGAGCAGGTCCGCGAGCTTCTCCAGGGCCAGCCGCGCCCGGGTCTTCACCGTGCCCAGGGGGTCTCCAGTGCGCTCGGAGATCTCCCGCTGAGACAGGCCCTCGAAGTAGGCCAACTCCACCACTTCGCGCTGCTCGGGGGGCAGCGTCATCATCGCCCTGCGCACCCGCACGCGGTCCTGGCCCTGTGACGTCGCGTCGTCCGGAGCGGGAGGCGTCGCGCTCATCGGAGGCGGCTCATGGGCGGAGCCCTCGGCGACCCGGGCGGCGGTGCCCATGGAGCGCAGCCGGTCGATGGCGCGCGTGCGAGCAATGGTCGCCACCCAGGTCTCCAGCCCGCCGCGGTCCGGGTCGAAGTCACGGGCGCGCCGCCAGACCTCGAGGAAGGCCTCCTGGAGCACCTCCTCCGCGTCCGCTCGGGAAGGCAACAGCCGCAGCATCACCGCGAAGGCCCGGGCTCCGCAGCGCGCGTAGACCTCCCGCATGGCCACGCCGCTGCCCAGGGCGACCTGCTGGAGCAGGGCCCTGTCGGCGGCGGGGTCGCTCGCCCGCTGAGCGGAGGGTGGAGGAAGCGCCATGTATTTCCCGGATACCGCAACCCGAGGTGCGGATCCCAGCTTCAAGTATGGGCAGCCGGGCAGTCAGCCCCTTTGAAGCCAACGGGTGGGCGTCCCCAGACCCCGTCCCTAACGTTCACGAGCCAACGCGGCCGACGCGCCAGTCGTCCTTCATCAACGCACCCCGCGACACGCCGCCCAGCTTCACCCCACCTCAGACCTATAAGGGCCGCGAGCCGATATGAAAGATCGAATCGGGAGCGTGTTCATCGAGGGAGTCAAGCCCCAGCTCGACGGCGGCCGCCACGCCGTCAAGCGTGTCGCCGGGGAGAGCCTCACCGTCCGCGCCGACATCTTCAAGGAGGGCCATGACGTCCTCGTCGCCGTCGTCCGCTGGCGACAGGCCTCTCCCCACGAACAGCAGACCGACTGGCGCGAAGTGCCCATGCGCCCGCTCGGCAACGACGCCTGGGAGGCGGAGTTCCCCCTGGCTCGCAATGGCCGCTACCAGTACACGATTGAAGCCTGGCCGGATCTCTTCCGGACCTGGACGTCGGAGCTGAAGCGCAAGGTCGATGCGGGCCGGGACGTGCGCAGCGAGCTGTTGGAGGGCGCGGCCCTGCTGGAAGGCGCGGCGGCCCGAGCGCGCACGGTGGACGCGGCCGACGCGCGGGTGCTCACCGAGGCCGCGGTGCGGATGCGTCAGCCCCCGACACCGGACCTGGTGGCCGTGGCGCTGGCGCCGGAGCTGGCCACGGTGGCGTCCACGTATCCCGACCGCGCGCTGGCGCGGCGGCACGAGCCGGAGCTGGAGGTGTTCGCGGACCGGCTCAAGGCGCGCTTCGGGGCCTGGTACGAGTTCTTCCCGCGCTCGGCGAAGCGCGATGGGCGCACGCATGGGACGTTCCAGGATTCAGAGGCCTGGCTGCCGTACATCCAGGGCCTGGGCTTCGACGTCATCTACCTGCCGCCCATCCACCCCATTGGCCGCACCGCGCGCAAGGGGAAGAACAACAGCCTCAAGGCGGGCCCGGAGGACGTAGGCAGTCCGTGGGCCATCGGCGCGGCGGAGGGGGGCCACAAGGCGGTGCACCCGAGCCTGGGCACGCTGGCGGACTTCCGTCACTTCGTGCAGGCCGCGCAGTCGTACGGCATCGAGGTGGCGTTGGACCTCGCGTACCAGTGCTCTCCGGACCACCCTTATGTGAAGGAGCATCCGGAGTGGTTCCAGCGCCGTCCGGACGGCACCATCAAGACGGCGGAGAACCCGCCCAAGCGCTACGAGGACATCGTCAACTTCGACTGGATGGGCCCCGCGCGCGAGTCGCTGTGGACGGAGCTGGAGTCCGTCGTACTGCACTGGGTGCAGCAGGGCGTGCGGACCTTCCGCGTGGACAATCCGCACACCAAGCCCATCCAGTTCTGGGAGTGGCTCATCCGCCGCGTGCAGGAGCGCCACCCCGATGTGCTCTTCCTCTCCGAGGCCTTCACCCGGCCCAAGGTGATGAAGGCCCTGGCGAAGGTGGGCTTCACCCAGTCGTACACGTACTTCACGTGGCGCAACTTCAAGGGCGAGCTCCAGGAGTACCTGGAGGAGATCACCCAGCCGCCCGTATCCGACTACTTCCGCGGCAACCTCTGGCCCAACACGCCGGACATCTTGCCGGAGCTGTTGCAGAACGCGGGGCCCGGTGCGTTCCGGTTGCGCGCGGCGCTTGCCGCGACGCTCTCCTCGGTCTACGGGATGTATTGCGGCTTCGAGCTGTGCGAGGGCCGCCCGCTGCCTGGCAAGGAGGAGTACCTGGACTCGGAGAAGTACCAGCTCGTCGCGTGGGACGCGGACCGGCCAGGCAACATCCGGGACTGGATTGCGCGGCTCAACAACGCGCGCCTGACGCAGCCAGCGCTGCACACCTACGACAGCTTGCGCTTCTTCGAGTCCGACAACGAGCGGGTCCTCTTCTACGGAAAGCGCACCCCGGACGGCACCAGCACCGTGCTGGTCGCGGTGAGCCTGGATCCGTACGCGCCGCAGGAGGCGCTGTTGCGACTTCCGCTGGAATGGCTTGGCGCGAACGCGGACGAGACCTATCAGGTGCACGAGCTGATGACGGATCAGCGCTCCCTGTGGCAAGGCTCGGACGTGCAGGTGCGCCTGACGCCCGAACAGCCCGCGGCCGTCTGGGCCGTCTACCGCTTCCGCCGTACCGAGCACGCGTTCGACTACTACGAGTGACAACCCGAGAGGCGTATGGACCTGGATCCCCTCTGGTACAAGAAGGCCCTCATCTACGAGCTGCACCTCCGAGCATTCCACGACTCCAACGGCGACGGGCATGGCGACATCCCGGGCCTCATCGAGAAGCTCCCGTACCTCCAGGACCTGGGCATCGACTGCCTGTGGATCCTCCCCCACTACCCTTCTCCGCTGCGCGATGACGGCTACGACATCGCGGACTACTACGGCGTCCACCCGGACTATGGCACGCTCGCCGACTTCCAGCGGATGGTGGAGGAGGCGCACAAGCGCGGCATCCGCATCATCACCGAGCTGGTGGTCAACCACACCAGCGACCAGCACCCCTGGTTCCAGGAGGCGCGCAGCGACCCGAAGAGCCCCAAGCGCGACTGGTACGTCTGGAGCGACACGGATGAGAAGTACAAGGGCGCGCGCATCATCTTCACGGACACCGAGCGCTCCAACTGGACGTGGGATCCGGTGGCCAAGCAGTACTTCTGGCACCGCTTCTTCAGCCACCAGCCGGACCTGAACTACGACAATCCTCAAGTTCAGGAAGCGATGCTGGACGCGATGCGCTTCTGGCTCAACATGGGCGTGGACGGCTTCCGCTGCGACGCGGTGCCCTACCTGTTCGAGCGCGAGGGCACCAACTGCGAGAACCTTCCGGAGACGCACGCCTTCCTCAAGCGCCTGCGGAAGACCATCGACGCCGAGTACCCCGGGAAGATGCTGCTCGCGGAGGCCAACCAGTGGCCCGCCGACGTGCGCGTCTATTTCGGCGACGGCGACGAGTTCAACATGGGCTTCCACTTCCCGGTGATGCCGCGCCTGTTCATGGCCATCCGCCGCGAGGACCGCACGCCCATCGTCGAAATCATGCAGCAGACGCCGGACATCCCGGAGTCGTGTCAGTGGGCCCTCTTCCTGCGCAACCACGACGAGCTGACGCTGGAGATGGTGACGGACGAGGACCGGGACTACATGTACCGGGAGTACGCCACGGACCCTCGGATGCGCATCAACCTGGGCATCCGCCGCAGGCTCGCGCCGCTGATGGACAACGGGCGCCGGCGCATCGAGCTGATGCACAGCCTGCTGTTCACCCTGCCCGGCACGCCGGTCCTCTACTACGGCGACGAGATTGGCATGGGGGACAACATCTACCTGGGCGACCGCAACGGCGTGCGCACGCCCATGCAGTGGACGGGAGACCGCAACGCGGGCTTCAGCCGGGCGGACTACGCGCGCCTGTACGCGCCCGTCATCGCGGACCCCGTCTATGGCTACCAGTCCATCAACGTGGAGGCGCAGGAGCGGGTGAAGTCCAGCCTCCTGCACTGGGTGAAGCGGATGATTCGCATCCGCCAGCGCTACCCCGTGTTCTCCCTGGGGACGCTGCGCTTCTTGCCCATGGAGAACCGCAAGGTGATGGCCTTCGTACGGGAGTGGGAAGGCCAGACGGTGCTGGTGGTGTGCAACCTGTCACGCTTCGCGCAGCCCGCCGTGATGGACCTGCGTGACTGGGAAGGCAAGGTGCCCGTGGAGATGATTGGCGAAACGCCCTTCCCGCGGATCAGCGACCTGCCCTACCAGCTGTCGATGGGCCCCTACATGTTCTTGTGGTTTCGGCTGGACCAGCCGCTGCCGGGAGGAGGAAGCCGCGCATGACGACCTTGGACCTGACGAAGCTGCCGGAGTACCTCAAGAGCCAGCGTTGGTTCGCCGGCAAGGCCTGGCCCATCAAGCAGGTCAGCGTGGTGGACCACGCGAACCTGGACGCCACGCCGTGCAGTCTGTCGCTCGCCGTGGTGGAGGTCGTCTACGAGCTGGGCCAACCCGAGCGCTACCTCCTGCCGGTGAAGCCCTCCGCGGAGGGCGTCAAGGACGCGCTGGAGGACGATGGCTGTCTGCGCGCCCTGTTCGACCTCATCCGCGACGGCGCCCAGCTCCCCTCCGCGTCGGGCCGCGTGGTGGGGGAATGGATTGGAGGGCCGGAGGGCCTGCTGGGCCTCCCCTCCCCGCTCTCGGTGCGCCGGTTGATGGTGGAGCAGAGCAACACCTCCATCGTGCTGGGTGAGAAGGTCATCGTGAAGGTCATCCGCAAGTTGGAGGCGGGGGTGAACCCGGAGCACGAGGTCGGGCGCTTCCTCGCCACGCGGACGACGTTCCGGGCCACGCCCGCGCTGCTGGGGGCGCTGCGACTGGAGGGCGCCGCCAGCGCCACGCTCGCGCTGGCACATCGCTTCGTCCCCGACGCGGTGGATGGGTGGAAGTACACGTTGGACCGGCTGCGCCAGGAGCGCCCCCTGGGCGAGCGCTTTCTCAGCGAGATGGAGGAACTGGGTGGGCGACTGGGAGACCTGCACCAGGCCTTCGGCTCCGCGCCCATGGACGACGCGGCCTTCGCTCCGGAGCCGTTACTTCAGGAGGACCTGCAGCGCTGGAGCGCGTCCATCGTCGGAGAGCTGGGCGTGACGCTGGCCGAGGCCGGCCGGCTGCACCCGGACCTGGAGGGGCGCCGCGAGGGCCTCATCGAATACGCGAGGCGGCTGGCCCACGTGGCGCCCTCCGGACAGAAGATTCGCATCCACGGGGATTTGCACCTGGGTCAGGTGCTGCGGGCCAACGAGCAGTGGCTCATCTTCGACTTCGAGGGGGAGCCGGCGCGCAGCTTCACGTCGCGGCGCGAGAAGTACAGCCCGCTGCGGGACGTGGCGGGGATGCTCCGCTCGTTCGACTACGCGGAGGCCACGGTGGCGCTGGAGGGAGGCGCGCCGCGAGGACGCGTGGGCCCCAGCCGGGAGGCATTCCTGGAGGGTTATCGCAAGGCGACCCAGGGAGCGACCTTCCTGCCCACGGACACGGCGGCATTCGAGACGATGTTGCGCGCGTTCGAGCTGGAGAAGCTCCTGTACGAAGTGAGGTATGAGATGCAGAACCGGCCTGACTGGGTGCGCATCCCCGTCGAGGCCCTCTTGAGGATGGAGGAGGCCCAGTGAGGAAGCCGGCGGACAAGGCACAGGTCGACGCGGAGCTTCGGCGCGTGGTGGAGCTGCGGCACCCGGAGCCCCACTCCGTGCTGGGCATCCACCCGGACGGCGACGGCGTGGTGATTCGCGCCTTCCGCCCGGACGCCGTGGCCATCCACGTCCTCCCGGAGTTCGGAGGCCGTGTCCCGATGACGCACCGTCAGGACGGCGTCTTCGAGGCTCGCGTCAACGGACGCGACAAGACCTTCGGCTATCTGCTGGAGGTGGAGTACCCCGGCAAGCGCGTCTTCACCCTGCGGGACTCGTACAGCTTCCTGCCCACGCTGGGGGAGATGGACCTGTACTACGCCGGTGAGGGGCGCCACGAGCGGCTCTGGGAGCGCATGGGCGCGCACCTCATCCACCACAACGGCACGCGCGGCGTGTCCTTCGCGGTGTGGGCCCCCACGGCGGCGGGCGTCTCCGTCGTCGGTGACTTCAACAGCTGGGATGGACGGCTGCACTCGATGCGGCGCATGGGCGCGTCGGGCATCTGGGAGCTGTTCGTTCCGGAGGTCGGAGAAGGCGCGCGCTACAAGTTCGAGATTCGCCCCGGCCAGGGTGGGCCGCGCGTGCTGAAGTCGGACCCGTTCGCCTTCCGCGCCGAGGTGCCTCCGGCCACCGCGTCCGTGGTGCATGACCTGGGACGGTACGGGTGGGGAGATGGCTCGTGGCTGGAGTCGCGCACCCAGAAGTCCGACGTCGCGCACCAGCCTTGGAGCGTCTACGAGGTCCACCTGGGCAGCTGGCGCCGGGTGGTGGAGGACGGGGACCGCCCCATGACGTACCGGGAGCTGGCGCCCGCGCTGGCTGAGTACGTCAAGCACATGGGCTTCACGCACGTGGAGCTGCTGCCCGTGTCGGAGCATCCCTACGGAGGCTCGTGGGGCTACCAGGTCAGTGGCTACTACGCGCCCACCGCGCGCTTCGGCCACCCCGACGACTTCCGCTTCATGGTCGACCACCTGCACCAGGAGGGCATCGGCGTCATCGTCGACTGGGTGCCCGGCCACTTCCCCCGGGACGCGCACGCGTTGGGCGAGTTCGACGGCACGGCGTTGTACGAGCACGCGGATCCGCGCAAGGGCGCGCAGCCGGACTGGGGCACGCTGGTCTTCAACTTCGGCCGCAACGAGGTGCGCAACTTCCTCATCGCCAACGCGCTGTTCTGGATTGAGGAGTACCACATCGATGGTCTGCGCGTGGACGCGGTGGCCTCGATGCTCTACCTCGACTACAGCCGCAAGCAGGGCGAATGGATCCCCAACCGCTGGGGCGGCCGGGAGAACGAAGAGGCCATCCAGTTCCTGCGCGAACTCAACGACACCGTGCGCCGCAAGCACCCGGGCGTCGTGGTCATCGCCGAGGAGTCCACCGCGTGGCCCAAGGTCTCCTCCCCCGTCAGCGAGGGCGGACTGGGCTTCCACTTCAAGTGGAACATGGGGTGGATGCACGACACGCTGTCGTACTTCTCCAAGGACCCCATCTACCGGCAGTACCACCACAACCAGCTGACGTTCGGCCTGCTGTACGCCTTCAGCGAGCACTTCATGTTGCCGCTGAGCCATGACGAGGTGGTGCACGGCAAGGGCAGCCTGTACGGGCGCATGCCGGGAGACCCGTGGCAGAAGCGCGCCAACCTGCGCTCGTTGTTCGCGTGGATGTGGGCGCACCCGGGCAAGAAGCTGCTCTTCATGGGCGGCGAGTTCGGCCAGCCGGCCGAGTGGAACCACGACAAGAGCCTGGACTGGCACCTGACGCAGGACCCGGGGCATCAGGGCATCCAGCGCCTCGTCGCGAGGCTGAACCGCATCTACAAGGAGCTGCCGGCGCTGTACGACGCGGACAGCGAGCCCGTGGGCTTCCAGTGGCTCCAGCCGGACTCGGCGTCGTCGAACGTGCTGGCCTTCGTCCGCCGCTCGCGACAGCCCGGCCGTCACGTGGTGTGCGTGGCCAACCTGTCCCCCACGGTGCGCGAGAAATACCGCGTCGGCTTCCCACTCCAGGCCAACTACGTCGAGGTGCTCAACTCCGACGCGGGCGAGTACGGCGGCTCCAACACGGGCAACATGGGGCAGCTCCACACGGAGGCCACGGGCTGGGATGGACAGCCGGCTTCCGCGTTGCTCACCCTGCCCCCGCTGTCTGTCTTGTGGTTCACGCCGGGATAAAGACAGACATTCAACTACAAACAAGTCAATCGCAGACACGCGCACCATGTCTGTGATTGACTTTTGTTTCATGGCGTCGAGCGTGGCGGCCCTGGGAAATCCCTGAACATCCAGGCATGTAGGCACGGCCATTCGACCGAGCCCTCGCTTGGGCGTGAAAGGCCTGAGCAGTGGGGCGAAAACCACTGATCATCAGAGCATGTAGGCACGAGAATTTTCGTGCCGCCGATCACGACGTGATCGGCTGGCTTCGGCTTGCGGAGGAACTTCGGACCCACTGTTTATATGTTCAGGTCCCCCGCAAGCTCCCGATTTCACGCCAAGGAGACCTCAACTCCTGATGATTCCTCGACAATCCGGGCGGAGCCAGGGGCTGGAAACCACTGTCCTCGTGTTCATGTAGGCATGGGTCTTGAGATCGGAGCGTGATCTGAGCGGCGAGGCCCGGCGCCCGGTCCCCCTCCAGGCCACCCGAGCCAGGGCAGGCGCCATGACGCGGCCATGCATTGCGGACCCGCTTGGTCGCCCCCAGCGTATGGGACGACACCCCAGCGAGAGGAACGCACGATGGCCCGAAAGAAGATCGCCGAGGGATATGGCGGCACCAGCGAGCAACGCCAGCGACAGCTTCAGGGCGACAGCTTCTCCGAGCGTGCGCCACACACCCCGGCTGAATCCGAGGCCACCCGGAGCACCCCGGACAAGGATGGAACGATGGTCACCGTCCACCCGCTCGAGAACGAGGACGAGGACGACCTCTGGCGCGGAAAACCGTGACCGCCTGGCCTTCACCAGCCCCTGGTGATTGGCGAGCGTCTGGCGAGCTCAAGCGCGCATGAAGAGGAAATACAGCAACGCGCTCAGCACCACGGAAACGAGGATGCTGCCCAGACAGCCCAGTCGGTTCGAGAAGAAGAAGAACATGGACGCGGGAAAGAACCTAGGCACCGCCGCCCGGAATGGCACGGTGCCCATCCTCCCCTCGCGTCCGGCCGCCCTCAGGCCCCGCCGCGCTTCAGCCGCTCCACGTAGTCCGCCGGGAGCCCGGCCGCCTGCGCGCCCCGCACCAGGGCTTCCACGAAGCGAGGGCTCACCGAGCCGTCCTGCGCGGCACGCCTCGGGTTGGTGACGAAGGCCGTGGCCTCCACCTCCTGCCCGTCCACGAGCACCTTCACCGCGCGCTCGACGCACATGCCCGTCACGAAGCCTTCCTTGTGCTGGACGATGGGCCAGTCCTGGCCGCGAATCTCGAACAGGCGCCCGAACACCTGGCCTCCCGTCGCATCCGCCAGCCCCGCCACCCGGCCGCCCCACCAGCGCGACGGGAAGTCGTAGACCAGGTCCACGTCCACCGCCTCCGCCAGCCGCCCTTCCGGCAACTCGAAGAACCCGTACGAGTGCTGCTGCTTCCACTCGTCGAACGCGGCCCGGTCCAGGATGGTCGAATACGCGAAGTACAGCCGCTTCGCGTTCGGGTCCGCGCCCTCGCGAGCCTTCATCACCTGGTCGTAATGCGAATCCATGTGTGTCCCCTCTACCGCTCGTTCCGGCGCGACGCGCCGTCCCGGAACACCGCCAACACCCCGGACACGTCCAGCCGCGACGTCTTGATGAACAACCGCAGCGCCCGCTCCACGTGCTCGGCCAGCGTGGCCATCTTCTCCAGCCGCTCCAGCCGCTCGCTCGGAACTTCGCCCGCCATCTCCGCCAGCCGCCGTGCCTCGGAGAGGTCCGCGCGGATGCGCGCCACGAAGCCCGCCTCGCGCTCCTCGATGACGTGCCGGACCATCCGCACCAGGTCCGTCTCCGCGCCGTAGCGCCAGACGGTGTCCTGCGGCAGCCGCACCCGCTGGATGACACCCCAGCGCTCCAAGTCTCGGAGCAGCATGGAGACGCCGCCCTTGGACAAGTCGAGCTCGCGCTCGATTTCGCCCGCCGTCAGCGGCTCGCCCCGCAAGTACAAGAGCGCCCACACCCGGCCCTGGTTGCGCTTGAACCCCCAGAATTCGATGACATTGCCCACCGCGTCCACCGCGATGGCTTCCCACGGCGCCAGCCGGCCCTCGATGACCGGCGCGTCTGGGCTGCCCGGGCTCCCGTGTCCCCCCGTCCACAGGTAGCCCTTCATGCGGCCCGCCCCTGGACTTGCTCGGCGATTCCCGCCGACAGCTTGCGCGCCCAGCCCACCAGCTCCGCGCCCGCGGGCTCGTGGGCGAAGTGGCCCAGCTTGTCCAGCGCCGCTTCAATCTCCACGTTCATCCGCGCCATGGACGCTTCCACCGCGCCGGTGGCCTCGATCGCCGAGCCAATCTCCTTCGTCCGGTCGGGCGTGATCGTGGAGAAGGCCCACGCGTCCTTCAGCTTGCGACGCAGGCTCTCGTCCTTGGCCACCGCCAACAGGATGGGCATCGATGGCGTACGCGAGTGCACGTCCGCGTACCGCGGCTTGCCCACATCCGTGCCCAGGATGTCGCGGATGTCGTCGGCGATCTGGAACGCCACGCCCAGGTGACGGCCGAACCCGTCGAAGCGGTCCACCGCCTCCGGCAGGTTGGCCAGCGTCGCCGCCGCATGCCCGCACCAGCCGAACAGCGAGCCCGTCTTGCCCTCGGCGATGAAGCGCAGCCGGTTGAGCGGCAGGTCCAGGTCGCCGCGCGCCTCCACCTCCGCGATGGCCGCGCGGGTCATCTCGGAGACGACCGACAGCGCGGACAAGGTCAGCCGGGAGTCGAGCTGCGCCAGGTGGTGCAGGCCGGTGGACAGGATGAGGTCTCCGCTCATCACCGCCACGATGTTGCCCCAGCGCGCGTTCACCGTCGGGCGGCCCCGGCGGAACATGCCCGCGTCCACCACGTCGTCATGCAGCAGGCTGGCCGAATGGATGAGCTCCGCGGCGACCGCCACGTCCACCAGCCGCTCCGGCGCGACACCCACCGCGCCGCCAAACAGCCGCACCAGCATGGGACGCGCGCGCTTGCCACCCGTGCCCACGCACAGGTGCCGGGCCGCTTCCATCAGCGTGTCGCCCTTCACGTCGGGACCGGCGTTGCCATCCACCAGCATGCCGTTGAGCCGCTGCTCCACCGCCGCCAGAAAGTCCGTGAGCTCCCGAGCCAGTTCCATGTGCGCCGTTCTCCTCGGACGTTCATATAGTTCAAGACCGCTTGAACTGCACCTGATTCCAGCGTCCCCTCCGGCCAGGGGGGCAGGCGGCTGAAGTCGCTCGGGGTCCGAGCGGGCGACCCAGGGGGAGACGGGGTCGGATTGAGGCGCCTGGCCGAGCCGTGCGACAGACGGAGGGCCCCCGCTCCCTCGTTGCAAGGACCGCGTTGAGCCCCCCCGCTGCCTTTCGTCGCTACGTCCTGAGCAGCTTCGCCTCGCTCGCCTCCGCCGTTCCCCTCTTCCGGCCGGGCTCGTCACTGCCCGGGTCGGCCGCGCCACTCATGGGCGCGCCCCCGGCGGACAGTCCGGACGGCCTCTCGCACACCCCCGCTCGAAGGTTGCGCGCGACGCTGGGCGCCTCCGTGGTGGAGGGCATGTTCACGGAGGTCTTCACCGCGTGCGCGGGTGCCACCGTGCTGACGGCGTGGGCCATCGCCTTGAAGCTGGGGCCCCTGCTGGTGGGCGTGATGACCGCCCTGCCCTTTCTTGCCCAGTTCGTGCAGTTCCCGGCGGCGTGGCTGACGTCCGCGTTCGGTCACCGGCGCGTGGCCCTGACGGCGGTGTGCCTGTCGCGGCTGGTGATGTTCCCGCTGGCGATTCTCCCCTGGCTGGAGCTGGAGCTCGCGGCGCGGCAGCACGTGCTGCTTGTCGTGGCCGGGGCGTCCGCGCTGCTGGGCGTGGTGGGCAACAACGCGTGGGTGGCGTGGATGGGGGAGCTGGTGCCTCGCGCGGTGCGGGGACGCTTCTTCGGACGGCGCACGGCGCTCACCACCCTGGCGGGCACCCTGGCCTCGCTCTGTGCGGGCCTGTTGATGGACCGCCTGCGGCCCAGCGAGGGCCTGGGCGTGGCGCTGCCCCTGCTGGCGCTCGGCGCCTGCGTCATGGGCGTGGTGACGACGCTGCTCATGGCCAGCCAGCATGACCCCGCGCCACCGGGCACCACGCCCCGGCTGGAGCTCAAGGGCGCGCTGGTGCCGCTGAAGGACCCACTGGCGCGGCGCGTGCTGACCTACCAGGTCGCCTGGAACGCGGCGGTGGGCGTGTCCGCGCCGTTCTTCGCGCTGCACAGCCTCCAGAACCTCAAGATGACCTTCGTCATCATGGCGCTGCACGCCGCGGCCGTCGCGGGGGTGCGCATCCTCACCGCGCCGCTGTGGGGGAAGATGATCGACAAGGTCGGCGCGCAGCCCGTGCTGATGGCGTGCTCGCTGGGCATCGGCGTCATCCCCGCGCTGTGGTTGCTGCCCTCGGCGGGGACGCTGTGGCCCCTGCTCTTCGACGTGCTGCTCGCCGGCGCGCTGTGGAGCGGCCACGGCCTGGCCATCTTCGCGCTGCCGCTCAGCGTCGCGCCGCGCAAGGGTCGGCCCTTCTATCTCGCCGCCTTCGCCACGGCCGGAGGACTGGCCTACTCCGTCGCCGCCGCGCTGGGAGGCGCCATTGCCTCCGCCCTGCCCGAGACGTTCATCCTCGGCGGCAAGCCCTGGGTGAACCTGCACGTCCTCTTCGTCGTGTCCTCGGTGGCCCGGCTCGCCGCGGGCCTGCTCGCCGCGCGCCTCCCGGAGCCCGGCGCCCACCCCGTGACGTCGATGGGCGCGCTCGTGTCCCGGCTGTTGCCTCGAACACGCGCCTCCCGCGTGCTGGCCCCGCCGAGCACCGGGAGTCACCGCCCGGGCTGAGCCTCATGCCGCGCACCCGTCGCTGCTCAGACGCGATAGGCCCGCACCACCTCGGCCACACGCTCGGAGAGCAGCTTCAGGGACACCGCGGATTCATTGGTGGCGGAGATGCGCGTCACGGTATCCCCCATCAGCGAGTTCAGCTCGTTGACGGCGGTGAAGATCTGCTCGATGCCCGTGGCCTGCTGGCTCACCGTCTGCGCAATCTGCCGCGCGGCGGCGGTGCTGTCCTGGACGATGGTGCTGAGCTGGCGCAGCGTGTCTCCGGATGCGCGCGCCTGCGTCAGCCCCGCCTCCATCCGCTGGGTTCCCTCGGCGGTGATCTGCACCGTGCCGGCGATGGCCTCGCCGATGTCGGAGAGGATCTTCCGCACCTGGTTCGTCGCGCGGATGGACTGGTCCGCCAGGGCGCGAATCTCCCGCGCCACCACCGCGAAGCCCTTGCCATGCTCGCCCGAGCGCGCCGCCTCGATGGCCGCGTTCACCGCCAGCAGGTGCGACTGGTCCGCCAGGTCCTTCACCGTCTCGGTGATTCCGCCAATCTGCTGCGTGCGCTCGCTCAGCGACATGATGCGCAGGGTGATCTGCTCCACCTGGGAGCGCAGGTCCACCATGCCTTCGATGCTCGCGGAGACGGCGTCCTCGCCAGACTTCCCCAGCGCCTCCGCGCGTTCGGCGACCTCGATGACGGACTGCGCGGAGCTGGAGGCCAGCAACGCCGTCTGGCGGATCTCCTGCGCCGTCACCTGCGTCTCCTGGAGCGCGGCGGCCTGACGGGTGACCATCTGGTTCTGCTCGGTCGCGGACTCGTTCAGCCCCATCACCGAGTCGCTGAGCAGCTCCGTCGACGAGTGGAGCTGATGCAAGAGGTCCTTCAGCTTGCCCACCAGCAACCCCACCGCGCGCGCCAGGTCGCCGACCTCGTCCTGGGTCGAGACATGCACCGGCTCTCGCAAATCGCCGTGCTCGGCGATGCGCCGCACGGCCCCGGTGAGCGCGATGAGCGGCGCGACAATGCGGCGGCTGATCACCCACGCCAACCCCATCAGCACCACCAGCGCGGCCAGCAGCACGATTCGCAGGTTGCCCACGATGCCGTTGATGTGGCCCCGGGCCTCCGTGCGATTGAAGCCCACGTGCACGGTGCCCAGACCGCCGGGCACCGGCGCCGCCATGTCCAGCAGCTCCACGTCCTCGGCTCGCAGCGGCGTGCCCTCCTTCGTCGCGGCCAGCTCGGAGACGTGGTCGCGCAACATCTGCGCGTGGCGCCCCGACACGCCCACCAGCGCGCCCTTCGCGTCCACCAGCGCCACGTACGCCAGCGCGCCCTCCTGAGCCACCGCGTCCAGCGTGGGCTGCACCTCTCCCTGCTCGCGATTGCGCAGCAGGTCCGCCATCGCCGCGGCAAGCGCCGTCGGCACCGCCGCGCTCATCGAATGGCCTTGCTCCTCGAAGGCCTCGCGAAGGCGCGGAATCGTGTACCCCACCGAAAGCAGGGCGAAGAACAGCGCCACGACGAGCGGCGCGAGGATGATTTTTTGAGAGAGAGTGAATCGCATCCGAGCACGAGGGAATGCAGGGCGAACGCGGCGCGGCCATTGTGGACGCGTGACTGGCAATGGCGCAACCCCACCCGCCGTTTCATGAAGACACACATTGAAGCAAGGGTCCGTCGGCACCCCAATCCGTGCTCGCCGGTGCCTGACTCGCCGTCTATCTTTCGCGGCGGCTCGCCGCTCCAGGAGAAAATTGCACCATGAAGCTTCGTCGCAAGGTCCTCATCACCGTGCTCGTGCTCCTCGCGGGGGTTCTCGCGGCCAGTCTTCGTCTGGACGTTTCTCCCCAGGAGCTGGAGGCGCGCTACGCGACAGCGCCTTCCCGCTTCGTGGAGGTGGATGGGTTGCGCATCCACTACCGGGACCAGGGCCAGGGACCCACGCTGCTGCTGCTCCATGGCTCCAATGCCTCTCTTTTCACCTGGGAGGGCTGGGTGCGTGAGCTGTCCGAAAACTACCGCGTCATCACCCTGGACCTTCCAGGGCACGGACTCACCGGGCCGGACGCGCGGGGGCGATACACCGCGGACGCCATGGTGGAGGTGGTGGAGGCGTTTCGCGCGCGCCTGGGGTTGGAGCAGTTCGTCCTGGGAGGCAACTCCATGGGTGGCTCCATCTCCTGGCGCTATGCCCTGCTCCATCCGCGGCGGGTGACGCGGCTGGTGCTGGTGGACACGGCGGGTTTTCCGCGCGACACGCCCGCGCCGCTCGTCTTCCGGCTCATGCGCGCGCCCGTCGTGGGAGAGGTGCTGTCACTCTTCTCCCCGCGCTGGGTCATCGACCGGAACCTGCGGGCCGTCTACGGAGAACCCTCGCGCGTGACGGAGGCTTTGGTGGAGCAGTACCACGCGCTCCTGCTGCGAGAAGGCAACCGGACCGCCACTCGCGAACGGATGCGGGCCGGCGGAGACGACGCGCGCTGGAAGCAGTTGGGGGAGCTGCGCATGCCCACGCTCATCCTCTGGGGCGCGAAGGACGCGTGGATTCCGCTGGAGCACGGCCAGCGCATCGCCCGGGCCATTCCTGGCGCGCGGCTCATCGTCTATCCGGAATTGGGGCACGTCCCCATGGAGGAAGACGCCGCTCGCACCGCGAGGGAGCTGCGCGGCTTCATCGAGGCGTCCGCGCCCGCGCCGACCGGGCACGGCACGCTCTGAGCGAAGGCCCTCAACCCGGGGAGCGCGTCGTCGGAGGCCGCGAGGCGCCCTTCGCGGAGGCGCTTCGCTCGCGGGTGATATCCAGCAGCGTCACCAGCCGGCGCCGTGCGTCCACGACGTAGTGGACCGTCAGCTCCTCCACCTGGAATGTGGCCGGCTCCGGCGTGGGTGTCGCCAGGGCCGCCACGCCCTCCAACCGGGCTTGGATGTCGCGGTAGCGTTCCTGGGAGAGCCGAGCGACCTGGCTCCAGGCCGCCGCGGCGATTTCCACGGTGTAGGGTCGATGGGTGTTCCGCTGAGACTTCATGGCGGTGGTGGCATAGAGCAGGCCGCGTGCCCCCCCACCTTTGAGGAAAACCGGACGGTTGGCGCCAGGACTTCTTGCGTCCCTGTAGAAACATCAGTCAGCGCCCCCGTGATTTTCAGTGCAGGCCCCGGGGCTCGGCTCCCTTCTTCGGCTCTTCATCCAGGCAGGCAAGGGCCGCCAGCAGCATGGACTCACAGCCGAAGCGCAGGCTGTCGACCGAGGGGTCGAAGCGCGACGAGTGGTTCGGCGGCAGGTTCCGGAGCTTCTCCCAGAGCGTCTTGCCCGCGGCCCGTTTCCACGCCTCGTGGGACGTGCCCCCGAAGTACCAGTAGACGAGCGGCACCGTGGCGCCGTGGCTCTCGCCGGACACGCGCCCGTCGAAGTAGGGAAAGTCCTCGCTGCCACTCTGCATGCCGGTGTCGATGATGCGGTCCTCTCCGAACCAGGCCGCGTGCGCGGAGCGAACCCGGGTGAAGTAGGAGTCGTCATTCACCATCACCCGCGTGTGGTGCATCACCTCGATTTCCGGCGGCTTGGGGGAGCGCCCCGCTTCGCACTCCGCCTTCGCCATGCGGGAGATGGCCTCGAGCAACTGCCCCTGGAGGTCATCGGTCGGCGTGCGCACCGTCAGCTCCAGCACCGCCTCGTCCGGAATCACGTTGGAGCGGGAGCCCGCGTGAAGGCTCCCCACGGAGATCACCGCGCCGCCGCGGGTGATGTCCACCTCGCGGGAGACGATGGTCTGCAGCCTCGTCACCAGGTAGGCGGCGATGACGACGGGGTCCACCGTCAGGTGTGGCTGTGAGCCGTGGCCGCCCTTGCCGAAGATGCGCACCCGCACGTTGGCGGAGGCCATCATGCTGGCGCCCGGATGGTGCCCCACGATTCCCACCTGGAGCGGGCCCACGTGCTGGGCGAGCGCGACGTCGGGCTTGCCGAAGCGCTCATAGAGTCCGTCGCGCAGCATCGCCCGCGCGCCCTCGAGCGTCTCCTCCGCGGGCTGGGCGACCATCATCAGCGTGCCGCGCCAATGATGCTGTGAGTGGGCGAGCAGCTCCGCCACCCCCATCAGACAGGTGATGTGGACGTCATGTCCGCACGCGTGCATCACCGGCACCGTGCCGCCGTGCGAGTCCTTCACCCGCACGCGGCTCGCATCCGGGCGGCCCGTCTTCTCCTCCACCGGCAGCGCGTCCATGTCCGCGCGCAGCAGCACGGTGGGCCCCGGGCCGTTGCGCAGCACGCCCACGACGCCGTGACGGCCCACCTCCTCGGTCACTTCATAGCCGCTGTGCCGCAGCCACCTCGCCACCTTCGCCGCCGTCTGCTGCTCCTGCATGGACAGCTCTGGGTGCGCGTGCAGATCCCGATAGAACGCCTCCAACCGTGGAGCGAGCTGCTCGTGCGCGAGCGTCAGGTCGGGACGCCAGGCGTGCGTGGGCTCGGTCCGTTGCAAGGTCTCAGTCACTTCCATTCCACATCCTCCCCGATAGCGGCGGGAAGATGCCCCTCGCCTGGCGGACGGAGAGCGACAGGCACACGAAGCGTTGCCTTCAATGTCCGTGGACCAACGGGCTTGCCGTCAGGCGTCGGTTCGCTGTCCTCGCCGCGACGCAGACCGGGCGCGCGGGGCAATGGTCTTGGGTGGCTGTGTTCCCCACGTTGCCGTAGATGAAGACCGCCATCTTGAGTCTGGGAGTGTTGTTGAGCCTCGGCGCGAGTCCCGCGCTGGGAAAGTCCAAGAAGGACGAGGCCTGCACCGAGCCATGCGGCGCGCGCTCTCGCCAGCTCAAGGACCACACGTTCCTCTTCCCCATGCTTCAGGGAAGTGCGTTCGTCACCACCAACGTGGGCATCCGGGAAGGTCTCGCGCGCTATGACGTCCCGGATGTCCCGGTGAACGAACTCGAGCCGCGGGACGTCCTGCTCACCGGTATCCAGCAGACGCTGGACCTGAGCCTGGGCATCACGGACTGGCTCGGCTTCACGGGCTTTGGCAGGGCGACCATCATCACCGGCTCCAACGCGGATGGGCTGCTGGCCTCGGGCGCCTCGGTCGACCTCGTCGGACAGCTTGGGGGCGTCGTGCGGATTCTGCGCAGCGACACGAGTGGAACGCAGCTCTCGTTCCGAGCGAACTACGGCTACAACCGGGGTCGGGAGATCACCCTGCTCCCGCTCATCAGCGCCATCGTGGATTCGCCCGGGGTAACGGTGGGGGGCATCATCGATGGAGACCTGGGTCAGCTGCTCTTCGTGCCCCGGAAGGAATCCAGCACCAAGGGCGGCCTCTACGTGGCGCAGTCTTTCGGACGGGTGTTCTCGCTCCAGGCCTCCGGGGCGGCGGAGTATGCGTGGCAGACGCGCCGCCCGTTCGACAGTGTCGCGGGAGGGCGGTTCGAGCAGAACACCCACGCGCTTCGCGTCTCCCTCTCGCTGGCCGCGACGCTGGACATCTACCCGGTGACGGCGGTGCCGCTGGCGGTGATGGGCGAGTACGTCTTCCGCACGGGGTTCCAGGAGCGGGTGGGCCAGGATGACCGGACCCTGAAGGACAGCACGGCGGCGCTGGGCATCTACTACTCCGGCCGAGCCAACCTCCAACTCGGCCTGGGCGCGGTGAGGACCTTCAACGCCGAACCGCACCCGGGCCTGGGTGCGAGAGGCCGCACCCTCGAATCCGGCGAGCCCTCCTTGTCCTACGGAGAACTCATCCTTCGCTACGTCTGGTGAGCACGGACCTCAGTCGTCAACCCGGCAACCACCAGAGCTGATTGTTGCCGCGCAGTGTGCGCTCGAGCCAATCCGCGAAGCGTGGCGCAATTCGAACCACCTTCCGAGGATACGACTCATGGAAGGCGTCGAGGATGGGAAATCGGTCTGCATGCTCTGGGGCAACGTCCACCAGGCAGTAATCGGAGTCCCCCAAATAGACGAGCGTCCACCACGCGGGGGAACCCATCGAATCATCATCCTTCCCGCGCATCGCGACGCGCGCACGCTGAATCTCCGCCAGCGGCAGAATCCGGAAGTTCTCATCCGGCCGAGGGTGGAACAGCGTCGCGCCATCGCACCACGAATAGAACTCCCGCAGGTCCGCATCCAGATGCCATCCCGTACGCAGCTCGAACGCGGCAAGTTGCGCCGGCGTCGCGGGGGCGTTGGGAAAGTGGCGGGCTGAGATTTCATCGAGGAGATGGCGCATGCGCTAATCCGAGTATGGCCGGTCCGGGCCAATGGTGCGCCACCGCACGTCACCCGCATAGCACTGGGGGTACACGGTATTGATCGTCTCGTGGATTTCTGGCGGGACGGGCAGGAGGTTGGCTCGTGCAACCGGGTCGCCTCCATGGAGCAGGTCGTGGATGTGGTGCCCTGGCCACATGTCCCCGCCTGGCACCCGAGGCCAGGCCCCGAACTCCTCGGCCCACTGGTTGCGAAATCCGCGTCGCGCGTTGTTCCAGATACGCCTCGACGCGGCGCCATCCGTTTCGGGGTAGTCGCAACAGCAGTGAGTGATAGCCAGACGTCCACCGGCCGCGGCGGGAAGCCCGAGGAAACGTCCGCTCCAATCCCCCTTGATGTCGGCCAGCCAGATGCAGCCTTGAAGCAAGCGTCCCGCAGCGGCGCAACGCCGCTCACAACGCGTCATGAAGTCCGCGCTGCAGCTCCATGGGCCGTAATAGATGCTCGTCGTCACGTGACCGCCGTCGGGGCTTGGCACGGCCGGCCCCGTCCACTTCGCGGAAGCAGGAGGCCCCACTGAACCCACCGTGGCCGAACCGCACGCAACAAGCACCAGCGCGGACGCGGCAAGCCACACCGCGCCACGCGCCTCAGGCTCTCTAATCATGGAAAAACTGGATACCACACGCAACTGCTGCTCGCGAACGGACCTCAGTGCCCCGCGCCGCTGGTGGCCTTCAGTCCGATGATGGCGACCAGGAGCATGGAGAGGAAGAGGATGCGCAGCGGGGAGATGGGCTCGTGGAAGAGCACCACGCCCAGCACCGCCGCACCGAGCGCTCCGATGCCCACCCACACCGCGTAGGCCGTGCCGATGGGCAGGGTCTTCGCCGCCGTGGACAGCAGGAACATGCTGGCGACGATGGCCACGCCCGTGAGGACGCTGGGGACAAGACGGGTGAAGCCCTCGGTGTACTTGAGGCCCACGGCCCAGCACACCTCGAGCAGCCCCGCGATGAGGAGAATGATCCACGCCATGACGTACGACTCCTGAGATGAGCGTCGTCTTGTCGTGACCGGGTACGGCGCACCTCGTCCGGGCCCGCCGTCCCCTCCCTGGGAACAACGGACGGCGAGGTCTATAGCGCCTCGCCCCTCCGGCTTCAACGTCCTCTGGCCCCCGGAGATTCCCCCCTCACACCCGCGGCACGGACTGCGCCTCCGTCACGGGCACGGCCTTCATGCGCGGGGACACCTGCCGCTGCATCGCGGTGTCGGCGATATGACGGATGAGCGCGGGATACGACAGCCCCCGCTCCCGCGCGCCGAGCGCCACCTCGCACTGCGCCTCCAGGTAGGGATTCGGATTCACCTCCAGGAGATAGGGGTCCTTCGTCCCACTGGAGAGCCTGAAGTCGATGCGAGCGTAGTCGCGCAGCTTGAGCGCCCGGAACGCGGTGATGGCGGCGCGGGAGACGCGCCCCAGCAGCTCATCCGACAAATCCGTGGGCAGCACCAGCCTCGGGCTGCCCGCGGTCTCCGGGCCGAACTTCACCTCGCGGTTGGCGATCTTCATCCGCTTGCGGCCCCACTTCGCGCCGAAGTCCAGCTCCACCACCGGCAGCACTTCCGGCCGCGAGGGGTCGCCCAGCACGCCCACGTACAGCTCGCGCCCTTCGATGAACTCCTCCGCGAGCGCCTCGTCACCGAACTCTTCTCGAATCTTCCGCACGCGCCGCGCCAGCCCCTCCAGGTCCTTCTCCACGCCCAGCCCCAGCGACGCATCCGAGCGGGCCGGCTTCACCACCACCGGGAAGCGCAAATCGCCGCTCGTCTGCAGGGACGCCCCATCGAAGGTGGCGAACCGGGGCGTGAGCACCCCGTGGTACTGGAGGAGCTGCTTGGTGAGGATCTTGTCCTGCGCCAGCAGCAGCCCCGCCGTCCCAGAGCCCGTGAAGGGCACCCGCGCCAGCTCCAACATCGCGGCGACGTTGACCTCCAGCCGGTAGTCGTCGGCGAACGTCTCGCAGATGTTGAAGACCAGGTCGGCGCGACTGCGGCCCACCATGCGGACCAGGTCGGACACGCTCTCGTCCACGCCAATGGCCACGGTCTCGTGTCCGCCCTCCTCGAGCGCCGAGCGGACCTGCCCCATGACAGCGTCCGCCGGCTCGCCCTTCGGCTGATAGTGGAGGACCGCGATGCGCCAGGGGCCCGGGGCCATGTTCACTCCTCGAAGAAGCGGTCGGTGTAGAGGTGATTCATCGCCAGGGCCGTCACGAGCGAGGCGATGCGCAGCGCCGCCTCCCTGCTGTCATCCGGGTGCAGCGTGAGCCCCAGCGACGCGGTCCTGTCCCCCAGGTGGTCCAGCAGCGCCCGCACCACGCTGGGACTGACCCCCGTGTAGTGGCTCACGCTCGACAAGAGCCGCTGCCGCTCGGCGCGAACCAACGTCTCCGCGCGCACCGGCGCCACGCCGGGCCCCTCGAAGATATCCTCCAGGAACTGGTCGAACGCGTCGCGCAGCTCCAGGTCCACCTTCTGGTCCAGCTCCCGCTGCCGATAGTGGTCGAGGACCGTGCCCTCCATCTCCTCCGTCGTCAGGTCCGGCTGGGCCAACTGGACTCGCGGTGGCGTACGGCCCAGCCGCCCCACCGTGTCCTCCACGTACTGGAGCTTTCGCAGCGCGCCCCAGCCCTGGTAGCGCTTGCGCCAGTCGCTGTCCGGCGTGAGCCACACCGCGAAGGTCTCCGCGAAGTCCTCGTCCGGGTGCTTCTGCGCGTACCAGCCCGCGATGTGGTGGACGTAGCGCCGCGAGAAGGGCCGCGCCTTGTAGTCGTCGCGGTACGGTCGCGAGTAGTCGCCGAACTGCTTGCGCCACTCCTCCGTCTCGTAGAGCTGGTGGGCGTAGTTGAAGGCGTGCCCGGCCTCGTGGCGCAGGTACATGAGGATCTCCCCTTCCGTCTCCACGCCGCCGCCCAGCTCCGCCTCGATGGAGTGCAGGTCCGGGTCCGCCAGGTAGAACGGCACGCCGATGACGGGCACGCCGGAAGGACAGCCCCACTCGTCGGACAGGTAGCACTGGGGCTTGAAGGAGATGCCTCGCGACTCCAGCTCCGCGTAGAGCTGGTCGATGTGCCGCTCCAGCGGCGTCCCCGCCAGTCGCAGCGACAGGTCCTTGATGCGGGCCTGCAGCAACTGCTCACGTCGAGGAGGCAGTCCGCCGCGTCCGTCGCCCTGTTGCGCCGGGTGCTTCTCACGCAGGGGGAAGGCGGGATGGGAGGGAGGAGTCCACATGCCCTCTTCTAGATAAGAAGCCCCGGGCCAGGCGGGCAGCCCTTCAGCGCGCGCCAGGCGGGCAGCCAACCAAGGCCCCGCTGAGCCGCGCGTCAGTGGGAGGCGGGGGGCGAAGGTGGCTCGGACTCGGGGCTCGTGCCTGGTCCGCGTTTCTGGAAGCGGGCCACGGCGGCCTCGACGGTGAGATAGACGTTCTCCTCGCCCAGCCGCTCCATCATCCCCGTGCGACGCAGCATCCCGCGCAGCGGCGCGTTCGCATCCGCGATGACCAGGACGATGCCCTGGGCCTCCAACTCGCGGCGCAGCTTCTCCAGGCCGTCGGCGGCGGTGACGTCCAGGTCGAACACCGCGCTCGCGTCCAACACGACTTCCTGCACGGGGGGCTTCGCCCGAGCGACCAGCGCGCGAAGCTGCTCCCGGAGGTGGCGGGCATTGGCGAAGAACATGGGCGCGTCGAAGCGATAGACGAGGAGGCCCGGAATCGTGTGCGTGCCCGTGTGTCGGCTGACGTCGTGCCAGCCGGGCACGCCTTCACGCTCGCCCAGGACGGCGTCGTGCGGGTGCGCCGCGCGACGGATGAGGTCGCCCAGGGCCAGCGCCACGGCGATGAGGATGCCCTGGAGGATGCCCAGTACCAACACGCCGAGCGTCGTCACCACCGCGAGCACCGCTTCCACGCGCCGCACCCGCCACAGCGCGACGACGGCGGCCACATCCATCAGGTACACCGCCGCGACGATGACGATGCCCCCGAGCGTCACCAGCGGGAGGTTCTTGAGCAGCGGCGTGAGGAAGAGCGCGAACACGGTGACCAGCACGGCGGCGACGACCCCCACCAGCTGTGACTTGCCGCCCATGGCGTCATTGACCGCGGTGCGCGAGTCGCTCCCTGTCACCGGGAACCCCTGCGTGAAGGCATTGGCCAGGTTCGCGGCCGCCTGCCCGAGGAACTCCTGGTTGCCGTCCAGGTGGTACCGGTGCTTGTCCGCGTAGAGGCGGCCGGTGAGCACGGAGCCGGCGTAGTTGACCAGCGCGAGGCTCAGCGCTGCCGGGAGCAGGACCCGGACATCGGAGAAGCCCACCGAGGGCAGGCCCAGGGACGGCGGTGCGGCGGCGACGGGCCCGACGACCTTCACCCCTCCGTGATGGAGCTGGAACACCTCCGCGGCCACGGTGGTGAGCACCACGAGGATCAGCGGCCCGGGCAGCTTCGGCAGGAAGCGCCGCAGGAGCACGAGGACGACGATGATTCCCAGCCCGAGCAGCAGCGTGGGCAGATGCGTCTTTCCCAGGTTCTGCCCCACCTCCAGCACCTGCCCCGGAAAGTCGTTGGCCTTGCGCTCCAGGCCGAACATCCGCGCCAGCTGGCTGCCGATGATGATGAGCGCCGCGCCGTTGGTGTAGCCGATGAGGATGGGTTTGGAGAGGAAGTCCGCGAGCGCGCCCGTCTTGAACAGCCCGGCCGCCAGGCTGATGAGGCCCACCATCAACGCCAGGAGCGCGGCGAGCGAGGCGTAGCGGGCGGGGTCCGTGCCCGCGACACCCGCCAGCGCGCTCGCGGCGATGATGGCGGCACCCGCCTCCGGTCCGAGCAGCATGTGTCGGGAGGGCCCGAACAGCGCATAGGCCAGCATGGCGATGGCGCCCGCGTACAACCCGGCGACAGGCCTGACGCCGACGATCTGCGCGTAGGCCAGCCCTTGTGGCACCAGCATGGCGCCAATGGTCAGCGCGGAGAGCAGGTCCGGACGCAGCCAGGACTTCTGATAGCCCCGCACCCAGCTCAGTCCCGGAACGAACCGCCGCGCGCTTCGCCATCCGTCTGTCGCCGTGAGCTTCATCGTCTCGTCTCGCTCCGGTGGGAACCCGCGCTCTGACGGTGCGTCGCCCGTGAATCGTCCGCATGGGCTTCCGGGGAGGGGCAGGCGCCCGGCGGGGCTTCTGCTCGAAGGACGACGGACAAGCCCCACGTAAGGGAGCGACGAGCCCGAAGCGCTCCGGGCCCGCGCGTGGCCACGTCCCCAGCTTCATCCGACTCAGTCAGGAGGACGTCTCATGTCTCGGTTCTTCGTCATGTCCCTGATGCTGACCACGCTGCTCACCGCTCCGCCCGCCCTGGGAGGTGCGTTGAGACAGGCGGCCGAATCCAAGGAGGACTTCATCGAACAGGAGCCACCCGTGGCTGGCAGCTTCACGTTCAACCTGGGCGTGGGCGTCGTCTTCCCACTCTTTGAAACCCACAGCCGGTTCAAGGAGGGCTGGGGATTCCTGCTCGGCGCGGGCTACCACCTCACCGAGCGCGTCAGCCTCCACGCGGAATACCAGTACAGCGACTACGACGTGAAAGAGGGCCTGCTGGCGGACACCAGCCTCTCCGGCGACCACATCATGCAGTACGGAGATCTCAACCTGCTCATCGGCGTCGCGCCGAAAGGACGGTTCGGTCTCTACATCACCGGTGGCCCGGGCCTGTACTACCGCAAGGTGGAGCTCACCCAGTTCGCGGGCGCGGCGCTCGTCCCGGTCTGCGACCCGTGGTTGCTCTACTGCACCAGCGACGTCGTCCCGGTGGACACCGTCATCGGCTCGCGCAGCACGACGGACTTCGGGTTGAACGGCGGTGTGGGCGTCTCCTATCGCGTCTACGGCCCGATGCGCGTCTATCTGGAAGCGCGCTACCACTACATCTTCGGCCCTGAGTACGACACGCCGACGGGCTCGCGACGGGCGAACGGCCAGTACCTGCCCATCAACCTGGGCGTCCGCTTCTGAGGCCCGCGCCATGACGCCCCGGAGGCCCCGGCGTCCCCGGCGGCCTCCCGGGGCGGGCGCACGATTCCACGCCCGCCTCCCCCCGCGGGGCTCCTCCTGAGAGGAGGGCCACGCACTACCCTGGATTGATATCTGGAGGGACGCTCGCATGAGAAGCCAAGCGCGCCATGCCGCCATTCTCGCAGGAGCCGCCGTCGTCGGGCTGGCTGTCATCGCCTTCGCACAGGGACAGCCGCCGCCTGCCATGCAGCCGCATCCCCACGGCGTCTTCGGCGCCATCCTGGACTACCTGCGCCGTCAGCCCTTCATCCTGCTGTTCCTCGTCGTGGCCGCGGGTTACGCGCTCGGTGAGGTGAAGGTGAAGGGCGTGGGCATGGGCTCCACGGCCGCGACCTTGCTGCTCGCCCTCATCGTCAGCTTCTGGGCCTTCCAGGCCTACAACATCGAGTACACCCTGCCGGAGTTCACCAGCACGGTGTTCTTCAATCTCTTCATCTTCGCCATCGGCATGAAGGTGGGGCCCCAGTTCCTCGGCGGTATCCACCGGGAGGGCAAGCACCTCATCATCCTGGCGCTGCTGGTACCGCTGCTGTCGTCGGCGCTCGTCTACGCGTCGCGCTTCTTCACGCACCTGGCGCCGGGGTTGCTGGCGGGTATCCTCTCGGGTGCGAACACGGCCACCCCGGGTTTCGGCGCGGCGCAGGCGGCGCTGGCCAGTGGCTCCGCGGCCCTGTCCGGGGAAGCCGCGCGCCAGGCACCGGGCAACCTCACCACGTCCTACGCGTTCCTCTACTGCATCAGCATGGTTGTCTTCACCGTGTTGATGTCGGTGATGCCGAAGATGTTCGGCAAGGACGCGGTGGCGGACGGCAAGGCGATGGAGAAGGAGCTGGCGGGCGAGGACTCCGCGCCGCTGCCGGGCACCGCGGACTCGTTCATCCGGGGCTACATGCCGTTGGACCTGCGGGTCTTCCGGGTGGAGAACCCGGCGCTGGAGGGGCGCACGGTGGCGGACCTGGACCATGCGCATCCGCGGGTCGCCATCGAGCGCATCTACCACAAGGGGCGCGTCTACAACCCGCCGCCGGACCTGGTGCTCAGTCGCGGTGACGAGGTGGCGATGCTCGGCCCCGTCTCGCTGCTCCTGGCGGGCGGGCCGCGCATCGGGCCGGAGGTGGACGACTCGAAGCTGCGGAACGTGAAGTTCGACACGGTGGAGTTCATCGTCCACAACAAGGACGTCATCGGGAAGACGCTGGGGGAGCTGGCGCTGCGGATGGGCCAAGGCATCTACCTCAACGCGCTCTTCCGGGCGGGTGACCAGCTTCCGGTGAGCCAGGACCAGGCGGTCAACAAGGGTGACGTGCTGCGCATCACCGGCAGCCCCAAGCGGGTGGCGGAGCTGGGCAAGGTGCTGGGGCCGCCGGTGAAGCCCAGCCTGTCCACGGACATCATCACGCTGGGCCTGGGGCTCGCCGCGGGTGCGCTGCTGGGCGCCATCACGGTCCCCATGTTCGGCATCCAGTTCAGCCTGGGCTCCGCGGTGGGGCTGCTCGTCGTCAGCATCGGGTTGAGCATCTTGCGAACGCACAACCCGGCGCTCGGCGGTCCGTTCCCGGAGTCCGCGCGTCAGCTGCTCGAGGATGTCGGGCTGAACGTCTTCATCGCCATCCTGGGGTTGAACTCGGGAGCAGGCGTGGCGCACGCCATCGCGGGCGGTCTGCTGGTGCCCACGCTCGTCATCGGCTCCATCGCGGCCTTCGTTCCTCCCATCATCGGGTGGATGGTGGGCCAGTACATCTTCAAGATGAACAGCGCCGTGTTGATGGGCGCCATCGCCGGAGCGCGCTGCAACAGCGCCGGCATGAGGGCCGCACAGGAGGCGTCGAAGAGCATCGTCCCGGCGATCGGCTATCCGGTGACGTTCGCCATCTCGAACCTGCTGCTCACCCTCATCTGTTACATGTTCGCCCTGATGGGCTGAGAGAACGCCATGAGCGCTCCCCTTCCCTCCTGGAATGACGGCGCGGCGCGCAGGGCGCTGCTGGACTTCGTCGATGCGGTGACCACGGACGGGGCGTCCAGCTTCGTTCGGCCGGAGGACCGGGTCGCAGTCTTCGACAACGACGGCACGCTCTGGTCGGAGCAGCCCATGTACGTGCAGGCCCACTTCGTCGTGGACCGGGTCCGGGAGCTGGTGCCCGCACATCCGGAGTGGCGCAAGCAGCAACCCTTCCAGGCGCTCATCGAGGGGGACGAAGAGGCGCTGCGCAAGCTCACGGAGCATGACGCCGCGGCGCTCGTCGCGGCCACCCATGCGGGGATGACCACGGGGGAGTTCTCCCGGACGGCGAAGGCGTGGCTGGCGACCGCGAAGCATCCGCGCTTCCAGCGGCCCTTCACCCACTGCATCTACCAGCCGATGCTGGAGCTGTTGGAGCTCCTGCGGACGCATGGGTTCGACCTGCACATCGTCTCGGGTGGTGGCATCGACTTCCTGCGGGCTTTCAGCGAGGAGACGTACGGCATCCCCTCGTCGCATGTGATTGGGAGCAGCGGGAAGACACACTTCGACCTGCGGGACGGCCAGCCCGTGCTGGTGAAGCTGCCTGGCCTCACCAGCCTCGACGATGGCGAGGGCAAGCCCATCAACATCCACCTGCACATCGGGAAGCGGCCGGTGCTGGCGTTCGGCAACTCGGACGGGGATCTCCAGATGCTGCAGTACGCGGGCTCGGGAGATGGACCTCGGCTGCGGTTGCTGCTCCACCACGACGACGCGGAGCGGGAGTACGCGTATGACCGCGAGGCGAAGACGGGACGACTGGACCGGGCACTGGATGTCGCGGGGAAGGACGGGTGGACGGTGGTGAGCATGCGCTCGGACTGGAACCAGGTGTTTCCCCAGGGCTGACGGAGCATGTGGGTCAAGGCTCGCCCGTCCGGGAGCATGCCAGCACGCGTCCACTCGACGTCAGTGCTTCTTGTTCAGCGGGAAGAGAAACGAGAGCTGGACGCGCAGCTGCCACTCGGCCGCGCCCGGCAGGTCGGGCCGAATGGCGTTGTAGTACGCCGACACGGAGCCATTCAGGGCCTGCTTGCCCACGGTGAAGACCTTGCCCGCCCCCAGGCCGAAGGGAATGGTCCACTGCTCTCCCGAGGGCGCCTCCCAGTTCGCAGTGAGGATGGGCGCGGACGTCACATACCAACCCTTCGGAAGGTTGTAGCTGATGAAGTACTGGAGCAGCAGTTGGTTGACCGTCTCCCGCTCCTCGTCACCGAACACGGAGAACACGTTGTTCGCCAGCACTCCAATGGACCAGGGAGAGGGCTGAACCAGCGCCACCACGGACGGCCCGACACTCCACTTCCCCGTGCCCAGCGCATCCGCCGTCCCCGTGGGCAGCAGGAATGCCGGGCCGATCCCCCAGATGAAGAGGCCTGGCTCCTTCGGCGCCACGAAGAACGTGGCCGACGTGTCACCCAGACCGAACGTCCCCCCACTCCCCTCCGCCAGGTCCGGTTGATAGAGAATGGGCACGATGAGGCGCACGATGACGTTGAAGTCGTGCGTCAGCGGCAACGGCACCACCGGCTGGATGTTGAGCGTGTTGCGGACCCGGTCCCCAGGGTCCACCCCCAGGTCCAGGTTGTTCTGGAGGGGCACGCTGATGAGCAAGGCCACCGGGTTCTGCACCGCCTTGGCCAGCTCCTGCTGATCCGCATCTCCTCCTGGCGGCGAGGGAGGCTGCTGCTCCTCCGCGGACGAAAGCAGTGGGGCCGACAGCAGCAGCATCACGGCCAACGCCCCGCCTCGACCCGCCCTCGGTGCTCGCATGTGCCCCCGCCCCGTGCCAGGAATGGCACCGAAGGGGATGTTCATCGGTGGGCGGCCCGGCAATGGAAGCCTCCCCACGGGGCATGCGCACCGCTTTGGACCGTGCGTTGGCAACCCTCGCCGGGAAGGCGACGCGCTCAGTCGCTCAGCGCATCGATCGCGGGCGGGACATACGCACCTCGCATCGCCGACTCGGTGGGGCCGTAGATGCGCAGGAGGACATAGAAGCGCCCATCAGGGATGGGCAGCCAGTTGGCCACGCGGTGGGGCTCGGGCGCTTCGTGCTGGAGGAAGAAGGAAATCGAGCCATCGCTCGACTTCTTCAAGTCACGAGACCTGTCCCCCATCGAGTACCGCTGGATGGGATTCTCCACCAGCATGCGAGTCTCACTGTCGTACGCCGTGAGCGACCAGAAGAACCGCGCGGGAGGCAGCGCGTCCGCGGTGAAGCGAAGCACGTACCGGCTCCGGCTTCCGTCCAGCAGGCGGTCCTCACCATCCAGGTGGGTGATGGGATAGACGGCCTCCTCGGCCGAGTTCGCGTAGATGTAGTTCCAGGCGACGCGCGCCCGCAGCAGGTAGTCGTCGCCGAACGCGCCCACCTTCGGGTCGGGCAACTCCCAGCCGCGATGAAGCACGGGGCGCTGCTGGATGGCGCGGCGTGCCTCCTTCACCCCCTCCAGCATCGCGTCACGCACGGCTGGCGAGAGCCCCTGTGCATTCATGCGTGCCCCGGGCCGCACCCCGAGTCGCGCGAAGCGCGCCAGCAAGGACTGCTCCGCCTCCGTGAACCGGTGCCACTGCATCATGAAGTTGACGTACTCGAACGCCTTCAGCGATGCGTCCGCCTTGTCGTCGAAGTATGGAGGCCACGCCACGGCGGGCAGCTTCGGCGCCGCCTGCTTCGTGAGTTCATGGAGCGGCGTCAGCCGGAACCGCTGCTGGAGCGCGACCGCCGAGGACAGGTCCTCGGGTCCACTGACGCCGATGCGCAGCAGCGCCGCCACGAACATCGAGGCGGACCGGATGACGAGCGCGTCGCGCAGCGAGTCGGGCAACACACCGTCCCAGTCCGGTCCCGCGATGACGAAGCGCCGAGGGTCCGTCCCCGTGGCCCGCGTCCCGATGTACGGCAGATTGTTCGTCGTGATGTCGACCAACTGGACGCAGAAGTAGCGTCCGCTCAGCTCGGGCGTGTCCAGCACCACGGGCTCACCGCGCAAATCCAGGTTCGCTTCCGAGTACAGCGTGTCGTTGTTCGGGGAGACGACGTCGCGGTCCTTCGGAGTGAACAGCCGAGCGAAGTGCAGGAAGCGATTGGCCGGCCGGACCTGCGGTGAGTCCGGCAGGAAGCCCAGGGCGAACAGGCGGTAATGCTCCACCAGGGGCAGGCCGAAGACATAGGCGTCGCGCGCGAGGTCCTGGATCTCCTGGGGCGTCAGTCCCGACGTCGATGACTCCAACATGATGGCACCTCTCCTGGCGTGACGAGGTCAGCGCCCTCGCCCGCGCGGCTGGCTCACGTCCGGCAACCTGGGCCGGGGCTGATTCGCACGCAACAGTCCAAGAGGACCGGTGGCAAGGCGCCCGCTGCGGACGACTGGTCCAGCCCCACCCGCCCCGAATCGAGAGGCTTGCTCGTCCCCTCGCCCGGCCTCGAAGGACAGGACTGTCGACCTCATCGAATCCTTCGATTTCCCCCGCCTCGATTGTCAGACACCCCGACGCTCAGCAACGTGTGCGGGACACGACAGCCGGAGCGCCACGCATGCCGGAGAGCCATCATCCTCACAGCGCCGCAGCCCACTCCGTCGCACGCTTCCTGCCATTCCTATCCTGGCTTCCCAAGTGGCGGCCGAGCTCGCTCAAGCGGGACGTCGCGGCGGCGCTGACCATCACCGCGCTCCAGATTCCAGAGGCCATGGCCTACGCGGAGCTCGCGGGAGTGCCACCGCAGGCGGCCTTCTACGCGGGCCCGGTGGCCCTGGTACTCTATGCCCTGCTGGGCACGTCACGCCAGCTCGTGGTCGCCATCTCCGCCACCGTCGCCGTGCTCTCCGCGTCCACGGTGGCCGCGCTCGCGCCTTCCGGTACGCCCCGCTTCATCGCGCTCACCGCCGCGCTGGCCATGCTCGCGGGCCTCATCTCCATCCTCGCCGGCGTGCTGAAGCTCGGGCGAATCGCGCAGTTCTTCTCGGAGTCGGTCCTCACCGGCTTCGTCTTCGGTCTCGCCCTGGTCATCGCCATCAAACAGGTGCCCAAGCTGCTCGGCCTCGAAGCCGGGAGCGGCAACTTCTTCGAGCGGCTGTGGAACCTGGTGACCCACCTGGGCCAGACACACCCGCTCACGCTCGTCGTCGGCGTGGCGAGCCTCGCGGTGTTGGTCCTCCTGGGCAAGCTGCTGCCGCGCCTGCCCGCGTCCCTCGTCGTGCTGGTGCTGGGCACCGTGGTCGTCGGGGTGCTCGGCCTTCAAGGGCGGGGCGTGAAGGTGGTGGGCGACATTCCCTCCGGCCTGTCGGGCCCCTCCATTCCAGACGTGGGCCTGGGAGACCTCTTGAAGCTGATGCCCGGTGCGTTCGGCATCGCGCTGGTGGCGTTCGCGGAGGCCATTGGACCCGCCCGGGTGCTCGCGTCGAAGCACCGTTATGAAGTGGACCCGAACCAGGAGCTCATCGGCCTGGGCGCGGCGAACCTGGGCGCCGGCCTCTTCCGCGGTCTGTCCGTGGGATGCAGCCTGTCCAAGTCCGCCGCCAATGACGCGGCGGGGGCGCTCACGCAGATGTCCAGCCTGCTCGCGGCCGCCATCCTCGCGCTGGTGGCGCTCTTCTTCACGCCGCTGTTCCGCACGCTGCCGGAGGCCACCCTGGCCGCCATCGTCGTGCTGGCCACCGTGGGGATGATGGACGTCAAGGAGATGCGCCGCCTCTTCAAGCTGCGCCGCACGGACTTCTTCCTCGCGGCGGGCGCGCTCCTCAGCGTACTCGTGCTCGAGGTGCTGCCAGGCCTGCTGGTCTCCGTGGGCCTCTCCGTGGCGCTCCTCGTCTGGCGCGCCAGCCAGCCCCGCGTCAGCGAGCTGGGACGCGCGCCGGGCACGCTGGACTTCGCGGACGTGCGGCGTGACCCCGCCCCGCTCACCGTGCCCGGGCTGCTGATGATTCGCCCCAACGAGGGCATCTTCTTCGCCAACGCCACGTCCCTCCGGGACGCCATCATCGGCCGGGTGGACAGCGCGACCTCGCCCGTTCACGCCGTGCTGCTGGACCTGGAAGTCACCGCGGACCTCGACGTGCCCGGCGCGGACATGCTCGCCGCGCTGAAGGAATCACTCGAGCACCGCGAAATCACGCTGATGCTCTCCCGCGTACTCGGGCCCACCCAGCGCATGCTGGACCGGACCGGCGTGACGGAGCACATCGGCGCGAAGAACATCCACCCGCAGACCTTGAACGGCGTCGTGGAGTACCTGTCACATCGGACCCACCACGCGAAGGCCGAATGGTCGCTCGTGCGAGACGGCCTCCATCGGTTGAATGCCCTGGTGGAAGAGGCCATCCCCGCAGCCGAGGAAGACGGCGACCGGCGACGGCTGGAAGCGCTGCGCCAGAAGCTGGCTCGGATTGACGACGGCTCATCGTCACGCGAGTAGTCGCCCGCCCTCCTCACGGCCGCCCCCTGGGACGCATTCCCAGACGCAACGGTGATATTCTGGACAGGTCGTACTAGCCAGAACTCATCGGACGGCCCGGCCTGTCCACCGAGGGGGCCCATGAGCAAGCGACGCCCGAGCCAGCGCAGTCAAAACGCGATGAAGCAACGAGCCGGGGCCGCCCTGCCCTCGGGTGCCGCCGCCGGAACCAACGACGTCCTGCTCACGGTGCCGGGCGTGACGCGAGACGCACCGCGCGCCCCCGCGTGGGTCACCTATCTCGAGAAGCGGCTCGCGACGGTCATCGCGCTGCTGGCGGCGGGCCTCGCGCTGACCAACCTGCCGCAGGTCCACAACATCGTGCTCCAGTTGCCGGGCATGGCGTCACTGCGGGCGGGCGGCTCCGCGCTGATGGCCGTGACGTTCTGGGCGTATGTCGTGCTGCTCGGCGCCTTCTTCTTCCTGAGCGCGATGTGGGTCTTCGTTCCGCGCGAGGGCTTTCCCCGGTGGATGGAGCACCGGAACCTCGTCAGCCGGGCGACGCTCGCGCTGTGTCGGAGGCTGGTGGCGTGGGCCCGCTTCCCCCTGGCGTTCCCCGCCCCGGAGCGCCGGACGCCGCGAGCCCTGCTGTACGGCGGCTTTGTCGTGGCGGGCCTCGCGCTGGGACTCGTGGGCTTTCTAGGGCTGCTGCCGGCGCCGTGGAAGGCGCGTGACTCGGGGCCGGGCCTCGTGGCCGCGCTCACGGTGGCGGTGGGCCTGCTCGGGCTGCTCGGCCCGAGGATCCTCGCTTGGAGGCCCTCGCTTCGCGTCCTGGCGGAGGTCGTCACGCGGGGACTGGTGATGTCGCTGGGCTCGTACTTCCTGGCGGAGCTGCTCTGGGGCTTCTTCATCCCGACGATTCCCGAGGCCAGCTTCCGGCTCTACACCATCTGGGCCATCTACCATCTGCTCTTCGTGATTCTGTGCGCGGCGCGCGCGCTCGACCTGGTGGAGAACGTGGTCCAACGCGCCGTGCTCGCCCTCGCGCTGTTGGGCTCCGGAGTCGTCGTCGTGGGGCTGCTGGACCGGCAGGAATCCCTCCAGCCCCTGCCCCTGGCCGAAGGCAAGTCCATGAGTGAGGACGCCCTCTTCACCCGGTGGGTCGACACGGCGAATCGAAGACTCGACTTGATGTGCGACGGCCCCGTCGTCTTCGTCTCCGCCGCGGGAGGCGGCTCGCGAGCGGCCATCTTCGCCATGCTCACGCTGGAGAGCCTGAGCCGGATGCAGGTGAAGGCCCCCGACGCCACCACGGAGCGCTGCCGCGCGCAGTCCCTGGCCGACCATGTCCTCTTCATCAGCAGCGTCTCCGGTGGCAGCGTCGCCAGCGCGCACTTCTCCCACCGACTGGCCGCGGGCACCCTGGGGGCGACCGTTCCCGCGGACGTTCCGCTCAAGCACGCGCCTCGCGAGGAGCTCGCCTCCCACCTGATGAACGGGGCGTGTGGCCTGAAGGCGGAGCGCCTGTGGCCGCTGAGCAGCGACACCCTGGATGACATGTTCGTGGACTTCAACGCGCCCCTGCTGCGCGGCGTGGTGATGCCGGGGGTGAGCCGTGGCGGAGGGCTCGCGTCCTTCTGGTCGGACTACCTGGGCTGGCCCGCGAGCCTCCCCGACGACGGCAGCGTCCCCCTGCTCTTCATCAACACGGCCAGCGCTCGGACCGGAGGCCGCATCGTCACGGGCAAGCCGCCCCTGCCCGGCCGGCTGGTGAGTGACGGCACCCAGCCGGAGGCCCAGGCGCGATCCACGAGCGAGTTGACGACGACGGGAGACATCGCGCTCGCCGACGCGGTCCGCGCCTCCGCGAACTTCCCCTTCGTCGTCGACCTTCCGGAGGTCGTTGACGCCCAGGAGCACCGCGAGCCGCTCATCGACGGCGGCGTCTTCGACAACACCGGGCTGGACACCTTCGTCCTGCTGCTGCGGGGGCTCACCGACCCGGAGCGCTGGAAGACGAACCCCGCCGCGCGGGCCGCCATCGACCAGCTCTTCACGCAGCTCACGGACCGCGGCGTCCTCTTCGTGGAGATCGACTCGGGCGCGAAGCCGCCGTCGCTGGACGAGCGCGAGGCCTCCGTGGATGCCATCGGCACCCCACTGTCCGCCCTCTCGCGCGCCAGCCATGCCTTCGCGCGCGACATGGCCGACTACCAGAAGGCGGAGATAGGTCGCCTCCTCGCGAGCAAGCAGGTCCCCATGATGCAGACCCGCTACAACTACGGGGACGTGCGGCTGTCGGAGGACGCGAGCAAGGCACAGCGCGAGTGCGTGGAGGAGAACCAGGACGAGGTGATGACAGCCTGGGCCCTGGGGCCCAAGGACAAGGGGCGCCTGCTGGGCCAGTTCCTCTGGCAGGAAGAGAGCGCGAGCAACCTCATCGCCAGCCACATCAAGAACCTCCGGGGCGCGGCCCAGACGCAGCGCACCGTCGCGTTCGGGGCCATCCAGGACCCCGTCGCCATCCACGCCCATCCGTTGATGGAGAAGCTGAAGGACCCGCTCGCGAGGAAGCTCGCCGCGGAGATCACCCGACAGCTCGTCGAGGACCAGGTCTCCCTGCAGCGACAAGGCACCGCTCGCCTCTACAATCCCGACGCCCCGGCCGTGCAGGTCTTCTCCCAGGTCGACGCGAGCGCACCGGACCTCGCCACCAGCCTGGGGGATGGCCGCAAGGACGCGTGGGTCTACCTGGGCCAGTACCTGCCCGGCTCCAACACGTGGCGCACCTGCTTCTACTGCAAGCCCTCCCAGACGGAGTGGTCCTTGTCGCCGCAGCAGTTCGTGGGCAGCACGCTGGAGAGCACCGTCCCCTCGCTCCTGAGGGACGAGCCCGCGACGGGAGAGCCGGCGGCGTACGGCAAGCCCCTGGGCGCCCTCGGCGTCGGGCAGCACGTCACCGTCAAGGAGGTCCAGGACTGGGGCAACCTGGGCTTCATCTGGGCGAAGGTGAGCATCAACCCCAAGGACTCCGCGCGGATCAAGCGCTGAAGGGACACTTCAGGCTGGGACGCCGCCCGGGGGCACGCGCCGCGAGGACTCCGTGTCTCGCTGTCGCTTCACCCAGAACTTGTAGGGCGTCAGCGCGAGCAGGCGGATGACGATGTAGGCCCCCACCACGCCCGCGACCTCCAGGGCCCGGTAGTTCGGATAGCTCTGGATGATGATGGTCATCGCCAGCACCGGGTGCGCGAAGGCCGTGGCCAGGGCCACCGCCTTGCGGTCCTCCAGCCGGGGTCCCCCGGCCCAGTGTCCGAGCACGATGGAGATGGAGACGAGCACCACCAGCGCGAGGATGGCGAGCCACGCGATGTGGATGAGCCGGGGTCCGACGATGAAGAGCAGGACCACGGCCACGCAGAGCAACAGCACGCTGAACACCCGGCTGCACCACGGAGCCAGGGCCTTGGCCACGTTCGGAGCGTAGTACCGCACGGCGATGCCCACCGCGAGCGGCGGGAGGATCTTCACCGCCAGCAGGCGGAACACCAGCTCCGGGTTCGCCTTGAACTCGACGCCGAGCAGGCGGTCCACGCCCAGGACCCACGCGGGCACCGAGATGAGCGCGAACACGCTGAGCAGGAGCAGCAGGTTGATGGACGTTGAGGGATTCGCGCCCAGGGCCTTCGCCTGATTCACCTGCAGCGGCGCGCCTGGACAGACCGCCATCAACAGGATGGCGCTGGCCACCACCGTCGGAAGTCGGAAGACCTCCACCACCGCCAGGGCGACAAGGGGCACGACCAGCAGCACCACCAGCAGGGAGCGCACGTAGAGCGCGGGGCGCTCCAGGACGTGTCGAATCTCTCCGGGACGGCGCGCCAGTCCCTCGGTGAACATGAAGAGGGTCACGATGTTGCCCAGCACGAATGCGACCACGGACCTGAGCATGCTCGCCTCCTCTGCGGGCGGCGCGTGACTGGGCCCCCGCACAGGTATCTCCACCCCTGCCCCGTCGAGGGAGTCCAGGGCACCCGGGCACCCGGGCGCCTGCCCCGGCCCGCGACCGCTCAGCTCACGCTCTGACGGAGCTGGTGCACCACCGCGAGGAACTGGCGATCGAAAATCAGCAGGATGATGAGCGGCGCCGTCGCCGCCACGGCCACCGAGAGGAGCGAGCGCTGGTCCCACGGGAACAGCTTCATCCTCCGGGCGACCATGAAGGACGTGCCCAGGTCCGCCAGGGAGGAGAAGTCCGGTGAGCCCAGAGGGTCTGCGTCCGGCGCCCGACGGAACCACTTATCCTCGAACCGTCGCGAGTGGTGCGCGGCGACCGCCGAGAACCACGGGTCTCCCTGCCGCTTGGCGTGCACCAGTTGCCAGGAGAAGAACCCCAGGGGCGCGAACACTGCGATGCACGCGAGGACGGCGTAGAGGACCTGCGGCATGATGTATTCCAGCGGAGTCTGGGTGATGGCCGAGGCATTCGTCCGGAACGAATACGCCGCGACAGGGACCGCCACCGCGAAGACCACCGGCGCGAAGCTGCCCTGGCAGATGGAGAGGAACCCCAGCCCGCCCGACTGGTCCGGGTGGGTGGGAACCAGCCGGAGCGGGAGCCGTGAGACCCTCAAGAGGAAGACGCCCCATACGATGGCGCGCCACGCCCACCGGAACGCGAGAAAGCGCACCAGGGGCTGGCTCACGCACTGGTACCACCCTCCCGGGAGGGAAAGCCTGGGCGTGGGGTCCGACACGAAGAACCACTCCCGCGCCGGGTCCGGCGGGGACACGATCGCGAGCGCGATGACGATGCCCAGCAGCATCAGCTCGATGCTGCGAGCGTCGCGCCAGCGTGTCAGGCTCCGGGCACAGGCCTCGAACGACTCACGGCTCCGGTCCTCCACCAGGTTGGCGCGGAGGAACTGACGCGCCGCCACACAGACGCGGCCATCGATGTATGGCTCGGCCGCGACGATGACGGGCAGCGACAGCAGGAGCTCCGCATGCACCTGGAGCTCGGAGAACAGCAGGCGGGTGCTCTCCGGCCCCTGGAGCAGCGCGAGCAGCATCAGGGGCACCCACGTCACCAACGTGACGGAGACCGCGGCCCAAACGGCGTTGAACCCCGGCGGCCTGATGATGCGCAGGCCGCGCTCCAGTTCGAAGAACGGCCCACCCCTCACCAGGGAGAAGTCGGGAAGTGTGTGGGAGTCGGCCATGATGAATGGGGCCGGAGGCTCAATCCCCGGTCCTCAGTACTCCTCGAACATCCGCTGCACCTTGGTCGGGTCCTTCGTCTCCAGCAGGGCCAGCTGCAGCAGCACGCGCGACTTCGCCGGGTTCAGCTCTCCGGAGGCCACGAAGCCCTTCTGGTCGTCGTTGATTTCATTGTTGCGGAGGACGAGTCCGCTGGGCAGCCGCGTGCTGCGCACCACCACCAGGCCCCTCTTCACGTGCTTGGCCAGCGTGTCGAGCGCCGGCTGGGTCATGTTCCCATCCCCCACGCCCGCGATGACCAGCCCCTTGGCTCCATTCTTCACGGCGGAGTCGATGAGGTCCGGGCTCATGTTGGCGTGGGCGTAGAGGATGTCGACGCGGGGGAGCGTGTCCTTGCCGGTGACGGAGAACTCGGAGTCGACGGTGTGCTTCTTGTCCATCCTCTCGAACCAGTGGACGTCACCGGTGTTGACGACCCCCGCGGGGCCCCGGTTCGGGCTGCGGAAGGTCTCCACGTTGGTGGTGTTCGTCTTGGTGACGTTGCGGGCGGTGTGGATTTCGTCGTTGATGACAATCAGCACCCCGCGCCCCTTCGCCTCCGGGGACGCGGCCACCGCCACCGCGTTGTAGAGGTTGCCCGGCCCGTCCGCGCTGATGGCCGTGGCCGGACGCATGGAGCCCACGAGCACCACGGGCTTGTCGCTCTTGACGACCAGGTCCAGGAAGTACGCCGTCTCCTCCAGCGTGTCGGTGCCGTGCGTGACGACGACGGCGTCCACGTCCGGCGAAGCGAGCAGCTCGTTGGTGCGCTTCGCGAGCTTCAGCCACACCGAGTCGTTCATGTCCTGGCTGCCGATGTTCGCCACCTGCTCACCCGTCAGCTTCGCCACCTTGTCCAGGTTGGGGACGGCCTTGATGAGGTCCTCGACCTTGAAGGCTCCGGACTTGTAGCCATACCCCTGCGGATTGGCCTGCGCCCCGGCGATGGTGCCGCCGGTGGCGAGGATGCGCACGGACGCCAGTTCCTTGGGGGCCTTCCCTGGCGTCGCCTGGGCACCGCTCGAGCCCGACGTGCCCTGCGACTCGCTGGAGTTCGTCGGCGGCCGCCCCTCCTGCGCGGCGATTCCCGCGCCTGTCAGCAGCAAGCCCAGCGCGGCCAGCAGCCCTCGCACCGTGTTCTTGGAACCGTTCATGGTGGACCTCGATTGGGGGTTGGCGTCACGGAAGCTCAGGAGTCCAGGCGGGTGCCCTTCCACTCCTGGATGGCGCGGATGACGATGTCCTTGAGGCTCTGGCCAATGCGCGGATAGTCGTCGTCATCCAGGTTCGCGAGCGACACGCGCGCCGACCACTCCGGCCCCTCGAAGCCGCTGCCGTTGAGCAGCACCACGCCATGCTGGCGCGCCAGGGCGAGCACGATGTCGAGCGGATCGTGCCGCGACTCCGCGTACTCGACGAAGGCCTGCCCCACGTGCTTGCGCGCCCACACGTCCAGGTCGAGCGTCTGGTAGTACGACGTGCGCAGCGGATCGTCGGGCAGGTCGATGTCCAGCCCCTGATACAGCGCCGCGAGCCTGTCCCGGCAGATCTTCCGACAGCGCTTCTTGTACGTGTCGTCCTTGTCCAGCAAGGCGAACAGCGAGAAGAGCGACATCTGGAGCTGCTGCGGCAGGGACAGTCCCGCGGTGTGGTTCAGCGCGACGGCACGACTGTCGGCCACCATCCGGTCGATGAACTTCAGGCGCTCCGGTTCCAGCAAGATGGAGCCATACCGCTCGTTGAGCATCTCCCGCTGGGCCTCGGGCAGCCGGGCGATCATCGCGTCGACGATGTTGTCCTCGTGGAGCGCGACGACACCCAGGCGCCACCCCGTGCAGCCGAAGTGCTTGGAGTAGGAGTAGACCAGGAGCGTGTTGTGCGGCAGCTCCGCCGCCAGGGAGCGGAAGCCCTCGACGAAGGTGCCGTACACGTCGTCGGTGAGGATCAGCAGGTCGGGCCGCTTCTTCCGGACCAGGTCCACGAGCAGGTCCATCGACTCACGCCGCATGGCCGTCGCACCGGGGTTGCCCGGATGCACGACGAAGAACGCCTTGATGCGCGGATCCTCCAGCTTGCGCAGCTCCGAATCCGGGTACTGCCACGCGTGGCGGCCTTCCTCCGTCATCGCGCTCTGGCGGATGTCCACCGTGCGCAGGCCGAACTCCTCCAGGCGCGGAATCTCCAGGTAGGGCGTGAAGATGGGCGTGCCCAGGGCAATGGTGTCGCCCTTCTGGAGCAGGCCGTTCACCATCAGCGACCGGAAGATGTACGTCATGGCCGCGGTGCCACCCTCGACGGCGAACAGGTCGAACCGCCCCGGCGGCGGACGGCTGTCACACATCTCCTTGGCCAGGTAGGCCCGCACGATGCGCTCGCAGTGGACGAGCATCCGGTCCGGCACCGGATAGTTGTCGCCGATGGCCGCGTCGGTCAGCTCCCAGACGAACTTGTCCGCATCGAAGCCCAGCGTGGAGACGCCGTAGTCGAGCGCGTCGCGCAAGAGACGGATGCCCGCGCTGTCCTCGCTCTCGTCGAGGAACTTGCGCAGCCGCGCGGCGATGCCCGGGGACTTCGGCATGCCGGCGAGCCCCACGTCCGGCTCGTTCCACGTGCGGCGGGACTCGCGCAGCGCGAACTGTCCCATCAGGAAGAACGCCTCGCGGGGCGTGGTGGCAATCCAGTTGGGGTTGCCGCGGCCCGCGTTGAGCATCACCGCCGCTCGCGTCTTCGCGGATTCATCCGCCAGCTCGATAAGCGTGTCCTTCAGCTCGAACGGACTGAGCTTGCGGAGCTCTTGCGTGTCGGGGGCATCCGCGTCCCGTGGGGCGCCCGTCTGCGTCTCGGTCGTCGTCTCCGTGCTCATATCCGTCTCGCTCCTGCGACGCCCCACCGGCTTGGGTGCTGTCGGTTCGGGTCGAACCACGTTGGCGAGAGGACTTTGTCCACGCGTGTACAGGCCGCCAATCCACGCGAGGACTCGCGCCGGGCGCTCGCAGGTCCGGGTGCTCGACCGCGGCGGCACGTCGCGAGCCCCGCCCTGGAGGGCCGGCTTGTCGTCCGGAACGGCGCCACCCAGCTTGCCCCATGGGGACCGGACACGTTCCCTCCTGGCGGGGTTCCAAGGAGCGAGGCGACGAATGAGCGGCACGGAGGTCGTTGGTGATGCCACGCCCCTGGAGGCGCGCGTCTCGCGCGCCGGCAACGAGGTCGTCACGGATGCGGCGCCCGGAGACGCACCGTTCCCGGGCATGGCGTGGATCCCCGGTGGCACGTACTGGATGGGCTCGGACCACCACTATCCGGAGGAGCGGCCCGCGCATCAGGTGACGGTGAGCGGCTTCTGGATGGACCGCCACACGGTGACGAACGCCGACTTCGCGCGCTTCGTGGAGGCAACGGGTTACCTCACCGTGGCCGAGCGTCCGCTGAATCCGGACGACTTCCCGGGCGCGGCCCCGGAGCTGCTCGTGCCCGGCTCGCTCGTGTTTCGCAAGGCGGCCCAACGCGTGGACCTGAAGGACCTGTCCCAGTGGTGGGCCTATACCCCCGGCGCCTGCTGGAAGCAGCCGGAGGGACACGGCAGCACCTGGAAGGGCCTCGAGTCGCATCCCGTGCTCCACGTCGCCTACGAGGACGCGGAGGCCTATGCCGCCTGGGTCGGAAAGGCCCTGCCCAGCGAAGCGGAGTGGGAGCGCGCGGCCCGCGCGGGACTGGACCGCAAGGTCTACGTCTGGGGCGACGAGTTCTCCCCTGGAGGCCAGCACATGGCCAACATCTGGCAGGGAGAGTTCCCCTGGCAAAACCTGAACACCGATGGTTTCGAGGGGACCTCGCCAGTGGGGACCTTCCCACCCAACGGGTACGGCCTGTTCGACATGGCGGGCAACGTCTGGGAGTGGACCACGGACTGGTTCCAGGAGCGGCACCAGGGCAACGGGGGCAAGGCGTGCTGCATCCCCGTCAATCCACGGGGCCCTCCGTCGAGCGGCAAGAGCCTGGACCCCTGCACGCCACAGGTGAAGATTCCGCGCCGCGTCCTCAAGGGCGGAAGCCACCTGTGCGCGTCCAACTACTGCTTGCGCTACCGACCCGCCGCACGTTCTCCGCAAGCCGTGGACAGTGGAACCACACACATCGGATTCCGATGTCTCGTCCGTGTTCCAGAAAAGTGACGCATCCTCCGAAACCACGAGCCGTTGGATGGAACCGCGGCAAACACGCCAGTTTCCGCCGGTTTGGGCACCCCCTGGTCGCGAACATGAAAGCCCTGCTAGTTTGCGCTCCCACTACAGACCTGTGTTATCAGCAGGCCCTGTTTCGCTCGCCAACTGCTGAAACAGTGAATCAGCCCAGGGGTATTACGAGTGAAGAGCGACGCGACACGGACACTGTTGGTGACTCGGTCCGACCTGCGCTGCATCGTGGAGGAGCTGGGCGCGGACGCGCTGATGGACGAGCTCATCCGTGCACTGACCGAAGCGCTGCGCACGTTTGACGGCGAGCTCACGGAAGTGCGCAAGCGTGACGGTTTCCTGTTGGATCACCCGCGTCAACCAGGCTGCCTGGAGTGGATGCCGGTGATGCAGCGGGGCAGCGCGGTGACGGTGAAGATGGTGAGCTACAGCCCGTTCAACCCCGAGGCTCACGGGCTGCCGACCATCATCGCGACCAACAGCCTCTACGACGTGAACACCGGCCATCTGATTGCATTGATGGACGGCGTCTTCGCCACGGCGCTGCGCACGGGCGCGGCCTCCGCGGTGGCCACGCGCGCGCTGGCCTCGCCGGACAGCCGCGTCATCGGCCTGGTTGGCTGCGGGGCCCAGGCTGTCACGCAGCTGCACGCCATCCGACGCGTGTTCCCCATCAACGAGGTGCTGGCCTTCGACACGAATCCGGAGGCGCAGCAGTCGCTCGCGCGCCGCACGGCGTTCCTGGGGCTGGACGTGAAGGTCGTGACGCTGGCGGAGCTGGAGGAGCGCTCGGACATCATCTGCACCGCGACCTCCGTCGCCGTGGGAGGCGGGCCGGTCATCTCCGGCAAGGCGCTCAAGCCGCACGTCCACATCAACGCCGTGGGCTCGGACCTGCCCGGCAAGACGGAGCTGCCGAAGGAGCTGCTCGAGAGCAGCCTGGTGTGCCCGGACTTCCTCGTGCAGTGCCTGGTGGAGGGCGAGTGCCAGCAGATTCGCCCCGAGCAGGTGGGCCCGGACCTCACCACCCTGGTGAAGAACCCGGACGTGTACGAGTCGTGGCGGCAGCGCTCCACCGTGTTCGACTCCACGGGCTACGCGCTGGAGGACCAGGTCGTCACCGCGCTGATGCTGCGGCACGCGGAGCGGCTGGGGCTGGGCACGTCCGTGGGCCTGGAGACGGTCGGCGGCGACGCGTTGGACCCCTACGCCCTGCTGCGCGAGCCGGACGCCGCGCCGGTGCGCGACCTCCGCCGCGCCACGGGGAGCTGAGCCTCAGACCTCCAGGACGATCTTCCCGAAGCTCGCGTTGGACTCCATGTGGCGGTGAGCCTCCGCCACGCGCGCCAGCGGGAAGGTGGAGTCGATGATGGGGCGGACCCTGCCGGCGACCAACTCCGGCAGCCACCGCGCCTGGAAGCGCCGCGTGACGGCCGCCTTGGCCTCGAGCGGCAACGGGCGCAGGGCCATGCCCTTGATTTGAAGCCGGCGCAGCACCACCTGCTTCAGGTCCACGTCTCCGCGCATCCCATCCATCAGCCCCACCAGCAGCAGGCATCCGCCCAGGCGCAGCGAAGCGAGGTTGCGCTCCAGCGCCGCGCCGCCAACGAAGTCCTCCACCAGGTCCACGCCGCGCCCGTCCGTCCACCGCGCGAGCACCGGCGCGAAGTCCTCCTGGGTGCGCACCACGCCCGCGTCGGCGCCGAGTTCGAGACACCGGCGCTTCTTCTCCTCGCTGCCCACGGTGACGAATACGCGTGCGCCCACCGCGCGCGCCACCTGGATGCAGGCGGTGCCAATCCCGCTGCCCCCCGCGTGGACGAGCACGGACTGGCCCGGGCCCAGACCGCCCAGCTCCAGCAGGGACTCATGCGCGGTGCAGTACGCCTCTGGCGTGGCCGCGGCTTCGACGAAGGACCAGCCCTCCGGCATGAGGACCGCCATGCCCTCTTCCATCAGGCACGCCTCCGCATAGCCGCCGCCGTCCACCAGCCCGAAGACCCGCTGGCCGGGCGCGAAGGAACGAACTGCCACTCCCACGGCCTCCACGACACCGGAGACCTCCACCCCGAGCAACGGACTGGTGACATCCGGAGGCAGCGCGTAGCCCCCGGCGCGCTGCGTGGTGTCCGTCCGGTTGAGGGCGGAGGCGCGCACCCTGACGAGGAGCTGGTGAGGGCCCGGAACCGGGCGAGGAAGTTCCGCCAGATGAAGCTGCTCCGGACCGCCTGGACGCCGCACCACCACCGCCGTCATCACTTCAGTAGTTCGCATCCACGTCCACGCCATGGCGCCGCAAGGGCACGAGGAAGGAGCGCTCGAAGGTCATCACGACGGTGCCGTCCGCCTTGAGGCCCTTCGTCTCCACGGTGACGACTCCCTGTTTCGCGCGAGAGCGGGACCTTCGCTTCGCCAGCACCCGGCTCTCCGCGTAGAGGGTGTCCCCCACGAAGACGGGGGCCGTCAACCGGATGCGATCCCACCCGAGGTTCGCCACGCCCTTGGCACTGGTGCTGTTGAGACTCATCCCCCCGACGATGGCCAGGGTGACGAGGCTGGAGATGAGCGGCTGCTTCCACTCCGTCTTGCTGGCGTAGACGGCGTCGATGTGGAGCGGGTGCGTGTTCAGGCTCAGCAGGGACTGCCACATGTTGTCCACGTCGGTGATGGTTCTACCCGGACGGTGCTCGAAGACATCCCCCACCTCGAAGTCCTCGTAGAAGAGGCCGTGGGTCTCCCGGTAGCGCTGCTTGCCCACCTTCTTGTGGGCAGCCACCAATTTCTTCATGAGTCTCCACTCCTGGAACCCGCCCGGAGTTGGACGGGTGCCAGAGCCTCCTCGAGCTGGACGCTGGCCAGCACGCGCCGAGCCACCGTCACCAGCGGAGGACCAATCATGCTCCCTCCGACGACGTGGATGCCGCCTTTTCCATCCCCCGCCTGCGCCAGCACGCGACGCGCGTGGGCCACCATCTGCGCGGTGGGCCGCAGCGCCGCGTGGACGACGCCCACCTGGTCCGGGTGGATGACGATCTTCCCGGTGAAGCCCAGCGCGCAGACCCGGCGCGTCTCGTCCTCCAGCTCCGCCAGGTCCTCCAGGTCGAAGAACGGCGAGTCGATGGCATTCACCCCGGCGATGGCCGCCGCCATGGCGATGCGTGAGCGCGCGTAGAGCAGCGGCTCCCAGGCCAGGGGCACCCCCAGCTGCGCGGACAGGTCCGCGGCGCCGAAGATGAGGCCCCGCAACCGGGGGGTGGCCATGGCGATGGCGTCCACCGCTTCCACGCCGCGCGCCGTTTCGATAATGGCCAGCAGCGCCAGCTCCGGGAAGCGATCCCCCAGCAGCGCCTCCACCTGGTGGAGCTCCGACGGGGACTCCACCTTCGGCAGCAGCAAGGCGTCCAGCCGGGCGTTGGAGTCCAGGAGGGCGAGCACGTCGCGAAGACCCGCCTCGGTGCGAAGGCTGTTGATGCGCAGGCACAGGGGGCCGCGGGGCCTCGACGAGGACAGATAGGAGATGGCCAGTCGACGCGCCTCGGACTTGAGGGTCTCCGGGACACCGTCCTCCAGGTCCAGCAATCCCAGGTCCGCCCCCACCTCCACCGCTTTGTCGAAGCGCATGGGGTCGATGGCGGGCGTCACCAGGAAGGACCTGCACTGCAATGGCATGGTCATGATGCGCTTGGCTCCATCGCTCAGGACTCAGGCGAGGACAGCTCCACCACGGCATCGCAGAGCCGCTGGAGGTCCTCGGGGGAGATGTTGGAGCGCAGCATGATGCGCAGCCCCGCCCGTCCCTTCGGGACGATGGGGAAGAACACCGCGGACGCGTAGAACCCCCGCTCCATCAACTTCCGCGAGCGCTCCACCGCGGCCGTCTCGGGTCCCACGTCGATGATCTTGATGGGGAAGTCCTCGCCGGCGGTTCGCGTGGGAACGCGCTCGTCGAAGTAGCGCACGTTGGCGCGCAGGGTCTGCTGACGCGCGGCCAGCTCCGGCCCGCCATGGATGCGCGCGGAGGCCAGGCTCGCGCCGATGGCTGGAATCGCCAGGCTCTGCGACCAGCCGAGCGGTCCCGCGAAGCGGCCCACGAGGTCCGCGTGCTGCCCCGGGCCGAGCATGATGGCGCCACCCGCGGTGCCAAAGCCCTTGCCCAGCGAGCCGATGATGATGGTGCGCGGGTTGACCTCCCCGCCCATCATCGCGCGCACGTAGCCCTCTCCCGCGCCGCCGTAGATGGAAAGCGAGTGGGAGTCATCGAAGTAGAGGAACAGCCCGTACTTGTCCTGGAGGGCGAACAGGTCCTTCACGATGGCCACGCCGCCCATCGAGTAGAACCCGTCCGCGACGTAGGCGACGCGCGCGTGCTTGCGGCAGAGGTCCTCGAGGAAGTCCAGGTCGTTGTGTGGCGCGGTGATGACGTGCGTCTCATCGGCGCAGATGGGCTTGATGAGGTTCATCGAGAAGTGCGCGGACTTGTCGAAGACGAGGATGGGCTTCTGGCCATCCGGCAGCAGGTGCCCGGAGGCGATGAGGGGCAACAGGCCCGCGCTCGCGGAGCTGGCGGAGTTGGTGACGACCGTCTTGGCGCGCCAGAGCGCGGTCAGCTCCTCCTCCAGCGCATCCAGGTCCGCCAGCCGCACGCGCAGGCGGGAGATGGACATGGTCATCGTCCGCTCTCGCTGGAGGACCTCGATGGCGCCCTGGAGCACGTCCGGGTGCGAGTCGAGTCCCAGGTAGGAGCACGAGCAGGTGTTGAAGAACTCACGTCCATCCGGCAGCGACAGCGAGCCGTGCCCGGTGTTGTGCACGGACAAGTCCAACAACCCCGCCTCCTTGGCGGCGGTGAAGGAGGGATTGCCGTGGCCAATCATCGACTCCGTGTTGCGATAGCGATTCTTGAGTTCCATGACGGCTCACTCCTGCACTTCGAATCCGGGGACGACCGCATCGATTCCTACCGCCAGGTCCGGCGACGCCAGCACGCGCTCGAGGAGCACGACGAAGGCGTCGCGGAGACGTCGCGGAGTGTCCGGCTCGAAGAGGTCGGTGTTGAACTCCAGCAGGCCGGAGAAGCCATCCCCCCGCTCCTGCAAGGACAAGGTCAGCTCATAGATGGACGCGCCCCGGTCCGCGGGCATGGGGACCAGGGTCAGCTCCGGGAGCACCAGCGCTTCCATGGGCGTGTTCTGGAGGACGAACATCACCTGGAAGAGCGGCGCTCGATCCGGCTGTCGCTGGGGGACGAGGGCATCCACCACCTGGTCGACCGGCACCTCCTGGTGCGCGTAGGCGCCCAACGTGACATCGCGAACCCGTGACAGGAGCTGTCGGAAGCTCGGGTTGCCCCGCAGGTCCACGTGCAGCGCCACGGTGTTGACGAAGAGGCCGATGAGCGACTCCAGCTCCGGGAGCGCCCGGTTGGCGATGGGCGAGCCGATGACGATTTCTTCCTGGCGCGCCCGGTGGCAGAGCAAGGTGCCGAAGAGCGACAGCAGCGCCATGAACGGCGTCACCCGCTCCTTCTGGCAGAGCAGGTTGAGGGCATCACTGCGCGCGCGCCCGAGCGCGACGGAGATCGACGTGCCGTTGAACGTGCGCGTGGTCGGACGGGGCTTGTCGACGGGGAGGTTCAGCAGTTTCGGGGCTTTCGCCAGCGCCCCACGCCAGTAGCCCAGCCGAGCCTCCAGCTCCGCGCCGGAGAGCCAGCGACGCTGCCAGGCCGCGTAGTCCGGGTACTGGATGTGGAGCGGCGGAAGCGAGGGCGTCTCCCCGCGCGCGAAGGCCGAGTACAGGTGCACCACCTCGCGGGTGATGATGCTCTCCGACCAGCCATCCGAGAGGATGTGGTGCTTGCTGAAGATGAACAGGTGTTCGTCGTCCGCGAGGCGTATCAGCGAGCCGCGCACGAGCGGCCCCCGGGTGAGGTCGAAGGGCCGGCGAGCATCCTCCGCGATGCGCCTGAGCAGCTCCGTCTCCGCGTCCTCCCGGCCCCGGAAGTCCTCCATCGGGAGGTCGATTCGCATCGACGCGGCGACCTTCTGCACGGGCCTGCCGTCCTCCTCGGTGAAGGTGGTGCGCAGCGACGCGTGGCGATCCACCAGCCCCTGGACCGCGGCCCGGAGCGCCTCCACCTGCAGCGCGCCCTTGAACCGGTAGGCCGCGGGCTGGTTGTAGGCCGTGGACGTGGGGTTCGCCTTGAACAACCGCCACAGTCGCTCCTGCGAATAGGACAGCGGCGGGAGTGAACCGCGAGAGGCACGAACCAGCGGAGGCAGCACACTCAAGGGCTCGCGCGGCGTGGACTCGATGCGCCGGGCCAGCGCCGCGACGGAGGGCGCCTCGAACAACGTCTTGAGGTGGACCTCCGCCTTGAGTTGATTCCGGAGGCGGAACACCAACTGGGTCGCCAGCAGGGAGTGGCCGCCCATGCTGAAGAAGCTGTCGGTGACGCTGACGCGCGGCAGCTTCAGCACCGCCGCGAAGGCCTCCGCCAGTTGCACCTCCAGCGCGTCTCTCGGTGCCACGAAGGGCGCCGCGCCCCGCAGACTCTCCACGTCTGGCGCGGGCAGCTTGCTTCTCGCCAGCT
>NZ_JABUMS010000005.1:0-379386 GCF_013336705.1 Myxococcus sp. CA051A | reverse complement strand
GGCAGCTTCAGCACCGCCGCGAAGGCCTCCGCCAGTTGCACCTCCAGCGCGTCTCTCGGTGCCACGAAGGGCGCCGCGCCCCGCAGACTCTCCACGTCTGGCGCGGGCAGCTTGCTTCTCGCCAGCTTCCCGCTCGGCGTCAGCGGCAGCGCCTCCAGCTTCATCAGCGCAGGCGGCACCATGTGCTCCGGAAGCTTCCGCGCCAGCGCCTCGCGCAGCACCTCCGGCTCCCACTCCACGCCCTCCCCCAGCACCACGTACCCCACCAGCCTCTTGTCCCCCGGCGCGTCCTCGTGCACCCCCGCCGCCGCGTCCCTCACCCCCGCCAATTCCCTCAGCGCCGCCTCCACCTCCCCCAACTCCACCCGGAAGCCCCTCACCTTCACCTGCTCGTCCAACCGGCCCAGGAATTCCACCACCCCGTCCCCTCTCCACCTCGCCCTGTCCCCCGTCCGGTACAGCCTCGCCCCCGCCTCCCTCGCGTACCCGTCCGGCACGAAGCGCTTCGCCGTCAGCTCCGCCCTCTCGTGGTACCCCTGCGCCAGCTGCGCCCCGCCGATGTACAGCTCTCCGGCCACTCCAATCGGACACAGCCTCCCCTGCCCGTCCAACACCAGCAGCTTCGTGTCCGGCAGCGGCACTCCAATCGGCGGCAGTCTCGGCCAGCTCCCCGGCGGCCCCTTCAACCGGTGCGCACTCACCACGTGCGTCTCCGACGGGCCGTACTGATTCTCCAGCACGCACCCCGGCAACTTCTCGAAGAAGGCCACCACCGCCGGCGTCACCTGCAACTGCTCTCCCGCCGTCACCACTTCCCTCAATGACGTGGGCACACTCGCCCCGTGCGCCACCGCGTCCGCCAGCGCCTGCAGCGCGACGAAGGGCAGAAACAACCGCTCCACCTGGTGACTCACCATGAAGTCCAGCAGCGCCGGCACGTCCTGCCTCAGCGCCGCCGGCGGCACCACCAGCGCCCCTCCCGCGCTCCACGTCGAGAAGATTTCCTGGAAGGACACGTCGAAGCTCAGCGACGCGAACTGCAACGTCACAGCCTCCGCCTTCACCGAGTGCGCCCGCTGCCACAGCAACAGGTTGCACAGCGCCGCGTGCGACAGCGCCACCCCCTTCGGCTTCCCCGTGCTCCCTGACGTGTACACCACGTAGCAGGTGCCTCCCGGTGGCACCGCCCTCGGGGGCGCCATGTCCGGACGCCTCCCTATCTCCTCCGCCTCCTCGTCCACGCACAGCGCCAACTCTCGCGCCCGCTCCGGCAGCACCGCGCGCTGACTCGCCCGCGTCAGCACCCGCACCACCTTCGCATCCTCCACCATGTACCCCAGCCGCTCCGCCGGGTACTTCGTGTCCAGCGGCACGTACGCCGCCCCCGCCTTCAATATCCCCAGCACCCCCACCAACTGCTCCAGCGAGCGCTCCATGCACAACCCCACCCTGTCCCCCGCACCCACTCCCGCACCGCCCAGGTGCCACGCCAGCTGATTCGCTCGCTTCTCCAACTGCGCGTACGTCAGCTCCTCCCCTTCGAACACCACCGCCACCGCCTCCGGCGTCCTCCCCGCCTGCGCCTCCACCAACTCGTGCGCGCAGACCTCCCAGCGTGGGCCCGTGGCTGAAGGGTTCCACGCCTCCAGCACGAGGCGTCGATCCGCTTCCGAGACGAGCGGCAATTCGGACAAGCGGTGGAGCGGGTTGGCGACCGCGCCCTCGAGGAGCCGTTGCAGGTGCACCACCAGTCGCTCCGCGGACGCGGGCTCGTAGAGGTCGGTGCGGTACTCCAACGTTCCGGTCAGACCGGTGGGCGTCTCGCGCAACATCAACGTGAAGTCGAACTTCGCGGTGCCACTGTCGACGTCCACGGACTCGAAGGAGAGTCCCGGAGTGGCGAGCTCCATGGGCGGGGTGTTGAGCAACACCATCGCCACCTGGAAGAACGGCGTGTGCCCCGGCTGCCGTTCGGGCTGGAGCACCTCCACCAGCTTCTCGAAGGGCACATCCTGGTGCGAGTACGCCCCCAGCGTCGTCTCACGCACGCGTCCCAGCAGCTCGCGGAACGTCGGGTCTCCCTTCAGCTTCGTGCGCAGCACCAGCGTGTTCACGAAGAAGCCGATGAGCTCTTCGGTCTCCATCTGCTGGCGACCCGCGATGGGTGCCCCCACGCAGATGTCTTCCTGTCCCGAGTACCGCGACAGCAACGCCTGAAGTCCCGCGAGGAGCCCCATGAACAGCGTGGCGCCCTCGCGCTGGCACAGGCTCACCAGGGCCCGGGTGAGCTCCCGTGAGAGGTCCACCTTGATCACCGCGCCTGGATTGCGAGCATCCAGGGCACGCGGATGATCGGTGGGCAGCTCCAGCAATGACGGTGCGCCCTCGAGCTGTTGCTTCCACCAGGAGAGCTGTCGCTCCAGGACATCGCCCTGGAGCCACTCGCGCTGCTGGACGGCATAGTCCACGTACTGAAGGCCCAGCTCCGACAGCGGGGAGTGCCGCCCCACGCTGTAGGCCTCGTAGAGCGTGACGACCTCTCGGATGAGCACGGCGATGGACCAGGCGTCCGCGATGATGTGGTGCATCGTCACGAGCAAAAGGTGCTCGTTGACGTCCAGCCGCACCAGCCCCGTGCGCAGCAGGGGGCCGCGCGTCAAGTCGAACGGCCGTCGGGCCTCGGCCCAGACCAGCCGCAGCGCCTCTGCTTCCTTCTCGGACTCCGGCAGCGACGCCAGGTCTTGAAGCGGCAGCCGCATCCGCAGGGGCTCGCCTCGCGAGATGACCTGGACCGGCTTGCCCTCACGGGACTGGAAGACGGTGCGCAAGGACTGGTGGCGTCGCACCAGTTCGGTGAAGGCCCGCTCGAGCGCCTGCACATCCAGCGCGCCCTTCAACCGGAGCGCGGCGGGGATGTTGTAGAGGGGACTGCCGGGCCTGTACTGGTCAAGGAACCAAAGCCGCTGCTGGGCAAAAGAGAGCATCTCTTCCTCCGTGTCGCCCTGCTCGTTGGAACTACGGAACCGCGCACGCGCTCGCGCGAGCATCGACTGCGGAGCGTTGCCAGGCTTGAGCCGGACATCCGCCTCGATGCGCTTCGCGAGCGCCGCGACAGATGGCGCTTCAAAAAGAGTCCTCAAGGGAACCTCGGCCTTGAGCAAGGCGCGGATGCGCGCCACCAACTGGGTCGCCAACAATGAGTGGCCACCGATGCTGAAGAAGCTGTCGGTGACGCTGACGCGAGGCAGCTTCAGCACCGCCGCGAAGGCCTCCGCCAGTTGCACCTCCAGCGCGTCTCTCGGTGCCACGAAGGGCGCCGCGCCCCGCAGACTCTCCACGTCTGGCGCGGGCAGCTTGCTTCTCGCCAGCTTCCCGCTCGGCGTCAGCGGCAGCGCCTCCAGCTTCATCAGCGCAGGCGGCACCATGTGCTCCGGAAGCTTCCGCGCCAGCGCCTCGCGCAGCACCTCCGGCTCCCACTCCACGCCCTCCCCCAGCACCACGTACCCCACCAGCCTCTTGTCCCCCGGCGCGTCCTCGTGCACCCCCGCCGCCGCGTCCCTCACCCCCGCCAATTCCCTCAGCGCCGCCTCCACCTCCCCCAACTCCACCCGGAAGCCCCTCACCTTCACCTGCTCGTCCAACCGGCCCAGGAATTCCACCACCCCGTCCCCTCTCCACCTCGCCCTGTCCCCCGTCCGGTACAGCCTCGCCCCCGCCTCCCTCGCGTACCCGTCCGGCACGAAGCGCTTCGCCGTCAGCTCCGCCCTCTCGTGGTACCCCTGCGCCAGCTGCGCCCCGCCGATGTACAGCTCTCCGGCCACTCCAATCGGACACAGCCTCCCCTGCCCGTCCAACACCAGCAGCTTCGTGTCCGGCAGCGGCACTCCAATCGGCGGCAGTCTCGGCCAGCTCCCCGGCGGCCCCTTCAACCGGTGCGCACTCACCACGTGCGTCTCCGACGGGCCGTACTGATTCTCCAGCACGCACCCCGGCAACTTCTCGAAGAAGGCCACCACCGCCGGCGTCACCTGCAACTGCTCTCCCGCCGTCACCACTTCCCTCAATGACGTGGGCACACTCGCCCCGTGCGCCACCGCGTCCGCCAGCGCCTGCAGCGCGACGAAGGGCAGAAACAACCGCTCCACCTGGTGACTCACCATGAAGTCCAGCAGCGCCGGCACGTCCTGCCTCAGCGCCGCCGGCGGCACCACCAGCGCCCCTCCCGCGCTCCACGTCGAGAAGATTTCCTGGAAGGACACGTCGAAGCTCAGCGACGCGAACTGCAACGTCACAGCCTCCGCCTTCACCGAGTGCGCCCGCTGCCACAGCAACAGGTTGCACAGCGCCGCGTGCGACAGCGCCACCCCCTTCGGCTTCCCCGTGCTCCCTGACGTGTACACCACGTAGCAGGTGCCTCCCGGTGGCACCGCCCTCGGGGGCGCCATGTCCGGACGCCTCCCTATCTCCTCCGCCTCCTCGTCCACGCACAGCGCCAACTCTCGCGCCCGCTCCGGCAGCACCGCGCGCTGACTCGCCCGCGTCAGCACCCGCACCACCTTCGCATCCTCCACCATGTACCCCAGCCGCTCCGCCGGGTACTTCGTGTCCAGCGGCACGTACGCCGCCCCCGCCTTCAATATCCCCAGCACCCCCACCAGCTGCTCCAGCGAGCGCTCCATGCACAGCCCCACCCTGTCCCCTGCCCCCACTCCCGCCCCGCCCAGGTGCCACGCCAGTTGATTCGCTCGCTTCTCCAACTGCGCGTACGTCAGCTCCTCCCCTTCGAACACCACCGCCACCGCCTCCGGCGTCCTCCCCGCCTGCGCCTCCACCAACTCGTGCGCGCAGACCTCGGCGCGTGATTCGACGGTCGTCGCGTTCCACGTCTCCAGCACGAGGCGTCGGTCCAGCTCCGTCACGAGGGACAGCTCGGACAGGCGCAGGTGAGGCGCCACCACCGCTCGCTCCAGCAAGCGCTCCAGATGCGCCACCAGGCGCTCCGCGGTCGCGGGCTCGTAGAGGTCGGTGCGGTACTCCAGCATCCCCGACAGCCCCGTGGGCGACTCGCTCAGCGTCAGCGTGAAGTCGAACTTCGAGGTGCCGCTGTCCACATCCAGCGGACGAAAGCGCAGCCCCGGACTCTCCAGCGCGGCCATGGGGGTATTGACCAGGACCAGCGCCACCTCGAAGAACGGCGAGCGCTTGGGCTGGCGCTCCGGCTGGAGCGCCTCCACCAGCTTCTCGAAGGGCACGTCCTGGTGCGAGTACGCCCCCAGCGTCGTCTCACGCACGCGAGACATCAGCTCACGGAACGTCGGGTCTCCGTCCAGCTTGGTGCGCAGCACCAGCGTGTTCACGAAGAAGCCAATGAGTCCTTCCGTTTCCGGAGAGGTGCGTCCCGCGACAGGGGCCCCCACGCAGATATCGTCCTGCCCCGAGTACCGCGACAGCAGCGCCTGAAGCCCGGCGAGGAGCCCCATGAACAGCGTGGCGCCCTCCTGACGACAGAAGCCACGCAGCATGCGGACCAGCCCCACCGGCAGCTCCACCTTGAGCACCGCGCCCGGGTTGGAGGCCCCGGCGATGCGAGGGTGGTCCGCCGGAAGCTCCAGCGCGGGCGGGGCGCCCTCCAGGCGCTGCCTCCACCACGAGAGCTGTCGCTCCAGCGCCTCCCCTCGCAGCCGCTCGCGCTGCCGCACCGCATGGTCCGCGTACTGGAGGGGCAGCTCCGGCAGCGGCGAGGGCCGGCCCGCGCTGAAGGCCTCGTAGAGCGCGACCACTTCCCGGATGAGCACGGAGATGGACCACGCATCCGAGATGATGTGGTGCATCGTGACGACGACCACATGCTCGCGCTCCGTCAGTCGCAACACCCGCGCGCGCAAAAGCGGACCCCGGACCAGGTCGAACGGCCGCCGAGCTTCCTCGCGCACGGTGCGCAAGCCGATGGCTTCACGCTCCGACTCCGGCAGGTAGCGCAGGTCCTCCACTTCCAGGGCCATGGGCGCGTTGCCCGCGTGAGCCACCACCTGGAGCGGCCGCCCATCCCTCGCGGGAAACACCGTGCGCAGCGACTGATGTCGACACACCAGCTCCGTGAACGCCCGTTCCAGCGCCGCCACGTCGAGCGTCCCCTCCAGCCGCAACGCCGCTGGCAGGTTGTAGAGCGGGCTGCCCGGTGCGTACTGGTCCAGGAACCACAGCCGCTGCTGCGCGAACGACAACTCCGCCTGACGCTCGCACGGAACCAGCGATGACGGCCGCGCCTCACGCGAGGGATGCAGTGGCTCCAGCACCTCTCCGGGCTGCAACGCCACCAGCGCATCGATACGTCCCGCCAGCGCCGATACAGTCACCAGGTCGAACATCTCCTGAAGCGACAGCTCCACCCGCAACGACGTCCGGATGCGCGAGAGCACCTGTGTCGCAAGCAGGGAGTGGCCACCGAGTTCGAAGAAACTGTCGAGCGCGCCCACCTGCGGGATGTTCAACACCTCACTCCAGATATGCGCGACCGCGCGCTCCGTGTCGGTGCGGGGTTCCACCGCACGGGTGACGCTGCGCTCTACGAGGAGGTCCTGGGAGCGTGGCTGGGTCATGGCGAGGGGCCTGGGAGGGGAGTCCAGGTAAAACAAGTCTTACTGAGAAAACCTGTGCAAATGCACGCAGCCCCCTACCAAGGATGACGGGTTCACACTTGGGCGCGTGGTGTACGACTGACCCGGGGATGCATCGTTCAGGGCAGGGCATCCGTAAAATTGCTTCAAGCCTGGATGACCAGCGCACTGCGCCAAAGCAGACTGTCCTATAGTGCTCGTTTCAAACCGACCATGAAGACAACGCTCTCACTCATGACGCTCCTCGCCGCTGGTGTCAGCCACGCCGCGGGGTTTCAGATCGACACGCAGAGCGCTCGCGCCACGGGCCTGGGCAACGCGGCCACGGCGTGGCTGGAGGACTCGTCCGCGATCTATTCCAACGCGGCCAACATCCTGGGCGTGAAGACGTTGGACATCACCGTGGGCGACACCGGAATCCTCCCGAGCCTGAAGTTCACGCCGACGGGGGGCACCACACAGGGACAGAAGCTGACGCTGTCACCACCGCCGCATGTCTTCGCGGTGTTTCGGCCCTTCGAGAAGCTCGCGTTCGGCGTGGGTGCGTACACGCCCTATGGCGCGCGCAGCCACTGGGAAGCGGACTTCGTGGGGCGCTTCCGCGGGCAGGAGTCGAACCTCGCCGCGTATTACATCAACCCCACCGTCGCGTATCAGCTCCACGAGTCCGTCCGCGTGGGCGCGGGCGTGGACGTCGTGCGCTCCACGGTGGAGATCCGCCGGGCGCTGAACTTCCTGGAGAGCGAGGGCTCCATCCACCTGGGCGGCGGCGCCTGGGGCGTGGGCTTCAACGCGGGGCTCCAGGCGGAGCTGCTTCCCGGGGAGCTGACGCTGGGCGTGCACTACCGCAGCTCGGTCGCCGTCACGTTCGAGGGGAAGGCGGACTTCCAGAACATCCCCGTGGAGTTCCAGCAGCGCATGTCGGACCAGCGCGTGAGCGCGGACGTCACCTTCCCCGCCACGCTCGCCATCGGACTGGCCTTCTACCCCGTGGAGCGGCTGACCATGGCCCTGGACGCCCAGGTCACCTACTGGTCCAGCTTCGAGGAGCTGGCCATCACCTTCCCCGACACGCCGCAGCTCAACAACCCGTTGGCCAAGAGCTGGTCGACGAAAATCAAGTACCACCTGGGCGCCGAGTACGCCGTCACGCCCCATCTCCAGGCGCGCGCGGGGCTGGTCGCCGACCTGTCGCCGAGCCCCTCGGACACGCTGACGCCGGACCTTCCGGACGCGGACCGCTACAAGGTCGCCATCGGCGCGGGCTACACCACCACGGCCGGCCTGCGCGCGGACGTGGGCTACCAGTTCGTCTTCCTCGCGGACACGGAGAGCACCGCGCCGGGCATTGACGGAACCTACTCCGGCTCCGCGCACGTGCTCGGCGTGACGCTCGGCTACGCCCTGTAATCAGCCCCCGGGATTGGCGATGACATCCATCGTCCGGTGCATGCGCGCCAGTCCCAGCCGCACGAGCGCGCGTCGCATCTCCGCCTGCCCCCAGAAGTGCTTGCGGAACACGTCCCGGTCCAACCGCAGCAGCGTGCAGGGCGTCAGGGCCTTCACCGTCGCCGTGGCCCGGTGCCCTCGCAGCAGGGAGACCTCGCCGAAGAGGTCTCCCTCCACCATGTCGGGATACGCCGTCGTGTGCCCATCCGCGTGCGTGTGGAAGACGCCGCAGCGGCCGCGCAACAGGATGTAGAGCGCCTCACCTGGCTGGCCGTAGGTGAGCAGTTGCGCCCCGGCCTCCACCGCGCAGGGGACGAGCGCGCTGCCCAGCTGCGCCCACAGCTCCGGCGACAACTCGCTCAACACGGGACTGCCGCACAAGGCATCCGCGAGCAGCCTCTCGCGACACCGCATGGCGACCACCGGAGCGTCCAGTCCGTAGCGCGAGCCCGTCAGCGACAGGCCCGTGTGAGACAGCTCCCGCAGCACCGTCCGCTCCAGCGTGACGACGCTCGCGGTCCGGGGACACTTCGCCATCATCGCCAGCTCTCCGAAGAAGCCGCCGCCCGAAAGCTGCGTCACCAGGCGGGCCTCGCGACTCCCGGCCTCCCGGTACACGCCCACCTTGCCTTCCAGGATGACGAACATCGACGAGCCCGGGTCTCCCTCGCGAACCACCACGCGGCCCGCGGGGAGGAATCGCGTCCACACCGGGAGTGGAGCGGGCCCCACCGGCGACGCCTCGGGCGCGGGAATCGTGGCGCCCACGCGCGGGGACGATTCCCCAGGCTCGGGAGTCTGAGTCGAACAGGGACCTGGGGAAGCCAGACGCGCCATGCTGCCTCCACGGTGGAGCCGCATGACAAACCTAGACGCCTTTGAAATATGCCGCAGTGAACGGCTTCACATCCCAAATGCCCAGCGGTGCTAAGGGGTTTCCCTGCCCAGGCGCTCGGGCTGGACCAGGGTGATGACTCCCCCCTCGTAGGACAGCAATCCCTCGCGCACATAGAAGCGCAGCCACTTGTTGGTGCTCTCCCGGGTCAACCCGCAGAGGTTCGCCAGGTCTGTCTGCGTGAGGTTGCAAGGGATGACCACACCTCCGGGCCCGTGAACACCCTGCTCCCTCCCCAGGTCAAGCAACACCCGAACCAGCCGCTCCCGCGCATCCAGGAAATGGGTGTCATGAACCAGCTGGGTGACATGCCTGACCATCTGGCTCAAGGTCGCCAGCAAGCCCAGCGAGACACCCGGACGGGTCTCCAGAAACCGGCGGAAGTCCTCCCTCTGGAGGGTCAGCAACTCCGACTCCTCGCGCGCGACGGCATCCGTGGACCGGGGCTCTCCATCCAGCAACGCCAGCTCCCCGAAGAAGTCCCCCCGCCCCAGCAACGAGAGAATGACTTCCTTGCCGTCGGGCGAGCTCAGCCGGATGTCAATCTCACCGCGCCGGATGATGAACAGCGACGTCCCCACGTCTCCCTGATGGAAGACAACCTCGCCTCGCGCGAAACGTCGCGGACGCAGCAGCGCGGAAAGACTCTCCAGGGCTTCGTCCTCCAGTCCAGCGAAGAGCGAGACTTCGGACAGCAGCGCAGCGTGTGACATGGCATCCCCCATGGCTCACCCAGACGCTCTCGCGCCCACGCGAATCAGAACCCACTCACACCCCACATTGCATCACCCCCGCCCGGGTGGAAACGCGTCAACGCATTCGCCCCGGAGTCTCAGCACTCTTGACACCGCGCGGCGCACATGGCACTTAGTCGCCCAATAACGATAATGAGAACCATTCTCATTATCCCACTTTTACCTCGGACCCCTCGGGTACCGGCAGGAGAAGGCCCCGATGGGAGACACACCGCGAGTGGCACTGGTGACGGGTGCCGCGCAAGGCATTGGCGCCGAGGTCGCGCGGGTGTTGGCCGGTGAAGCGACCATCGCCGCGCTCGACACGAACGCGGAGGGCCTGCTGTCGCTGGTGGCGGAGCTGCGCGGCAAAGGCCAGCGGGCCACGGCCTGGCCCGTGAGCGTGAGTGACGCCTCCGCGGTGGAGACCGTCGTGGAGCGCATCGAGAAGGAGCTGGGGCCCATCCACACGCTCGTCAACGTCGCGGGGGTGCTGCGGATGAATCCGGTGGTGTCGCTCAGCGACGAGGACTGGGCCACGACGTTCGGGGTGAACACGAACGGGGTGTTCCATGTCTCGCGCGCGGTGGCCCGGCGCATGGTGCCTCGCCGCGCGGGGGTCATCGTCACCGTCGGCTCCAATGCCGCGGGGACACCCCGGATGCAGATGGCCGCGTATGCCGCGTCCAAGGCCGCGTCCACCATGTTCACCAAGTGCCTGGGCCTGGAGCTGGCTCAGTACGGCATCCGCTGCAACGTGGTGTCTCCGGGCTCCACCGACACGGCCATGCAGCGGGGCATGTGGAAGGACGAGCACGGCGCCGACGCCGTCATCGCCGGAGCCTCGGAGACGTTCCGCGTGGGCATTCCCCTGCGGCGCATCGCCACGCCCCGGGACATCGCGGAGGCGGTGCAGTTCCTCGCGTCGGACCGCGCGCGACACATCACCATGCACGACCTCTGTGTCGACGGCGGCGCCACGCTGGGCGTCTGAGCCCGCGCCCTCCTCCACCCGGCGCCCGGGTGGCTCGAAGTTGAGATGGATTCTTTGTTTCAGGATTGAAACGACAGGTTTGCTCCAGGGCCGCGCCCGCGACGAGGGCGTGGCCTTCGGAACAGGAGGTTGGCTGTGAAGACGACCGAACGCGCAGTGGCAACCCAGAAGCTGGCCGCGCAGTTGCTCGAGAGCTACGAAGCGGGCTCCTCATTCTTCTTCGCCTCACCCCGCCGCACGTTGCTGGCGCAGGGCACCTTCGCCACGGTGCCGCACGTGGGCGGGACGAGCTCGCTCGCGCGGCTGCCCGAGCGCGTGGCGGCGGTGCTCAGCGAGGCGCGGCAGGCGGACCACGACATCCCGGTGGCGGTGGGCGCGGTGCCCTTCGACGGGCGCGTCCCGGCGCAGCTCGTGGTGCCGATGACCATCCAGCGCGCGGGGCCTCTCGTATTCGACGACGTGGCGATGCCCCACCAGGGCGTGCCCACGCGCTACACCGTGCAGCCCGTGCCGGAGCCGGCCGCCTACCTGGACGGCGTGGCTCAGGCGCTGAAGCTGATGGAGAGCGGCCCGTTGCGCAAAGTGGTGCTGTCGCGCTCGCTGCACCTGAGCTCCACGACGCCCATCGACCTGCAGCGGCTCTTGCACAACCTGGCCCGGCGCAACCCGTCTGGTTACACCTTCGCGGCGGACCTGCCCACGCGCCCGGGGCTGATGCCCGGCGAGGGTCGGCGCACGCTGATTGGCGCGAGCCCGGAGCTGCTGGTGTCGCGCTCGGGAATGCAGGTGCTGGCCAACCCGCTGGCGGGCTCGATTCCGCGCAGCCCGGACCCGGTGGAGGACCAGGCCCGCGCGGCGGCCCTGCTCCAGTCCCCCAAGGATTTGCACGAGCACGCGGTGGTCATCGACGCGGTGGCGGAGGCCATGCGGCCGTTCTGCAAGACGCTGGATGTGCCCGCGAAGCCGTCGCTCGTCAGCACCCAGACGATGTGGCACCTGTCCAGCCGCATCGTGGGAGAGCTGGCGGACCCGTCCATTACGTCGCTGACGCTCGCCGTCGCGCTCCACCCCACCCCGGCCGTCTGTGGCTACCCGACGGAGCTGGCGCACGCGACCATCGGCCACATCGAGCCATTTGACCGCGGCTACTACACGGGCACCGTGGGTTGGTGCGATGTGAATGGTGACGGCCAGTGGGCGGTGACCATCCGCTGCGCGGAGGCGGACGAGAACTCGCTGCGGCTGTTCGCGGGCGCGGGCATCGTCGCGGGCTCCAAGCCGGAGTCGGAGCTGGCGGAGACCGAGGCGAAGTTCCGGACGATGCTGGTCGCCATGGGCCTGGGTCAGGGCGTCGAGGTGAAGCCGTGAGCCAGGGCGACTCCCGGCTGCCCGGCTGCCCCACGTGGCCCCAGGATTACGCGGAGCGCTACCGCCGCGCGGGCTACTGGAAGGGTGAGACCTTCGGACGGATGCTGCGCGAGCGCGCCGAGCGTCATGGCGAGCGCACCGCGCTGGTGTCCGGCAAGGAGCGCTGGACGTACCGCGAGCTGGACGCGCGCGTGGACCGGCTCGCCGCGGGCCTCAAGGGCCTGGGCATCCAGCCCCAGGACCGCGTGGTGGTGCAGCTGCCCAACATCGGCGCGTTCCACGAGGTGTGCTTCGCCCTCTTCCGCCTGGGGGCCCTGCCCGTCTTCGCGCTGCCCGCGCACCGCGCCTCGGAGATCGGCTACTTCTGCGAGTTCACCGAGGCGGTCGCCTACGTCATCGCCGACCGGCACGGCGGCTTCGACTACCGCAACCTCGCCACCAGCGTGCAGGCGAAGACGCCGTCGCTCCGGCACGTCATCGTCGTGGGAGACGCGGGGCCCTTCACTTCGCTGGAGAGCCTGTATGCCGACTCGCCCGTGGAGCTGACGGAGCCGCGTCCCGACGACGTCGCCTTCTTCCAGCTCTCCGGCGGCAGCACGGGCGTGCCCAAGCTGATTCCCCGCACGCACGACGACTATCTGTACAGCCTGCGGGCCAGCGCGGAGATCTGCCAGCTGGACACGTCAAGCGTGTACCTCTGCGCGCTGCCCGCCGCGCACAACTTCCCCATGAGTTCGCCGGGCGTGTTCGGCACGTTCTACGCGGGAGGCACCTCGGTGCTGGCCCTGCACCCGAGCCCCGACGTGGCCTTCCCGCTCATCGAGAAGGAGAAGGTCACCATCACCGCGCTGGTGCCTCCGCTGGCCATGGTGTGGCTGGACGCGGCCAAGGCGCGCAGGCATGACCTGTCCAGCCTGCGCGTGCTCCAGGTGGGCGGCGCGAAGTTCAGCGCCGAGGCCGCCGCGCGCGTGAAGCCCGCGCTGGGCTGCACGGTGCAGCAGGTCTTCGGCATGGCCGAGGGACTGGTCAACTACACGCGCCTGGACGACTCCGAGGAACTCATCGTCAACACGCAGGGCCGCCCCATCAGCGTGGACGACGAGATTCGCATCGTCGACGAGGACGGCCAGGACGTGGCGACGGGTGAGACGGGCCAGTTGCTCACGCGAGGGCCGTACACCATTCGCGGCTACTACAAGGCGGAGGCGCACAACGCTCGCGCCTTCACGTCCGACGGCTTCTACTGCACCGGAGACCTGGTGCGGATGACCGCGGACGGCTACCTCGTGGTGGAGGGCCGCGCGAAGGATCAGATCAACCGGGGCGGCGACAAGGTCGCGGCGGAGGAAGTGGAGAACCACCTCCTGGCCCACCCGGAGGTTCACGACGCGGCCGTCGTCTCCATGCCGGATGCCTTCCTGGGCGAGCGCACCTGCGCGTTCGTCATCCCCCGGGGCACGCCTCCCGCCGCCACGTCGCTGACCGCGTTCCTGCGGGAGCGGGGGCTGGCGGCCTTCAAGATTCCGGACCGGGTCGAGTTCGTCGAGACGTTCCCCAAGACGGGCGTCGGCAAGGTCAGCAAGAAGGCGCTCCGCGAGACGCTGAGCCGCCCCACCGCTCCCCGCTGACACACCCTCCCCTCTCCTTCCTTCCAGAAAAGGACCCCTCATGGCGCTCCCAGCCATCACCCCCTATCCGATGCCCGGTGCCGCCGACCTGCCGAAGAACAAGGTCGCGTGGACGCCCGACCCCAAGCGGACCGTGATGCTCATCCACGACATGCAGCGCTACTTCGTGGAGGCATTCACCCCCGGCCAGTCCCCCGTGACGGAGCTGGTGCCCAACATCCAGCGGCTTCGCGCGCACTGCCTCTCGCTGGGAATCCCCGTCGTCTACTCCGCGCAGCCGGGCGGCCAGACGCCGGAGCAGCGCGGCCTGCTGCTCGACTTCTGGGGCGGCGGCATCAACGGCGGTCCGCTCCAGAAGCAGATCATCGACGCGCTCACGCCGGGCGAAGGTGACGTCCAGCTCACCAAGTGGACCTACAGCGCGTTTCGTCGCACGGACCTGCTGGAGATGATGCGCGCGCGCGGCAAGGACCAGCTCATCATCTGCGGCATCTACGCGCACATCGGCTGCCTCCAGACGGCCAGCGATGGCTTCATGAGCAACATCCAGCCCTTCCTGGTGGCGGATGCGCTGGGCGACTTCTCCCTGGCGCACCACCAGCTCGCGCTGAGCTACGCGTCGCAGCTGTGCGCCGTCACCACCACCACGCAGCAGGTCATCGACTCGCTGGGCCTGCCCGCCGTCAAGGGTGCTCCCGGACTGAGCCAGCACCAGGTGCGCGCGGATGTCGCGGAGCTGTTGCAGCAGTCGGTGATGGAGGTGAACGAGGATGCGAACCTGCTCGAGCAGGGCCTGGACTCCATCCGGCTGATGAGCCTGGTGGAGCGGTGGCGGAGCGCGGGCGCGGAGGTCACCTTCGTGGAGCTGGCGGAGCGGCCCACGCTCACCGAGTGGTACGTGCTCCTGCGCGCCATGCCCCTTCCGCCTCCTGACGCGAGCAGCGTCCAGGTGGCCCTCCACCGTTAAGCGCCGCCCACGGAAGCGAGGCTCCCCCCACCTCGCTCCATGCCGATGCCCCCTCTCGAAGGACCTGCGATGACCGAAACACACGACGCACGCTGGCCGCTCACCGCGGCCCAGCACGGAATCTGGGTCGGTCAACAGCTCGACCTCGCGAGCCCGATCTACAACGCCGGGGAGTGCATCGAGCTTCGTGGCGCCATCGTCCCCGAGCACTTCGAGGCCGCCGTCCGTCAGACGGTCGACGAGGCGGAGGCCCTCCACGCGCGCTTCGAGTCCACCCAGGAAGGCTCCTCCCAGCTGGTCAGCCCCCGCGTGGAGTGGGCGCTCCAGCACGTGGACGTGTCCACCGAAGCGGACCCGTGGGCCGCCGCCCAGGCGTGGATGAAGGAAGACCTGACGCGCACGGTGGACCTCACCCGAGGGCCGCTCTTCGCCCAGGTCCTCTTCAAGGCGGGGCCGGAGCGGTACTTCTGGTTCCAGCGCGTGCACCACATCGCCATGGATGGGTATGGCTTCTCGCTGCTCACCCGGCGCGTGGCGGACCTCTACACGTCTCGCGTAACGGGCAAGGCCGCGCCCGCGGGCTTCGGTCCCCTGCGCCCCGTGCTGGACGAGGACGCGGCCTATCGCGCCGGTCCCCAGTTCCAGAAGGACCGTGACTTCTGGGTCGGCCGCCTCGCGGACGCTCCGCTGCCGGTGACGCTGGCGCCGCCGGCCCCCATGTCCGCGTCGTTCGTTCGCTCCACCCGGATGCTCGCGGGCACCGATGTGGAGCGGATGCAGGCCGTGGCGAAGCAGCTCGGACTGACGTGGCCGGACCTGGTGCTCGCGGCGACGGCGGCCTGGATTCACCTGCGCACCGACGCGCCGGAGGTCGTGCTTGGCCTTCCAGTGATGACACGGCTGGGCTCGGCCGCGCTGCGCGTGCCGTGCATGGCCATGAACATCGTGCCGCTGCGAGTGCCCGTCTCCCCCGGTGCCACCCTGGCCTCACTGGCCCGGCATGTCGCCGCGGAGATGCGCGCGTCCAGGCCCCACCTGCGCTACCGCTACGAGCAGCTTCGACGCGATCTGCGCCGCGTGGGTGGGCAGCGCAAGCTGTTCGGCCCCGTGGTCAACATCATGCCGTTCGACTACGGCGTGCGCTTCGCGGGCCTGCCCGGCATCGCGCACAACATCTCCGCGGGGCCCGTCGAGGACCTCTCCATCGGGATTTATGCCCGCTCGGACGGCGGTGGCCTGCGCGTCGACTTCGACGCGAACCCGGTCTGCTACGACGCGCGCGCCGTGGACTCCCATCAGCAGGAATTCCTCCGGCACCTGGACACGTGGCTCGGCGCGCCCGAGCAGGCCGTTCGCGAGCAGGTCCTGTCGACCGGTGGCGACGCGTCGGTCCTGGATGGAGGCCCGCTCCCCGCGCCCGCCCACCCGGTGCTGGAGCTCATCGAATGCCAGTCCCGTGAGCAGCCGGACGTCATCGCCGTGGAGCATGGCGAGCACCGCCTGACGTACGGCGAGCTGTGGCGGGTCGCCGGGTCGCTCGCGGAGCGCCTCGTCGCCGAAGGCGTCCAGTCCGACACGCCCGTGGCGGTGAAGGTGCCACGCGGAATCGACGCCATCGTCGCGTCGCTGGGCATCCTGCGCTCCGGCGCGGGCTACCTCCCGCTCGACCCCACCGGCCCCGCCTCCCGCTCGGCCGCCATCCTCGACGACGCCGCGCCCTCGCTGATGGTCCTCCCGTCGGAGACCGTCTCCGCCACGGACGCGAGCCCCCGCGCGGCCGGGCACCTGACCGTCCTGAAGCGCGACGTCGCCGCGCAGACGGTCACCCCTCGCGCCGAGGCTGAGCGGCTCGCGTACGTCATCTACACCTCCGGTTCGACGGGCCAGCCCAACGGCGTGCAGATTCCTCACCAGGCGCTGGCACACTTCGTCGCGGGCGCCACGCACCGCTACGCCGTCACCCGCGAGGACCGCATCCTCCAGTTCGCGCCGCTGCACTTCGACGCGAGCGTGGAGGAGGTCTTCCTGGCGCTGACCTCGGGCGCGCGGCTGGTGCTGCGCACCGACGAGATGCTCCAGTCCGTGCCCCGCCTGCTCGAGTCCTGCGCGGTCCACGGCATCACCATCCTCGACCTGCCCACCGCGTTCTGGCACGAGCTGGCCTACGCGGTGTCCACGGGCGCGGCGCGGCTGCCATCCTCCCTGCGCACCGTCATCATCGGGGGCGAGGCGGCCCTGCCAGAGCGCGTCGCCCGCTGGCGGGCCACCGTCGGTCCGAGCGTACAGCTGCTCAACACCTACGGCCCCACGGAGGCCACGGTGGTGGCGACGGTGGCGTCGCTCGCGGACGCCGGTGGTCCGGAGTCCGAGCGTGACGAGGTCCCCATCGGCCTGCCGCTTCCCGGCGTCCGCGCGGTGCTCGTGGATGCGCAAGGACGACTCGTCGCTCGGGGCTCGGAGGGCGAGCTGTGCCTCATGGGCGGCGCGCTCGCGCGGGGCTATCTCGGCCGGCCGGAGCTGGACAAGGCTCGCTTCATCTCCCTGGCCGCGCTGCCCGGCCAGCCCCGCGCCTACCGCACCGGCGACAAGGCCCGGCTGCGGGAGGACGGACAGCTCGTGTTCGTCGGTCGCGTGGACGACGAGCTGAAGATCAGCGGACACCGAATCGACCCGGCCGAGGTGGAGACGGTGCTCCTGGGCCACCCCGGCGTGCGTGAGGCCGCGGTGGTCGGACAGGTGCTCCCGGGCGGCGCCCGCCGGCTCTGCGCGCACATCGTCGCGGAGGCCCCCGTGCCTTCCGCCGCCGACCTGCGCAAGCACCTGCTCGCGAACCTGCCCGCGCCCATGGTGCCGGGCGCCATCGTGTTCGCCGAGCGCCTGCCTCGCACCAGCACGGGGAAGATCGACCGCGCCGAGCTGCGCAAGGCCACCACCACCGACGCCTCCTCCACCGTGGCGCAGGCCACCACGGAGCTGGAGCGCGTGGTGCTCGGCATCTGGGAGGAGGTCCTCGGCGCCACGGGCCTCACCGCGCAGGACGACTTCTTCGACCGAGGGGGCCAGTCCCTCCAGAGCATCCAGGTGGCCAACCGCCTGGGCATCGCCCTGGGCCGGGAGGTCCCCGTCGCCACGGTATTCCGCTACCCGACGGCCGCCGCGCTGGCCCAGGCGCTGGAGCACGGTGAGGCCACCGGCTCCGAAGCAAGCGGCCCGAGCACCACGATGCTCGCCGACTCGGAGCTGTCCGAGGACATCGTCCCCCGTCCGAGCACCACCGCGCCCCAGGGCGTGGGCGGCAGCTTCGAGACGCGCTTCCCGGAACCCCGTCAGGTGCTGCTCACGGGCGCCACGGGCTTCGTCGGCGCCCACCTGCTGGACCAGCTCCTGCGCCAGACGCGCGCCCGCGTGGTCTGCCTGGTCCGCGCCAGCGACGAGGCCCAGGCGATGGAGCGCATCCGCGCCGCGCTCACGTCCCAGCAGCTTCCGACGTCGGGCCTCGCCGAGCGGGTGCTCGCGCTGCCGTCGGACCTCACCCAGCCGATGCTCGGACTGGACAGCGCGCGCTTCCACGGGCTGGCCGCGGAGTGTGACGTCATCCTGCACAACGCCGCCGTCGTGAGCGTCGTGCGCGAGTACGGCAGCGTCCAAGCCGTCAACGTCAAGGGCACGCGCGAGCTCTTGCGACTGGCCGCCGCCGTGCGCCTCAAGCCCTTCCACTACGTGTCCACGCTGGCCGTGGCGCCCCAGGCGAACGTGAGCCCGGAGGTGCCCGAGGACTTCGTGCAGGCCCACCCCGGACTGCGTGACGGCTATCAGCAGAGCAAGTGGGTCGCGGAGCGACTGGTGCAGCACGCCTCCGAGCGCGGCCTGCCCGTCGCCGTCTACCGGCTGGGCCGCGTCGTCGGCGCGACGGACACCGCCATCGTCAATCCGCAGGATCTGGTCTGGCGCATCCTGCTCGCGGGCATTCCCTCCGGCTCGCTCCCGCTGCTCGACGTGGGAGAGACCTGGACCCCCGTGGACTACGTGGCGCGCGCCATCGTCAAGCTCTCCCGCGTCGCCACGCCCGGCACGGTGTTCAACGTGACGCCCGTGCCCGACGTGCGACTGCCGGACCTGTTCCGCTGGGTGGGCGAGTACGGCTACCCCGTGGACCTGCTCCCCATCCCCGCCTGGCGCGCCCGCGTCGCCGAGCGCGCCGGCACCGCGGACAACACCACCACCCTGGCCTTCTTCGACCTGCGCTCCGGTGACTTGGCGCCCGCGTTCGGCCTGGGCCCCATCCGCTGTCAGCGGTTGCATGAAGCCCTGGAGGGCACTGGCATCACCTGCCCCCAGGCGGATCGCGACCTCTTCTTCCGATACCTCGCCTGGTGCGTCACGCGCGGCCTGCTGCCCGCGACGCCTGGCTCCCCCAAGGAAACGGCCCCCTCGTGATGAACCGAACCTGGAATCCCCGCACCTGGCGGGAGAAGCCCGTGAAGTACATCCCGGATGACTATCCGGACATGCGCGCCCTCCACCGAGTGGAGGAAGAGCTGTCCCGACTCCCTCCGCTGGTCCACCCCTCGGAGACGCGGCGGCTCACCGCCTCGCTCGCGCAGGTGGCACAGGGCAAGGCCATCCTGCTGCAAGGCGGAGACTGCGCGGAGAGCTTCAAGGAATTCACCACCGACAACATCCGCGACACCTTCCGGCTCATCCTCCAGATGGCCGTGGTGCTCACCTTCGCGGGCGGACGCCCCGTGGTGAAGGTCGGAAGAATCGCCGGCCAGTTCGCCAAGCCGCGCTCCAGCCCCGTGGAGACGCTCGACGGTGTCACCCTCCCCGCGTACCGGGGCGACATCATCAACGGCATGGACTTCGAGGCCGCCGAGCGAATCCCCGACCCCAAGCGGCTCCTCAAGGCCTACCACCAGTCCTCCGCCACGCTGAACCTGCTGCGCGCCTACTCGCAGAGCGGCTACGCGGACCTGTGCAACCTGCACCGGTGGACGCTCGACGGCGTCTCCGGCTCACCGCAGGGAGACCAGTACCGCAAGCTCGCGGACTCCATCTTCGAGTCCCTCTGCTTCATGAGCGCGCTGGCGCCATCCCCGGAGTACACGGCCGCGCCCACGCCCACGCCCGTGGACCTCTTCACCAGCCACGAGGCCCTGCTCCTCAACTTCGAGGAGTCGATGACGCGCATGGAGCCCGGCTCCGGCCACTGGTTCGACGCCTCCGCCCACATGCTGTGGATTGGCGAGCGCACCCGCCAGCTCGACGGCGGCCACGTGGAGTTCATGCGCGGCATCCGTAACCCCATCGGCGTCAAGTGCGGGCCCACCATGGACCCCGACGACCTCCTGCGCCTGATGGACGCGCTCAACCCGGAGGCCATCCCCGGACGCCTCACGCTCATCGGCCGCTTCGGCTCCGACAAGGTCGCCGACTGCCTCCCGCGCCTGATGGCCGCCACCCGCCGCGACGGCCGCCCCGTCATCTGGTCCATCGACCCGATGCACGGCAATACCCACAAGGCCAGCAACGGCTACAAGACACGCTCCTTCGACCGCATCCTCTCCGAGGTGAAGTCCTTCCTGGAGGTCGCCTCCTCCGAAGGCGTCCACCCGGGCGGCATCCATCTGGAGATGACCGGGCAGAACGTCACCGAGTGCCTGGGAGGCCCGCTGGCCGTGACGGAGGACGACCTCCACAGCCGCTACCACACGCACTGCGACCCCCGCCTGAACGCGGACCAGGCACTCCAGCTCTCCTTCATGGTCGCGGAAAAGCTTCAGGCCCTGAAGACCCCCCACGCCAGGGCAGCCTGAGTCACCCATCAACCCTTGACAGCACTGGGTCTACAGGAATACACGGCCTCGCAAATGAAAATGAGAACCATTTTCATAATCCCCACTGGGCGCGGACGAGAGGTCGTTGGCCGGATGCGTTGGAGCGTGGCGGTGATGGTGTGGCTCGCGTTCGCCCTTCCGGCGCGAGCCCAGGTGGCCGGTGAGGCCCAGGTGCCGGCGGCGGCGCAAGCCCCGGCGCCGGTGCCGGCCGTGGTGGCGCCGAAGCTGGTGACGTTCGTGGAGGCTGCCTACCCGGCCGAGGCGGAGCAGGCCCGGCTGGAAGCCACGGTGCGGTTGAAGCTGACGCTGGATGACCAGGGCGTCGTCACGGAGGCGGAGGTCCTCGAGCCCCAGGGACACGGGTTCGACGAGGCGGCGCGACAGGCCGCGCTGAGCTTCCGCTTCGAGCCGGCCCGGCGTGAGGGCGTCGCCGTGGCCTCGCGCATCGCCTACAGCTACGAGTTCCGCCTCCCCGTGGAGCCCACGCCCGCCCCCGTGGTCGAGACTCCCGCTCCGGCTCCGACGCCCGCACCGGAGGCCGTGGCCCAGCCGCCCGCTCAGCCCGAAACGCCCGGGGTCACCGCGGCGCCGGTCGACGTGAGCCAGGAGGCCATCGACGTCACCGTCGAGGGTGAGTCCGTGGCCAACCGCCGGCGTCGCTCCGCCGAGGCGGTGAAGGTCATCGAGACGGAGAACCTCCAGCGCGAAGCCGTGGACATGGGCCAGGCGCTGGCGCGCAGCGAGGGTGTCGGCGTGCGCCGCGCGGGAGGCCTGGGCAGCCGGGCCCGCTTCTCCCTGGCGGGGCTCGCGGATGACCAGGTCCGCTTCTTCATCGACGGCGTGCCGCTGGAGCTCGCGGGCTACGGCCCGGACTTCGCAAACGTCCCCGTCAACCTGGTGCAGCGCATGGAGGTGTACCAGGGCGTCGTGCCGGTGCGCTTCGGCGCGGACGCGCTGGGGGGCGCCGTGCAGATCGTCACCACCGAGAACCTCCAGGGCAGCGGGGCCTCCGCGTCCTACGAGATTGGCTCGTTCGAGACCCACCGCGTCGCCGCGAGCGCGCAGCACGTGGCCAGCGCCTCCGGCCTGTTCGTCCGAGCCAGCGGCTTCTTCGACTCCAGCCCCAATGACTACCGCGTCGACGTCCGGGTGGAGGACAGCTCGGGGAAGCTCAGCGACGCGCGGCTGCCGCGCTTCAATGATGCCTTCCGCGCGGGAGGCGGCGGCGTCGAGGTCGGCTTCCTGGACAAGCCCTGGGCGCGGCGCCTCATCCTGCGTGGCTTCGCCTCCGCGTCCACCCAGGAGATCCAGCACGACACGACGATGAAGGTGCCCTATGGCGAGGTTGACTCGGGCAACCAGTCCGGCGGCGCCACGCTCCGCTTCGAGCACACCTATGACGGCGGCCTCATCGCCGATGCCGTCGGCGGCTATGTCTTCCGACAGGCGCGGCTGAGCGATCAGGGCCGCTGCGCCTACGACTGGTTCGGCCGGTGCGTCGCCGAGCTCCCGCAGGCCGGCGAGATGGAGAGCCGCGCCGTCGACCGCCATGTGGGGCAGCACACCGGCTTCGCGCGCATCAACCTGGGCTGGAGCTTCACCCCCAACCAGATGCTGCGGCTCGCGGTGTCGCCGACCTGGGTGAAGCGGACCGGTGAGGACCGCGCCCTCCGGAACACCGGACTGGTGGACCCGCTCAGCGCTCGCCGCGGCCTCTACACCCAGGTGACCGGGCTGGAGCACGAACTGGATGCCTTCGACGAGCGGCTGGAGAACATCGCCTTCGTGAAGAGCTACGTGCAACTGGCCCGCGCGGACCGGCTGAGCCCCGACAACAGCTTCATGCCCGTGGACCGGGACACCTTCACCTTCGGCGTCGGTGACTCGCTCCGCTACCGGCTGTCGTCCCTGTTCATCGCCAAGGCATCCTACGAGTGGGCCACGCGCCTGCCCCGGCCCGACGAGCTGTTCGGCGATGGCATCCTCATCGACGCGAACCTGGAGCTGGATCCAGAGACCAGCCACAACCTCAACCTGGAGCTGGCGCTCGACACGCGCGAGACGCGGCACGGCTCGTTCCGGGGCGGCGTGATGGGCTTCGCGCGACTGGCGGACCAGCTCATCATCCCCCAGGGGCGCGAGGGCTACTTCACGTACCAGAACGTCTTCGCGGCCCGCGCCCTGGGCGGCACCGGCGCGGCCGGGTGGACGTCTCCGGAGCAGTACTTCTTGCTGGACGGCAACGTCACCTGGCAGGACGTCCGCAATGTCTCCAGCGAGGGGGCCTTCGGCATCTTCGAGGGGCAGCGGCTGCCCAACCGTCCGCACCTGCTGGCCAACGGCAGCGCCCGCTTCCAGTTGAGCGGCCTGGCCTCGTCACGCGACGAGCTGTCGCTGACCTGGCACACCCGGTACATCCACTCGTTCTACCGGGGCTGGGAGAAGCTGGGCACCCAGGATTCGAAGCAGGACATCGACGCGCAGCTCCTGCACTCGCTGGCCCTCACCTATGTCACCCGGACCGCGCGCGCGACCTTCAGTTGGACGGTCGACGTGCAGAACCTGACCGACGCCACCGCCATGGACTTCATGGGCGTTCAGCGTCCCGGCCGCAGCGTCTCCGCCAAGGTGGTCGCGGAGCTCTGAGTCACCAACACGCAGTCATCCTCTCCGAAAGGCTTTGCCCCCCATGAAGATTCGCTCGTTCTTCCCCCTGTCACGCATCACCGCCGCGGCGCTCGCGCTGTCGCTGGTCGCGGGCTGCAATGACGACGACAAGGATCCGGAGCCGACCCCCAACACCGGTCCCGTCTATGCCGCCATCACCCAGGTGAGCGTCGACGGTGAGTCGCAGAGCTACATCGTCCTGACCGACAAGGTCGACGTCACCACGCCGCTCGCCCTGGAAAACGCCATCGAGGTTCCGGGCCGCGCCCTGGGCTCTGGCATCGCGAAGAATGGCCTGCTGTACGTGAGCAGCAGCGAGGGCGCCGTCGTCACCCGCTACAAGCTCACCGCGGAAGGCAAGCTGGAGAAGGACAAGGACGCGCAGGGCCGTGACGCGGAGGTCAGCTTCCAGGGAAGCGGCGTCAGCTCCATCGGCGAGTACCAGCACCAGTTCCAGTACGTCTCGGAGACGAAGGCGTATTACATCGACGGTCGCTCGGGGAAGGTCATCGTCTGGAACCCCACCGCGATGACGGTCACCAGCGCCATCACCCTGACCGGGCTGACCATCGAGGGTGCGCTGAGCACCTTCGCGACGATGCCGGTGCGCGTCGGCAACAAGATCATCATCCCCATCGGCTGGCGCCCGAGCGCGGGCATCGGCATCACCAAGCAGGCCGGCGTCGTCGTGGTGGACACGGTGGCCGACACGGCGACCATCGTGACGGATGACCGCTGCGGCTACGTGCGTGACGGCGTCGTCGGTCCGGACGGCCTGGTGTACCTGGCCACCGAGGCGTACGGCGCGGCCGTGTACCGCACGGCGGGCCCGGAGACCACGCCGGTGCCCTGCCTGCTGCGCTTCAACGCGACGACGCAGACCTATGACCGCGCGTTCTTCCGCAACCTGGCCGACCTGACCAACGGCAACGCCACGGGCTCCCTGCTGCGCGGCCCCAACGGCACCGCGTACCTGCGCGTCCTGGACGAGACCACCTACACCGTGGTTCCGGGCGTGCACCCCCGCCCCGTGGCCAGCGCCGTCGCGTGGAAGTTCTGGCAGCTCAACCTCAGCACCTTCACCGCGACGGAGGTCACCACCCTCCCCGTCTCCACGGGCAGCACGTTCCTGTATGACGTGACGGACAGCCGCACGCTCTTCACGGAGTTCACCAGCACCTCCACGACGAACTTCCGCGACCTGACCAGCCAGAACGGCGCGGTCGCCTTCAGCACGCAGGGCCTGGTCTTCTCCTTCCTGCAGCTGCGCTAGTCACTTTTTCATCCCATGGCGCCGGGTGCGGAGGTCGCATCCGGCGCCGTGGAGTCCTGCTTCAAGGCAACCCATAGACAACGACGCGGCGATGACGAGCGGTCATCACGACGACGCCTGAGAGAGCGACCATGCACATCGTGGAAATCGTCAAGGATGTCTTCGTGCAGTGGGGTGCCAACTGGGTGCTCTGGCTGCTGTTCGCCCTGTCGCTGGTGAGCATTGGCATCATCATCGAGCGGTGGATTGTGTTCCGCACCAAGCAGGACCTGGTGCGCGAGCTGTCCGGCACGCTGGAGGAGACGCTGGCGAGCGGCGACTTCCCCTCGGCCATCTCCAAGCTGGAGAAGCGCACGTCCGTGGGCGCCACGGTGGCCCGCGCCGGGCTCCGGCTGGCGCCGCAGGGCATGACAGCGGCGGAGAAGGGCATGCAGAGCGCGCTCGCGATTGAGCGCTCCACGCTGGAGAACCGGCTGGCCTTCCTGGGCACGCTGGGCAACAACGCGCCCTTCATCGGGCTGTTCGGCACCGTCATCGGCGTGCTGCTCGCCTTCGAGGCGCTGAGCGAGACGACCGCGGGCGCGGTGGTGGGCAAGACGAGCCAGGTCGCCTCCAACGCGGTGATGGGCAGCATCGCCGAGGCGCTGGTCGCCACTGCCGTGGGCATCGGCGTGGCCCTGCCCGCCGTGGCCGCCTACAACTACTTCCAGCGGCGCATCGCGAGCATCCTCTCGGACGCCGAGGCCCTCACCAACCTGGTGCTGGCCTACGTCTCCGCCCGTGAGCGGGCGGCGGCGCGCTCCTCCACCGGAGGCGCCTGACCATGGCGGGCGGAACGCAGCCCCGAGGCGGCCTGATTGAGGGCATCAACGTCACGCCGCTCGTGGACATCATGCTGGTGCTGCTCATCATCTTCATGGTGACCGCCCGGCTGGTGGACAGCCCCGCCGTGCCCCTGGATCTCCCCAAGGCCTCGCAGAGCGAGGACGTGCAGACGGTGTTCGCCGTCTCCATCACCGCCACGGGCCAGCTCCTGGTGAACGGCGAGGGAATCACCGAGGCCGCGCTGCGAGACAGCGCGCGACATGCCCTGGTGAAGGACCCGGAGCTGCGCGCGGTCATCCAGGCGGATGGCGCCGTGCCGCACCGGCAGGTCATCGCGGTGTTGGATCAGCTCAAGGAAGCCGGGCTCACGAAGGTGGCCTTCGGCACCGTGCGCCCCGCCGAGCCGGCGACGCCCGAGACCCCTGCGACGGAGGACGGGCGTGTCATCCCCTGACCCCACCGCGCGCCCCGACGCGAGCATCGCGAGCATCATCCTGGGCCCGCCGCCCGCGCGGCGGCGACACGGGCTCGTCTGGGCCATGGTGGCCACCGCGTCCCTGCACGGCATCGCCGGCGTCGTCGCCTGGCAGGCCTGGCGCAAGGGTGAATCCCTGGCGCCCAGGGTCACCCAGAAGAAGCAGACGCTTCAAATCGACCACGTGGTGGACCTGAAGCCGCCCCCGCTGCCTGCCGAGCCCCCGCCGCCCGCGCCTCAGCGCGTCGCGAGGGCGGACCCGCCACCGCCGCGCGTGAAGACGCCCAGCCCCGCGCCTCGCGAGTCGTCACGTCCCACGCCCGCCCAGCCCGCGCAGGCCGGCGCCGTCATCGCCGCGAAGGAGCCGGCGGCCCCGCTCGACTTCACGGACTTCGAGATGACCAGCGGCAATGCGCCTCGCTACGCGGGAGGCGTGACGGCGTCCACGGGTCGCTCGGCGACGGCGGTCAACACCGTGCCGAGCGGAGAGACGCAGGGCCAGGGCACCGGAGGCAGCCGGGCCCGCTCCATCCAGCTCGCGGCGCGAAGCTGGAGCTGCCCCTGGCCGAAGGAAGCGGATGCGCTGCGCATCGATGACCAGCTCGTCGTGCTGCGCGTCGCCGTGGACGCCGACGGCGAGGTGACGTCGACGGAGCTGCTGTCAGACCCGGGACATGGCTTCGGCCAGGCGGCCCTGGCCTGTGCACGCAAGGCGCGCTTCGACACCGCGCTGGACCGCGAGGGCCGGCCCTACGCGGCGACCTCGCCACCGATTCGGGTGCGATTCGTCCGCCCCTAGCCTCGCGGCCCCCGCCGCGCGCGACACCTGGAGTCCCCTCGTGAACCCCGCATCTCCGCTTCGACAGGAGAGAGTGCTGACCCTGCTGCTCGCCGGGGTCCAGTTCAGCCACCTCCTGGACTTCATGATCATCATGCCGCTGGGGCCGGAGTTCATCCGGCGCTTCGGCATCACGACGGCGCAGTTCGGGGCAATGGTCTCCTCGTACACCCTGGCCTCCGCGGCCATGGGCGTGCTGGGCCTGTTCTGGTTGGATCGGTTCGACCGCAAGCGCACGCTGCTGGCCATGTACGCGGGCTTCATCCTCTCCACGATGGCCTGCGGCGCGGCCACCGGCTACGTGTCGATGTTGGTCGCACGCTCGCTGGCGGGAGCGTGCGCGGGGCTGATGGGCGCGGTCATCATGGCCATCATCGCGGACGTCGTTCCCCCCGAGCGACGGGGTCGCGCCATCGGCACGGTGATGTCTACCATCGGCCTCTCCGCCGTCGCGGGCGTTCCGCTCGGTCTCGCCCTGGCGAACCTCTTGGGCTGGCGCGCCCCGTTCTGGGCCATCTGCGGGCTGGCGGGCGTGTTGTGGTTGGGGCTCTTGAAGGCCCTGCCCCGCCTGGACCAGCACCTGTCCCGGAGCGCCGAGGAGACCCGCCGCAATCCCCTGTCGACGCTGGCGGCGCCGGGGCTCGCGCTGGGCTGGCTTTTGACCTTCAGCGTGGCGTTCGCCAGCTTCCTGCTCATCCCCTACCTGGGCACGTACATGGTCGGAAACCTCGGCCTGTCGCAGACAGACCTGCCCTGGGTCTACCTGGGCGGCGGCGCGGGAACACTCGTGGCGGCGAAGCTGGTGGGACGCTTCACGGACCGGCTCGGACCAGGCCGCATGCTCGCCTTGCTCCTGGTGGGCACCGTGGGCCCGCACCTGCTGTTCACGCACCTGTCGCCCTCGCCGCTGCCCGTCGTCATGGGGGCCTTCGTGTTGTTCATGGCCCTCACGTCCACGCGAGCCATCCCCACCATCGCGCTGGTGACGGCGCGGGTGCCTCCGTCGCTGCGCGGGCGGTTCCTCGCGGTGAACATGGCCGCGAGCGACGGCGCCTCCGGCCTGTCCGCCTGGGTGAGCGGAATGCTCATCGCGACGTCACCAGAGGGAGCGCTCATCGGCTTCGGCCAGGTGGGGTGGATGGCCGTGGCGGTGACGGCGCTCTCGCTGTGCCTTCTCTGGACGTTACTCGAATCAAGCAAAAGGAAGCCTCATGGACATGCCCGTCAGGAAGCACCCTTCCCTCCCCCGTCCCATCCTGGGTGAGCTGAAGCTGGAGCGCTCGAACCAGCTGCTCGCCGAGGCGCGCAAGACGGTCCCCGGCGTCACCCAGTCGATGATGAAGAAGCCGGAGTTCTTCGCTCCCGGCTCCTTCCCCGTGTTCCTCTCCAAGGGACAGGGCGCGCTGGTGGAGGACGTGGACGGCCAGGAGTACATCGACTTCATCAGCGGCCTCGGCGCCAACATGCTGGGCCACAACCACCCCGCGGTGGTGGACACCATCCGCAAGCACCTGGAGGAAGGTGTCCTCCACTCCCTGCCCACGCCCGTCGAGGTCACCTCCATCCAGGCGCTGCTGGAGCTGGTCCCCGGCGCGGAGCAGGCGCGGTTCTTCAAGACGGGCGCGGATGCGACGTCCGCGGCGGTGCGGCTGTCGCGCTACGTCACCGGCAAGGAGCGCATCATCACGGTCGGCTACAACGGGTGGCACGACCACTTCATGTTCGACACACCGGGCGTGCCGGCCGCGCACGCGGGCCTGACGACGCGCCTGCCCCTCTTCACGCCTCCGGACGAGGCGGTGCTGCTGTCCACCATCGAGAAGCAGGCCAGCCAGCTGGCGGCGGTGATTCTCTCCATCCCCTACAACCGCGTGCTCACGTCCGCGTTCATGCAGCAGGTGCGCGCGACCTGTACGGCGCACGGCGTGCTGCTGGTGATGGACGAGGTCGTCACCGGCTTCCGTCTGGCGATGGGCGGCGCGCAGGAGTTCTTCGGCGTGCAGGCGGACATCGTGTGCATGTCCAAGGGCATCGCCGCGGGCATGCCGCTGTCGGCCATCTCCGGCCCGGCGAAGTACCTGAGCAAGCTGGCCGACCTCCAGGTGTCCACCACCTTCGGCGGTGAGCTGCTGACGCTGGCCGTGACGGAAGCCGTCCTGAAGTTCTACAAGAACGGCAACCACATCCAGCACGTGGCGAAGCTGGGCCGCAAGCTGCGCGAGGGCATCAATGCCCACGCGGAGGCCGTGGGCTCCCCGCTGCGCGTGCTCGGCTACGACGCGATTCCCTTCTTCCGCTACTCCACCGACATGGTCGAGCACGCGAAGTTGATGACGCCCTTCCAGGGCGGCATGGCGCGCCGGGGCATCCTGCTGCGTCGTGACGTGAACTTCCCCGGGGCCGCGCACACCGAGGAGCAGATCGACTACACGGTGGAGATGGCGGGCGAAGTGCTCCGCTCGCTCGCGAAGCCCGCGTAGCCTTCGTCGAAAGTCCCGGGGAGGTCGAGGTGTTTTCGGCCTCCCCGGGCGACGACTCAGTTCTGCGAGTCGTGGTGGTGGTCCGACAGGCCGCGCTTCCAGTAGCCGGTGACGCGCACCCAGCTCTTCTTCGTGCCCCGCTCGTTGAGCAGGTGGTCGCGGATGGGGCGCATGGAGAGCGACTCTCCCGACACCCAGGCGAAGTAGTCGCCGGGCGGGAAGTCGAGCCCGCGAATCGCCTGGTTCAAGAGGTCTGTTGTCCCGGCCTCCGCGCCATTGCGGTGAAGCCACGTCAGCGTCACGTTCGCCTTCGTGTCGAACTTCTGCTCCTCGCTGGCGTCCGACACCTCGATGAAGACGATGGCGCGAGCCCCCGCGGGCAGCTCTTCCAGCCTGCGGCCGATGGCGGGGATGGCCGTCTCGTCACCCGCGAGCAGGTACCAGTCGAAGTCGTTGGACACGAACAGCGAGCCCTTGGGCCCGCCCACGCCGAGGAGGTCGCCCGGCTTCGCCTTCGACGCCCAGGACGACGCGGGACCCGAGCCGTGGAGGACGAAGTCGATGTCCAGCTCGCCCGCCACCGCGTCATGCCGCCGGGGCGTGTAGTCGCGCGAGTCCGGCTTCTTCTCACCCGGCTGCAGCACCGGGCCGTTCGGCCCCATGGTGGGGATGACCGGCTTGAGCTTCCCCTCCTCGGGGAACAGCAGCTTCACGTGGTCGTCCGCACCCTCGCTGTTGAAGCCCTGGATGTCCTCGCCCCCGAAGGTGATGCGCACCACATGCGGGGTGATGGGAGTCACCCGCAGCACCTCCAGCAGTCGGAACTTCACGGGGAAGGGCCCCCGACGGAACACTTTCTCGCTCACGCTCGTCGTCACGCCGCGCTCCTCTTCTCTTCACGCTGCCTCGAGGCCCGCCCCGAAGGACGGTCCGACAGCCAGGACTACGATATTGACTCGCAATTTCGTTATCACAAGAGGCCGGGTTCGTCTCCAGGCTTGAGGGCCTGACGGGTGGGAAGTCGGAGCCCTGGCCGGGCGCCGCCTGGGCGCACGTCGGGCGAGCAGGCCTGTGCGTCTTCCCCAGGACAGCTCCCGGGCCCTTTGTCCCTGGCGGGGGTGACGAGCGCCCGCTGTGGGCCGCGTTCGCAGGTCCTACCCTCTGCATGGAACGAGGGATGCGGTGCCGCGCCGCGAGAACGTCTCCCCGGGGGTTCGCATGGAGCGCATTCTTGATCGCGCCGCGCCGAAGCCACCCGCGCGCGGTGTCTGGCATGGGAGTCGGACTTCCTCCCGGTGGCTCCACTACACGCTCCCCGGCGCGTGGGTCGCGCTCGTGTTCGCGTGTCTGTCCTTCACGCCGTCGTTGCTGCCGCGCAGCGGTCCCTTTCAAGGACTGGTCAGTGGCATGAGCGCGGTCATCGGCTACGGGCTGGGCGTCCTGGGCGCCTGGCTCTGGCGCGAGTTCGCCAACCGACCTCCGAGGGCTCCGAGTCCACGCGCCTGGCTCGGCTTCTTCATGGTGGGGGGCGTGGCCCTGGTCGCCGCGCTGGCGTTGGGCTGGCATTGGCAGGCGAGCATTCGCGAGCGGATGGGAATGCCCCACCCTGGCCGCGCCGGCTACCTGTTCGCGCCCGTGGTCGCGGCGGTCATCTTCTTCCTGCTCGTCGCGGCGGGGCGCGGGCTGCGCGCGGTGTATCGCCGACTGGACTCGCGGCTCGCGCGGCACATCGGCCCGCGTGCGGCCCGGGCGACGAGCGGCGTCGTGGTGGCGGCGCTCACCTTCCTGCTCGCCAGCGGCGTGCTGTGGGACGGGCTCATCTCCCTGGCGGACCGCACCCTCGCCGTGAAGGACACGACGACCGCGGAGGGCGTGTATCCGCCGAGCAGCGTGCTGCGCTCCGGGGGCCCTGGTTCGAGAGTGGGTTGGGACACGCTGGGCCGCGAGGGACGCAACTTCGTGGGCCGGGGTCCCTCGGTCGAGGAGATCTCCACGTTCAACGGCGCCGCCGCGAAGGAGCCCATCCGCGTCTATGCCGGTTACGCCTCCGCGCCGGACGCGGAGGGCCGCGCGAAGCTGGCCGTCCAGGACCTGGAGCGAGCCGGTGGCTTCGAGCGCGAGTACCTGCTCGTCGTCACCACCACGGGCAGCGGCTGGGTGGTGCCGGAGTCCGTGGACGCCTTCGAGTACGTCACAGGCGGCGACTCGGCGATCATCTCCATGCAGTACTCACATCTGTGGTCCTGGCTCTCCGTGCTGGTGGACCAGCAGCGCGCGCGGGAAGCGGGACGCGCCCTCTTCGATGAGGTCTACGAGCGCTGGTCGCGACTTCCCGAAGGCCGTCGTCCGAAGCTGCTCGTGTTCGGAGAGAGCCTGGGCTCCTACGGCGGAGAGACGGCGTTCAGTGGAGAGCGGGACCTGGCCAACCGCACGAGCGGCGCGCTCTTCGTCGGGCCGCCACACTTCAACACGCTGTATCGCGAGTTCACCGACCAGCGCGATGCTGGCAGCCCCGAGGTGGAGCCCACCTATCGCAATGGCCGCATCGTGCGTTTCAGCAGGCGGCCGGGCGTGGAGATTCCTCCGGCGTCCGCACCCTGGGGGAACTCCCGGGTGCTCTACCTGCTCCACCCGTCGGACCCCATCACCTGGTGGAGTCCGCAGCTGCTCTTGAGCCGTCCCGACTGGCTGAGGGAGCCCCGGGGCGATGACGTCGTGGACGCGATGGTGTGGCTCCCCTTCGTGACGTTCTGGCAGGTGACAGCCGACCTGCCGCTGGGGATGGCGGTCCCTCCCGGCTATGGCCATGTCTACACGGGCGAGCACGTGGACGGCTGGCTCGCGCTGCTGCGGCCGGAAGGCTGGACCCAGGAGAAGACCGCGCGACTGAGGGAGCGCCTGCGGCCCGAGCCGTGACGAGTGTCGCGCGTCGGATGAAGGCAGTGAATCGGAGTCGGGCCCTGACGCGCACGCGAGCGTCCCGCGCTGCCCCCTTGGGCGATTGCGCGCCCCGTCACGCATGACGAGTGTTTGACGGAACCCGAGAGGGCGGCACGCGCCTGCTCGCTGTCCTGGCCGTGAACTCCGCGCCTCCCGTCTCCTGGCATCGCTCCAGGAGCGCCTCACTGCTTCACCCGAGTGTGTATGAGCCCTCTTCTCTTCCTCCTCACGGTCCTTGCCCAGACTCCCACGCCGCCGCCCGACACGGTGTCGGAGGACGGCCCGGTGCGCCCATGCACCGAGGATGAGGAAGAGGACGTCGGGCCCTGGACAGGGTCCTTCGGCGTCGGCTTCTCGTTCTTCACCGGCAACAGTCGCTCGTACACGCTGACAGGCAATTCCCTGGCGGAATACGAGTCACCCAAGTGGGCACTCACCCTGGAGGCGGATGGCGCCTACGGGAGAGCGGCGGCGTCCGAGGACGAAGAGGAGCTCATCGCGGAGGCGCTCGGAGCATGGGTGCGTGGAGAGTACCGGGCCACGCCCCTGCTCAGCGCGTACACGTATCTGGGGGCGGAGACCGACCACCTGTCGAGCCTCGAGCTGCGCGCGGAAGCCGAGCTGGGCGTCGGCTTCACGTTGATTGAGCAGAAGAAGCGCAAGACGGACGAGCTGTTCCTGCGGGCCTACCTGGGTGCTCACTACGCCCATGACCGCAGGTTCCAGTACGTCCCCACGCGGAAGGATCTCCCCAGCGTCGACCTGTGGTCTCCCTCGGTCGCGGTGATGTTCCGCTACGACATCAACGAGCGGGTGGAGTTCCGGGAGTACGCCATGCTGCTTCCGGATGTCTTCGGCGACACGCGCGTGCTGCTGACCTCCACCACGAAGCTCTCCGTGAACCTGACGGGGCGACTGGCGCTCACCACGTTCTTCGACGTACGGCATGACAGCTCACCGGCGGAGGGAAAGGCCTCCACGGACACCGCGCTCACGGTGGGAGCTGAGCTGACGCTCTGAGGCAGGGGGCTCGCGCGTCGTCGCGGGATTGAGCGGCAAGCGTGTCCCCGGATGGAAAGGATCGGGACGACCATGAAGGCAGCTCACTTCAACGATTCGATGCCGGAACGGCAGACCGGGACACCGCCCAAGAAGAAGGGACTGGAGCGGATTCTCGACACCGTCGAGCGGGTGGGAAACAAGGTCCCCCATCCGGCGGTGATCTTCGTCGCGCTGATTGGCATCGTCATCCTGCTCTCCCATGTCTTCTACATGATGGGAGCCAGCGTCACGTACCAGACCATCAATCCGGAGACCCACGTCCCGGAGGAGACGACCGCCGCGGCGAAGAGCCTGCTGACGGGTGAAGGCCTTCGCTTCATGTTCGAAGGCGTCGTCCAGAACTTCATGAACTTCAACGCGGTGGGCGTCATCATCGTCGCGATGCTGGGCGTGGGTGTCGCGGACGCGGCGGGCCTGGTGGGAGCGCTGATTCGCAAGCTGGTGGTGGTCGCTCCCCGCAAGGCGCTGACGTACATCCTCGTGTTCGTCGGCATCCTGTCGAGCATCGCCGCGGATGCCGGGTATCTCGTCTTGATTCCGCTGGCGGCGGCGGCCTTCCTCACCGTGGGGCGGCATCCTTTGGCGGGCCTGGCGGCGTCGTTCGCCGGCGTGGCCGCGGTCTTCACCGTCAACATCCTGATCAAGCCGTTGGACGGCATCCTGACGGAGATCACCAACGATGCCATCCACATCCTGAATCCCGAGCGCTCCATCGACCTGACGGCGAACTTCTGGTTCTCCGTCGCGTCGGTCATCATGTTGACCTTCATCGTCTCGCTCATCACCGACAAGGTCATCTCGCCCCGACTGGGTGAGTACAAGGGCGAGAAGCCGGACACGGCGGGTGCGACGATGAGCGCGGACGAGTCGCGTGGACTCAAGTTCGCGGGGTTGGGGGTGCTGGCGGTCCTCGTGTTCTTCGGTCTGCTGACGCTGCCGCCGGGGGCGCCGCTGCGCAATCCGGAGACGGGAGCCATCGTCGGCGACTCGCCGTTCATGAACGGCCTGATTGTCGCAATCACCGTGTTGTTCCTCGTGGCGGGCGCGGCCTACGGCATCGGCGCGAAGACCATCCGGAGCAGCGTCGACGTCATCAAGGCGATGGAGAAGGCGGTGTCGGGGCTGGGCGCGCTGATCTTCCTGCTCTTCATCATCAGCCAGTTCATCGCCCTGTTCACGTACACCAACATGGCGACGCTCGCGGCCGTGAAGATGGGCGACATCCTGGAGGACGCGGGGCTCGGGGCGCTGCCGTTGCTCGTCGGGTTCGTCGGCGTCGTCGCGGTGCTGGACCTCATCATGACGGGCGCCATTCCGAAGTGGGCCATCTTCGCGCCCGTCTTCGTGCCGCTGCTGATGCGGCTGAATGTCGACCCGGAGGCCGTGCTGGCCGCGTACCGCGTGGGTGACGGTCCGTTCAACGCCATCTCGCCGCTGAACGCCTACTTCGCGTTGATCGTCACGTTCGCGCAGAAGTACCAGAAGGAAGCAGGCGTGGGCACCATCGTGGCGCTGATGTTGCCGTACGTCGTGGTCGTCTTCATCGCGTGGATCCTCCTCCTGGTGGCGTGGCAGGTGCTGGGGCTCCCGTGGGGACTCGGGTAGGCCCAAGAGGACACCTGAACCGAGGCCGTGCCAGGGCCGAGTGCCCTGGCACGGCTCGAGGGTGAGCAGGTGGGGCACGGCAGGAGCCGAAGGACTCGCTCGTCGACCACGAGGTGAAGCTGATACCTTACGTCCATGAATCCGGATGCAGGTGTCGAGAGGACTGGCCTTCATTGGACCCTGCAACCCGCGAAGAGCGCCGCGCTCGCTGTGACCTTCGCGGCGGCATCAGCGCTACTGGCCCCCTGGGTCACTCCGATGCCGGCCCTCCCGCCCGCTGTGGGCGCCCTCTGCGGCGTCATCGTCGGCACGCTTCAGGCGCGCAGCATGAGGGCGGCTCCCGATGCAATCCGCGCTGCGAAAACCGCGATTGAGGTTCGTCGCGCGATGGTGGCGACCGTCGCCGGGAAGTGGGCCATCCGAGCGCACTGGGTGACCACCGTCGTGCTCTTGACCCTCGCCATGGTGATGATGGGCATCGGAACGTTCGTGGCGTTTGTGGTGGGCAGCCTGGCATACATGGCTGTCCGCGACCTCACGACCCTGCCCGAGCTCCTTCGTCTGTCGAGTGCCCCCTCCTCTCCCGCTGGGGAACCGCGTTAGGACGACAGGTGGCGACCTGCTGAGCCGGGCTCGGCTCAGTGCGGCCCCCATTCGCCCGCGCTGGCTCCGGGGTCGCTTGACGAGCGGTTCTCGAATGCAGCGCGAATGCGCCTGGATTCCGTGAGCCGTCGATGGAGGCGTTCACGCTCGGGGGTCTCCTGTGCGGTGGCCTTCGCGAGCACGCGAGCCACGAGCGCATGCGCCGCTGCCCGGTCTTCCGCATCCCAGGCGGTCAGCCCCACGGCGAGCGCGATCTGGAGCACCTCTTCGAGGACCTCGGGACTGCCCATTCCATGGTGCAGCGGACCATCCACCGCCATGAAGAGATAGTCGCGCAGACGCATCCCCGCGACTGACGCACGCACCTGCCCGTCGGGGTCGACCACGTTCCAATCCCCCAGCGGCAGGTGACCCAGCCGGCGCATCACCGAGCGGACCTGCTGCAGCGCCTGTCGCGCCGTATAGGCGTCGTTCGCGGACGTCGAGAGCGCCCGGTTGGCGACGTCGACGAGGATGCGAATCCCGAGCGCGGGGTCGCAATCAGGCTCGCGCGCCGCGGTGAGGAGCAGGGCCGAGGCGAGGCTGTGCATCGCGCGAGGGTCCATGGACCCAGGAACTTCCCCCACCACCCAGCCGACGACTTCCCCCGTGTCGACATAGTCGCCGACGAAAACGTCGATGCGCACCCGCACGCGCCAATGCCGGGCGGTTCGAGTGAGGCGACGGAGGTCGACCTCGGTGAGGTAGCCAGAGGAAGGCGCTGTGAGCGCGGAGGACTCGGGCGGCAGCAGCAGGGTCGCTGCCGGGTCCAATGGGAGTCGGCTCAGTCGTGCCCGGATGCGACGCTCTGCCGCCGAGACGACCAACTCCTGGACGAGTCCGAGCACGCGCTCCACGCGCATGTAACGGAACGTGCGAATCATGCAGACGACCAGGGACACGAGCGCGCAGAGGACCAGGATGAAGGCCCCCGAGAGCACGGGACGTGGACGGACTCCCGCGTCCGTGATCAAGCCCAGCTCCCGTCCGGCCACGAGGATGTACCCACTGGAGACGCAGAACAGCGGGATGGCGCGGCGCAGCGGCGCGCTCTTCAGGTAGAGCGGGACGAGCCGGGGTGAGTATTGATTCGCCGCGGACTGGATGACCGGTGCATTCAGGGACAGGACCACCGTGAGGACGGTGATCTGCAGTCCAAACAGCGCCGTGAGCGCGGAGCGTGTCTCGGAGGGGTCCCCCCGCCAGGCCAGCCCGAAGAAGGCCGACGCGTAGTCCGTCTGAACCCGCGCCAGCTCCAAGCCAAGCAGGCCGCCGATGCCGAGACAGGCGAGCAGCACCAGCCAGTAGGGGTCACGGATGAGCCTGCGGAGACGGCGGGCGACCATTCGAACTCCCTCTCGGCCAGAAGGAGAATGTGGCCCCGGCGGGCGTGGCACGCAGCAGACACACGGACAGGCAGCAGCCCGTGGACTCGGTGCACGGTCGCGCCCTACCCGGCGTCGTTCACTTCGACGAGCGCCGCCAGGAACAACGAGTAGGTCAGCTCCGCCACGGGACGCTTCTCGCGGCGCGCCTGCGTACGCAGCGCCTTGGGCAGCGAGCATGGCTTGCCGCGCTCTCCATCGCGGAGCTGCACATAGCCCCGCTCCGAGTACCCAAGCACCTGCCATCCCCGCTGACAGAGAGCCTGTGCCAGGTCGTCCGTGAGCTGGTGGTGGATGGCCTTCGCCAGCGGATGCTGGCCGAAGATCTCATGCGACCACCGCCCCTCGTCTTCACGCCAGCCGCGCGCCCGCAGGTAGTTGGCCTTCCGCGCGAGGGAGAGCCCTCCGACATGGCGTTCAAGCTTCATGGTGTCACGAAGGCTTTACATGCACACTGCGACAGAGTGCAATTGCGTGAATTTCTTGGCGTGGAGCCTTCGTGATGTCAGGCGCAGATGGGCGGCAGGGCAAGATGTTCTCCGAGGAAACCCACGTGCTGCACGGCGAGCTGTCCGCCGCGGCGGTGGCCTTCCTGAAGTTCGCGGAGCGGACTCCCGAGGCATTCGCGAAGCACCGCTTCGGCAAGTTCGAGGAGTCGCCGCTCATGTATTACGAGCTGCACCGCTGGCCCATCCTCATCGACGCGCGCCGGAACCAGTTGCTGGAGGACGTCTCGGTGAAGCTCAGCCGGCTCGTCAAGCGCGGGCCCCGGCTGCTGCTCGGCGGTGACCCGGCACGTGTCGCCGAGTACTTCGGGCTCCCGCCCGAGCGCGCACGCGTGGCGGTGGAGGCCCTGGCCCTCACGGACGACGCGCGCGGCGTGCTCAGCCGGGGCGACTTCATCGACTCCGCGGACGGTCTCAAGTGCCTTGAGATCAACATGATGGCGGGCCTGGGTGGCTGGGAGACGGCGCTCAAGGCCCAGGTGGTGATGGACCAGCCCGTGCTCCAGCGCTTCACCCAGGAGCAGGGCCTGCGCGTCCAGCTCCAGGACACCCTCAAGGCCTTCCTCTCCCACGTCATCGACGACGTGCGCCGGACCGTTGCATGGGAGGGCGAATGCAACCTGGCCGTGCTCTTCCCGGACAACGAGCTGCCGGACCCGGTGGGTGTCGAGATGGCGACCCTGCTGCTCAACACCACCTTCACGGAGCTGCTCGAAGCGGAGGGTGCGAAGGGCGAGGTGCTCATCGGCACCTACGGCGAGGTCCACGACGAGGAGGGACACCGCTTCACGATGCGCGGCCGACGCGTGCATGCGGTGCAGGAGCATGACGCGAGGGACAGGCTGGAGGTGGTGGGAGCGGCGTTCGATGCCCGCGTCGGCGCCGCGCTCGCCGCCCGCACCCTCTGCCTCTACAACGGCCCCGCGCAGGAGATCCTCGACGACAAGCTCAACATCTCGCTGCTGTCGGAGAACGAGGACTCCCCTGCCCTCTCCGCCGAGGAGCGCGAGCTCATCCGCCAGCACATCCCCTGGACGCGGCGGCTCCAGCGCACCCACACCTGGCGGGCCGGTGAGCGCGTGTGGTTGCCCGACCAGGTCGTCGCCTCGAAGCGCGATGGGCTGGTGCTGAAGGCGGGCCGCGCCTACGGCGGGAAGTCGGTGCTCATCGGCCGGTCGATGACCGCCGAGGCGTGGGACGCGGCCATCCAGGAGGCGATGGAGAGCGGCGGGTGGATCATCCAGGAGCGCGTCGAACCCCGCCCCTACCACTTCATGCGGGACGACGGCTCCGTGGGCCCGCACATCCTCATCTGGGGCTCGTTCGTCTTCGGCGAGCGCTACGGCGGGACGATGGTCCGGATGAATCCCATGGGTCGGGGCAAGGATGTGGTCAACGCGACTCAGGGCGCGTTGATGTGCGCGCTCGTCGTCGTCGAGTAGCCCGCCCGTCCGGGGCCTCCGTCACGCCGAGGTCGGCGCCGGCTGAGGCCCCACGCTCGAAGGCGGCTCGCGCAGGACATCCGGCAGCTCCAGCTCCACGTTCCTCACGCGGGGGGAGAGCCAGGCCACCAGCACGTTCACCGCGCACAACACGCCCAGCACCAGGTAGAGCAGCGCGATGCCTCGGCCCGGGCCCACGCCGAGCATGGGCCCGAAGCGCCCCGCCAGCGCGCCGCCCGGGGCCATCCAGGGCTCGAAGAATCGGTCCGCCAGCGGTCCCGAGAGCAAGGCCGCCACCGGCGGCGTGGACAGGGCGATCATCCGCCTCACGGCGAAGACCCGGCCCTGCAACTCCGACGGCACCTTGCTCTGCCAGATGGACTGAGAGCACCCCATGACCCCTGGGGTGGTGAACATGAAGACGAAGGCGGCGCCCGCCACCAGTCGCGCATCCGCCGGCAGCGCCGCCGCGAACAGGGCCAGGCCCGCGAGCAGCTCGAAGCCAAGCACGCCGAGGATGCGCCGCCGGGGCCCACCCCACACGCTCATCAACAAGGCCCCCGTGAGCACCCCCATGCCCGAGCAGGAGGCAATCCACCCGAGGGTCGACGCGTCCGCGAAGCTCAGGACCATGGGAGTGATGAGCACCGTCACCAGGCTCACGAACAGGTTGGCCACGGCGATACACGTCAACAGCCCCAGCAGGCCGGGCCGCGCCTGGATGAAACCCCACCCGACCGCCATCTGCTCCAGCAGGGAGCCTCTCGCCGCGCGCGCGGTGGCGCTTTGCTCGGGCTGGGGGAATCCCACACACAGCAGCACCAGCGCGGAGAGGAAGAAGGACCCCAGGTTGATGAGCAGCACCCCCTGGAGGCCGATTCGCACCACCAGGAGTCCCGCCAGCGCGGGCCCGCCCAACTGGCCGATTCCCAGCGCCAGCTCAATCAGGCCATTGGCCCGCCCCAGGTGCTGCTTCGGAACCATCAGCGCCGTGGAGGCCGAGTAGGCCAGCGCCCGGAACGTGCCCGCGGCCGCGCACACCGCGATGGGCAGGTACAGGTGCCAGCTGCGCAGGCTCCAGAGCCCTGCCCCGTCCGCCACCAGCAGGAGCCACATCAGCAGCATGGTGAGCCCCGCCCCCACGTCCGCCAGCACCATGATGCGGCGGCGGTCCCACCGGTCCACGAGCGCCCCGGCGACGGGGGCAATCAGCACCATCGGCAGGAACGAGAAGAACGAGGCGAGCGAGTACTCGGTGATGGAGTCACTGCTCCGATACACGTGGACCATCACCGAGAAGCCCGCCAGCGCCGAGCCCAGCGAGGAGACCAGCTGCGCGAACCAGGTGAGCCCGAAGACGGCGGGCGGGTGCGTGATGACGCGTCGGAACATGTGGGAGGTGCTGATAACAGGTCGCGGCCGGGAAGAAGGAGGAGTCCGCGCAACCACAGCACTCCTGCCTGTCACATTTTCTCGGAGTTCAAACAAAATCAGCCAAGCCTCATTTCTCACGGCTGACGGTGCTATTATAGTAACGACCCCCAACGAAACGCGGTCAACTCGACGCCCCGGCCCGTGTCGTCCACGGCCGAGGGTGTCACTTGCCCCGGGAGAAGCGCTCGCCGTGAAGCTCAGTGTCCTTGACCATTCCATCGTCGCCCGAGGCAGCACGACACGTGAGGCATTCCAGAACACGGTGGAGCTGGCCCGTGCGGCGGAGCAGCTCGGCTATCACCGTTTCTGGGTCGCGGAGCACCACGGCTCCGGACACTTCGCCGGTGTCGCCCCCGAAATCATGGTGGCGCATGTCGCGGCGGCGACGTCGCGCATCCGTGTAGGCACGGGCGGTGTGCTGCTGACGAACTACAGCCCCTTCAAGGTCGCCGAGGTCTTCCGGCTGTTGGAAGCGCTCCACCCGGGACGCATCGACCTGGGCATCGGGCGGACGTCTGGCAGCGCGGACCTGGTGGCCAAGGCGCTGGCGTACGGCGTCCCCGCGAGCAACGAGAGCTTCCCGACGAAGCTCGAGGACCTCATCGCCTTCATCTCGGGGAGCACGCCCGCGACGGCGGAGTTCCAGGGGCTGGGGTTGCGGACGATGGCGCCGGGGATGCCGCAGCTGTGGGCGCTGGGCTCGGGTGAGCAGAGCTCCGTGCTCGCCGCGCGGCTGGGAATCTCCTTCTGCTTCGCCCACTTCTTCAATCCGATTCACGGCGGTCCGGTGACGCGCGGCTACCGCGCGCGGTTCCAGCCCTCTCACGTGCAATCGGCGCCTCGTTCCTCCGTCAGTGTGTATGTCATCTGTGCACCGACGGAGCAGGAAGCTCGGCGGATAGCCCGCAGCAGCGACCTGCTGACCATCAACACCCGCCGGGGCCGCAACGAAGAGCCCATTCCCTCCATCGAGGAGGCGGAGGCCTACGCCTATACGCCCGAGGACCAGGCCACGCTCGAGTTCGACCGCAAGCGCGTCGTCTGCGGAGCTCCGGCCCAGGTGAAGGAGCAGCTGCTGGGCATGGCCGAGGAGTTCCAGGCGGACGAGCTGCTCATCACGACCATCGTCCACGACCACCGCGCCCGGCTGCGGTCCTACGAATTGCTCGCCGACGCGTTCTCGCTCACGAACACGCGCGACGAAGCCCTACCCACCGCCCGCACCGCGAGCTGATTCGCGGCCTCGGGTGACTCGCGGCGGCCGGGGGACCGCCGCGGGCGACGGCTCCAGCACATTCGTCACGGACGTTCCTCCGCCTTGAAACCGTATGTGCGGACCGTTCGTACGTTCCAGACACGCTCCCCCTGATTCTCCTCCTGCCTGTGAGTGCTTCGACCGCCATGAGCGAAGACAACCTGAATGACGGCGATGCACTGGCCATTGCCATTGTCGGCATGGCCGGCCGCTTCCCGGGCTCTCCGGACGTGGAAGCCTACTGGCGCAACCTCCGCGACGGCGTGGAGGGCATCCGCTTCTTCACGGACGACGAGCTGCGCGCGCGGGGTGTCCCCGAAGAGCGACTGAGGCAGCCGGGCTTCGTGAAGGCCGGGGCAGTGCTGGAGCAGGTGGATGCCTTCGACGCGGGCTTCTTCGGCTACTCGCCGCGTGAGGCGGCGTTGATGGACCCGCAGCACCGCATCTTCCTGGAGTGCGCCTGGGAGGCGATGGAGCACGCGGGCCACGGGCTGGACACGGAGTCGCGCTCGGTGGGCGTCTTCGCCGGAACGAGCCTGAGCACCTACCTGCTCTTCAACCTGCACACGCACCCGGAGCTGCTCGATTCAGGCGACAGCTTCCAGGTGATGATTGGCAACGACAAGGACTTCCTCGCCACGCGGCTCGCGTACCACATGGACCTCAAGGGTCCGAGCCTCGACGTGCAGACGGGATGTTCCACCTCGCTGGTCGCAACCCACCTGGCCTGTCAGGCGCTGCTCGGCTTCCAGTGTGACGTGGCGCTCGCGGGGGGCGTGTCCGTGGACATGCCCCAGCGCACCGGCTACGTGCACCAGCCCGGTGGCATCGCGTCGCCGGACGGGCACTGTCGCCCCTTCGATGCCGAGGCCCAGGGAACGCTCTTCGGCAGTGGCGTGGGCGTGGTGGTGCTCAAGCGGCTGGAGGACGCGCTGGCGGATGGCAGCCACATCCACGCCGTCATCCGCGCCACGGCCGTCAACAACGACGGCGCCTCGAAGCTCGGCTACACCGCCCCCAGTTCCGAGGGGCAGGCGGAGGTCATTGCCCGCACCCATGCGCTGGCGGGCGTGACGCCGGACAAAGTGGGCTTCGTGGAGACGCACGGCACCGGCACGCTGCTGGGAGATCCGGTGGAGGTCTCCGCGCTGACGAGCGCCTTCCGCGCGGGCACCGAGGCCACCAGCTTCTGCGCGCTGGGCTCGGTCAAGTCGAACATCGGCCACCTGGACGCGGCGGCGGGCGTGGCCGGCCTCATCAAGGCGACGCTCGCGGTGGAGCACGGGCAGATCCCTCCCACCCTGCACTGCCGGACGCCCAACCCCAACATCGACTGGGCCCGGAGCCCCTTCTATGTGAACGCCACGCTGAAGGACTGGCAGCCCCATGGCCACCGGCGCCACGCGGGCGTGAGTTCCTTTGGGATTGGCGGCACCAACGCCCACGCGCTGCTGGAAGCGCCTCCTCCTCCCGCGCCTTCCGGCCCCACCCGGCCTTGGAAGCTGGTGGCCCTCTCCGCGAAGAAGCCGGGCGCGCTGGACACGCTCAGCCACAACCTCGGCGCGCACCTGGCGGCGCGTCCGGAGCAGGAACTGGCGGACGTGGCCTACACCCTCCAGATCGGCCGAAAGGCCTTCGCCCATCGGCGCGTGGTGATTTGCGAGGACGGCCAGGACGCGGCCACCGTGCTGACCGATGGGGCACCGGAGCGCGTGTTCACCGGCATGGCGAAGGACGGTGGACGTCCCGTCGTGTTCCTCTTCCCCGGTGGCGGGGCCCAGCACGTGCGCATGGGGCAGGAGCTGTACGAGACGGAGCCCGCCTTTCGCGAGGCCTTCGATGCGTGCGCCGCCCTGCTGTCGCGCCGGGGAGGCCCGTCGCTGCGCGCGGTGCTCTACCCGCCTGGAGACGCGGACGCCTCGGCGCCCCTGCCTCGCCCGTCCGTGGGCCTGCCCGCGCTCTTCACCGTGGAGTACGCGCTCGCGAAGCTGTGGGAGTCCTGGGGCATCCAGCCCGAGGCGATGATTGGCCACAGCATGGGCGAGTACGTCGCCGCCTGCCTCGCGGGTGTCTTCTCCCTGGAGGATGCGCTCGCCCTGGTGACCGAGCGAGGCCGCCTCTTCGAGCAGCTCCCCTCGGGCGCCATGGTGAGCGTGGCCCTGTCCGAGGAGGAACTGCTGCCGCTGCTGAGCGAGCGGCTGTCGCTGGCCGCCGTCAATGGACCCACTCAGTGCGTGGTGGCCGGAGACACCGCCGCCGTGGACGCGCTTTCGACGGAGCTGGCGGCGCGTGGCATCGAGCACCGTCGGGTCCACATCGACGTGGCCGCGCACTCGCACATCATCGACTCCATCCTGCCGGCGTTCTCCGCCTTCGTGAGCCGGCTGAAGCTGCAGACCCCCAAGCTGCCCTTCGTGTCCGGTGTAACGGGGACGTGGGTGACGGAGGAGGAGGCCACGGACCCGCGCTACTGGGTGCGGCACCTCCGGCAGACGGTGCGCTTTGGCCCCGGCCTGCGCTGCCTGATGGAGGACACCTCGCGCGTGCTGCTGGAGGTGGGCCCCGGCCGGACGCTGGGCTCGCTCGCGCGGCTCCAGGTGGCTCGCGACCAGTCCACCGTCGTGCTCACGTCGATGCGCGCTCCTCGCGAGCCGGGCTCCGACGTGCGCTTCGTGCTCACCACCCTGGGCCGGCTCTGGATGGCCGGCGTGCCGGTGGACTGGAAGCGCCTCTACGCCGGAGAGAAGCGGCGGCGCGTGGTGCTCCCCACCTACCCCTTCGAGCGCAAGCGGCACTGGTTGGACCCGAAGCTGGTGGGCGCCATCGTTGGCGGAGAGGCCTCGCTCGCCCGGCGCAAGGACGCCTCTGACTGGTACTACCTGCCGTCGTGGAAGCGGACGCTCGCCCCGCGCGTGCCCGCGGCCACCCTGGGTCACTGGCTCGTCTTCGTCGACGAGCGGGGGCTGGGTGACGCGCTGGCGGCGCGGCTCATGGAGACCGGCGGCCGGGTCACCCGCGTGAAGTCCGGCCCTGACTTCCGGCGACTGGAGGACGGAGACTTCGAGGTGAACCCGGGCCGCGCGGAGAATTACGCGACGCTGCTGGCCGCGCTCACCGAGGACGGGCCGCGACCCGACCGCATCGTCCACCTGTGGAGCGTGGATGCGACTGGCGCGGGCCTGGAAGGCGTGGAGCGCGCCCAGGACACGGGCTTCTTCAGCCTGCTCTTCCTGGCGCAGGCGCTGGGAGGCCAGGGTTCGTCCGGGTCGGTACACCTCACGGTGGTCTCCACCGGAGTGCAGTCCGTCACCGGCCACGAGTCACTCGCCTCGGAGAAGGCCACGCTGCTCGGCGCATGTCGCGTGCTGCCCCATGAGGTGCCGGGCCTCACGTGTCGGACGCTCGATGTGGAGCTGCCCGAAAGTCCGACGGAGCTGCCGACGTTGGCGGCACGGCTGGCGGGTGAGGTCACCGCGACGTCCTCCAACGGCGCGGTCGCGCTGCGAGGCGCCCACCGCTGGGAGCAGTCGCTGGAGCCCGCGCACCTGACGCCTCCGGAGACGGGCGCGCCGACGCGGCTGCGGCCTCGGGGCACGTACCTCATCACCGGCGGCCTGGGCGGAATCGGCCTGGTACTGGCGGAGTCTCTCGCGCGCAAGGTGCAGGCCCGGCTGGTGCTGGTGGGTCACCGCGCGATGCCGGAACGAAGCCACTGGGATGCGTGGCTGGGCGCACACGACGAGCAGGACGTGGTGAGCCAGCGGATTCGCCGGGTCCTCGTGTTGGAGTCACTCGGGTCCGAGGTCCTGGTACTCCAGGCGGACGTGGGCGACGCGGGGCAGATGGCGGAGGTGATGCGCCGCACGCGTGAGACTTTTGGCGATCCGCATGGCGTCATCCATGCCGCGGGTGTGCCCGCGGGTGGGCTCGCCCAGCTTCGCACCCGGAAGGCGGTGGAAAATGTCCTCCGTCCGAAGGTGCGAGGCACGTGGGTCCTGCACGAGCTGTTGAAGGGCATGCCCCTCGACTTCCTCCTGCTCTGCTCATCCCGCACGGCCTTCACCGCCGAGCCCGGGCAGATCGACCACTGCGCGGCGTGCGCCTTCCAGGATGCCTTCGCCTACCAGGCCTCGGCGACGGGGAGCCTGCCGGTCATCTCCCTGGGCTGGGACACGTGGCGCGAGGTGGGCCAGGCCGTCACCACCCAGATTCCCGGCGGGGCCGACGCGCTGCGCGAGGCGATGCTCACCCACGCCCTGTCCCCTACCGAGGGCGTGGACGTGTTCGAGCGCGTCCTCGCGCAGATGCCCACGCACGTCGTGGTGTCCACGCAGGACCTGCGCGCGGCCATGGCCCGCAGCGCCAGCTTCCTCCAGGACCTGATGGGCCCGGTGGAGACGGACGACGCGCCCAAGGGAGAGCGCGCGGCGCCCACGAACATGGACGACGCGGAGCGCGAGCTGGCGGACATCTGGCGGCGCCTCCTGGGCGTGGAGAGCGTGTCGCTGCACGAGAATTTCTTCGAGCTGGGTGGCAACTCGCTGATTGGCCTGAAGGTCATCAACGAGGTGAAGCGCCGCTTCGGCACGGACGTGCCCGTGGTGGCGCTCTTCGAGAACCCCACCCTGAGCGCCATGGCGCGGCTCCTGACGCGCGGACAGGACCCGGCGCCGACGACGACCACCAGCGACCGGAGGAGCCGAGGAGCGCGGCGCCGGGAGCAAATCCAGCAGCGCCGCCAGTCCGGCAATTGAGGGGGAGGAACCAGCGTGTCGGAAGGCAACACGGGCATGGAGATCGCAATCACCGGGATGGCCGGGCGCTTCCCGGGCGCACGCGGCCTGGATGAGCTGTGGCGCAACCTGTGCGACGGCGTGGAGGCCATCGAGCCTCTGTCGGACGACGCGGTGCTGAAGGCCGGCCTGCCCCCGGAGGTGCTCGCGGATCCCCACTTCATCAAGGTGGCCTCGCGACTGGAGGACGTGGCGGGCTTCGACGCGGCCTTCTTCGGCTACACGCCGCGCGAGGCGGAGGTGATGGACCCGCAGCAGCGCCTCTTCCTGGAGTGCGCGCTGGAGGCACTGGAGGACGCGGGCCAGGGAGCGCCGCCCCAGGACGTGCTGGTGGGCGTCTTCGGTGGCCAGGCCCTGAGCACGTATCTGTTGCTCAACCTGATGGGGAACGCGGAGCTCCTTCGCACCGCGGACCCGCTCCAGCTCAACCTGGGCAACGCGGGCAGCTTTCTCACCACGCGCGTCTCCTACAAGCTGGACCTTCGCGGCCCCAGCTTCAACGTGGAGAGCGCATGCTCCACGTCGCTCGTCGCGGTCCACGTCGCCTGCCAGAGCCTGCTCAACCAGGAGTGTGACGTCGCGCTCGCGGGAGGCGTGTCCATCAACCTCCAGCTCCAGGGCGGCTATCGCTACGTGGAAGGTGGCATCCTCTCGCCGGATGGGCGCTGTCGCTCGTTCGACGCGCAGGCGAAGGGCATCGTCTTCGGCAGCGGCGCGGGAGTGGTGGCGCTCAAGCGGCTGGAAGACGCGCTCGCGGATGGCAGTCACATCTACGCCGTCATCAAGGGCTCCGCGGTGAACAACGACGGCGCCGCGCGCGTGGGCTACACCGCGCCGGGCGTCGAGGGACAGGCCGCCGTCATCTCCGAGGCCCTGGGCAGCGCGGGCGTGTCCGCCGCGAGCATCGGCTACGTGGAGGCGCACGGCACCGGCACGGCGTTGGGAGACCCCATCGAGGTGCAGGCGTTGACGCGGGCCTTCGGCGACGAGGCGGCGGGGCCGCGCACGTGCGCCATCGGCTCGCTCAAGCCCAACGTGGGCCACCTGGACGCGGCGGCGGGCGTGGCGGGCCTCATCAAGGCGGCGCTGGCGCTCAAGCACCGCAAGCTGCCGCCCAGCCTCAACTTCGAGACGCCCAACCCCAACATCCCCTGGGACGAGAGCCCCTTCTACGTCAACACCACGCTGCGCGAGTGGAAGGCCTCCGCCCACGGGCCCCGGCGCGCTGGCGTGAGCAGCTTCGGCATGGGTGGCACCAACGCCCATGTCATCCTCGAGGAGCCGCCGACGCGAGCCCCTGTCCGGGCCGCCCGCGCGCAGCAGCTCCTGCTCCTGTCGGCTCGCACGCCCGCCGCGCTCGCCGCGCAGACCCAGCGGCTGGCGGAGCACCTTCGCGCGAACCCGGGCCTGGAGCCCGCGGACGCGGCGTACAGCCTCCAGGTCGGCAGGCGTCGCCACGCGCATCGCCGCGCCATCGTGTGTCAGGGGCGCGAGGACGCGCTCACGGCGCTGGGCGACACCGCGCGGCAGTTGTCCGCCGCCGAGGAGCGCACGGGCCGCTCCACGGTCTTCATGTTCCCCGGCCAGGGCGCGCAGTACGCGGGAATGGCCCAGGGCCTCTACGAGAGCGAGCGCGCCTTCCGCGCGGTGGTGGACGACTGCGCCACCCGGCTCACGCCGCACCTGGGCCAGGACCTGCGCGAGGTCCTCTTCCCCGCCGCGAACCGCGCGGAGGAGGCCCAGCGCCAGTTGCAGCAGACGCGACTGGCACAGCCCGCCCTCTTCACCATCGAGTACGCGCTCGCCCGGCTGTGGATGAGCTGGGGCGTTCAGCCCGAAGCGATGATTGGCCACAGCATCGGTGAGTACGTGGCCGCGTGCCTCGCGGGCGTCTTCAGCCTGCCGGATGCGCTGGCCCTGGTGGCCGCGCGCGGCAAGCTCATGCAGGAGCTGCCCTCGGGGGCCATGCTCTCCGTCGCGCTGCCGCACACGGAGCTGACGCCGCTGCTGGACGCGCGCGTGTCCGTGGCCGCGATGAACGCGCCTTCGCTGACGGTGGTCGCCGGACCCGACGACGCGGTGGAAGCACTGCGGGCCCGGCTCGAGGAGCGCGGCGTGCAGGCTCGCAAGCTGCACACCTCGCACGCGTTCCACTCCGCGATGATGGACCCCATCCTCGCGCCGTTCACCGAGCGCGTGCGGCGGGTCAAGCTTTCCGCGCCCCAACTGCCCTACCTCTCCAACGTCACGGGCACCTGGGTGACGGCCGCCGAGGCGACGGACCCGGCGTACTGGGCCCGCCACCTGCGCCAGCCGGTGCGCTTCGCGGCGGGGCTCTCGCTGTTGCGGCCCGCGCAGGTGCTGCTGGAGGTCGGTCCCGGACGCACGCTGTCCACCTTCGCCGCCCAGCCCGGCGCGCTCCCGCAGGCGCCCACCACGATGACCTCACTGCGCCACCCGGACACGCGGCAGCCGGATACGGCCGTGCTGCTCGGCGCGCTGGGGCAGCTGTGGCTTTCGGGCGTGGACGTGGACTGGGAGGCCTTCCACGGAGGGGAGCGACGACTGCGCGTCCCGCTGCCCACGTATCCCTTCGAGCGCAAGCGCTACTGGGTCTCCCCGGATGGACACCGCGCGCTGGCTTCCGCTCCAGCACCGGAGCGCACGCTCGAGGCCCGGGAGCATGAAGAGGCGGCGTCCGCGGGCTACTCGCGCCCCGCGCTGTCCACGGAGTACGTGTCACCCGACACGGAGGACGCGCGGACGGTGGCGCGCATCTGGGAGGACGTGCTGGGTGTGCGGCCGGTGGGGCTCAACGACGACTTCTTCGCGCTCGGGGGGCACTCGCTGCTGGCCACCACGGTGGTGGGTCGCCTGCGGGACACCTTCGGCTTCACGGTGCCACTGCAGTCCCTGTTCGAGGCACCGACGGTCGCCCGCCTGGCGGCGTTGGTGGCCGAGCAGCGCAAGAGCCCCGGCCATGATGATCCGGAAGTCGAGGCCCTGCTGAAGATGCTGGCGGAGCTCACCCCCGAAGAGGTCGCGGCCAGTCGCTAGCCGCGCTCCCACCCCTTTCGAGAAACAGCCGATGGCATCTCCCAACTCCGCACCCCTGAAGGCCCTCATCCTGGCCATGGAGTACACCCCGAACGTGGCCGGAGGCGTGGGCACCTACGTCTACGAACTGGCCCGCGGGCTGGCCCGTGGCGGGTGCAAGGTCACCGTCGTGGCGTACACCCCGGGCGAGCCGGCCGTGCTTCGCGAGCCCAACCTCACCGTTCACCTGGTCCCTCCGAGCCGGGGCAGCCTCTCGCAAGCGGCGCAGCTCTCGCTGGTGCGTGGCATCCGCCTCTTCAACGAGGACCTGGTCCACCACGGCCGCGAGCGCATCCGCGAGGAGCAGCCGGACCTCATCCACTTCCACCAGTGGCACACGCACCGGGCCGCGCGGGTGCTCGGCCGCGAGGCCGGCGTGCCCGTGCTGGGCACCAGCCACTACATCTCCGAGCCCGCCGAGCGCTGGTGGGGCCAGACGCCCGACCCGGAGATCCTCGAGGAGGAGCGCAGCTTCTACGACGGCACGACACCGGTCATCTCGGTGAGTGAGTCCATGAGCGAGCTCATCCGGGAGACCTACGGGCTGTCGGCGTCGCTGCTGCACACCATCCACTGCGGCATGGAGGCGGGGCCCTTCCTGGAGCCCTCGCACACTCCCGAGCAGTACGCGCGGCTGCGCGCCACGGTGGCCACGCCCGATGACCCGGTCGTCCTCTACACGGGCCGGCTCCATCCGCAGAAGGGCATCACCGCCATCTTCGCCGCCGCCGAGCGCGTGCTCGCCAAACGTCCAGAGGTGCGCTTCCTCCTGGCGGGCGGCACCGACTCGCGCGAGTCCACGCAGATGGTGCAAGGGCTGACCCAGCGCTACGCGCACCTGCGCCACCGCATCAAGCTGCTGGGCAAGTTGCCGCGTCGCCAGCTCGGACTGCTGCACCGAATCTCGGACCTGGCGCTGGTGCCCTCGCTGTACGAACCCTTCGGCTACACGGCCATCGAGGCCATGGCCTCCGGGCTCCCGCTCGTGGCGACGAGGTCTGGAGGCCCGGCGGAGATCGTCGAGCACGAGAAGACGGGCATGCTCGTCCCGGTGCTGCCCGGCGCGCCAGGAGGCCCGCGCGAGGTGGATATCGAGGCACTCGCCAACGCGCAGCTCCACTTGCTGGAGGACCGCCAGCGCGCTCGGAGCATGGGCCTCGCCGGACAGCAGCGCGTGGTGGAGCTCTTCGGCCTGCCGCGCATGGTGGCCGCCAACCGCGTCGTGTACCAGAAGCTGATCGACATGCCCGCCCGGCAGGCCGAGGCCCCTGTCGCTCGCCGCGAGGTGCTCTCATGACATCCCCGGTGTCGCCCTCCCCCGCCCTGGCCGCGGCGGAGTGGCTGGCCTTCCACGTCCCGCAGCCGAGCGCCTGGGTGAGGGTGTTCTGCCTGCCCCACGCGGGCGGCAGCGCGTCGCTGTTCCGCACCTGGCAGGCGGAGCTGGGACAGGACATCGAGGTGTGCCCGGTGCAGCTCCCCGGCCGGGAGAACCGGCTGCGTGAGCCGCCCCTGCGTGAGCTGCCGCGGGTCGTCGACTTCCTGGTGGACGTGGTGGCGCGCCACGGGGACAAGCCCTTCGCCCTGTTCGGTCACAGCATGGGCGCGCTGCTCGCGTACGAGCTGACGCGGGCGCTGCGCGAGCGGGGGCTCCCCACGCCGTTGCACCTCTTCGTCGCCAGCTACCGCGCGCCCCAGACGCTGAAGGCCCACCCGCCCACGGCAATCACCCACGACATCGACGCGGCCGAGGCCCGGCGCATGGGCGAGGCCATCTCCGTCTCGGGCGACATGGCGGAAGAGCTGCTGAAGCTGATTCGCACCACCCTGCTGGCGGACACCGCCGTGTGCGAGGGCTACACGTGGAAGCCGGGCCCCGCCCTGGCCTGTCCGCTGTCCGCCTTCCGAGGCTTCGACGACTACGTCCCCGAGGACGCGACGGAGGCCTGGCGCCAGCTCACCTCCGGAACGTTCTTCACCCAGACGTTCCTGGGCGACCACTTCTTCCTGCGGCAGACGCCTCGCGGCCTGCTGCAGAACATGCGCCGGAGCCTCGCGAAGTCGCGGCCCGCGCCTTCCCGCTGACCCTCCCCAAAGGAGCTGCCCCGATGAAGTACCTCATCTACGTCAAGGACCGCACCTCGGGCCCCGTGCCCCCGGACCCCATCGCCCTCAACCGCTCCGTCCGCGAGTGGGTGGGCGCCCGCCTCCAGGACGGCACCATGGACTGTGCCTACTACGTCCTCCCGAAGATGGGCCTCTGTATCATCAACGCCGACTCGCACGAGACGCTGCTGACGCTGCTGCGCGCGTGGCCGTCGTTCGCGTTCCAGGAGTTCGAGATCCACATGCTGGCGGACGTGCGCCACGGCATCGACAACAACTTCGAGCGACTGACGCGCGAGGGCCCCAAGGCCCCGGCCGAAGAAAACGCGGCGTGACGCGCCACCCAGGAGAGCTGTCATGAGCACCGCCACCGTGCAGAAGGATGTCGGGCCCCAGGTCCCCGAGCGCATGCCGCTCGACAACCGTCGGGCTTTCTACGAAGGCCTCGAAGCCAACAACAAGCCCATCATCTTCACGGATGCCATGAAGGGCTGGCCCGCCGCCGAGCGGTGGACCTTCGACTGGTTCATCCAGCAGTACGGCGACGTGAGCGTCCCGGTGGAGTGGCTGCGCTACAACGCACGCCCCGCTGGCGACGTGGAGCGCGTGGGCCGCGTGCGGAAGATGACCATGCGCGACTACGTCGCCTCGCTGAAGGTGAAGGACGGCGAGGAGACGCCGGGCTACCTCATCGGCAACGACTTGTTCCGCACCCTCCCCGCCCTGCACCGCGACGTGCGCTTCGACGAGTACGCCGTGCAGCGGCGCCTCACCGAACAGCTCTTCTTCATGGGGCCGAAGGGCACCTTCACCCAGCTCCACTTCGACCGCGCGCACAACCTGCACGCCGTCATGGTGGGCCGCAAGCAGTGGCAGCTGTACGCGCCGTCACGGGACGCGGAGCTGCGGCCGGCGAAGCTCAGCCACCCCTGGTCGGTGATGAGCGCGCATGACCTGACACCGCACGGGGGCAAGCCGGACGAGCTGCCCGCGGGCAAAATCCCCGACTATGACTTCGTCCTGGAGGCCGGGGAGATCCTCTACCTGCCCTATGGCTGGTGGCACCGCGTGTACACGGTGGAGGACGCCATCGCCACCAACTACTGGTGGTGGACCTGGTCCATGCTGGCGCGCATCGGCCCCAAGCTCATCCCCTCCATCGCGGTGAGCGCGATGAAGAAGATGCGCAAGCAGCAGACGCTCGGTCGCGAGTACCGCGAGCAGTGACGCGGAGCCGGCGGCTCACTCCAAGTCGATGAGGGCGGCGAACATCGCGCCCTGCGAGACATTGACGACGCCTGTGCCCTTTCCCATGGGGCACAGGCGCAGCGAGTGGCCGCCGTAGGTTTCACCGAGGACGAAGAGGCCCCAGATGACGCTGTGAGGCAGCACCCCACCGTCGGGTCCCAAGTAGTGGAAGGGCGCGGACCGCACCCGCTCCTGCACCACCCAGCCACCCTCATCGAGCGCCTTGCGCGCGGCTTCGTCCCACACGGGCGCGGGCGTCGACTCCCCGAGCAACACCGAGGCGCCGCCAAAGTCCCGCCCCGCCTTGAGCACCAGCTCCTCGCGCCGGGTGGACAGCAGCTCCGGAAGGAAGACGCGCTCGCCCCCGCGCTCGACGTGGGCCCGCTCGACGCGGCGAGACCAGGGCACGTGGGTGCGCACCAGCGCCTGCTCCTCGGCGGACAGCGCGGAGGACGTCACACGCTCCGACAGGAGCGCGAGGTTGCGCTTGTCGTCGAGCACGTCCTGAGCGGGACCGTTGAAGAGGCTGATTGAGCGAGCGGCGGTGGCGGCCCGCGCGTTTTCGATGAACTCCGGGCCCGCCATCAGGAGACGATCCCGGGCCTCGTACTCGACCACCGCGTGCAGCCGCTTGCCCTGGGTGGTGAGGCGGTGTCCCTCGGCGCTCTTCACCGCGCCGTAGGTGGTCATGAAGACCTCGCCCCGCGCGCCCTCAGGACGGAGGATCTCCATGAGCTGGCTGGTGAAGAGTCGGCACGCCTGCTCCGCGAGCGCCGGCCCCGGAAGTCCGCTCGGGGGGAAGAGGATGGCGATGTTGCACTCGCCCTCCCACTCGGTGTCGCGGCGCACGCAGTCCACGATGTTGGCGAAGAAGACGCGCAGGGTATGGGGCTGACGGACGCGCAGCCCCTTCTCGGTGGCGAAGCGGTGCATCGCGGGCTGCGACATGACCTGTTGGACGAGGAAGGCCGTCTCCCAGCCGCCGACCCCCGCCGTCAGGTTGAACTCCAGGCACTTCAGGGCCGTGCCATCGTGGATGAAGTCACCCCGGCTGATGGCTCCGCGCGCGTCGTCCGTGCGCGCGAGGCAGTCCAGCGCCTCGCTGGCGCGCTCCTGGGAGAGCCCGTACCAGGCCGCCGCGCTGGCGGCGTCCCCGAGCAGCCGCCGTGGCGCGCATTTGATGAGTCGGCACAGCTTCGTGGCCATCTCCCGCATCGCCAACACCGCCGTGGCGTCGATGAACAGGGGCCAGGCATGCAGTTGGTAGGGAAAGAGCGGTGACGCCTCGCTCGGCGCGAAACTGTGCCGCGCGAAGGCTTCCGGGACGCGCTCGGCGAAGTCGAGGAACTCCGCGGCCGCGGAGGACAGCCTCCCGTGCAACGCCTTGATGTCGGGAGGCAACTTTCCGCCGGGAATCGGCTCGGGCGCGCGCATGCCGTACTGCTCCTTCATGAGTAGAGGTGAACCACGTCGACTGCGTGGGAGTCGCTCAAGACAGCTCGCAGACCACGCGAAGCTCGCTCGTATATCGGTGCTGGGCCGCATCCGTGAGCCAGAGGTGGTCCGGGTCCGGCACCATCTCCGAGAAGCTGACCCGCGAGGACGGAGCTTCCTCCAGCGCGCGTCGCACCAGCTTGGCCATCATCTCCACCAGGAGCGGGCTGTCGAAGTCCACGAAGCAGGGCTTGCGCTCCGTCTCCACCTTGAAGAACGCGAAGCGAGGGATGCCGAGTCCGCGCTGCCAGCGCCGGGCCTCGAGCCACTGCTCCAGCGCCTCCGTGACACTGGCGAAGCCCAGGCTCGCCGCCGGCACGCTCCATCGCTCGCGGGCGACGATGACACCATCCACCGTCAGTCGCGGCGAGTAGTCCTCGCCCAGCGCCAGGTCGAAGGCGCTCGCGCAGCGGTGCTCCAGATAGACGGCCAGGAAGTCCATCAACCCGAAGCGGCGCCCGCTCACCCGGTCGACAACCTCGAGCGCGCCGTCGCGGCGCTCCACCACCAGGTCACCCACGCGCAAGGCGCGAGCACCAGGGTTCGGCGACGGCTCCTGCCCGGAGAGGTAGTGGAGGCTGCCTCTGGGGAACAGGCACGGCAGCGTCCGCTGGCTCCACTCGGACTTGGGAAACACCGGGATGATATCCGCCTCGGTGGCACACCGCTCCGCGAGCGCGAAGAGCTCCGCGGGCGCGGGGTGCTGCTCCACGAAGAGCGAGGAGATGCTGTTGCACAAGTGCAGCTCACCCAGGACCAGTTGGTAGTCCCCGGCGCGGACCGCCTCGTCGCTCGCCGCGTCGATCATCACGTCCGGCGACGCATGCCAGCGGCGCTTCCACCCCGCTCCGCTCGTGATGAACGTCTCTCGCACCACGGGGCGCAGTGCCTCGACGGTGCGCGTCTGACGACGGACACCCGGTTCGAGGGCGAAGAGCTCACGCCAGCGACGACGGTGCTCGGTGACAATCTCCTGGATGGGCATCAGCTCCGTCGCGGACGCCGGATCTTGAATGCCCTCGACGAAGGCGAGCTGGAGCGTGGTGAGCTCCACCGTCGCTCCTCCCTGGGACAGCCTGTCGAACAGCGCCTCCAGGCCCACGCCCGTGCGACGGGTCACCTCGCCCACCAGCCAGCGAGCCCCCGTCAGCAGCAGCTCCAACACGGGTCCGAGTCGCGCGAGCAGCGGAGCCCCCAGCTCCAGCGAGCCGTCCCTCACGCAGTCCTCGTAGATGAGCGTGCGCGAGGCGTACGTCTTGCCCGCCGCGCGCGTCGGAAGCGCGCCCGTCACTTCCTTGAACACGCCCTCCAGCTCCGCGAGCGCTCCGTCCAGCGACTCGGGTGAGCCAGCCGCGGCCTCGACGGCGGCACGCGCGTGCTCCAGTCGGTCCAGCGGGGCCAGCGCGCGCGCCCGAGCATCCGCATCGGGAATCGCCATCAGCGCACCGCGCAGCACCACCTCCGGGCGCACCAGCAGCGGCACGTCCCAACCCCAGGCCAGCACTCCCATCCCGCTCGCCTGGTCCAGCGCGTCGTAGACCTCGTCCACGTTCGCGAAGGCGGGCTCGGCGCCGCGCGTGAGCGCCTCCGCGATGGCCACTGCGCTGACCGTGCCATCACACCGCGCGAGCAACAGCGCCTGCGACGGCAACAGCTCCACGGGCGTGGGCATGGGGCCATGCAGCACCTGGCCCTCCAGGCGGAAATACGGCAACAGCCGAGGCGGCGCCCAACGTCGCAGGGTGGCGTCCTGGACCAGCGCGGCGCCGAGCGTGTCCATGCACCACGCCTCGAAGTAGACGGCGCGCCGGGAGACGAGTTGCTGCCCCGGCGACAAACGCAAGGCGTCACTCGACTGCGTCAGCCGCGCCCAACCCACCGGACCGAAGAACCCGATGGTGTCATTCTTGGTGCTGTAACGCTGAACGTAGGAAGCGACCAGCCGCTCGCGTTGCCGGGCCTTGCTGTTGCGCGCCGTTGCGGGCAGCGCCGCGAGCGGCTCGACGCCCGTCTTGTACGCGTGACGGTTCTGCCAGAGCAGGGCCTCGCGCAGTCGCGTCTCACCTGCCAGGGAGCGCAGCGCGGCGCTGATATTCAGCAAATCCGCGTCGAACGTGGCGCGCAGTGCCTCCCCGGGTGTTTCAGCCCCCGTCGCGAGCCAGGCCTCCGCGGCGGCGGCGGCGCTCGGTGCCGCGAGCCGGAGCACATCCTCGGCGGGAAAACCGGCGCCGCGCAGCGCGGCCCAGGGCCACAGCGCCATTCCAGGAGCAAGCGGGACAAGCAAGGGTGAAGCGGACATCGAGGATTCCAGAGGCTCGGGTACAGCGGTCAAGGAAGTCTGCCCCTTCCGGATTGTCCGCCTACTCTAGTATACAGCCCGTCCCTCTCAACGGCGTTCCCTGTATGAGCGATCAATCATCATCATTGCCGCGTCTTTCGTATTTCACGGGTCGAGGTGTCGCGGAGAAGATCCGCCTGGTGCTCGCCGAGTCCGGCACGGAGTACGAGGACATCGACCTGGGCAAGTTCGACGTGAAGGCGAAGGAGAAGACGCCTCCCTTCGAGGAGCTGAAGCGCGCCGGAAAGCTGGCCTTCGACAAGGTGCCCTTGTGGGAGGAGCCGGACGGATTCCGCGTCGTGCAGAGCCTGGCCATCCTGCGTCACGTCGCGCGCACCCGGGGCCTCTATGGCGCGAACCCGCGTGAGAGCGCCGCCTGCGACATGATCATCGAAGGCGTCGAGGAAGTGACCGCACGCGCGCGCAGCCTGACGTCGCTCAGCCCGGACGAGTTGTCCGAGCAGCTCCCCATCATCCTGGGCGAGGAGCTGCCCCAGTGGCTCGGCCACTTCGAGCGGGTGATTGGGAACAACGGCAGCGGCGAGGGCTTCTTCGTCGGCACCGCGGTGAGCGTGGCGGACACCAGCGTCTTCGGCTTCCTGGAGCTGCTCGTCGACAACGGGCTCATGGAGGTGCTGGAGAACAGCTACCCGCGCCTGCGCTCGTTTTTCGAGCGGATGAGACAGCGCCCCAACCTCGCGCGCTACATCGCTTCTCCCAAGCGAAACCCGCCCGTCCAGCTCCTCAACGGCTGAGCGGAATCATCCTGGCACCCGAAGCCCTCCGGCCATGACGCTGACCCTGAAGTTTCATGACTCCGTCCGCCACCTGAATGATGAGGCGCTTGACGTCCTCACGTCCGAGTCGAGTGTGTTCTTCGGCCGGCGCTGGCTCAGGATGTTGGACGCGGTCGACCTCCCCTTCATGGTCCGGGGCGAGCTGTCGCTTCGCTATGCCATTGTCAGCCAGGGCGAGGTCCCCGTCGCGCTGGCGCCGTGTTTCATCACCCGCAGCCAGAACATCTACACCCCCTACGCGCTGGAGAAGTTCTTCTTCAGCAGTTGGAAGAAAGGCTTCGCCAACGCGGGGGGGCTGAGCCGGGTGGCCGTCACGGTGGCGGACCTCTACCACTCGCTGGCGCGGCTCACGGGGGCTGGCATCGATGGAGGAGTGTTCGTCACCAGCCCCCTCAGCATGCGCAGCGGCATCATCTGCTCGCCCCAGTCGCCTGAACTCGCGCGCCAGGCCCGCGAGCTCATCCTCCAGGGGCTGCGGGAGCTGGCGACGAGTGAGCGACTCCCCCTCTACTTCTACGGAGTGGATGGAGACGATGCGGCGCTGCGAGAGGCGCTCAATTCAACGTCCTTCCAGGAGGTCTTCATCTACGACGACAACGTCATCGACGTGCCGCCGGGTGAGAGCCTCGACGCCTATCTGGGCCAGTTCAAGAGCGACGCGCGGAGGTTCCTCAAGAAGGAGATGGCGCACGTTCGAGACGCGGGCGTGAGCTTCGAGCGTGTCTCGCGCATGGGTGAGATGGGCGAGTTGCTCGAGCGGTTCTACGAGGTGACGTATTCGAAGTACGGCAGCGAGCACATCCGCCACCCGCCCGCGTTCTGGTCCGCCATCGAGCAGCACGTCTCACCCGAAGCCGAGGCCGTGGTGGGCTACCAGGGCGGAGAGCCCATCGGGTTCTCCCTGCTGCTGCAGAAGCACGACGAGGTGTGGTTCTACCGCGTCGGTCGCGCCGAGGCGGGTGCATCGGAGACACCGCTGTACTTCAACCTCGGCTTCTATGAGCCGCTGCGCCGGGCCTACGAGCTGGGCGCCCGGAAGCTCTGGCTCGGGCCCAGCGCCTACGAGACGAAGCGACGGAGAGGCGCGCGAAGACATCCACTCTTCAGCTACCTGTGGATTCCAGGGCGCTGGCCGCGCACCGTCCTTCAGCCCTACGTGTCTGCCTATTCCCGCGTGACGAAGGCCATGGCGGCGGGCAGCCCGCAGAAGAACCGGATGCGCAAGACACCCTGACCTGGAGGGTGCGCCGACTCCCGTGGCGCGTCGCACGCTGCCACGGGAGCCTGAGCAGGCTCAGCCTTCGAGCTGCTCCGGCGTGACGCAGTCCGCGGCGAGGTCCAGGTCCTCCAGCGGGATTCGCTGGATGTGTTCGCGCGGCTCGTACTTGGGGTTGAGCTTGTCGCGATACTTCTCGGAGCCGCTCTCGTACGTCACCCACAGCTCGCCATCGATGATGTTCACGCCCTGGGCGTAGGGGTCGATGAGCCCATTGCTGATATCCACCCGGTTATCGATGTTCGCCGTGAAGGAGTCCGCGCTGGCCTCGAACGGCTGGTAGATGAGCTTCTGGTCGCCCGTGGTGAACAGCAGGGCGCCGTCGACCACCGTCATGCCCTGGGCGCGGTCCGGCGCGCGGATGGGTCCCTGGCGTGAGTCCTCGATGAGGGAGCCGGTCTCCTCGTCGAGCTTGTAACGCCAGACAGCGCCCGCCTTGCCATCGCCGTCCTTGCTGTAGCTGCCGATGTACGCGTAGCCGTCCTTCACCGTCATGTAGCTGCCAGCGGAGACCAGGTCCATGCCAGTGGCCGGGTCCTTCACTCCCTCGGGGAATGGGACCTCCATCACCTGGGAGGCCTGGGCCACGGTCCCCGTCTTCGCCGCGCGCTCGAGCTCCTCGCGCGTGTAGACGTAGATGCCCCGGGTGTCGGAGACGTAGACGAACTCGCCGTCGGTCGAGACACCACCGCCGTGCGTGGGCTTTCCCTCTTCGGGGTGCTTGGGGTCGAGCCCACCGAGCTGCACCTGGAGCGACTCGCTGCCCGAGCCCTTGTCCTGCACGGACAGCAGCACGTCGTGCTCGTCGGAGTAGTACGTCGTGAGCACTTCATCGCGTTTGGCGTCGTAGCCCTGGCCCTGGGGCGTCCAGCCCGCATCGAGGTGCAGCAGCTCCGGACCGACGGGCGCCGAGCCGCTCGAGGAAGGCGGAGCGGCCACCACGCTCGCGGGCTCCGCGACCGCCGACTTCGTCCCCAGGCCGGTGAGATTCACGGGGCTGGGCCGGGCAGCCTCCAGGCCGTCCTGGAAATAGGGCGCGGGGGCCGGGGGCGTCACCGGTGCTTCAGGCGCCAGAGGCTTCGTGGCATCCGTCTGGGTCGTGGTGACGACCCGGCGAGGAATCGAGGTGATCAAGAGCATGCCTCCGTCTGAACGGGCGAGTTTCCAAGCCCCGCTGTATCACGGGCTGGTAACAACCCGAGCATATCCGAGTCTGGCCGGGAGAGCGCGACCCGGCCCACGGAACCGGCGGCCCCTTGGGGCGGCTGCGGGACGCGGATTTTGCTATGGGGGGGGCCATGTCATCCGCACTCCAGACCCGTTCCCCCAGCTCCCTGGCCGCTGGCCGCTTTGGTCAGACGCGCTACATGATTCGCCGGAAGTTCTTCAAGCTGTTCGGCGGCGCCTTCCACATCTACGACGAGGTGGGCAACCTCGCGTTCTACTCGAAGATGAAGGCCTTCAAGCTGAAGGAGGACCTGCGCATCTACGGAGATGAGGAGATGCGTGAGGAGCTGCTCACCATCAAGGCGCGCGGCATCCTCGACTTCGGCATGACGTACGACGTGACGGACGCCGCCACGGGAGAGCGCGTGGGCGCGCTGCGCCGCAAGGGCCTGCGCTCCATCCTCCGAGACCAGTGGCTGGTGCTGGACGCGAACGACCAGGAGACGGGGAAGATTGAAGAGGACAGCATGATGCTGGCGCTGGTGCGCCGCTTCCTCACCAACCTGGTGCCGCAGTCCTTCTCCGGGAAGCTGGGCGAGACGAAGGTCCTCGCCTTCCACCAGCGGTTCAACCCGTTCATCCAGAAGATCGACCTGGACTTCTCGATGGACGACCGGAACCTGCTCGACCGGCGGCTCGGCATCGCCGCGGCGGTCCTGATGTGCGCCATCGAAGGCCGTCAGCAGTAGCCTTCGAGAGAGGGGCCGGGAGCGCGTCCCGGCCCCCTTCTTCAGGAGCGGAGGGGCAGTCGGAGGGTGAAGGTGGAGCCTTCGCCCATCTGGGAGCGGGCGGCCAGCGAGCCACCGTGAAGCCGGGCGAGCGACGAGGCGATGAACAAGCCCAGTCCATGGCCCCTCCCCTGTTGGCTGTCCGCTCTCCGGAAGCGGTCGAAGACGTGGGGCAGCGAGGCGGCCGGGATTCCCACGCCCTTGTCTCGCACATGGATGAGGACCGCGCCTGGATCCAACGCCGTCCGGATGTCCACCTCGCGAGAGGCGCCGCGATACTTCACCGCATTGGACAGCAGGTTGTTGAGGATCTGCCGCGTCCGTTCCGCGTCGAAGAACACCTGCTCCGGAGGCTCTTGCGCCTCCAGCCGGAAGGTCACCTCTGGCTGGGCCTCGGACCAGTCCTGGACGACTTCCTGGAGGAAGGGAACCAGGGGCGCGGGCACGCGCTGGAGCTCCAGCTTCCCATCCACCAGTCGCGAGGCGTCCAGGATGGAGGTCACCAACCCGTTCATCTGGTCGAGCTGGCGCATCACCGACTCCGCGGAGCGTTGCTCGTCTTCGGGGGCGCCACGCTTGAGCAGCTTGCGAAGCAGGAGCTGGACGTTGAGGCGCGCGGAGCTCAGCGGCGTCTTCAGCTCATGTGCGACCCAGTTGAGCATCTCCTCGCGCGCCGCTCCCAAGGAGGTGGCGGAATCGCGCGAAGGCGGAGGTGTGTCCGGAATGGCCCGTTCGTGACGGGCCAGCGCGGCGCTGACGGTCTTCTCGAAGGTGGCCAGGTCCACCGGTTTGGCCAGGAACGTCTCCGCCTCTTCGCGACCGGTTGGGCGCGCCGCGCTGAGGAGCACGAAAGGCACATGCGCCAGGGCGGGCTCCGAGCGCATCGCATAGAACAACTGCATCCCCGTGCGCCGGGGCATCATGTGGTCGCTGATGACCAGGTCCGGAGGCTCCGTGCGCGCGAGCATCAGGGCCTCCTCGCCATTGCTTGCTCGCACGACGCGGTGGCCCAGGTCCTCCAGCACCTCGGAGAACACTTCCAGGAGCGCCTCTTCGTCCTCGGCGATGAGGATCAGGCTCATGTCGTGCTCCCACCGATGGTGGTTCCCACCGGACGGGCCTGACCCGTGAGCAATCCCTGAGAGGAACGCATGGGGGCGAGCACCCGCAGGCCCGTATCGGCCACCTCGAACTCGCGCACGGTGCTGTCGTACTTGCTGTCGCGCATCTTCAGGATGGAGAGGATCCGGTGCAGGCGGCCGTGCAGCTCCACGAAGCGCAGGAGCAGCACGTTCTCCGCCAGCATGGCCACGGGCGAATCGCTGAAATCCAGCTCGGTGCCCACGACCTTGGAGACCTCGCGGGTGAACAACGACGTCACCCCCAGTTGCCGCAGGCGCAGCGACAGGGATGCCAGGAAGGCGCGGCGTCGCTCGCCCTCCATGATGGACTGCTCCAGCTCCGCCAGCCCATCCAGGACGACGCGCTTCACGCCCCGCTCCTCGATGCGCTGGAGGATGCGGCGGACAAGGACGTCTGCCTCGGCTTCCGCGGGCAGCTCGTTGATGATTTCCAGCATCCCGGACTCGTACGCGGGCCGCATGTCCAGCCCCACCCGCAGCGCGCGGGCGAGCACGCGCTCGGGTGAGTCGAAGAACGAGACGAAGAGCGCCTTCTCCCCACGGCGAGCACCGTCCAGCGCGAAGTACGACGCCATCAGCGTCTTGCCGATGCCCATGCTCCCGGCGATCAACGTGGCGCTGTTGGACGGAAAGCCGCCGTACATCAAGGTGTCCAGCTCCGGAAGCCCGAAGCCCCTGCGTTCGAGGTCCAGAGGAGCCTCCGGCACGGCAGGCAGCGTCGCCTCCAGGCGAGGCAGGAAGTCCACGCCCTGCATGGTGATGCGCATGACGTGCTCACCCATCAGGTGTGGACGACCGCGCAGCTTCACCACCTCCACCCGGCGCATGCGGAGCGCGCCCTGGCTCCGGACGGACACCGCCACGATGCCATCCATGGTGGTGGCCTCCGGCAGTTCCATCAGTCGCTGGAGCGGATACTCCGTGGTGAAGATGCCAATGCAGTTGAGCGCCGCCAGGCCGAGGCCCAGCTCGTAGAGGAACTCGCGCAACCGCGCCTCGTCCTGCCACAGGTCGCGGATGGAGCGCAGGCCGTCGATGAAGAGCAGGCGGGCGCCGCGCTCTCGCACCGTCTGGAGGAGCAGGTCCCTGGCTTCCTTGGCGCCCCGCTTCAGCGCCGAGTAGGCGCTGATGAGGAACAGCATGTCGCCCAGCACCTCGGGCTTGTGGAAGGCGAAGCCGGACAGCGCATCCACCAGCTTGTCATGAGGCTCGGAAGTGACGGTGACCACCACGACGGGGATGCCCCGCGACGCGGCCGCGAAGGCCACCTGGCTGCACAGCACCGTCTTGCCGCTGCCGGGCGTCCCGGTGACGATGATGGACTGGCGAGGAGGCAACCCACCCGCAAGGAGCACGTTGAGGCTGGGAATGCCGGTGTCGAAGTTCTGCGGCGGACTCATTCGGGAATTCCGGGGAACGTGAAGACCCAGGCGAGGGAGGCCTGAGCCAGGAGGTGTGCACGCGACGGCACAGCGCGCAACCTGCGGTTGGCTCGGGCGACCCGCCACCCCGAAACGCCGTTCGACGACCCCGGACTGTTCAGCAGTCAGCATCCTCCAGCCCTGAAGGGCTGGGTGCTGAACCAGCGAAGGGCTGGACGCCTGCCGTATGCCGTCCAGCCCCCGTGCGCTGGACCTGGCGCGCGTTCCCCTGGCACCAGCCAGAGGAACTGCACGTGCGGCGACCATCTCACTGGCAGGCGTTGGAGCAGTGGTTCGAGCCCCCCGAGTCAACCTCCAGGAAAACCAGCTTATCTCAACGGACCAGTAAAACTGGCCGCACATGAACCCATCGAGAAAGCCAGACGCAACCCACCCTCCACGCGCGACGGATTGTGGATGTTATTGGCGTTGACCGGAGCGCCTCAAGGTGCCCGAGCTCGCGATTCTCCAGGGACGTCAATCGGGCGGCGCGGAGCCACCACCGAAGACGAGGGGGTCGTCGAGGTTCCTGAGGTCATCGCCAACCTGAACGCGGGACTCTTTCCTCTTAGGCGGGTTTTTCAATACAGTGCGACTGAGTCGTCAGCGCGCATTAAACGGAGAATCCAGGAATGGCTCGAAACGTCAAGTCCACCTACGTCCTTGGTACGGGTCTCTCTCACGACGGCTCGGCGTGCCTCATCAAGGATGGGCGCATCTGTGTGGCCATCGAGAAGGAGCGCATCACCCGGCGCAAGCACGACGGTGGCAACGACTCGGACGCGGTGAGCTACTGCCTGCAGGCCGAGGGCATCACCATCGACGACGTGGCCGTGGTCGTGCAGAACGACAACTTCGGCATGCTGGTGGGGGCGGACGACTGGTTCCAGGGGCCTCGGGTGGTGAAGGGAACCAACGTCCCCCTCGTCACCATCTCCCACCACCTGGCGCACGCCTTCAGCGCCATCTGCGCGTCGCCGTTCGACGAAGCCTCGGTGCTCATCATCGATGGCAGCGGCAATTCCTTCGATGACTGCCTGGACCGTGAAGGGTGCACCCTGGGCGTGACGCCCGCCAAGGAACTGGAGCACCTCTACTTCGAGAAGGACAGCTATTACCACTACGAGCAGGGCCGGATGCGCCCGGTCTACAAGGACTTCTCCGAGGCCGGCATGGGCATCAAGCAGTACCCCATGCGTCCCAACTTCACGATGCACTCCATTGGAGGCATGTACCTGGCGGCGAGCGTGTACGTGTTCGCGGGCTTCGAGGACCCGGGGAAGCTCATGGGGCTTGCGCCGTTTGGCCGCCCGAACCAGCACGACTTCCCCATCTTCGACCTGAAGGACGGTCGCGTCTTCGTGCGCTACGACTGGATGGAGCGCTTCACGCGGCCGGCGCGCAACAAGACGGACTTCAAGGAGGGCTTCCAGGCACACGCGGACTTCGCGTGGTGGCTGCAGCGTGAGGTGGAACGGGCCCTGCTCTACGTCGTGAACCACCGCTACGAGCAGGCGCCGTCGGACAACCTCGTCTACGCGGGAGGCGTGGCGCTCAACGCGGTGGCCAACCGCGTCATCCGCACGCAGTCTCGCTTCAAGAACATGTTCATCCAGCCGGCGGCGGGTGACAACGGGCTGGCGGTGGGCTGCGCGTATTACGGCTGGCAGGAGGTGCTCAAGCGCGAGCGGGTGAAGGCCACGGGCTCCTCGGCGTTCGGCCGGCACTACCGCCGCGACGAGGTGGACGCGGCCCTCAAGAACCACGACGACCTGCTGAAGGAGGAGCCGGCGCAGGACGTGTACCGGCGCACCGCGGAGCTGCTCGCGGACGGCAAGGTGGTGGGTTGGTTCCAGGGGGGCTCGGAGCTCGGTCCGCGCGCGCTCGGCCACCGCAGCATCCTGGCGGACCCGCGCCTGCCGGAGATGCGCGACTTCATCAACAGCAAGGTGAAGTTCCGTGAGGACTTCCGTCCCTTCGCACCGTCGGTGCTGCGCGAGGACTGCTCCACCTACTTCGACTGCGACTACGAGAGCCCGTACATGGTCATGGTGGCGCCGGTGCGTCCGGAGTGGCGCTCGCGCATCCCCAGCGTCGTGCACCAGGACTTCTCGGCGCGCATCCAGACGGTGACCGAGGACGTGTCCCCCGCGTACTACCGGCTGCTGAAGCAGTTCAAGGAGGTCACCGGCATCTCCGTGCTGCTCAATACCTCCTTCAACCGCAAGGGCATGCCCATCGTGGAGACGCCCGAGGAGGCCATCCGGTTCTTCCTCAGCTGCGCGCTGGACGCGCTGGTGCTGGAGGACCGCATCTTCTTCAAGGTGGCGACGCGGACGTCCGTGGACCTGCCCCTGGACAAGCTGCTGCTGGAGCGCATCAAGCCCGCGCTGGAGCGCAACGTCGAGGAGGCGAAGCGTATCGGCGGGGTGTTCGAGCTGCGCCTGAGCGGCGTGCGGACCTTCACCATGGACCTGTCGCGCCAGCAGCCGACCCTCTTCGAGGGCCGTCAGAAGACCCCGGACGTGGTGCTCGAACTCTCGGAGAGCGACTTCCAGCGGCTCTACAACGACCCCAACGAGGCCCAGTCGCTGTTCGGCCAGGGAAAGATCTCCGTCAACGGAGATCCCGCGCGCGCGCTGCAGGTGGCGCGCATCCTGCGGATGTCGTGAGCCGCCAGCCCGCACTCGAGAACACCATGAACGTACGGGAAGCCCTCCAGCGGACGAAGCACTGGGTCGATACGGAAGGCAGCCGGATCCCAGGCTTCCTGGGCGCCTATGTCGCGGGGAGTTCGACGCGCATGCCGCTGGACGCGCCCTTCGCGCCGTGGCGTGACGTCGATATCGTCATCGCCACGACGGACGCGAACGAGGTCCGGATGCCGCCCCTGGAGTTCGTGCACCAGGAGGTCATCGTGGAGTGCGGCTGCCTGGACGCGAAGCTCTTCCAGCGCGCCGAGGATATCGTCGCGACCCCGGAGCACGCGGACAACCTCGCGGCGGGGGTCATCCTGTCGGACCCGACCGGCGCCTTCCAGAAGCTGCACGAGCGCGTCGCCGTGGAGTTCCCCCGGCGCCCCTGGGTGCGTGCCCGGTGCGAGGCACACCAGCGCACCTTCCTGACGCACCTGGAGCAGGCCACCCAGGCCCGCGCGGCGGGGATGTATCCGCTGATGCTCATGCACTACCACGCCGCCCTGGTCTACCTGTCGGGGCTCGTGGCGCTGTCACACCTGCGCCCCATCACGGTGCGCCAGTGCTTCGTCCTCTCGGGGGAGTTGCTGGAGCGACAGGGGCTGGCTGCCCTGCACGAGGAATCGCTGGAGCTGCTGGGCAGCGCGAGCCTGTCGAAAGCGGAAGTGGAGCACTTCCACGCGGACTTCATGAGGGCCTTTGACCGCGCGATTGAAGTGAAGCGGGGCGACATCCCGTACGGCTTCAAGCTTCGCGCGCACCTGAGGCGCGCCTACCTGGAGGGAACCCAGGAGATGATCGATGCCGGGCGGCACCGGGAGGCCGCGTTCTGGTTCTTCGGCCTCTATTTCCTCGCGCTGATGGTGCTCCAGAAAGACGCCCCCGGCGACGAGAGGCTGGCGTTCCAGGCGCGCTTCGATGCGTTCTTCACCCGGCTCGACTTGCATCCCACCGCGGACTGGATGGGCCGGCTGCGGCGCGCGAAGGCCGTCTTCGAGCGGTTCCGCGAGGCCTCCGAAACGGCCCTCGCGAGCACCCCCGCCATCAAGGACTGACTCCCCTCATGGCGACCATCCTCCTCGCGCCCTTCGCGGGCCATGGCCATATCAATCCCACCCTGAAGCTCGCCCGGGCACTGGGCCAGCGAGGCCACCGCGTGGTCTACGCGGGCCCCTTGGACTGCCAGGAACTGGTGACCCGCCGCGGGGGCGAGTTCATCCCCGTGCTCGAGGAGCAACTGCCCAAGGGCAGCTTCGACCCCTTCCAGGCCTCCGGGTTCCTGGGGCACGTGCGCCAGCTCCGCGCACTCACGCGCCGGGTCGACGCCGCGCTGCTGGCCATCGCGGAGGGCGCGCTCGACGGAGTCTTCGAGCGCGTGCGACCGGACCTGGTGGTCTGCGACACCCTCCTCCCGTACACGGCGCTGGTGGCCCATGGCCATGGAGTCCCAGCGGTCTTCTTCAACACCTCCGTGCCCCGCGAGTTCATCCACCCCTTCCTGTCTCGCCCACCCACGGAGCCCTCCCGCAGGCTGCGCGCCCACGCAATCCGGGCGTTGCTCGGAGTGATGGGGGCGCTGGGCATCGCGCCCCGGATGAACGAGCGCAGCGCGCGCATCGCACGCCGCTACGGCTATCCGGTGGAGGCGCTCGCGACGGAGCCCGAGCGCCTGCTCGCGCCCCGGCTGCCAGAGCTGGTCCTCGCCCCGCGTGAGTTCGCCGAGCCCGATGGCTACGTGGAGTCCCACTACATCTACGCGGGGCCGAGCATCGACCTGGAGCGGGCCCCCATGGACTTCCCCTGGGAGCGGCTCGCCGCCGACAAGCCCCTCATCCTCTTCTCCCTGGGCAGCCAGGGCGCCTTCCGCCGAGCGCTAGAGCAGCAGGTGCTCGACACCGTGTTCGCCGCGGCGCGGGCGAGGCCCCAGTGGCAGTTCGTCTTCGCGGTGACGCCCGCCCACGACCCGAAGCCCTACGACGCGGAGCCCAACGTGGTGGCCGTCCACTCCGCGCCCCTGCTCCAGTTGCTGGAGCGCGCCACCGCGGTCGTCACGCACGGCGGCTTCAACACGGTGAAGGAGTGCATCTACTTCGGCGTGCCCATGGTCGTGGTGCCGTTCGTGTTCGACATGCCCGGCGTGGGGCGCGCGGTGGAGCACCGGGGGCTGGGCATCTCCTGCCCCGCGAAGACGCTGAAGTTGGAGCACCTGCTCGCATCGCTGGACTCGCTGGTGGGCGAGCCGCGGTGGCGCGCGGCCCTGGCCGCCATGCGCGCCTGCTTCCATGAGAACGAGCGGAACAACTCGGCCGCGGACGCCCTCGAGCGGCTCCTCCAGGCGCCCGAGGCCCAGGGCGCGCGGCTCAGGCCGGGTTCTTCCGCACGGTGACCTGGAAGGCCTTGCGCACCACCTGGAGGTGCCTGGCCGAAGCGGAGAGGAACGCGTCGATGCCGACGTCCGGGCGCGAGATGTCCTGGAAGTCCGCGAGCTGCGCGGCGGCCATGCCGTAGTCGTCGAAGGTCATCACCCCACCCGGCTTCAGCAGCCGCCAGCACAGCACGGCGTCCTCCAGGACGTCGTACGTCTCGTGTGAGCCGTCCACGTAGATGAAGTCATACACGGGTTCGGGAGGAAGCCGGCGCAGGGCGACATGGGACAGGCCCGCCAGCTTCTCCACGCGCTCGCCCGCGCCGCTCGTGGCGATGTTCTCGTCGAACAAGCGCGCGGCATTCCCCTCGAACAGGTCCACGCAGGTGATGCGCGATGTCGGGTGCGTGAGCACGTTCTCCAGGAGCCAGATGGCGGAGCGCCCCTCGAAGCTGCCAATCTCCAGCACCCTCGCGCCAGGCTGCCCCATCAACGGCGAGAGCACCTCGCGCCACTCGGCTTCGCACTTGGACATCCAGTCCGTGGAGAAGCGGTAGCGGCCCACCTGCCGCAGCGCCGGGTTGCGCTCCATGTACCCGCGCGCCGCCGCCTTGACCTCCGGGGAGGCCCACTTGAAGTCCAGCAGCCGCCCGAGCGCGGCGTGCACGGAGCTCCGCAGGTTGTCCACCGACGCGGCATGAGGCCCCAGCCGCGCCGCCGCCCCGTTCGTCAGCATCGCGCCCAGGGTCTCCACCTCCTGGAGCCACACGAGGATGCCCGCGTTCGCGGCGGAGGGCTCCATCCTCAAGAAGCCCTGGAAGCGCGTGGCAAGCGACGACACCTGATGGGACAGCTCAACCCCGGGGTTCACGCGGGCCTGCCTTTCTTCGGAGGGAGGGGCACTCACGACACCCTGCCGGCGTCCGCGAGTGTCTTGGATGGTTCCATGCGGTATACCGCGAGGTCAAGGAATCGCGATTAATCTCGAATGTAAACATTTCCTGATTATGTATAAACAGGCCTCGATGAAGCTCCTTCCATGAATGACACCCGCCTGCTGGTCAGCAGCATCATCCGAATCACCGAGCCCGGTGAGCGCAGCGGCTCCGTGCGACTGGTCAGCCTGAAGGAGCGGCGCGTCCTGGCGGACTGGCCCATTCCGGAGAGTCCCTTTCGCGCGTACGACCCGAACCCGCGCGGAGGGCTCAGGGGCGGTCGCGGCATCAGCGGCGACGGGGAGCGGCTCGTGGTGGCGGTGACGGATCGCCTCTTCGTCTTCAATCGCGAGTGGAGGCAGGTGGGCGAGCTGAGCCATCCCCTCCTCGGCCAGGTGCATGACCTCCTGGTCGAACCGGATGGCGTCTGGGTGACGGCCAGCGCATCGGACATGGTGATGAAGCTGGGCTGGGACGGCGCAGTGCTGCGCGCGTGGAGCTGGCGGGAGGACCCCGCGCTGGCCCGGGAGCTGAAGCTGGCGGACGCGCTCGGCGGAGCGCTGAGCGACGATTACCGGGACCCGCGCCGGCTCCCCGCCTTCTTCGACTTCGTCCATGTGAATGGCGTGGCACGCTGCCCCGAGGGGCTGCTCGTGTCCTTCGGCTTCGTCCCGTCCCGGCTCTCACGACGCATCCAGGCGCTGACGGACCTTCCCGACGCGCTCCTGCGGCGGCTGGGGCGCGGGACGCGAAAGACGAAGGCCTCGAGCGCGTTCGACCTGCGCTTCCTGGCCTCGAGCTTCACGGCCTCCTCCTGGGTGGGCGTGCTGTTGCCAGACCAGGGGCCCGCGCGCGTCGTCGCCCGCCAGGACGGCATCCTGCGGCCCAACCACAACCTGCTGCGGCACCGGGACACGCTCGTCTACAACGACACCCACAACAACCAGGTCGTGCAGCAGGCGGTGGATGGGAGCTGGAAGCGGCAGGTGGCCATCCCCGGAGATCCACCCTTCGTCCGCGGTCTCGCGCCCCTGGGGGGAAACCGCTTCCTCGTGGGCAGCCAGCGGCCGGCCGCCTTGTATGACGTGGACTTCGATTCACCGCGCTGCGAGCGGCTGCTCGAGCTGGGCACGCATCGCCACGAGTGCGTCTACGGCATCCACGTCGTGCCGGACTGTTTCGGCGAGCCCCCGGAGGCGCTCTGGGCACCCTCGCCCCCGGCCAACGAGGCGCGGCTCCGGGACGAAGCGCGGGTCGCCTAGCACACCGCCGCGCGACGTGCTGTCCGGACACCTGCTTTTGACATGAGCGGGTGTTTCAGGTCCGGACGGACTCGTGGTCGAAGGAAGCATATTGCCGGTTTGACCACTTGAGCCATGTTTCCTTAGTCTACATGGCTGACTTCAACCACCGTTATTCCAGGTCTCCCTTGTCATTCATGAACTGCTCGTTTCGCGGCACATTCTTGCGCTGCGTGCTCGCGACCCTCGCGATCTTCACCCTGGCCGCCTGTGGTGAAGACACGGTCCCGGAGCCGCCTCCCATCGCCGCGCCGGGCTACGAGGCCACGATCCGGCTCACCCGCCACGGGATTCCCCACATCACCGCCAGGGACCTGGGCAGCGCGGCCTTCGGCCAGGGCTATGCCTTTGCCCAGGAGCACGTCTGCGCCCTGGCGGATCAAGTCCTCAAGGTCCGCAGCGAGCGGGCCCGGTTCCTGGGCGCGGGCGCTGGCAATGCCAACGTGGCCAGTGACTTCGGCTACCTCGCGCTGGACGTCTACGGCCGCGCGCGGGAGGCGCTCCCCAGGTTGCCGGTGGACGTGAAGTCGATGATCGAGGGTTACGTCGCGGGCTACAACCGCTACCTCGAGGAGGTGGGCCCCGCCGGACTGCCCCCTGGCTGCGTCAACGCCGCGTGGGTGAGGCCCATCAGCGACGTGGACCTGATGGCCTACCACGTCAGCCTGGCGCTGCTCATGAGCAGCTACCAGTTCGTCGCCGCGGTCACCAATGCCCAGCCGCCCACGACCACGGGCGGCATGCGCATCACCGTGCCGTCACCGGAGGCCTTCAAGGAGCTGCGCGATCACGACACGGGGAGCAACGGCTGGGCCATTGGCGCCGATCGCTCACAACGGGGCCGCGGCATGCTCGTGGCCAACCCCCACTTTCCCTGGCAGGGCGAGCTGCGGCTCTGGGAGAGCCACCTCACCGTGCCGGGCGTGATGAACGTCTACGGCGCGAGCCTGCTGGGCGTGCCGGGGGTGCTCATCGGCTTCAACGATAACGTCGCCTGGACGCACACGGTGTCCGCCGGCCAGCGGATGACGCTGTACCGGCTGAAGCTCGTGCCCGGCAAGCCGACCCACTACCTGTATGACGGGCAGGAGCGGCAGATGACGGCGCGGGAACACACCATCCTCGTGCGCCTGCCGGAGGGCTCGCTCACCAACGTGAAGCGCACGCTCTACAGCAGCCACGTCGGCCCCATGCTCGCCATCCCCGGCGCCACGGACTGGACCTCCACGGTCGCCTTCACCTATCGCGACGCCAACCTGGAGAACTCCACGCTGCTGGCCCAGTTCCACGCGATGAACCGCGCGCGCAACCTCCAGGAGTTCAAGGAGGCCTTCGCCACCATCCAGGGCATCCCCTGGGTCAACACCCTGGCGGCGGACCGTGACGGCAACACCTGGTACGCGGACGCCGCGGCCACGCCCGACCTGAGCAGCGCGGCGATCGACGCCTGGCGCACGGCCAGCTCGGGCGCGGACCCGCAGGCGACCTTGTTCCTGCGCAACCTCAACCTCGTGCTGCTCGACGGCAGCACCTCCGTCAATGAGTGGGTGGCCACTCCCGGCGGACGCAGCCCGGGACTCATCCCTTTCGCCCGCGTGCCTCAGCTCGCGCGGCGTGACTTCGTCTTCAACGCCAACGACAGCTACTGGCTCACCAATCCGGCGGAGCCCCTGCCGGACCTGTCCCCCCTGCACGGTCCCACGCGCAGGAGCCAGCAGCCGCGCTCGCGCATGAACCTGGTGATGTTGACCGAGCAGACGGCGGAAGGGGCCTCCGGCGCGGATGGGAAGTTCACGCTCGACGAGCTCCAGGCCGCCATCCTCAGCAACCGCGGCCTCGTGGCGGAGATGCTGCGCCCCGGAGTCGTGGAGCGCTGCCAGGCCACGCCCACCGCGACCTACCAGGGCAGGAGCGTGGACCTCTCCCGGGCCTGCGCCATCCTCGCCGCCTGGAACGGTCGCTTCGACGTGGACAGCGTGGGCGCGGTGCTCTGGCGCGAGTTCATCGGGACCTATCTGGTGAACCAGTTGCTGAACAAGGGCACGCTCTTCGACACGGCCTTCGACGTCAACGCGCCCTTCACCACGCCTGGCACCCTCACGCCCGCCCCCGCGCAGGGTGAGGACCCGATGCTCGTCAAGCTCGCGCAGGCGGTGACGCTGCTGACGTCCTCGAACATCTCCCTGGACGCGCCCCTGGGCACCGTGCAGTTCACCCCGCGCCGCGGCCTGCGCATCCCCATCCACGGTGGCCACAACCGCGACGGCGTGGCGAACGTCGTCAACTACGGCACCATCCAGTCCACGCTCATCGACGTGCCGCCCGCGCGGGCCAGGCTGCTCAATGGCGAGACGGGCCTGACGTCGGACGGCTACGTCATCACCTCCGGGTCCAGCTTCCTCATGGCCCTGGAGTTCACCGACACCGGCGTGCAGGCGCGAGCCTTGATGACCTACGGCCAGTCGTCCAATCCCGCCTCGCCCTACTACTCGGACCAGACGGAGCTCTTCTCCGGGAAGCAGTGGCGCGACATCCGCTTCACCGAGGAGCAGATCCTCGCGGACCCGGCCCTGGTGGTGCAGTCCGTGTCGGCTCCGTAACCCCTCTGTACCTCCAGAGCCTCGACAGGGCCTCCGGCTGTCCCCGGGGGGCCGTTCCTCACTTGCATGTCATCACGAGTGAAACCCGTCCTCCGACCTCGGGGGACGAGCCTTCACCCGTCGTGCTCGGCACCGCCCGCCCAGGCCTGGCCCGCCAGGTGCCCGAGACACTGGAAACGTGAACTTCATGTCCGCCCACTCCACCTCGTCTCCTGGCTCCTCCACGTCTCTCGTCGGCCTTCTGCGTCAGCGGGCGCAGGGCCGGGCAGAGGACCCGCTCTACACGTTCCTGGAAGAGGACGGGGCCGCCAGCGGGATGACGGGCGGGGAGCTGGACCGCTGGGCCCGGCGCATTGGCGCGGCGCTGGAGGCGGTGGCTCCCGCCGGGGCGCGCGTCGTGCTGCTGTACCCGCCCGGCCTGCAGTACATCGCGGGCTTCTTCGGGTGCCTGTACTCGCAGCGGGTCGCGGTGCCGGCCTACCCTCCGGATCCGCTCCGGCTCGGGCGGACGCTGCCCCGGTTGCGGGCCATCATCGAGGATGCACGGGCCACGGTGGTGCTCACCACCTCGTTCATCGCGTCCTTCGCGGAGATGCTGTTCGAGCAGGCCCCGGAGCTCCAGTCGCTCCAGTGGGTGGCCACCGACACGCTCCCCGAGGACACGGGGCACGACTGGACGCCGGCGGACGTCGGGCCGGACGCGCTGGCCTTCCTCCAGTACACCTCCGGCTCCACGGGCACACCCAAGGGGGTGATGCTCAGCCACGGCAACCTGCTGCACAACCTGGGGCTCATCGCTCACGCGTTCGAGAGCCGCCAGGACTCCGTGGGCGTCATCTGGCTGCCGCCCTACCACGACATGGGGCTCATCGGCGGAATCCTGCAGCCGCTCTACATGGGGTTCCCCGTGGCGCTGATGTCGCCGCTGGACTTCCTCAAGCGCCCGCTCCGGTGGCTGGAGGCCGTGTCGCGCTTCAAGGGCACCATCAGCGGCGGCCCGAACTTCGCGTTCGACCTGTGCGTGCGCAAGAGCACGCCCGAGGAGCGCGCGGCGCTCGACCTCAGCGCCTGGGAGGTCGCGTTCTGCGGCGCCGAGCCCATCCGCCCGGAGGTGCTCGCGCGCTTCACGGAGGCGTTCGCGCCGAGCGGGTTCCGCCCCGAGGCGCTCTACGCCTGCTACGGCCTCGCCGAGGCCACGCTGATCGTCTCGGGCGGCAAGAAGGGCGTGTTCCCCGTCCATCGTTCGTTCTCGCCCGGAGCGCTGGCGCGCAATGAGGCCCGAGTCGACACGACGGCCGAGGGACAGGTGCGCGTCGGCTGCGGCGGGAACCTGCCGGACCAGGAACTGCGCGTCGTGGACCCCGCGACGTGCGCGCCGTGCCCGCCGGGCACCGTGGGAGAGATCTGGGTCTCTGGCCCGAGCGTGGCGCGGGGCTACTGGCAACGTCCCGAGGAGACAGCCCGCGCGTTCGAGGCCCAGGTGCCCGGAAGTGACAGGCGATTCCTGCGCACGGGCGACCTTGGCTTCCTGCACGAAGGCGAGCTGTTCGTCTCCGGGAGGCTCAAGGACCTCATCATCCTCCGCGGCCGCAACATCCATCCCCAGGACCTGGAGCTGACCGTCGAGCAGAGCCACCCCGCGCTCCGCCCCGGTTGCACCGCCGCCTTCGCCTTGGACATCGACGGTGAGGAGCGGCTCGTCGTTGTCCAGGAGGTGGATGTCCGCAAGCTGGTGGACGCAGCCGAGGTGACGGCCCTGGTGCGCCGCCGGCTCGCGGAGCAGCACGACGTCCAGCTCCACGCGCTCGCGTTGATTGAACCCGGCAGTATTCCCAAGACGTCCAGCGGGAAGATCCAGCGCAACGGCACCCGCGCGGCGTTCGTCGCCAGCGAGCTGGCCCTCGTGTCGACCTGGCGCGAGGAGGCCACGGACACCGGCGCGACAGCTCCGGAGACAGTGGCGCTGTCCTCGAGTGCGACCCTGGAGGAGACCGCCACCTGGCTGCGGGACACCCTGGGCCGGCGGTTGCGTGTCCGGGCGGAGGAGCTGGATCCCGCCGTGCCCATCACCCGCTTCGGCTTCGACTCGCTCGTCGCGATCGAGCTGGGCCATACGCTGGAGATCGCCACGGGCGTCTCCTTGCGCATGGAGGAGCTGCTGCGAGGCCCCAGCGTCACGGAGCTGGCGGCGCTGCTGCACGGACGGCGCTCGGCCGCGAAGGCGGTGCTCCCGGCCATCACTCGCCGCGCGGACGACACGCCACCCCTGCTCTCCCCTGGCCAGGAGCGGCTATGGCTCCTGGAGCAGCTCCAGCCGGGCGGTGCCCTGTACAACCTCGCCGTGGCCGTCCGGTTCAAGGGCGCCCTGGACACCGGGGCCTTGGAGCGCGCGTTCCAGGACATCGTGCGCCGCCACGAAGCGCTGAGGACCACCTTCCGCGCCGTGGAGACGGAAGGTCCGGCCGTGCTGATCGTCTCGCCGGACGCGGACTTCACGCTCACCACCGACGACTTGCGCACGCGGCCGGCCGCCGAGAGCCAACGGGAGGTCCAGCGACGTGCGGACGCCGAGGCGCTTCGGCCCTTCCTGCTGACGCAAGGGCCGCTCCTGCGCGGGCTCCTTCTGCGGACCGGCGAGCAGGAGCACGTGCTCGTGCTCACGATGCACCACATCGTCTCGGACGGCGCGTCCATGGAGGTGCTCGTCCGCGAACTCGCGGCGCTCTACGCGGCGCACACCTCCGGTCAGCCGGCGGCGCTGCCCGAGCTGCCGCTGCGGTACTCCGATTACGGCGCGTGGCTGCGCGAGCACCTGCGGGGCGAGACGCTGGAGCGGCTGCTCGGCTACTGGCGTCGGCAGCTCGAGGGTGCGCCCGAGGTGCTGGAGTTGGGCGTTGCGCGGCCCCGGCCGGCGGTGTCCACGCACCAGGGTGACAGCGTGGAGGTGAAGCTGTCGGCCCCGCTGATGGAGCAGGTGAAGTCCCTTGCGCGCGAGCAGGGCGTGTCACCCTTCGTCGTGTTGCTGGCGGCGTTCCAGCTCCTGCTGGCCCGTTACTCGGGGCAGGACGACATCTGCGTGGGCACGCCCATCAACGGTCGTGACCGCCCGGAGACGCAGGGGCTCATCGGCTTCTTCGTCAACACCCTGGTCCTGCGCACGCGGCTGGCGGGCGCCGCCACCTTCCACGAGCTGCTCGCGCGCGTGCGGGACGTCACCCTGGAGGCCTATGCCCACCAGGAACTGCCGTTCGAGAAGCTGGTGGAGGCGCTGCGGCCGACGCGCCACCTCGGGGCCTCGCCGCTGTTCCAGGTGGTGCTGGCCATCCTGCCGGACCCGCTCTCCGCGCAGCCGTTGCCTGGGCTGGAGCTTCAGCAACTGGAGCTGCCGAGCCGCCTGGTCCAGAGCGACCTGCGCCTCGCGCTCGCGGAGAGCGCCCAGGGTCTCCACGGCCGGATGGAGTACAGCACGGACCTGTTCGACGCGGCGACGGCGCGCCAGCTCGTCAAGCACCTCGGCGCCCTGCTGGAGGCCGCGGTCTCCCAGCCCTCGGCGCCACTGGCGTCCCTGTCCCCGCTGGATGAAGCGGAGCGCCGCCAGTTGCTCGTCGAGTGGAGCGGCGCCGTCCCCGGTGAGCCGGAGGACGTCTGCGCTCACCGGCTCTTCGAGGCGCAGGTTGCGCGCACACCCGACGCAGTGGCGCTCAGCTTCGAGGGTGAAGAGCTGAGCTACCGCGAGCTCAACGCGCGGGCCAACCGGCTTGCGCGGGTGCTTCGGCGCCGGGGCGTGGGGCCGGAGGTCCTCGTCGGCCTGTGCGTCGAGCGCTCGTTCGAGATGGTCGTGGGGCTGCTCGCCATTCTCAAGGCGGGCGGCGCGTACGTGCCGTTCGACCCGGGCCAGCCCGTGGAGCGGCTCGCCCTCATCCTCGACGATACGCGCGCGCCGCTCGTCCTCACGCGCCGCGCGCTGGTCGACCGGCTGGGCGGGCAGCAGGCCCGGGCGCTGTGCCTGGAGGACGTGGAGGCCGAGGTCCGCCTCGAGTCCACGGAGGACCTCGACGCTGGCGCCACTGGCGGCAACCTCGCGTACGTCATCTACACTTCGGGCTCGACGGGCCGCCCCAAGGGGACGCTCCTCCAGCATCGGGGCCTGTGCAACACCGCGCGGCAGACGCTCGCGGTGATGAAGCTGGAGGTGGGCAGCCGCCTCCTGCAGTTCTTCGCGCTGAGCTTCGACGCGGCGGTGTCCGACATCTTCCCGCCACTGCTGTCGGGGGCCACGCTGGTCCTGGTGCCCAGGGAGCGGCTGATGCCGGGGGCTCCGCTCGAGCAGACCCTGAACGAGCAGGCCATCACCGTCGTCACGCTGACGCCATCCGTCCTCGCGCAGCTCTTCCCCGCGGGAGTGACGAGCCTGCGGACCGTGCTCACGGCGGGCGAGGCATGCACGCCGGAGATCGCCTTGCGCTGGGCGGACCGGCTGCGCTTCGTCAACGCCTATGGCCCCACCGAGGTCACCGTCTGCGCGACCTTCAATACGGCGATGGACCCCGAGCGCCCCACGCTGGGCAGGCCGATGGCCAACGTCCAGGTGTACGTGCTGGATGACGCGCTCCAGCCCGTGCCGGCCGGTGTTCCGGGCGAGCTGTACGTCGCGGGGGTGGGCCTGGCGCGAGGCTACCTGGGCCGCCCGGACCTCACCGCCGAGCGGTTCATCCCCCACCCCTACTCCGCGGTGCCCGGTGCCCGGCTGTACCGCACGGGCGACCGGGTCCGACACCTCGCCGACGGCGACCTGGAGTACGTGGGACGTGTCGACGACCAGGTGAAGCTGCGCGGCTACCGCATCGAGCCGGGTGAGATCGAGGCTGCGCTGCGCGCGCAACCGGGCGTGCGCGACGCGGCGGTCATCGTCCGAGAGGACGTCGCGGGCGATCCGCGACTGGTGGCCTACGTGGTGGCCTCGCTCGAGGTGGCGCGCGGGCTGCGCGGCGCCATCGAGTCGCGACTGCCGGAGTACATGGTTCCCTCGGCCTTCATCCCGCTCGAGGCGCTCCCGCTGACCCACCACGGGAAGCTGAATCGCAAGGCCCTGCCTCCGCCGGAGGACCCGCGCCTCACACTGGGCGAGGAGTACGCCGCGCCCACGACGGACACGGAACACAAGCTGGTGGCCATCTGGGCGGAGGTGCTGCGGACGGACCGCATTGGCATCCACGACGACTTCTTCGACCTGGGCGGTCACTCGCTCATGGCCACCCAGGTCATCTCCCGCATCCGTACCGCCTTCGGCGTGGACCTGCCCCTGACCGCGTTGATGACCGATGCGACCACCGTGGCCGTGATGGCCCGCCGCATCGACGCAAGCGCGCAGCAGCCCCGCAGGGCCCCGCCGCCGCTCGCCAGGGTGCCGCGCACCGGGCCCCTTCCGCTGTCGTTGGCGCAGGAGCGCCTGTGGCTGGCCGACCAGCTCTCCCCGGGCTCGCCTCTCTACAACGTGCCCGCCGCGGTGAGGATGCGCGGCATGCTCCACGTGCCCGCCCTGGAGCGAGGTCTCGCCGAGCTCATCCGCCGGCATGAGGCGCTGCGCACCGTCTTCCGCGAGGTGGACGGGCGCCCGGTGCAGGTCATCCTGCCTCCGGGGGAACTGGCGCTGCCGGTGGAGGATTTGGGTGGCCGCTCGCGCGAGGAGGCGGAGACGGAGGCTCGGCGCCTGGCGCGCGAAGAGGCCGTGCGCCCGTTCGACCTGGCGCACGGGCCGCTCGTGCGCACGGTGCTCGTCCGCCTGGGTGAGGACGAGCACATCCTCTGCCTGACGCTGCACCACATCGTCTCCGACGGTTGGTCGGGCGGCGTGTTCCTGCGCGAGCTCGCGGCGCTTTACGGCGCCTTCAGCCAGGGCGGGCCCTCGCCGCTGGCGGAGCTGCCCATCCAGTACGCCGACTACGCGGCGTGGCACCGCGGCTGGCTCGAGTCCGGCGTGCTGGCGGAGAACCTGGCCTGGTGGCGGGGGCAGTTGACGGAGCTGCCCACGCTCCAGTTGCGCACCGATACGCCGCGCCCTCCGGGTGAGCGATTCCGTGGTGACAGTCGGCGCTTCACCTTCCCCGCGGAGCTGACCGCGCGACTGGAGTCGCTCGCTCGCGGCGAAGGCGCCACGCTCTTCATGGCGCTGCTCGCGGTCTTCGACGTCCTCCTCCATCACCACACGGGGCAGGACGACATCGTCGTGGGCACCGACATCGCCAGCCGCGAGCACGACGCGCTCGAGGGCATCATCGGCTTCTTCACCAACCAGCTCGTCCTGCGCACGCCGCTGTCGGGCCAGCCCACCTTCCAGGAGCTCCTCTCGCGCGTACGGCGGGTCGCCCTGGAGGCCTACGAGCACCAGGACACGCCCTTCGGCCGGCTCGTCCAGGAGCTGCGCGACCAGCGCGCCGCCACGGGACAGCCGCTCTTCCAGGCCAAGCTCGTCCTCGAGAACGCCCCCATGCCCGCGATGCGGTTGCCGGGCCTCGCCCTGGAGCTCATGGAAGGCGCGAGCAACGGGCTGGCGCGCTGGGACCTGCTGCTCATCCTCACACCCGACCGTGAGGGGCTGAGCGTCGTCGCCGAGTACAACACCGACGTCCTCGACGGCGAGGGGATGGCGCGCCTGTGGGAGCACTTCCTCCTGCTGGCCCACGCCGCCGTCGAAGCCCCCGGACAGCGCATCTCCACCCTGCCCATGCTCACCCGCGAGGAGCACCAGCGGCTGGCGGCATGGAATGGCCCCTCGCGGCACATCGCTCCGGACGCGTGCATCCCCGCCTGCTTCGAGCAGCGCGTGTCGGCGGCGCCGGACGCGGTGGCCCTCGTCTTCCAGGAGCAGACGCTCACCTACGGCGAACTCAACCGCCGCGCCAACCAGCTCGCCCACCACCTGCGCGGGCTCGGCGTGGGCCCTGGCAGCCGCGTGGCCCTGGCGCTGGAGCGCTCGCTGGAGCTGGTGATCGGCATGGTGGCGATCCTCAAAGCCGGCGGCGCCTATGTCCCGCTCGACGCGAGCTACCCGGCGGAGCGCCTGTCCTTCCTGCTGGAGGAAGCACGGCCGGCGGCCATCGTGACGCGCTCGGAGGTCGCCGACGAGCTGCCCGCGCACTGGGCCCAGCTCGTGTGCATGGACCGCGATGAGGCCACGATTGGACAGAGGCCGGAGCACGACCTGGCGCACGCGGTGGGCCCGGAGTCCGAGGCCTACGTCCTGTTCACCTCCGGTTCGACCGGAACGCCCAAGGGCGTCGCGGTGCCCCATCGCGGAGTGCTCCGGCTGGTCCAGGAGCCGGGCTACGTGCGCCTGTCGTCGGAGGAGACCCTCCTGCAGTTGGCGCCGCTCGCCTTCGACGCGTCCACCTTCGAGGTCTGGGGCGCGCTGCTGAACGGCGCCCGGCTGGTCATCGCGCCGCCGCACGCGCCGTCACTCGACGAGCTGGGCGGGCTCATCTCCCGTGAGCACATCACCACGGTGTGGCTGACGGCGGGCCTGTTCCACCAGGTCGTCGACACGCACCTCGGAGCATTGGCCCCGGTGCGTCAGCTGCTTGCCGGCGGTGACGTGCTGTCGGCTCCGCACGTGGCGCGCGTGCTCGAGACCTACCCCACCTGCCGGGTCATCAACGGCTACGGTCCCACGGAGAACACGACGTTCACCTGCTGCTTCCCGGTAACGGACCGTGAGGAACTCCGCGCGGGCGTGCCCCTGGGTCGGCCCGTCCCGGGCACACAGGTGTACGTGCTCAACCCGGCGTTGGCGCAGGTCCCCATCGGCGCGCCTGGAGAGCTGTACGCCTCGGGAGACGGGCTCGCGCACGGCTACCTCCACCAGCCCGCGCTGACCGCGGAGCGCTTCATCCCGAACCCCTTCGGCACCACGCCCGGGGCCCGGCTGTACCGCACCGGCGACCTGTGCCGCGTGCGCCGTGACGGCACGCTCGAGTTCCTCGGCCGCGTCGACAACCAGGTGAAGGTCCGTGGCTTTCGAATCGAGCCAGGGGAAGTCGAGACCGCCCTGCGACGCCACCCGGCGGTGCGGGACACCGTGGTCGTGGCGCGTGAGTTCGCCGGAGAGAAGTCCCTGGTGGCCTATGTCGTTCCCGTCGAGGGCCAGACGGTGACCGTCGACGGGATGCGGTCCTTCCTGTCGGACAAGCTGCCCGCGCACATGGTGCCAGCCGCCGTCGTAACGCTCGCGGATCTGCCGCTCACGGCCAACGGCAAGGTCGACCGTCGCGCGTTGCCGGCGCCGGATGGGGCGCGCCCCGAGCTCGGCACGACCTACGTGGCCCCTCGCACTCCTACCGAGGAGATCCTCGCCGTAGTGGGCGCGGAGACGCTGGGCGTGAAGACCGTGGGTATCGACGACAGCTTCTTCGACCTGGGCGGCGATTCGATCCGCGCCATCCAGTACGTGGCGCGTTGCCGCGAGCGGGGCGTCGAGCTGTCGGTGGCGACGCTCCTGGAGAAGCAGACCGTCCGCGCCATGGCCGAGACGCTCCTGCACCAGGAGCCACCCCGGACGGCGGCGGCGAGCCAGCCCTTCTCCCTGGTGTCCTCCGAGGACCGGGCGCGGCTGCCCGCGGACGTCATGGACGCCTACCCTCTGGCCGCGCTCCAGGTGGGCATGCTCTTCCAGAGCGAGTACAGCCAGCAGTCGGCGCTCTACCATGACGCCTTCAGCTTCCACCTGGAGCTGGAGGACGCCAGCCCCGAGCCGCTGCGGCACGTCCTCCAGGAGCTGGCCGCGCGCCACCCCGTGCTCCGGACCTCGTTCGATCTGGTCCGCTACAGCGTCCCGCTACAGCTCGTCCACCGCGAGGCGGAGGTGCCGCTGCACGTGGAGGACCTCGGTCACCTGTCCCGCGCCGAGCAGGACACCGTGCTGCGGGAGTGGATCGGCCGTGAGCGCAGCCGCCCCTTCGCCTGGGACCGGGCGCCCCTGCTCCGCTTCGGCTTCCACCGGCGCGGTGAGCACACGGTGCAGCTGTCCGTCATCTTCCACCACGCGATTCTCGATGGCTGGAGCTTCGCGTCACTGCTGACCGAGCTCGTCCCTCGCTACCTGGCCGTTCGGCGGGGCGCGGCGGCGCCCGTCCCTCCGCTGGAGGCGGTGTACCGCGAGTTCGTGGCGCTGGAGCGTCAGGCGCTCGACTCCGAGGAGACGCAGCGTTACTGGCAGGAGCGGCTGGCCGAGGTGTCACGCGTGCGCGTGGACGCCGCCCGCCGGACGGGAGCCCAGGCGCCGGGCCCGCTTCTGTTTCGCGAGTTCCCGCTGACGGAGCCTTTGGCCAGGGGGCTCCGGGCTCTGGCCCATCAGGCCGTGGTGCCCATCAAGAGCGTCCTGCTCGCGGCGCACCTGCGGGTCCGAGGGGTGCTCGAAGGGGCCTCCGAAGTGGTGACGGGCTTCGTGGTGAACGGCCGCCCGGAGGTGAGCGACGGCGAGCGGGTGCTGGGCTTGTTCCTCAACAGCGTCCCCTTCCCGGTGCGGCTCGGCGGAGGTACCTGGGTGGAGCTGGTCCGCGAGGTGTTCGCCCGCGAGCAGGCACTCTCCCCGCATCGGCGCTACCCGATGGCGCGGATGCAGCAACAGTTGGGGGGACGCCCGCTGTTCGACGCCCTCTTCAACTTCGTCCACTTCCACGTCTCCGAGGGGCTGACGCGCATCCCGGGAATGAGGCTGGTGGAGCCGTACTGGGAGACGTCGTGGCTGGACATGCCGCTCGACACGACGTTCAGCGTGGACCCGGAGACCCAGGACGTGAAGCTCACGCTGCGCAGCCACGGGCGCGAGTGGGACCTGGACCGGCTGGAATACATCGCCGGCATCTACCTGCGCGCGCTGGAGGACATGGCGCTGCGCCCGCTGGGCCGCTACGAGTCCTGCCAGCTCCTCGACGCACAGGAGCGTCACCGCCTGCTCGTCTCCTGGAATGCCACGGCCACGCAGGCGCCACCCGCGAAGCACGTCGGCGCGTTGTTCGAGGCCCAGGTACAGCGGACGCCCGACGCGGTGGCGCTCCAGGTCGACGCCCTCTCGTTGAGCTACCGCGAGCTGAACGCGCGGGCGAATCAGCTCGCGCGCGTCCTGCGGCGCAACGGAGTGAAGCAGGATGTGCGGGTCGCGCTCGCGCTTCAACGCGGCCTCGACATGGTGGTGGGCGTGCTGGGCGTCCTCAAGGCCGGCGGTACCTACGTGCCGCTCGACCCGAGCTACCCGTATGAGCGGCTCGCCTACGTGCTCAAGGACAGCGCGGCCCAGGTGCTGGTCGCCCATTCCATCCTCCGCGACGAGCTCCCCGACACCGGGGGACCGCAGGTGTGCCTCGACGAGATCGACCTGTCCCCCGAGGAGGACACGGACCTCGGTGTGACGGTGGACTCGGACCAACTCGCCTACGTCCTCTACACGTCGGGCAGCACCGGCCGGCCCAAGGGCGTCATGGTGACGCACGGGGGCGCCGTCAACTACCTCGTGTGGAGCCGCGAGGCCTATGACGCGGCGTCGGGTGCGGGCGCGCCCGTTCACTCGCCGCTGGGCTTCGACCTGACCATCACCAGCCTGCTGACGCCCCTCATGGCGGGAGGACGAGTCGTCCTGGTGCCCGACACGAAGGCGGGCGAAGGGCTGGCCCAGGTCCTGCGCTCGGGCACGGACCTCTCCCTCGTCAAGCTGACGCCAACCCAGCTGTCGCTCCTGGAGACGCAGCTTGGCGACGTGGCCGTGGCTGGCCGCGTGCGCTGCTTCGTCGTGGGTGGCGAGGCGCTGACCTCCGCCGCGCTCGCATTCTGGCGTGAGCGGGCGCCGGCCACGCGCATCATCAACGAGTACGGCCCCACGGAGACGGTGGTGGGCTGCTGCACCTTCGAGGTGGGTCCCCAGACCGCCCTCGGGAGCACGGTGCCCATTGGCCGCCCCATCGCCAACACGAAGCTGTACGTGCTGGACGCGCACCTCATGCCGGTGGCGGTCGGCGTGGCGGGTGAGCTGTACATCGGCGGAGCGGGCGTCGCGCGTGGCTACAGCCAGCAGCCCGCGCTGACGGCCGAGCGGTTCGTGCCGGATTCGTTCTCCTCCACGCCGGGACAGCGCCTCTACCGCACGGGAGACCTCGTGCGCTGGCGCGCCGACGGCGAGCTCGACTTCCTGGGACGCATCGACGACCAGGTGAAGGTGCGCGGCTTCCGCATCGAGCTGGGCGAGATTGAAGCGGTGCTCGCCGAGCACTCGGCCGTGAAGGAAGTGGCCGTGGCGGTGCGGGACGACGGCGGTGACCGCAAGCTGATCGCCTACGTCGTCGCTCACGACGCGCCGCCGAACTCCCTGGAGCTGAGAGGCTGGCTGCTGACACGGCTGCCGGAGCCCATGGTGCCCTCGGAGTTCCTCACCCTGGACGCGCTACCGCTCACCCCCAACGGCAAGGTGGACCGCAAGGCCCTGCCCGACATGGACGTGAAGGCGGTGACGGACGGCATGGCGTATGCCGCGCCGAGGACCCCGGTCGAGGAGCGGATCGCGGAGATCCTCGCCATGGTGCTCGGACGACCGCGCGTGGGGCGGGATGACGATTTCTTCGCGCTCGGTGGCCACTCGCTGACGGCGACGCAGGCCATCGTCCGCGTCCGGGATGCCTTCCGCATCGATCTGCCGGTGGGTGCGCTCTTCGACGCGCCCACCGTGGGCGCGCTCGCGGAGCACGTCGAGCGAGCGTTCGACGCCGGGGTGGGCGTGCGGTGGACGCCCCTGGTGCGCGTGCCGCGCGACGGGGCGCTGCCGCTGTCCTTCGCGCAGCAGCGCCTGTGGTTCATGGACCAGTTGGAGCCGGGGAGCGCCGCGTACAACATCCCCGCCTCGCTGAGCATCGAAGGTGACCTGAACGCAACCGCGCTGGAGCGTGCGTTCGCCGCGCTGGTGGCGCGTCATGAGCCCCTGCGGACGGCGTTCCGCGCCGAGAACGGGCAACCGATCCAGGTCATCTCCCCGGTGGGCGAGCTGCCGCTGCGGCGGGTGGACCTGCGCGGGCTGCCCCTGGCGGAGCGCGACACCGAGGAGCGGCGCCTGAAGGCCGAGGAGGCGCGGACCCCGTTCGACCTCCAGCGGGGCCCCCTGCTGCGCACCGTGCTCATCCAGCAGGACGAGCGCGCGTACACGCTGCTCGTGACGCTGCACCACATCATCTCGGACGGCTGGTCCACCGGCGTGCTCATCCGCGAGGTGGCCGCGCTCTATGAGGCCTTCTCCGGAGGAAAGCCCTCGCCCCTCAAGGAGCTCGAGTATCAATACGCCGACTTCGCGGCGTGGCAGCGACGGTGGATGGATGGACCGGAGCTCGAAGCAGAGATCGACTTCTGGCGGATGACGCTCGCCGGCGCCCCCCCGCTGCTGGAGCTCCCCACCGATCGCCCCCGTCCCCCCGTCCGCGCCTACCGTGGAGCCACCCACGCCGTGGCCCTGCCCAGGGAGCTGTCCGAGGCCATCAAGGCGCTCGGCCAGAAGGAGGGGGCCACGCCCTTCATGGTCTTGCTGGCGGCGTTCCAGACGCTGCTGGCGCGCACCTCCGGCCAGGACGACCTCTGCGTGGGAACGCCCGTCGCGGGCCGGACGCGTACGGAGGTCGAGGGCCTCATCGGCTTCTTCGTGAACACGCTCGTCCTGCGCACGAGTGTGGCGGGAGACCCGTCGTTCCTGGAGCTGCTCGGCCGGGTCCGCGAGGTGACGCTGGCGGCCTACACACACCAGGACGTCCCCCTGGACAAGCTCGTGGAGCAACTGCACCCCGAGCGCAGCCTGAGCCACCCGCCCCTCTTCCAGGTGGTGTTCGCCCTCCAGAACGCGCCGACGGCCGAGCTGACCCTCCCGGGGCTCGTCCTCAGGGCGCTGCCCACCGAGAGCCAGGCGGCCAAGTTCGACCTGGCCCTGTCGCTGCGCGAAGGGCCTGACGGCTTCGACGGCTTCATTGAGTACGACACGGACCTGTTCGACGCGGAGACGATTGCCCGGATGGAGGACCAGCTGCGCGTCCTGCTCCAGGGTGTCGTGTCCGAGCCGCGGGCGCGTCTGTCGCGGCTGGCGCTCACGCACACGAGCGGGCTTCCGTCCCTCGAGCCACAGCCAGCTCCGGTGCACCCGAGCGTGCTCTCCCTCATCGCCGGACAGGCCTCACGCGCACCCGAGGCGCCAGCGGTCATCGACGGGGAGCGCGTCTTCACCTACGGCGAGCTCGTCCGCGAGGCCTCGCGCCTGGCTCGCGGGCTCGCGCGCATGGACACCCGTGGGGAGCGTCCCATCGCGGTGTTGCTGGAGCGCTCGGCCGAGATGGTGATCGCGCAATTGGCGATCCTCAAGGCGGGCAGCGCGTTCATGCCGCTCGACCCGACCATGCCGGACGCCCGTCTGCGCGTCATCCTTGCCGAGGCTCACGCGGCGGTCGTCGTGACCTCGCCCTCGCTGGCGGCGCGCCTGCCCCCGGGGCTCCAGGTGGTGTTCGCCAACGTCCGTCCGCCCGACGCGGACAGGGGCGAGGACGAAGGCACTACCGAAAGGCCGGAGCCACTCCCGTCCCAGTCCGCCTACGTCATCTTCACGTCGGGCACGACGGGCGTCCCCAAGGGAATCACCACCGACCACGCCGCGCTGGCCCACCTGACCGCGTGGCATCAGCGCGACCTCCCCACGGGCCCGGGTGACCGCGGGGCCGTGCTGGCATCCCCCGCGTTCGATGCATCGATGCTGGAGCTCTGGCCCAAGCTCGCGGCCGGAGCGACGCTGGTCATCGTCCCGGACGAGGTGCGCGCCGCGCCCGCCGCGCTCGCGCGCTGGATGGCGGACACGGCCATCACCACGGCCTTCTTCACCACGGCGCTCGGGGAGCTGGTCCTGGCCGAGCCGCTCCCGGCGCACCACCGAGTGCGCGTTATCATCGTCGGTGGCGAACAGCTCCGGCGGCGGCCCACCGCCGAGACGCCGTACCAACTCCTGAACGTGTACGGCCCCACCGAAGTGACCGTGCTCGCGACCTGCGATTTCGTGGCGCCGGCCAGTGTCGAGCAGGGGCTCCCCACGATTGGCCGCGCCATCTCGGGGGCCCGAGTTTACGTCCTCGACGCGCACCTGCGGCCGGTACCGGTCGGCACACCCGGCGAGCTGTTCATCGCGGGCGGTGGCCTCGCGCGGGGATACCTGGGCCGGCCGGACCTGACGGCCGAGCGGTTCCTCCCGGATCCACACGGCCCTCCGGGCGCGCGCATGTACCGCTCGGGCGACCGGACGCGCATGCGCGCCGATGGGCGGCTGGAGTTCCTGGGCCGGCTGGACGGCCAGGTAAAGCTCCGTGGGTTCCGCATCGAGCTGGGAGAAATCGAAGCAGCGCTCGGAGCGCACCCGGCCATCAAGGAGGCCGTGGTCACCGTGCACGAGGTGGCGGAGGACCGCCGGCTGGTGGGCTACGTCGTGGGCCGCCAGGAGCTGCCGGAGGCCGCGGAGCTGCGCCGCTGGCTGCTCGAACGGCTGCCGGAATACATGGTGCCCGCGGCGTTCATCCGACTGGAGGCGATGCCGCTCGATTCCAACGGCAAGGTCGTGCGCAAGGCCCTGCCCGCTCCCGACGCGCTGTTCGCCGGGAGCACGGAGGGCTACGTGCCCCCGCGGACTCCCACCGAGGAGATCCTCACCGGCCTCTTCTCGCGGGTGCTTGGCGTGGAGCGGGTCGGCATCAAGGACGGCTTCTTCGACCTGGGTGGACACTCCCTGCTCGCCACGCAGCTCGTGTCGCGGCTGCGGGCGGCCTTCGGTGTCGAGCTGCCGCTCCGGGTGCTCTTCGAGTCCGCGACTCCCGAGCACCTGGCCGAGCGCGTGGAAGCCCTGGCGCGCAAGGAAGGCGGGCCACCGGTACCTCCGCTCACGCGAATGCCGCGGGGGGAGCGGCTGCCCCTGTCCTTCGCGCAGCAGCGCCTGTGGTTCCTCGACCGGCTGGAGCCCGGCAGCGCGCTCTACAACCTCTCCCATGCCATGCGGCTGAGCGGGCACCTCGACGTGGAGGCCCTGGAGCACGGCCTCGCGGAAGTGGTGCGCCGCCACGACAGCCTGCGCACGACGTTCGGCATGGATGAGGGGCTGCCCTACCAGGTCGTAGCCTCGGAGTTCCCGTCGGTCCTCGAGCGGATACGGATGGAAGGCACGCCCGAGGAGCGCGAGGAGGCCGCCCTGCGCAGGTGCGCGGCGGAGGTGCGCCGGCCGTTCGACCTGGCGCGCGGGCCGCTCATCCGAGCCGTGCTGCTCGAACTCTCCGAGGACACGCACGTCCTGATGATGACGATGCACCACATCATCTCGGACGGCTGGTCGGTGGGCGTCTTCGTGCGGGAGATGGCCGCCCTCTACGAGTCCTTCCGGCAGGAGCGCCCATCGCCCCTGGCACCGCTGCCAATCCAGTACGTGGACTACGCGCTCTGGCAGCGCCAGTGGCTGGAAGGCGAAGTGCTGACGGCGCAGCTCGGCTACTGGAAGGACCAGCTCGGCGGGGCGCCCCGTGCGCTGGACCTGCCCACGGACCGCGCGCGGCCCCCGGTTCAGACCTACAGCGGCGCGAGCCACCGCGTCCGCTGGTCGCCCGAGCTGTCCGCACGCGTGAAGGCGGTGAGCCGCCAGGAGGGTGTCACGCCCTTCATGACGCTCCTCGCGGCATTCCAGTCACTGCTGAGCCGCTACTCCGGGCAGGACGACATCTGCGTGGGCTCACCCATCGCGGGACGTACCCGCGAGGAGACCGAGCAGCTCGTCGGCTTCTTCGTCAACACGCTGGTGCTGCGCACCAGCCTCGCGGGCGACCCGAGCTTCCGCGAGCTGCTCGGCCGCGTGCGGAACGGAACGCTGGGGGCGTATGCCCACCAGGACGTGCCCTTCGAGAAGGTCGTCGAGGCGCTCCAGCCCGAGCGCGACCTCAGCCGCTCGCCCCTGTTCCAGGTCATGTTCGCGCTGCAGAACACGGCGGTGCCGGCGCTGGCATTGCCGGAGCTGAAGGTGACGCCGCTCGAGCCGGACCTGCCCACCGCGCGCTTCGAGCTCATCCTGACGCTCATGGAGGAGGACGGCGCGCTGACCGGGGCCATCGAGTACAACACGCGGCTGTTCGACGGGGCGACCATCCGCCGGATGGAGGTACACCTCGTCGGCCTGCTCCAGGCGGTGCTGGAGGACGTCGACCGCCAGCCCTCCCGAGTGCCCCTGCTGTCCGACGTGGAGCGCCGCCAGGTGCTGGTGGACTGGAACGCCACGGAGGCGGTGCTTCCGTCGGGGTGCGCGCACGAGCTGGTCGCGGCCCAGTCGGCACGAACGCCGGATGCGCTCGCGGTGACGTTCCAGGACCAACGGGTGACCTATCGCGAGCTGGAGCGGAGGGCCAACCAGTTGGCGCACCGGTTGAGGGCGCTGGGCGTGGGTCCCGAGGTGCGGGTGGGGCTGTGCGTGGATCGCTCGGTCGAGCTGGTGGTGGGCATCCTCGCGGTGCTCAAGGCGGGTGGCGCGTACGTGCCGCTCGACCCGGGATACCCGCGTGAGCGTCTGGCGTTCATGCTCGCCGACAGCGGCGTCCGGGTGCTGCTGGTGCAACGGCATCTGGCGGACGGCGTGGCCGCGCCGGGCGTGACGGTGCACGTGCTCGAGCCGGGCGTGGGCGAAGGCGCACCGGAGACGCCACCGGACGTCGCCGTCGACGCCGACAACCTGGCGTACGTCATCTACACGTCGGGCTCGACGGGGCGGCCCAAGGGGACGCTGCTCACGCACCGCGGCCTGAGCAACACGGCGCTCGCGGCGGTGAAGGAGCATGGCTTCCATCCGGGCAGTCGCGTCCTCCAGTTCGCGGCGACGAGCTTCGATGCGTCGGTGTGCGAGATCTTCGCCACGCTGCTGGCGGGAGCCACGCTGTGCCTGGCGCCGCGCGAGGCGCTGCTGCCGGGGCCCCCGCTGCGGGCCGTGCTGACGGACAACGCCATCACCGCGGTCACCCTGACGCCGTCGGTGCTGGCGCAGCTCGAGCCGGAGGGGTTGCCCGCGTTGGAGACGGTGATATCCGCGGGTGAGGCCTGCACGCCGGACGTGGCCCGCCGGTGGAGCCGTGGCAGGCGGCTGCTCAACGCCTACGGTCCCACCGAGGTGACCATCTGCGCGTCCATCAACGGCGCGGTGGACCCCGAGCGTCCCACCCTCGGCCGGCCCTTCCCCAACGTGCGGGTGTACGTGCTGGATGCGCGCCTCGTCCCCACCCCGGTCGGCGTGGCCGGCGAGTTGTACGTCGGCGGACCGGGCGTGGCGCGCGGCTACACGGGCCGGCCGGACCTGACGGCGGAGCGCTTCGTGCCGGACCCCTTCGGCACGGTGCCGGGCGCGCGCCTGTATCGCACGGGCGACATCGTCCGATGGTGCGCGGACGGCGAGTTCGAATACGTCGGGCGCGCCGACGGACAGGTGAAGCTGCGCGGCTTCCGCATCGAACTCGGAGAGCTGGAGGCTGTCCTGCGCGAGCACCCGGCGGTGAGGGATGCCGCTGTCGTGGCGCGGGATGAAGGCGGCACCCGCCGACTGGTTGCGTACGTCACCGGCGACGGGCCGGGCCTCGAGGTGCCGGGGCTGCGCGGCTATCTCACCGAGCGGCTGCCGCAATACATGGTCCCCGCCACGTTCGTGGTGCTGGACGCCCTGCCCCTGTCATCGAGCGGCAAGCTCGACCGCAAGGCGCTGCCGCCGCCCGACGCTCGGCACCTGGGCTCGGCGGCCACATACGAAGCGCCGCGGAGCGACGTCGAGCGCACCGTGGCGGGAATCTGGCAGGAGGTCCTCAACGTGCCTCGGGTGGGCCTGCACGACGGGTTCTTCGACCTGGGCGGCAACTCGCTCTCGCTCGTGCAGATCCACGGCAAGCTCCAGAGCGCGCTGGGCGTGGAGTTCCCGCTCGTCGAACTCTTCCAGCACCAGAGCGTGAGCGCGCTCGCCGCGCACCTGCGCCGTGTCGCCGAGGCCGCGGCCACGCCCGTGGACACCGCCGCCGAAGAGGAGCGCTTCGATTCCCGAAGGGCCCTGCTCGATCGGCAGCAGGCCCGGAGGCGAGGACGCGCCGGCCCCACCCAGGCCGACTCGGATGGCAATCCGGAGGATTCCCATGAGTGACGACATGGAGCGGTCCGAGCCGTCTCCGGAGGGCGTGGCGATCATCGCCATGTCCGGCCGCTTCCCCCAGGCCGCGACGCTCGAGCAGTTCTGGGACAACCTGCGCCGTGGCGTCGAGGCACGCACGGTCTTCACCGACGAGGAGCTGTTGGCCGACGGCGCCGACCCGGCCCGCATCCACCAGCCCGGTTACGTCCGCGCGGGCTTCGTGCTCGACGACGTGGACCGCTTCGACGCGGGGTTCTTCGACTTCAGCCCGCGCGACGCGGAGGTGCTCGATCCGCAGCACCGCGTCTTTCTGGAGTGCTGCTGGGAGGCGCTCGAGCGCGCCGGGTACGCGAGCCGGGCATACCGAGGGCAGATCTCCGTCTTCGGCGGCGCGGGCGCGTCTTCGTACCTCTACAGCAACCTGCTCTCCCGCCCGGACGTCCTCCAGGGAATGGGGACCTTCCAGGTCACCATCAGCAACGACAAGGACTTCCTCCCGCCACGCATCTCCCACAAGCTGGGGCTGCGCGGCGCGAGCATCGCGGTGCAGACGGCCTGCTCGTCCTCGCTCGTGGCGATCCACCTCGCGTGTCAGAGCCTGCTGACGGGAGAGTCGGACCTCGCGCTGGCGGGTGGCGTGTCCATCGCCCTGCCCCAGCGGACCGGTTACGCCTACCAGGAAGGCGGCGTCGTCTCACCGGACGCGCACTGCAGGACCTTCGACGCGAAGGCCGCCGGCACGGTGCGCGGCTCGGGGGCGGGAGTCGTGGTCCTCAAGCGCCTCGCGGACGCTCTCGCGGACGGTAACCCCATCCTCGCGGTCATCCGTGGTTCGGCGGTCAACAACGACGGCGAGGCACGGCTGGGCTACACCGCCCCGAGCATCGAGGGGCAGACCGCGGTCGTCTCCGAGGCCCTGGGCATCGCGGGCGTCCCCTCGGAGAGCGTGACGTACGTGGAGGCCCACGGGACGGCCACGCCCCTGGGTGACCCCATCGAGGTCACCGCGCTCACCAAGGCGTTCCGCGCCCGGCTCTCGCAGGGTGCGCGGGCGCGCTGTGCGCTCGGCTCGGTCAAGACCAACATCGGGCACCTCGATGCCGCAGCTGGCGTCGCGGGGCTCATCAAGACGGTCCTCGCCCTCCAGCACCGGGAGCTGCCGCCCTGCCTCCACTTCGAGCAGCCCAACCCGAAGCTCGACCTGGCGAGCGGCCCGTTCTTCGTCAACGACACGCTGCGGCCGTGGGAGAGCGACGGCACGCCGCGCCGGGCCGGAGTGAGTTCGTTCGGCATTGGCGGGACGAACGCGCACGTCATCCTGGAGGAGGCGCCCGCGAGGCCTTCCTCGACGTCCTCCAGTCGCCCATGGCAGTTGCTCACGCTGTCGGCGCGCACCGCGCCCGCGCTGGAGGCCGCCACCTCGAACCTCCAGACCTGGCTGTCGCAGCACCCGGAGGCCGAGTTCGCCCAGGTGGCGCACACGCTGCAGGTGGGGCGCCAGCGGTTCTCGCACCGCCGTGTCCTGGTCTGCCGTGACGCGGAGGATGCTCGCGCCGCGCTGGAGGCGAGAGACCCCCAGCGCCTGCGGACCACCCTCCAGGAGGACTCCACGAGCCCTATCGTCTTCCTGTTCCCCGGCCAGGGTGCGCAGTACGTGGGCATGGGGCAGGAGTTACACGCGTCGGAGCCCGTCTTTCGCAAGCATGTGGATGACTGCTGCACCCGCCTGAAGTCCCTGCTCGGCTTCGACCTGCGCGAGGTGCTGTTCCCACCGTCCGACGTGGACCCCTCGGCCGCGGAGGCGCGGCTCACCCAGACGGCGGTGACCCAGCCCGCGCTCTTCGTCATCGAGTACGCCCTGGCGAAGCTGTGGATGTCGCTGGGCGTGACGCCGCAGGCGATGCTCGGTCACAGCATTGGCGAGTACGTCGCCGCGTGCATCGCGGGAGTGATGACGCTCGACGACGCGCTCGCGCTGGTGACGGCGCGCGGCCAGCTCATGCAGTCGCTCCCCTCGGGCGCGATGCTCTCGGTCGCACTCCCCGAGGTCGAGCTGCGGCCCCTGCTCGGCCCCGCGCTGTCGCTCGCCGCGGTCAACGGGCCCGCGCTCTGCGTGGCCTCGGGCCCCACGGAGATGGTGGAGGCGTTGGAGGCGGTGCTCACCCGGCGGAAGGTCGAGTTCCGCCGGCTGCACACGTCGCACGCCTTCCACTCGGCGATGATGGACCCCATCCTGGAGGCCTTCGCCGCGAAGGTCCGTGGTGTGCGGCTGTCGCGGCCTCGCCGTCCCTACGTCTCCAACCTGACCGGCGCCTGGATCACCGAGAAGGAGGCCACGGACCCGGGCTACTGGGTGGAGCACCTGCGCCAGGCCGTGCGCTTCGCCGACGGAGCGAAGCTGCTGCTCGAGGACACGGCGAACGTGTTCCTGGAGGTCGGTCCTGGCACGACGCTCGGCGCGCTGGTGAGGCAGGCGGCACGGTCGTCAGGGCCGAGCACCATCCTGTCCACCCTGCGGCACCCGCGCGAGTCGGTCTCTGACCGGACGCGCGTGTTGGAGACGGTGGGACAGCTGTGGCTCGCCGGGGCCGCGCTCGACTTGAACGGGCTCCAGCCCGTGGAGCACCGTCGCCGGCTGCCCCTGCCCACCTACCCGTTCCAGCGCGAGCGCTACTGGATTGAACCGCGCGCCGGTGCCGGGCTCACCCAGGCGCGGGCGGTGACAGGACCGGGGCTCGTGCGCAAGCAGGGCTCGCTGGCCGACTGGTTCTACGTCCCGGGCTGGAAGCACGCGGTGCGGCCCGGCTCGGGCACGGCGGCGACACGCTGGCTGGTGATGCTCGATGAGCGTCTCGGTCCCGCGATGGCCGACCGCCTGGAGGCCACGGGCGGGGACGTCGTGAGGGTGGCCACGACGGACGCCTACGGCCGCCAGGGACCTCGCCGCTTCACCGTGGCCGAGGGACAGCCGGAGGGCTACACGCGCCTGCTCGCGGAGCTCGACGCGGATGGATGGAAGCCCGAGCGGGTCGTCCACCTGGGGAGCGTCGCCGTGGCCTCGCTGGACGAGGCGTCCACGGTGGATCGGGCGGTGAACGGGTTCCATGATCTGCTGCATCTGGCGAGCGCACTGCACACGCGGAAGGCAGGGGCCGCTGTCGAACTCATCGTGGTCACCGCCGGAGCCCAGGACGTCACGGGAGAGGAGTCCCTGTGTCCGGCGAGCGCGCTCCTCGTGGGGGCATGCAAGGTCCTGCCGCAGGAGCTGTCCCCCGCCCTGCACGTGCGCACAATCGACGTCGCCCCGACGGAGGTGGGTGGAGCGCGGCTCACGCGCCTGCTGGTGGACGAGCTCCGCGTGGAAACGGCCGAGCCGGTCATCGCGTACCGGGGTGGACGCCGCTGGGCAGAGACCTACGAGCGCGCGCGCCCGCCAGAGGGGGGACAGGGCCGGCTGCGTGAGCGCGGTGTCTACCTCATCACGGGTGGGCTCGGGCGCATCGGACTGACGCTGGCCGAGGAACTCGCGACGTCGTTCCAGGCGCGGTTGGTGTTCGTGGGCAGGTCAGCGTTTCCCGCGCGCGAAGCGTGGGAGGCGTGGCTGGCTTCCCATGGCTCGAACGACGAAACATCGCGGCGCATCCGCCAACTGCTCGTCATCGAGCAGCGCGGTGGCGAAGTCCTTGTGCTCCGCGCGGACATCTCCCGCCCGGAGGAAGTCGCGGAGGTCCTCGCGCGAACCGAGGCGCGCTTCGGAGCCCTCCACGGGGTGATCCACTCGGCGGGAAGCCTGGGTGAGCGGGCCCACGTCCCGGTCCTGGACCCTGGTGACGCGCGGCATGCGGAGCAATTCGACGCGAAGGTGCGCGGAGTCCTGGCGCTCGAACGCGCGCTGCGGGGCCGCGCGCTGGACTTCGTGCTGCTGCAATCCTCCCTGGCGGCGGTGCTGGGGGGAATCGGGTTCGCGGCCTATGCGGCGGCAAACCTGTTCATGGACGCCTTCGCTGCCCGCCAGAACCGGAGCGAGTCCACGCCCTGGCTCAGCGTGGACTGGGATGGCTGGGGCGACGAGGAGACGCTCGACGAGGGGATGCTGGCGCTCACGATGGCCGAGGGCGTCGCCGCGTTCCGGAGCGTGCTCCGCGGCGACGTTCCGCGCTGGGTCGTATCGACCGGAGACCTCTCCACGCGGTTGGCCACCTGGGTCCAGCCGGTGGCGGCGCGTGGGGACGCGGCGAGCGCGGTGTCGTCGCATGCGCGCCCCCAGCTCGCGACCGGCTACGTGGCCCCTCGCGACGCATTGGAACAGGAGCTGGCGGCGATGTGGCAGGAGCTCCTCGGCGTGACCCCGGTGGGCCGCCACGACAGCTTCTTCGATCTCGGTGGGCACTCGCTGCTCGGGACGCAGTTGCTGTCGCGCCTGCGAGAGACCTACCGGGTCGAGCTGCCGATCCGGACGTTGTTCGAGACCCCGACGGTCGCCGGCCTCGCGGAGGCGATCACCCAAAGCCGGAGCGGGCCCGAGACGCGCCCAGATCCCGCGCCCACGACAGCGGGCGCCACACCGTCCCGCGCCCCACTGTCCTTCGCCCAGCAGCGCCTCTGGTTCTGGGAGCGCCTGGAGCCGGGCACGTCCGTCTACAACATCCACACGGCGCTCCAATGTGACGGTGACCTCGACGTGGGCGCCCTGGGGCGGAGCCTCGATGCACTGGCGGCTCGCCACGAGGCGCTCAGGACCACCTTCGTCGAGGAGGGGGACCAGGTCGTCCAGGTGATCGCCCGCCGGCTCGACCTGGAGGTACCCGTCACCGACCTGCGCGATCGCTCCGACGACACGCGCGCGGACGAGGCACGCCGCGTCGCGGAGGAAGAGGGACGCCGGCCCTTCGACCTGGAGAAGGGACCGCTCCTGCGCGCCCGACTCATCAAGCTGGCCGCGCGCGAGCACGTCGTCACCCTCACGGTGCACCACAGCATCTTCGACGCGTGGTCACTCGGCCTGCTCATCCGTGAGCTGGCGGAGCTCTACACGGCCTTCGCGGCCGGGCGGCGGCCCCGCCTGCCCGAGCTCACCATGCAGTACGCGGACTTCGCCCGCTGGCAGCGGGAGCGGCTCCAGGGCGACGTGCTCGAAGCGGAGCTCGCGCACTGGCGAACGCGGCTCGCGGGAGCCCCGCCGGCGCTGGAGCTGCCGACGGATCGCCCCCGGCCAGCGACACCGTCATACGACGGGGCGAGTCATCCGCTGGACCTCCCTCGTGAGCTCACCGACGGGCTGAAGGAGCTGGGCCGGCGCGAGGGCGCCACGCTCTTCATGGTCCTGCTCGCGGGCTTCCAAGCGGTCCTGGCCCGTCACTCGGGGCAGGACGACATCGTCGTGGGCACCCCCATCGCCGGGCGCAACCGCGTCGAGCTCGAGAGCATCGTCGGCTTCTTCATCAACACGCTCGCCCTGCGTACGCGCCTGTCGGGCAACCCCACGTTCCGCGAACTCGTGGGTCGGGTGCGCGAGGTGACGCTGGCGGCCTACGCCCACCAGGACATCCCCTTCGACAAGCTGGTGGAAGCCCTGGCGCCGCCGCGCGACCGCAGTCGCTCGCCGCTGTTCCAGGTCCTGCTCATCCTGCAGAACGCGCCGGTTCCAGAGCTGGCCCTGCCCGGGGGTCTCAAGCTGCGCCCTGTCGGCGCGCCGGAAGAGCCGGCCAGGTTCGACCTCAGCCTGTCCTTCACGGAGACCGCCAGCGGGTTGCAGGGGACACTGCGGTACGCCACGGCGCTGTTCGACGCGAACACCGCGCGGCGCCTGCTCGGCCACCTGCGCATGTTCCTCGAGGCCGCGGCAGCCAACCCCGACCAGCGGCTGGACACCGTATCGCTCCTGTCCGCGGACGAGCAGCGTGAACTCGCGCACCTGGAGTCGGGCCGGCGTGAGCGACCTTCGCCCCGGTCCATCCTCGAGCGCTTCCGAGCGTGGGTGGACCACACGCCGGCGGCGCCCGCCGCGCTCATGGGCGAGCGCACCGTGCGCTATGACGCCCTCGCCCTCCGCGCCCATGTCGTGGCCCACGAGCTGGCACGGCACGGGGTCCGACGAGGGACGCCGGTCGCCGTCTTCCTCCCCCGCTCCCCCGAGCTGCTCGCCACGTTGCTCGGCGTCCTCGAAGTCGGCGGCGCGTATGTGCCGCTCGATCCGGGCTACCCGGCGGAGCGCGTGGCCTACATGCTGGGCGACGCGCGCCCCCGGGTCGTCGTCACGGATGGGCCTCGGCGTGAGCAACTCCCGGAAGCGTGGCGGGAAGGCGCGGTCCTCGTCGAGTCGCTCACCGATTCACCGGGAGCGTCGCCGCGTCCGGCCGACCTCCAGGGCGATGACGTGTCGCACCTGGTCTACACGTCCGGCTCCACCGGCATGCCCAAGGGCATCATCGGCCACCACGCCGGCATCCTGAACTACGTCGACTACCTGGAGCACACCTATCAGCCCGGCCCGGGTGACGTCGCGCTGCAGCTCGCCTCGGCTTCCTTCGACGCCTCGCTGCGCGACATGCTGGCGCCGGTGTTGATGGGCACGCCCGTCGTCTTCGCCGACGGCGATCGCGGGAGAGATCCCGAGGAACTGCTCGCGGCCATCGAGCGCTACCGCGTCACGCTGCTGCCGAGCGTGGTGCCCAGCCTGCTCCGGCTGCTCCTGGCGGCGGCGGGGACCCGGCCGCGCGAGCTGGGGACGGTCCGGCTGATCCTCTGCAGTGGCGAGCGGCTCCTCGCGACGGACGTGGAGCGGGCGCGCGCGGTGTTCGGTGCGCACGTGCGAATCGTCAACCAGTACGGCCCCACCGAGTGCACGCTGACGAGCACGTTCCACATCGCCACGCCCCAGGACCTCGTGGGCGTGGTGCCCGCGGGGCGGCCCATCGACAACGCCGAGGTGGTCCTGCTCGATGCCCGCGGCGAGCGTGTGCCCGCCGGGGTCGTCGGCCACATCCACATCGGCGGCAACGGCGTGACGCATGGCTTCCTCGGGCGGCCCGACCTCACCGCCGAGCGCTTCGTGCCGCACCCGGACGGGAACCGGCCCGGGGCCCGCCTCTACGCGACGGGCGACTACGGGCGCTGGCGCGCTGACGGTGCGCTCGAGTTCGTCGGCAGGCGCGACGACCAGGTGAAGGTGCGTGGAAACCGGGTGGAGCTGGGCGAGATTGAATCCAACCTGACGCGCTGCCCGGGAGTGGGCGCGGCCGTGGTCCTCGCTGTTCCCGAGCAGGACGGTGACACGAGGCTGGTCGCCTGCATCGTCGCCAGCGACGCCGGGGCTCCGAGCGATACCGAACTCACCACGTTCCTCGCGGCCCGCCTGCCCGAGCCGATGCTCCCCTCTGCGTACGTGCTCCTCGATGTGCTGCCACGCACGCCGAACGGCAAGGCGGACCGGGCGGCGCTCATGCCCGCGGCGACGGCTGCCCGGCGGCGCGGTGGGGCCGACAGCGGGGCTCCTTCCGTGACGCCGCGGACACCGACCCAGGAGATTGTCGCCGGACTCTGGGCCCAGCTCCTGTCGGTGGAGCGCGTGGGGATTCACGACAGCTTCTTCGACCTGGGCGGGCACTCGCTGCTGGCCACCCAGGCCGTGTCGCGCGTGCGTGTGGCCCTGGGAGTCGAGGTCCCACTGCGGGAGCTGTTCACACACCCCACCGTGGAGGCGCTGTCCGCGCGCATCGACGAACTCGCGATGAGCAGGCAGTCGGCCAGGGGCAGGCCGCCGCTCGTGCCCGCACCTCGCACGCAAGGGCTGCCGTTGTCCTTCGCGCAGAAGCGCCTCTGGGTGGTGGATCGACTGCGGCCCGGCGACCCGGCCTACAACATCTCGGGGGCCATCCGAGTTCGTGGGGCGTTCGACGCCGACGTGCTCGAGCGCTGCGTCGCGGAGATCGTGCGGCGCCACGAGAGCCTGCGCACGACCTTCGAGTTCGTGGGAGAGGAGCCGGTGCAGCGCATCGCCGCCGAGCTCGAGGTGCCGCTGGGGCGCGTGGACCTGTCGGACTTCCCCGAGCCCGAGCGCGAAGACCTGGTCGCCCGGCTCGTCGCCAAGGAGACGGGGTGGTCTTTCGCCCTGGCACAAGGCCCGCTGCTGCGCCTCTCGCTGCTGCGACTGTCCGAGTCGGAGCACGTGCTGGTGTTCGCGATGCACCACATCATCTCGGACGGCTGGTCGCGCGGAATCCTCGTCCGGGACCTCATGGCGCTCTATGTCGCCTTCGTCGCGGGTCAGCCTTCGCCCCTGCCGAAGCCGGTGCTGCAGTACGCCGACTTCGCGCACTGGCAGCGGAGCTGGCTGCGGGACGAGGTGCTGGAGGCCCAGCTCGCGTACTGGCGTCGTCGGCTCGCGGGCGTGCCGCCGGTGCTGGCCCTGCCCACGGACCGTCCGCGTCCGGTAGCGCAGAGCCTGCGGGGCGCCCACTACCGGGCCACGCTACCGCCGCTTCTCGTGGAGGCGTTGAAGCGGCTGGGCCGGACGGAGGGGGTCACGCTGTTCATGACCCTCATGGCCGGTTTCCAGGCGTTGCTCTCGCGCTACACGGGGCAGGAAGACCTCACCGTGGGGACCGACGTCGCCGGCCGCAACAATGCCGACCTGGAGGGGCTCATCGGGTTCTTCGTGAACCAGCTCGTCATCCGCGGGCAGCTCGACGGCAACCCCACGTTCCGCGCGCTCCTGACGCGCGTGCGTGACACGGCGCTGGAGGCGTACGCGAACCAGGACCTGCCCTTCGAGGAGCTCGTCCGAGCGGTCAACCCCGAGCGGAGCCTGGGCCATACGCCGCTGTTCCAGGTCAAGCTGGCGCTGCAGAACCAGCCGTTCACGGAGCTCCAGCTCCCGGGCCTGAGTCTGAGCGGCGTGGCGTTCGAGAACGCGTCGTCCAAGTTCGACCTCACGCTCGTCCTGGAGGAGTTCGAGGGCAGCCTCGTCGGGCTGTGGGAGTTCAGCACCGACCTCTTCGACGAGGCGACGATCGCTCGCATGGCCGCGGCCTACCAGCGGGTGCTGGAGGCGGTGGTCACCGCGCCGGACCTGCGGCTGTCCGCCCTGCCCGTCCTCGCCGACGAGGAGCGCCACCGGCTGCTCGTCGAGTGGAACGCGACGGACGCCGAACTCCCGGAGGACCGCTGCGCGCACCACCTTTTCGAGGAGCAGGCGCGCCGCACACCGGAAGCGTCGGCGGTGTCCTTCCAGGGGCACGCGTTCACGTACGGGGAGCTGGACCGCCGGGCCAACCAGCTCGCGCACCACCTGCGTGGGCTCGGCGTCGGGCCCGAGCTGCGCGTCGGCGTTTGCCTGGAACGTTCGCTGGAGCTGGTGGTGGCCCTCCTCGGCGTGCTGAAGGCGGGGGGCAGCTTCGTCCCATTGGATCCTGGCTACCCCACGGAGCGGCTCTCCCTGCTGCTGCGGGAGTCCGCCGTGTCGGTGCTGCTCACGCAGGACGCGGTCCTCGACGAGCTGCCTCTCCGCTCGGAGCTCCCGGTCTGCCTGGACTCGGATTGGACGGACATCGCCCGCCACCCCACGAGCGCGCCGTCGGTCGACGTGACGCAGGAGAACCTGGCCTACGTCATCTTCACCTCGGGCTCCACGGGCCAGCCCAAGGGCGTCCTGCTCGCTCATCGGGGCCTGTGCAACACCGCGCTGGCCCAGGTGGCGGCCTTCGACATCGCGCCCGGGAGTCGGGTGCTCCAGGCCGCCGCGCTCGGCTTCGACGCGTCTGTCTCCGAGGTCTTCGCCACCCTGCTGGGCGGCGGCTGCCTCCATCTGCCTCTCCGTGACGAGCTGATGCCCGGTGCGCCCCTGCGCGATCTGATTCAGCGGGAGGCCATCACCACCGTGACGCTCACGCCGCCGGTGCTCGCGCAGTTGGAGCCGCGAGCGCTGGACACGCTGCGGGTGGTGATCTCCGCGGGCGATGCGTGCACGCCGGAGCTCGCCGCGCGGTGGAAGCCGGGCCGGCGATTCCTCAACGCCTACGGCCCGACCGAAGTGACGGTGTGCGCGAGCATCAGCCCTGACGTGAAGGTCGAGCGGCCGAGCATCGGCCGTCCGCTCCCGAACGTGCGGCTCTACGTCCTCGACCCCCACCTCCAACCGGTTCCCCTGGGGAGCACCGGCGAGCTGTACGTGGGTGGCGTGGGACTGGCGCGTGGGTATCTGGAGCGCCCGGACCTCACCGCCGAACGGTTCATCCCGTCCCCCTTCGCGCTCACCCCCGGTGAGCGGCTGTACCGGACGGGAGATCTCGTGCGCGCCCTGCCGTCGGGCGAGTTCGAGTTCTCCGGCCGCGTCGACAACCAGGTGAAGGTCCGCGGCTTCCGCGTCGAGCTGGGGGAGGTCGAGGCGGTGCTCGGGCAGGCCCCCGGGGTGCACGAGGCCGTCGTCGTGGCCGGTGCCGACGCGGCGGGAGGCAAGCGGCTCGTGGCCTACTTCGTCGCCCGGGAGGACACGCGGCTCGCCGTCGAGGACCTCCGTGCGTTCCTGCGCGAGAGGCTCCCCGACTACATGGTGCCGTCCGCGTGGGTGGTCCTCACGGCCCTGCCGCTGACGCCCCACGGAAAGGTCGACGCCAAGGCGCTCCCCGCTCCCGAGGCGGCGCCCGGCACTGAGGACATCCGCCAGCGCACCCCGCCCCGCACGCCCACCGAGGAGCTCATCGCCGAGGTGTGGGCCGACGTCCTCCAGTGCGGGCCCGTGGGCGTCGACGATGACTTCTTCGAGCTGGGCGGACACTCGCTCATGGCCACCCAGGTGACCACGCGCGTGGGCGGAGTCTTCGGCCTGGAGCTGTCGCTGACCGACTTCTTCGCGAAGCCCACCGTGGCGGCGCTCGCCACGCATATCGACTCACTCGGAGGCACGTCCGGGCCGCGCGTCCCGCCAGTCGTTGCCACGCCACCGTGCGAGGTGCTGCCCCTCTCGCCGCGCCAGCAGGTCTACTGGTCGGACGAGGAGAAGGGGCCCGAGGACCTCGCGAACTCCTCCCCGGCGGCGTTCCGCCTGGACGGCCCGCTCGACACGGAAGCACTGCGGGAAGGCTTCGACCTGCTCGTCCGGCGCCACGAGATCCTCCGCACGAGCTTCCCCTTCATCGACGGCACTCCGATGCAGCGGATTGCCTCGCAGGGGGAAGCACGGCTCCAGGTGGTCGAGCTCGGCGACCTGCCGGAGCAACAGCGCCAGGCGGAGCTCATGCGGCGTATCGACGAGGCGCAGCACCGCTCGTTCGACGTCGCCCAGGGACCGCTGCTCCGCGCCTGGGTGTTCCGCCTCACCGCCGACACGCACGTCCTGCTCCTCAACCAGCACCACGCGATCACCGACTACGTCTCCACGTCCCTCTTCATGGGCGAGCTGGCGGAGGTCTACGCCGCGATCCGTGAAGGGCTGCCGCCGCGGCTCCCCGAGCCCGCGCTGCAGTACCGCGACGTCACCCGCTGGGAACACGACTGGCTGCGCGGGGGAGCGCTGGAACAGCTGCGCGCCTACTGGTCCCTGAAGCTCGCCAGTCCAGTCCTGGAGGTGGCGCTTCCCTACCGGCGCCCGCGCCAGCGGCACGAGGGCATCGTGAGCAGCCTCCAGCCGTTCCTGCTCTCACCCGAGCTCTCCAGGGCAACCCGGGCGCTCTGCCGCAAGGAGGGCGTGACGCCGTTCGTGCTGATGCTCGCGGCATTCCAGGTGGTCCTGTCGCGCTGCGCCGGGCAGGAGGACATCGCGGTCGGCTTCTCGCACGCCAACCGCCAGCGCATGGAACTGGAGAAGGTCCTGGGGATGTTCGCCGGTTACATGGTGTTGCGGACGGACCTGTCGGGTGACCCGAGCTTCCTCGAGGTCCTCCGGCGGGCTCGCTCGACGTACCTGGAGGCGTTCCAGCACCAGGGGCTTCCGCATACCGAACTGGTCAAGCTGATGCCGCCCCCGTGGCAGGTCGGCTTCTCGTTCACCCGCGTGGATCGCGCACAAGCCACCTCCGTGGCCGGGCTGTCGGTGTCCCCGCTCCCCCTCCATCGCACCCGGTCCCTGACGGACCTCAAGCTGAACGTCGTGGAGGCACCGGAAGGATTGGGCGGTACCTTCGAGTACAAGGCCGACCTGTTCGAGCACGAGAGCATCCAGGCGATGCAGGACGACTTCCAGGCCCTGCTCGAGTTCGTCGTCGCGGCCCCCGACCAGCGCCTGTCCGAGCTTCCGCGACGCACGCACGCCCTGGGCCTCGCCCATGGAAGGCACGAGACGGCGTGAGGATGCGAATGAGCCCGACCAGGTCCGCGAGCGGACGCAGTGAGCGCGCGAAAGGCCTACGCCAGGCGGCGGCGCTCACCCACCGAGGCAGAGCGGCGCGCGAGGAACTCCTCGATGGGGCCCGCGGCCCCCCGTGCGCTCTCGGCCTGGACGAAGTGGACCCGCAACTGCTCGCAGGCCTTCTTGTACGCGGGATTCTGGAGGACGTCGTCGAGGGCCTCGAGCAGCCGGTCGGCGGTGACCTCTGGAGGTGGGATGATGCGCCCCACCCCATGAAGTTCAATCAACCGGCCGATGTCGGGCTGATCGAACTGGAGTGGAATGGAGACCATGGGCACGCCGAAGGCGATGCACTCCTTCACGCTGTTCGTCCCGGCATGGTTGACCATCACCGCCGCCTTCCGAAGCAGGCCGAGCTGCGGCGCCACCTTCACGGCGATCACGCCGGGCGGCACGTCGAACATCGCGGGCTCCATCGTGGAGCCCACCACCATGACGAACTGAAGCTCCGGGCGGCGAGCGGCCGCGAGGAAGGCCTCCTGGAGGATGCGCAGGTTGTGCTTCGAGGTCGCGGCGAGCGTCCCGAGCGCGAAGAGGACCAGCGGTCGGTCCTCGCGCAGGCGCTCCCAGGGAAACTCGGGCTCGCGGCGTTCATGGTCGATGCACGGCTCGATGTAGCAATACTCCCCGGGGGGGCTGCGCACCCGCACCTCGGCGAACTCCTTGGGGCAGAGGAGCAGCTCGGGCGAGAGGCTCCGGTCGAGCATCGGAACGGTCTTGATGTTCTTCAGCGGGTAGCGGTGCTTGCGCGCCAACGCCAGCAGGGCCGGGCGAAGGCGGGGAAAGAGCCCCAGCGCCATGAGGAGTCGCTCACCCGGCATCGCGGCGCCACGCCCCGGTCCCCGCGAGGCGCCCTCGGGGCGTGGAATGAACTCCGGGGGAATCGTCACGTTCATCTGCAGGACGGGGACGTCGAGCCCGTGCCCGATGATGGCGAGGTGCCGGAGCTTCTCGTCGCAGATGAGGAGGTCCGGTTGAAGTCGGGCCAGGAGGGCATCGACCTCCCCCTCGACCATCCGACGCAGCGCTTCGTTGAAGCAACGAGCCTGGGTGCGCAGGAACCACAGCAGGCGCAGGCCCTTCAGCCGCGCTGCGGTCGCTCGCAGCTCGGTGAGCTTCCCCTTGGGGAAGATGTCCTCGAACAGGGGCGTGAACTCGAACCCCTCGGCGCGCACCTCGTCCTCTATCTCCAGGATGCCCAGGTAGATGACCCGGTGACCGCCGCGCTGGAGCGACCGCGCGATCCGCAAGCTGGGATTGACGTGGCCTGGAACAGGCAGCGGCGCGAGGAGGATGGTGGCCATCTGAATCCTTCGAGGAGGTCGATCTGGATCGAACGGATTGTAGAATGGTTTTTCGTGGATTATTGTTCAAACCTGCAAGATTAGACATCCGGTGAGACGAGACCTTGGATAGCCTTGGGCTGCCGCCTGCCGCGCGGACGAACATGTGGGACGCGGTCCCGGCGCCGAGCGAGCTCCTGGGCATCGTGGGGGGCCTCGGGCCCCTGGCGTCGGCCGAGTTCCTGAAGACCATCTACGAGGAGAACCCGTTCGAGGTGGAGCAGTCGGGGCCGGCCTGTGTCCTGCTGTCGGACCCGAACGTGCCGGATCGCACCCAGGCGATCATCCAGGGCCAGGAGGCGTTGGTGGCGCGATGGCTCGAGGGCGCGTTGATGCGCCTGCGGGACATGGGTGCGCGGCGCATGGTGATCGCCTGCATCACGATGCACCACTTCCTCGAACACATCCCCGCGCCGCTGCGCGACCTCACCGTGTCGCTCGTGGACCTCACCCTCGACGAGGTGAGCGCGGAGGGGAAGCGCTGGCTGATTCTCTCCAGCCAGGGGACCCGCGCGGCGCGCGTCTTCGAGCGCAGCGAGCGCTGGCGCGCGGCGGAGCCCCACCTGACCTGGACGAGCGCCGCGGAGCAGGTCGAACTCCACGACGCCATCTACCGGCTCAAGCGACACGGCGACGTCACGGAGGCGGCCGTCCTGTGCGAGCGGCTGGTCCGGGCCCATGGCGTGGACGGATTCATCGCGGGCTGCACCGAGCTTCACCTCGTCACCCGGTACATGCGCACCCGCCCCCCACAGGAGCGCCTGCGGAACATCGACCCGCTCTACCTGGTGGCGAACCGCATGCCCGCGCTCGTCACGCACCGGTACGCCCTCAAGCGCAGCGCGTAGAGGCATGGGCGCGAGTGCCTGGAGACTCCCTCCCGCACCTCCGTGTCGCGGCCCACTGCGTCGCGAATGACGGGCAAGAAAGTAAATTCAGAAATCGCCTGAATATTGCGATGTTCTGACTATGCAGCTCTGGAAGGCTTGGCCGGGTGAGCATGAGTGAGCGGCACGGCGTCACGAATCGTCCGACCCGGCCAGCACCGGACCCGATGAGGGGTCTGGTTGGCGGGTTGATGCGCGCACGGTGGGCGCTTCGGTCGGCGCGCTCGTGGCTGCGCGTGCGCTACGTCTGGCTCAAGCCCCGCCCTGGGGACATCTACATCGCCACCGCGGCCAAGGCCGGGACGACGTGGATGCAGCAAATCGTCTTCCAGTTGATCCACGAGGGGCGTGGCGAGTTCGAGCACATCCTCCAGGTGTCCCCATTCCTGGAGCAGCTCGGGACGAAGCCCCAGGCGGAGCAGGTGCTGGCCAGACTGCCCTCGCCCCGCATCTTCAAGACGCACCTGAGCCATGGCTTGCTGAGGCCTCCCGCCAACAGCCGAGTCATCTACGTCACGCGTGCGGCGTCCGACACCCTGGTGTCCTACTACCACCACGTGTGCAGAGCCCATGGCGCGCATCTGGACTTCGATCAGTTCTTCCAGCGGGAGATGAAGAACCGCGGGTGGTCGTCCCACCTCAGGTCCTGGTGGCCGAACCGCCGGGCGCCCAACGTCCTGCACGTGCGCTACGAGGATCTCGTGAGAGACCGCGAGCGAGAAGTGCGGCGCGTCTCCGCGTTCCTCGCGCTTCCACTTCCTCCAGAGCGACTGCCGGACATCCTGGAGAAGACGAGCTTCGAGTACATGAAGCGGCACAACGCCCGCTTCGCGCCGCCCATGCCAGGAGGCTTGAGCGCGGAGGGATTCATCCGCGAGGGCAAGGTGGGGAGCGGCCGCGACGCGCTCGATGCCGGGCAGCAGGCCCTGCTCGAGAGGACGCTGGCCCCGCTGTTCCGCACGCTTGGCATCACCGGCAACGAAGTCTGACAGCTGACCACGAGAATAGGGTTGCCAGCATCATGTCTCAGAGCCCCCGTAGCGCCCCTGACCGGTCCGTTTCCCCCAAGCCCAAGCGGCGCGGCGTGTTCCGGCGCCTCGCGCGCGGGACATTGGTGCTGCTCGCCATCGTGGGCATTCCCTTCGCGCTGTACGTCACCTGGGTGTCGCATCAGTTGCCCTCCGTGAGCCGGCTGGGCGAGGAGAACCCGGAGCGCACCAACTACATGCGCCTGGCCATCTCCGAGGGACAGCTCCCCGAGAACTTCGCGGTGACCTGGCTTCCCCTCTCCTCCATGTCCAGCGCGCTGGTGTGCGGGGTGGTGAAAGCGGAGGACACCATCTTCTTCCAGCATCGGGGCTTCAACTACCGGCAGACGTTGCTGGCCATACACGGCCGCTTGAATGGCCGGGTCGTCGGGCACAGCACCATCACCATGCAGCTCGCGCGCAACCTCTTCCTCGGACCCGAGCAGACCTTCGAGCGGAAGCTGCGGGAGATCCTCCTCACCCGCGACCTGGAGCGCGAGGTGCCCAAGCAGCGCATCCTGCAGCTCTACCTGAACATCATGGAGCTGGGCCCCGGAGTCTGGGGCGTGGGACAGGCCAGCCAGTACTACTTCCAGAAGCAGCCCGCGCAGCTCGATGCCTTCGAGGGCACGCTCCTGGCGGCCATCGCGCCCGCGCCGCGGCAGCCCCTGGAGGGACCGAATCGCGAGCGAGCACGAAAGAAGCAGGCCTCCGTCCTGTGGCGCATGTTCATCTCCGGCCTGCTCGGCCCGGAGCAGTACCAGTCACTGGCCCTCCGCCATCAGGTCCTGTTCCAGGCCCTCGAGAAGGGAGTCCCGCTGCAGGAAGCGCTGCGGATCCCCACTCCCGCCGACGTGCAGCCGCCCCCCGTGCCATTCCGTGTCGTCACCGAGGAGATTCCCGAGGAGCGGATGCTGGAGGAGTCCTGCGGCTATCGCAGCGAGCTCGGCTACTACACGGGCCCCAACCCCGTCCCGAAGTTCTGAGAGGCAACGGGCGCCCGCGCAGGGCACGCCCTCATCCGCGAGAGCAGGCCTTCACCGACAGGGGCTGGGGCTGGCCTGCCCTGACGGAGGAGTTACGAGGAGAACAGCCGGCGCAACCAACCGGTGAGCCCGCTGGCGGATGGGGCCGGCCTTCCGTCCAGGTACGAGGAGTTACGAGGAAAAGAGCCGGCGCAGCCAACCGGTGAGCCCGCTGGCGGATGGGGCCGGCCTTCCGTCCAGGTATGCGGCGGGCACCTGTTGCCGGAGATCCTCGGGGAGCGTGTGGAACGCATACTCCCGGCCCGGAGGGATGGGCTTGAGCTTCACGCCTCGCGTCTCGGTGAGGTAGTCGTACCCGACGCGCTGGAAGCGCGATTCCGGATCCAACCGGACGTAGCGGTCTCTCCGCGCGATGCGGTCCTCCGGCTTCACCATGCGCAGGTGATACAGGCCGTGGTCCAACATCAGGTGCCGGGCCCCCACGAGTTGCTCGGGGTACCACACGCCATGGAACTTCGTATGGCGCCGGCCTCCGAAGGTCATCGCATCAGGAAGGGGAAAGGCGCAGCAGCGGGTCTTCCTGCCCCAGAGGCCATCCGCGCGGTACTGCGCGACGCCGTCCCACAGCTCCCGGTAGCGCATCGCCACGAGGGGTCGGTTCTGCTTCTCCGCCTTGAGGAGGTACTCCGGCAGCCGCGCGAGAAAGCCCTGCTCGAAGCGCTCGTCGGCGTCACCGCAGAGCACCCACCGGGCGCCCAGCTCCTTCGCCCGCCGCAGCAGTCGGGAGCGGTTACCGGGCTCATCCCAGCCCACCTCGTCGGGACGCGGCGGATTGGTGAGCACGTCGGCCATCTTGGGCTCGGCGGCGAGGATGGCGCGCGTTTCATCCGTCGACCCGTCGTCCAGCGCGACAAAGGCATCCACATGGTCGCGCAGGTGGTCCAGGCACCCGCGCAGGTAGTACGCCTCGTTCCGAAGCTGCAGGACCGCCACGAGCATGGGGTGTCCCATCTCCTATCGCCGCCAGTCGAAGGCGATGCGCTTGAAGCTCTCACCCCAGCCCTCGGGGTTCGCCTGCGCCGACGAGGGGCTGAAGATGCGCTGCGTGTACTCGGGTGAAGGCATCGCGCTGGCCTGCCGCACCTGCCGGGGCTCGAGGGACAGGTGGAGGATGCGCATGTCCTCGAGCGGAAAGAGGTACGTGTCCGTCATCATGAGGCGCACGCGCAGGTTGTCGTCATCACCGCCCCACTGGTCGAAGCTCTCGTCGTAGCCATGGATGGCATTCAGGCGCTCGCGGGCCACGCAGATGGAGCCGTAGATCGTCACGGGTTCCGTGAACGCCGTCGCGAGAGAACCTCCGGCGGACTCCACCTGGTCGAACGTCGCGAAGGCGACGTGGCCGAGCGCCGCCGTACCGGGGTTGGCCGCGATATGCGCGAGCGCGATGGCGGGCACGTCGGTGACGAAGGCGGACTCGGGCGACATGACGAGCACGTGCTCGCCGATGGCATTGCGCACCCCCACGTTGATGGCGCGACACGGCGGCCGCCAGGGGTGGTCGAAGTCGTTGACGATGATGCGCCACCGGATGGAGGGGAAGTCGCGGACGAGGCGCATCACCTCCCCTTCTTCGCTCGGCTCGTCGAGGACGATGACCACCTCGGTGCCTGGCCGGGCGAAGTACGGCGCGTTCAGCAGCAGCACCCTCTGAAACTCCCGGATGCGCTTGAAGTACGGCATGACGACACTGAGATTCACCCGTTCCCTCCACTTCGTGCCCGGAAGCCCCGGACCGCCTGGCGAGGACCGAATGATACATTTTCCTGAATAGCCGTGTTCACGGCTTTGACTTATTCTACGCGCTTCACGGCTTCTGCCCTGGAGCACGCCCCCATGCTTGTCGCCCCTGTCCGCTCGCGCCTCACGCGGATGTCACTCCTCGCCGTCCTCGTCTGCGTGGCGGCATCCTGCAAGAAGCGCGATGCCCCCTTCGGCGAGCCGATGGAGACGGACTTCGGCGCGCACCCGCTGCAAGTCACCGCCTCATTCGACGGGAGCAAGCGCTTCGCGATGTGGCTCGACACGTTGGGGTTCGCCCGGAAGCTGGAGCGGGAGACAGGCAAGCCGCTCCACTACACCTACTTCATCAACACCGCGTACTACGACCCCACGGTGCAGGGTGTGGCGATTGATCCGCTCGACGTGCCGACGACGGCTGAAGAGGCCCGCGTGCGGTGGGCCCTCACCCAGCAGGCCCTGAACGAGGGGCACGAGGTCGCGAACCACACGGTCCGCCACGCGTCCGGGCAGACATGGACTGATGACGCCTGGCGCAAGGAGATCGACGAGTTCCACGCGCTGGTGGAGGCGAACCTCTTCGAGCCCGTCGTCGATGCGAAGGGCAAGGCGGTGTTCCCGAAGTGGGAGCCCTTGAAGACGGCGGCTGCGGGACAGCCGGGTGCGCGGTGCGGCGCCGACGCGGACTGCCAGGGCGGTACGTGCCTGCACCTGACCGAGGACGTGGGCGTGTGCAGCACGACCTGCAATGCCAATACACCCTGCGTGGCGGGATTGGTTTGCGGAAGCCCGACGTGGACGACCGCGACGGACGTTTGCATTCCCCCTCCGGCCTTCCCCATCGAACATGAAGGCAAGGTGTTGTTCGACGCGGAGGGGAAGCCCCAGCGAGAGAACCTCAAGCCGTACCGGGTGGTGGGGTTCCGCGCGCCCTTCCTGCACTTCAACTCAGCCCTCTACCGGGTGCTGTCCGCGCGCGGCTACGCGTACGACAGCAGCCCGAGCTGGAAGCTGGGCCCGCCCCGGCGCATGACGAAGGAGCCCGGACTGGGAATGGCCCAGTTCCCGCTGATGTGGATGAAGGGTGCGCTCACGTACTCGATGGACGACGCATACAACTCGAAGGGGGGCACGGGAGCGCAGATGGAGGAGGACTACCAGAAGGCTCTCCACGCGGCCTACGAGGACTTCGGGCGGGTGCCGTGGAACATGGGCCACCACTTCGCGCTGTTCCGGGGCGGCGACTACTGGCGCGCCATGCAGAAGACGCTCACCTACGCCGCCGCGGGCTGTCCGGATGAGAAGGGGGCCCGCCACTGTCAGGAAGTGGAGTTCCCCTCCTTCCGCGAGCTCGCCGAGAAGAAGATTCCGAGCTGGGACGCCACCGCCGCGTCGAAGCCGTGACAAAAAGGTGAAGGCCCTGGACTTCTCGGCTTTCGCCTAGGAGTCCAGGGCCTTCGATGGTCGGGGCGACAGGATTTGAACCTGCGACCACTTGCACCCCAAGCAAGTGCGCTACCAGGCTGCGCTACGCCCCGAAACCGCTTGTGCTGCCGCCGTCGTGAAACGGTGCGCCCTTATGCCCCTACACAACGCTCAGGTCAAGCAGGAGCAGCAGGTCGCGGTGGGAAAACTCACCCTTCTGAATCTTCCATTCCCTCTTCGTCGAAGTCCTCGCCCCGGGCCTCGGCCGCGTCCGCCGCCGCTTCCTCGCGCGCGTCGATCTCCGCGTGATCTTCCGGCGGGGCCTCCCCGTTGAGGGCGCTCTTCAACACCTGACTCGGCCGGAAGGTCAGCACCCGACGGGCCGAGATTTCAATCTCCTTGCCCGTCTGCGGGTTGCGACCCACGCGCGCCTTCTTCTGGCGCACCTGGAAGTTGCCGAACCCGGAGACCTTGATCTTGTCGCCGCGCTCCAGCGTTTCCTTGAGCGTGTCGAACACGAGCTCCACGATTTCGGCCGACTCCTTCTTCGAGAAGCCGACCTTCTCGTAGACGCCCTCGATGATGTCCGCCTTCGTCATGCGAATCCTCGGGATGCCCCCACCCTCAGCACGGTGAACGCCCAAATACTGTGGCAGCCTTCCCGAAGGCAAGTCAACCCTCTGACTTCATTCAGGAATTCAGGCACGCAGCGAGGCACCCAGGCGCTGGTTCACCTCGCTGATGATGCGCTGGTGCGCCTCCGTGACCTCCACGTCGGTCAACGTCCGCTCCGCCGAGCGGTAGCGCAGCGCGTACGCCAGGTTCTTCTTCCCCTCGGGAATCGGCTTGCCCGTGTACACGTCGAACACCAGCGCGTCCTCCACCAGGGGACGCCCCACTTCCAGGATCACCTTCCGCACCGAGTCGTTCGCCAGCTCCACCGGCACCACCACCGCCAGGTCGCGGAGCACCGCGGGGAACCTGGGCAGCGAGTGGTACTCGGGCACCAGCCGAGCCGCCGAGTACAGCGGCTCCGTGTCCAGTTCGAACACGAACACTCCCTCGGGCAGGCCCAGCGATTTCACCACGCGAGGGTGCAGCTCCCCCACATGGCCCAGCACCGTGCCGTCCGCCAACTTCACCTCCGCGCTGGCACGCGGGTGGTACGCCGCAGGCCCGCCGAGCGACCAGGTGACGCCGTCCACACGCAGCGCCCCGAGCACCGCCTCCACCGCGCCCTTGGCATCGTAGAAGTCCGCCCGGGCATCCTTCTGCGTCCAGCTCCGGCCGCCACCTCGCAGGCCCCAGACCAGGCCCGCCACGCGGTTCACTTCGCGCGCCGCCGGCCGAGTCCCCTGCCCGCCCTCCGAGTCCCGGAAGTAGGCGCGGCCCGTCTCATAGAGGCACACCGACTCCACCTGGTGCCGGACACTGCGCGACAGGTTCTCCAGCAGCCCGGGGAGCAGGCTGGTGCGCATCACCGACTGCTCGACACTCAGCGGGTTGAGCAGCGCCACTGGCTGCTCCTTCAGGCCCAGGACCTCCAGGCTCTTGGGCGCGACGAACGAGTAGTTCACCACCTCGTCCAACCCCGCCCCCGACATCGCCTGCCGCAGGCGACGCTCCGCCTCGGAGTGCGCCGGCTCGGGCGCCAGTGAGGCGAGCCCGCGCGGCAACTTCGCCGGGATGTTGTCGTAGCCGAAGACGCGAGCGACCTCCTCCAGTAGATCCTCCTCGCGCTCCACGTCGACCCGCGCCCGAGGCACCGAGTACGTCGCCTGCCCCGCGCTCTCCGACAGCTTCTGGAAGCCGAGCGCCTCCAGGATGCGCCGCACCTCCGCCTCGGGCACCGCCACGCCCAGCACCTTCTCCACCCGGGCGAAGCGCAGCGTCACCTGACGCGGCGGCTTCTCGGCCGGATAGATGTCGATCAACCCCGGCGCCACCGTGCCGCCCGCGAGTTCGACGAGCAGCTGCGCCGCCCGCTCGATGGCGGGAACCACCGCGTCCAGGTCCGCCCCACGCTCGAAGCGATGGGACGCCTCGGTGTGCAGCGCATGACGCTTCGCCGCCCGGCGCACGCCCGAGCCCAGGAAGTTCGCCGCCTCCAGCAACAGGCGCGTCGTCTTCTCCGTCACCTCGCTGTCCCCGCCACCCATGACGCCCGCGAGCGCCTGCGGCCGGTCCCGGTCACAGATGACCAGCTCTTCCTGGTCCAGCGTCCGCTCCTTGCCGTCCAGGGTCGTGAGCTTCTCGCCCTTCTTCGCCCCGCGGACGACAATCTCCTGCCCCGCGAGCTTGTCCAGGTCGAACGCGTGCAGCGGCTGCCCGAACTCGAGATTGACGTAGTTGGTGATGTCCACCACGTTGTTGATGGCCCGCACGCCACACGCCTTCAGCCGGTCCTGCATCCACTGCGGCGACGGCTTGATGGTGACGTTCTCCACCACGCGCGCCGCATACCGCGGGCAGCGCACCGAGTCCTCCACGCGGACCTTGGCGCTCTGGGACGCCGGCGTCCCCGACTCCGTCAGCTTCGGCTGGGGCACCTTCAATGCCGCCCCCGTCACCACGCTCACCTCGCGCGCCACGCCCAGGTGGCTCAGCGCGTCCGGCCGGTTCGGCGTGACGTTGACCTCCAGGACCACGTCATCCAGCCCCAGCGCCTCCGCGATGGGTGTGCCCGGCTTCAAGTCGGGCGACAGGATGAGCAGGCCATTGGACTCCTCGGTCAGCCCCAGCTCCTTGGAGGAGCAGAGCATGCCGGAGCTGTCCACGCCTCGCAGCGCGGCCTGCTTGATCTCCATCCCGTTGGGCAACTTCGTGCCCACCGTGGCCAGCGGCACCTTGTCGCCGACCTTGTAGTTCTTCGCGCCGCACACCACCTGCACCAGCGCGCCGCCCCCGGCGTCAATCTGCGTGACGGAGAGCTTGTCCGCGTTGGGGTGCTGCACGGACTCCTTGATCTGCGCCACCACCACGCCTCGGAGCCCATCACCCGGACGCTCCAGGCCTTCGATCTCCAGGCCCGCGGCGGTCAACTTGCGCGCCAGCTCGTCCACCGACGGCGGCAGCGCCACGTAGTCGCCAAGCCACTTCACCGAAATCTTCACAGGTCCACCCTCTTGCTCTCGGGACGAAGACAGGAGCGCGACCACGCCACCCCGCCAGGCGGGAGGCTCGGGCGGCCGCGCCCGAAGGACTCAGAACTGCTCGAGAAACCGAGCGTCGTTCTCGAACATCATCCGCAGGTCGTCGATGCGGTAGCGCAGCATGGCGATGCGCTCCACGCCCATGCCGAACGCGTAGCCCGTCACCTCGCCCGGGTCATACCCCGCGGAGGTGAACACGTTGGGGTGCACCATCCCGCTGCCCAGCACCTCCAACCAGCCCGTCTGCTTGCACACGCGGCAGCCCTTGCCGCCACACGAGGTGCAGGAGATGTCCACCTCCGCCGACGGCTCGGTGAAGGGGAAGAACGACGGGCGGAAACGCGTGCGCGTGTCCGAGCCGAAGAACGCCTTCACGAACGCGTCCAGCGAGCCCTTCAGCTCGGCGAACGTCACGTCCTTGTCCACCAGCAGGCCTTCCACCTGGTGGAACATCGGCGTGTGGGTGATGTCCGAGTCGCGGCGGTACACCCGCCCCGGCATCACCGCGCGGATGGGTGGCTTGCGCTGCAGCATGTACCGCACCTGCACCGGCGACGTGTGCGTGCGCAGCAACACGGAGCTGTCCGCCTTCTTCGCGTGCCCCAGTGACGGCTCGTCCACGTAGAACGTGTCCTGCATGTCCCGCGCGGGGTGGTCCTTCGGGAGGTTCAGCGCCTCGAAGTTGAAGTAGTCCAGCTCGATTTCGGGGCCCGCGGCCACGTCGAAGCCAAGCCGGGAGAACGTCCGGACGATGTCCTCCATCGTCCTCGACACCGGGTGCCGGCTCCCCGGCGCCACCGCGCGACCGGGCAACGTCACGTCCAGCCCGGGCCCCTGGAGCTGGGCCTCCAGCGCGGCGTCTTCCGCGCGCTGCGTGGCCTCGGCGAGCAGCTTCTCCAGCTCCGCCTTGACGATGTTGGCCACCTCACCCAGCGCCCGTCGCTCCTCGGGGGGCAGCTTGCCCATGCCGCCAAGGACTCCGGACAGCTCGCCCTTCTTGCCCAGGTAACGGACCCGAAGCGCTTCCACCGCGGGCAACTCGGACGCCCCCGCGATCTCCCGCCGAGCGGCCTCCGCCAACGCCTGCAACCTGTCCCGCATGGCCTTGTCGCCTCCGTTGCACGGCCCCTGGACGCATGGCCCATCGGGGCAAAAAAAAGGGCCGCCCTGGAGAGGCAGCCCGTTTACTCACGCAGGCGGGCGGCCCGTGAAGGCCACCTCACCCGCTCTGTCGCTGGCCCTCAGGGAGGACCGGCGTGAATCAGGCCGCCTTCGCGATGTTGGCGATGGCCGCGAAGCCCGAGGGGTCCGCGATGGCCATGTCCGACAGCACCTTGCGGTCCAGGCTGATCTTCGCCTTCGCCAGGCCGGCGATCAGCTTCGAGTAGGACAGGCCGACCGTGCGGGCCGCCGCATTGATGCGGACGATCCACAGGCGACGGAAGTCCCGCTTGCGCTGCATGCGGTCGCGGCTGGCGTAGTCCAGGGCGCGCTCAACCGCCTGGTTCGCCCGGCGGAAGCAGTTCTTCCGGCGGCCGCGGAAACCCTTGGCCAGCTTCAAAATCTTATTGCGACGGCGACGAGCCTTTACACCCTTCTTGACGCGCATGTTTCACTCACTCCGGACTGCGTAGGTTGTCAGCCCCCGCGCGGTGCCGGCTTCACGCCGCTCCGCCAAGGGCCACGAGGTTGCCGAGCCGTGGCTCAGGCCCCGTAGGGGAACATTTCCTTGATGACCTTCTTCGCATCCATGTCGCGAAGATGGCTGGTGCCGCGGTTGCCGCGCTTCTGCTTCGGCGTCTTGGCGTGAGTGAAGAGGTGCTTGCCGTAGGCCTTGCCGTGCTTGACCTTGCCGCTCTTCTTCACCTGGAAGCGCTTCTTCGCGCCACTGCGGGTCTTCAACTTCGGCATCGTCCTGATTCCTTCCTTACAGCGTGCCGTCAGCGTCACGGCCTCTGGCGTTTTCACCCAAGGCCACGGCGGGAGCCGGCAGCCTCTACCACTATTTCTTTTCAACTGGAATGGCTACCGCCGACCGCACGCCAAGCCGTCGACCTACCGTCCCCGCGCCCCCTGCCCTTTCGGGCTGGGTGCGACGATTCCTACAAAAGTGCCCCAAGATACTTGGGCATGACGGGGAGTCAAGACCTGTCCGCAATGCACGGACCACCCCGTCCAACGGCCTACGGCAGGGCGGTCTCCTTGGCCAACAGGGCCTCGAAGTCCGTGAGCTTCATGCTCTTGAGGTCCTCGCCCCCGTACCGGCGGGGCGCCACGCCCTCCGCGGCGACCTCGTTGTCGCCCACCACGAGGGTGAACGGAATCTTCTGGAGCTGCGCCTCGCGGATCTTCGCGTTGAGGGACATGCCGCGGTCGTCGAAGTCCACCCGGAAGCCCTTGGCCCGCAGCGTGTCGCGCACCTTGCGCGCGTAGTCCGCCTGCCGGTCCGCCACGACGACGATGACCGCCTGGATGGGCGACAGCCACGCCGGGAAGGCCCCCGCGAAGTGCTCGATGAGGATGGCGGTGAAGCGCTCGAAGGAGCCGAAGATGGCGCGGTGGAGCACGACGGGCCGGTGGAGCGCGTTGTCCTCGCCCACGTAGGACAGGTCGAAGCGCTCCGGGGCCAGGTAGTCCAGCTGCATGGTGCCCAGCTGCCAGCGGCGCCCGATACTGTCGGACACCGTGAAGTCGATCTTCGGGCCGTAGAAGGCACCGTCGCCCGGGGCCAGCTCGTACTCCAGGCCCAGCGACTCGAGCGCCGTCTTCAGGCCCGCCTCGGCGCGATCCCACAGGGAGTCATCTCCCAGCCGCTGTTCCGGACGCGTGGACAGCTTCACCGCGTACGTCAGGCCCACCGCCTTGTAGACGTGGTCCAGCAGCTTCACGAAGCGCTTCACCTCGTCGGTGATCTGCGCCTCCGTGCAGTAGATGTGCGCGTCGTCCTGCGCGAACTGGCGCACCCGGGTGAGGCCGCCGAGCGAGCCCGCCGCCTCGTTGCGGTGCAGCACGTCCTGGGTGTGCAGGCGCAGCGGCAGGTCGCGGTAGCTGTGCTTCTTGAAGCCGTAGAACAGGTGGTGCGACGGGCAGTTCATCGGCTTGAGCGAGAAGTCATGCTCACCCGACTCACTGTCGAGCACGAGGAACATGTTCTCCTTGTACTTGCCCCAGTGGCCGCTCGTCTCCCAGAGCCCCTTGTTGAACATCAGGGGCGTCTTGATCTCCACGTAGCCGTCATTCGCCGTGAGCCGGCGCATCCAGTCGGAGAGCGTCTGGTAGAACGTCGTGCCCTTCGGGGTCCAGAAGGCGGCGCCGGGCGCGTACGGGTGGAAGTGGAAGAGGTCCAGCTCCTTGCCCAGCTTGCGGTGGTCGCGCTTCTTCGACTCCTCGATGCGCGTCAGGTACTCCTGCATCGCCTTCTTGTCGAAGAAGGCCGTGCCGTAGACGCGCTGGAGCATCGGGTTGCGGTGGTCACCGCGCCAGTACGCTCCGCTGGACGAGAGGATCTTGATGACGCCGATCTTCCCGGTGCTCGGGGCGTGGGGCCCCAGGCAGAAGTCCACCCAGTCGCCGTGGGTGTAGAGGGTGAGCGTCTTGGCGCCGCGCGCGGCGATGTCCTTGACGATCTCCACCTTGAACTTCTCGCCCTTCTCCTCGAAGAGGCGAATGGCGTCGTCCATGGAGATTTCGGTCCGGACGAACGCGAGGTCCCGCTTCAGCTCGGCGTTCGCCTCGGCCTCGATCTTCTCCAGGTCGTCGGGCGTGAACGGCTTCTCGCGGAAGAAGTCGTAGTAGAAGCCCTCCTCCGTCGCGGGACCGATGGTCACCTGCGTGCCGGGGAAGAGCTTCTGGACGGCGCTGGCCACCACGTGGGCCGCGTCGTGCCGGATGAGCTCCAGGGACTCCGGGCTCTTGGGCGTGAAGATCTGCAGCTTCGCGTCCTCGTCGAGCTTCCGGGCCAGGTCCATGTCCTGACCGTTCACCCGAGCGAACAGCGCGGCCTTCGCCAGGCCGGCACCGATGCTCTCCCGAACGAAGTCCGCGATGGTGGTCCCCCGGGCGGCCTGCTTCTGACTGCCGTCGGGGAGGGTGACCGTGATCATGTCGGACATGCGATACCTCGGAAAAACCGCGGGCGGCAGGGCTCTTGAAAGCCGTGCCGCCCGCTGGAGATCACATCAACTGTGTTGGGTCGTAGTGGGATCGAACCACTGACCCCTACCGTGTCAAGGTAGTGCTCTACCGCTGAGCTAACGACCCGGTGCTGAGGTGGCGCGGGGAATAACAGCGGGCTCCCGTAGCTGTCAAGCAAACACGCGACTGCGCATCCGATCTTCCCAATTTCCCGGCGCGTCCCTACGGCTTCGCTGCGATCAGCGCTCGGACCCTCGCCATCACCACATCGAACATGGCCGGCGTCAGCCGCCCCGTCTGCGTGTTCTGCTGACTGACGTGGTAGCAGCCCAGGAGGATCCGCCCATCCGGGAGCGCCAGCTCCGCCCCGTGTCCGAACGCGGGGCGCGGTGATCCGAACTTCATTCCGGTCCGCTCCAGCGAGGCGAGCGCCGCGTTCCAGCCGATGGCCCCCAGGGCGAGCAGCACCCGGGCGGGCAACAGGGCCATCTCCCGATCCAGGAACGGCGCACAGCGAGCCAGCTCCTCGGGAAGCGGCTTGTTTTCCGGTGGAGCGCAGCGGGCGGCCGCCACGATGAAGGCATCCCTCAGCGCCAGCCCGTCCTCCCGGTGCTCACTCGTCCCCTGGTTCGCGAACCCCGCCCGGTGCAGTCCCGCGAAGAGGAAGTCCCCGGACCTGTCTCCGGTGAACATGCGCCCCGTCCGGTTGGCCCCATGCGCCGCCGGCGCCAGGCCGACGATGACGAGCCTCGCCCGCGGATCTCCGAAGCCCGGCACCGGCCGCCCCCAGTAGGTCCACTCGCGGTACGCGCGGCGTTTCACCCGGGCGACTTCCTCGCGCCACTCCACCAGCCGGGGACAGCTCCGGCACGACGAAATCTCCTGATGCAGTTGCTCCAGCTTCGTCACCGCGCGCTCCCGCTCACCGCGGCCTCCAGCCGCTCGACCCAGGCCCGGGCATAACCCAGGGACTCCGGGTCCGCGCCCACTTCAAGCTCCAGCTCCGTGGCCGGCTCCTTGACGAACAGCGCGACGAGGGTCACCTCATCCAAGGGCTCCCTCACGCGGATCCGCCGGACAGCGCTTCCCAGCGCCCTCCCCTTCGCGTCGGTCCACAACAAGACCCTCGACGCCGAAGACCTCCAGGGCCACGCGCCGAGAGCCACGTCGCGCCCACCCAGCGCGATGGGCCCCAGCAGCTTCGCACCCGGGAGCTGCACGAACTCGCCCCAGCCCGCCAGGCTCGCATCCTCGGGCCCGGGAAACCACGCCACCCGCGAGGGCCTCACGTCCGCCACGCGACTGGCGACGTCCACATCGAGCACCCCACGGACCTCCACCGCCACGGCCCTGGGCCCCAGCCGGTGGTGCCAGCCCGACGCGTCGAGCGTCGACGAATCCACCCAGAGCCCCACCCGGGGTGCCCGCCCGAGCTGCCGCGCATGCGCCTCCAGGAGCGGTGGACGGACCTGGACATAGACCTCGGGGAAGCTCTTGAGCGCCTCCAGCGTCGAGTCTCGCAACATGTTCGAACGGGTGCTCAGCCACAGCACCGTCCCGCTACCAGCGAGGGAGCGCAGGGCATCCGCATCCACCGACTCATCCACCCGGAGGTGGAGCCGATAGTGGGGCAGCGTCAGGCTGGCGGGGCCTGGAGCCTGCGCCAGCACCGCCGCCAGCAACACCGCCACGCCGATCACTTCGAGCGAGCCTCGCCCGTGTACAGCGAGGTCCGCTGGTAGCGCTGCACCACCACGCTCAAGACAACCTTGAGGATGGCCGCCACCGGCACCGCCAGGAGGATGCCCACGAAGCCGAACAGCTCACCGAACGCCAGGATGGCGATGATGACCGCTACCGGCGCGAGCCCCACCTTCTCTCCGACAATGCGCGGGGTGATGACGAAGCCCTCCAGCATCTGGCCGAAGATGAACGTGCCCGCCACCACGCCCAGCTGCCAGGGCCCCTGCCACGACAGCATCAACCCCACCAGCGAGAGCACGATTCCGAGCCCCGTCCCCAGGTACGGCACCATGTTGCCAAACCCGGCGATCACCCCGATGACGATGGCCATGTCGATGCGCGCCACCGACAGGCCCGCGGCGTAGATGACCGACAGCATCGCGCCCACCGTCAACTGCCCGCGCACGAAGGCGGACAGCACCTCGTCGACCTCCGCGAAGCGACGTCCCACCAGCCCCACCGCGCGTCGCGGCAGCAGGTCCTTCAGCCGCCCCATCAGTCGCGGGTAGTCCTGCAGGAAGAAGAAGGCCAGCACCGGCACCACCGCCAGCCCCAGCAGCGTCACGACGAACCGCGCCGTGTTGCCCGCGAAGGCCGCCAGGAGGCGCGCGGCGGCGGGGCCCGCGCTCTGCACCAGGTCCGACGCCTGCTGTCCCAACTCCGTGGTGCGCTGCCGCACCAGGTCCGGCACCGAGCGCCCCAGCAACCCCTCCAGCCGAGGCACCACCTGCGTGCTCGCGCGACGGAAGAAGTCCGGCAGCTTCAGCGCCTCGTCACGAAACACCGGGACGAGATAGAGCACCGCGCCCACCATCAGCAGGGTCCCCGCCACGAAGACCACCGTCGTCCCCAGCGTCCGATCCAACCCCCTGCGCTCCAGGGCCGTCACCATCGGATTGAAGATGTAGGCTCCGGACAGCGCCAGCAGCACCGGCACCGCCACGCCGCCGAACACCGCCAGCAGCGCGAACACCAATCCCAGCGAGCCCACCATCACCGCCGACCACCACAGGTCGATGCGACGAGCCTCGACCTCCGTCAGCTCGACCTCCGGCACCGCTGCCACCGGCGGCGACGGCGCTTCCTTCACGGAGTGAAGCACGGGAGGCACCGGCGCCTGGCTCACCGACCCGGGGCTGCTCTTCTTGTTGTTGCGGCGTCCGATGACCCACTCCTCTTCCACGAATCGTTCGTGGATTACGGCTTCTTCAAGCCGTCATTGCGCATCCCGAAAGCGTCCAGCTTAGGCCCCGTCAGGGTTCGGACGGAAAGGCCCGGACCCACGGCGCATCATCGCCCAGGCTTCCAGGGAAACCACGAGGGCATCCGTGGCGCGGTCCCGCCTGGTTGGATGAACGGCAGGCAGCCCCCTTGGACATCCCCGCCGCGAACCGGCGACACCCGTCACGGAGTGCTTCCCCCGGGCGCGCTCTCCGAGGAGCGCAGTTGGATGGTCAGCCTCGCCCGGGCACCACTGGGCTCGTAGTACGTCGTATAGGGCCAGTACCCCTGCTTCTTCACTTCGATTTGATGCAGGCCCGTCCCCAGCGTCAGCCCCCGGGGATTGCCGGCGTAGTCACTGCACGCGCCCTGGAGCACGCCGTCCAGATACACCTCGGCGTCATCGGGCTCACACCGCAGCACCACGTCTCCGCTCGTGCCCTGGGCACCAGCCATCAGCTCGCGCGCCCGCGCCATCGAGTCGGGCTCCTGCTGCCCCGCGCACCCCAGCAGTGACAGCAGGAACAATCCCGCGCCGTACCTCGGCCACCGTCCCACCCGCGCACCACTCACCCCATCACCCTGTCGACCTTCCACCGAAGTCCCCTGCCGCGCGGAACCGGGCCTCGGGAGCCAGCATCCGCGCTACTGCGTGACGATGACGACACGGCCCTCGGCCAGGAAGCCCGTGTTGACCTCTCCCAGCGTCTTCACGTCATCCGAGGCGAGCACCAGGTCGGAGCCCTTCAACCCGGTGGCCTTCACCACCATGGGCTTCTCTCCCACCAGCGCGGCCTTCTTCGCCGCATCCAGGCTGTTGAACCACGCGGCGACACCGGTGGACTCGCGGACCTCGCTCGCGAGCGCACCCGCCCCATAGAGCGCCTTGCCCGCCGCATCCAGCAGCCGGGGCGCGAGCACGGGCTTGAGCCCCAACCCTCGCGCATCCACCACGAGGCCCGTGTACTTCTTCGCGCCCGCGCTGTTGAAGACGATGGTCGCTCCCGGTGCGGGCACCACCAGCGCGGACGTAATCGCCGCCAGCGGCACCTCCACATCCAGCTCCACGCCACTGTCCGAGAAGAAACGCTTGGCGACGACCTTGTGGCCACGGACCGCCGTCTCCACCCGCTCGCGCACCTCGCTCCGCACCATCTCGTCGCCGACGCTCCGCCCCGCGCTCAACTGCAGCGTGCGCACCTGCTCGAGGAGATTCTTGGACGCATCCTGCTTCGCGGAGCGCTCGGCCCCCAGGCGCGCCTGCCCCGGATTCGCCGCCTTCAAATCGGGAGCACCCGCCCCGGTCGCCCGAAGCACCTGCCCCTCCCAATTCACGCCCACACTCCCCACCGGACGGACAACCTCAACGGTGGGGACGGGCTTCGCCGCCTTGCCCTGGCCGAACGCCGACAGAGGCACGGCCAGCAACACCGCCCATCGCAAATGCCGCATGGAGCTCCTCCCGTCCTCACCCGATACCTTGGGTAGTCCCAGGGCAGAATGGCTGCCCATTCAAGGAGCCCGCCTCCTTGGAAGTCAAGACAACCTCCGAGGAGCAACGCGTCGCGTCAGTTCTCGCTGCCCGGGCGGCCGTGACGGTCGACGTAGGCGTCGATCATCTTCCGGTGCCGCTCGGTGAGGAGGGTGAACTTCACGCCGGAGCGCTCGCCGCGTTTGGCCGTGGACAGCTCCACCCACTCGCGTACGACTTCGCCTTCCGCGTAGATGATTTCTTCCGAGCCCGGGAGCTGGAACTGGAGGCCCACGCGCTTGGCTTCGTGCTGGGGTTCAATCAACCGTGCCAGACTCACCCCTTCCGGGCTGATGTCCGCGGCCCGCGACATGTACGGCACGCCGCCCATGTACTTGTTCAGGTAGATGTCGAGGGGCGCCCGCTTCGCCTTCCGCTTGTCGCTCATCGCTCCGTCGCCTCCGCTGCGTGCAACAGGTTGCTCCGGGGTTGAAGCAACCTGGATGCAGGGTAGAGGCAGGTGCTGAACTCGCAAGAAAACGACCCACCACTCCGTGCTGGGCGCGAGCGCGTGGGCCCTATATTCCAGCCCACATGATGAAAGGTGGAAGCATGCGAACGACGATGTGCATGGCAACACTCGCCCTGGTGCTTGGCACCACGGGAGCACACGCCCAGGGTGGCGGCGCGGCGAAGAAGTCCGAGCCCACGGCGAAGGCTCCCTCGGCCCCGACTCCTCCTCCCGGGGAACTCTCCGAGGACGGAAAGACCATCTACGCGCTCGGCGTCAGCGTGGGGAAGGACCTCTCCCTCTTCGCCCTCACGCCAGAAGAAGTCCTCATCCTCCAGCGCGGCGTCGCCGACGGAATGGCCGGCACTGCCACCGTCGAGCCCAAGGAGTACGCGCCCAAGATTCAGGCGTTCGCGAAGTCGCGTCAGTCCCAGGCCGGCAACGCGGCGCTGGAGCGCGCGGCGAAGGAGCCCGGCGCGGTGAAGCTGCCCACGGGCGTCATCTATCGCGAGACGCAGGCGGGCAACGGCAAGAGCCCCCGCGTCACCGACACCGTGAAGGTCCACTACGAAGGGCGACTGGTGGATGGCTCCGTGTTCGACACGTCGGCCAAGCGCGGCATCCCCGTCGAGTTCCCTCTCAACGGCGTCATCGCCTGCTGGACCCAGGGCGTCGCGCGGATGAAGGTGGGCGGCAAGGCGAAGCTCACGTGCCCCGGCGCCACCGCGTACGGCGAGCGCCCTCCTCCGGGCTCGCGCATTCCGCCCAACGCCGTCCTCGTCTTCGACGTGGAGCTGGTGGACATCCCCGGCGACACGTCTCGGCGGTAAGCCGCGCGGCTCATTTCACCCGACGAATCCAGAAGCTCCCGGGCCAGTCCACGGGAGTGCCTCGATACGACGGGAAGGCCTGACGCAGTCGGTCCGCATGCGTCAGGTGCATGAAGCTGCTGCCCCAGAGCACCTCGAAGCTGTCATTGAAGGACAGGAACGCCTGGAGCAGGTACTGCTCCGTCCAGAAGCGCCGGTGCTCCAGCACCCAGGCCCTGGGGTACTCCGCCGGCAGGAAGATGTCGTGGATGTGCACCACCACGCCCTTCTTCAACCGGGGCAGCAGCTCCAGGAACTCCACCTGGACGTCACTGCCCACCTTCAACACGTGGCTCGAGTCGATGAAGAGGACGTCGTTCTCCTCCAGCCTCGCCACCTCCGACAATGGAATGTCCTGCGCCTTCATCGGCTCCAGGCGCGTCAGCCCGGGGAAGCCCGCGCGCAGCACGTCGCTCGGATAGGGCTCGAACGCCACCAGCTCACAAGCGGGCGCGCCGTGTGACTCATTCACCCGGCACGCCTGCGCCGCCAGCCGCGTGGACCAGCCCGAGCCAATCTCGAAGAGCCGGCGCGGTTTGAGTTCCCGCACCAGGCAGTACAGCAGCTCCGCGTCCACCGTCCCGAACGCGCTGTTGTCCAGGTGGAACTCGTGCGGGACGCCCGTGGGCTCGCGCGGGAAGGCCGTGTATTCGTCGCGATACTGCGTGGAGAAGCGCTCCAGGAGTTCGAGCTGCCTGGACTCGCGCAGGTCCACGCCCACCAGCTCCGAGCGCGCGCTCCAGAGCGACTCCGGCAGCGAGCTTGTGTCGGGGATGGGCTGATAGAAGTGGTTCGGCGTGACGTGGTAGCCGCTCCGCTCGAAGACCTGGAACAGCCGAGGGTCGTCGAGCAGCCCGAGCCGCCGACCTCCGTTCACCAGTCCTTGGGCCAGCAGCTCCTTGAGTCGACGCTTGATGGGCATGTGCGGCGCGCAGCCTACCACCGCGTGGGACTACGGCTTCCCCTTCAACGCGGCCTCTGTCGCCCGCAGCAGCGGCTCCGCGCTCACCGGCGCGCCCGTCGCATGCGTCATCCACACGTCCGGCGTCACCGAGCCATACGTCGCCATCCGCTCGAACTCCGCGCCCAGCGGCCCCTTGCGCGACAGGTGCTCCTCAATCTGGAACGCGATGAGATGCCCCAGCGGATAGTCCGGCAGATACAGCGGGTAGCTGATCATGTGGCTGTAGATGGCGAGCAGCGTCGTCCCCTCGCCCCCCAGCACCGGCGCGAAGTAGCGAGCCCACACGTCGCGGGAGATCGACACCACCGCCTCACGCAGCTCCGCGGCGGTGGCCTCCGGGTGCGCGTACAGCCAGTGCCACACGCCCATGTCCACCATCGCGATGCCCGAGCGCTCCCACGTCTGCCAGAAGTCGCCGAGCACCCGCTCCCGCTCGCTGGCCGCATCCGGCTTGCCCAGCCCGAGCAGCTCCAAATCCCGCGCCTGGAACACGAAGGCCAGCGCCTCCGTGAAGGCGTTGTTGGGGACACCCGTGAGCAACGTGTGGTCCACGCCGTAGAGACTGAAGGCCTGCTCCACGTTGTGCCCCAGCTCGTGCACCGCGATGTTGTAGCCCTTGTAGCTCATGCCCTCCTTCTCCACGCGCGTGCGCAGCCGAGGGAAGTCCCCCCTGCGCATCGCCTGCTGGGCATGTCCCGCCCCCCGCGAGGCATCCACGCGGATGTGCGCCGCGAGCCAGTCCGCCTTCTGCGCGCTGAACCCCATGCCGCGAAGGATGCGGGGCATGTCTTGCGCAAACGCCTCCGCGCTCGGGTAGCGCTTGCGAGTCAACGCATCCAGCTCCGACTCCGGCCGCTGGGCTCCCGGCTTGAACCCCGAATACCAGACGTCCTGCGGCTCCAGCTTCCGGCCCAGCCTTGTCTCAATCTCCTTCGCCACACGCGGCACCAGCGGGGACTCCAGCACCTGCGTCAGCAGCGCCTTCACCCGCTCCTCGGGCAGCTCCCGACCCAGCTCGAAGGCGCGAGCGATGCGCGTGGGCGCCACCGGCACGAACGGGTCCGCCCTGCGCGCGGCCTGGAAGATGGCGAGCAGCCGCGCGTAGCGCACGTCCTGCTCCCGCGTCGCGTCCGCCTTGGCTTCCTTCGATGGCGCATCCGCCTCCACCGTGTCCGCCGGCGCCACCGCGACGACGTTGGTGTATGGGTTCCAGTCCAGCCTCGGGTTGTCGATGACGGCCGCCGGAATCGTCTGGGTGATGATGCGCTCCATCACCTGGACGATCATGCGCTGCTTCCCGCGCCCTCGCGGGTCCGCGTAGTCCGCCTTCAGCTCGTCGCGCAGGTTCCAATGGCTGATGAGCCGCAGCCCCTTCGGGAAGAGCCGCTCGCCGCGCTCGTCCAGCAGGTGGTGCATCCACACGTTGTACTCGGCGATGTAGAGGTTCGCCGCCGCCACCTCACGCGAGGACTCCTGGGCGATATCCGCGGGAACCCGCATGCTGAAGCGCCCGGCGAGCCTCGCCTCCGCCCACTGCCTGCGCGTCCACGTGGGCCCCTTCTCCGTGCGCTCCGACAGCGTCGTCAGCGGGAAGTTGAGCAGCACCACGAAGGCGACCTTCGCGCGGAACAGGTCCTCGGTGACGTGCGAGGACGGGTCATAGGCCGCCACCAACGGCTCCACCGGCAACAGCGGCCCCAGGTCCAGGTCCGTGTACCACTGCGTCTCGCGCCCCAGCTCGAGCATGTGCCCATCCAACTGCTCGAACAGCCGCTCCAACCGGGCGAACGTCGCGTCCAACACCCGCGCGTCCGACACGAACTGCTCACTCACGAAGACAGACAGGTCTCCGTCCTCGGCCCGCCATTGCAGGGCGACCTGATCGACGCCCCGCTCGATGCGCTCGCGCGACGCCTCCCCATGTTTCGCCACGAGTCCGGCCTTCACCGCCGCCAGGTCGAACGCGGGCTTCATGGCTCGGGACTCCTTCGGCGCAATGACAGGGGGCCGTGCGGGGGTGGCACATCCCAATGCCAACAACAGAGGCCAGGAACGGACGGCGGAAACGAAGCGTGGCTTTGGAGAGGACATGGGCAGGCACCAGAAAGCACGAAGGGCCCGACCTTGGCAGGCCGGACCCTCATGATGCATCCAGGAAGTCGTTGCGAACGACGTCGGGAATCAGCCAGCGCGGACGTTCTGCGCCTGCAGACCCTTGGGGCCGCGGGCCACTTCGAACTCCACCTTCTGCCCCTCCTGGAGGGTGCGGAAGCCATCCATGTTGATGGCGGTGTGGTGGCAGAACACGTCCTCACCACCGCCGTCCTGGGTGATGAAGCCGAAGCCCTTCGCATCGTTGAACCACTTCACGGTACCAGTAGCCATTCGATTTCTTCTTCTTTCGTCACGGACGCGAAAATCCGCCGTCCGGTCCTACCGAGCGAACCCTAAAGGACCCGGGGAATCTATGCGGCCTTTCCCCGGGAAGTCCACTTCAGCAGGCTACCAGCCGCACTTCTGGCCCTTGTTCTGGGCCTTCAACCACTGACGCAGCGGGCTGAAGTAATCCAGCAGTGGTGTCGCATCCATCTTCCGCGTTCCAGTGACGACCTGGAGCGCCTCCGGCCAGGGCTTGCTCGCGCCCAATTCCAGCATCGCCTGGAGCCGCTTTCCGGCCTCCTTGTTGCCGTAGATGGAGCACTCGTGCAGCGGGCCCTTGAAACCTGAAGCCTCACACAGCGCCTTGTGGAACTGGAACTGGAGGATGCGAGCCAGGAAGTACCGCGTGTAGGGGACGTTCGCCGGCACGTGATACTTGGCGCCCGGGTCGAAGTCCTGCTCGGAACGAGCCACCGGCGCGGCCACGCCCTGATACTTCTGTCGCAGCGTCCACCAGGACTTGTTGTAGTCCGCCGGCTTCACGCGGCCGGAGAAGACCTCCCAGCGCCACTGGTCCACCAGCAGGCCGAAGGGCAGGAACGCCACCTTCTCCAGCGCGTCCTTCATCTGGAGGTTGATGAGGTTCTTGTCGTTCTTCGCCACTTCCTTCAGCAGACCGACCTGCTGGAGATAGGCGGGGGTGATGGACAGCGTCAGCGCGTCGCCAATGGCCTCGTGGAAGCCGTCGTTCGCGCCGGCCTGATAGAGCACGGGCAGGTTGTAATAGTACGTGTAGTAGTAGTTGTGACCCAGCTCGTGGTGGATGGTGACGAGGTCCTCCTCGGTGGGCTTGATGCACATCTTGATGCGCAGGTCGTTCTCGTACGTCACGTCCCAGGCACTGGCGTGGCAGACGACGTCCCGGTCCTTCGGCTTGGTGAACTGGGAGCGCTCGAAGAAGGACTCAGGGAGCGACTTGAGGCCCAGCGAGGTGAAGAACTTCTCACCCAGCCGCACCATCTTCAGCGGGTCGTAGTCCTGCTTCTTCAGCTCGGAGTCCACGTCCAGGCTGGCCTGACCGGGGAACGGCTCCACCAGGGGGTAGATGTTGTTCCACTCCTGGGCCCACATGTTGCCCAACAGGTGCGCCGGAATGGGCTTGCCCGAAGGCACCTTCTCCGCGCCGTACTGCTTCGCCAGCCGGCCCCGCACATAGCAATGCAGGTCGTCATACAGGGGCTTCACCTGGCCCCACAGGCGCTGGGCCTCCTTCTCGAACTCGGCGGGCTGCATGTCGTAGCCGGAGCGCCACAGCGTGCCCAGGTCGTTGAAGCCGATGTCCTTGGCGCCGTCGTTGGAGATGCTCACCAGCTGCTGGTAGAGCGGGCGCATGGGCTTGGAGATGGAGTGCCAGCCCTGCCACGCATCCAGCAGCGCGTTGTAGTCACGGCTCTCCGCCATGACGTCCGACAGCTCCTCCAAATCCCTGCACTTGCCCTTGCCGTCGGCGCCGCAGTACTTGCCCTTGCCGTAGAGTCCTTCCAGCTTCGCGGCCGTCGTCGCCAGCTCCGCGCGCTTCTTCGCGTCCGAGGGCGCCGGCAACGCCTGGGACACGCGCAGCAGGTGCAGCATGCGCGCGGTGTCCGCGTCGAGCTTCAGGCCGTCGAAGCGGCGCGAGTCCTTGATGGCGCCGTTGACGTAGCCGAGCACCTCTTCGTTGACGTAGGCGGCGTTCCGCTCGGTGTCATCGGTGATGTACGTGGACTTGATCCACTCGGCGGTGGCCTGTTTCGTCCATAGCCGCTTGAGGTCCGCGTTCACCTTCTCGGCGAACTGCTTCGCCTCCTCGGGCGTGGCCTTCGCGGCGGGCGCCTGGGCAAAGCCCGGGACGGCGGTCAGCACCATGGCCGCGAGGGCCGAGCGCAGCAATGACTGCGGAAGTCGGGTCCGTTTCATGGGGCGGACCGTAGAGGAACCGCCGGCCAATGACATCCCGAAAGTAGGCCCTCTGGCACCTGCGCACCCGTCCCACCACGTCGGCGTCCGGCCTCGTCACCGGCTGACGCAACGCGAAAGCGCCATCGAGCGCCCCGGACGAAAGGGACGACACGCGCCCCAGGGCCCGCCCGTGGAGCAGGCGAGTCCCCTGCCCTCTCCCTCCCGAGTCCCCAGGCCGCGTTACAGCTTTGAAGCCATGCTGCTTGGACACACGAAGGACCCGACCTGGCCCGCGCCCGAGGACGCACTCACCGAGGCCCGTCGCTTCATGGAACAACAGCGCGGGAAGCGGGTGCTCGTCGTGCCCCACTCGGAGGTGGATGGGCTCGCGTCCGGCGTGCTCATCGTCCGTGCGCTGGAAGCGCTGGGTGCATCCGGCGCCCTCCGCGTGCCGGGAAAGGGAGAGCATGCCCATTCGCCAGGGTTCCTCGAGCGGGTCCGCGCCTCCTCGCCCGAAGCCCTCATCGTGCTCGCCATGGGCAGCCGGGCGACACCTCTCCTCCCCACGCTCGTCGTGGACCGTCATCGAGACACCGAGCCGCTTCCCGCCGAGGTTCGGCTCCTCTCCGCGCACGGCCATGAGCCCGCCGCGAGCACCAGCCTGCTCACCTATGTGCTCGTGTCACCGCTCGTCGTGCCCGGGCCGCTGGAGTGGCTCGCGGTGCTCGGCACGGCCGGCGCGCTCGGCACCGACGCGCCCATGCCGTTCCTCAAGGACGCGCTGCGACGCGCGAACCGCAAGGCCGTGGTGGAGACGGTGTCCCTGGTGAACGCCGCACGACGCTCCGCGCGCTTCGCCGCACCCAGGGCGCTGGAGGTCCTCCTGCGCGCACGCAACGCGAAGGACGTCGCGGATGGCCACGTGCCCGGCGTGGACGAACTGCGCGACTGCCGCCTGGAAGTGCGTCGGGAAGTCGAACGCTGCGCGAAGACACCTCCACGCATCGCGACGAACGTGGCGCTCCTGCTGTTCAGCTCCGAGGCCCTGGTACATCCCCTGGTGGCCGTGAGGTGGGCGCAGCGCCTTCCCGAGCATCTGGTCATCGCCGCCAACACGGGCTACCTGCCAGGGCACGTGGACTTCGCGCTGCGCAGCCAGGCGACCCGAGACCCGATGACCCTCCTCCAGGGACTGGCGCCCTCCGCGCTGGGAGACGCGCTCACAGCGGGCCACGCCCACGCCACGGGTGGGAGCTTGCCCCAGCCCGACTTCCTCCGCTTCGCGGAGGCCGTGGGCCTTCCAGGACTGAGCGCTCAAGACGTGGAGCGGCGAGGCGCGTTCCCGGGCTGATGGGATATGACAAGGGCCGTGCCACTCAAACACGCCCTCGTCGTACTCCCTTCGCTGCTCGCGCTCGTGTCGCTGTCCGCGTGCGACTCCTCGGATGACGGGGAACTTCGCGGCTGCGAGCAGTACAGCTTCCCGCTCTCCGCGCAGACGTCGTCAGGCCACCTGGCCGTCTGCGACAGCCCGGCCTGCGGCAACGGAGAGAATCCACCGAACTCCGGCCCGCACTGCGGCAACGTGGCGCGCTGCGGGGTCTACGCGGAGCCCGTGTCTCGCTGCCTCTACGTCCACAACCTGGAGCACGGGCACGCGGTGTTTCTCTATAACTGCCCCGACGGCTGTCCCGACGAGGTCGCGAAGCTCGAGGCCGCCGCGGCCAGCGTGCCCACGGGCGCAAACGGTGTGCGCCGAGCCCTGGTGGCGCAAGACCCGCAGATGCCCCAGCGCGTGGCCGCGCTGCTGTGGCGACGCACGTACCTGGCGGACGCCGTGGACCCGGAGGCCCTTCGCTGCCTCCTGGCGCACCAGGACTCGGATGCCCCCGAGCCTGGCCTTGCCTGCCCGGGCCCGTGAAACCTCGCGCATGACTCCTCGCTCGGAGCCCAGGAGCGGTTCCGGCGGATGACGGCCGTCGCTCGTTGATTGGGCCGCGAATGCGGGGGCTCGCCCGTCGGTACGGAGGGCAGGCGTCCCGACGCTGGGTGCGGGCAACCGGTTTGTCGACTGGCAGCCATTTGTAGTCAGGGGCATGAAACCAACGCTCCGACGAAACCTCGCCGTGCTGGCGTTGGCGTGGCTGACAGCCGCCGTGTCGCCCGCCCTCGCTCAATCACAACCACCGGGTGTGAAGGGCCCCGTTCCCACGGGGATGCCCAATCGCCTCGCCGTGGGACTCTTCGAGGAAGCAGGTCAGAACTGGATGCGAGACAGCGGCGTCCCCTGGGACGTGCGCTACCGCTACTTCACCAAGGGCTGGGTGGACAACTGGGGTTGGGGGCAACCCGATGGAAGCTGGGGGAAGGCCTTCCTCGATGAGTCCAAGACCCAGGGCTTCCTCCCCGCGCCCGTCTTCTACCAACTGTTCGCCGAGCCCGGCGGTGGTGAGGGCGAGTCGCTCGCCAAGGTGCAGAACGCGGCCACGATGCGCGGCTACTTCGGCGACCTGAAGATTCTGCTCCAGCGCGCGAAGGAGCTCGGCAAGCCGGTGCTGCTCCACATCGAACCGGACGCAGTGGGGCTCCTCCAGTTCCAGACGAACTCCAATCCCAACGCCTATGCCGCGGTCGCCGCCACGGGAATGCCCGAGCTCGCGAGCCTCCCCAACACCGTGGCCGGCTGGGGCCTCGCCTTCCTCCAGCTCCGCAAGTCCGTGGGCGCCAACAACGTCATCCTCGGCATCCACATCTCCGCGTGGGCCAGCGGCAAGGACATCTCCTGCTGCTCCGTCACCGACCCGCTCCAGCCCGAGGTGGACAAGGTCGTCAACTTCCTCAAACCCATGGGCCTTGGAACCAACGTGACGGGCGCCACCTACGACGTGCTCGTCGGAGACCCGCTGGACCGGGACGCGGACTTCTACAAGCTGACGCGGGCCCAGGACGTCTGGTGGGATGCCAGTGACAACGCCTCCATCTCCTCGCGCTCCTTCAATCGCTACGCGCAGTGGTTGACGCTCATGAACCAGACCACCGGCAAGCGATGGGTGCTCTGGCAGATTCCGCTCGGCAACTCCCAGCATCGCAACATCAACAACGACGGAAGCACCCGCGCGGGCTATCGCGACAACCGCACCGAATACTTCTTCGGCACGAGCGGCGACGCGCACCGCCGCAAGTTCGCCAACACGGGCGTCATCGCGCTCCTCTTCGGCGCGGGCGCGGGCGGACAGAGTTCGTATCCGAATGACCTGGGCGCGGATGGACAGCCCTACCTCAAGACTCACGCGGCCCCGTTCCTCCTCGCGGGTGGACTGACCCTCCCCGCCACGGGCACCTCGCTCCCCGGCTCAGGAGGGGGCACTGATGGCGGCTCGGGTGGAGGGACCGACGCGGGCACCGATGCCGGGACACGCGACGGCGGCTCGGATGGCGGCACGCGCGACGGCGGCGTGGGTGGCACTGACGCCGGGACGAGCGATGGCGGCACGCGCGACGGCGGCGTGGGTGGCACTGACGCCGGGACGAGCGATGGCGGCACGCGCGACGGCGGCGTGGGTGGCACTGACGCCGGGACGAGCGATGGCGGAACACGTGACGGCGGCTCGGGTGGCACCGACGCCGGGACGAGCGACGGCGGCAGCGCGGCTCGCGGCTACGGCTTTGAGTCCAGCACCGAGGGCTGGTCGTCGTCGGGCGCTCCACTCAAGGCCGCGACGTCCTCCACGGCGCGAGCCCAGGCGGGGACACGCTCACTCGCGGTGCCCTTCAGCGGGACCTCGGGAACGGGCGTCGTGTCCGTCCTCACCGCCCCCGTCCCTCGCGGCGCAACCGTGACGTTCCGCGTCTGGATTCCCAGCGGCAGTGGCATCACCGCCATCCAGCCCTTCGCACTGGAAGGAGAGCCAGGCGGCTGGCGCTACACAGGGCGCTGGACGGCGATGGGCAGCCTCCAGACGGGAACCTGGAACACCGTGACGGTGGCCCTGCCCACCAACAGCACGACGCCGCTCTACCAGCTCGGTGTCGAGTTCACGACGAACAGCGGCTGGACGGGCACCGTCCACCTGGACGCCATCACCTGGTAGCCCCCATGGGCCGAGGAGTCGGGCCCCGTGGCCCCTCCAGGCCCTTCGGAATTCGCACCGGGGAGCGCAACTATTTCCGGACTTCAGTGTTTTTGTTCCCGGGGGAGTCCTCTCCCCCTTCGCGAACCAACTGAAGGAGTACCTCCGGATGATTCGACGTCTCACTCTCACCCTCGCCGTGTGCGTGGCCGCATGCGCACCCGACGAGGGCCCGCCCACCTCCCATACCCCACCGCTCGACGCGCCAGGACAACAGGAGCAGCACGCCGAGCCCCTCGAGACGCCCACCGAGCCCAACACCCTGCGCTTCCTGGAGCAGGCGACCTTCGGACCCCGGCAGGCCTTTGGCGCCCCGACGCCGCCCATCGACACCGTCGAGCACGTCATGACGGTGGGCATCCGTCAGGCCATCACCGACCAATTCGCCGCGCCGCGCTCCACCTTCGACGGCCTTGCGACGAAGGACCTGGGCTCGCAGTTCTTCTTCCATGCCGTCCATGGACAGGACCAGCTCCGGCTGCGCATCGCCTTCGCCCTGAGCCAGATTCTCGTCGTCTCCCAGAACGGCATCCCCAACGTCATGTCCACGCCGGAGCCCGAGCCGCGCGTGGCGATGGCCAGCTACCTCAACCTCCTGTCCCAGCGCGCGTTCGGCAACTTCCGCCAGCTCCTGGAGGACGTGACGCTGCACCCCGCCATGGGCACGTACCTGGACATGGCCAACAACCGGGCCTTCAAGCCCAATGGCCAGCCCATCGAGCCCAACGAGAACTACGCGCGGGAGATGCTCCAGCTCTTCACACTCGGCCTCCACAAGCTGAATGAGAACGGCACCCCGGTGCTCGACAACCTGGGCCGCACGACGCCCTCCTACACCGAGGCGCAGGTCCAGGCGTTCGCCCACGCCCTCTCCGGTTGGACCTATGCCGGCCCCACCTGCCCGACCATCGGCCGGACAAATCCGCCGACCTACGCGGCGCCGATGATGGACTGCGCGGTGAACCACAACAGCACGTCCAAGGAGCTGCTCCGGGGCGTGTGGACCACCGCCAACGGCACGCCTCGTCAGCACCTGAAAGAGGCGCTCGACAACGTCTTCGACGACCCGAACCTGCCGCCGTTCATCTGCAAGCATCTCATCCAGCATCTGGTCACCAGCAACCCCAGCCCCGAGTACGTGCAGGACGTGGTCAACATCTTCAAGAACAACGGCAGCGACGTCCGGGGAGACCTGCGCGCGGTGATCCGCAGAATCCTCCAGCACGACGAGGCCCGGGGCCCCGTGCCTCCCGCCACTCAGCTCGCGACCTTCGGCCACCTGCGCTCGCCCGCGCTCCACGTCACCACGCTCGTCCGCGGCCTGAAGGGGACGCTCGACACGACGGGCACGTTGGACCCCGGCGCGAAGCTGAGCTCCTGGAGCCAATCCATGGGGCAATACGTGCCCCAGCCTCCGTCTGTCTTCAGCTACTACCCGCCCAACGCGCCCGCCCCGGGAGGAGGAGGTCTGCTCGGTCCCGAGTTCGCCATCCTGGACACGGCCACCGTCACCGCGCGCGCCAATGTGACGCATGACCTGCTCTTCGCGGCGGCCACGGCCAACGCGGGCGTCCTCATCGACCTGGACATCCTCCCCGTCAACTCCAGCGACACCGTGCAGTGGCTCAACCGCTACTTCCTGCACGGCACCATGTCTCCGGAGCTGCGAGACATCGTCCTCAATGCCATCTCCCACCCGGATGCCGGCGACACCCTGCGCAGGAAGAAGCTCGCCGTCTACCTCACGTCCCTCGCTCCCGAATTCCAGATCCAGAGGTAGCCCATGAGCTTCTCACGACGACAATTCCTCCGTGGCACCTCGCTGGGCCTGGGATATCTGGCGGTCTCCTCCCCGATGCCCGGTTGGCTCGGGAACGCCGCCGCCGCGACGCTGTCCGGTTACGCCGGCTACCGCGCGACGGTGTGTGTCTTTCTGCTGGGTGGCAATGACACCAACAACGTCCTCGTCCCCCGGGACGCCGGCATCCACGCGCAATATCTCGACGCGCGCTCCACGCTCGGCATCCCCTTGAACGACCTGCGGCCCATCAACCCCGTGGGCCTGGCGCCGGGCGCCTATGGGCTCCATCCCTCGCTGGAGAAGCTCCAGGCGCTGTTCGAGCAGGAGCGCGCGGCCTTCGTCTGCAACGTGGGGCCGCTCACCCTCCCCATGCGCAAGGTCAACTACGAGCTGGGCGATGTGCCCCGCCCTGACAACCTCTTCTCGCACAGCGACCAGCAGGACGCCTGGGCCAGCGGCATCTCCAACCCCTCCACCGTGGACCTGCCCCCAGCGCTGGAGGGCAAGGCCACCGGCTGGGGCGGACGCACCGCCGACCGCCTCCACACGCACAACCCCGGTGACTATCCGGAGGTGACCTCCTTCGGCGGCAAGGCCCTGTACTCCGGAGGCGCCGAGCGACAGCCGATGATGGTGTCCTCTTCGGGCGTGCTCGAGATGAAGGGGACGTCCGACGCGGACTTCAACACCCTGCGTTCGGAGGCACTCGCGGACATCGTGGCCCTGGACCGGGGCGTCACGCTGGAGGCCTCTTACGGCGGTGTCTTCACCACCGCGCAGACCTTCGCCTCCGCGCGAGCCACCGCGCGCGCCGCCGCGTGGGACGCGCTTCCCAACGAGGCGCGGCTCGACATCGACGGCTACTTCACCCCGCCGCAAGGCGCGACGGGCTGGACGCTGCACACGCAGCTCTACCAGGTGATACGCGACCTGGTCGCCGGCGCCGTGCCGTCCACGAGCGGAGGGCTGGGCGTGCGCCGACAGATGTTCTCCGTGGGGCTCGGCGGTTTCGACACCCACGTGGGCCAGGACGCCACGCAGACGGCGCTGCTCCTCCAGGTCGACTTCGCGCTGGACGCCTTCCAGAAGGCGATGACCCGCCTGAAGACCGAGGGCGTCTTCGGCGTGAATCCTCCCCAGTCCACGCTCTTCACCATGAGCGACTTTGGCCGGACCCTGGCTGAGAACTCAGACAAGGGCTCCGACCACGGCTGGGGCAGCCACGCCATCGTCCTGGGAGACCGGGTGCAGGGCCGCCGCCTCCACGGCACCTTCCCCAACCTGGACCTGTCCGCCGGCGCCGTGAACAACCTGGACTCCGTCGACGCCAAGGGCCGCTGGTTGCCTTCACTCTCCGTGGACCAATACGGCTTTACCCTGGCGTCGTGGTTGGGGCTGGGCGGCGTCGCTGATCGCGACCATGCCTTCCCCAATCTCACCGACTACGTCGCCGCCGCAACCTCCGGAGGCTTCCCCGCCGCCGCGCGCGCCTACCGGATTCCGTTCCTCCTGCCGGACCCCTGAGCGACGGTTCTCAGAGGGGCGCGGGGTCACCTCCCCTTCATCCACCCCGCGCCCCTCGACCCCCTGCGTCACCTTGAGCCAGGGTCAGCAATGACAACCCGGAAATGGTAGGGCCGAACCGTTGTTTCGTGCCCTACCTGATAAACCCTTGAAACCGGAGTGTTCGCTAACATACTGTGCGCATGCGTTCATGTTTCGCATGAGCGCACTCATTTTCACTTGAGGGGGACATATCCATGGCAGCAGACGCAGCGGCGAACGTTTCCGACGCTTTGGCTACAGTGGACAACATCGCCATCCAGGTCGAACAGGCGCTGTACAAACTGTATCTGGCCGTGAGCGGTACGGGATTCAAGAGCATCACCGACAAGATTTCCGTCATCTGGACGCCGGTACGCAATGTACTGAGCTCGGTGCTCAAACAAGTCGAAGGTCTCATCAAGCCGCTGATGGATCCGCAGGTCGTCACGTCCATCAAGGACGTGCTGGAAGCGGGCCGAGACCTGGTGAACTCCACGCTGGACCTGCTGCCTGACTCCGCGCGGAACCTGGCGCTGACGGGACAGCGCTTCCTGAACATCATCGTCGACTTCGTGGGCGCGGGTGTCGAGCACATCGTCGCCATCGTCGACCTGCTGCTCAACGTGGGCAAGGCCATCATCGGCGAGCTCTCCACGCTGGCGGCCACCACCATCGCCGCGCTGCGCAAGACGGGTGTGCAGATTCCCGCCACCAATCCCTGATTCAACCCCTGTCGTCTGTCGCATCTCCTGGTGTGTCGCGGGCGTGATGGCTCGCCGCCAGGAATTCCAGCGTGTCGTCACGGCCCTGCGCACGCTTTTCTCAAATCAGTGTCTATGAATAGGACCGTCCCCCATCAGGGGTGGGCGCAAGCCCAGGCACGCGGTCCAGGGAACCTGCACCCGGAGCAGGGATTTCCACCCCCTCGCTGGCGAGGGTCGGGGAGCGTATGGCCACAGGTCTCATCATTCCTGGTGTCCAGGTCACGGTCGTCAAGGAAGTGTTGCCCCAACAGCTTGCACCGTCTGGGGTTCTTGGAATCACAGGCTTCTTGGAGTCAGCCAACGGCAAGGTCGTCCGAGCCAGCAGCTGGTCTCGCTTCCTGGAGGTGGCCGGGCGCGCGAGCGCCTACAGCCTCCCGGAGGCGCGCCAGGCGCTGGACAATGGCGTCTCCGAGCTGGTGATTTCCCCCCTGCCCGCCACCGCGGGCACCGCCGCGACGATCGCCGTCGCGGCCGACAACAGCAAATATCCGCCGGGACACGTCGGCGATAAGTTTGGCGCCACCTTCATCGCGAGAGTCCCAGGCCTGTGGGCCAACGGAATCACGCTGAAGGTCACCTACCGTGACAACATCGACCTGTCGGTGTCGTTCGACCTGGAGGTCACCCACCCCTCCAGCGGCTCGGTGGAGGTGCTGCGCAACGTCAACTCCGCGTCGCTGACCTCGTCGCTGGACACCTCGTCGTTCATCCGCATCGACACGTCGAAGGGCGTGGGCTGGCCCACCGCGGGCACGTACACGCTGGCCACGGGCAAGGACGCCACGCCGGACGACTACGCCACGGCGCTGGGCCGACTGAAGGACCAGCCGGACGTGGACCTGGTGCTGGCCGCGGTGCAGGACTTCTCCGACCGGACCAAGCTGACGCGCATCTACGGCGACGTCATCAGCCACTGCAACACGCTGAGCAGCGAGAGCAAGGGCCGCCTCGGCTTCGGACAGGTTCCTCCCGCCGGGACGATGGCGGAGAACACGCAGCTCGCCGCCAACCTGGTCAGCGACCGGTTCGTGCTCGTCGCGCCTCACGGCACGGTGGGCGCGGTCGCCGGCATGGTGGGGAGCCTGGCGCCGCACCAGTCCCCCACGTTCAAGCGCGTCTCCGGACTGAACGAGCTGCTGGTGGGCGTGGAGGACCAGAAGGCGCTGTTGCGTGCCTTCGTCGTCCCCGTCGTCACCGAGCGCGGTCGGGGCACCATCGTCGTGCGTGGCCTGACGACGGACGGAGATCAGATCAACGTCCGCCGCGTGGCGGACCGCGCGGTGCGCACGCTGAAGATGGTGGGCGACCTGTTCATCGGGTTGCTCAACAACGCCGACGGGCGCAGCGCCCTGAAGCAGAAGCTGGTGGAGGCGCTGGTGCAGATGCAGAAGGACGGCGCCATCGTCCCCTCCACCGACGGGAAGGATCCCGCCTTCAAGGTGGAGGTCTATTCCTCGCAGGCGGACTTCGCGCTCGGAATCGTCAGGGTCAACATGGCCGTCAGACCCGTCCGCGCCATCGACTACATCTACGCGACCATCACGGTCCAGGTCTGATGAAGGAACGCACCGATGCCAACGGTATTCTCAGCCAACCGTAGCAGCATCCTCGTCGACGGAGAGGCCGTGGACGGCCTCCAATCCATCGCATTCCGAGTGGTCACCGAGCGCGAGGACATCCGCGCCATCGGGTCCAACGAGCGCGTCGACGTCATCTTCGGCCTGCGCACCGTCGTCGGTGAGCTGGTCATCCGCTCCGCGGCCGTGAAGCTGGACACCCTGCTCTCCGAGCGCGGCAAGTTCCAGCTCGTGGCGAACCTCAAGCGCACCGAGGGCACGGACGACACGCGCACCCTGTCCTTCGACGACTGCTTCGTCGAGGGCAAGTCCTTCCAGATGGACGCGCACGGCAGCGCCGCCACGACGTACGCCTTCACGGCGACCCGCATCCGCGAGGAATAGTCCGTGAGGGAGTCGCCCGCCAGCTCACGCACGGAGTCCGGTGCGGCGCCGATCTCCCTGGAGATCGACGGCCGGACCTTCCACCTCCACCCCGGAGTCAACTCCGGGCCCCTGGAGGTGGAGTGCTCCACGGGCGAACGTCTCGCGCTCCATCCGTGGAGCTTCGAGGCGCACCTGCGGGCGCTCGACCTTCATGCGAGGCTCGATGGCGCGGGACTGGCCTTCGACGCCGACGGTTTCGCCGCCGACGTGCTGCGGAACTCAGGGGTGCCGGAGTCGCTCCACGCGGAGCTGGCACCCCTGGCGTTGTGGTGGGCCTCGGGCGGGGCACAGGAGCCTTCGCCCGGGACGCTTCCACCGGGCTGGGTGCAGGCGGGGGCGGTGCGTGCCCGACTGCGGCCCTGGACGTTCTCCGAGCGCTCCCGCGCGCTCGAAGAGAGCCTGACGTCGCAGCCCGATGGCTCGAGGGAACTCAGCCTGGAGCGCTACCTGCGCTCGATGCTCTCCAGCTCCGTCGTGGAGCACTTTCCCACGGAGCCCCTGGAGAAACTGGATGGGGCCAGCACCGCCGCGCTGCTGGACGCCGTGGTCGCGCTCAACGCGGGGGACGAGCGCGATGAAGACCGCACGATGCGTGCCTCGGGCAAACAAGCCCGGGTCCTCGCGGAAGTGACGTTGAAGCTCTGTCGTGCCCTGGGGTGGACACCTTCCCAGGTCTGGGCAACCCCCGCCGCCGAAGTGGACCGGCTGCTCGCGATGTTGCAGCTCACGGAGCCTGGTGCTCCCGCCCCGGCCCCGACTTCGCGGCCGAGGAGACTCTCCGACTTTCCCGACGCGGTGGTCATTCAGGTGGAGGACGACTGATGCGCACGACGTTCACCACCACCGAGTTCACCGCGCGACTGGCCCGCCCGGCGTTTCGAGCACTCGAAGGTGTCGCCCGACAGCTCGGCGTCAAGCTTGCTCCTCATGCTTCGGAGCAAGGCGAGCCTTCACCTGACGAGGCGTCAGCACCGACCTCCGGCAGCGATGCGACCACTGTGCGTCCCGGAGTGGAGGCACCGGCGACGGCTCGGCCCACCGGTCTCCTCTCGCCTTCACGGTCCAGCGGCGAGGTGGATGCAGCTCCGGGTCCTCATGGACAGCGCCCCTCCGGGCCTCTCGTCGCTCGACCTGAGCCCATCAGCGTCCCTTCGGCCCCTATCGCTCCCCGGTCCGTCGCGCCCTCGCGGCCCGCGGTGACGCCGGTCTCCGCTTCCGAGGTCTCGAGGTCCGTGAGTCGTGCGCCCACGTCCGATGAGGGTCATTCCTCCTCTCCGGCGCACGACCTGCCTTCGTCCGGGAAGCGCGCCGGTGTTCCCCTCGCGAGCGACGCGCGAGTCTCCGAGATGGCTCCCGGCGACGACACGCACGCGGTGAACTCCGGTGCGAGCCACCCGATGAAGTTCGACGCCACCACCCTCCACGCGGGCGCATCGACTTCGTTGCCCTCGGAGTTCTCGGCGGGTCCGTCGAAGCGCTCGGGCATGGGGGACAGGCGCACGGACGAAGCGCCTGTCGCGGCTCGGACTCCGAGCGATGGCGTCGAATCAACAGCCAGCTCGTCCCCCCTGAGTGCCCCTCCGGAGTCGCTCGCCACGAGCAGCGATTCGTCCGAGGGACTCCGCGTCTCCATCAAGGCCACCGAGCCCCGGTCGCCCAAGCGACAGGTCGTGCGACTCATGCGACCGATGCCGCTCCCCGCCGAGACCTCGGCGAGCGAGAGCGTCCCCACGCTCCAGCGCGCCAGTCCCCTGCCCGCACGCGGCGAAGATGCTTCCTCGAACGTGCCGCCCGCGGCTCGCGAAGTGACAGCGGACGCACCTCGCTACGAGGCGAGCACTCCGGTCGGGGTCACCCCGCGTCCCCCCTCCGCACCCGTCGAGGCTCACACGAGCCTCCCGTCCGCGCCGCCCGTCATGCGCGTGCTGTCATCGACTCCCGCCGCGTTCCGGGCGCCAGGGTCAGTCGCGCAGTCCACGCCCGTGGTGCGTCCCGCCGCGCCCGCCGTCTCACGACCCAGGTCCCGCCTCACCTTCCTTCCGCCCACGGAAGCCGCGCCCGTGGCCCCTCCGTCGTCGCCCGAGCCGGAGCGCGCGGTGCCACCGGCCGCGCTGGCCACATCCCAGGTCGTGCGCCAGGTGAGCCAGGGGCTGACGCCCGTCCTGGAGCGAGCCCAGCAAGTCACCCACGAGGCCCTTACCGTCGAGCGCTCCTCGCGTCCCGCCTCGACTCCCGCCGTGGACTCCGGTGCGAACGCGGCGGTTCGCAACACGTTCAACGTGAACGTGCAGTTGGGCACGGAGACGGCGACGGCGGGCATGGATCGGCGCACGCTGGAAGACGCGCTGGTGGACATCCTTCGCGAGACGGCACGCCGTCACGGACTGGAGGTCTGAGCCCATGGCCGGCATCGGATACTCCGTGACGATTGGCTCCCTCCGGGCTTCCAACAAGGCCCGCCAGGGACAGGCCTTCATCCGCTCCATCACCAGCGAGCTGACCATGGACGGCGCGGGCGGCCGGTGCACCGTGGAGCTCGTTCCCTCCGACGCGGCGCTCCCGCCTCCTGGAGAAACCACCACCATCGCCCTGGATGGCGGCGATGGCGCGGTCACCGTCTTCACCGGCCTGGTGCTGGAAGCCCGCGCCGCGCCGGACACGTCCATCGTCATCGGCGGAGATGCCCTGGCGAAGCTCGCGCGGCTCGACGTGTCGGGCGCCTACGAGCAGATGTCAGCGGGCTCCATCGTCCGTGAGCTGGTGAAGAAGGCAGGCGGCACGTCGGGCACCATCGACGACGGCCCGACATTCCCCAGCTACGTGCTGCACCGCGGGCCTCGCGCCCTGCGGCACATCCTCCAGCTCGGGGAGCAGTGCGGCTTCGACGTCTTCACGGACGGCCAGGGGAAGGTGTACTTCACGGCGCCGAAGCAGGGCGGCGCGGACCACACGTTCGCCTACGACGCCCAGGTGCTGCGCACGCAGCTGGGCAAGCCGCTCCCCGCCATCGACGGCTTCGAGGTCTGGGGCGAAGGCGCGGCCAGCTCCCAGGGCGAGAAGAAGGCGCACTGGCTGGTGGACGACCTGGCCTCCGTCCACGGCAAGGCCGCGCTGGGCACCAGCGGCAAGGTGCAGGCGGGTTCCACGGGAAAGAGTTCGCGCGAAGTGAAGGACGGTTCGGTCCGCGCGGGCGCCGACGCGTCCGCCCAGGCCAAGGCCCGCGTGGGCGCGCTGGCCGCCCGTCCGCTGCACGGCTTCATCGAGGTGCTGGGAGCGCCCGCCGTGAAGCCTGGAGACTTGATCAAGGTGGACGACATCCCGGAGGGCCATCCCGTGGAGGCCCTGCTGTCCGGGAAGGTGCTTCGCGTCCGCTCGGTGCGTCACACCCTGAATGCCCGCACGGGCTTCACCACCCGGATGGAACTCTGACATGCCCGTCCGCATCGGAAAAATCGAACTCATCGGGCTCACGCAGATCTACACCGAGGACGCGCGCAACCTCGTGCAGCAGCGCGTGCCCGGTCAGTCCGGCTCCGTCTTCCAGGACCTGGGCCGTGAGCCCGTCACCGTCGTCATGGAAGGACTCCTCCTTGGCGAGGACCCGCAAGCGGCGCTGGAGGAACTGCGACAAGCGCAGATGAAGGCGACGCCGATGTCGTTCGCCTCGGACGCCATCGCCGGAGCGGACCTCACCGACGTCCTCATCGCGGACTTCCAGGTCCGCCAGCTCGCGGGACACCAGAACCGCTTCAGCTTCTTCCTGCGCGTCAAGGAGTACGTCGAGCCCCCCGCCACCCAGGACGCGGGCGTCGGCGCGGTGAACGACGCGGTGGCCGACGACGCGCAGTCCTGGGCCCAGGGCTCCACGGACGCCGCGGGCGTGCTCCAGAACCCCGAGTCGCTGATGGACGCCGTCGACGCGAACCCGGACCTGCTCGGCCACCTGTCTCCGGACGAGCTGGGCTCGGTGGTCAACGGGACGAAGGGCTCGCTGACGGGGAAGAACTTCGGAAGCCTGCTGGGCGCGCTCGGCAAGGTGAACCCCGGCGCCATCATCGGCTTCGTGCAGTCGCTCAGCCAGGCCGGAAGCCTGGGCGAGTTCATCGAGAAGCTCGCCACCGAGGGCATCAACATCCTGGAGCAGATGACCGGGCTGGACCTGGGCGCCGCGCTCGACATCGTCAAGGGCATCGCGGGCGCCGGGGACTTCCTCGCGAAGCTCCAGGCCGTGGGCAAGGAAGCCGGCGCACTGGGCGCGGCCATCGGCGGGTTCGATCCGCTCGGACCCTTCAAGGACTTGGAGAACCTTCCGTGAGCACGACCGCCGATATCGTCGACAGCATCACCCGACTCGTCATCGCCGTGGACAACCTGCTCAAGACGGACACGGTGAACGCCATCGTCAGCCTGGTGCGCAGGTTCGGCATCGGCGCCCCCGTGAAGGTGGGCATCGACGCGCTGGGCAATGCACTGAACCTCATCATCGGGTGGATCGCCAAGCTGGAGCAGGTCGCGGCCATCCCTGAGCTGCTGGAGAAACTGGACCCCGCGCTGGAGGGACTGAAGGCCATTGGCGACAAGTCCGAGCAGGAGATGCGCGACATGGGCATGGAGGCGCTCGCCCCGCTCGCCGGCGCGGCCCACGCGGCGCACCTGGTCCTGGAGAAGATTCGCGCCGGCGCCGTCGTCATCCTCCAGGGCTATCTGCCCAAGCAGTCCCTGACGTCCCTTCGCGAGTCCGTCATCGGCGTCAAGGCGACGCTCAAGGCGCTCGGTGAGGCGCTGCTCGCCGCGCCGCCGCCCACGACACCCGCTCTCTCGCTGGGTGCAGGCAGCATGCCGCTGCTCGCGGGAGGCACGACGTGAGCGACCTGGTCACCATCATCCGCTCCATCATCCGGGACGAGCTGGCGTCGTTGCGCCTGGGCGACCTGGGAGTGGTGACGAGCGCCTTCCCGCACGCGGACGGCGACGCGAACAACCACGAGTGCCACGTGAAGCTGCGCGAGAGCGGCCTGGAGCTGCGCCGCGTCCCCATCGCCACGCCGCACATCGGCATGGTGAGCGCGCCGCACGCCGGAGACCTCGTCGTCATCACCTACCTCAACGGCGACCCCAACCGCCCCGTCATCACCGGACGCCTGTACTCGGACAAGCTCAACCCGCCCATTCACGAAGCGGACGAGTGGCGCGTCGTCTCGCCACCGGGTGGCAAGACGTCCATCGCCATCGACCAGGAGCAGTCGGTGGTCATCACCGCCGGCGAGACGGTGGTGACGGTGAAGCAGGACGACGTCATCACCATCAAGGGCAAGACGGACCTGTCGCTGGAGGTGGAAGGCAACGTGCAGCTCAAGTGCACGGACTGCACGGTGGACGCGTCCGGGAAGATCGACCTGGGCAAGGGAGGCAGTGGCGTCATCACCGAGATGAGCCACAAGTGCTACTTCACCGGCGCTCCGCTCAAGGGCTCCAAGGACGTGAAGGCCAAGTAACCATGCCTGCACCGAGCGGAAGCGAAATAGGCGCCCTGGCGAAGAGCGCGATGCAGTCCGCGAGCCTCCGGGGAGAGAACGCTCCGGACCTGGCCACCGCGCTCGGTGACGCCTGCGGCCAGGCCTTCACGCTCTTCGCCTCCATGGCCATGGTGACGCCGGGAATCCCCGCCGCCGCGCCGCCGCCACCGGGCGCGGGCAGCACCGCGGGGCCCGGGATGATGCTGCCACCGCCGGCAGGGGGCCCCAGCGCGTCGCAGATAGAGCCCATCGCCAAGGGCCTGCTCGCGTCGAACAAGATCAACGGCGAGCAGCGGGACGCGCTGGCGAAGGCGATTGCCCAGACAGTGGAGCAGGCCCTCATCCTCTTCACCGTCCAGGTGATGGTGGCGCCGGGAATCGCCATCGCGGGCTTCGTGACGTCGTCGCCCGGCAGTCTCATGGGCGCCGCTCCCGCGAAGCCGATGCTCCAGCCGATTGCATTGGGCTTCCTCATGGCCGGTGGCATCCGGGGCGAGAACGCGCCGGACCTCGCGGGCGCCATGGCCGAGACGCTGTCCAACGCGCTCACACAGATGATGACGCGCCTCAAGGTCTCCCCGGGCATTCCCAGCTCGCCCGGGGCGACGGCGGGCCCGGGGAGGTTGCTCTGATGGCGGACGAGCTCAAGACGGACCTGCGCCTGAAGTTCAACGAATCGGGCGGCGTGGACCTGGACTGGTCCACGGACGACGGCGCCACCACGGTGAGCGGCAAGGACAACCTCATCCAGGCCCTGACGATGCGGCTCATCGTCTACCGGGGACACCTGGAGCAGTTGGGCCACCAGCGCTACGGCAGCCGCGTGGCGGACCTCATCGGCGAGCCGTTGGATCGCGCCAATCTGGACCTGCTGCGCCGCTACGTGCGGCAGGCCATCAAGGAAGACCCGCGCGTGGACGAGGTGACGCAGTTGAGCGTCACGGCCCGGGCGGATGTGCCGGGCGCGGTGGATGTGCGAGCCCGCATCAAGGCCATCAGCGGTGAAGCGGTGGAGCTGGGATTGGCGCTCGACCTGGGTTGAGCGCGGCGGCGTGGGCAACGGGTACGGACACGACTTCGGGAGAGCGTGATGAACGGCAAGGAAAAGCAGGGCATGAACGGAGTGCTGACCCTCGAGCTGCTCAACCTGGATGGCTCCCTGATGGAGCGGCGCCGGGTCCCCAACCTCATCACCACCGCGGGCAAGCGGTTGGTGGCGGAGCTGCTGATGGGCCGGGTCAACGGGCTGCCCGTCAAATGGTCCATCGTCGTGGGCACTGGCACCGAGGCGCCAGTGCCCGGGGACACCGTGCTGAAGGGCCCGGCGGCCGAGGCCGAGGACCCCGCGCCCAAGGTGGAGGTCATCGACCCGGGTGACGGCTCCAGCCTGGTGCGCGCCCTCGTGACGGCAACCCTGCCCGCCATCACCGACGCCACGGTGCAGCCGCTCACCGAGGCCGGCATTCAAGTCACCCTGGGGGAGACCACGAAGATCCTCTTCAACCGGGTCCGCTTCGAGGAGGTCAATCGCGGCTCCAACATGGTCATGAAGATGATGTGGGAGATCTCCTTTTGAGCCTCATCCCTCCCGAGACAACCACCTTCAGCGCCATCGTCGAACGGCTGCTGAAGAACATGGGGCCGGGAACGGACCCCAACGCCGGTGGCATGGCGCGAACCCTGGCCGAAGCCTACGCACGGGAGATGGCGACCTTCTACGCGATGATGGAGCTGGCCCACCGCTCCGGCTACCTCGACACGGCGGAAGGCGCCGCGCTGGACAACGTCGTCGCCGTGCTGGGCCTGAAGCGCGCACGCGCAGGTCGCCTCACCGGCGAGGTGGAGCTCAGCCGCGCCGCCCCCGCGCCGGAGGACATCGGCATTCCCGCGGGACGGCAGTTGACGGGCCTGGCGGCGGACGGCAAGCCGCTCCCCCTCTTCGAGACGCTCGAGGACGCCACCCTGCGCAAGGGCGACACGCGCGTCCTCATTCCCGTGCAGGAGATCCAGGATGACGCCGGGGCCGCGGCCGAGGCGCCTCCCGTCATCAACCCCTTCCGGCTGACGCTGATGCCCAGGCCCATCCTGGGAATCGAGGCCGTCACCAATCCGGCCCCCCTGCGGCGCGGCTCGGATGATGAGACGGACGAGAACCTCCGCGCGCGCGCTCGCACCGCGCTGCGGGATGGCGAGAAGGGCACGCTGGAGTCCATCGCCGCCGCCGTGCGCCAGCAGGGCGTGCAGCAAGTCACGGTGAGGGAGCCCGCCGACGCGCCTCCGGGCGTCGTCGATGTCCTCGTCGGCGACACCGACTTCGAGTCGGACGTCGAGGGCGTGGTCCGCGTCGAGTCCGCCATCCGGGAGACGAAGGCCGCCGGCATCCATGTCCGGCTCCGCTACGCGAAGACCGTCTTCTTCCAGGTGGACTTCCAGGTGGAGCCCACCAACCCGGAGATGGACGAGGTGACGTTCGACCGGCTCCGCCGGGAGCTCCAGCAGACGCTCGCGCTCCACATGAACGAGCTGCCCGTGGGCGCGCCCGTGAGTCGCCGCAAGCTGGAGGCCCTGCTCTTCGGCAACCCCGCGGTGCGCAGGGTGAACGAGCTGTCCGTGGAGACGTATGTCTGGGGCACCGACCCCGGACCTCCCATCAAGAAGGTCCTCGTGAAGGAGACGGCGGGCCGACTGTATGGCGCCAACCGCGACTGGAAGCTGGAGCCCCTGGAGGCCGCGCGCATCGACCTGGAGCTCAAGCCGCCGCGCATCACCCGCCTGCGCGCGCCGACGTGGCGGCTGGACCTGGTCGTCTCGCTGTCCAGTGGCGAGGCGCGCACGGCCGAGCAGGTGCGCGAGGCGCTGCGAGGCGCCCTGGACGTGTACGCGGCGCGGCTCTCCGAGGACGCACAGATGGGTCGCGAGGCGAAGCTCACCTTCGACTCCCTGCAGCAGAGCCTGAAGACGCAGGCGCGCATCGAAGCGCTGCTGGGCTGCGACGTCACCCTGGAGACCGGAATCACCGCGACGCTCGTCCTGGCGACGAATCCCGCCCATGTCGTGCCCGCCCAGGTCACCCAGCTCCTGGTGCGAGCCGACGTCCGGCTGCAGTTCGGCGGGGCAGAGCTGGTGGGTGTCGGATGAGCGCGGACCAACGCAGACGTCGCATGGTGGGCTACCTGCCGCCCGTTCTGCAGTCCGGAACGAAGCTCAACCTCTTCTTCTCCACGCTCGCCCAGGAGCTGGAGCAGATGGAGGGAGGCCTGACGCGGCTGATGCGTTCCCGCTGGCACGCGCTCGCGCGGGGCTTTCCCGTCGCGGAGTCGCTGGCGAACAAGGCGGACTCGGAGCTGGGGCAGCTCGCCGCGCTCTACAACCTGCTGCCTCGCCGGGGAGAGTCCGCCGACTACCTCCGCCAGCGCGTCGCCACCGTGGTGGAGCTGCACCGCACCGGCATGGCCTCCGCGCGCGCGCTGCTCCGGCTCGTGTCCCTGGTCTACATGGCACGGCAGCCACCGGTGATTACCTGGGAGGGGAAGCTCGCGGTCGGCCTCTTCTCCGTGCCGCGCACGGATGGCACCTACCGGACCATTCGCGTCGAACTGGAGGACAATCCCCCGACGCCTTCGAGCGCGAGCTTCCGCAACGTGAGCGGGGGCCAGCGGCTGATCGCCACGAACGGAGGGCTCCACGTCGCATCGCCGGCCATCTCCCTCAAGGCGACGGAGAAGGAGATCGCCGTGCCCGTCTTCCGCCACGAGCAGTCCGGGCTGGACCTCATCTTCCTGGGCCGGGTTCCCCTGAACTCCACGCTGACCTTGCGCGACGAGCGAGCCGCCTTCATCGACGGCATTCCCGTGGACCCCGTGAAGAACCCCGTCATCCGGACGCACCCCACCCGCTTCTCCGCCCTGACGGACCCGGGCGTCCTCACGCGCTTCGATGCGCCCGAGTCCCGCTTCTCCGTGTTCGAGGAGGACCAGCACGTCCCCGACCTGGCGCTGGGCGAGAACCACTGGCGCTACGACACGCTGGATCAACAACAGGTCCACTCCTACCTCACGAGCTGGTCCCAGACACGACGGGACGCCGCCGTGGCGTGGGCCCTGCCCGTGCGAGCCACGCCGCGCGCGGACGTGCGCCTCGACTGGACGGAGATAACGCCCGCGACCTGCACGCTGACCATCCCCGTCGACTACATCCCGCCGCACCTTCAGGTGCCCAACGAGGACCAGGTGGTGCCCGGGCTGCCTGGGTTGGTGAAGGAGTTGATGCGCGCGCTGGAGTACGGCCGCTGCGCCGGCGTGCGCACGCGCATCGAGTTCACGCTGCCCCTGCCTCCGGAGGCGCTCGTCGCCAGCGAGGGACCGCTCCGGATGGAGGTCGACACGTCCCTGACCGAGAAGCTGGAGCCGAAGGACGCGCTGACCTCGTTCGGTTCCACCATCGAGTTGCACGAACAGTTCCCAGATCCCCAGGAGAAGCTCGCCTGGGACGGCGTCTTCTCCGCGACCCGCTTCGATACCTCGAGGTTCCAGTCATGAGTGATCCCTTCTACACCGCGAAGTCCGGTGACCCCATCCTGGCGGACACCTGGAACAACATGCAGATCAAGACGCGGGATGAGATCCGCGCCCACACCCACCATGGCTCCGACGACGGCCGGCAACTGGATGGCGAAAGCATCTCCGCCACCGCCGTGCTGAAGGTGAGCCGGGTGGACGCCACCGTGTCGATGTCGGTGGGCGGCGTGGACCTGGCCACCCGACTGACCACCCTGGACACCCAGAAGCTGTCCATCGGCGGTGGCAGCCTCACGGGCCCGCTGTCTGTCGCGACGGCCAACGTAGGCATCGGAGCGGCGGCGGGGACCAAGCGACTGCTCGTCGTGGCGCCGGGCAGTGGCAACCAGAACGCCCCCCTGGAGCTGCGGAGCGGTGGCGATACGGGCTGGGGTATTGGCGCCGTCATCCGGACCACCGGCGGCACGGAGGGCGCGGGGCTGGTGCTGAGAAGCCGCGCCAAGAGCTGGCAGCTCCGCGGTGAGCAGGGCGCCACCGCCACCGGCCTGCAGATCACCGAGGACGGAGGCGACGCGGACACGGGCTCGGGCCTGGGCACGCCGCGCATCCACATCAAGTCCGGCGGCGGCGTGGGCCTCAACACGACGGACCCGCAGGGCGCGCTGGACATCCGCCTCTCGGGGGCCGCCGCCGGGTTCGACAGGTTCGTGGTGAACACGACGACGGACTGGGGCAGCGGCACGGCACAGGTGACCATCGGCGCCGGCGGTGGCGCGGGCCTGATGATCAACAACCCCCACGTCATCTGGCACAAGACGGAGAACCGCGCGTCCATCCGCTACGGCCTGAGCGGCGGCGTCGCCACGGGCCTGTTCTGGGACGTGGGCGCCCGGGTTGGCAACGCATTCTCCTTCACGGTGAATGGCACCCAGACGATGTGGATGGGCGCGGACGGCAGCGTCGGCATCGGCACGGTGACGCCGGGCGCGCGGCTGGACATTCAGGGCGGCGGCCTGCGCGTCAGCGGCGCCATCATGCCCTCCATCGGCAACGCGTCCGGCAATGGCATCCAGTTCCCCGAGGACTCGTGGGGTGGCACCGGAGACGCGGCCTTCATCCGCTACTACCGCGTGCCCAACCCGCTGCCCGGTGAAGAGGAGAACGGCCGTCTGGTCATCGCCTGCACGAACGAGCCGGGCGACTCCATCATCTTCCACCAGGCCGGCGCCGAGCGGCTGACGCTCGTCAATGGGTTCATTGGCATGGGGACGCCCCGCCCGTCCACGCCCTTGCACGTCGTCCAGCAGGCGGCCAACGCGGGCCTGCGCATCCAGGAGAACACGTCTGGCCGCTTCATGGACCTCTGCTACGAGGGCCAGGGCACCTTCCACCTGTTCCACAGCAACGGCAACGGCCAGTGGATGCAGCAGGACGGCATCTGGCGCGGCCCCTCGGACGCGTCGCTGAAGGACAACATCACCTCGCTCCAGGACATCCTCCCGCGAGTGCTGGCGCTCAGGCCCGTGAGCTTCAACTGGAAGAACACCGGTGACCTCAACCTGGGCCTGGTGGCGCAGGAAGTGGAGACCGTCTTCCCGGAGCTCGTCAGCGAGCTGAAGCTCGAATCCGCGGGCGGCAAGGTCATCAAGGGATTGGCACACCAGGCCTTCAGCGTGCTCGCCATCGCGGCCCTCAAGGAACTCAAGCAGCAATACGACGAACGATTGGCGGCGCTCGAGCAGCGTCTCCAGAACCAGGAGCTGAAGTCATGATGGATGCCATCGAGAAGCGCCTCACGGACCTCCGGGCCGAGCACGAAGCAGGTCAGAAGATGATGGCGGAGCTGGAGGCGAAGCGCTCGCACCTGGTGCAGACGATGCTTCGCATCGAGGGCGCCATGCAGGTGCTCCAGGAGTTGCTGCCCGCGAAGGCCGAGGGCGGCACCGCCACCGTGACGGACATCAAGGAAGCCGCTCGCTGATTCCCCGCACGACGTCAGGACTCCGCCATGAGTGATACGCGCGTCGGCGCCACGCTGACCTATACCGGGACGGCCACCCCTCCCACGGCCGCACAGATTCCGGTGGACACCGCCGGTCTCGTCGTCGCCCTGGACGTGCCGGCGGGCGTGGCGTTGGTGCGCGCGGCACTCACCGTCCGCGCGCCGTCGGATGACGTGACGGTGAACCTGTCGCCCACCGCCACGCTGGCCACCAGCGGGGGGCAGACCGTCCTGGACCCCGCGCAGCCCATCACCTGGCTCAGCCTGGACTGGGGGGCTCGTCGTCCCCTGTCCTCCGTGGACGTGCGGCTGCCGGCCTCTCCCATGCAGACGGAGAAGAAGGGGCGCCTGAGCGTCGCGGAGGGGGGCGCCTGGTATCCCCCGACGCCGTCGGACACGGTGTCGGTGAACGCCGTGGCGCCAGCGCCACTGCCGGGCATCCTCGCCAGCCGCTTGCTGGTGGAGTTCGTGGAGGCGAGCAGCGCGCCGCCTCCGGTGGGGACGCCGAAGACGCTGGCGGCGACCCAGGTGGCAAGCATCGCCCTGCGCGCGCCCGCGCGGCCTCCCGACCTCACCGCGACCGTGGGCGTAGGCGCGGGCGCGCTGTTCTTCCACCATGCGCTGCCCCTGCTGCCCCGGCAGGAGCTGGTGCTGGAGGATGCGTTGAGCGACGCGCTCCAGCGCGCGTGGCCGGTGGACCTCAAGTCCGGCGCGGTGGCGGTGGCGCTGCGCTCGTCGGGGCTGGGCATGTTCGACCGCGTCCAGCTCGTCATGGACACGCTGGAGGTCATCCAGCGCTGGAGCGACGGCGCGGAGAGCCAGACGCTGGCGGTGAACACGGACAGCAGCGTGTCCGCGCGAGTCACCGTGCCCAGGGACCGCGCGCTCTCCGAGGTGCGGTTCCACGTCCAGCATCAACTGCACGATGAGGACCTTCCCCTCGCGCCGCGCCCGCCCTCGATGCCCGCGCTGTCTCACCACTGCGGCTCCGGGTACTCCGCCGCGCAGGCCTTCCGTGCGACGCGCGCCACGGGCCCGCTCGCGGCCCTGGACCTCCACTTGCGGCCGCTGACCCGGCGCGTGGTGGGAACCCTCGCCTTTCATGCCGACGTGCATGACCGGCCCGATGATGCGCCCCTGGCTGGCGGTTCCATTCCCCTGCTGCTGGAGCAGGAGGGTTCGGCTCCGTGGGCCTCGCGCTGGGTCGCCTTCACTCCTGGCAAGCCGCTCGCGCTCGGAACGGGCCCGTGGTGGGCCGTCCTCACGGTGGACGAAGGAGATGTCCTCTGGAGCCTCACGGACCATGCGGAGACCGCTCCCACGCCGGGCGCGTTGACGCCTGGCACCGCGCTGCATCGCACCGAGGCCATGGGCCCGTGGCTGCCTCGGGAGAATGGCCTTCCGGGAGAGGAAGAGGACGCGGAGGCGCTCTGGGCATGCTCGCGTCCACGCCTGCGTCCACTCACCGCCGTGCCTCCGCTCCCGCCCCGTCTTCAGCTCCGCTGGGGCACGAAGGTGCTCGACGTGACGGCTCGCGAGGACGGTTCCGTCGCGCTGGATGCCAAGGCCCTGGCCACCCTCACGCCGCCCGGGGGCACCGGAAGCCCGCCGCCGCTGGAAGTCCTCGTCCAGTCGCGCGTGGCCGGTGACATCACCCTCTCCGGGCTCCAGGTGGTCATCCCCCAGCGGGAGACCTACCCACTCTTCCCGAGGTAGCGAGACCCCCACCCCATGCTCCTCGCCATCGAGTCCTACTTCCACGATGCCCTGCGCCCCGCCGTCCCCGAGACGGTGGAGGTCGCGACCGGCCCCTCACGAGGACCCGCCGCCGACGCGGAGGCGCTCGTCGAGGTCTATGCCTCCCGACTGAAGCTGGCGCTCCCTGAAGGCGATGACCTGGCGGCGCAACGACAGCCGTCCTATTTCGCCCAGGTGCACCGCTGGGCGGGCAACGGGACGACGAAGGACTTCACGCTCCCCGCGAATGCGCGCGGACAGGTGAGCGAAGTGGAGTCACCGCCCGGGCACCCGCTGCGCAGGGGCGATGACTACACGCTCGAGGACACCACGCTGCGCCTCTATCGCGCGCCCGCCGTGGCCAACGAGGCCGTGGTCGCCTTCCTGCGAGGAGACCGCGCCGACGGCTTCCTGGAGCGGCGCCGGTGCGAGCTGTCGCTGTCCATCCGCGCGTGGGTGAAGGCCCCGGGCAACGCCGCGCCCCTGCTCTCGCGTGCCCTGGCCGCTGCATTGGCCGCCTCCGCGGACATGGGGAACCTTGAGGACGAGGACACGTATCCCGACGAGTCGGGCGTGAGGCTGCGGCTGCTCCAGCCCGCGGCGAGCCTCCTGGACATCCAGCGCGCCATGGAGCCCGTGGGTGAGACGTTCTTCAGCCGTGCTCAGGCGAACTTCATCGTCCGGGGAGAGCTGGAGCAGCTCATCTCACTGGGGACGCCGGAGCTGGAAGGCACCATCCTCGAGGTGCGGCGGGTGACGTAGCCGTCGGAGGCTGGCGCGTGGAGCCACCGCCGTACAACGGCCCGGCCCAGGAAATGCCTGGGCGGGCCGCTCTTGCTCAAGGACCTGCTACTCAGCTTCAACCGCGTCTACCGCGGGGCAGAAGCGAGCCATACAGGCATCCCAATCCGCGACGCATTCATCAGCCGGCCTGTTTTCAAGAAACAGGCAGCGGTTATAGAGGCGGTCGCACACGCCCCCGCACGCAAGAGCCTCGACCGAGGGGTCCTGTTCCGCGTCAACGCCACCACATCCCGACAGCAAGCCCACGGTCAGCAGCGCCTTGGTGATAAAGGACTTGATCCGCATGTACGCCTCCTCGAGCGCCTTTCTGGATTGAAAGACATTGCAAGAGTAGCACCTCCTCCCAGGGCCACCCGGTGCGAATCGGCTCCACGCCACCAACAACACCTCGCGTCATCTGGTGCTTGTGATTCAGAACCGACCCACCTTCTCGGCATGCTTTCGAAACCACGGGAGCCATCGCTGATTTCGAGGAGGGCGAGCACAGGCCGCCTGCCGACGGAAGGGATACGTCGAGAAGATGCGGCGCCACGTCCACACCTCGCGCCCAGCTGCCCCACCCGTGGTTCTTGTCTTCACGGCACGCGGTGATGCCTCGAAGGGAAATCCAGACGACCTTCGCTACGTCGAACCCAGCCTCATGAGGACTTCGGCGACTCCATCCGGGTGTTCCTGATGCTCATCGGTGATGGTCTGGAAGCCACACTTTTCGAGGACGCGGATCGACGCGGCGTTGTGGAGAGCGACCCACGCATGAAGCGGCCGGGCGGGCACGAGCGCGAGAAACTCAGAGAGGGCCTGGGTGGCGATGCCTTTGCCCCAGTGCTCGCGCCCCACCCAATAGCCGATGAGGCGCTTTCCATCCTGTTCCCAACTGCCGATGTTCCCAACGACCACGCCACCCACAACGATGGTGCGGTTGACGTTTTCAGGGCGGAGAACATTCGTGCGCCAGTGAGTCATGAACGCGTCGCGCTCCCGCGATGGAAACGCGGCCATGCGCAGCGCTTCCGGGTCGCACTGGTGCTCGAAGAAGATGGGAAGGTCCTCATCCGTGACGATGCGGAGAATCATTCTGAAACAGCTCCGTCCAGTCTGCGCCGCGAGGGACGTCGCGAGGCGAATGGTGGACGGATTCTAGCTTTTTCGGGCATGACGAAGCGCGGGAATCTGGACCGGCGAGACGACCCAGGATCACAGCACGCAGGACCCCATGCCGTTCGCCGAGGTCCCGCACGGACTGCGTCTTCACCCTGGGTTCATTCCACCTGTCGAATCCACTGACGCACGAGCGCCTCGAGCGCCTTGCGCTGGCTCCGTACGGACTCGAGCGTGACGAGACAGCGGTCTTTCGCGAGCCACCGGCAGAGTCCCTCCGGATCGTCGAGCTCGACTCCACTCTTCGCGCTCTGCTTCACCTTCGCGCCGGTGTGGAAGACGAGCTGCACGCGGTCCTCGGAGCGAAGGTGCACGGCCGCGAAGAACTCGGTGGTGCGGAAGCTCGCGGTGTTCCACTTCACCGCCTCGGAGATGGAGGGGTCGACACCGAGGATGAGCTTTCGGACCTGGTCGATGTCCTTGCGCAGCGGGTGCGCTCGCTCGTCGAGGAGCGCGGTGACCTCCTTCGAGCCGTCTTGCGGGGGCGTCACAGCGCGCTTCGCGGCCATGGTCCTGTGTCTCCTCTCCGGTGATTGCGTCCCGGTGTCTACCATGACCGAACCCTGGACCTGGCCGGCATCGAATGCGCGGCTTCCGCCACGTCTACCGCAGAGGAGAAGCGAGCCCAAAGGGCATCCCAATCCGCGACGCAGTCCCGTGGGGGCACTTGCGGCTCAAAACCGACCCACCTTTACATCCCAACCATTCCATATACTTTAGAATCGCATCCCATACAGAAACTCCAGCGAGGGGCTATCGTGTTCTTGCGCGCATCGATCATCACTTCAACGTTGATGTTTGGGCTCATGACTCCAACCACCGCCTCGGCATGTAGTGCGCAATGCTCGGGCGGCGCATGTTCAGGGACGAGGTCGTGCACGTGCTCCCCTGACGGGGCAGCGATCTGCACCGACGCCCCAACTCCGCAGGAACCGACAGTCCCTGAAGGGACAGGACTCACGAACGGTTCTGGCTTTGAAACCGTGGCTGGCAATGCGGACCACTTCGAGCGAGCACTCGCGGCGAAGCTCGTCAACACTCGCACCGTGATGGCGCTGACGACAGCCGTGCGCGCGGGAGAGACCGCGATGCTGCGCTCGGATGAGACCGCGTATAAAGCAGCGCATGAGCAGACCCTGAAGGCATTGCGTGCGCTCTCGCCGGAGGAGCTGCGCGCGGTCGAAAGCATCACCACGTCGATGCAAGTCCGTTGAGCCCCCCCGTGAGGGGCGCCGCTCCGCGCTTGTCGTCGACGGTGCCTTCGACGCTTCCCTGCGATTGAAAGACGCATGGGCCGCCCCAGAACTCCGGGGCGGACCCAAGCCCTACGCACCCAACGTCGGCCTCAGGGGCAGTAGGTGCAGTAGAAGAAGCCGGAGTGCGAGGCGTACGGCCCATCCCCCGAGCCTGAACACTCCGTGGTGCAGTCATCGTTCGTATAGCAGGATGCCACCAGCCCCTCCTCGCTGTAGGGGAGCGAGCTGTACCAGGCGCTGTACCGAGGGCGGTAGAGCTGCACACAGGCCTGGGCGGACACCTCCCCAGCGGTGCCTTCCGTGGGCGCGCCTTCCAGGACAGTCGACGGAACGGGCTGCTCCGAGAGCGGCGGGGGCTCCCCGCCACACGCCATCAGGAAGCCCGCGGCCAGCACGGCGAAACCACTCAGGGTGCTCTTCATGGTGACACTCCTTCCAAAGGGAGGCCTGCAGGAGAGCACATTCCCTCGCGGACCTCGGTGCGAGGAAGCGCCCTCCTCCTCGGCCCGAGGCGTCACACCCGTCCGGGGCATCCAGGACCCTGTGGATCCCACGTAGTCATTGGGCGCCGCTCATCGGAGTGGACCGCGCGGCCAGTCCCCTTCCGCCACTTGCGCCAATCACACGCGCAGTCCGCACGAAACATCCCTTTTCAGAACTCCGAGCAAACCAAGGGAAACAGATGCGACCTTCCAGCGCGCGCTCCGTTCCATCCCTGCGCGGGCGGACTTACTTGCCATTTGAAGGTCATCTCGCTCCATCTCGACCTTTGTCGAAATGAAGTTGCATCAGTATCAACACTACAAGTATTTCCAGAGCCCCCGGGACTTCCCGGCTGGCGGCACGCGTGCGTGCATGACAAGGATTGGTGGAAACATGGCGTCCCGTCTCGGTGATACGTCTGCGAAGGGTTTGCGTTGGGGTGCGGTGTTGCTGGCGGGGCTGGTGGGCTGTGGCCCCACCACGACGAAGGAGCCCGCGACGAACCAGGAGGAAGTGCGCTCCATCGAGGAGCAGTCCAAGGCACTGACGCCTCCCCCGGGCTGTACCGAAATCACGCTGGGAGAGCTGAGCAACGGCGTGGAGCTGACGCCGGTGAGGTACTCGCAGCAGCCGACGTACCGGGGCACGTTCACCAACCCGGCCGCCCCCACCGCCACGAACCTGGCGTACCTCCGGCTGGACGTGAATACCGCGCCCGGGCTGTATGACTTGTCCGTGGGCGGAGGCAACACCTTCACGTGTGATCGCTGCGTGATGGGCTACCAGGACTCCGGTGCGCCAACGGAGAAGTACCTCGTCGCCGACTCCGGGACGATGCTCGTCGCGCTGAAGGTCTCGCCGGACCAGACGATTGGAGCGCTGGCGAACGTGGTGCTCCGCGAGTCCGTGGACGCCGCGCCGCTCAACGCCCCGTACTGGGGCAGCGCCGTGGTGCCGGGCGGCGAGTGCAAGTGGATCCGCTTCGCGACGTGGAACACCGTGCGCCCGGGTGGCTGCGATCCGCGCGAGGGCTCGCTGACGGCGAACCTGCCGGACACCACCTGCGTGCCCACCAACTACGCCGCCAGCGACGGCACGCTGGAGCGCGCGCTGGGCACCAAGACGCACGGCCAGGCGTGCACCACCACCCCGGCGGTGAGCGAGTACGAGCTGGACTCCACGGACTGCGAGCAGGGCTTCACCTGCACGGACCTGCTCTCCGCGAACGCCCAGTGCCTCAAGACGTGTGACTTCATGGCGGCGAACCCGGGCTGCCCCACGGGCACCGTGTGCGGCGTCTACGGCCTGTGCATCGAGCAGTCCGTGCTCCAGCCGCTCGGCTTCGACTTCGACCCCGCGCAGATTGGCGAGCAGTGCAACGTGGGCTACGCGGAGTTCTGCGGCACCGAGGGCGCGCGCGGCGCGTGTCTGGACCTGGCCCGCACGGGCAAGGGCACCTGCTACGCCTATGAGCGCGCGCGCAGCAACTGCGGCCCGGGCGAGGAGCTGGGCTACATGAACTACGGCCGCTCCGGCGGCGGCTTCGACCGCACCTACGGCTTCTGCTACCACGACGGTCGCTAAGGGAAGTGAGCGGGGGCGTTCGCTGTCCGGGTCCCCTCCAGCCCGGGCCGCGGCGCCTCCGCTCAGCTCACCGCGCGCCCACCGATGCGCGAGCCCGCGTCTTCTGGCAACCGCCTGAACAGCGGCCCCGCCAGCGAAGACACCACGCCCACGGCGAGGAACGGCAACAAGAAGCGGTCCGGGGTCAGCGGCAAATCCCCGCTGCCTCGCGCCAGGTGAAGCATGAGCGCGCCCAGGCTGATGCCCACGCTCAGCGCCATCTGCTGCGTCACCACCGCCACCGTGGAGGCCTGACTCATCTTCTCCGGAGGGATGTCCGCGTACGCCACGGCGTTGATGGCGGTGAACTGCAGCGAGCGCACGAAGCCGCTGACCATCAACGTGGCGACGATGAGCGGAATGGGCGTGGAGTTGCGGAAGAACGCCGGGAGCGCCGTCAGCACCGCCGCGGCCAGATTGGAACCGACAAGCGTCGTCCGGAAGCCCAGCCGCTTGATGACCCACGGCGCCACGGGCTTGCAGGACATGGCCCCCAGCCCCGTGCCAATGGTCACCATGCCCGCCTCGAACGGCCCCCACCCCAGGCCCACCTGGAGCATGAGCGGCAAGAGGAACGGCGTCGCCCCCAGGCCCATCCGCACCAGCCCACCGCCCGCCGTGCTGGCCCGGAACGTCGACAGCTTCAGGAGCCGCAGGTCCAACACCGGCTTCTTCATCCGCAGCGCGTGCGCCACGTAGAGCGCGATGGCCCCCACGGCCACCAGCGCCATGCCCATCTGGATGTGCACGGGCACCAGGCCGACGCCCAGCGTCTCCGCCGCGCCAATCGTCAGGATGATGGCCACCGCCGCGATGGCATAGCCCTTCCAGTCGAACGGGCCCGGGTGCGGCTGGGGCAGCTCCGGCACGTAGCGCGACACCGCGAGCATCCCGAGCAGCCCCACGGGGACGTTGATGAAGAAGATCCACGGCCAGTCCGCCACGCCGAGGATGAGGCCCGCCAGCGGCGGACCGATGAGCGGTCCCACCAGCGCCGGCATCGTGAACCAACTCAGCGCCGACACCAGCTTGTCCCGGGGCGCCGAGCCCACCACGATGAGCCGGCCCACCGGCGTCATCAGCGCGCCCCCCAACCCCTGGAGCGTGCGGAAGACGACGAGCTGGGGCAGCGTCCGCGAGAAGCCGCACAACACCGACGCGATGAGGAACACGCCCATCGCCAGCATGAAGACGCGACGAGGACCGAAGCGGTCGGCCACCCAGCCACTCGCGGGCGCGAGCACCGCCAGCGCCAGGATGTAGGACGTCAGCGCGAGCTTGAGGTGGATGGGGTCCGTGTCGAAGGCCACGGACAGCGTCGGTAGCGCGGTGGACAGCGCCGTCGAGTCGACGAACTCCATGAACAGCGCGCTCGCCACCGCGATGGACGCGAGCCGGGAGCCTCTGTTGGCGGACGCGGGCGGCGATCCAGGTGGAGAGGAGCCAGGAGAGTCGGACACCTCTCTTCTATGCACGGGAGCCCACGTGCATGTCACGCTCGACGACACTCCATCCGGGGGCTCCCCTGCCCGCGAAGGAGCCAGGGAGCCGAGCATCGGTGCCCTGGCTCGTCAGGTCGGTCGCTCCAGGCGGCCATCCGCGTGGCGCGCGAAGCGCCCTTCCTCCCGGGCGTGCACCGGGTCGTCACTCTTCCAGGGCCAGCCGCCGAAGCCCGTGCGCTGGTAGTCGCTGAACGCCTGTTGGATCTCCTGGCGGGAGTTCATGACGAAGGGGCCGTGCTGCACCACGGGCTCGTTGATGGGCCGGCCCTGGAGCATCAGCAACTCCGCCTCGTCGGGGCCGTTCTCCAGCACCGCGTCCACGTCGGGGCGCAACTGGAGGACGTGTGATGCGGGGATGGCGCGGCCTCCCACCTTCAGCGCGGAGCCCTTGAAGAAGTACAGGAAGCGATTGCTCCCACGCGCGGCGGCGGGCAGCGTCCAGCGCGCCCCCGGCGCCAGCTTGAGCGTCCAGATGGCCACGTCCGAGTCCGCCCGCGCGGCCCAGGACTTCGGCGGCGGCGGCGGGGCCTTCACGTCGCCCAGCGTTCCGGCGACGACGGTGACCTCGGTGGTGCGCCCCGCTTCATCCCTCGCGACGTGCCGGGGGATGACGTGGTCCCACAGCATGGAGAAGTGCGGCGTCACCAGCTTGTCCGCGCTCGGCAGGTTGAGCCAGATCTGGAACAACTCCACCGGATTGGGCTGGTCCTTCTTCAAGAGCGGGAACATCTCCGAGTGCAGCACGCCGCTGCCCGCGGTGAGCCACTGCACGTCCCCGCCGCCGAAGCGCGCCGCCGCGCCCAGCGAGTCCGAGTGGTCCAACAGCCCACTGCGGACGACCGTCACGGTCTCGAAGCCCCGGTGCGGGTGCTGCGGGAAGCCGGGCACCACGGTGCCGTGGTACATGTTCCAGCCGTCCCGACCGTCGAAGTCCTGGCCGAGCTGCCGGCCCGCCAGCGACGCGGTGGGCCCCATCCGCTCGTTGCCCGCCGGGTAGGCGTCCACGTGGTGCACGCAGAACAGGAACGGGTCTGGCGTGGGCCAGGGCATCCCCCTGAGCGGGCTCAGGCCGATGACGGCGGGTTGCTCACTTCCCTGCTGCTGACTCATCCCCTGCTCCTCTGATGACTTTCCCGTGCTCCGAGAGCAGCTCGCGGCCGACGTGGCCCCCGCCACCGCGAGCACCTTCAGCGCCGCTCTCCGACTGACCTCATCACCCAAGGGCCACCTCACGCATGACGCCGTCTCCAGGCTGTAATCCTGGCATGGACGGGGCGCATCCTTTCATGCCCGGGGCCCGCCCGCCCGCCGAGCCGTCCTCCCCATACACGCCGACCCGGACTTGCCGTAGGGTGCGCCGCCTTGAGCCCCTCCTCGCCCCTTCCCGTGTCCCACGAGCGCGTGCGTGCCATCGACTGGCTGCGCGGCATCGCCGTCCTGTTCATGGTGCAGACACACTCGCTGGCCCTGCTCACCCCGGAGCTGCGCAAGAGCGCCTGGGTGGGCCGCCTGCTCAAGGTCGACGGCCTGGTCGCCCCCGCGTTCATCTTCTCCGCAGGCTTCGCGCTCGCGCTCGTCATGGTGCGCAGCGCCGCCAGTGGCCAGTTGCGCGAGCGCGTGCCCAAGAACTTCCGCCGCACCTGCGAGGTCCTCCTGGTGGCCTCCCTGGTCAACTGGGCGTGGTTCCCGCTGCTGAGCGAGCCCAAGTGGCTCTTCCGCATGGACATCCTCCAGTGCGTGGGCGTGTGCCTGCTCCTCATGCTGCCGGTGGCCGCCGCGCTGGCGCCCCGGCCTCGCGTGCTCGCCGGCGTGAGCCTGTCCCTGGCCTTCATCGTCTTCGCCGTGTCGCCCCTGGGTGAACACGTGCCCGAGCCCTGGGCCACGCTGACGAAGAAGTCCTCCTTCGCGCCCTTCCCCCTGCTGCCGTGGATGGGCTTCGCGTGGTTGGGCGCGTTCGCGGGAACACTCGCGGGCGCCTGGGGCCGACGTCCGCTGGCCCTGGCGCTGCTCCTGCTCGTCGCGGTGGGTGCCATCGGCGCGGCGTCGGGAGACTTCCTCTTCCAGCTCTACCCGCACCACCGCTTCTTCGTCGCCAACCCGTCGAACTCCGCGGCGCGCTTCGCGTGGGTGTGCGCCGTGCTGCTCGGGTTGATGGGGCTGGAGTCCCGGGTGCCCGCGGGCCACGCGCCCTCACGGCTGCGGCGGTTCATCGAGGTCTTCGGGACCTCGTCGCTCTCCGCCTACTTCTTCCACGAGATGCTGCTGTTCTACCGGCTTGGAGGCGTCTTCTCCTTCCAGCGCTTCTGGGGAGACCGCAGCGGCTGGGGCCAGTACTGGCTGCTCACCGCGGTGCTCATCGTCGCCACATGGCTCTTGTGCCTGGCGTGGGACCGGCTGGAGCACCGGGTGAGGACGGCGCTCCAGGCCCTGAGCAGGAGGCTGCGCCCCGCCGTTCCTCAGTGAGCGTCGGTGGACAGACGCTCGAACGCGGCGATGACCTCCGGCGGCGCCTGGACCAGTTCGATGAGGACCCCCTCGCCACCGTAGGGGAACTGCTCGTTGCCCTTGGGGTGGACGAAGCAGATGTCGAAGCCCGCGGCGCCCTTGCGGATGCCTCCGGGGGCGAAGCGCAGGCCCTGCTGCTCCAGCCACTTCACCGCGACGGGCAGGTCATCCACCCACAGGCCCACGTGGTTGAGCGGCGTCTCGTGGACCCGGGGCTTGCCCTCCGGGTTGATGGGCTGCATCAGGTCCACCTCCACCTTGAAGGGCCCCGCACCGGCGGTGACGATGTCCTCGTCCACGTTCTCCCGCTCGCTGCGGTAGGTGCCGTGAGGCGTCAAGCCCAGCAGGTCCACCCAGAGTTTGCGGAGCGGGCCCTTGTCGGCGCCGCCGATGGCGATCTGCTGGATGCCCAGGATTCGGAAGGGTCTCGAGGTCTGCATGGGCCCGGAACCTACCGGGAAAAATCGCGGGAATAGACCCATTTGTCAGGTCGTGCGTTTCGATGCGGCGCCTGTTGATTCCGTCCCCCGGAGAACACATGTCCCAGACCTTCCTAAAGCGCCGTTTGAGCCAGTGGGGAAGTGCCCTGCTCGTCGCCTGTGTCCTGCCCGCCTGCATGTCCATGGACGAGCGCCAGACCCTGACGGCCCCCGAAACGCGCTCCACCCCACGAACCCACGCCACCGCGAAGCCGGCCCCGCCTCCGAGCGCCGCGCCCCAGGACTTCGCCGCCGCCGAGGGCGACGACGCCAGGGCCACGGCCGAGTCCCCGGCGCCTCGCGAGGACCGGGCCAGGAAGGCGCCGCGAGGCATCGACGCGGAGCTGCGTGAAGAGCCTGCTCCCGAGCCCCTCATGGTCGCGCCCGCCACGGGTGCGATGGGCGGCGCGGTGGCCAATGGCGTCATCGGCCGTGCCCAGGGCGCGGAGATGGCGAAGCCGTCCCGGATGGCTCCCAAGAAGCTCGAGGCCAGCGCCCGCCTCACGGAGAAGGACGTGGACGGCTCGGACGCCCACGCGGGTCCGCAGGGCAACACCTTCGAGGCCTGGAAGCCCAACACCTTCACCGAGACGAGCAAGGACCCGCTGTCCACCTTCGCCGCGGACGTCGACACCGCGTCGTATACGGTGGCCCGCCGCTACCTCCAGAACGGCAACCTGCCGCCCTCCTCCGCCGTGCGCGTCGAGGAGTTCGTCAACTACTTCAAGTACCGCTACGCCCCGCCGGAGACGGGGGCCTTCACCGTGCATCTGGAGGCCGCGCCGTCGCCCTTCGACTCGAAGCGCCACTTCGTGCGCGTGGGCGTGCAGGGCAAGGTCGTCTCGCGCTCGCAGCGCAAGCCGGCGCACCTGGTGTTCCTGGTCGACACCAGCGGCTCCATGGCGTCCCAGGACAAGCTGCCGCTCGCCAAGGAAGCCATCAAGATCGCCGTGAAGAACCTCAACGAGAACGACACGGTGGCCATCGTCACCTACGCGGGCTCCACGCGGGACGTGCTGGCGCCCACGCCGGCCACGGACGTCAAGAGCATCCACGCCGCGCTGGACGCGCTCCAGTCCGGGGGCGGCACCGCCATGGGCTCCGGCATGGAGATGGCCTACAAGCACGCGGTGAAGAAGGCCTCCGGCAAGGTGGTCTCCCGCGTCATTGTCCTCACCGACGGCGACGCCAACATCGGCCCCACGCTGAGCCCGCAGGCGATGCTGGAGAGCATCCACAAGTACGTGGCCGAGGGAGTCACCCTCACCGCCGTGGGCTTCGGCATGGGCAACTACCGCGACGACATGATGGAGAAGCTCGCGGACAAGGGCAACGGCAACTGCTTCTACGTGGACAGCTACAAGGAAGCGAAGAAGGTCTTCGAGACGCAGCTCACCGGCACGCTGGAGGTCATCGCCAAGGACGTGAAGCTCCAGGTGGAGTTCAACCCGCTCGCGGTGCGTCGCTACCGCCTGTTGGGCTACGAGAACCGGGACGTGGCGGACAACGACTTCCGCAACGACAAGGTGGACGCGGGTGAGATTGGCGCGGGCCACAACGTCACCGCGCTGTACGAGGTGGAGCTGGTGAAGGACGCCAAGGAGTCGCTCGCCACCGTGCGCGTGCGTGCCAAGGCGCCCAACGGCACCGAGGCCGCCGAGCAGTCCTTCCCCTTCACGCGCTCCCTGCTGCGCGCGTCGCTGGAGGCCGCCTCGCCCGACTTCCGCTTCGCCGTGGCCGTCGCCTCCACCGCGGACATCCTCCGAGGCAACCCGGCCGCCGAGGGCTGGAGCCTGGCCACCGCGCAGAAGCTCGCCGAGGGCGCCGCCGCTGGAGACGCTGACCGCAACGAGTTCGTGAAGCTGGTGTCGCAGGCCCGCGCCCTGTCCGGCGCGTCCGCCCGCGGCGAGTAAGCAGACCCAAGCAGGTTGCAGGGGGAATGGGGTGGAAGGCCCGGGGGGCGCCTTCCACCCCATTATTTTTTCCGGCGAGCCTCCCGGACGCGCTCAGTACGCGACGACGGTGGGCGGCGTGGTGCTGGTGAAGAAGTCCGGGAACGTGGCGATGTAGTGACTACCGCTGCCCGTTTCTCCCCCGATGCGACCCGTCTTGCCTCCGCTCACGGTGAGCGTCGTCCCGTCGGCTTCGAGGAATGGGACTCCCGAGGTGATGTTGCCGGTGCCCAGGTACACGGCCAGCCCTGTCTTCCGGACAACAGTCATCGTCGCCGGGTCGACATGGCTGATGCCAAGCGTGCTGGGAGAGCTGCCACTGACACTCTGCTTCTTCACGTAGGTGGCGACCACCCCCTGGTCGTTGGCCACCAGTGACAGGGCGGGGAGGTAGTTGACAGACGTGTCGAGATTGATTTCGGAGGGTGGCAGGTAGCAGAACTCAATCACCTGCCGCCTCAAGACGATTCGATAGTTCGGCGGGAACCCTCCCGTCGACACCGCCGTGAGGATGAGGAGACAGCCGTCGTACGTCACGGAAGTCGCGGCGGCTTCACTCGAGGCGAAGACGTCTTCCGTCGCTCCCGGGGAGGGCTCTCCACCACACGCGGAAAGGACCACCGCCACACAAAGACAGACAGCGCGCCTGAAGAATTTCATGACGTGACGACCCCCTTGTTCGTTTGAAAGCGGCGACACGCTAACAGCCCTGCAAGTCATTGCAGCGACATTTCCGTGAGTGTGGGGTGGGCACGGCGCGGACACGTTGCGGTATCCTTCGGGCCGTATGCGCCCATCCCACCTGCCCTCCCGCCTCCTGCTCGTTCCCATGGCCACCCTCTTCCTCGCGTGTGGAGGATGCGGTGATGACCCCAGCGGAGGAGGCGTCCCCCTGGGCGAGGAGCAGAAGGGCATCGCCACGTACTACGACGCCACCGGCGCGGGGAACTGCAGCTACGACGCCAGCCCGGACGACTTGATGGTCGCGGCGATGAACACCCCGCAGTACGCCAACAGCGCCGCATGTGGCCAGTGCGTGGACATCCAGGGGCCCAGCGGCAACGTGCGGGTGCGAATCGTGGACAGGTGCCCGGAGTGCGAGGCCGGTCACCTGGACCTCAGCCGGCAGGCCTTCGCGAAGATCGCCGAGATGCGGCTGGGCCGCGTGGACATCACCTGGAAGGTGGTCTCCTGCGACGTGGCCGGCGGCCTGGAGTACCACTTCAAGAACGGCAGCAACCCGTGGTGGACCGCCATCCAGGTGCGCAACCACCGGGTGCCCATCTCCAAGCTGGAGTGGCGTCGCGGCGACGGCGCGTGGAAGGACGTCCCGCGCGAGGACTACAACTACTTCGTCAACGGCGACGGCATGGGCGAAGGCTCCTTCACCGTGCGCGTGACGTCGACCACCGGCGAGCAGGTGGAGGACACCCTGCCCCGCGTGCTGGACAACGACACCTTCGAGGGCTCCGCCCAGTTCCGCTGACGCGGGGCCGCTTTCGCACCGGCCGAGGCTCGACACACCATCGAGCCCCGGCCGCGAAAGCTCCGAGCGACTACCGACGCAGCATGGAGCGCAGCAGCTCCAGCGCCTCGGTGACGTTCTGCCAGACCTGGAGCGACTTGACGTTCTCACCCTCGCCCTGCACGGCGCGACGGGAAGCCCGCTCCAGAGGCAGCAGCACGCCCTCCACCAGCTCTATCTGCCGGCTCAGCTCCGCCGGAGACGGCCCTGCCACGGCGGCCCGCTGGAGCGCCTCCGCCGGCATCTGCGCGGACACGTTCACCGGTCGGTCCGCGAGCGCGGAGAGCGCCCTGGAGAGCTGCTCCATGTACGGCCCGAAGTCCTGGGCCGGAGCCTGCTGCACCACGGGCGCCTGGGCGGACGTCGCCACCCGTTCAGTCAGCGCCTTGAGGAGCTGCGCCATGTGCTTGAGGTATGGCGCCAGGTCCGTCGCCGGCGCGGGCGCGGCCACCGGCAGAGGCGGCGGACTGTCCTTCGCCTCGCGTCCCACCTTCGCCACTTCCAGCACCGCGTCGCGCAGGGCCTCCAGGTAGGGCAGCGCCTCGGCCGTCGGGTCCTCGTTCCGGTCCGCGGAGGCCTGCTGCACCTGGGTGGCCGCGTTCGCCACCGCATCGCGCACCGCGCCGAGCTGCTCTTCGATTCCACTGAGCTGACCGGTGACGCGCGCCACGGGGTCGTCCTCCTTGCCCCCCATGCGCTTGACGCGCGCGAAGCCCTGCTTGATGTCCTCCCACCGCTTCGCCTTCTCCGGCGTCAGGCGGCCACGCATCTCCGCCAGCTTGAGCAGGTTCTGCTCCGCCGCCGTGGTGAGCGTCTGGGATTCGCCCTGGTAGTGGTCGTCGACGAGCCGCTCCAACTCCGCGTCCGTCATGGCCGCGACCAGCTTCTCCGACAGCTTGTTCATGTTGCGGTAGGAGCCCTGGAGCTTGAAGGCGGGCTCCGCGCGGAAGCGCTCGTCCTGCGCCGCCGAGGCGATGTACTGCATGTTCACCTTCAGCAGCACCGACTGCACCCGGAACATCCGCTGGAAGATGGCGATGATCTCCTGCAGCTCCGCCGCCGCGTAGCCGTGCTTCAGCTCGCCCGCGGGCACCTCCTCGCCCTGCGCCATGCGAAGCAGTCGGTGCGTGTCCGCCGCGTCGCGAGTGGCCAGCGGCGCCGTCACCGGGTTGGAGGTCAGCGCGTTCTCCAGATAGCTCAGCGCGAACAGGTGCTCCTTGCCGTCGAGAATCTCACCCAGGTTGTAGGTGTCCGCGCGGTTGGCGAGCATGTCCGGAATGCGGAAGCGCTCCCCCGTCTCCGTGTAGGGATTGCCGGCCATGACCACGCAGAACTTCTTGCCGCGCAAGTCATAGGTGCGCGTCCGGCCGTTCCACACGCCCTCCACGCGGCGCTGGCCGTCGCAGAGCGAGATGAACTTCTGGAGCAGCTCCGGGTCCGTGTGCTGGATGTCGTCGAGGTAGAGCATCACGTTGTTGCCCATCTCGAAGGACAGGTTGATGCGCTCGACCTCCTGCCGCGACGTGGCGTTGGGCGCCTCCGCCGGGTCCAACGACTTCACCGAGTGGCCCAGCGCGGGGCCGTTCACCTTGACGAAGGTGAGGCCCAGCCGGCTCGCCACGTACTCCATCAACGTCGTCTTGCCGTAGCCCGGCGGAGACATGAGCAGCAGCATGCCCATGCGGTCCGTGCGCTTGCCCTCGCCCGCCGCGCCGAGCTGCTTGGCGAGGTTGGCGCCGATGAGCGGCAGGTACACCTCGTCGATGAGGCGGTTGCGCACGAACGACGACAGCACCTTCGGCGTCAACTCCTCCAGGCGCAGCTTGCGGCGCTCACGCTCCAGCAAATCCCGCAGCAGTCCACGGTACGTCTGGTATTGCGGCACGCGGAGCTGACGGAACTCGCCCAGCCGCGCCAGGAACTCGTCCAGGCGCAAGGACAGCTTCCGGTCGTGCACGCGCGGGTGACTGCCCAGAAGCCCCGTCACCTCGGCCGCCGTCAGCGCGCCCGCGGGCTCGCGGTCCAGCTTGCGCTCGGTGAGCAGCAACACCGCCGTCTCCAGTGCGAAGTAGCCCGCGTCACCGGGGCCCCCATCGCGCTGGGCCAGATACGCCTCCACCCACGCCTTGGCGATGAGCAGCCGCGAGGACAGGTCCTTCTCCAGTCCGCGCAGGTCCTCCTCGAAGGCGGTCCGGGTGCCCTGGCGCTCCAACTGCGCCAGGAACGCGTCGCGCAGCACCACCGCCTCGCCGCTCGTGGTGAAGCGGGGCCGGTCCACCGCCAGCTCCTCCACGAGGTAACGCCCCGCCTGACGAGCCTCCGCCGGCGAGTGCGCAAGCCCCTGCGCCTTGAGGAACGCCTCCACGGCCTCCCCCAACGCGAGCCCCAGCTCGGACAGGCTTCCGACCGAGGAGAACGTCTGACGCAGCCGAGCGAGGCTCCGCGCCCGACGGTGCAACAGCGTCCGCGCGCCCTCGTCGGAGTCGAAGGCCCAATACAGCGAGGCCCACGCGCGAGGCACCGGCGCGAAGCGCAAGAGACCCGCGCCCTGGTGCAGCGTCAGCAGCTTCTCCAGCACCGCCGCCGCGTCCACGTCATGCACGCCGCGCTCGTAGCCTTCATCGAAGCGATCCGCCGCGTAGGTGCGCACCCGCTCCAGCAGCGTGCCGGCGATCACCGCCTCATGCAGCGCGGACAGCGTCAGGCCGCCCTTGCCGTCCTCCGCGTCGGAGAGGATGCAGGAGGCCAGGTACTCCACGCGGTACACGTCCCGCGTCTCGGAGACCAGGTGCTGCTCCCAGAGGCCCTGGTGCTTGAGCAGCTCCGGGTCTTCCAACTTCTGCGCGTAGTCGGAGCCAGTGAGCTGGAGATAGAGCGCGCCGTCTCTCGGAACCAGCGTCAGGTCCAACGGCTGCGTGTTGACGTTGAAGCGGTAGGTGCCCAGCTTGATGAGCGAATCGCCGTCCGCGAACAGGTCCTGCTTGTCGCGCAGCGCCCGCAGCGCGTCCTGCTTGGCGGACTTGAGCCGCGACAACACCTCGTCCGAGCGAACGCTGTCCTGGAGGCCCAGGAGCTGCTCGGAGAGCTGCCGCAGCTTGAGGATCATCGCGTCGGTGGCGAAGTACCCGTTGAGCTCGTCATCCGACTTGAACGACTTGGACCGGCGCTGCACGCCCTGGAGGATTCGCTCCGCGGCGCCGAAGAGGCTCTGGGCCCGGCGCTGCCGCTCATCCACCAGCGTCTGCTTGCGAGCGCCGAACGCCTCCAGCAGCTCCTCGCGCTTCTGGGTGATCTGCCCCAGGAACTCGTCGAACTCACCGAAGCGCCCTTCCAGCTCCTCCAACTGCACCGTGAGACGCGACAGCCCCTCGTCGCACTTCTCCGGCAGGTCCGCCTGGGCCAGCGCGTTCTCGATGGCCTGCCCCAGCAGCTTGAACTGGGCGCCGAACTCCGCGCGCTTCTCCCGGCTGGACAGCTCCTTGCGCTTGGCCGCGAGGCTCGCGCGCACGCGGTTGAGCCGGCCGAACAGCTCGGAGATGCCCTCCAGGATGCGGGCGCGGGCCAGCGGGTCTCCCACCTGGAGTCCGCCGACGACCTCACCCAGCACCGTGAGGCCCTGGGCCGTCTTCTCGATGTCCTCGCCCAGCGGCGCCAGCTCCACCGTCGTCTTCACCGGCTCCAGCTTCGCGAGCAGTTCGTCCAGGCGCGCGGCCAGGGGCTGAAGCGCCTCTCCCTTCTGGAGGAAGTCCACGCAGCCGGAGCTGGTGTTGTCGGACGCCTCCACCACCGCCTTCTCCAGGGCATCCACGCGCCCCAGGTCCATGTAGCGGATGTCCTTCAGCGTGATGAGGTGCCCGCGCTGCTGACGCAGCTCCGCCAGCACGTGCATGAACTCCTCGGCCGAGGTGAGCAACTCCGGCTGCACGCGTCCCAGCAACTTCGTCTGCGCCTTCTCCGCCTCGGCCAGCGACTCGGACGCGCGCTTCTGGAGGGCGAGCACCTTCTCGAACTCATCGATGATGAGCTCGGACGTGCGGCGCAACAGCTCCACGGGCTCCTGCAGGCCCGTCTCCGCGTGGCCCAGCCAGTAGTACGCATCCAGCGCGCGCGTGGCGGCGGCGACCAGGTCCTCGTACGTGCGGCGGTTGGGCTTGTCGGTCTTCGCGATGCGCTGGAGCGTCAGCGAATCGGAGATGCCTCGCACCAGCTCCGCGTTGCCCACCTTGCCCAGATAGCCGGGCGCCGTGGGTGCCGCCGCCGCGTGCTCGTCCGACACGAAGGGCGTCTGCCACACCTGCATCGGGTGAACCCGCGTGGGCTCCTGAGACGTCTCGCGGAACACCACCAGCCCGCCGTCCGCGAAGAGGCTGTAGCCATTGCACACCAGCGGGTTCTGCACCTCCTTGCGCACCAGGTTGTACGGGAAGAGCAGGTACCGGCCCTCCTCGCGCTGGTGGAAGATGTAGAGGACGTCTTCGCCGTTGGGTGAGCGGATGACGTGCTTGAACTCCATCCCCGAGCCGGTGGCGTCACCGTCGAAGACCTTGTAGTCGCCCGTCTGGAGGTAATAGCCCCCGGGGAAGATGATGCCCTGGTCCTCGGGCAGCCGGATGCAGGCCTGGCCGATGGCGTCGATTCGCACCACGTGCTGCGTGCGCGAGTTGAACACCAGGTAGCGCCAGGCCTTCTCGCGGAAGGGCAGCACCCGGATGAGGATGAGCGTTCCCACCCGGGCCCAGGCGAACCGCGCGTCGTCCAGCGACTGGTTCGCGTCCTCCACCGGCTCGCTGTAGATGCCCAGGCCCGACGAGGTGTTGTTCTCCACCTTGACGGTGAGGTCGCCCTTCACCGTCTCCACGAACACCTGATCCAACACGTTGACGTGCGGGTGCTGGCCCAGCACGTAGTTCTCGCGCGTGGCCACCGTCCACTCGAAGTCGTGGGACGGGGGGAAGACGTGGTCCTTCTCGCCCTGGTTGTCCAGGTAGGTGGCGCGGCCCTCGGTGTCCAGGTTGAAGCGGAACACCTTGAGGTCTCGCGCCGTCTGGCCCGTCTGGAAGATGGCCAGGAGCCGCGCGTCCTTGCGCCTCAGCTGCAGGAGCTTCGCGTCCTTGTAGTACCGGTACAGCTCGCTGAAGTCCTTGACGAAGCGCGGGTCGGCCAGGAACCCGCCGGCCTCCGTGTGCGGCACGGCGGACAAATCAAACCCGTCGGCCGTCTTCTCGAACCGGTGCAGCGAGAAGACATCCGCGACGGACGTCTCCTTCTTCAACCCGATGAAGACGTTGTAGCCAAAGAGCAGGTACTTGCCGACGCTGACGATGTCGCGCGCCACGCAGTTGTTCTCGGTGCGCACCCGCTCGTTGCCGGTGACCGCCAGCTCCGAGCCGCCGAAGAACGCCTTGCGCCGCGCATTGAGGTCGTTCGCCTTCGCGCCCAGCACGTCCGCCTGTGCCAGCAGGCGCGTCCGGATGACCTCGTAGCTGCCCCCCTCTAGCGCCGCCTCGCCCGTGGGCGCCGCGCCCTTGCCACCGTCAGTTGCCATGAGTGCTCACCGGAAAGTTTCGCGGGGACCCCGCCCCCGTCCCGCCCGGATGGGAGGGACGCCACCCCGGAAGGCTTGGGGGCGAGGTCGTCGTGACGCCATGCCCGCCCTCGCGCTCGGCGAGGGCGGACCCTTCTGCTGCCCGAATCAGCCCTGCTTGTCGGAGGCGGCCGGCTTGCCCTCGGCGCCCAGGAGCGCCTTCAGGTTCGCCGCCGGGTCCGTCGGGCCGGGCGTCATGCGGTGCAGCAGCGCCGCCACCGCCAGGTTCTGCGCGTCATTGCTCAGACCCGGCTTGGAGAGGATCTCCTTGAGGTCCGCCGGCAGGTCCTTCTGGCCGTTGAGGTAGCCCCCCAGCGCCGTCTTCAGGGCCTCGCCGTGGTCCAACGCGCCGTCCACCGCGGTGCCGAACGACACCGCCTTGACGAAGCGCTCGAAGAACTGGCCGTCGCCACCGACGATGTTGAACTTCGCGTTGGCGAACGCCTTGGCCAGCACCTCGGCCTGGGCATGGGCGATGTCCTTGCGAACGCGGATCGTCTCCAGCTCGATGTCGCGCTCCTTGTTGAGCTTGAGGCGGAACTCCTCGTGCTCGCGGCCCACGCCGTCCATCAACTTCATGGACGCCGCCTTCTCCGCGAGGCCCCGGGCCTCGGCGAACAGCTTCTCCTGGATGGACGAGGCCTCGGCGAGCTGCATCTCCTTCGTGGCGAACGCCTCCGCCTCGCCGCGCTTGTGGATGGCCACCGCCTCGGCCTCCTGCACGCGAGCCCGGGCGATGCCCTTCTCCTGCTCACCCGCGGCCTCCGCCAGCAGCCGCTCACGGACGACCTGCGCCTGCGCGTGGCCCTGCTTCTCGATCGCGCCGGCCTCCGCCTCCTTCACGCGCACCTGCGCCATGCCCAGCTTCTCCGTGGCCGCGGCGTCCGCTTCCTTCACACGGATGCCCGCCAGGCCCTCGGCGGCGGACTCGGCCTGGATGCCGTCGGCCAGGCGCATCTTCGCCTTCGCCGTCTTGTCGGCGGCCTCGAGGTCCGCCTCGGCGAGGGTGAGCTTCTCCTTCGCCATGAACACCGCCATCTCGCTGTTGGCCTTGGCGGCGTTCACGTCCTTGACGGTCTTCTCCTGCGCCTGGGCCTCGGCGTTGATGATGATCGCCTGCTTCTTGCGAAGGGCGTCGGACTCCACGCGCAGGTCCTTGATGCGCTCCTCCTCCTGCGCCACCGTCTTCTCCACGGCGATGCGAGCGCGCACCACGTCGGCGATGTTCTTCTTCTGCTCCTCGAGCGCCTTCTCCTTGTCGATGCGCTCCAGCTCCGTCTCACGCTCCCGGCTGATGGCCGCCAGCGAGCGGGCGCGCTCCACGTTCTCCGCCTCGACTCCCACTTCGCGCTCGCGGTGCTTCTGGGCCACTTCCACGTCGCGCGACTTGTTCTGCTCCTGGACGAGGATCTCCTGCTCCGCCTTGATGCGGGCGAGCTGCGCCTTGGAGTACTGCTCCTGCTTCACGCGCTCGGTCTCCGCGGACTCCTCGGCCTGCACCGTCTCGATGGCGCGCCGCTGCTTCGCGGAGGCCTCTTCACGCTGACGCTCCAGCTCGAAGATGCTCTGGTCGGCTTCCACGTTGCGCTTCGTCACCGCCTGGCGCTCCGTCTGGCGCAGCTCGTTGGTGACGATGTTCTGCTCGGTGGTCAGCTTGGTGATCTTCCGGATGCCCTCGGCGTCGAGGATGTTGTCCTTGTCGAGCATCTCGACCGGGGTCTGCTCCAGATAGTCGATGGCGCAGTCCTCCAGCATGTAGCCGTTGAGGTCCCGGCCAATCACCTCCACCACGTTGTCCTTGATCTCCGCGCGCTTGGTGTAGAGGTCCACGAAGTTGAAGTTCTTGCCCACCGTCTTGAGGGCTTCGGAGAACTTGGCCTCGAAGAGCTTCTCGAGCGTCTCCTGGTCGCTGGCGCGCACGCAGCCGATGGACTGGGCGACCTTGAGCACGTCCTCACGCGTCTTGTTCACGCGCACGAAGAAGGTGACCTTGATGTCCGCCCGGATGTTGTCCTGGCAGATGAGGCCTTCCTTGCCGCGACGGTCGATCTCCACCGTCTTCAGCGCGATGTCCATCACCTCGGCCCGGTTGATGATGGGGAAGACCACCGCGCCGGTGAAGGTCACGAGCGGCTCGGTCTTCAGCGTGTTGACGATGAGCACCTTGCCCTGATCCACCTGCCGGTACAGGCGAACGATGGTGAGGACGATGCCCGTGAGGAGGATGACGCCTCCGCCGACGGCGGCTACCAAGGTGATGGGATCCATGGCCTTTTTCCTGTGAAGTATTGACAGCGGGCCTTGTATCAGGCGCCAGAGATCCCCCGCGAAAGCCCTCTGGCGTCGAATCCACACACGGTCCGCCCCCCTGAGCGGACCGCGCCTCGACTCAAGTCATGTACGCGCTCGCGCGCGGGCCAGCGCCGCGGCCCGAGCGGGGTCGCGAAGCTGATCCATCTCTTCCGGCAACAGCCAGTCCACGGGCTCCACCTCGTAGACATCCCGCTGGGCGTCGTACGACAGCACCAGCGCGGGATCTCCCCGCTTGAGCCCGTTCTTCTTCGAGCAGACCACGTTCAAGATGAAGCCCGCCTCGCCGTCCTCGAACGTCGCGTGGCCGTTGCGGTCCGTGACACCGCCGCTGGAGATGGTGCACACCCGGCCCATCAGCGAGTCACGCCCGGGCGCCTTGCGCGCCACGAAGACGGGCTTGAGCGGCCGCACGGCGATGCCCGAAATCACCAGCCCCGCGACGAAGCACAAGAGCCCCACCGCGCTGCTGATCAACCACGAGGGAAGCACGCCTCCAAGCGCCGCGTGCGCGGGCGGGGTCGCCACGAGCGACAGGAACCACGAGAAGAACGAGACGAGGCTCACGGACACCGTGAGCGGGATGCCCGCGAAACCCAGCGTGGAGAGGATGCCGCCGTCCACGTGCGCGTCGTGGTCGTGCGCGCCCATCGCCTTGCCGCCGCCCTGGATGGCCTCGCCCGCAGCCTTCGCTCCACCTTCCAGCGTCCCGGCCAGGGCCTTGCCCCCGCCCTCGAACGCCGCACCCAGTGCCTTTCCACCCGATTCGAAGTCGACGTGGCCGCCATCGAGCAGGTCGATACCCACTGCCCCGATGATGACGAACAGCCAATATGTGAGCACCACGCCCATGGCGGTGGTGAAGATCGCGGTCGGGAACGCGAGGATGGCGTCGAAGAAGGGCGTCATCGTCGCCCGGGACTCTAATCGAGCCTGATTCCCTCCGAAAACCGCCCCCGTCGATTTCCTGGACGGACGCTCGCCGAGCCTCCGAGCGAAGCCCGCATCGTCAAGCAGCCCCGGGCTTCACGACTCCTGGAGGGCCCGGCCGCGGCGGGCGTCCGGGGTCCACCCCCACCCGGACATGGGAGCACGGGCCCGGCGTGAGCTGCGACGCCGGGCCGTGGGAATGCGCGACTCAGGCGGGAACGACCTCCACCACGCTGGGCGGCATGTACGTCGGCAGCACGCGATGGATGCGCAGCCCGGCCTTCTCCAACAGCGCGGTGTACTCCGTCCCCGTGCGCTCCTGGCCGCCCACCAGCACGAGCATGGCCATGTCGTAGAGGTTTCCGAAGTGCGACACGTTGTCGCCCGGCAGCACCGTCTCCACGATGAGCAGCTTCGCGCCCGGATGCATCGCCTCGCGCACGTTGGTGAGGATCTTCAGGCTGCGCTCGTCGTCCCAGTCGTGGAGGATCTGCGACAGGATGTAGATGTCGTAGCCCGACGGAATCTTCTCGAAGAAGTTGCCCTCCAGCACCTCGCTGCGCGACGCCATGCCCAGGTTCGACAGGCGCGCGGTGGCCTCCGCCTTGACGTGCGGCAGCTCGAAGAGCGCGCCCCGGAGGTTCGGATGGGACTGGAGGATGTGAGCCAGCAGCGTGCCCGTTCCACCGCCCACGTCCACCACGGACTTCGCGGTGGAGAAGTCATACGCGCCCACCACCGCCGGAGCGTTGAGACTCTGATACGCGGCCATGCTGCCGTTGAAGATGGCCGCGTCCTCGGGGTGCTTGGACATGTAGCCAAAGAAGCTGTCCCCCATGAACTTCTCCACGGAGGGTTGCCCCGTCTTCAGCGACGACACCAGGTCTCCCCACGCCTGCCAGGACAGCAGGTGGCCATGCGCGCGCAGTGAGCCATACACCGAGCCCGGGCTGTCCTTCTGAAGCATCCTGCCCAGCTCCGTGAGACCGAAACGCTGGCTCTGCTCGTCCTTGACCAGCACCCCCAGGCCGGTCAGGAGTCGGAGCATGCGTCTCAACGCCGGAGCATGGGTGCCGCTCGCCTGCGCGAGCTCCTCCACGCTCTTCGGCTCATCACCGATGGTGTCCGCGATACCCAGCTCCGCCATGATCTGCAGGCTGCGAGAGACCCAGAAGCCGTAGACCATCTGGGTCATCACGACCGCGGGCGGAGGTGAGCTGGGGGCGGCGGGGGCGGCGTTGACGGGACGAGGTTGCTGGCTCATGCAGGGGGGGACCTTGCGCGGGGGGAGTGAGACACGGCAATTCTGGAACCTAAAAGGTAGGCTGTAAAAGCACTTCTTCGTCTCTTCCCTCGCAATCCCCGCCTTTTGTCGTGCGCCCCTACATCACCCACCGTCAAGCCCTCCCCCCCGTGGAGCTGGAGTCCCTGCGAGACGCACTGCTGGGCTCTCGCTTCGTGGCCCGCAGCCCGCTGATGGGCACGTTCCAGGCGAGTCGGGGCTTCGCCTTCATCTTCACACATGAAGGAAGGAGCACCCTGGAGGCGCGCTTCCCGTTCCTGCGCGCGTATCTCGCGCGGGTGCTGGCGCCGGAGAGCGCGCGCGGCTTGAGACCGTGGAGGGAGCGGCTGTTCGGCTCGCGCCAGCCAATGCCCAACGCGTTCTATCTGAACCTGCTGTTGCTCGACGCGGGCAAGGGCGTGGGCCGACACATCGACGCGACGTTGCAGGGGCCCAGCGGCGTCCCGGAGGCCACGCCTCGACACGTGAGCGTCCTGTATCTCCAGATGCCCGCGGGCGCGCGCGGCGGCGCGCTTCGCCTGCTGCATGACAATCGCGACGTGGGCGAGGTGCGGCCACGGCCCGGGCTGCTGGTGCACTTCCAGGGACATCTCCAGCACGAGGTGCAGCCCTTCCTCGGCGCGCGGGACGACTCGCAGCGCGCGAGCCTCGTCTGCGAGCAATACGTCTTCGCGCCTGACGCGCTCGCGCGACTGCCACCCTTCCGCATCCAGTCCAAGGCGGGCTTCGCCGCCTACCTGGATGCGCAGCGCGAGCGCACCGACACCGGAAACACCTGAACGAGCCTTCAACGGCCCGCGCGGAGCCCTCCGGCTGGACCCGACACGGCGGGCCCGAATCGCTTCGGCATCCCGCGTGAGGCGGGCGGCGGGCGCGTCGAGACGGAGCCTGGCTTCCGTGGCGCGCGTGCCGTGGGTGGCGTGGGCCCCAGTTTCTGGGGCTCCCGGGTCTGTCCTGTTCCGGGTTCACCGTACGGTGAGACTGAGCGACAATGACACGCCGTCTCGATGGGGGGCGGACCGATTCGATTTCAGGAGGCACCGTGGCTGTCGATCCGCAGGGCACCGACGTTCAGCGCTTCATCCAGGAAGACCCCGGGGGGCCGCTGGTGATGATGAACCTGGTGCGGTTCAAGGAGGGGGGACGGGCCTCGTTCGCGGAGTATGCGAACGCCATCATGCCGTTCATGATCAAGGCAGGCGCGCAGCCCCTCTACGCGGGCGACGGCTCCACCGCGCTGGTGGCGGAGCCCGGGCAGACCTGGGACGCGGTGATGCTGGTGCGCTACCCGAGCCGCGCGGCGTTCCTGGAGATGGTGAACGACCCGGACTACCAGCGCTTCAGCCATCTGCGCACGGCCGCGCTGCACGAGGCGGTGATGCAGGCGACGCTTCCCTGGGCTGCGTCGCCCTGAGCGTGGCGAGGACTCAGCGCCCGGCGACGAGGCGCAGGTCCGCGGTGGGAACGAAGCCAGGCGGACGTCGGTGCCGCGTGGCCTGTTCGTAGGCATGGGCGAGCTTGAGCAGCGTGGGCTCGCTCCATGCGCGACCGATGAACGACAGCCCCACGGGCAGCCCGCGCACGTAGCCCGCGGGCACGGTGAGGGTGGCGTAGCCGGAGACGGCGGCGGGGGTGGAGCTGCTGCCCAGCCAGTGGTCGCCGTTCACCAGGTCGATGAGCCCTGGAGGCGCCTGCGTGGGCGCGACGAGCGCGTCCAGTTGGTGCTTGCGCATCACCTCGTCGATGCCCTGCGCGCGTGACAGCCTGCGACTGGAGGCCAGGGCCTTGAGGTACTTCGCATCGGAGAGCGGTCCGCGGGCCTGCGCCTGACGCAGCAGCTCCTGCCCGAAGTACGGCATCTCCGAGTCCTGGTGCTCCTCGTTGAAGCGGATGAGGTCCGCGATGGTGCGCAGCTTCGTCGTGCCGCCCAGGCTCGCGAGCCACGACTCCACGCCTGCCTTGAACTCGTGGAGCAGCACCTCGAACTCGGGCTCGTCCAGCTTCGCCGCGTTGGGGATGGAGGCCGGGTCGACGAGGATGGCGCCCTTCGACTTCATGACCTCCAGGGCCTGCTCCACCAGCGCGTCGGTGGCGGCGTGGTAGCCGAAGAAGCGCTCGCGAGGGACGCCGATGCGCGCGCCCTTCAGCCCGTCGGCGTCGAGGAACTTCGTGTAATCCAGTCCCGTGCGGCCCTGGCTCGCGGCGGTCGCCACGTCGGAGGCATCGACGCCGGCGAGCACGGTGAGCAGCGCGGCGGCATCCGCCACCGTGCGCGTCATCGGGCCCGCGGTGTCCTGACTGTGAGAGATGGGGATGATTCCCGAGCGGCTGACGAGTCCCACCGTCGGCTTGAGTCCCACGAGCGAGCACGCCGCGGCGGGCGACACGATGGAGCCATCCGTCTCCGTGCCCACGGACACGACACAGAGGTTCGCGGCCGTCGCGGCGCCCGAGCCCGAGCTGGAGCCCGACGGCGACCTGTCCAGCGCATACGGATTGCGGCACTGGCCGCCGCGTCCACTCCAGCCGCTGGCGGAGCGCGTGGAGCGGAAGTTGGCCCACTCGCTGAGGTTTGTCTTGCCGAGGATGACAGCGCCCGCGGCGCGCAGGCGCTCGACGACGAACGCATCTCGCGAGGGCACGGCGCCGACGAGCGCGAGCGAGCCCGCGGTGGTCTGCATCCGATCCGCCGTCGCGATGTTGTCCTTGATGAGCACGGGGATGCCATGCAGCGGACCGCGAGCGCCCTTCTCCTTCCGCTCCAAGTCCAACGCTTGGGCGATGGCGAGCGCGTCGGGATTCAGCTCGATGACGGACAGGAGCGGCAGCGAGCCGGTGCGGTCCATGGCCGCGATGCGCGCCAGGTAGCGCTCCGTGAGGCCGTGCGCGGTGTACTTCCCTTCGCGCAGGCCGGCCTGGAGGTCGACGATGGTGGCCTCCTCCAGTTCGAACGGACTGGAGGAAGGAGCAGCGTGCCCCCGAGGGTTCGCGGTGGCGTCCACCGTGGCCAGGGCCGTGACAGCGGCCGAGCCACCGAGGAAGGCGCGCCGACTCATTTCCCAGGAGCGATGTCCGGAAGGCGTGGGCTTTTTCATGGGGGCGCGCGCAGTACAGCAGTGGCGCATGGATTGTCGCAAGCCATGCGGGCCCGAGCACGGAAGTCCCGCGCAACCCACCCGCTCCTGTTACGGTGCAACCCCGACATGGCCTCGAATCTGACGCTTCTGGCGGGACCTGACGCGCTGCGGCTGCTGCGTGCGCGGGGGCTGCGCGGTGACGACGTGGATGTGGTGCCTGGAGCCTCCGGTGGCCCCAAGTGGTTGGTGCTGGCCGGGCTGGACCGCGCCCTGTTCGGCGAGCTCTTCAAGGGACGCACCCGCCCCCTGCACTTGATTGGCAGCTCCATCGGCAGCTGGCGACTGGCGTGTCTGGCCCAGAACGACCCGGTGTCCGCGCTGCGGCGCTTCGAGGCGGCGTACATCGACCAGCGCTATCCGCCCAAGCCTTCGCCCTCCCTGGTGAGCGAGACGAGCGAGCGCATCCTCGATGCGCTCCTGGGAGATGATGGCCTGAAGGAGATCCTCAACCATCCGTGGGCGCGGCTGCACATCGTCACGGCGCTGTGTCGGGGTCCCCTGGGTGTCGAGCATCCGCGCGTCCAGCTCCTGGGCCTGGCGCTGTGCGCGATGGGCAATGTGGTGAGCCGCAAGAGCCTGAGCCTCCACTTGCGCCGCGTCATCTTCGACACGGCCGGCGACACGACGCCCTTCGCGGGACAGAAGGATTTGCCGTCCGTCCACCTGCCCCTGACGGCGGAGAACCTGAAGCCGGCGCTCATCGCCTCGGGCTCGATTCCGCTCGTGTTGAGCGGCGTGCGCATCCCCGGTGCGCATCCAGGGGTGTACCGGGATGGTGGCGTCATCGACTACCACCTGGACCTGGACTTCGGTCCTGGTGAGGGACTGGTGCTGTACCCGCACTTCTATCCGTATGTGGTGCCTGGCTGGTTCGACAAGGCCCTGCGCTGGCGACGGGCGCGGCCGGAGAACTTCCGCAGGGCGCTGCTCATCTCCCCGTCCCCCGAGCTGGTGGCAAGGCTGCCCGGTGGAAAGATTCCGGACCGTGTCGACTTCGAGCGGATGACCGACACCGCGCGAATCCGCGCCTGGAACCAGGTGGTCTCCGAGAGCGAGCGGATGGGAGACGAACTCCAGGAGCTCATCGCCACGGGACGACTCGCCGAGCACGTGAGGCCGCTCTGAGCCTGGAGCCGCGCGGCGCTCACTTCCCTGCCGGCGCGGGCTCGCTTTCGAGCTGGACCTCGTCGAGGTAGCACCAGCCCCAGCTCTCACCGGGCTCCAGCGAACGGATGAGGGGATGTGTCGTCTCGTGGAAGTGCCCCGTCGCGTGCTTGTTCTTGGAGTCGTCGCAGCAGCCCACGTGGCCGCACGTCATGCACAGCCGCAGATGGACCCAGGTGTCATGGAGCTTGAGACACTCCTCGCACCCGCGCGTCCGGGGCCGTACGGGACGGAGCTGGTCCAGGTGGGCACAAGGCCCCGTGCCCGCGCTCGGATGGAACTCGATGGTGGCCTGCGTGTCGATGAGCTCCGCCGCCGTGGGGGGTGCGACGTTCTCCGGTGGCCCGGCCTCCACCTCGAGTCCTTCGGGAGGCGGTGAGCGGAACAACTCCGCGCCGCGCTCGAAGGCCGTGACCGAGCCCTTGAGGACGAGTTCGTCACCGACCTCGAACCGCGTGTGCGGCTCCACTCGCGACAGCGGCACCCCTTCCCTTCGCAGCTCCAGGACCTTGAGCGCCCCACCGGCTCGCTGGACCAGCGCCTCCACCGTCTGTCCGGCGATGGGCGCACCCGGGCGGACCGTCACGCGGCGAGAGCCCAGGCAGTCTTCTTCCAGGGCGCAGACGAGCAGCGGCTTCTCCAGCGAGCCCGCCAGTCGCAGCGCCGCGTAGCCGGAGCGCCGCACGGCGTCCTCATGGCCCTCGATCTCCTCGGGGGACTGTTGATAGTCCTCGAGAAGCGAGGTCAGCACGGCGACCAGACTCTCCAGCTCCTCGCACACGACGACGTCCGCGCCAGCCTCGTTCATCGGCTCCACGTCCGCGACCGTGCGCACGCGAGCCACCAGTCGCAGCGTCGGATTCTCCATCCGCGCCACCGCCACCACGCGGTGGGCCATGGCGACCTCGTCGTCGACGACCATCAACAGCTTCGCGCGTTGGACGCCTGCCACGCGCAGCGTGCGCTGACGCGCATAGTCGCCGCGAAGCACCGCCATGCCCTCGGCCTCCGCTTCATTCGCGCCCTGGGGACTCAAGGTGGCCACCAGGAACGGAATGCCCGAGCCGCGCAGCACGCGCGTGAGTCGGCGCGCGCCATCTCCGTAGCCGGCGACGATGACGTGGTTCTCGAAGCGGGCGAAGGACTCGGCCGCGAGGGCTTCGGACTCGTCCGTGGAAGGGCCCTCCTGCGCCATCGCGTTGTGACCTCTGCGGGTGAGGCGTCCACCCGCCCAGATGCCCAGCCGGGACAGCAGCGGAGTGAGCACCATCAACATCACCGTGGCCGCGATGAACGCCTGGGAGCCCTCGGGGAGGCCCGCGGGAAACAACCCCAGGCGCCGGCCGCTGCGCTCCAGCACGAAGGAGAACTCCCCCACCTGAGCCAGGAGCAGCGCGCTCTCCACCACCACCGGCGCGCGATAGCCGAGCGCCAGCACGCTGATGGCCGTCGTCACGGCCTTCACGACGAGTACCGCGACGATGGCCAGCAACACCACGGGCAGGTGCGCCACGAGGAAGCCCACGTCCAGCAACATGCCGACGGAGACGAAGAACGTCGCACTGAAGAGAATCTGGAGCGGGAGGATTTCTCCGAAGGCGTGCTCGCTGAAGCGGCTCTCGCTGACGACCAGGCCCGCGAGGAAGGCACCCAGGGACACACTCACGCCCGCGAGGCTGGTGAGGAACGCCGTGCCGAAGCACACTGCGATGACGGTGAGCAGGAACAGCTCCGGTGAGCACGTGCGCGCCACCACCTCCAGCAGCCGGGGCATCAGCCGCCGCGCCACCACCAGCACCGCGACGATGATGCCGAGCGCCTTGGCGAAGGCCCACACGAAGTGGAGCGGTGAGTCGCCCTTCCCCGCCAGGATGGGGACGAGCAGCACCATCATCACCACGGCGAGGTCCTGGAAGATGAGCAGCCCCAGGGACACCTGCCCCACGTCGGACGAGGTCCCTCCCCTGTCTCCGAGCAGCTTGAGGACGATGGCGGTGGAGGACAGCGCGACCAGGAAGCCGGTGAACAGCGCGGGCCGCCACGCCACGCCGAACAGCATGAGCAAGCCCATCATCCCCACGGACGCCAGCCCCACCTGGAGCCCTCCGCCGCCGAAGAGGAGCAGCTTGAGCCGGGCCAGCTTCTCCAGGCTGAACTCCAGGCCGATGCTGAACAGCAGGAGGATGACGCCGAGTTCAGCGGCGGAGTTCACCAGCTCCAGGTCCTTCACCAGGGCCAGGGAGTTGGGTCCAATCAGCGCGCCCGCGAGGAGGAAGCCGACGATGGGCACCAGCCTGAAGCGATGGCCCACGTAGGCCATCACCGCGCCCGCGGCGATCAGGATGACAATCTCTTGCAGGAACGGCGGCGCGGCCGAGGCGAGTGGGAACATGGACGGAAGGCGGCGGCCCGGTCGAGCCACACGGGAGCCGAGCCTGCCCCAGCGCGCATGGCCACCCGTGCGCCGCGCGGCGGATTCGTGCACCAGTCACCGTCACGCGGCAGGGGCTCGTCACTTCGCCCCCACGAACGTTGTCCCGCGAACGACGCCGGAATGAACAACGGCCGACACCCTCGCGAGAGGATGCCGGCCGTCGGACTTCAAGAATGCTCGAACCGCTGGAGAGCCTCCGGGTCCGGGCCTGTCAGGCTCCCGTCCCCGGAGGAGACCGCCTCCCCGAGAGGAGGCGGCTTCCGGCTCAGTTCACGCGACGACGACGGTGCAGCAGGCTGAGCAGCGCCAGGGCGAGCATGCCCGCCGGAGCACCCGCGCCCGTGGACGAGCAACCACCCCCATCATCCGGGGTGGCCGTGGCCGCCACCGTGACGCTGTGGGTGGCGTTGTGGCTGTCCTTCACCGTCAGCTTGAACGTGAACGTGGCGCTGTCGTCATCCAGCTCCGGAACGTCCACGTTGAGCACCGCCTTGGTCGACTCGTTGAGCGTCACGCTCGGGCCGCCCGTCTGCTCCCACTTGTAGGTCAGGGCATCGCCATTCGCGTCGGAGGAAGCCGAGCCGTCGAGGGTCATCGACGTCTGGCTGCCATTGAGGATGATGCGGGCCTTGGCCACCGGAGCGACATTCTCCACCGGCGCCGCGGTGATGGTGATGACGACGAGGGAGGCCGCGCTGTTGGCCGCCCCGTCGTTCACCACCAGGCTGAACACCAGGTCGCGCTCGGCCGTCACCGTCGGAGCGGTGAAGGTCGGCTGAGCCGCCGTGGCCTCGGACAGCGTCACGGCCGGACCGCTGATCTGCGTCCACAGGTACGTCACCGTGGTGCTATCGGGGTCGCTGCTCGCGCTGCCGTCCAACGTCACGGTGGCACCGGACACGGCGGAAGCCGCCGCACCCGCGTTCGCCGTGGGAGCACGGTTCACGTTGCGCACCGTCACCGTCACCGTCGCGTTCACGTTGGCGTCACCGTCGGACACCGTCACGCGGAACGAGAGCGCCGCGTCGTCATCCACTTCGCCCGCGCTGAACGACGCGGTCGCCGTGTTGGCGTTCTGCAGCGTCACGGTGGTGCCCGTCAGCTGGGTCCACGCGTAGGTCAGCGTGTCGCCGTCCGCATCCGTGGCATGGGCCACGAGGGAGACAGTGCTCCGCTCGTCGGCCGTCACCGCGGACGCCGTCACCACGGGCGCACGGTTCGGAACCGGCGGCGCGGTGATGGTGATGACGACCAGGGAGGCCGTGCTGCTGGCCGCGCCGTCGCTCACCACCAGGGCGAAGACCAGGTCGCGCTCGGCCGTCACCGTCGGAGCGGTGAACGTCGGCTGGGCGGCCGTGGCGTTGGACAGCGTCACCGCCGGCCCGCTGACCTGCGTCCACTGGTACGTCAGCGTGGCGCCGTCGGGGTCGCTGCTCGCGCCGCCGTTCAGCGACACGGTGGCACCGGACACGGCGGAGGCCGCCGTACCCGCGTTCGCCGTGGGAGCACGGTTCACGTTGCGCACCGTCACCGTCACGTCCTGGGTCGCATCGAAGGTGCCGTCGGACACCGTCACACGGAACGTGAGCACCGCGTCGTCGTCCACGTTACCCGCATCGAACGTCGCGGTCGCCGCGTCGGCATTCTGCAGCTCCACGGTAGCGCCCGTCAGCTGGGTCCACGCGTAGGTCAGCGTGTCGCCATCCGGATCGGAGGCCTGCGACACGAGGGAGACGGTGCTCCGCTCGTCGGCAGTCACCGCGGACGCCGTCACCACCGGAGACCGGTTGGGGATGGCCGCCGGGTTGATGGTGATGACCACCAGGGAGGCCGCGCTGCTGGCCGCACCGTCGTTCACCACCAGGCTGAACACCAGGTCGCGCTGCGCCTCCACCGACGGAGCGGTGAAGGACGGCTGGGCGGAGACCGCGTTGGACAGCGCCACGGACGGGCCGCTGATCTGCGTCCACGTGTAGGACAGCGAGGTGCCATCCGGGTCGCTGCTCGCGCTGCCGTCCAACGTCACGGAGGTACCGGACACGGCCGAAGCCGCCGCACCCGCGTTCGCCGTGGGAGCACGGTTCACATTGCGTAGCGTCACCGTCACCGTTTGGTTCGCGGTGGCGCCACCATCGGACACCGTCACGCGGAACGTGAGCTCCGCGGCGTCGTCCACGTCACCCGCGTCGAACGTCGCGGTCGCCGTGTTGGCGTTCTCCAACGTCACCGTCGGAGTGCCGGACAGCTGCGCCCACGCGTAGGTCAGCGCGTCGCCATCCGGGTCGACGCCCTGGGCCACGAGGGAGACAGTGCTCCGCTCGTCGGCCGTCACCGCGGACGCCGTCACCGACGGAGCCCGGTTGACCCTCGTGACAGCCACGTTCACCGAGTCGCTCGCGACGGACGTCCCGTCGCTCACGGTCAGGCGGAACGTCAGCGTCTCCACACTGTCGGGAGCGGTGAAGCGGGCGGTAGAGGTGGTGGCGTGGGTGATGCCCACGGGCGTACCAGCCGTCTGCACCCAGGTGTACGTCAGGACGTCGCCGTCGGCGTCACCGCCCACGCCGCTCAGCGTGTACTCGGAACGAGCACCCACGGTGCCGTCGGCACCCGCGTTCGCCGTCGGCGCGCGGTTGGCGTTGAGCACCGTCACCGTCACGTCGTGGCTGGCGGTCGCCGTGCCATCCGACACCGTCACCCGGAACGTCAGGGTGGCGGTGGTGACGACCTCGGCGGCCGTGAAGGTGGCCGTCGCGGTGTTCGCACCAGACAGCGTCACCGCGGCGCCGGACAGCTGCGTCCAGGCGTACGTCAGCGTGTCACCGTCCGGGTCCGTCCCGGTGGCGATGAGGGTCGCGGTGGTGCGCTCGTTGACCGTGACGGGCGAGGCCGTCACCGCCGGCGTGCGGTTCACCGGATTGACCTGCACGTTCACCGTGTCGCTCGCGGTGGAGCTGCCGTCGCTCACCGTCAGGCGGAACGTCAGCGTCTCACCGGTCGCCGTCTCCGGCGCGGTGAAGGTGGCGATGGCCGAGGTGGCGTTGGTGATGCCCACCGGAGTACCGGCCGTCTGCACCCAGGTGTACGTCAGGGCGTCGCCATCCACGTCGCTCGCCGAGCCGCTCAGCGTGGCCACGGCGCGCTCGTTCACGGAGCCATCCAGGCCCGCGTTCACCGTCGGCGCGCGGTTGATGTGAAGCACGTTCACCGTCACGTCCTGCGTGGCGGTCGCCGTACCGTCAGACACCGTCACCCGGAAGGTGAGGACGGCGTTGGCGGCCACTTCGCCCGTCGCGAAGGAGGCCGTCGCGGTGTCCGCGCCCGACAGCGTCACCGGGGCACCGGACAGCTGCGTCCAGGCGTACGTCAGCGTGTCACCGTCCGCATCCGAGGCCGTGGCCGTGAGGTTGGCGGTGCTGCGCTCATCGACCGTCACCGACGAAGCGGTGACCACCGGGGCGCGGTTCACGTCGTGGATGACCACGTCCACGGTGTCGTTCACGCTGACCTTGCCGTCGGAGACGGTGAGGCGGAACGTGAGCATCGTGTCGAAGTCCACCTCGGGGGTCGCGAACGTGGCGGAGGCCGCCGTGTAGCCCGTCAGCGCCACCGGAGTGCCGGACACCTGCGTCCAGAGGTAGGTGACGCTGTCGCCATCCGCGTCGCTCGCGGAGCCGGACAGGGTGAAGCTGCCACGCTCATTCGCCGAGCCATCCAGACCCGCGTTCACGGTGGGAGCGCGGTTGACGTTGAGCACGCGCACCGTCACGAAGTCCGTGGACGTCAGGCTGCCGTCGCTGACGCTCAGCCGCAGCACGATGTCGCGGTCCGACGCCACTTCAGGGGACGTGAAGGTCACGGTGGCCGTGTCGGCGCCGGACAGCGTCACCGCCGTGCCGGAGAACTGCGTCCAGGTGTACGTGAGCGGATTGCCGTCTGCGTCCGTCGCGCTGCCCGCCACCGTCACCGCGGTGCGCTCGGGCACCGTCTGGTCCGGACCGGCGTTGGCGACCGGAGGACGGTTCAGACACACGTTGTTGTCCGCCGCCAGGGAGGTGAACGGCGTGTTGTCGATGCCGCTGAAGGACAGGTTGTCCAGCGCCCAGCCCGTCGCGCCGACGAAGTTGTCGGTGCCGATGCGGAAGCGGATCTGGACCGTCTTGCCAGCGTACGTGGTGCCCAGGTCCAGCGTCGCGGGATCGAGCGTGGGGAAGTTCGCGCTCGTGCCGACGATGGCCTGACGGCCCTGCAGGGGGTTCAGCACGCCCGGAGCCGTATCCAGCACGCCACCGTACAGGGGGACGCCGATGTCGATCCACGTCTGACCATTGTCCTCGGTGAGCTCGATGACGGCGCCGTCGTAGTTGGCGTTCGCGTCGGCCTCGAAGTCGTGGGTGTGGTCGAAGCTGACGATGAACGGCGCGGTGGCGCTCACGTTGAGCGGCGGGGTCTTCAGCCAGAAGTCCGTGGGGAACTCCCGGTTCTCGCCGAAGAACGCGCGGTCGATGAACGCTTCATCGACGTAGACGAGCCCGAAGAAGTACTCGTTGATTTCAGGCGCTTCGCTGGACTCGAGCTCCCATGGGAGCGTCGCGGGGTTGGACTGGACGTTCTCCGTCCGGCTGGTCTCCGGAGCCTCGTCGTAGTTCGTCACCGCGTTCAGCGCGGCGATGACGTCTCCCGGAACCGCCTGGTTCTCATCGCGGAAGGCGATGATGAACTCCGCGACGGAGGCCGTCGCGGCGCCCGTCAGGGTCACCGGCAGCGCCACCGTCACCTGGCCGAACACGGGAATCTCAGGCAGGCGGACCACGCCCGCGTTGCCGATGACGACACCGCGGGACGGCGAGAACACCGTCACCGAGGCGTTGCGCGCGGGGTGCGAGCCGGTGTTCGCGATGGTGACGACGATGCGACCCGTCTCACCGTTGTCGAGCACACCGTCGCGATCACACGAACCGGTGGGCAGGTCGTCGGAGAGCGTCGCGCTCACGAGCCCCAGCGCGGGACCGGTGCGGAAGCTTTCGACCAGACCCTCGTGGGTGGTGGAGACATAGGACGGGGCCACGGCGCCGACACCGGCGCCACGCTTGGCGAAGGCCGTCCACATCCGCTCCGCATCCGCGGGGTCGATGGCATAGGCACCCGCGAGGATGGCGTCACGCGCCTCCAGGAAGGTGGGCGCGTAGGGCGTCTGCATGTACCCCAGGACGATGTACTGCTTCATCCGGTCCTGAGCCACCTGGAACGGGTGGACGCGCAGCAGCGACGTATAGGCCTCCCAGAGCATGGTGGCCCACACCTCACCCGAGTTGTGGAACTGCGAGTTCGGGAGGGTGTTCGTAATGATGGGCGCGGTGGTGGGCAGGGCGGACGAGTTCGCGATGTGGCGGAACGTCAGCGCGTTCTTCGCCATGTCGGACGAGTACGTCACGCGGCGGATGCCGAAGAAGGCGCTGTCGGGAGAGCCGTAGCGGGGGGCGAACTCCGCCGCGCCGTACGCACCCGTCCAGTCAGGGTTGGAGGGGACGTTGATGTCCTCCGCCCGGGTCACCATGAGCAGCGCGTGGAAGTCAGCCCAGCCCTCGCCCATGGAACGGCCCTGTTGGTTGACGAGGCCGCCCGCATCGAGGATGAGGCGGTTGCTGATGTAGTGCCCCCACTCGTGCGCGACGATGATGTTGTCGACGGTGCCGTCCGGGCCGATGCTCGGCGCACGGAACAGGCGCACGTTGAGGCCCGGCTCGTTGCGGAGCAGGTTGCCATTCGCCAGGGTGATGCGCAGCGCGGGGATGGTGAGCGTGGTCGAGGTGCCGCCCATGTCCACGACCGGCCCCGCGGCGTTGTCCGCGATGATGACACCCGTCGCCCCAGCGGCCTGCGCGCTGGTGAGCTTGTCGACGAAGCCGCAGCCACCGCGGTCAATGAGGGCGATGTTCCCAGCCACCGCCGCCGCGTTGGTCAGGGCGGTGCAACCGTCCGTGGTGGAGGGCCCACCCGCGGTGACTTCGTCCAGCGCGATGACGACATTGCCCACCACGTCGAACGCCTGGGCACCCATGCCGGATGCGATTCCGACGGCATAGTTACCCGCGACATGGGCCGGAGCATTCACCGTCAGGCGCGCATCGCGCGGGCCGGAGAAGCGGTACATCTGCATGCGCGGTGAGGCACCATCCGCCGGCGTCAGCATGTTGGCGTTGTCGGTGCCGCTGTAGTCCTGCGCCTGCGCCTGGATGGGGTCGCCGTCCTCGCCACCGCGCTCGAAGTTGTCGAGCTGCGCGTTGCCCGAGAGCTCGTCGAACCCGGAGTCGTAGTACCAGTCGTGCAGCCAGTTGTTCAGGTAGAACAAGCTGGTCGTCGCCGCGGCGATCTGCTCCGCATTGGCGTTCGGCTGGATGTCGAACAGCATCGTCCGGTCGAACACGCCGGGAGCCGTGACGGTGGGGCGAAGGTCGCCCGCGCTGAAGAAGTCCGGCGCAAAGAGGTCCGCGTACGCGTCCACGTTGTTGCCGGCGGTCACCGTCGCACCCGCCGCGAGCCACGGGTCATTCTGGCTGTAGGGCGCGTTCTGCAGGGTGACGAGCGAGGGAGGAACGAACGCGGGCCGGAAGCCCGTCGGCGCACCGTCCGGGTGCGGCGTGGCGTTCGTGCCAGCGGGACCGTCGTGAGGCGTATACGGGGGTGTGGTGTCCGCGAAGACGCGGTAGCTGAAGGCGGCCTGCTCGCGCATGTCCTTGCGAGACAGCACGCGACCATCCAACGCGGAGATGACGTACGCGTAGGCGTCCGAATCGACGCTGTTCTCGCGGCCGGTGATGACCTCCACGTAGTACGCGGGCACCAGCGCGTTCGGAAGCGCGTAGTAGACCTGCTTGGCGCGGGCGGGCTCGCGAAGACTCTCTTCCTGCGGTCGCGCGTACGAGGCCAGGGCGTAGCGCGTATAGCGGCCCGTGGGCTTCGCGCTCTTCACCTGGTTCAGCAGGCTGCCGTCGAGCGCGGAGCCCGTGACGTCCTGAAAGGCGGCGGCGATGGCGGACTTCGCCGACAGCTTGAAACGCATCCGCTCCGGCGCGGCCCGCGCCGTCACGTGCTCGGAGATGGTGCCGGAGACCGACACCAGCTCGTTGTTCTTGTTCAACAGCAGCCGGAGGCTCTGGCGGAACACCTCGACGCCGGAAACCTCCTGCGCCACGGTGACGACCTTGACACCCTGGGGCAGCTGCTTGACGGCGGAGACGCGGGCACCGGCCACCTCGAACGACTTCACGCCGTACATCGCCGCGTAGTCGTTGAGCTGGGTGAGGGCCGCCTGCGCCGGCGCCATGCTGGCGTACTGCGCCTTCAGCTTGTTCTGTGCACCACCAGTGGCCCACAGGAAGCGAGGGGCGCCGGTGTGCTCATCCCGGTGGGTGACACGGACATCCGTGTCGGCGTCCACCGGCTTGAAGCTCGCGGCGGTGCGGCCCGCGGGCTTGGCTTCCAGGAATGCGTCGTAGTTCGGCAGCGTCCGGGCGAAGGAGCCAGTACCTGAAAGTACCAGCGCCAGGCCGGACAGCTTGGCAACCAACCTTCTCACGTGGGGGTGCTCCCATGGGATTGCGCGGGGTGGGAGCCGCCCGGGAGACCCGATACGTCGCGTTCCGACAGCCTTGCCGGAAGCTCAGGTCTGTTCTGATTGGCTCCCAGGTGACAAATTGTCACCTGTTGGAGAGATTAGTGCCTTTACTGGTGTAGGTTGAAAGGCGACATTGCGGTTTTTTCTATGATGGCGGGAGATTTCCGTATCCACGAGAGACCTCGTCTGAAAAATCCCCAGTCATTTCAAGGGGCTGCAATGTCCAGGGCCAACATTCCAGTGCTGACGGACCTACCCAGTTTCTCCCGTGTCAAGCCAGACGCGACGGGGAGTCCCGGCGGTCGTCGGGGCACGGACACTCCCCTGCCCCCGGGTTGATCTGCCATTGGGCTGAGGGGCGGGACGGCGCGCTGACGCGAAGGCATCCAAGCGCACCAAAGAGAAAACCCCGGCCACCATCTCTGGCGACCGGGGTCTTCAACCTTGCGGTTTCTTCCGAATCCAGACAGGCCCTCGAAAGACACCAAGTTGCGGGGGCAGGATTTGAACCTGCGACCTTCGGGTTATGAGCCCGACGAGCTACCAGGCTGCTCCACCCCGCGACATGTTGTGTTTGCCTATAAACACCAGAGGCCCGGCTTTCTATTCTCCGGGCCTCTGGCATTCCTAATTGCGGGGGCAGGATTTGAACCTGCGACCTTCGGGTTATGAGCCCGACGAGCTACCAGGCTGCTCCACCCCGCGTCAGCGGCGAGGGAGGTAGTACCGCCCCTCGCCGTGGACTGCAACATCTATTTCCCGCGAACTCGAACACGCGTCACACGTGCTCGAGTCCGGTGAATCACTTGCCGAACTTGCTGAAGAGATCGGCGAGCGTGCCGAAGCCCTTCTTGCCAGCGGCGGCGCCCTGCGGCTGCTGCGTCTTCTGCCACTCCTCCACCTCGGCACGCTCCTCGGCGCGCACCGCGGCGGTGACGGACAGACGAATCTTGCCGGAGGCGTCGATGTCGAGAATCGCCACCTTCACCTCCTGGCCGAGCGCGTAGTGCTTGCGCAGATCCGTGCCGCGCTCGGTGCCCGTCTCGCTGGCCGGCAGCAGACCCTTGCCACCCGGGAACTGGAGGAACACGCCGTAGGGCTCGATGCGGTCCACCTTGCCCACCACCACCTGCCCCGCCTTGGGACGCGGCGTGGCCGGAGCCGAAGGCGCGGTCTTCTCCGCGGCCACCGGAGCCGTGCGCTCCTCGGGAGGACGCTGCGCCTCGTCCTCGGTGATGCGGCGCAGGCCGATGCGCTTTTCGTTCGCGTCGATCTTCTCGACGGCGACCCAGATGGTCTCGCCTTCCTTCACGACGTCGCGCGGGTGCGCGATGCGACGATCACTCAGCGCGGAGATGTGCACCAGGCCATCCACGCCCGGACGCAGCTCCACGAACGCGCCGAACTGCTGGAGGCGGACGACCTTGCCCTGCAGGCGGTCGCCCTCCTTGATCTCGGAGATCGCCTTCTTGAAGGGATCTTCCTGCCGCGAGCGCATGGACAGCGTGATGCGCTCCTTCTGCTTGGTCTTGTCGGGCGAGTTGGGCTGCGCGGGCTCCATGCGCAGGATCTCCACCTCCACCTCGTCGCCGGACTTCACCACGTCGCTGGGGTGACCCACGCGCGTGTACGAGAGCTCGGAGACGGGGATCATCCCCTCCACGCCGCCCAGGTCCACGAACACGCCGAAGTCGCGCACGCCAGAGACCTTCCCCTTGACGATGCTGCCCTCGGACAGGGTCTTGCGCGTCTCCGCGGCGAGCGTGCGCTGCTCGTCCTCGAGCAGCGAGCGGCGCGACAGCACCACGTTGCGGTCACGAACCTCCGTGACGCGGAACTTGAGCTTCTCGCCGATGAACTGATCCGGCTTCTCCACGTAGCGCAGATCCAGCTGGCTGATCGGGCAGAAGGCGCGCTGGTCACCGATGGCGACCTCGACACCGCCCTTGTTCACGCTCAGCACCATGCCCTCGACGGGCATGCCGGAAGCGCGGGCCTCGGCCAGCATCGCCATGGACGCGCTGCCCTTGGCCAGCGCGCGGCTCAGCACGATGCCCTTGGCGCCCACCTCGATGACGTGCGCCTCCAGGCTGTCGCCGACGCCGAAGCGCAGGATGCCCTCGTCGTCCTTGAGCTCGCGAAGCTCGATCATCGCCTCGCTCTTGGACGAACCCTCCAGCGACACGAACGCGGTGTCCGCGCCGAGCTGGAAGATGGTGCCCTTGACCTTCTCGCCCAGGCGGACGCCTCGACGACCGGGAGCGCCCCCCTCCTTCACCTGCACCTCGAACATCTCGGCGAAGGACTCAGACTCGGGGACCTCCTCGTACAGCGCCGTGGAAGGCGCCGGCGTCGGCGCGACAGCGCGCGGCGTGGGAGTCGGAGTGGCGCCGGAGGCCTCGGCGGCGGCCGTGGTGGCCTCCGCCGTCGCGGTCGCCTCGGAGGGCTGCTCACCCACCGGACCCCGCGTTTCGATGGCACCCGACGCACGCTTCACGACGACCATGGGGCCGGACGGACGGCGCTCGCCGCCACCACCGCGGCGCTCACCCCCTGGGCTGCCACCGCCCCGCGGGCGGCGCTCCTCGCGAGGAGCTCCTCCTTCGGGACGCGGCTGCGCATCGCGGCCCTGACCGGGACCGCCGCGCTCGCCTCCGCGACCGCCGCCGCCGCCACGACCTCCCTCGCCACGGCTTGCGCCGCCCGAAGGAATGCCGAGCATCACGTCGCCGAAGGTCGCCTTCGGCTTCTTGGGGCCCATTCCGCCAGGACCGCCCGCATTGGAACCGTTCTTCTCGTCGCTCACTGCCGAGACCTTCCTGAGACGAAGTCAGCCCAGACTTCCCGTGAAGCCGGAGCCCATGAAAAAGGCGGCGCACTCTACACGCGCGCCCTGTCGGGAGGAAGCCCCGATGACGCGCACGTGGTCCACACCACCGCCAGGACCCTAACGACGAGAGCCCTTTACGCCATCCCTTCCGACACCTGATTGCACCCCCAATCAAAGCCTGCCTGCTCCGTCAGGAGCCGAGCCATGGCGCGGACTTAGCGCTTGCGACGCAGGCGGCCAGAAACCTTGCGGAACACCGCGCTGGCCTCCGGCACGCCGAGCGCCGCGGCCACCGCGAAATAGATTACTCCCATTGGGAGGGCGACGGCGATGAATCCCAGGATGGGATGCATCGCGGGGGGGGCGAGGAAGGCCCCACCCCACTCCGCTTGCACTCCGGGCATGGGACCCAGCACCGAGGCGAGCCCCAGCTTCACCCCCAGGGCCACCGTTCCGGCGATCACCGCCGCGCCCCACAGTCGGGGCAGCAACCCCGAAGGCACGCCCACGCGGCCCAGCTGCCTGGAGAGCTTGCGGCGCAGAAGGGTCGACTCCAGCCAGGCCACCATGCCGCTGGAGAGCGTGAGGCCGAGCGCGCCCAGTTCAGGGGGGAGCCCCAGCCACTCGGGCCCGTGAAGGCCCAGGACCCAGGCCCCCAGCGAGCCCAGCGCCACGCGGACGATGGCGAAGCGCAGCGGCGTCTTCGGATCCTTCAGCGCGTAGAACGCGGAGGCATAAAGCCGGCCCACGGTGGCGGCCACCAGCCCCACGGACGCGCCGATGAGCAGGTACCAGAGGTAGCGCGAGTCCGCCGCGCCGAAGCGGCCCGTCTGCAGCAGCGCCGCGGCGACCATGTCTCCCAGGAAGAAGAAGGCCGCGGCCGAGGGCACCACCCAGAAGGCGATGCGCCGCGCGCCCGCGTCGATGCGCGTCCGCAGCTTCGCGACGACCTCCTCCCGCTCGCCATCCGCCGCGCGCGCCATCTCCGGCAGCTCCGCCGCGGACACCGCCATGCCGAAGAGGCTCACCGGGATGAGGTAGATGGTCTGCGCATAGACGAGCGAGGACATGGCCCGCTCGGAGATGAGCGTGGCGAAGGCGGTGTCCACCCACGCGCTGAACTGCACCACGCCGCGCCCCAGGACGACGGGCCCGAAGCTCTTGAGCACCTGGCGCACCGGCGCCGCCGCGGTGGAGAGCGAGGGCCTGAAGCGCCCCAGCAACTTGAGGACACTTGGTACCTGCACCGCGAACTGGAGGAAGCTGCCCGCCACGACGCCGTAGGCGAGCAGCTCCACCAGGCGCTCCTCGCCATAGCGGCCGCCCAGCACCAGCAGCGTGAGGATGATGGCGCCGTTCCACACCACCGGCGCCAGGTACGACAGCAGGAAGCGGCGGTGGCTGTTGAGGATGCCCAGACACCAGGCGCTCAGCACCAGGAAGCCAGTGCCCGGGAAGAGGACGCGCACCACGCGGATGGCCAGCTCGCGCGCGTGGCCCTCGAAGCCCGGGGCGATGAGGTCCACGAAGAGCGGCGTGAAGAGCATGCCCGCGCCCACGAGCAGCGCGGTGGCCAGCGACAGCAGGCCGAACACCGCGCCCGCCACCCGGTCCGCCTCCTCCGTGTCCTTGCGGCCGAGCAGCTGGGCGTACACCGGAATGAACGAGCCGGAGAGCACTCCCTCGCCAAACAGGTTCTGCAGGAAGTTGGGGATGCGCAGCGCCGCCTTGAAGATGGCCGCCGCCGCCTCGTTGCCCAGGTAGTGCGCGAAGACGCGCTCGCGCACGAGCCCCACGAGCTTCGAGGCGAGGATACCCGTGGCCACGAGCAACGCGCCTCGGCCGCTGGAGCGCTCGGACCGAGGAGACGGGGCGGTGAGAGGCGGCGGAGAAGGCTCGGGCACGGAGGCGGTCACGAGCGCCGGACTCTATGCGTGACGTCAAGTGGCATGAAGCAGGAAACCCACCGGGCCCTGTTTCTCTTGACGGTGCCCCCGGCGGATTGCAAGGGTCCATTCCCAATGGCCGAAACCCCGGACAGCGACCTGGACGACGTGGCGCGCATTCGCCGCGTGCTGGCGCGCGAGCTGGAGACCATCAACGAATACGAGTCCTTCGCCCGGGCCGCTTCCCACCCGGAAGTGAAGGCGTTCTTCCTCCACCTGGCGACAGAGGAGAAGGAACACGTGTCCGAGGCGGTTCACATGCTGCGCATGCTCGACGCCAACCAGGACGCCCGCTTCACCAGTCCCATCGCGGCCGGGCACTTCCAGCAGGCCGTCGCCGATGCGGGCACACCCGTCGCGGCCCATTCGCCCTCCCCCACCCCACCGGCGCCGAACGTCATCAACGGCCGGTCCCCGGTGGAGCCGCTCACCGCCCTTCCCCCGCAGCGCCTGATGTACGGCCTGCCCGCTCCGCCGCCCGCCGTGGAGTCCCATCCCCTCACGGTGGGCTCGCTCCGCCGGAGTGGTGGCGGTGGTGGCGGCAATCGCTGAAGACGTTCCTTTTCTTTTCTCCTTGTTGAGTATCTGGAGACTGTTCGATGCCTGACTTCCTTGGACATGCCGAGAACCCGCTCCGTGAAGAGGAGTGGGCGCGCCTGAATGAAACCGTCATCCAGGTCGCGCGGCGCTCGCTCGTGGGCCGCCGCATCCTCGACATCTACGGTCCGCTGGGCGCGGGCGTGCAGACGGTGCCCTACGACGAGTTCCAAGGCGTGTCCCCGGGCGCGGTGGACATCGTCGGCGAGCAGGAGACCGCGATGGTCTTCACCGACGCGCGCAAGTTCAAGACCATCCCCATCATCTACAAGGACTTCCTGCTGCACTGGCGCGACATCGAGGCGGCCCGGACGCACAACATGCCGCTGGACGTGTCCGCCGCCGCGGGCGCCGCGGCGCTGTGCGCGCAGCAGGAAGACGAGCTCATCTTCTACGGTGACGCGAAGCTGGGCTACGAGGGCCTGATGACGGCCAACGGCCGGCTCACCGTGCCGCTGGGTGACTGGACGGTGGCGGGCGGCGGCTTCCAGGCCGTCGTCGAGGCCACGCGCACGCTCAACGAGCACGGCCACTTCGGCCCCTATGCCGTCGTGCTGTCGCCCCGGCTGTACTCGGCGCTGCACCGCATCTACGAGAAGACGGGCGTGCTGGAGATCGAGACCCTCAAGCAGTTGGCCTCGGATGGCGTCTACCAGTCCAACCGCCTGCGCGGTGACTCGGGCGTGGTCGTGTCCACCGGCCGGGAGAACATGGACCTGGCCGTGGCCATGGACATGGTGGCGGCCTACCTGGGTGCCTCGAGGATGAACCATCCGTTCCGCGTGCTGGAGGCGCTCCTCTTGCGCATCAAGCACCCGGACGCCATTTGCACCCTTGAGGGCCCCACCGCGGCGTCGGCCCGTCGTTAGTCCGGCCCCTCCGCGCCCTGCTCCCATGGCAAAAGTCCTGGTGATTGACGACGAGGCGAATCTCCGCAAGGTGCTCGCCGCGATGCTGCGCCGGGATGGCTTCGACGTCACCGTCGCGGAGAACGGTGAGCAGGGGCTGGCGGAGTTCCACAAGAACGGCGCCGACATCATCGTGACGGACCTGGTGATGCCCAAGGTGGGCGGCATGGAGGTGCTGAGCACCATCCGCTCCGCCAACCCCGACGTGCCGGTCATCATCATCACCGCGCACGGCACCGTGGACTCGGCCGTGGACGCCATCAAGGCGGGCGCGTTCGACTACATCACCAAGCCCTTCGACCAGACGGAGCTGTCCGCCGTGGTCGCCAAGGCCGCCAAGACGAACGAGAGCGCCCGTCGCTCCGTCCGTCCGGACCTCAAGGCGCGCGCCGCCATCATCGGCGAGTCGCCCCAGATGCAGGACGTCTACAAGGTCATCGACAAGGTGGCGGACACGCCCTCCACGGTGCTCATCACCGGCGAGAGCGGCACCGGCAAGGAGCTCATCGCCACCGCGCTGCACGGCGCCTCCAGCCGTCGCGACAAGCCGTTCATCAAGATCAACTGCGCGGCCATCCCCGCCACGCTGCTGGAGAGCGAGCTGTTCGGCTACGAGCGCGGAGCCTTCACCGGCGCCGTCACCTCCAAGCCCGGCCGGTTCGAACTGGCCGATGGCGGCACCCTCTTCCTGGACGAAATCGGGGAGATTCCCGTCGAGATGCAGGTGAAGCTGCTGCGCGCGCTCCAGGAAGGCGAGTTCGAGCGCGTGGGTGGCATCAAGACGACGCGCGTGGATGTGCGCCTCGTTGCCGCCACCAACCGCGACCTCCAGGCGGAGATCGAAGCCGGCCGCTTCCGCAAGGACCTGTACTACCGGCTGGCGGTGGTGCCGCTCACCCTGCCCCCCCTGCGAGAGCGCCGCAGCGACATCCTGATGCTCGCGCGGCACTTCGTGGACAAGTACAACCGGCGCCTCAACAAGAAGATTGAAGGCATCACCGACGACGCGCTGGCGCTGCTGCAGGGCTACGCGTGGCCGGGCAACATCCGCGAGCTGGAGAACCTCATCGAGCGCGCGTTGCTGTTCGCGGACGGGCCGCTCATCACCGCCAAGGACCTGCCAGAGCCCGTTCGGCAGGGAGCGGGCGTCCAGGCAAGCCCCGCTCCGCCCCCCAGCGCACCGACCCTGGAAGTTCCCACGGGTGAGGTGGGCCTGAAGGACATCGTCCGGATGAAGGCGGCGGAGCTGGAACGGGACCTCATCGTCAAGAAGCTCGATGAGACGGGCGGCAACGTCACCCGGGCCGCGCGGCTCTTGCAGATCAGCCGCAAGTCCCTGCAAACGAAGATGAAGGAATTCGGTCTGCGCGACACCACGCCAGACGAGCAAGAGGACGGCCCCGAGGATTGACCCTCGGCTGGCGGAATTCCTCGTTGCGGGCGCTGGTTTTCGCGCCCGCCCACTCTTTCCAAACCAGGGAGCCTGTATGCGGCCGAACCTTCCCACCCTCGGTGCACCTCCAAAGCGCAGCCCCATCGGGCCCGTGGTCGCCGTGTCACTCATCCTTGGCGGAGCCGCCGGGGGCGTGTGGTGGTGGAAGCAACGGATGGCGAACGCCACGGGCGAGGCCGCCATCCACCAGCCTGTCGCCGAGGCCACCGGCCCCGCGGATGCGGGCGCCCTCGCGGCGGCCCCTCTCGCCGCGCCTGTTCCCGTGGACCCGGTGAAGGCCGCGGGCCTGGAGCGCGCGTCGATGCGCATCGAGGGCCCGCTGGAGACGGCCCTCAACAACTCCGCTGGCGCGGACGTGGGCCCGGCCCTGGCGCAGGTGGTGACGCGCACGCTGGTGTGGTGGGTGGAGGTTCCGGGTGAAATCCTGCGCGGCGACACCCTTGACGTGCTCTTCCAGCGCCGCCCCAACGAGGAGCCCCTGGTCCACGCGGTGCGCTTCACCAGCGCCAAGCTGGGCAAGACGCTGAGTGCGTACCGCTACCAGGCCGGAACCGAGGGCGCAGCGCGCTACTACCTGTCCACGGGCGAGGAGCTGGAGCTTCGCCTGGAGAAGTCGCCGCTGGACGACTACGAGCAGGTGACGTCCCTGCTGCGCGACGGTCGCCGCCACAAGGGCGTGGACTTCCGCACCCCGGTGGGCACGCCCGTCAAGGCGCCCTTCGCCGGCGTGGTGAAGCGCAAGAACTGGAACTGGGGCAGCAACGGCAACTGCCTGGAGCTGGTGGAGACGGGCGGCCGTGGCCGCCGCGCCCTCTTCCTGCATCTGGACGAGGTGTCCAAGGACATCCACCCGGGCTCGCGCTTCAACGTGGGCCAGGTCATCGCCCGGAGCGGCAACACGGGCCGCTCCTTCGCGCCCCACCTCCACTACCAGCTGATGACCCAGGACGACCGGGTGCTGGACCCCTTCGACCAGCACAAGACCTACCGCCGCACCATGGCGGCCGGCCACAAGACGGGCTTCGATGACGAGGTCCGGCGCCTGGAAGGGCTGCTCGGAACCTCCGTCGCGGGGAAGTAAAAGCAACCCGATTCTTGACACTCCTTCGACGGCGCGGCTAGCTGGAAGCCCCCGGGCTTGCCGGAAGGCCCGCTCGTTTCGCCGTCGGAGGTCGGATGCACAGGCTTCGCGTCGTACTCGCCGCGCTGACGCTGGGCGCGCCGTTCGCCGCCAGCGCGGCAGATATCACCCGGATCGCTTCCTCCTTCGAGGATGACGATCCGTTCGACCTGTTCATCGACGTCGGGTTCGAACGTACGCAGACTCGCGCGAAGATTGTCCGCGAGCAGCTCGCGCCCGCGGGCACGCCGCCCAACGAGGATGGCTCACCAGCCACGCGCGGTGACGCCGCGGAGCTCTGGTACAAGGGCGTCGATGCCCGCCTCAACCTGAGGCTGGCGGTGGGTCTCTACAGGGACTTGGAGCTGTCCTTCACGCTCCCGCTGGTGTTCCAGCAGAACGAGCGATGGGACTTCACCTCCCAGTCGTCCCAGGAGTCTTCCACCATCACCAACAACTGCATCAACGCGGATGGCTCGACCATCGCGGGATGCCTCTCGGACCCGCAGACCAACGGTGTGCCGCTCTTCGGCGTGCCGCAGGAGAGCTTCCGGGGCGGACTGGGCAACCTCCACTTCGGCCTGGCCTACGCCTTCTTCAACCAGGCGAAGGACGAGACCAAGCCCACCTGGATTGTCGGCATCGACTACGAGGCCCCCACCGCGAAGGTGAGGGACCCGAGCGTGGACACCACGAACTCGGACGAGCGCGGCAACATCGGCGACCGGGTCCACAAGTACCAGCTCTACACGGCGTTCTCGCGTCGCATGGGCGTGGCCGAGCCGTACTTCAAGGCCAGCTACACCATCCCCGTCCGAGGCCCCCTCTTCTATTCGAACTGCGACCAGCGCACGTCGAACCCGACGAACCTGGGTGCTCCTGGCAACTGCGGTGAAGGTCCGTGGAACCGCAAGGAGACGGGCATCAAGTCGCCGGAGATGCTGGGGATGGTCGCCGGTGTGGAGCTGGTGCCGTTCGACAGGCCTCAGAAGCACCAGAAGTTCACCCTGGACCTGCGGGCCATCGGCAACTACGTGGGCGCGGGCCGGTACAACAACGAGCTGAGCGCGGCGCTTCGCAAGCTGCTCACCTCCGAGGAGTACTTCCAGGTCGGCGGCATGCTCGGCGCCACCGCGAGCGCGTCGGACACCTTCAAGATTCGCGCGTCGGGCACGTTCCTCTACAACACGGACCACACGCTGACGAACGAGGAGATGGGCCAGGACCTCAACGGTGATGGTCAGGTCGACACGGCGGTGGGCTCGCCCGAGCTCAACCCGACGTTCGACTGGCGCTACGACCTGGTCTCCCGCCGCTTCCGCGCCATCGGCAGCACGACGTTCCGCTTCGACCTGAGCGCTTCGTTCAACTTCTAGCGGCAGGTGACACCCGGGAGGCGCGGCATCCACCGCCTGCCTCCCGGTGTCGCGGGCAGCAGCAACGCGGACGCCAGGAGGGAGTACGCTCCTCCTGGGACCCGCTTCGACTCACCGCTTCAGCGACAGCCCGAGTCGGTAGACGTCCTGTCCCGACCAGCCCGCACGACGCGCCAGCTCGGTGCTCAGGGGCTTGAGCTTCTCGCCGCGAGCAAGCCCCTCTTCGAGCCCGCGCCGCAGCTCCTCCTCGGACCAGCGGCGCTCTCCGGTGCGGCCTTCCACGAGCACCACGACCTCACCCCGGGCCTCTTCCGTCGCGTAGCGCGCGGACAGCTCTGACAGCGGCCCTCGCACGAACTCCTCGTGCAGCTTGGTCAGCTCGCGGGCGACGCACGCACGGCGATCCCCCCAGGCCTCCTGCAGGTCCGGGAGCGTTTCTCCCAGACGGCGCGGAGACTCGTAGAGCACCAGCGTCGCGGACAGCGCGGCCACCTCTTCCAGCATGGCGCGCCGCTCGGCGCCCTTGCGGGGCAGGAACCCCAGGAAGTGGAAGCGCCCCGTGGGCAGCCCGGACGCGCTCAGGGCCGCGATGAGAGCTGTGGCGCCCGGGATTGGAACCACCGTCAGCCCTCGTTCCAGCGCCTCCGCCACCAGTCGCTCTCCGGGGTCGCTGATGGCCGGACTGCCCGCGTCCGTGACGAGCGCGCAGTCATCCCCTTCTGCGATTCGATCGAGGATTCGCCCGGCCCGCTGCCCCTCCGCAAAGGCGGGCAGGCTGACAAGGTCCTTGCCGCCAATGCCGAAGTGGTCGAGCAGCACACGGGAGTGCCGCGTGTCCTCGCAGGCGATGAAGCGCACCGCGCGGAGGGTCTCCAGCGCGCGCGTAGAGATGTCACCCAGGTTCCCGATGGGCGTGGCCACCAGGTACAGCGTTCCAGCCATGCCTTCCCCTTACATGCCCGCATCGAAGGCGCCGGGAATGTGCTCCACGGTGGCGCGCGCTCCACGCCCCACCACGGAAATCACGTCGAAGCGCATCATCCGCTCACGCAGGTCATGAGCGAAGAGATAGTGCAGCGCCGCCTTCACCACCCGACGCTGCTTGGCGAACGACACGGTGTGCGCCGGGTCTCCCCATACGGCCGAGGAGCGCATCCGCACCTCGACGAAGCACACGGTGTCCTCTCGCTCGGCCACCACATCCAATTCGCCGTAACGACACGGCCAGTTCCGCGCCCTCACCCGCCAGCCCCGCTCCTCCAGGTACCGCACCGCCACCGATTCCGCCTCATCCCCGAACTCCCGCCGCACCCCACGCCCCATCCCCATACCCCCACCGTCCTCCCCCACGGAGGACACCTTCCACATCGGACTACACGTTAACCGTGCCGTCCGACATCTGGGCGAAGCCAGGGTGCGGGGTGACGTGGAGCACCTGCGTCAGCGTGCCCAGGTGCTTCAGCATCCGGGCGATGAGCGGCAGCTTCACTTCCTCGACGCCGGCGAAGACATCCTCGAGGACGAAGGGTCGCTTCACGCGCGCGCTCCCCTTCTCCACCACCGTCATCCGCAGCGCCAGGTAATACAGGTCCAGGTCCTTCGGCGGAATCTCGCCCACCGGTACCCGTCGCCCGCCCGCGAGCGCGAAGGCCCGACCCTCCTTGTCCCACTCGACGCCCTGGTAGCGGCGGTCCGTGAGCGCGGTGAGGTACTGGACGCAGCGATCCTTGAGCATGGCCTGCACGCTCAGCACGTCCGTGGTGAAGATGTCCGCAGCCTGTGCCAGCAGCGCGGGGGAAGGATCTTCCAGCGGCTCCGCGGGCGCGGGGGCACCATCCGGCCCGGCGGCGGCCGGCGGAGGTGGCGCCTTCGCCAGCGCGATGGACTCCTTCACCCGGCCGAGTTCCCGCTCCACCTCGCGAATGTCGCGCACGTAGGAGCCCTTCTGGATGAGCTCCGCGTTGAGCGCCTCGAGCTGGTCCTTCAGCGCCTGGCGCTGCGTGGACGCGGCCACGAACTCGGGGTCCGCCTCCACCGCCGCAAGCTGATCCTTCAGCTCCACCACGCGAGCGGCCAGCAGCTCCTTGCGCTCCAGCGCGGCGGGAATCTCGTCCAGGCTCTCCACGCCGAGTGCCTTCTGCGCCATGCGCACCGGCGCGGCCTCGGCCTCGAACTCCTCGTGGATCTTCTTCTCGCGTGCGTCGAAGCGACCTTCCTTGCTGCCTCGCTGCGAGGACTTCTGGAGTTCATCCACGTAGCGCAGCGCGACGAACGCGGAGAAGCCGAAGGCGGGGATGTCCAGCAGCGCCAGGTAGCGGAACGTGCTGTCGATGCCGAGCCCCAGACCCAACCCCAGCCCGAGAAACAGCACGCCCACGGCGATGCCGACCCAGAAGCCACGGTCCTCCGTCAGCGGATCCACCGAGTCCGGCACGTCCGCCGCGTCCGCATCCCGGTCCGCGCCGAGCCGGACCAGCGCATCGTCCCGCTTCGCCACCACCTTGGAATAGCGCTGCACCCGGTTGAGGATGTCCTGGGGAAGCCCCAGCGTCTGCGGCGTCGGCGCGGCCCGCCACGCATTCTCCGCGTCGTGGATGGCCACCTTCAGCCCCTCGGTGCCCTTCAGGCGCTGATCCGCGTCGAAGATCTGCGAGGACAGCCCGTCCACCTTGAACTGGAGCCCATCCACCTCGCGCGCGGAGATGAACTCCGCCTCCAACGCGCGCGCCTTCGCCTCGGATGCGGCGATGTCGTCGGAGGGCGCCACGGTGGAGGCGGACGCCAGCGAGGGGAACTTGCCGGACGCCTTGGGATCCACGGCCTTGGCCGCGGCCTTGCGCGGACGCCGGGATGGAAGCTGCCCCACCTGGAGGCAGTAGAGCTGCTCGAAGGTCGTCCGCGGAGGCAGCCCCACCTGCCCGCGCATGAACTGGTTCATCTCCGAGGCATCCGAAGACACCAGCTCCGGCTGCTGCGTCGCCTTGTTCAAGCGGTGCAGCGTCCCCGAGCCGCCCAGCTCCCGCAGGACCCGGTACGTCGCACCATCCACGCCCTGGAAGGTCAGCGCGGCCTTGCCGGACTTCGCACCGGGCGCGATGAAGGAGGCGTCTCCGCCCCGACCGTCCGCAAAGAGCAGCGCGAGCAGGACTCCCGCGAACGGGCTCGCCTCGGCCGAGGGCGGCTTGAGGACAAGGTACCCGGACTTCAGCGAGAAGCGGCCCGCGGGAGTAAAGCCCCGGACATTCTGGACGGCGACCTCGACGAATTGCATGGCCGGCGCATGTTACCGCGAATGAAAAAAGGAGCGCCCGGGATCGGACGCTCCTTCTCACGACGGCCCGTGGGCCGACGAGGACTCAGGCGCTCAGGAGGCCTTGGCGGCCTTGGGGGCCCTGTCGGGATCTTCCTGCACGTCCACGCGGGCCGCCTTGCCCTTGAGGTCGCGGAGGTAGAACAGGCGGCTGCGGTTCACGCGGCCACGCGAGAGGACCTCGATCTTCTCGTAGCGGGGGCTGTGCAGCGGGAAGATGCGCTCCACGCCGACGCCGAAGGACACCTTGCGGACCGTGAAGGTGGCCCTGTGGCTGCCCGAGGTCTTCCGGATGACGGTGCCCTCGAACGCCTGGACGCGCTCCTTCTCGCCCTCCTTCACCTTCCAGAAGACGCGCACGGAGTCACCAGAACGGAACGAGGTGACGTCCTGGCGCAGGTACTTGGCCTCGACGTGCTGAATGGCGCTGTTACGCATGACAGACTCCAGTAAAGCGGAAGCTAACGCGACGATGAACGCGTGAAAGAGCGGGCCGTACTACCAGAGAGAATGGTGTCGGACAAGCCCGCTGAAGCCCAATCCACTGAGAACCCCCAGGGTTACAGGTCTTCCTCGCGGCGAGCCAGCAGTTTTTGATCCGCCTTGGACAACGTCAGGCGGGAGAACAAGTCGGGCCGGCGCTCTCGTGTGAGCACCAGCGATTTCCAACGGCGCCACCGGGCGATGCGGGCATGGTCTCCCGACTGGAGGGCGGCGGGCACCTCGACCTCCCGGAAGACAGGCGGGCGCGTGTACTGGGGATGCTCCAGCGTGCCCTCCTCGAAGCTCTCCGACACCGAGGACGCCACATTCCCCAGCACCCCGGGGACCAGCCGCGCCACGGCGTCCACCACCGCCATCGCGGCGACCTCCCCACCGGTGAGGACGAAGTCTCCCAGGGACAGCTCCCCATCCAGGTAGCTCATCACCCGCTCGTCCACGCCCTCGTAGCGACCACAGACGAGGATCAACCCCGCGGTGTGGGAGACAAGCTCACGCGCGGCGGCCTGGGTGAACGTCACGCCGCGAGGGCTCATCAGCAGCACCTTCGCGCCGGGCAGTCGCGCCCGCGCGGCTTCAATCGCGGCGATCAGCGGCTCGGGCTTCATCACCATCCCGGCCCCGCCCCCGTAGGGAGCGTCGTCCGTGACGCGATGCTTGCCCTCCGCGTACTCGCGGATGTCGGTGATGGTGGTGGAGAGCAGGCCCTTCTCCTGGGCCTTGCCGAGGATGCTGGCCCCCAGGTAGCCGGTCACCATGCCGGGGAACAGCGTGAGCAGCTCCACCGGATACGGCGGACTCACTGCTCGGACCCGTCGGGCGCATCCTTGTCCGCGTCGCGGCGGCCGACTTCCACGTACTCGGGAGGGCGGATCACGATGCGCCGCGCGGCGATGTCCACGGTGGGGACGAACTCATCCGCGAACGGCACCACCATTTCCTGCCGCCCCGCGGCGCGGATCACCAGGTTCGGCACCTCGCCGGTGGCCCAGATCTCCTCCACCGTGCCCAGGGGCGTGCCGGCCTCGTCCACGGCGGACAGGCCCACCAGATCGCCCTGGAAGAACTGGCCCTCTTCGGGCGGCTCCAGGTCCTCGCGGAAGACGAACACGGTCGAGCCCACGAGCGACTCGGCCTCCGTGCGCGTCTCCACGCCCTCGAAGGCGACGATGTCCTCTTTCGGCGTGGGCCGCAGCTCCTCCATCTTGAGGTCGCGTTCCACGCCCGCCCGGGTGCGGATGCGAACCCGCTCGACGGTGGCGAGCGTCTCCGATCCTGGATCAAACGGACGCACGGCCACCTCGCCGCGCAGTCCGTGCGCGCGCGAGATGAAGCCCAGCTCAAGCAAGGGGTTCGGAGTCACCGTGACGTGTCCGGTGCGGCGGCGGGCTGACCGCTGGCCGCATTGCGCCGGTCGTCGAGGATCTCCAGACGAACCTTCTGGCCTGACTTCTGGGCCGCGGCATTGAGCAGCGTCCGGAGGGCATTCACGGTACGCCCATCACGGCCGATGACCTTGCCAACATCCTCGGGGGCGACCTTCAGCTCATAGAGCCGCGTGCCGTCCACCTCGGAGATGCGCAGGCCCACCTGGTCCGGTTGATCGACCAGGGCCCGCGCCAGATACGTGAGGAGTTGCTCCACGTCCGCTCAGTACAGGCGGTCGCGGATCAAGCCGCGGGGGTGGACTTGGGAGCCTTCGCGGCGACCTTGATGAGGTCCGCCACGGTCTCCGACGGCGTCGCGCCCGTCTTCAGCCAGTAGTTCAGCCGCTCCTCGTTGAACTCCACCTTCGGGGGGGTGATGTTCGGGTCGTACGCGCCAACGGCCTCGATGAACTTGCCATCCCGCGGGTTGCGGGAGTCGGTGGCGACCACGTGGTAGTAGGGCTTCTTCTTGGCGCCCGCGCGGGCAAGACGGAGGACGACGGCCATGGAGTACTCCAGCGAACAGGTTACGACGATGGAAACGGGGTGGCGCTCTTAACGCCGCACCCGCCGGATTGTCAAGGAAGCTCGGGACTTTATGTCGTGCTTTCGGCTGCGGACGACTCACCACGATTGGCGAGCTGCCCGCAGGCGCCAGCGATGTCCCGGCCCCGGTTCTTGCGGATGTAGGCGGACACGTGACCATCCGACAGGATGGCCCGGAACTCTTCCGCCCGCTCTTCCGCGGTGGTCTGGAACCCCAGACCCGGGTTCTCGTTGTAGGGAATCAGGTTGACCTTCGCCGGAATTCCCTTGAGCAGCTGGATGAGGCGGTGCGCATCCTCATCGCTGTCGTTGAAGCCCTGGATGAGGACGTATTCGAAGGTGATGCGGCGTCCCTGGCGCAGCGGGAACTTGCGACACGCGTCCAGCAGCGCGGCGATGTTCCACTTGCGGTTGACGGGCATCGTCTTGCTGCGCTGCTCGTCGGTGCTGGCGTTGAGGGAGATGGCCAGCTTCACGTCCGTCTCCTGGCCGAAGCGCTCGATCATGGGAACGAGGCCGACGGTGGAGACGGTGATGTGGCGGTGGCTGAAGTTCGGCCCGTCCTCGGACTGGAGGATGGAGAGCGCCGTCTTCAGGTTTTCAAAGTTGTGGAGCGGCTCGCCCATGCCCATGAACACGAGGTTGGAGAGCGGGCGCAGCGTCTCGTGGCCCTCGTTCTTGCGGACCTCGCGGTTCACCGCGTGGACCTGGGCGACAATCTCGCTGGGCGTCAGGTTGCGCTTGAGGCCCATGGTGCCCGTCATGCAGAAGCCACAGGCCATGGCGCAGCCCACCTGGGTGGACACGCACAGCGTCCTGCGGTCCTCGGAGGGCATGTAGACGGACTCGATGTAGCGCCCGTCCCGCGTCTTCCACCGGTACTTGATGGTGCCGTCGATGCTGCGCTGCTCCAGGTCCTTCACCAGCGGGACGATCTCCGCGGCGACCTTCAGCTTTTCGCGCAGGACCTTGGACAGGTCCGTCATCTCGTCGAACGACGTGGCGCCGCGCTGATGCAGCCAGCGGTAGACCTGGGGGGCACGGAAGGCGCGCTCGCCCAGTTGCTCGGTGACGAAGCGGGTGAGCGCCTCCAGCGAAAGGCTGGCCACGTCCACGAGCTTCGCGGGCGCGGGCGCCGGCAGCGGCTCCGTGACAGGAAGAGAGGGGGTGGCGGAGGTCTCGGTCATCGTCGTCGCGCTATTGAACGGTAAGGCCCGGGGCGTCCCTTCCCACACCTGGGCACGACAAGTCAAAGGAGCGCACGCCCCCTGAGTCCTGCTCCAGGCATGAGCACCCCTCCCCTGCCCCGCTGGAAGGCCAACGGCCCGGGCCAGCCCCTCGCGGGTGCCGACACCGGGCCGTCAGTCAGAGGCCCCTCCCGGGGCCTGCCGCCTACTTCTTGGCGGTGTACTCGTACGGCTGGACTTCCGTCTCACGGAAGAAGTACGCGATCTCGTTCTTCGCGTTCTCCAGGCTGTCGGAACCATGCACCGTGTTCTGGTCGATGCTGGTGGCGAAGTCCTTGCGGATGGTGCCCTCGGCCGCCTGCGCGGGGTTGGTGGCGCCCATGATGTCGCGGTTGCCCAGAACGGCGTTCTCGCCCTCCAGCACCATCAGGACCACGGGGCCGGAGATCATGAACTGCACCAGGTCCTTGAAGAAGGGCCGGGCCTTGTGGACCGCGTAGAAGCCCTCGGCCTCCTTCTGGGAGAGCTGCTGGAGCCGGATGGCGACCGGCTTCAGACCCTTCTCCTCGAAGCGGCTGATGATCTTCCCGATGACGCCCTTCTGCAGACCGTCCGGCTTGATGATGGACAGCGTACGCTCGATGGCCATTTTGACTGGCTCCTTGTGCCCCTGAGGGGTGTTAGCGCTTCTTGGGGCCGCGCTTCACGGCCTCCTGGAGGGTGGTGCCCAGCTCGGCGGGGCTGGCGGCCATCACGATTCCCGCGGCCTCCATCGCCTTGATCTTCTCCGTCGCAGTGCCCTTGCCGCCGGAGATGATGGCGCCCGCGTGGCCCATGCGCTTGCCCGGAGGCGCCGACTGGCCGGCGATGAACCCGGCGATGGGCTTGGTGAACTCGCGAGCGACGTACTCCGCGCCCAGCTCCTCGGCGCTGCCGCCGATCTCACCAATCATGATCACCGCGTCCGTATCCGGATCCGCGTTGAACAGCTTGAGCACGTCCACGAAGTCCGTGCCGTTGACCGGGTCTCCGCCGATGCCCACCGCCGTCGACTGGCCCAGGCCCAGCTGCGTGAGCTGGTGCACGGCCTCGTACGTCAGCGTGCCAGAGCGCGACACCACGCCGATGCGGCCCGGCTTGTGGATGTGGCCCGGCATGATGCCGATCTTGCACTTGGCGCCGGGGGTGATGACACCCGGGCAGTTCGGACCGATGAGGCGCACGCCCGGCTTGCCCTGCAGGTAGCGCTTGGCGCGCACCATGTCGAGGACCGGGATGCCTTCGGTGATCGTGATGATGAGGGACACGCCCGCGTCAGCGGCCTCCATGATGGAGTCCGCGGCGAACGGGGGCGGGACGAAGATGACGGACGTGTTCGCGCCCGTCTGCTTCACGGCGTCGGCGACCGTGTTGAACACGGGAACCTTGCCCTCGAAGCTGGTGCCGCCCTTGCCCGGCGTGACACCGCCAACGAGCTTCGTGCCGTACTCCAACATCTGCTTCGAGTGGAACGAGCCCGCCGAGCCGGTGATGCCCTGGCAGAGGACCTTCGTGTTTTCGTTGACGAGGATGCTCATGGCGCTCCTTCAAAAAAGTGTGGGCGATGAAGCGCGCGGACTACTTCAGCGCGGCGACGGCCTTCTCGGCCGCCTGACGCAGGTTGTCCGCCGGGGTGATGGCGAGGCCGGAGTTGCGCAGCAGTTCCTTGCCCTGCTCCACGTTGGTGCCTTCCAGGCGAACGATGAGGGGCACTTTGAGCTGCACTTCCTTGGCCGCGGCGATGATGCCGTCCGCGATGACATCGCACTTCATGATGCCGCCGAAGATGTTGACCAGCACCGCCTTCACCGCGGGGTCGGCCAGGATGAGCTTGAAGGCCGCCGTCACCTTCTCCTTGCTCGCGCCGCCGCCCACGTCCAGGAAGTTGGCCGGCGAGCCGCCCACCAGCTTGATGGTGTCCATGGTGGCCATGGCCAGACCCGCGCCGTTCACCATGCAGCCGATGTTGCCCTCGAGCGCGATGTAGGCCAGATCCCACTCCTTGGCCTGCGTCTCACGCGCGTCCTCTTCCGCCAGGTCCCGGTACGCCAGCAGGTCCTTGTGGCGGTAGATGGCGTTCTCGTCGAACGTCACCTTCGCGTCCAGCGCCACCACGCCGCCATCCTTCAGGATGACCAGCGGGTTGATCTCCACCAGGGACGCATCCGTCTCGATGAACATCCGGTAGAGCGCGGTGCAGAACTGGGCGAACTTGTTCACCGTGGGGCCCGACAGGCCCAGCCCGAAGGCCAGGTTGCGGCCCTGGAAGTCCAGGAAGCCCACCGCCGGGTCCACCGTCTCGCGGAGGATCTTCTCGGGGTGCTTCTCCGCCACTTCTTCAATCTCCACGCCGCCCTCGCGGGACGCCATGAAGGTGACGCGGCTGGTGACGCGGTCCAGCGTCACTCCCAGGTACAGCTCCTGGCCGATGGCGAGACCTTCTTCGATGTAGACCTTGTGGACCTTCGTGCCTTCCGGCCCGGTCTGGATGGTCTTCAGCATCATGCCAAGCATCTGCTTGGCGAGTTCCTTCGCCTCGGCGGGGCTCTTGGCCAGCTTCACGCCGCCGCCCTTGCCTCGGCCACCGGCATGGATCTGGGCCTTCACCACGACGACCGGCGTGGCCAGCTCCTTGGCAGCGGCCTCCGCGTCATTCGGCGAGAGGGCGAGAATTCCCTTCGGCGTGGGCACACCGTACTTCCGGAAGATTTCCTTGCCCTGGTACTCGTGGATCTTCATCGAGGCTCCATGTGGAGACGAGGGGGACGACCCCTTACAGGCGTCAGCGCGTGGCCCTCATTGCGCAGAAACCGACGGATGGCAAGGCCGTTTGACCCGGCACACACCGCGGTGCGGCAGGCTGTGGACAGCTGATAACCAGGAATGTCCGGGTAGATGAGGACGCCTTCACCGCGTCCGAACTCCGAGCAACGGAGCAACAAGGCCCGAGCACGCACGAAGCCCCACGACCAGGGAGCCAGGCCCAGGGACGGTATGACCCGGGTCGCCACGCGTTCCGTGTCGCAGCCGTGACGTGTTCCCTCCAGGAGCCTTCGCCCCATGTGCTTGCGCCCGTGGCACCTCGTCGCCGTGGCACTGCTCGCGTCCCCTGCCCTTGCGGCCGAGCCCGCGAAGCCGCCGGTGCTCAACGCCACGGAGCGCACGCGGATCATCGAGGCGGTGCTCGTGCAGGTCCGCGCGAGGCATCACTCCCCAGAGCTGGGAGAGCTGGCACACCGACTGCTGCGCGCGAGATTGAAGCGCGGGGACTATGACGCCATCACCGATCCGGAGCGGTTCGCGGAGGTCCTCACCGTGCACCTCGAGCAAGCCGGACAGGACGCGCACTTCGTGGTCATCCACAGCGCGAAGCCCGTGCCGACGAACGTTCCTCTTCCCTGGGAGCCCGCACCGGCGCACATCGAAGCGTGGCGCGCCGAGCGCGAGGCGATTCACGCGCGGCAGGCGCGGTTCGACGCGCGGGGCATCACTCGGGTGGAGTGGTTGGAAGGCAATGTCGGCTACCTTCGAATCTCCCGCTTCCCCGACGAGAAGCTCGCGCGTGATGCCACGGCGGCGGCGATGACCCTGCTGTCCTCCACGGACGCGCTCATCGTGGATCTGCGCGGCAATGGCGGCGGCGATTCCACCCTGGTGGCCCAGTACCTCGCATGGCTCCTGCCCGCGCCCGTCCACGTGCGTGACACGGTGTGGAGAGGCCGGGAGACGACGTCGCTCCACACTCCGACGGAACTCCTGGCGGGACGCTACGGAGACAAGGAGGTCTACCTCCTCACGGACAAGGACACGTTCTCCTCGGCGGAGCTGTTCGCGTATGACCTCCAGGCGCGCAAGCGCGCGCGGGTGGTCGGTGAGAAGACGCGCGGCGGTGCCAACACGGGCGTGGTGCTTCCCGTGGACGAGCACTTCCTCGTCGGCGTCCCCATGGGGCGCACCGTCCACGCCGTGACTCGGGCGAACTGGGAAGGCACCGGGGTGACTCCAGACGTGGCCGTGCCTACCTCGGAGGCGCTGCGCATGGCGTATGCCGCCGCGCTCGACACCCTCGTGAAGCAGGCCTCGGAGCCCGAGCGACTCGTGGAGATCCAGTCCGCGCGGAAGAGCCTCGATTCGCCACGCTGAGCCCTGGCGACGCGCGGAGGTCCAGTCCGCGCGGAAGAACCTCGACCCGCCACGCTTCGCCCGAGCGACTCGCGGAGATCCAGTCCACGCGAAAGAACCTCGGCCCTCCACGCTGAGCCCGAACAACTCGCGGAGCTCCAGTCCGCGCGAAAGAACCTCGGCCCTCCACACTGAGCCCGAGCGACTCGCGGAGATCCAGTCCGCGCGGAAGAGCCTCGATTCGCCACGCTGAGCACGAGCAACTCGCGGAGCTTCGCACCGCCCGAAAACCGCGGACCGCCACGCGAATCACGCACCGCTCCATGCCATGCGCATCAACGGCAACGGCCTCATGCCGTGTCCCAGGGACACACGCATGAGGCCGCTTGGCCTTCACGGGAACAACAGCCCCGTCACCCCGGACCGCTGTGACCCTTCTTCTCCTCTTCCTGCGAGAAGAGGTCCTTGATGACCAGCTTGGTCACCTGACGGTTCATCATCGCGATGGAGGTGGTGAGCGGAATCTCCTTCGGGCAGACCTTCACGCAGTTCTGCGCCTTGCCGCAGTCCTGCACGCCGCCGGGCCCCATGAGCGAACGCACGCGCTCCTCGGAGTTCAACTTGCCCGTCGGGTTCATGTTGAACAGGCGGGCCTGGCTGATGGCCGCCGCGCCGACGAAGTCGTTGTCCATGGTCACCTGGGGGCACGCCTCCAGGCAGCTTCCACACGTAATGCACGTGGAGAGCACGTACATCGTCGACTGGTCCACGGGCGACTGGCGCGGGCCCGGCCCCAGGTTGTGGGTACCGTCCGTGGGAATCCAGCCCTTCACCCGCTTGAGCGCCTCGAACATCCGGCTGCGGTCCACGGCCAGGTCCCGGACCACGGGGAACTTGCTCATGGGCTCCAGGGTGATCGGCTGCTCCAGCTTGTCGATGAGCGCCGAGCACGCCATGCGCACCCGCCCATTGATGTTGATGGCGCAGCTGCCGCAGACCTCTTCGAGACACGCGGCGTCCCACACCACGGGGGGCACGCGCTTGCCCTCCACCGTGACGGGGTTGCGCTGGATCTCCATCAGGCACGAGATGACGTTGGCGCCCTTGCGATAGGGAACCTTGAACTCCTCGTAGCGGCCCGGCTGGTCCGGAGCGTCCTGCCGCCAGATTCGGAAGGAGATGGATTGGGTGCTGACGGCGCCTGCCTGTGCGGTGTCCATGTGGCTCGACCCTTCACTTCCAAGTCAGTTACGGGGACCCGCGCTCTCACGCGGGCCCACCCAGAAAGTTCCCCGGTGCCTTACGCGTACCAGCGCGGCTCGGGCTTCAGCACCGGCGTCGGGACGTCCTCATAGGAGATGTTCGGCCCCTCTTCCGCGTACTTCGCGATGGTCGTCTTCGCCCACCTGTCATGGCGCGCCTGCCACAGCGCCATCCACGCGGGATCGTCGTTGGGGTCCTTCGTCTTCGGCTCGGGCAGCGAGAAGTCCGGCTTGTAGTGCGCGCCACGGCTCTCGTCGCGCAAGAGCGCGCTGGTGGCGATGACCTCGCCCAGCTCCAGCATGTTCCAGAGCTGGTTGGTGTACGACAACGACCGGTTGGACGAGTTGCCCGTGTCCAGGACGTTGACGTTCTTCCAACGGCTCTTCAGCTCGCGGATCTTGTCCACCGTCTTCTTCAGCCGGTCGTTGTAGCGGACGACGGTGCAGTTCTCCGTCATCACGTCGCCCAGCTCCTGGCTCAGACCGTAGGGATTCTCCGCGCCGGCCATCTTCTTGATGGTCCCGAACCGGTCCTCCCAGTAGCGCTTCGCATCCTGGAAGTACTTCTCCGGCATGGCCGCCGCGCTCGTCGTGTTGCTCTTGGCGAAGGACGCCATGGCCGGACCGCCGATCATCCCCGAGTAGATGCAGGAGAGCAGCGAGTTGGCGCCCAGGCGGTTGCCACCGTGGAACGCATAGTCCGCCTCGCCCGCGGCGTAGAGGCCCGGGATGTTGGTGGACTGGTTCTTCGGGCTGCCCTCCAGCGGCGTCAGCGTCTTCGAGTCCGCCTCGAACTGAACGTACAGGCCGCCCATCGAGTAGTGCATGCCCGGGAAGATGACCATCGGCGTGACGCGCGGGTCGTCACCGACGAACTTCTCGTAGATCTCCATGACGCCCTTGATCTTGGCGTCCAGCGTCTTGGCCGGGATGTGCGTCACATCCAGGTACACGCCGTCCCTGCCCCCGATGCCCATGCCCAGGTCGCGGCAGACGATGAAGATCTCCCGCGTGGCCACATCGCGGGGGACCAGGTTCTTGTACTTGGGGTACTTCTCCTCGAGGAAGTACCAGCGCTCGCTCTCCGGGATGTCCCGGGGGCCGCGCGTGTCGCCCTTCTTCCGAGGCACCCAGACGCGGCCACCCTCGCCGCGCACCGACTCGCTCATCAGGCGCAGCTTGTCCTCGCCCGGAATCGACGTCGGATGCACCTGGATGAACTCACCGTTCGCGTAGATGGCGCCCTCCATGTAGGCGCGACCCGCGGCGGTGCCGGTGTTGATGATGGAGTTGGTGGAGCGACCGAACACGATGCCAGGGCCACCCGTGGCCAGGCACACGGCCTCCGCCGGGAAGGTGCGGATCTCCATGGTGCGAAGGTCCACGGCCACGCTGCCGATGCAGCGGCCCCCCTCGTCCTTCACCGTGCCGAGCCACTCCCAGTACTCGTACTTGGTGACCTTGCCCTCGGCCTCATAGCGGCGGACCTGCTCGTCCAGCGCGTAGAGCAGCTGCTGGCCCGTCGTCGCGCCGGCGAAGGCGGTGCGGTGGTGCAGCGTGCCGCCGAAGCGGCGGAAGTCCAGCAGGCCTTCCGGCGTGCGGTTGAACGTCACGCCCATGCGGTCCAGCAGGTAGATGATACCGGGGGCCGCGTAGCACATGCCCTTCACGGAGATCTGCTCGGCCAGGAAGTCGCCGCCGCGCAGCGTGTCCTTGACGTGGATCTCCGGGCTGTCGCCCTCGCCCTTGGTGTTCACCGCGCCGTTGATGCCACCCTGGGCGCAGACCGAGTGCGAGCGCTTCACCGGGACGAGCGAGAGCACATCCACCTGGTGGCCCGCCTCCGCGAGCTTGATCGTCGTCATCAGCCCGGCGAGACCGCCGCCCACCACTGTGAACCGCGCTGCTGCTGCCATCATCGTCTCCTTGACTGCCGGGACATCGGACACGCCTGCCGTCAGCCGGCTCGCCGTTTCGGCGCGCCACGCTCCGGACATCCCCGTGCGAGTTCTACAGGCTAGTTAACTTGGCGGAACCGCGCCGCAACGGCGGCGTCGAAAACGATAAGCCCGCGTCATCCGCGGCATCAGGCGCGAAGCCCGCCGACTGCTTCCGGCGGGCTCCACGACTGGAACGGACTACAGCTTGACGGAGTCGACCGTCTTCTTCACCGACTGGAAGGACTTCGCCAGCTCGGCTTTCTCGGCCTCGTTGAGGTCCACGGTGATGATTTTCTCGATGCCGCCCGCGCCGATCTGGATGGGAGCGCCGAAGAAGTAGTCGCTGATGCCGTACTGGCCCTTTAGCAGCGCCGCGCCCGGCAGGATGCGCTTGCGGTCGAAGATGAAGCTCTCCGCCATGGCGATGGAGGAGGCCGCGGGCCCGAAGTAGGCGCTGCCCGTCTTGTACAGGCCGACCAGCTCCGCGCCGCCCTCACGGGTGCGCTTGACGATGGCGTCCAGCTTGTCCTTCGCGATGAGCTCCGTGAGGGGCACGCCGCCCACGGTGCTGTGCCGCACCAGGGGCACCATGTCGTCGCCGTGGCCGCCGAGCACCAGCGCCTCCACGTCACGGATGGAGCAACCGAGGGCCTCCGCCACGAAGCACTTGAAGCGGCTGGTATCCAGCACGCCCGCCATGCCCACCACCATGTTGTCCGGCAGCTCCGCGATCTTGTGGAGCGCGAACACCATCGCGTCCAGCGGGTTCGCCACGTTAATGACGAACGCGCCCGGGGCGTGCTGCTGGATGTTGGCAGCCACGTCCTTCATGATCTTGAGGTTGATCTCGAGCAGATCCTCGCGGCTCATGCCCGGCTTGCGGGGCATGCCGGCCGTGATGATGATCACGTCCGAGCCAGCGACGTCCTTCCAGTCCGTGGTGCCGGTGACGCGACAGTCGTAGCCGTCCACCGCCGCGAGCTGGTTGATGTCCAGCGCCTTGCCCTTGACCAGACCCTCGGCCACCGGGATGTCGTACAGGAACACGTCACCCAGCGACTTCTGCACCGCCAGCAGCGCGAGGTTGCCGCCGATCTGCCCGCCGCCGATGAGGCCAATCTTCTTCTTGCGATTCTGAGCCATGGATTCGCCGTCTCCCATTCCCCGTGAGGGGACTACATGTGCTTGATGATGGCCTGACCGAACTCGGAGCACTTCACCTCGTTCACGCCAGACTGCCCTTCCTGCTTCATCAGGCGGGCGAAGTCGTAGGTCACCGTCTTGGCGGCGATGGCGCGGTCCATGCCCTGGATCATCAGGTCCGCGGCCTCGTGCCAGCCCAGGTGCCGGAACATCATCTCACCGGAGAGGATGACGGAGCCGGGGTTCACCTTGTCCTGGTCCGCGTACTTGGGCGCCGTGCCGTGCGTCGCCTCGAAGACGGCGTGGCCGGTGACGTAGTTGATGTTGCCGCCCGGCGCGATGCCGATGCCGCCCACCTGGGCCGCGAGCGCGTCCGACAGGTAGTCGCCGTTGAGGTTCAGCGTGGCGATGACGTCGAACTCGTCGGGACGCGTGAGCACCTGCTGCAGGGTGATGTCCGCGATGGAGTCCTTGATGATGATCTTCCCGGCGGCGACAGCGGCCTTCTGCTCCGCATTGGCCGCGTCCTCACCCTTGGCGGCCTTCGTCACTTCCCACTGGTCCCAGGTGTAGACCTTGTCACCGAACTCCCGGGCGGCCAGCTCGTAGCCCCACTTGCGGAAGGCGCCCTCGGTGAACTTCATGATGTTGCCCTTGTGGACCAGCGTCACGCTCTTGCGCTTGTGGTCCACCGCGTACTGGATGGCCGCGCGGATGAGCCGGTCGCTGCCCTCGTGGGACACCGGCTTCAGGCCGATGCCGACATCGGAGGGGAAGCGGATCTTCCCGAACTCCTTCGGGAACTCCTGCTTCAGCAGGGCCAGGAACTTGTCCGCCGCCGGGGTGCCGGCCTCGAACTCGATGCCCGTGTAGATGTCCTCCGTGTTCTCACGGAAGATGGTCATGTCCACCTTGTCCGGCGTCTTCACCGGGCTGGGCACGCCCTTGAAGTAGCGTACGGGACGCAGGCAGACGTACAGGTCCAGCATCTGGCGCAGCGCGACGTTCAGCGAGCGGATGCCGCCGCCCACCGGCGTCGTCAACGGGCCCTTGATGCCGACCAGATAGGTGCGGAAGGCTTCGACGGTCTCATCCGGCAGCCAGTTGTTGACCGCCTTGAAGGACTTCTCGCCGGCGAGCACCTCGTACCAGGCGATCTTCTTCTTGCCCTTGTAGGCCTTCTCCACCGCGGCGTCGAAGACGGCCTGGGAGGCGCGCCAGATGTCGCGGCCAGTGCCGTCGCCCTCGATGTAAGGGATGATCGGGTGATCCGGGACGGACAGCTTGCCGTTCTGGAGGGTGATCTTCTCGCCGGACGACGGGGGCGCCATGGACGTACTCCTGGAAGGTGTGGCCGTGTAAGAATTGGCGCGGGATAGTCGAGAACCCGCCCCCCTCCCGTCAAGGAGTTTGGCCACCCCTCCAGGTTGCAGGACTTATCGGACCCAGCGGCGCGGCACGAGAGGATGAACCTCCCGCGCTCCCCCGAGCGCTCGATGTCCTCGCCGGCCGGACTACCAGCAGGCCAGGCCCGGCGCGGGCAGCTCCACCGTCACGGTGAGCCCCGACTCCGCGCCGCGCACCACATCCAAGGTGCCGCCCACGGACTCCACCAGCTCCCGGGCGCGCGCCAGCCGCCGGTGGGTGGGCCCCACCAACATGGGCGACAGGAAGACGGCCCGGAGCTCCCGCTCGGAGAGGTGCGCATCCGGCGTCACCACCTGGAAGCGAGGCCCCTCGTCTCCAAAGTCATCGGGTGGATCCAATGACACGCGAACCCCGCTTTCCCCGGCAAGGTCGGCGGCGTGGGCCAGCAACAACAACAACACCTGCCGTGTACGTCGCAGCCCCGTGCGGGTCAGCACGGCTTCATCCGGAAGTTCCAGTTTCACCGCGATGCCGTGGATTCTTCGCGCGGCTTCCAGCAATTCCATGGATTCACGCATGAGCGCCGCCACATCCACCTGGTGGAAGTCTGGCCCCTCCACCGACTCCAGACGAGGGGCGCGCGCAGGGTGTCCGACACCGTCCCCTGCTTCACCCAAAGTCCTGCCCACCCAATCCCGTGCCGCGCTCATCGCTCACCTCATCTGGTTGGCGTGCCGGAGGGAGTTTACTGGAGCAATCCGACTCGCTCCATTTCACTACGAGAAAGCACTCAGAGCGTGGTTGACTGGTGACATTACAGTTGCGCGACATCTTGGCGGTGGCGTTGTCGGGTGCTGGGCATACAGTTCGTGAAACTTGGAGAAATGACCTGTCACGGTTGACCCAGTGACCTAGATTCCCGCCTTGACGAAAACAGCAAGGCTGCACAAATTCGATTTGACTGTTCCTGCCGACTCCGTATGATACGGACCCATAGCGAAATGCCGCCCACCGCAGCACCGCTGGAGCAGGGAGGAACTGTTGTGCTTGCAACTTCGCCATCCGCATCAGGCGTTCCTCACTACCGGAGAAGGGGGCTCCTGGACATGGAAGGGGGAAACCCGCTCTCCGACCGGCGGACGGTCGAGTTCGATAGCCGAGACGCATTCATCAATGTGATTCCGCTGCCGCCAGCGGAAGCCGCGCTGGATGACTCGGGCTATTCGCTGCATGGCCGGGGGCCGAACGCCATCACCTGCTCGCTGGGTTCGCTGGAAGGAACCATTGGCGAGGTGACGCGGTTGAGCCCCACGGTGGTCTGGGTGATGCCTCGCGGCCCCGTGAATCACGCCGAGGCGCCCACCCTGCCCGTCTTCCTCAAGGGTCTTGGCGTCACGATTGGTCCGCTGGTGGGCGCGTTCATCCGCACCGACTCCGAGACGGCGAGCGCGCCCGTGGGCCTGCAGCTCGTGGGAGTCACCGTGGAGCAGGGCCGGCAGATTCTCTCGATGCTCGCGGATGCCCTGCGCAACGGCGTGGCGGAGCCCGCCGCTTCCGCGATGCCGATGCAGGACATCATCGAGCAGCCGGAGCGCATCCGCTCCATCCTCACCGCCATCTGCGCCTCCGGTAACAAGGGCGTGCTGCGACGGATGGGCCGCTCGGTGCGCATGGTGCTGGAGCGCTTCAACTCGGCGACGGCCCAGTTGGAGTGGCGCACGGAGGAGGCGGTCGCCGAGTGGGGCGAGGCGCCCTACGACGTGGACGTCATCGGCTACAACAGCGCGTACCGCATGCGGCTGGATGCGGGCGGCATGGACGGAGATCGGCTCTTCACGCCGATGCCCGCGCGCATCTCCCGCATCCGTCATCGCTGGCACCGCCGGGTCCCCGCCCCCACGGGCGCGAGCGTGCGCTTCCACCACCCGCTCTGGCGCGAGCTGGGCGAGCTGACGCGCGACGCGGTGGACCTGTCCTTCTCCGGCCTGTGCATCCGCTGCAAGCCGGAGGACCTGATGTTCCCCGGCCTGCTGCCGCCCCACATCGAGTTGGAGACGGGCGCGGGCCAGACGCTGACGTTGCGCGGAGAGATCCGCTACGTCACCAGCCCCCGCGCGGATGGCCACGTGCTGTGCGGCCTGAGCGTGCAGCCCTACTCCGTGGACGAGGCGCGCTGGGTGCGCTTCGTGTCGCAGACGACGTCCCCCGCGACTCGAACCAGCGAGGACATGGAGGACGGGCTGTGGGATTTGTTCACCCGCTCCGGCTTCTTCAGCCTGGCGGGCAAGTCCACCGAGGAGTTCGAGGAGCTGCGGCTGGCCTTCCGCGGCATGGCGAAGCGCGGCGCGGAGATTCCGCAGTTGTTCTGCCAGGCGGTGTGGCCGTCCGAGCGCGGGCCCGAGGCGACGCTGTCCTTCATGAAGCCCTACCGCCACGCGTGGATGGGGCATCAGGTCGCCAAGCGCCCCGGCAAGCCGCCGCCGAGCGTGCAGGAGCCGGGGCAGATCATGCGCGACCTGTACGTGCGCACGTTCGAGCACCCGCAGAGCGACCCGGACTTCCGCTGGGTGGTGGCCTACGTGGAGGCCCTCAACCCGTGGATCGCCAAGGCGCACGTGCGCTACGCCGAGCGGCAGATGGAGACGGGCCAGGGCCTGGCCTTCACCCGCAAGGTCCACATGCTGGACGTGCTCACCCACGAGCAGACGGGCCGCAGCCACGAGGGCATCCAGGTGGGTCTCGCCACGCCGCAAGAGCTGACGCTGCTGGCGGACTCCATCGCTCGCACGCGCCCGGCCTGCTACGTGGAAGCGCTGGACTTCACGCGGGAGCGCATCGACATGCGCCCGGTGCAGGCGCGCTGGAAGGAATTCGGTCTCGAGCGTGAGCGAGAGATCCTGGTCGCGCGGCGGGGCAGCGTGCCCGTGGCGGCGACGGTGCTGGAGCTGGGTCAGCGGGGCACGAACCTGTACTGCCTGCTGGACATGGCCCGCCTGTTCTCACTGACCGAAGAAGGACCGTCCACCTATGTCGCCCTGGTGGACGCCGCGCGCCGTTGGTACGCAGCGCGCCGCCGCACCTCGTTCCACTTCCTGTGTGAGGACGAGGGGGGGGATTACGTGCAGGAAGCCGGCATCCACGGAGGGCCTGATCCATTCATGTGGATCATCTCCTCGAAGCTGATTCCCGACTTCCTCGAGCACATCAGTGAGCTGACCATCGGGCGCCGTGGCGCCCACAACCCTCGCTAACACGCCCTAGAGGTTCAGACATGAGCAACAAGCAACTCGTGGAGCAGAAGTATGTTCCCCACGTGGTCGAGGTGCGCGAGCGCCTCAAGTCCTCCCCCGCGCTCCAGACGTTGCTGGATCCGAACGTGGACCCCGCGCTCGTGGAAGGCTTCCTCATCCAGCTCAACTCGCTGGGCGTGTACATGACGGAGCCGGTGGACGGATGGATCCGCCGCGCGGGCGAGGCCACCGTGAAGATGGGCCTCAAGGACGTGGGCGAGAAGCTCATCACCCACGCGAAGCACGAGGAAGGCCACCACCTGATGATGATCGAGGACACCAAGAGCCTCGTCGCCCGGTGGAATGCCAAGCGCGGTCCCCAGTTGGATGCGACGGCGCTGCTGAACCAGGTGCCCACGCAGGCCATGGTGGAGTACCGGAAGATCCACGAGGACACCATCGTCGGTCCCATGCCCGCCGCCCAGGTCGCGATCGAATATGAAATCGAGAACCTGTCGGTCGTCTTCGCGCCCGGGCTGATGGAGCAGGCCAAGCGCGTGTGTGGCGAGGACATCATGGAGGCGATGTCCTTCGTCAAGGAGCACGCGGAGATCGACGTGGGCCACACCGCCCTCAACGAGGTGATGCTCGGCAAGCTGCTGACCCAGGTGCCCGAGAAGGCCGAGGTCATCGGCAAGACGGGCGCCCTGGCGCTCGACATCTACCTGCGCTTCATGGGCGACTGTGTCGAGCGCGCCCAGGGCCTGCTCAAGCCCGCCGCCGCGGCCTGACGTCCCGTCGGGCGGAAGTCCAGCCATGCCCGACTCCGGGGCGCCTGTGGCCATGTTCCGGCCCGGGCGCCCCGTCGACTTTTTCCACGCCCTCCCCTACCCGGCCCGACGAACCTCCGAGGCGCCACCCCGCGGCCGGGGACGGATGAGACCTCGCAGCGCGCGACGAAGCCCGTCGAGGCGAGGCCCCGTGGCCGTGCCGAACACGTACCGGTCCGGACGCAGCACCACCACGTCCTTGTCGTGCCGTGAGAACCACGCGCCCAGCCGGCCTTCCGTGTCCACGAACGCGTCCGGAGGAGGCTCGCCGATGCGCTCCGCGGAGAGCACGGACCACGCCCGCGCGCCCAGCTCCGCCGCCAGCGCGCGCGCCTCGCGCTGCGTGTCCTGCGAGGCGCCGGGCCGCGTCAGCACGACAAAGCCGTCGCCGAGCACGTGGTCCATCAACACCCGCTGCCCCTCCGTGGCTTCCACGCGCGGCTGCGGAAAGTAGGTGCCTTCAGGCGCGGCCTTCGCCCGCTGCGTGCCGAGGATGAAGCCCTTTTCCAGCGCGAATGCGGGCTTCACCTTGAACTGGCGGATGAACTCTCCCGTGACGGGCAGCCGGTAGAGCACCTGGATGAGCACGTTGCGCGCGCGCGCCAGCACCTGGCCTCCCGTCATCATCATCCGGCCCATCGCATCCGAGCTCTTGATGACCTCCGAGACATGGCCGCGCCGCTCGTGCTCATACGTGTCCAGCAGCGAGTCATCCGCCGAGCCGTCCAGCACCCGCGCCAGCTTCCACGTCACGTTCGCCGCGTCGCGAAAGCCCGCGCACAGGCCCTGTCCCAGGAAGGGCGGCATCAGGTGCGCCGCGTCTCCGAGCAGGAAGGCGCGCCCCACCCGCCAGCGGTCCACGATCCGGCTGTGGTACGAGTGGACGTTGACCGAGCGAATCGTCACCGTCGCCGGGTCGACGTAGTGAGAGATGAGCGAGCGCACATGCTCGGGCTGGCGCACGGCCTCCAGGTCCGCGCCCGGGTCCACGATGATGTCGAAGCGCATCTCGTCCCGCGCCGTGCGCGCGATGAACCCCCGCCGGTTCGGGCCACACAGGTAGCTGGTGTAGTCGGGCTCTGGAGACGCCGTGCTCACGGTGATGGCCAGTGAGTGCTCCAGCGCGGTGGTGCCCTCCAGCTTCAGGTCCAGCTTGCGGCGGATGGTGCTGTGGGAGCCATCACAGGCCAGCAGGTAGCGCGCCCTCACCGTCACGGACTTCTCGGTGCCGCACTCGCGCACGCGCACGGTGAGTCCCTCACCGTCCTGCACGAAGGACTCGACCTCGCGGCCCTGCCACAGCTCCACGTGCTCGAAGCGCGCCATGCCCCGGCGCAGCACCGCCTCCATGCGAGGCTGCTGGAAGAAGGCGCCGACGTAGTGACCGAACGGCTGGTCCAGGTTCGCGAAGTCCACCTCCGCGAGCGAGCGCAGCCGGTCATCGAGGTAGCGCAGCGTGTGGCACGGATGGAAGCCCGGCCCCAGCTCGCCCTCCAGCCCCGCGGACTGGAAGATGCGCTGCGCCTCGTCATCCACGCTGATGGCGCGGGACTGACCATGCGCGGACAGCTCCTTCTCCACCACCAGGGTCTTCACGCCTTGGAGCCCCAGCAGATTGGCTGCCATCGCTCCGACCGGTCCACATCCCACGATGATGACATCAACAGTTTCAGGAGCCACGTCCGCCCTCCGGGTGTCGTGCTTGTTGAGCTGCCTTTGACTCATCTCCCAGGCCAGGCCTTGGATTTATCAAGTGCCTCTTGGTTCAAAGAACGCCTGGGGGAGGATTCCTTGCCTGCTTGAGATTCACCTCTCGGGCAGAATTTCCAATCACTCCCGGATGTTTTCCGTTTCAAGCGAGGGGTACTCCCTACCCGGCGGATTCCCGTCGTGGGCTCAAGTGGGTGCTCATTCCTCGTGAGCTTCAAGATTTGCGTCCGCATGAAATCGCAGTGTCGAGTAGCGACGGAGACCCTGTCGGGAAAGCAGCACAGACGTCGTGGGCAACGCGCGGCGTCGTGCTTTCGGGGATCGACGGATGCTTTGGTGGCGCTTCCCCCTCACGCGAAGTTCGCGAAGGAGCAGTCCGATGGAATGGCTCGAATTCTCCCGCTGGTCCCCCGAGGTGGAGCGACAGCTCGCGCAGCAGGCCGCGCGGCTGGGCGCGGCGGCGGCCCGTGGAGCCTCCCTGACCCGCCGGGTGCGCGTCAGCGCCACCGTGGCGGCGGCGTACCGGCTGAGCGCGATGCTGCGTGAGTATCCTCGCACCAACCCCTGGGGCCACCCGGTCTCGGAGTCCTGATTCGGGCATGACGCTCGCCGGAAGTCTCCCGGCTTCCGGCGTCACGTCCCCACCAGGAGCCCCGGCCCCCTCGTCGAGGGTGAGCAAGTGAACGGTCCCTTCAAGGGACCTCACGAAAGCTCCCATCCGAGGGAAGGGCTCTGGCGAAAGCGGTTTGTCTCACGATTGATTGACACATCAATCCACTCCCACCTCAGACTACCGGGTTCTCACCAGGACGCCCAGTGTCACGCGCCGAACTTCGGCGAAGGGGTGTGAAGAGCGCCGCGTTCAGTCCTCGGCGGCCTTGCGCAACGAGGAGCGCTCCAGCTTCCCCATGGCATTGCGTGGCAGGGCATCCACCCAGATGAACCGAGCGGGCAACTTGAAGCCCGCGAGCGATTGGCGGCACCAGGCCTCCATCGCCTCCACCTCGGGACGCGACTGCCCCACGCGCAGCGCGAGGAAGGCCACGGGCACTTCGCCCCAGCGTGGGTCTGCCACGCCGACCACCGCGGCCTCCTGCACCGAGGAATGATTGGCGAGCACCGCCTCCACCTCGGCCGGGTAGATGTTCTCACCGCCCCGAACGATGAGGTCCGTGCGGCGCGACAGCACCGTGAGCCTGCCCCGTGCGTCGAGCACACCGAGGTCTTTCGTGCGCAGCCAGCCCTCTCGCAAGACTTCACGCGTGGCCTCGGGCCTGCGCCAATAGCCCGCCATCACCGTGGGCCCGCGCACCTCGATGTCCCCTTCCTGCCCGGGGCCTCGCACTTCGCCGCGCTCTCCGACGATGCGAATCTCCATCCCCGGGAGCGGTGGACCCGCCGTCCGACCATCCGCTTCGGAAGGCCGCTCGGTCGTCACCTGTGAACACGCCTCGGTGAGCCCGTACGTCTGGAGTGCGAGCAAGCCCACGGCGCGCGCCCGCTCCAGCAAGGGCAGGGGCACCGGCCCTCCGCCAATCAGCGCCACCTTGAAAGTCTCGGGCACCCGTCGCCCGGCACGGACATCCAGCACCCGCTCCAGCGTGGTGGCGACAAGGCTGGCGTGAGACACCTTCTCCTCGTTGATGGCACGACTCGTGGTTTCCGCGTCGAAGCGCTCGTGCAGCACGAGACAGCCTCCCTCGTACGCCGTGCGCGTCAGCATCGCGAGGCCACCGACATGGAACAGCGGCAACGTCCCGAGCCAGCGGGGCGCCGGGTGTTCTCCCAGGTTCGCCGCGGACCCGCGCGACGACGCCCGGAAGTTCCCCTCCGTCAGCACCGCGCCCTTCGGCCTTCCCGTCGTCCCACTGGTGAAGAGGACGACCCGAGGCTCGTGTTCTTCCAGCTCCACGCACGTGTCAGAAGAGGCCTCGGCCGCGAAGGTCTCCAACACCTCCGCGCCGACAAGCCGCTCACGCAGTGTCCCCAGTGCGAGCGTCAAACCCGGCTCGACATCCTGGGACAGGGGCTCCAACTCCACGCGGGTGAGGCGCGCATTAAGCGGCGCCAGCACGGCTCCGACGCGGCCCACGGCCCAGAAGAAAAACACACAGGCCGCGTGATTCGTCGCCAGCACACAGACGCGATGGCCCTTGCCAACTCCGCGAGCCTCCAGCGCGGCCACCCACCGACGCACCTCCGCATCCAGTGCGCCGTAGCTCCAGGAGCGCCCCGCGAAGGTGAGCGCCTCCGCGTCCGGGTGATGCGAGGCCCCTTCGCGAATGGGGCACCCGAACTTCGTCACACCACCACCCCGGCATCCAGGCCCAGTCCAGGCGACTCCGGAAGACGGATGCGCCCGTGCACGGGCTGGTACTCATGCATGGCGGGCTCATGCGCGAAGAGACGCCCCACCGCGAGCCCCGATGCCAGCGACCCCGAAGGCAGGGCGGCCGCCAGGTGCGCGGCGCCCGCTCGGGCCACCACGCCATCCAGCGAGCTCGTCACATACGCCTGCATTCCCAACCGCGCGGCCCGCATCGCCACCACGAGTCCGGGCAGCAGTCCGCCCAGCACCATCGGCTTGAGCACCACCGCGCCCACGGCCGGTCCACCGCCCAACAGCGGATCCACCGACAGCAGGGCACGCAGCGTCTCCGGTGAGCCGAGCGACTCGTCCGCCGCCACCATGCACGGCGCCCTTCTCTGCACACGCCACAAGGCCGACAGGTCTTCCGGCGGCGTCGGCTGCTCCACCAACTCCAGGCCGTACCAGCCCAGCTTGTCGAGCGCGCGCTTCGCGTCCGGTTCGGACCAACCGCCATTCGCGTCCAACCGCAGCTTCACGTCCGGCCCCACGGCCTCGCGCACCGCCTTCACGCGCTGCTCGTCTGCCTCCAGCGAACGCGTCGCCACCTTCAGCTTCAGCGTCCCGTAACCTTCGGCCACCGCACGCCGAGCCTCCTCCGCCAGTGCCTCCGGCGCCTCCTCGCTCAGCAGCGCGTTCACCAGCACTTCGGGACGCGACTCCTCGGCCAGCAGCCAGCACAGCGGCACGCCCTGGCGCTTCGCGAGCAGGTCCAACAGGGCCAGCTCCAGCGCATGCTCAGCGGCGGGCACGGGGCCCGGCGGCGCGGGATGACGGGCCCGGACACGAACGCCCTCGCCGCGCGCCACCGTCGGCGGGAAGGGAGACAACGTGTCCTCGACCGCGCGCACCGAGTCCCCCAGGAGCTGGCCCTTCAGCGACGACAGCCACGCCCCCAGCACCTCGCCGCACACGGACAAGGACTCCGTGCCGAACTCCGGCAGCGGCATCGCCTCTCCGAGTCCCACATTCCCGTCCTCATCCTCGAGCCTCACGAGGAAGCCCTCGCGCGCGGAGTAGGAGCCTCGGGCCGTCTTCAAGGGCTGGAGCAGCTCCAACCGCAGCGGGGTCAGCGTCGCCTGAACAATACGCATGGACTCACATCATCGCAGGTACAGGCCCAGGCCGAACAGCACGCCGAAGAAGAGTTGGAAGCGCGCGGTCCCCCCCAACGCCGGGTTCAGCGCGGCCCCCTGCTCTCGCAGCACCCGCTTCAGTGGCGGCACCGCCAGGGGCAGGCTCAGGAACGACAGAAAGACCCAGGGTCCGGCGAGTCCCAGCACGAACATCGCGATGGGCGTGGCGAACGCGGCCAGGAGCAGCAGCACGTACTCGGCCTTCCCCGCCGTCGTCCCCCAGCGCACCGCCAGCGTCCGCTTGCCCGCCTTCACGTCCGTGGTGACGTCCCGCAGGTTGTTGACGACGATGAGCATGGTGCCGCTCGCGCCCACCGGAATCGCCGCCCACCACGCCGCCGGATGCACCGTGCCGGCCTGAACGTAGAAGGTCCCCGTCACCGCGACGAGCCCGAAGAAGATGAAGACAAAGAGGTCGCCCAGGCCGTTGTAGCCCAGGGGAAACGGCCCACCCGTGTAGGCGTAGCCACAGAGGAGCGACGCGAGCCCGATGGCGACGATGGGCCAGCCACCCACCGCGACCAGGTACGCCCCCACCGCCGTCGCCAGGGCGAAGCAGACCGCCGCGCCCACGAGCACCGTGCTCGGCGCGATGAGCCCGCTCTGCGTGACTCGCACCGGACCGAGTCGCTCGTGCGTGTCCGCGCCCTTCTTGAAGTCGTAGTAGTCGTTGATGAAGTTGGTGCCAATCTGGATGAGCACCGCGCCCAGGAGCGCCGCGAGGGCCGGGACGATGCGCCCCACTCCCAGGCCGAACGCGAGCGTCGTTCCCACCAGCACCGGCACCAGCGCCGCCGTCAGTGTCTTGGGACGAACCGCCAGCAACCACGTCTTCACCGTGGGCCGAGGCTTCGCCATCGCCACGGGGGATCCAGGGACGGACGTACTCACGGATTCACCCTCCCTGAACTCGCCACCGGAGCAACGGCCTCGAACTGGGGCGCCTCGAACCAGGGCGTCTGGAGGAAGCCCAGCACCTCCCGGACGTAGTCCTCCGGTGCCTCCAGGTGCGGCGCGTGGCCGCAATCCGAGAAGGCATGTCGCCACACCACCGGAAGCTCCGTCGCCATCTTGCGCGCCGTCTGCGTGAACTTCTCGTCCCGCGCCCCCGTGAGCAGCAACGTGGGCAGTCGCTGGTGATGAAGCTCCGACCAGTAATCCGGTTGTACTCCAAGCCCCAGGCACTCGAGTGCGCCGGCGAGCCCCTCCACGGTGCAGCCTCGACGGTGCGCGCGCAGCGTGTCGCGGCGCTCCTCGGGCATGGTGCGAAGGCTGTCGAACAGGGGCAGCGCTTCCCAGCGTTCCACGAAGGCGTCCACACCCCGGGCGCGGATGAACGCCGCGAGCTGCGCGTCCGCCTCACGTCGCGCGGAACGCTCCTGACGGCGGTGCAACCCCGGCGAGCCGCTCTCCATGATGAGCCGACCGAACCGGTCCGGCGCACGCACGGACGCGGCCAGGGCCACCCGCGCACCCTGCGAATATCCGAGCAAATCCACCGTGCCCGCGCCGAGCGAGTCCACCAGGGCCACCAGCGCGTCCACCGTCTCCAGGAAGCCGTCGCGGCCCTGTCGCTCGGGCAGCGGTGTGGCGCCATGTCCTGGCAGGTCCACCGCGATGGCTCGCACGGAGCGCCCCATCAATGGCCGCAACCCGTTGAACGAAGCCCGGTTGCCGGTGAAGCCGTGCAGCAGCACGAGGGGCCGGGAGCCTTCTCCCCACGTCTCGTAGGCCAGTGTCACGCCCATGGTCCGTCTCCCAGTGCGGCGGCCATCCTCGCGAAGAGCTGCCGATGGTCATCCACGTTGGCGGCCCGGTCCACGCGCACCTCCACGAGATGCAGGCCGCCTTCGAGCCCTTCACGCACCGCCGACCGCAACGCCGAGGGCGTCGTCGGCCGGTGCAGTCGCGCTCCGCCCAGCGCCGCCGCGTGCGACAGGTCCACGCCGTGCGGAGTGCCGAACAGCGTCTCGAACTCGTCCGGCTTCGCCGCCTGGGCGATGGGCAGGAACGAGAAGATGCCGCCGCCGTCGTTGTTCACGGCGACCACCGTCAGTGGCACCCGGGCGCGCGCGGCCGTGACGAAGGCCCCCACGTCGTGCAGCAGCGCCAGGTCACCCGTGAGCAGCACGGCGGGACGCGAGGCCGCGGCGGCCATGCCCAGCGCGCTGGAGATGATGCCGTCGATGCCATTCGCCCCACGGTTGGCCAGCACCCGCAGCGGCACGGGACCCGCCGGAGCGAAGGCATCCACGTCGCGAATGGGCATGCTGCTGGAGACGAACAGCGGAGCCTCTGCGGGAAGCGCGGCCACCACCTCGCGGGCGATGCGCGGCTCGCTGAGCTGGTCGGGCCGCTCGGCGAAGGCGGCCTCGAGCGCGCCTCGCGCCAGTCGCTCCGCCGCGAGGAAGCCCTGCGCCCACCGTCCCGGGCCCCGGGTCTGTCCCTTCGCCAGCGCCGCGCAGGCCGCCACCGCCGAGCCCTCCACCACTGTCGACGCGCGATGCGTCGGGTCGAACAACGCGCCTCCATCACTGAAGAGGACGACGTCCGAGCCCGACGCCTCCACCCATTGCTGCGGCGATTTGGGCGTCAGCCCGCCACCGAAGCGCAACACCAACTCCGGGCGGTGCGTCCGAGCAAAGGGCGCGTGGCGCAACAGCGCGTCGTAATACGAGAGCGTGAGCGGCCCACCGCCATAACGCGCCTGGGACGTCGCCTCGGCGAGCACGGGGTAGCCCGTGGCCTGGGACAGCGCGGAGATGGCGTCGGCGAACCCGTCCGCCTCGTCGCGAGGACCACAGACAATGACACCCCGCTCCGTCGCGGCGATGCGCTGACGCAGCGACTCCAGCACCGCCGCATCCGGCATCGGAGTAGGAGGCACGATTCGCGTGAGCGGCGCACCCACGCGGCCCGCCTTCGACAGCGCGGACAGGCGCTCCTCACCGAAGGCCTCCGTCACGGGCGCGAGCGGCTCGCGGAAGGGGACGTTGAGCTGCACGGCGCCCCGCGGCGCGCGCAGCGCGGTGGACACAGCCCGGGCGACGGTCGCGCGCAGGTGGATCAGCGCCACATCACTGGCCTCGGGGACGCCCACGTCCGTGAAGCTGCGCGCATGCTCGCCATAAAAGCGGGCCTGGGGAACCGTCTGCGCCGCGCCCCACCCCTGCAGCTCCAGCGGGCGGTCCGCCGTGAGTACAATCAGGGGCACCTGGGACAGCGAGGCCTCGATGACCGCGGGATAGAAATGCGCGCCCGCAGTGCCGCTCGTGGCCACGAGAATCACTGGCGCACGTGACTGCTTCGCGAGCCCCAGCCCGAAGAAACCGGCGCTGCGCTCGTCGATGACGGACCAGGTGCGCAGGCCCTCCGCGCGAGCACACGCAATCGCCAGCGGCGAGGAGCGCGAGCCCGGGCACACCACCGCGTGCCGCGCGCCACCGCGAACCAACTCCTCCACGAGCGCGCGAGCCCACAGCAGGTTGAGATTACTGTCGCCCGACATCCCCGCCTCCCAACGCACGCAACACGGCCAGACTCTTCATCTCCGTCTCCCGCCACTCCGCCTCCGCGATGGAGCCGGCCACGATTCCGCAACCCACGAACAGCCGGGCCCGCGAGCCCCGCACCCGCGCCGAGCGCAACCCCACCATCAGGTGCGCACGCCCCGGCCCCACCCAACCCACCGGCCCCGCGTACCAGCCCCTGTCCAGTCCCTCGTGCTCCACCAGGAAGGACAGCGCTCGCTCGCGCGGAGTGCCACCCACCGCCGGCGTGGGATGCAGCGCCCCCACCACCTGCGCGGCCGAGACACCCTCGCGAAGCTCCGCGCGAATGGCCGTGCGCAGGTGCACCACGTTCTTCAACGTCAACAACTGGGGCTCCGCGTCGGCTCGCACGTCGGCTGCAAGCCCCCGGAGCGTCGCGAGGATGTAGCGGACCACCGCCTCATGCTCACGCACGTCCTTGTCCTGCCCCCGCAGCCCCTCGGCCTGATGTGGCGCGGCCGTCCCCGCGAGCGCCTCTGTCTCCAGCACCCGCCCCTCCACCCGACACAGCGTCTCCGGCGTCGCGCCCAGGAAGCACGTCCCGTCCGGCGCTCGAAACAAGAAGGTGGCACAGCGAGGGTTCTGCTCCCGCAACCGCGCCAGCACGTCCACCACGTCGAAGGGCGCAGGCCCCTCCACGTCCACGGCGCGCGCCAGTACCACCTTCTGGAGCTGCCCCGAAGCAATGGCTTCCAGCGCACGCTCCACCCGCGCCTCGAACTCCGGACGCGACGAGGTCTGCGACAGGTCCACCGGACCGCCCCGCGCGTGTCGATACGCCTCCGAGAAGCGCGCGCACACCCGCTCCAGCCGCGAGCGCACCGCGTCCTCGCCGCCACGTCCCTCGGGCGCGAAGGCCGCCACCGCCAGACCGCTCCCGGTGCGCCAGACCAGCACCTCCGGCAGCGTCCAGCGCGCCACGCCATGCGCCGCCCAGGCCTCATCCGGCAGGCCCGTCGCGCCGAAACGAATCCCACCGAACCAGGGGCCCGGAAGACTGTCGGGAACCGCGCCCAGCCAGCGCAAGGACGTCGCGGCCAAGGTGGTGAGAACCGCGGGCAACTGCCCGGCTTCAGCGGCCTCCACCACCGCCGCCTCGCCCCACCCCGCCGCCGCTTCTTGAGCCAGGGGCCGCTCCCAATACACCGTCGGAACGCCCAGCGAATCCGCTCCGGAGAGTGGATCCACCGCCGCCAGGGGCATCATTCCGGCCACCCAGCGCTGGCCCTCAACGGGATTGAGCGTCTTCATCAGCGGTCCTCATCCGCGACTGCCCTGAAATCACCTTCGGTTGTCTTCTAAGCCATCTCGGCTATACATGCACCAAGGAGTTCAAAACCTCTTGAACTCGGTGGATGGGAGGGCTCGTGGGAGGCAAGCAGCCAGACGAATCCGTGCCGGCGAACGCCGGGAAGGACACGGGTGCGCGGCGCGTGCTCCGAGCGTTCCGACCCGAAGGGACGCGGGTGCGTGCGGGCAGCGTGGAGGTAGGCGGCCCGGGGTTCGTCGTCATGGCTGGCCCTTGCGCCGTGGAGGGTGTGGAGCAGGTCGACCGGACCGCCGCCGCCGTGGCTCAAGCGGGTGCCCATATCCTCCGAGGTGGCGTGTTCAAGCCTCGCACCAGTCCCTACGCGTTCCAGGGAATGGGAGAGCCGGGGCTGCAGCTGCTGGCCGACACCGGGCGCCGCCACGGGCTGCCCATCATCAGTGAAGTGATGGAGACCGCGCAGATTCCCTTCATGACGGAGTCCGCGGACATCCTCCAGGTGGGCGCGCGAAACATGCAGAACTTCTCCCTGCTGCGCGCGCTGGGCAAGATACGCCGCCCGGTGCTGCTGAAGCGGGGGCTGTCCGCCACCGTTCAAGAGTGGCTGCTGGCGGCCGAGTACATCCTCGAGGGCGGCAACGAGCAGGTCCTCCTGTGCGAGCGGGGCATCCGGACGTTCGAGACGGAGATGCGCAACACGCTGGACCTGGCCGCCGTCGCCTGGGCCAAGCAGCGGACACACCTGCCCGTTATCGTCGACCCCTCGCACGCGACGGGACAGGTGGAGCTCATCCTCCCCATGTCCCTGGCGGCGGCGGCGGCGGGGGCGGATGGGTTGTTGATTGAAGTCCATGCGAAGCCGGAGCAGGCGCTGTGCGATGGGGCACAGGCCCTGACACCGGAGCGCTTTCAAACGTTGATGCAGCGGCTGCCAGCCGTGCTAGACGCGGTGGGCCGACACCTTTGGCGGCCGGAGAGTCCGGCCCAGGTCGTGAGGGCGCGATGAGTACCGAAGTCCGTCAGATGTTCTCCTCCATCGCCACGCGGTACGACGTGACGAACGAGGTCCTGTCGTTCGGCATCCACCGCCTGTGGCGTCGGACGGCCGTGCGTCTCAGCCGGGCCAAGGAAGGCGACAGCGTCCTCGACTGCGCCTCCGGCACCGGAGACCTGGCGCTGGTCTTCAAGCGGAAGGTGGGAAGCAACGGCCGCGTCGTCGGCACGGACTTCTGCCCGGAGATGCTGGAGAGCGCCCCCGCGAAGGCGGCCAAGGCGGGCCTCCAGGTGGACTTCCAGGTCGCCGACGCGATGGCGCTGCCCTTCGCGGACAACAGCTTCGACGTGGCCTCCATCGCCTTCGGCATCCGCAACGTGGATGACCCGGTGAAGTGCCTCAGCGAGATGGGGCGCGTGGTGAAGCCGGGAGGCCGCGTCGTGGTGCTGGAGTTCGGTCAGCCCAACGGCGTCTTCGGAGCGCTCTTCCGCTTCTACAGCAAGACGGTGATGCCGGCCATTGGCGGCCTGCTCACCGGCAACCGCGCGGCCTATGAGTACCTGCCCCGCACTTCGGCGGCCTTCCCCGCCGGAGACCGTTTCCTGTCGCTGATGGACCAGTCCGGCGCATATGCGGAGCGAAGCGCGCATCCGCTGATGTTCGGAACGGCGAACGTGTATGTCGGCATCGTCCGCTGAAGGCCAGAGAAGACTCGTCGAGCATGTCCTCAACTCAGTGGATCCCCGGCTCGCGCCGACGCTGAGAGAAGCCGTCGCGCGTCCGGGGCCCACGCCTCGCCCGGCCGCGGGACAGACGGTGGTGCTGTGTGGCCATCGCAGCGCGGGCAAATCCACGTTGTTGCCCCGAGTCGGCGGACTGCTCGCGCGGCGGGGCCTGGACCTGGACACCCACCTGGAGCAGACCCACGGCCGCCCGCTGCGCAAGTGGGTCGCGGAGGCGCCCACGGAGTTCCGCGCCGCCGAGCGCCGCGCGCTCCTGGAGCTTCCCTCCGGAACCCTCGTTGCGGTGGGGGGCGGTTTCCTCTCGCACCACCCGGACGCGCTGGAGGGGATGTTCACCCTGCTCATCCCGGTGACGTTCGAGACCTACCGGGAGCGACTGCTCCACGACCGGACCCGACCCCGGCTGCGTCCGGGCCTCTCCCTGGAGGAGGAACTCTCCTCCGTCTTCCAAGAGCGCGAGGCCCTCCACGCCCGCGTTCCCACCGTCGCCCTGGTGGACTTCCTCCGGGGCTGCCTCCACCTCGAGGAGTCCCCGTGACGCCCGCACGGCGTATCGTGACGCTGCCTCCCACCCTGCTCGGCACTGACGCCGTCCACTTCGCCCGGGAGTGCCAGCGTCGCGGCGCCGACGTGCTGGAGATTCGCACGGACCTGCACGCCCCGGAGGCCGTGGACCCGGCTGCGCTCGCGGCCGTCCTCCCGCTGCTCGTCTCCGAGCGTGGCAAGCCACTGCCCGCCGCCTGGGTCCTCGCCGCGTGGCGCGTGGACCGGGACTTGATGGATGCCACCGGGCACCAGGGCTCGCTCGATGCACCCTCCGGCAAGCTGCTCGCGTCGCACCATGCGGACCGACAGCTCACCACCGACGAAGCCTTGCGGTTGTGGGAACGCGACGTGCCCGCTGACGCGCTGGTGAAACACGTGGAGCCGATGACTCATCCGGACCATGTCGGCACCCTGCTGGAGACGCAAAGCAGGCTGGCGGACCGGTTCGGAGTGACTCGCGTCACGGTGCTCGGCATGGGCGCGGTGGCGCTGCCCGCGCGCGCCGTGCTCGCCCGGAACAACATGCTCGACTACGTGGCCGCTGGCGGCTCCTGGGCCGCTGCGCCGGGACAGCGACTCCTCGACGACGTGGTTCGGGAGTGGCGCGGCGCGGACCGCACCACACTGCCGGCCCCGCTGCGGCTGGGCATCTTCGGGATGTCCATCGCCCACTCGCGCTCGCCTCGCATCCACCGGCAGCCTTTTGATCGCATCGACATTCCCGCGGACGGCCCCGTCGAGGCCCTCTTGGACTCGCTCCTGCCCCACTACGCGGGCTTCGCCGTCACCAGCCCGTTCAAGATGCCACTGGCGCGGCACACGGGCTCGTCACTGGACGCCATCAACACCCTGGTCCGCCGGGGCACCCGGTGGGAGTCCTTCAACACGGACACCGAGGGCGCCCGGAAGGTGCTGGAGCGCCTGGGCTCGAAGGAGGTCTTCGTCCTCGGTGACGGGGGCGCCACGTCCGCGCTGCGCACCGTGGCGACCGAGCGCGGTGAAGCCCTGCGCATCCTTCGTCGGGCGGACATCCAGGCCCCCCTCACCGGCTCAGGCGTCTGGACCTGGCCGGTCCATGTGGAGCCGCCGGATTCCCTGCGATTCGAGCGAGCACGCGTCGCGGTGATCGCATACGGTGCGCCCGGCCGACGCATCGCGGCGGAGATTACGCGGCGCGGCGGCACCCCGGTCCTGCTGGGTGCGGCGTGGTTCGTCGCGCAGGCCCGGCGGCAGCGACAGCTTTGGGAGACCGCGACATGAACACCTTCGGAGTCCTCTTCCGTTTGACGACCTTTGGTGAGAGCCACGGCCCCGCGCTCGGCGCGGTGGTGGACGGCTGCCCCGCGGGCGTGCCCCTCACGCAAGAGCGCCTCCAGGCCGCGTTGGACAGGCGCCGCCCCGGCCAGTCCGCCCTCGTCACCCCTCGCAACGAGCCAGACCGGGTGGAGATCCTCTCCGGCGTCTTCGAGGACAAGACGCTCGGAACGCCCATCGCCGCCATGGTGCGCAACACGAACCAGCGTTCGGGCGACTACGAGCAGCTCAAGCAGGTGGACCGGCCCGGCCACGCGGACGCCGTGTGGCGCGAGCGATACAAGCACCGAGACCACCGCGGCGGCGGTCGCACCAGCGGACGCGAGACGCTCTGCCGCGTCATCGGCGGAACCATCGCTGAGGCCTATCTGGAGCGGGACATGCCCACCGTGCGCACCGTCGCGTACGTGTCCCAGGTCGGTGACCTCATCGCCTCCGTGCCCGCGCCGGGCCTCACGCGCGCCATGGTGGATGCGCACCCCACGCGCTGCCCCGACGAGGCGGTCCGCGAGGAGATGTCCCGCCGCATCCTCTCCGCGAAGGAGGCCGGCGACAGTCTCGGTGGCTCCATCGACATCCGCGTGGAGGGGCTGCCCGTGGGACTGGGCGAGCCCATCTTCGGGAAGATCAAGGCGCTCATCGCCCAGGCGCTGGGCAGCGTGGGCGCCATCACGGGTGTCATCTGGGGTCCTCCGGATCTGCTCCAGCGCATTGGCCAGCCGGGCACCCAGTTCCATTCCGTCAAGGACGTCTACGGCGGCATCCAGGGTGGCCTCACCAACGGTGAGCCGCTCCAGGTCCGCGCTTTCTTCAAACCCCCAGCGACGCTGGCGGACCACGCGAAGGGTGGCCGTCACGATCCGTGCATCATGCCCCGCGCCGTTCCGGTGCTGGAGTCCATGGTGTCACTGGTCATCGCAGACCTCGTCCAACAGATGAACGCACGCCCCAACACCCTATGAGCCCCTACCCTCCCGGCGCCTACCGTCCTCCCAACGACCGCTGGGGTCCGTTTTCGCGACTCGCCAAACGCCTTCCTGAAGGCAGCCTCGCGGTGGTGGATCGCACCGTCGCCCGGCTCCACCCGGGACTCATCCCCGCGCTGGAGGCGCAGAACCCTCGCGCCATCGTCCAGCTCGTGGGCGGAGAGAGCGCGAAGAGCTTCAAGGCCCTGGAGAAGGTGCTCGCCGCGGGGCTGTCCCTGCCGCGCTCCGGCACGCTGCTCGCCGTGGGCGGAGGCACCGTGGGCGATGTCTCCACCGTCGCCGCGCACCTGCTCAAGCGCGGTGTGAGGCTGGTGCAGGTGCCCACCACGCTGCTCGCCGCCGTCGACAGCAGCCTGGGTGGCAAGGGCGCGGTGGACCTCACCGTGAAGGGCCGCGTGGTGAAGAACCCCGCCGGCGTCTTCCACTACGCCGAGGAGTCGTGGATCTGCCCGGAGCTGTTCGCCACGCTGTCGCCGACCCAGATTCGCGAGGGCTCGCTCGAGGCGTGGAAGATGGTCATCAGCCTGGATGCGGCCCTCTTCCGCCGCTACCTGCGCAAGCCGCCCGCTCTCGAAAAGCTGGTGAAGGACGCGCGCGGCCTCAAGGAGAGCGTGTGCGAGCAGGACCCGTACGAGCACAAGGGCCTGCGCCGGGTGCTCAACTTCGGCCACACCTTCGGCCATGTGCTGGAAAGCGTGTCCCACTTCAAGCTGTCCCACGGTGACGCCGTGGGCCTGGGCATCCTCCTGGCCCTGGACGTGGGTCGCCACCTGGGCGTCACTCCAGAGCCCGTGGCCGCCGAGGTCGAGCGCGCCCTCATCGACGGCCCGGGCGTCCTCGACCGTGAGCGAGTCGCCGGCCTCTTGCGCCGCCCATCGCTGAAGGACATCGCCACGCTGCTCGACGCCGACAAGAAGGCCGGAGCCCGGGGCGAGCTGCGCATGGTGCTCCTGACGGCCATCGGCGCCACCGAGGTCCGCGACGTGGCCGCGTCCACGTGGCGCGAGCTGTGGCCGGCGTGGACGAAGGCGGTGCGCCCGTGAGCATGAGCACCCGTCGCATCCTGTTGGACCCGAGCCACCTCGTGGCCTCGCCGCTCACCCCGCCCGTCTCCAAATCGGACGCGCAGCGCGCCCTGGTCCTGGGTCACCTCACGGGCGCCTGGCCCCTGCCCTCCGTCCAGGCCGAAGCGGACGAGGACCTCCCCGCCGACGTGCGAGTGCTGCGCCGGGGCGTGGAAGCCCTGCGGCTGCCCGCCGGGCCCGTGCGTGACGTGGACTGCGCGGACGGTGGCGCCCCCTTCCGCATCCTGGCCACCCAGGTCGCGGTGACGCCGGGTGCTCGCGTGCGCCTCACCGGCACGCCTCGCCTGGGTGAGCGTCCCCACGGCCCACTCTTCACCTCGCTGAAGGACGCACTCGGTCCCGCGGGGCTCACGCTCACCGAGGGCCAGCCCTGGCCCGTGGAGCTGTCCGCGCCAACGGACACCTCGAAGGTGTCGCCCGTCTTCCGGGTGCCCGGCGACCAGAGCAGCCAGTACGCATCCAGCCTGCTCCTGGGCTGCGCCGCGCTGTTCCTGCGAGAGCGCCGGGCGTGGAGCGTCGAAATCGAAGGCACGCTGACGAGCGCCGGCTACCTGGAGCTCACCCTCACGTGGCTGGAGCGCTTCGGCTTCGAGGTCCAGAAGTCCGACTCCCGATACACCGTCTCCGGCTACACGCCCCCTCCGAGCGTCCCTTCGCTCCCCGGGGACTGGTCGTCGCTGGGCTACCTCCTGCTCATCGCCTGGAAGGCTGGGGGCACGGTGGAGCGAGCCGACGCGGCCAGCGCCCACCCGGACCAGGCCATCCTCCGCCTCATCGAGCAGGTGGGCCTGGGGACGACGCCGACAGGTCCGGCCCACACGTTGAAGGTGACGGGCCACCCGGCGGGAGGCTTGCGGGCTTCGGGCAAGGAGTGTCCGGACCTGCTGCCAACCCTGGCGGCGCTCGCCTGTGTGCTCCCCGCGCCTTCCACGCTGACGGACGTCGGAATTCTCCGATTGAAAGAAAGCGACCGGCTGGAAGGTATCCGAGACCTGGTCAGCGCCTACGGAGGGACGGCGGAGCTCCAGGGGGAAATCCTCCACCTGACGCCTCCCGCGGCCCCTCCTGCCCGGTTCACCATGGACAGCCGGGGTGACCACCGCCTGGCGATGACGGCCGCGACACTCAGCGTGCTGTCCGGAGCGACCCTCGTCCTGACCGGCCCCGAGTGTGTCGAGAAGAGTTTTCCGGGCTTCTGGCGGCAGCTGTCCCGCTCGGGAGCACGTATTTCCGAGCAGCCGTAGGAACCATCAGTGTCTCCCCATCCGACTTATCGTTCTTTTTTGTTGAAAGCGATCTGCGCCCTGTGAAATCTCCGCCCATGCCCAAGGACACGCTGACGATCACCGACAATCGGACCGGCAAGACGTACGAGGTCCCGGTCGAGAACGGCTGTATTCGCACCAACGCCCTCCGACAGATCAAGGTCGGGGACGACGACTTCGGCCTCATGGGCTACGATCCGGCGTTCCTCAACACCGCGAACTGTAAGAGCGCCATCACCTTCATCGATGGTGACAAAGGCATCCTGGAGTACCGCGGTTACCCCATCGAGCAGCTGGCCGAGAAGTCCAGCTACCTGGAGGTCGCCTACCTCCTGCTGAACGGAGAGCTGCCGACCCCGAAGGAGCTGGAGCAGTTCGTCCACCTCGTCACGCACCACACGTTCGTGCACGAGAACGTGAAGTCCTTCATGGATGGGTTCCGCTACGACGCGCATCCCATGTCCATGCTGGGCTCCACCGTGGCGGCGCTGTCCAGCTTCTACCCGGACGCGAAGAACACCAAGGATGAGCTGAGCCGTCGCATCCAGATCACCCGGCTCATCGCCAAGATGCCCACGCTCGCCGCGTTCTCCTACCGGCACACGATGGGCCTGCCCTACATCTACCCGGACAATGACCTGTCCTACGTCGCCAACTTCCTGGCGATGGTGAAGCGCATCGGCACCACGACCTACAAGGTCCACCCGGTGCTGGAACGCGCGCTGGACGTGCTCTTCATCCTCCACGCGGACCACGAGCAGAACTGCTCGACGACGTCCGTGCGCACGGTGGGCTCGTCGGAAGTGGACCCGTACTCGGCCGTCACGGCGGGCATCGGCGCCCTCTACGGTCCGCTGCACGGCGGCGCCAACGAGGCGGTGCTGCGCATGCTCCGCGAGATTGGCCACGTCTCCAAGGTCCCCGACTTCATCAAGTCGGTGAAGAGCGGCGAGGGCGAGAAGAAGCTGATGGGCTTCGGCCACCGCGTCTACAAGTCCTACGATCCGCGCGCCAAGGTCATCAAGCGCGTGGCGGACGAGGTCTTCGAGGTGACGGGCAAGAACCCGCTGCTGGAGCTCGCCGTGGAGCTGGAGCGCATCGCGCTGCAGGACGAGTACTTCGTCAAGCGCAAGCTCTACCCCAACGTCGACTTCTACTCCGGCCTCATCTACGAGGCGATGGGCTTCCAGGCCGAGATGTTCCCCGTCCTCTTCGCCATTCCCCGCACGGTGGGCTGGTGCGCGCAGTGGGAGGAGATGGTCCTGGACTCCGAGCAGAAGATCGCGCGTCCCCGTCAGATCTACACGGGCCAGAAGCGCCGCGACTACGTCGCCATGGACAAGCGCGCCGTGAAGTAGGCGGCCTGTCCTCACACCCCTGGGCATGAAGTGAGATGGGGCGAGGGACCGCGAGGTTCCCCGCCCCTTTCTCTTTGCGGGCCCACCTGGCGACCCCAGCGCCTCGGGGTCGCCCGCACCGCCCCGCTTCAGCCCGTCTGGGCCGCGGTGGACTCGGCGTACATCGATTCGATGAGCCCGGCGTGCTTCTGCTCCACGGCCTTGCGGCGGACCTTCAGGGTGGGCGTCAGGTCGCCCGCGTCCACGGTGAAGTCCTGCTCCAGGATGACGAAGCGCTTGATCGACTCGAAGCGGGACAGCTTCGGGTTGATGTCGCGGTCCAACCCCTCCTGGATGAGCTGGCGCAGGCGCGCGTCGTGGGAGAGCGTCTTCAGGTCCTCGGGCCAGCCCTTCTGCTGCGCCAGGGCACGGCACTTCTCCACGTCCAGCGCCAGCAGGGCCACCAGGTAGTTGCGCCGCTCGCCCACCACCACCGCGTGGCCCACCCCAGGAAGGGACTTGATGAGCTCCTCGATGTTGCCGGGCGCCGTCTTCTTCCCGCCGGAGGTGACGATGATCTCCTTCTTGCGGCCGGTGATGTGGAGGTAACCCTCGCCGTCGAGCTGGCCCACGTCACCGGTGTGCAGCCACCCGCCCTCCAGCAGCTCCGCGGTGGCCTCCGGGTTCTTGTAGTAGCCCATGCACACGTTGCCGCCCTTGACGAGGATCTCCCCGTCCTCGGCGATGCGGACCTCCACGCCAATCAGCGGGCGCCCCACGGTGCCCAGGTGGGCCGCCTCGCGCGTATTCACGGTGCCCGGGCCCGCCACCTCCGTCATCCCCCACACCTCGTGGATGAACATGTCGATGGAGGCGAAGAACTCCAGCACGTCCCGGCCGATGGGGGCCGCCGCCGTGGCGAAGAAATCCACCCGCTCCATGCCGATGCGCGTCTTGAGCGGCTCGAACACCAGCCGCTGGGCCAGCCGGTACTGGGCCTCCAGGAGCACCGGGATGCGCTCGTGGCGCTGGGCGCGGGCATGCAGCTCCGAGGCGACGCCCCGGGCCCAGGAGACGATGCGGCGCTTCATGGGGGGCTGGCCGCGCAACCCCTCCTCCGCCTTGGCCTTGAACTTCTCCCACACGCGCGGCACGCCGAAGAAGAACGTGGGCCTCACGTCCTTCAGGTTCGCCGGCATCGCCTCCACCGAGTCCGCGAAGTACACCTGGATGCCCAGTATCAGCGGGCAGTGCAGGGAGATGACCTGCTCGGCGATGTGGGACAACGGCAGATAGGAGATGATGACCGAGTCCTGCTGGTGCTTGAAGTCCACGGCGGTGATGAGCTGCCGGGACGTCCAGGACAGGTTGTAGTGGCTGAGCATGACCCCCTTGGGGTGGCCCGTCGTTCCGGAGGTGTAGATGAGGGTGCCCAGCGCCTCCGGCTTCAGCGCGTTGACGCTGTCCCAGTAGGGCTTGTCGTCCACCCCCGTGCCCTTCTCCAGGACGTCCGCGTAGCGCAGGACACCCTCCGGCAGCGGCGTGGACGGCGCGTCCAGGATGATGAGGTGGCGCAGCTTGGGCAGGCGCTCGCGCAGGGCGAGGCCGGTGCGCAGGTGCTTCTCGTTCTCCACGACGAGGACGGTGGCCTCACAGTGGCCCAGGATGTACTCGAGCTGCTCCACCGCGCTGGTGGTGTACAGACCTACCGGGACGCCTCCCAGCGCCATGGCGGCCAGGTCCGCGACGTGCCACTCCTCGCGGTTGAAGCTGATGATGCCCAGCGGCTGGCCCTCCCCGTACCCGAGCGTCCTCAGGCCGAGGGCGAAGCGTTTGACCCGCTGGGCATATTCGAACCAGGAGGTGGGGACATAGCCGTGGCCCCGGCGGGTCCAGAGGGCCGGCCGATGCTCCTGCTGCGCGGCCCGGTCATGGAGGGCATGCACCATCGTCTTCGGGAGGTCCATCCGACGAAGGTTAGCGGATGTAGGGGCGTCCCGACCACGCCCCCGGTTCGCGGACGTTGACAGCTGGTTGGATGGCTTTGTATGCCGCGCCCGACCATGAGCATCGACTTCACCTGCCAGAAGTGCGAGGCAAGCTTCGAGCTTGACGTTCAAGACCTCATCGAGGGGACGGAGAAGATCATCTGTCCTCACTGCGACGCGAAAGCGCCCGCGAATCTCTCGGAGGACTTCGTCGCCGCGCTCTCGGAGATGCGCGCGCAGATCGCCGTGCTCGACAAGAAGTTCGCCGTCTCCATGACGTTGGAGTCGGAGGACGTCGCGGACACGATCGACGAAGAGGACGAAGAGGAGGATGAGGAATCCGACGACGAGGACGACGACCTCGACGAGGATGAAGACGAGGACGTCGAGGACGACGAGGACTACGACGACGAGGATGAGGACGAGCGTCCCTGACGTCCGCTCCCTTGCCCTCCGGGCGGCCGTTTCCCGCCGTCCAGGGCAACCGGGCTGAATCGCTACCCTCCCGACAGGGTGGCGGGTGCGTAGTTTCAGGGTGTGAGAACACCCAACCGCGCCACTTTCTTCTTCGCCCCCCTGTCGGCGCTGTTGTTGGCGCTCGGGGGGGTGCTGATGCTCCCCGCCTTCAGTGCTCCCGGGGCCATCGCGGCCACACTCCCGGGCGACTCCGGGCAACCGTGCATCACCGAGCACGGAGGCGACCCCAAGGCCTGCAACGAGCTGGTCGAACTGGAGGTGCAGGACGTCGTCCCGCTGGTGGAGGCCCAGACGCACGCCGTCGTGCTCACCACCAAGGACCGCCAGGTCGTCCTCCCCGTCTTCGTGGATGAGGCCTCCGCCGTCTCCATCGCCTTCCGACTGGCGGAGCGCGAGCCGCCCCAGCCGCTCGCCCAGGACCTCCTGGACGACGTCGTCGACCAGCTCGGCGCCAAGGTGACGGAGGTCCGCATCGACGACCTGCGCGACAACGTCTATTCGGGCCGCGTGTTCCTGGAGCAGGGTGCGAAGAAGATGACGCTGGAGGCCCGCCCGTCGGACTCCATCGCCATGGCCCTCACCAGCCATGCCCGCATCCGCGTCACGCGCAAGGTGCTGACGCTGGCCGGCATCAGCCGGGAGGAGATTGAATCCCTCCAGAAGGGCGGGCCCGGCGTGGGTGGCAGTGGCCCTGGCGGACAGATGGAAGAGCCCGCCCCGATGCCGCCTCCTGGGATGCCCGCGCCCGGCAATCCGCCCATCGACATGGACGCGGAGGCCCTTCCGCCTGGCCACCCGCCGCTCGGCGCGCCGCAGGGCACCGGCAAGAAGATAGACCTCTAGGCTTCGAGCCGGGGGCGAGCAGAGCCATCGACAGGTGCGAGAAAGCCCGGCCCCCCCTCCCAGGGAAGCCGGGCTTTCTCTCTCGAACATCGAGTGCCTGCAAGACGCTGGCGTGGGTCCAACCCGGGGGTCGGCACCGCGCCTGGGGCAAAGAGTTAGTCTCCCGGGCGCGAGACTGTCAAGCCACGCACCCCGCCGCCTAGGATGCGCGCACATATGCGCAAGGCGAAGATCATCTGCACCCTGGGGCCCGCATCGAGCTCGCTGGAGGTCATCGAAGGCCTCATCCGCGCGGGGATGAACGTGGCGCGGTTGAACTTCTCGCACGGTACGCACGACGAGCACCGCCAGCGGGTGGCCCTCATCCGGAAGGCGGCCAAGCGGCTGAAGCTGCCGGTGGCCATCCTCCAGGACATCCAGGGCCCCAAGATTCGCCTCGGAAAGTTCGAGGGTGGACAGCTCACGGTGAAGCCGGGCGAGCGCGTGACGGTGACGACGCGCGCGGTGCTGGGCCAGGGCTCCATCATCCCCACCCCCATCAAGTCGCTGACGAAGGACGTGAAGCCCGGAGAGGCCATCCTCCTGGATGACGGCCGGGTGCGGCTGCGCGTGCGCAAGGTGGCCGGCCAGGACGTCCTCTGCGAGGTGGAGATCGGCGGCCTGCTCAAGGACCACAAGGGGCTGAACCTGCCGGGCTCGCCCATGTCCGTGCCCACGATTACGCCCAAGGACGAGGTGGACCTGGCGTTCGGCCAGGACGTGGGCGTGGACTACGTGGCGCTGTCCTTCGTGCGCACGGCGGACGACATCCACCGGGCCCGCAAGCACGTGGCGAAGAACAAGACGCCGCTCATCGCCAAGATTGAAAAGCCCCAGGCCGTGGACCAGCTCGAAGCCATCGCCCGGGCCGCGGACGGCATCATGGTGGCGCGTGGGGACCTGGGCGTGGAGATGCCCCTGGAGCAACTGCCCGCCATCCAGAAGCGGATGGTGCGCGTGGTGAACCAGATGGGCGGCCTGGTCATCGTCGCCACGGAGATGCTGGAGAGCATGGTGAGCAACCCGCGCCCCACGCGCGCGGAGGTGTCGGACGTCGCCAACGCCATCCTGGACGGCGCGGACGCGGTGATGCTGTCCGGCGAGACGGCCGCGGGGCGCTACCCCATCGACGCGGCGTCCACCATGGCCCGCATCGTCGAGGAGACGGAGCGCGGCGTGGTGCGACACCAACACCACTCCCCCTTCGAGCGCTCGGAGGACCTGGGCACGGGCGTCGCGGCGGCGGCGGTGGCGGCGACAAGCCAGCTCAACATCCAGACGATTGTCGCGTACACGGAGAGCGGCCACACCGCGCGCCTCATCTCCGAGTTCCGGCCCCACGCGCGCATCATCGCCCTCACGCCGAACGAGGCCGCCGTCAACCGCATGGCGCTGTACTGGGGCGTGACGGGACTCCAAGTGCCCCGCGTGAGGTCCACGGACGCCATGCTGCGGCAGGTGCGCAAGCTGTGCCTGCGCGAAGGCATCTGCCAGGTGGGCGCGCCCGTCGTCGTGGTGGCGGGAGTGCCGCTCAACGTACCGGGCAACACCAATCTGATGAGCATCCACCGCGTGTGAGCGCGGTGGACGTCGTCACTCAGAGCACCTTCTGCTCGAAGTCGTAGATCTTCTCGACGGCGAGCTGACGGTAGCGCTCCATGTTGAGGGCGCGACGGGCGCACTCCCAGACCAGCTCGTTGGGCGTGCGCTCCGGCTCCTTCTTCTTGCGGCGCTTCACCTCGGCCTTGATGGACTTCACCGCGGCGCGCGGGTGGTAGCAGAAGGAAGAGGTGAATAGGAGGTGCCCACCGAAGGGGATGAGGCGGGCCTCGAGGATGTCGCCCGTCTCCAGCCCGGCGATGTTGCGCCGCTCCGTCACGTCGAAGTCCTTGCCCGAGTACATGTCGCGCAGGCGCACCAGGCCCTTGCCCAGCTTACGGACCTCGAAAATGCCGTGGACCGTCTCCGTGAAGCTGCGGAAGGCGTTGGACTCCTCGGGCGAGGTGTTCGCCAGGCGCTGCTCGTAGAACTCCACGGCCGGCGTCTTGCCCGTTCCAGGCGAGACGCGGTCATAGAGGTAGTAGTCGAGGAACGACGCCATGCGCAGCTCGAAGAGCTTGTCGTCCTCGAAGACCTCGCCTGTCAGGCGGAAGTACTCCGCCTTGGCTTCGAGCAGGTCCGCCTTCCGCGACTCCACGCTGCCGAAGGCGATGAGCTGGTCCAGGTACGGCTGGTAGGAGAGCGGTGACAGCGGGGAGTCCATAGAAGGTCGGTCATCCTACCCCGCCATCAGCTTCGCGAAGCGACCGAAGAGATAGCGTGCGTCATGCGGGCCGGGAGAGGCCTCGGGGTGGTACTGCACGCTGAAGGCCCGCGCATCTGGGACGGCCAGGCCCTCCACCGTGCCGTCGTTGAGGTTGATGTGCGTGACGACGGCCTTGCCCTTGAGGCTGGCGTCGTCCACGGCGAAGCCGTGGTTCTGCGCGGTGATCTCCACCTTGCCCGTCGTCAGGTCCTTCACGGGCTGGTTGCCGCCACGGTGGCCGAACTTCATCTTGTACGTCCGGCCGCCCAGCGCCAGCGCCATGATCTGATGGCCCAGGCAGATGCCGAACACGGGCACCTTGCCCAGGAGCGCCGCCACGGTGCGGTCCGCGCCCTTCACCGCCGCCGGGTCTCCGGGGCCGTTGGCCAGGAAGACGCCGTGGGGCTTGCGGGCCAGCACTTCCTCCGCCGTGGTGTGCGCGGGCACCACCGTCACGCGGCAGCCCACGTCGACCAGGAAGTGGAGCATCGACTTCTTGAGGCCGTAGTCGTAGGCCACCACGTCGAAGCGCGGGTCGCCCTGGGGGTGGGCCTCGCCAATGCCCGTGAAGACGTCCGGCGAGGGCGCGGTGAACGTGTACGGCGTCTTCACCGACACGCCGCTGGCCAGGTCCAGGCCCTCCATGCCGTGGGCGGTGCGAGCGCGCTCCGACAGCGCGGCCGGGGACAGGCCCTCGCTGGAGATGACGCCCATCTGCGCGCCATGCGTGCGCAGGTGGCGCACCAGGCGGCGGGTATCCAGCCCTTCGATTCCGGCGACATTGTGGCGCTTGAGGTACGCATCCAGCGACTCGCGCGCGCGCCAGTTGGACGGCTGGCTCGCGAGGGCGCGCACCACCATGCCCACCGCGTGCGGCTTGCCGGCCTCTTCGTCCTCCGGCGTCACGCCGACGTTGCCCATCTCCGGGTACGTCATGGTGAGGATCTGCCCGACGTACGAGGGGTCCGTGAGGATCTCCTGGTAGCCGTACATGGACGTGTTGAAGACCACCTCACCCACCGTCTCGCCGACCGAGCCAAAGGCACGGCCCTCGAAGGTGGTGCCATCCGCCAGGGCGAGCACTGCCCGCTTCGTCATTACCGTGACTCCTTCACCTGGCCGTCGGAGAACACCTTCCGGCCAGAAACCCAGGTCTGCACCACGCGGCCCTTCTGCTTACGGCCATGGAAGGGCGTATTCCGGCTGCGGGAATAGAACCGGTGGGCATCCACCGTCCACTCCTCCGAGGGGTCCACCACGGTGATGTCCGCCGGGGCCCCGGGAGCCAGGTGACCGCCCGGCAGGCCGAACGCCTTCGCCGGGCCGTGCGTCAACAGCTCCACGGCCCGCTTCGCGCCCAACAGCCCCGAGTGCACCAGCTCCAGCGTCAGCCCCAGGGCCGTCTCCAGCCCGACGATGCCGTTGATGCCCTTCTCGAACTCCACCTGCTTGTCCAGCACGCCATGGGGCGCGTGGTCCGTGGCGATGGCGTCCACGGTGCCATCCACCAGCGCCTCGCGCAGCGCCTCCACGTCCCGGTCCGCGCGCAGGGGCGGCGCCATCTTCGCGTGGGTGTCGTAGTCCCCCACCGCCCGGTCATCCAGGATGACGTGGTGCGGGGTGGCTTCGGCCGTGACGAGCAGGCCCCGGCGCTTCGCCTCGCGGATGAGGCGCACGCTGCCCTCGCAGGACACGTGGGCGATGTGCAGGCGGCCCTTCGTCTCCTCGAGCAGCACCAGGTCTCGCGCCACCATGGCCACCTCCGCGGAGGCGGGAATGCCGCGCAGGCCCAGGCGCGTGGACGTGGTGCCTTCATGCATGGCGCCACCGGCGGACAGCGTCAGGTCCTCCTCGTGCACCATCACGGGCACGCCGAAGAGCGTGGCGTACTGGAGCGCGCGGCGCATCAGCGCGGCGTTCATCACCGGGCGGCCGTCATCGGTGATGGCGACACAGCCGGAGGACACCAGCTCGCCCGTCTCCGCCAGCTCCTCGCCCTTGAGGCCCTTGGTGATGGCGCCCGCGGGGTACACATGGCACAGGCCGGCGGCGCGAGCGCGCGACAGCACCAGCTCCGTGACGAGCCCGCTGTCGTTGACGACCTTGGTGTTGGGCATGGCGACAACGGCGGTGAAGCCTCCCGCCACGGCGGCGCGGCAGCCCGTGAGGACGGTCTCCTTGCCCTCCTCGCCCGGCTCGCGCAGGTGGACGTGCAGGTCGATGAAACCCGGCAGCACCCAGCGTCCCGCGGCCTCCACCACCTCCGCGCCCGGGGGCACGGGGAGCGGCGCGTCGGAGACCTCCGCCACCTTGCCGTCACGCACCAGGACGTCGCGGACTCCATCGACGCCGTTGCGCGGGTCGATGACGCGCCCTCTCCGGAAAAGCACCGTGGAGCTCATGACGCGCACACCTCGAGGATGGCCCGCCGCACGGCGACGCCGTTGGAAACCTGCTCCAGGATGACGCTGCGGGGCCCGTCCGCCACCGAGGGCGCCAGCTCCAGGCCTCGATTGATGGGGCCCGGGTGCATCACCAGCGCGCCCGCCTTCATCCTGTCCTCTCGGGCCGGGGTGAGGCCGAACAGGCGCGAGTACTCCTTCGTCGAGGGCAGGAACGCCTCGCCCATGCGCTCCATCTGCAGGCGAAGGCACATCACCGCGTCCGCCTGAGGCAGCACCGCGTCCAGGTTGTGCGTCACCTCGGCGCCCAGCGACTCCAGTCCCGGGGGCACCAGCGTGGGCGGACCACAGAAGACCACCCGCGCGCCCAGGGCCTTCAGGCACCACAGGTTGGAGCGGGCCACGCGGCTGTGGAGGATGTCCCCGACGATGAGCACCGTGCGGCCGTCCAGGCTGCCCCAGTGCTGACGGAGGGTGAAGGCGTCCAGGAGGGCCTGGGAGGGGTGCTCGTGGGTGCCGTCCCCCGCGTTGATGACGGCGCAGCGGACGTGTTTGGCCACCAGGTGGGGCGCACCGGACGAGCGGTGGCGCATGACGATGGCCACGGGCCCCGTCGCCTCGATGTTGCGAGCGGTGTCCAGCAGCGTCTCGCCCTTCGAGGTGGACGAACCGGAGGGGCTCCAGTTGAGGACGCCGGCGCCCAGGCCTCGGGCGGCCATGTGGAACGAGGTGCGCGTCCGGGTCGAGTCCTCGAAGAAGAGGTTGGCGACCACCTTGCCGCGCAGGGTGTGGGTGACGTCTGGACCACCAGGCAGGTGCGCGCGCGCCCTGTCGAGCACTGCTTCGAGCTCGTCCCGGCGCCAGCCTTCGATTCCAAGGAGGTGTCTCATGGCCGGGGGCGCCGCGTACCCCGGGCCGTGCGGCGCGTCAAGCACCGTCCGAGGCGTGGCGGGTCGCCTGCCCCCCGGGTGTGGGTCAGCGCACGGGCTCGAAGAAGCGGTCCAACCGGAGACCCGTGCCACCGAACAGGCCGTGCAGCAGGCCGTGGTAGCCCAGCGACAGCCAGACCACCATCGCCTTGCCCTTGATGTGGCCGTAGGGCACGAACTCCGTCTTGCCGTAGCCGGTGATGCCCAGGCCGTGACGACTGTCGGAGCTGTTGTCGCGGTTGTCGCCCATGACGAAGACCTGACCCTCGGGCACCACGTAGGGCCCCTCGTGCCGAGGCATCCGCGAGGGCGTCTGGAGCACGCTGTGCGGCACGCCGCTCAGGTTCTCCCGGTACAGCGACTCCTGCTGGTCGTACCACTGACCGGCATCCGTGATGTTGTGGACGATGTACTCGCTGTCGACACTCTCGCGGGTTTGCGGCTGGCCATTGATGTGGACCACGCCGTCGAAGATCTCCACGGTGTCGCCGGGAACGCCCACCACGCGCTTGATGTAGTCGGTGGCCTCGTTGACGGGGTTGTTGAAGACGATGACGTCCCCGCGCCCCGGAGGCCGGACGATGACGAACGGCACCACGTTGGCGAACGGGACGCGCACCCCGTAGATGAACTTGTTGATGAAGACCTGATCGCCAATCTGGAGCGTGGGCAGCATGGAGCCGGAGGGAATCCGGTACGGCTCCACGATGAACGTCCGGAACACCAGGGCGACCAGCAACATCTTCACGAAGCCGCCCACGAAATCCATGGGCGACTCCTTGCGGAACGCACCCAGGTGCTGGGAGGTGAGCGCTTCCAGCGCCCTCACCTCGCGGGCCAGCTTCTCCAGATCTCCCTCGGCCGAGGCTGACTCCACCTTCAGCGCCTGCTCGGTGATCTGCTCCGTCAGCGCCGGGGAGAGCTTCTCGCGCACCTGCGGCTTCTGGAGGATGCGCTCGTTCTCGGAGATGAGTTCATGCGCCTCGTGCCGCAGCCGGCGCAGCTGCTTCTCGCGGGGCGACACGTTGCGCCACACCAGCAGCGCGACGAAGTACGCCACCATCAGCAGCCCCAGCCCCTTCATCGCGGGCTGGGCCCAGGCGGCCGCCGTGGGCACGAACTCGATGAGCGTCGTGTACGGGAACAGCACCAGGGCGACGATGCACAGCGGGGCCCACAGGCTGGTGAGCATCTCGCGCCACAGCAACTTACGGCGCGCGCGCACCTGTTCAGGGGTGCGCCGGGCCGCCATCGCGGTCGCCAGCTTCGCGGGAGGGTTGGCGGAAGGACTGGCAGCGTTCATGGCTACTGCTCCGACTTGAGGACCGCGAGGAAGGCCTCCTGCGGAATCTCCACCGTACCCACCTGCTTCATGCGCTTCTTGCCCTCCTTCTGCTTCTCCAGGAGCTTGCGCTTGCGGCTGATGTCACCACCGTAGCACTTGGCGAGCACGTTCTTGCGCATGGCGGAGATGGTCTCACGGGAGATGATCTTCGCGCCGATCGCCGCCTGGATGGCCACTTCGTACATCTGCTTCGGGATGACTTCCTTCAGCTTCGCGCAGACCTCGCGACCGCGCAGGTAGGCGCGCTCGCGGTGCACGATGACGCTCAGCGCGTCCACCGGCTCCCCGTTGATGAGGATGTCCAGGCGCGCCAGATCCGCCTCCTGGTAGCCGGTCAGCTCGTAGTCCAGGCTGGCGTAGCCGCGCGACACGCTCTTGAGCTTGTCGAAGAAGTCGAAGACCACCTCGGCCATCGGCATCTCGTACGTCACCTGCACGCGCTGCCCGCTGCTGCCCAGGTACTTCATGTCCTTCTGCACACCACGGCGGTCCTGGCACAGCTTCAGGATGGCGCCCAGGTGGTCATTGGGGACGTGGATGTGACAGGTGAGGATGGGCTCCTCGAACTTCGCGATGTTCTGCACCGGCGGCAGCTTGGCGGGGTTGTCCACCAGTTGGACGTCACCCTTGCCGCTGGTGATTTGGTACACCACGCTGGGCGCGGTGGTGATGAGGTTCAGGTTGTACTCGCGCTCCAGGCGCTCCTGGACGATCTCCATGTGCAACAGGCCCAGGTAGCCGCAGCGGAAGCCGAAGCCGAGCGCCGTGGACGACTCGGGCTCGTACGTGAAGGCGGAGTCGTTGAGCTTCAGCTTCGCGAGCGCGTCACGCAGGTTCTCGTACTGGTCGGACTCGATCGGGAAGATGCCGGAGAACACCATCGGCTTCACTTCCTGGAAGCCCGGGAACGGCTCCTGCGTCGGACGGGCCTCCTCCGTGACGGTGTCGCCGACCTTCGCGTCCAGCAGCTCCTTGATGTTGGCGACCAGCACGCCCACTTCGCCGGCCATGAGCTGCGTCACGGGGCGGGAGAACGGGGTGAAGACACCCAGCTCCTGCACCTCGAAGACCTTGTTGTTGCTGAACAGCTTGATCTTCTGCTTGAGCTTGAGCGTGCCTTCCAGCACGCGCACCAGCGTCACCACACCCCGGTAGTTGTCGTACCAGGAGTCGAAGATGAGGGCCTTGAGCGGCGCGTCCGGCGAGCCCGTCGGCGGCGGCACGCGCGCGACCACCGCTTCCAGAATCTCGTGGATGCCGATGCCTTCCTTCGCGGAGGCGGGCACGGCCACGGAGGCGTCGATGCCGATGACGTCTTCAATCTCCGCGCGGGTGCGGTCGACGTCCGCGCTGGGCAGGTCGATCTTGTTGATGACCGGGATGATCTCCAGCTCGTGGTCCAACGCCATGTAGACGTTGGACAGCGTCTGCGCCTCCACGCCCTGCGACGCGTCCACCACCAGGAGCGCGCCCTCGCACGCGGCCAGGCTGCGGCTGACTTCGTACGCGAAGTCGACGTGCCCCGGCGTGTCGATGAGGTTGAGGACGTACTGCTTGCCGTCCTTCGCGGTGTAGTTCATCCGCACGGACTGGGCTTTGATCGTGATGCCCCGTTCGCGCTCGATGTCCATGTTGTCGAGGAACTGGGCCTGCGCCTCGCGCTTGCTCAGCGTCCCCGTCTTGTCGAGGAGGCGATCAGCCAGCGTCGACTTTCCATGGTCGATATGGGCGATGATGCAGAAGTTGCGGATGTGCGCGTTTTCAGCCGGCATGTTCGTGGCGCTCGTCGGAAGAAGCGGGCGTGCCTAACATCGAACCGCGCGAAAATCTACGCGCGAACGCCCGCCAGACGAGCAACCCGTCGGGGGCGCCCGATTGTTCCCCCAACCACCGTGCTCCCCTGAACGGACGCCCGGCCACCCGGGGACGACAGGGCACGAGGCCCCGTCCGGGAGGCGACTTCCTCCCGGACTCCCCTGCCCAGCTTCCCGTCAGCCAGCCTCAGCCGTGGACGCGGACCGGCTCGGCCTTCTCGCGGAAGTAGGCGACGGTGCGGCGAGCCCCCTCGCGCAGGTCGGCGGACGGCTCCCAGCCGAGCACCTTCTTCGCGAGCGAGTTGTCGATGCACGAGCGCAGCTGCTCGCCGGGCTTGCCGGGCGCGTGGGCCACGGCGGCCGTCGAACCCGCGGCCTCTGCCAGCAGCGCATAGAGGCGGTTGATGTCGGTCTCCACGCCGGTGCCGATGTTGATGGCGCCCACGTAGTCCTTCTCGAAGGCCAGCCGGTTCGCCCGGGCCACGTCGGGCCCGAAGACGAAGTCGCGGGTCTGCTTGCCCTCACCGAAGATGGTGCAGCCCTGCCCGGAGAGCAGGCGCTGGCAGAAGATGGCCACCACGCCCGCTTCGCCATGCGGGTTCTGTCGCGGGCCGTACACGTTGGCGTAGCGCAGGGCGACGTACGGCAGGCCGTACTGGGCCCGGTAGTAGCCCAGGTACAGCTCCCCCGCCGCCTTGGAGACCCCGTACGGGGACACCGGGCGCGTCGCGTGGGACTCCGGCGCGGGGAACACGTCCTGCTCGCCGTAGATGGCGCCGCCGGTGGAGCTGAAGATGACCTTCTTCACGCCCGCGACGCGCGAGGCCTCCAGTAGATTCAGCATGCCGCGGATGTTCACATCCGCGTCGAAGCCCGGATCATCCACGCTGCGCCGCACGTCCATCTGCGCCGCCAGGTGACAGAGCACCTGGGGCTTCTCCGACTTGATGAGCTCCGCGGCCTCGCGGCTGCGGATGTCATGCACGGCCAGCCGGACGCGCGGGTCCAGGTTCTCCTTCTTGCCACCCGACAGGTCATCCAACGCGATGACCTCGTGTCCCGCCTTCAGGAACTCGTCGCACACGTGCGAGCCGATGAAGCCCGCTCCACCCGTCACCAGGACTTTCACGCTTCCGTCTCCCCGCCACCCGGCCGTGGCCAAACTGTCTTTGATTTCAGAGTCTCTCGCGGCGGCAACCTATGACGGGGATCGCCGCACGGCAACCTCGCGGAACCACGCGATGGTCTCCCGCAGACCCTCCTCCAGAGGCACCTTGGGCTCCCAGCCGAGCAGCGTGCGGGCGCGGGTGATGTCTGGCTGACGTTGCTTGGGATCATCCTTGGGCAAGGGCTTCTCGATGATGCTCCCCCCGCCGCCCGCCGCCGTGCGCACGGCCTCCGCGAACTGACGGATGGTCATCTCCCGGGGGTTGCCGATGTTGACCGGATGGGGCTCGTCCGACAGCGCGAGCCGGACCAGGCCGTCCACCAGGTCCTTCACGTAACAGAACGAGCGCGTCTGGCTGCCATCGCCGAAGACGGAGAAGTCCTCGCCCTTGAGCGCCTGACCCACGAAGGCCGGAACCACGCGGCCGTCGTTGAGCCGCATGCGCGGGCCGTAGGTGTTGAAGATGCGAACGATGCGGACCTGCACGCCCTTGCGACCGTAGGCCGCAGTCACCGCCTCCGCGTAGCGCTTGGCCTCGTCGTACACCGAACGCGGGCCGATGGGATTGACGTTGCCCCAGTAGTCCTCGCGCTGCGGGTGCACCAGCGGATCTCCATAGACCTCGGAGGTGGACGCCATCAGGAAGACGGCCTTGTTCGCCTCCGCCAGCTTCAGCCCGTTCTCCGTGCCGATGGACCCCACGCGCAGCGTCTCCAGCGGGAGGTTCGCGTAGTCGATGGGCGACGCGGGCGAGGCCATGTTGAACATGTAGTCGAAGGGCTCCTTCACCGGGATGCCCTCGATGATGTCCGCCTTCACGTAGCTGAAACCCGGCCGGCCCTTCAGCGTGCGCAGGTTCTCCTCGTTGCCGGTGATGAGGTTGTCCACGGCCGTCACGGCGGCCGCACCGTCGTCCAGAAGGCGCTCGCACAGGTGCGAGCCCACGAAGCCCGCGCCCCCCAGCACCACCACTCGCTTGCCCTGCATGCTCTTCACGTCGCGCCTCGTCTCTCTGTCAAATCTCGTCGAAGGTCGCCTGCCCCGGCAGCTGCGCTTTGTACTTCTCCAGGACCAGGTCGATGCCCTGGCGGATGTACTCGGCCACGGGCACCTTCGTCTTCTGGTTCAGCGCCTTGAGGAGCTCGTTCTGCTCCGGGGTGATGTAGATGGTGGTGCTGATCTTCTTTCGGGCCATGGCTATATGTGAAAATATATGGAATGACGTGGCGCGCGAAAGCATCTCGTGCGCACGCCTCGGCGGAGAGGCCGCTGCGTCCCGGGAGCACCGCATGACCGGCAGCAAGCGCTGGATTTTCCTCGGGTTGATGACCTCCGGCCTGCTCACCGGCTGCGCCAGCGACAAGGCCGCCGAGCGCGGCACCAACGCCCCGGGTAAGTCCTCACCCGCCTCGTCCGAGGCCATCCACCCGGAACCCGCGCGTGGCGAACACGTCACGCAGCAGGACGTGAACGGCGACGGCAAGCCGGACGTGTGGACCTACACGGTGGCGGACGCGGGCGCGAATGGCGAGGAGCGGTTTCGCAAGGTGCGCCAGGAGCTGGACCTGAACTGGGACGGCCGCGTGGACCTGACGCGCTACTTCGACGAGGCCAGCGCGCTGATGCGCGAGGTGATGGACCTGGACTACGACGGCAAGGTGGACGCCACCTACTTCTACGAGAAGGGGGCCAACACTCGCCGCGAGCGGGACTTCGACGGCGACGGCCGCGCGGACAGCGTCACCTTCTACGAGCGGGGTGTCCTGGTGCGCAAGGAGCGCGACACCAACTCCGACGGGCGCGTGGACTATTGGGAATACTGGGAGGGCGGTCAGGTGGACCGCATCGGCGAGGACCTGGACGGCGATGGCACCGTCGACAAGTGGACCCGCAATCCCAACAACGCGGCCCGCGACTGAAGTGCGAGCCGCGCCTTCCCGGCGGAGCGACTACGGCTTGCTGGTGCCGGTGCGGCCGTAGGAGTCCTCCAACCGCACGACGTCATCCAGCTCGGGGGTGCTGACCTCGAGGATGTCGCAGTCGGTGATGGCCACCATGCGGTGCTTGGTGAGGGGCTTGATGTGGTAGCTCTCCCCCGGGTTCATCTCCTTCTCGATGAGCCCCTGTCCCTCGTCGACGACGAAGAGCAGCTTGCCGCTCTGGACGTGGATCGTCTCGTCCTTCTGGTTGTGGTACTGCAGGCTGAGCTTGTGGCCCTGCTTCACGTGCAGCAGCTTGCCCACGTAGCGCTCGGTGTGGGCCCAGATGAGCTCGTGGCCCCAGGGCTTCTCCACCCGCCTAGTCGTCGTCATGGTGCTTCCCGTCTTCCTCGCCCGCTCTCAGTTCGTGCCGGCCACGAACGCGTCGAGCTGGGTCTCACGCTTGAAGTCTGACAGATACCGCGTCGCAGCGTCCTTCGAGGCGAAGGTGCCCATGCGCACGCGGTACCAGGTGCCCTTACCGGCCACCTCCGCCGTGACGATATAGGGGGCATAGCCCCTATCACGCAACCGGGCCATGAACCGGTCGGCCTCCTGCTTGTCCTGGAAGGCCGACAGCTGGAGCGTGAAGGCCCCACCCTTCACCGCCGGGTCCGGCAACTGCGCGGCGCGGGCGATGGCGTCCTTCATCCCTCCGCCCTCCTTCTGCGTCGTCCGCGTGGGCACGGCCGCCGTCTCCACCTTGCCCGACACCTGTGCGGGCTTCGCGGCGACGGGGGCGGGCTTCTCGGCGGGAGCGGCGGCGGGCTTCTCCGCGACGGGCGCAGGGGTGGGCTTGGGCGTCTCGGCGACAGCGACGGCCTGGGGCTCCTCGGCGGGCTCCTCCGGGGGCAGCTCGCCCGTGTCGGGGTCCGGCGTCGGGGCCATCGCGGCGGTCCTGGCGGGCTCGGGCGGCTTGGGCGCGGGCTTCTCCACGGGCGCGGCGGGCTTCGGAGCGGCGGGCTTCGGAGCGACGGCGACGGGCTCGGCGCTGGCCTTGCGCGTCAGCTCGTCCTGGAAGGTGAGCGCGGAGTCCTTGTGCTGCACGGCCTGGAGCGCCTGGGCATTGGCATCCAGCGCGGAGAGCAGATCGGGAGCGCTGGCCGTCTGCACGTCACCGGCGAGCTTCTTCCCCACGACGACGCCCAACACGAAGACGGCGCCGAGCACGACGATGCCGGCGATCAACAGGCTCACAATCTGCCGGTTGTCGAGAGAGACGTCGAACTTCTCCTTCATCCGGTGGGCGTCTCGCATGACTCAGGGATCCTCGCGCGCGGACAGAGCGGGCCACACGAGTCCGTGTTGCGGCCTGTAGCGTCGGCGTCGAGGCAAAGTACGCCCCACCCCCCACCCGGTCAAATTCACGGAAGCGGCGTCCTGGCCGCGCCGTCACCGCGCCACGGACGTCACCGGCAACACCGCCGTGGCGAGCGCCACCGAGGGCAGCACGGAGCCCACGGGCTCCTGCCTCGGCGCGGGCGCATTGAGCCGCGCGCGCAGCTCCTTGCCGGCGGCGAAGCTGAGCGTGCGGCGCTCCGGCACGGCGACACTCTGCCCCGTCTTCGGATTGCGTCCCGTACGGGCGCGGCGCGTGCGAAGGGAGAAGACGCCAAAGCCTCGCAGCTCGATGCGCTTTCCCGCCACGAGGGCCTCCGCCATGCAGTCGAAGACGGCATGGACGATGGCTTCCAACTCGCGCCGCGGGACGTGGGGTGCACGCGCCGCGATGCGCTCGATGAGCTCACTCCTCGTCATGGCACACCTCCGCGAGGGACGGTGGACTCTACAGAAGGCGCACCCGCGAGGACAAACCACCCTGCCCCACGCCTCAGCGCAGGCGCAGGTCGGCGGGGCCTTCGACCTCGACCTCGGAGCCGTCCTTCGCCCTCAAGGTGACTTCCGCCCCATCCGGCACGAGCAGGCGGACGGTGCGGCCCAGGGGCACCTCGCGCCCCTCCAGGAGCACGGCGGTGGCCAGGTCATCCGTCTCCGCCACGGCGAAGCCATCATCCACCACCGCCACCAGCCCACCTTCCCCCAGGTCTCCCGCATGGATGAAGGGGACCTTCGGACGGAACGGCGGCGCGGGCAGCGGCGTGTGCGGCCCTTCGTGATCGGTGTCCGAGCCCAGCCGCTGCAAGCCGTTGGGCGTGAAGAAGGCGACGAAGTACTGCGTGGAGGTGTACGCGTCCTCGTGCGCGCTCTTGGGTGTCACCTGCACGTTGGTGTAGCGGGCGGCGACGATGCGCAGCGCGCGAGGCGCCTCCTGCACGCTGCCCTCCACCCACCGGTGCGCCGGGAGGTTGGAGCCGTGGAGCTTCGCCTCGTCCGCGTCGCCAATCTCCAGCGTGTCGCCCTTCTCGAGGAAGCGCAGGCCTCCGCCGAAGTACTCGAGCACGGCGGGACCGGTGGCCGTGAGCAGCGCGTCCCCCGTGAGCTGGGCACCGACGGCGACGGTGCGCTGCTCCTTGCCCTGCGTACGCAGCACCGGGGCCCCCGCCGCGAGCAACCCGGCGATGGGCTTGTCCGAGCGCTCCTTACAGGCGGTGACCAGGCTCGCGGTCGCGGCCACGAGCAGACATCCCATGAGGCGCTGCGCCATGTCCCGCTTCCTCCTCAAGACGACTCGAGCTCAGACGATCCAACCACCACCCAGCACCTTGTCCTGAGCGTAGACCACCGCGGCCTGTCCTGGGGTGACGGCTCGCGCGGGGGCATCCAACTTCACCGAAACGAGACCATGGGGCGAGATTTCCACACGTCCCGCGGCCCCCGCGTGGCGGTGCCGGATGCGGACCTCCACGGGCGTCTCCGGGGACGGTGGCGCATCCACCCAGTGGGGCTGGAGCAGCCCGAAGCGATCACGCCCCGTCTCCTCGGCGCTGCCCACCACCACGCGGTGGGTCTCCGGCTCCAGTCGCTGGACGTAGCGCACCTGTCCGCCACCCAGGTTGAGCCCCTTGCGCTGCCCCACCGTGTAGCGGTGGATGCCCTGGTGGGTGCCGAGCACCTGGCCGTCCCCATCGACAATCTCGCCCGAGGGCTGGGGGCCGGCGACCTTCTCCACGAAGCCCGCGTAGTCACCGTCCGGCACGAAGCAGATCTCCATGCTCTCCGGCTTGTGGCTGGTGGTCAGGCCGTGGCGCTCGGCGACGGCGCGGACCTCCGCCTTCGTCATGTCCCCCACGGGGAAGACGATGTCGCGCAGCTCGTCCTGGCCGAGCGTGAAGAGGAAGTAGCTCTGGTCCTTCGCGGCGTCGACGGCGCGGCGCAGGACGAAGCGGCCGTCGGTCTCCTCCACACGCGCGTAGTGGCCGGTCGCAAGCCTCGCTCCGAGCGCTCGGGCGCGCTTGAGGAGGAAGTTGAACTTCACGTCGCGGTTGCAGGCCACGCACGGGATGGGCGTGCGCCCACCGAGGTAGGACTGGACGAAGGGATTGACGACGCGGTCCTGGAAGATCTCCTCCGCGTTGGCGACGTAGAACGGAATCCCGAGCGTCTGGGCGACGGCGCGTGCGTCATCGATATCGTCCGGACTGCAGCAACTCCCACACTTCGCCTTGCCCTCGTAGGACCAGACGCGCAGGGTGATGCCAATGACCTCGTGGCCCTGTTCCTTGAGCAGGGCGGCAGCGGCCGAGGAATCCACCCCGCCGCTCATCGCAACGACGACTCGCATGGTGCCCCTTCCTACACGCCCCAGCGTCCGGGCGCACGCGGGAGGACGGGGGGAGCCCCCCAAACCCGACCCCGGAGCCCGGTGGGAGGGCCGCCCACCGGCCGGGCTCAGGCCCCCGTGCGAGCCGACTGCCAGGCCTGGAGCCGCTGCTTGAGGCCCTCGGCGGTGTTCAGGGCGGGCTCGTCGAGCACCGAGTCCATGAGGAAGCGTGTCGCCTCGCCGACGATGGGCGACGGGCCGACGGCGAGCGTGGCCATGATGTCGCCCCCCGTGAGCGCCAGGTCCTTGGGCACCAGGGGCGGCTTCGCGGCGGCGAGGGCCTCCAGCCGCGCGCACAGGCGATCCAGGTCTGGCAGGCGCTCCGGGGCACGGACCTGGACGCGGGCCCGGGCCACCGCGAGGAGCTGCGGAAGCTGGGGGAGCCCCACGCGAGCCAGGAGGCGGCGCAACGAGGAGTCCGTGTCCGAGAAGCGCTCTTCCAGCTTCGCGGTCTCCACGAGCAGGGCCACCAGGTCGGCGACCTTGTTGGGGAACTTGAGCCGCAGGCCGATGTCACGAGCCTGGGCGCGGTCGACGAGGTCCGCGAGCAGCACGGCCACGCGAATCTCGATGTCGTTCGGCGCGGCCTGCACCGCGGCGCGCGCGAGCCGGGCGGCTTCCGGGGTGGCTCGGGCCACTTCGGGGAGGAACACGTCCAGCAGCCCCGTCTCCGCGAGCAGCAGCAGCCCCCCTTCCGCGCGCGGAGAGAGCAGCAACTTGGTCAGCTCCTCGCGCACGCGCTCCAGGGCGACCTTGCGGAACACGGCGAGGGTCGCGGGAATGGCGTCGCGGGTGTCCGGGTCGAGCGAGAAGCCGAGCACCGCGGCGAAGCGGACCGCGCGCATGGGGCGCAGACCATCCTCGGAGAAGCGCTCCAGGGCCGAACCCACGCACCGGATGAGCTGGGCCTGGAGGTCCGTCTGGCCGCCGAACGGGTCTGCGAGGTCGCGGTCCAGCGGGTTGTAGGCCATCGCGTTGATGGTGAAGTCGCGCCGGGACAGGTCCTTGACGATGTCGCGCTCGAAAGCGACGGAGCTGGGCCTCCGTCCGTCGAGGTAGTCCCCTTCCGAGCGGAACGTCGTCACCTCGACATGGGTGCCGCCCTGCACGACGGTGACGGTGCCGTGCTGGATGCCCGTGGGGATGACCTTGCGGAAGGCGCGCTGGACCTCCTCGGGGAGCGCGCTGGTGGCCACGTCGAAGTCCTTCGGGTGGACCTTGCGAACCATGTCCCGGACGCAGCCGCCCACCAGATACACGGCGTGGCCCAGCTCTCGCAGCCGGGCGATGACGTCGAGCACGGGTTGGGGAATGTCGGCGTTGTGGAGGTTGGCGAGCATGGGTCCAGGGGCGGCGAGCGACGTGCCCGCCTGACAACCCGGGTTGTACTTGCGCGCGCCCCTCCGAAGCCAGGGCCCTGGCGACAGGCCCCGTGCAACTCGCGGCAGTGTTCCGCGATGGATGGTGGCTCCGGCCCCCTGTGCGGCCCGCTCAGCCGGACCGCTTCTCAGGGAGGCGGGTGGAAGACAGAACTCCGGACAAGGTCAGCACGAGCACGCCAGCGAGCGGCACCACGAGCAGCCCCACGCGAAGTCCCACGGCGTCGGCGACGAGGCCGACCACGGGAGGAGACAAGAGGAAGCCCAGGCGCATCAACCAGCTCACGAGCGTGAGGCCCGTGCCAGGTCGCAGTCCGGGAAGCTCGTCAGCACCGTGCATGGCGGCGGGCACCAGCGTCGAGACTCCGAAGCCCGCGAGCGCGAACCCGGCGATGGTGGCGGGCACCGACGGGAACAGCAGAGCCGCCCCCATGCCCACCGCCGCGAGCACGCCTCCTGCCCGAGCCACGGCGCGCTGTCCGAATCTGTCGACGAACCTGTCGCCGAGCAGCCTCCCCACGAACTGCGAACCCACGAGCGCCACGTATCCGAACGAGGCGACCGCGACGCCCGCGCCGAGCGTGCCGGAAAGATAGACAGCCGCCCAGGTCGACCCCGCGTCCTCGACGAGCGCTCCGCCGAGGGCAATCAGGACCAGCGCGGCGACCACGAGCCCCAGGCGCAGTCGACCCGGCGCTCCACGGCGTGCCGGGTCACTCTCCAGATGCGACGCGGCCTCGGATGAGACATTGGACGCAGTGGGCTCGGGGCCGGGCAGCAAGTAGCGCAGGGCGGTCAACGACACGAGTGAGAAGACCAGGGCCGAGACACCCAGGTGGACGCCACGCGGCACGTTGAGCCCCGCGGCGAGCCCGCCCATGAGTCCCCCCAGCACGGCGCCAATGCTCCAGACCGCGTGGAACCCATTGAGGATCGACCTGCCATAGAGACGCTGCACCCGCAAACCGTGGGAGTTCTGGGCCACGTCCGTGATCGCATCCATGCTGCCAGCGAGAAAGAGTGTCACCGCGAGCGCCACCCACGAGGGCGCGACACCAGCGCACAATACGCCCAGCCCCGTGAGCACCGTCCCGGCCACGGCGACCCGTGACGAGCGGAAGCGACGGATGAGCGCTCCGGCGGCCAGTCCGGCCACCAGGGCTCCGAACGGGAAGGCCGCGACGGCGAGTCCGTACTGGGCATTGCTGAGCCCGAGGTCGGATTTGATCTGCGGATAGCGCGGCAACAGGTTGGCGAAGATGGCGCCATTGGTGAGGAACAGCACCGCGACGGCGGCGCGGGCCGCTCGGTGCTCGCGGAGCACCGGGGGGCGGAGGGGGATGGTCATGAGGCAGCGGCTCTAGGATGAGAGGAATTGGAGCACGGCGTCGCGAGTGACGTCGCGGCCGTGCGGTGTCGGGTCGAGGCTGACGTGGATGAACAGGCCTTCAATCAAGGCGTCGAGCTTGTGGGAGGTTCGCGCGTCGACGTGCTCTTCGAGCACCGCGCGGCTGCGGCGCATCCAGTCGTGGGTGATCTTCCGGAAGGCGGGCTTCCGGGCCGCGAGGGTGTAGAGCTCGAGCGTGAGCACCAGGTCGTCGGGACCGGCCACGAGGTCCTTGTGAACCAGGTCGACGATGGCCGTGGCGAGCTCGTCACGAGAAGCGACCGCCGAGAGTCGCGCAGCGAAGCGCTCGCTGACACGCTCGGCGAAGCGGGTGAAGGCCTCGCGCAGCAGCTCGTCCATGCTCGTGAAGTGGTAGGTCATCGAGCCGAGAGGCACCCCGGCCCGGTCCGCGACGCGCCGGTGCGAAGTGCCCGCCACCCCACCCTCCGCGATGACCGAGAGCGCGGCGTCAATGATGCGGTCGCGTCGGTCGGGGTCGTTTCGTCGGGTCGCCATGGGACTCCTGGCTCAGGGAGAAGATACCCTCCATGTGTACGTTCGTACATATCGACAGGGTCCGGGGCGAATTTGTTCCCGAGCGAGGACCCTTTTCTCGGGCCCGAAGCGGTCGAGCAGGCATCCAGCAGCCCATTTGCAACCCTTCCGAAGGTCCCGAGCCTGAACTCGTGGCTCCAGGGTCCTTTTGGATTCACGACAGCAAGCGATTCTTCGTGATGGGTGCCTTCGGCTCCCTCAATCGCGTCACCGCGGACGTGGGCGCTTCGATGGAATCCCAAACACACGAAGCGGTGCCAGGGCACGGGCCAGAGAGCTGCCCAAGGGAAGGGATTGGCAGCAATGACAGGCGGACATGGCTCGCGAGAATGAGCCATGACACTGTCGGGACCTGGGCCATCCAGGTCCCCGAGCAGTCGCCCCCCACGGGAAATGGGCGGCTGAACATCTGGGTGGCGACTACTTACAGCAGATGCCTCCCTCTTCGCCGAACACGAGGTCTCCGAGCAACCGCTGCCCCAGAGGACACCCGTCCCTGTGGGTGCTTCCATCTCCCGGATCTCCCAGTGGACTCCCTCCCTTTGCGAGACACTCCTCGGGCGTCAACGGCTCCCCTCCACCCTCGTTGTCGCTATCACCACAAGCCACCGCCCCGACACCGATTCCCAGAATGACAACCATTCTTTTCCAGAACATCCGCACGACTCCATTCTCGTGAAGAGTCGCCCCCAACAAGCAATCCACGTACCATTGCATACCTGCCACCGGTTTCAGCCCCGCGCCTCGTCCGCCCCAAGAAAATGGCGGCTCAGGATTCTGATGGGCCTCCATGAAACTTCGTGATCCGGCATGCGTTTCCGCCATCCTCGGGCAGAAACCTCTCACGCTGGGATGGACAGTTGTTTCAAGGCGGCATCACAGAGGGGAGATCGAAGGCCCTCGTGCATCAGCACGACGCATACAAGACCTCCTTCACTCATCGAGGTCATGGCCCTTCACTGGCCAGCCGATGTGCTTGGAACATGGGCGGTAGCACCAGAAGGTTCACGCGGCGCACGCGGAGGTTCCACCCCCAGCGGGCCTCTTGCCATTGCGCAGGGCGGTGGTGGCGCCCGCTGCGTCCCTCGGCCTTGGGGCGAGGAAGCGGGCAACTTGGTCCCCGCTGGGCAGAGCGCATCGGCTGCCTCCCCCTTTGTCGGATAGGCGTCAGGGGCGCCGCCCGGAGAGTGGCAGCTCGGCCAGGGCCTCACTCTCGTTGCACGCCTCCAGCCGCCTGCTATAACGCGCTAGCCGGTTACGTACTGCTTACGTACCGGGGTGAAGGACTCGCCGAAGGTGGCGGCCCTTCATCAGAAAGTACAAGTAGTTCCGCAGCTTTAGCCGTCCGACCTCGTAGCTCAGTTGGATAGAGCGGCGGTTTCCTAAACCGCAGGCCACAGGTTCGATTCCTGTCGGGGTCATAGCGGAACCCCTTGATTTCCCAAGGGGTTCCGCTCGCAGCACCGTGTGGCGGACAGTGGCTGACGCGCCGGCGTGGCGTCCCTGTGGCGCTGCGACGCTGAAGCCCTCCGGTTGGTCCGACCTGCCCAGGTCCTGTGGAAGCGGCGCCGCCCCTCAGCGGGCCCTGCTTCGACGGCCAGCATCCCACGATCACAGTGCCGGACAACGGGGCAGTGCGGCCCGAGTCGAGGTACAGCCCAGGTCCGCGGGGGTGCGGTTGATCGTGATGGGGCGTTGTTCACGCTCGCGGCCCGCGCATGGGCCTTGTCCCTCGTCGACGCGATGACGAGTGCCCGGCGCGTAAGGTCGTCTGTGGTACCGAACGTCAGGGCGTACGTCTCCGTGCTGGGAGTGAGCCGACCATCCGCGCCATAGGTCTGCTCGACGCGCAGGTCCGGGTGGTCACCACCATACAAGGCTTCCCGACTGACGGACTTCGTCCCATCAGTGTTTCTTTTCCAAGCGGCCACACACATCAGGCTGCCCAAGCAGAACACACACGTCATCAACAGCAGAATGTCTCACCATTCAACTTCGACGTACTCCTCTTTCGCCAGCATCAACGACTCCAGAGAGACCGCGCCCCTGGAACCACCAGGCCGAAGTTCACGTGGTGACCTCAGGACACCATCTCCACCCATCGACCCGACAAACGCCATGGGGCCAAACACCATCCCCGCAGCCGTCAATGCACGCACAGCATCACGAAGTGCCAGCGGCTCGCCGCCGCGAGGAAGGAAATAGAAGAATCGCCGAGACCCCATCGACTGCTCCATTGGAGACACCCCACGGCTGGCGTCCTGCGAGCCGACATGCAGGACGCCAGCTTTCTCCACACGACAGCCAGCCTTACAGTCGGCGAATGCTGAGGCGGATGCTTCCCTCGTCCTCCGAGGACAGGCCATCCACGACGATGTTGATGGCTTCGCCCTCCGATAGGTCAACCTCAACCTGCGTCGGGTAGTCGCTGTTCGCAGGAGTCCCGTCACAGACCATGGCCTGTTCGGGACGGCACGACGCCGGGTAGACCGCGAGCACTGTCCCGATGCTGGAGTCCTCCGTATCAATCCGGTACGTGCCCGCTTGAGGCGCCACCCAGAAATACACCTTCTCTGGCCCCGTCGATCCATAGCCACAGGCATCGTGGTCGATGCGGCTCACACCTGACGTGTTCGCTGTCGTCCAGATGGGCAACGGGTCGGTCAGCACGATGCCTTCGACCCCCTGGCAACTCACACGCTCCGTCGTTCCCGACGCCGACCCACACTTCGGATCGGCGGGGTAGTCGACACGCCCATCTCCATCATTGTCGACAGTATCGGAACAAACCGGAGGCGCAGAAGGGTCCTGCTCATCCGCATCCATCGGGGACTCACACCCGGGCTCATTGGGGTAGTCGATGCGTCCGTCGCCGTCGTCATCGACGCCATTGCCGCAAGAGAAGGGCATGTCGACCCTCAATGAGAAGTCAGCGGCCTCCCTGCTATCGATGATGACCACGACATGTTCGTGGGCGGCGAGGGACAGCACATACTCGGCGGCTCCTCCCTCCGCCGTGGATTGACACGACTCGAAGCTCTCCCCTCTGCACGTTCCTTTCCGCAGGGAAAGGTATGCAGTGGCCGCGCTTTCGACCCGGAACCGGTAGGCCCCTGGCACGGGGGCAATAAAGTCATAGGCGTTGGCATGCGCGGCGGACAGCGACACGCAGGTTCTCACGTACTTGCCTGACTTGAGCAGTCGTCCCTGAACGACCAGCGAGGACAGTGGCAGGTTCGCGGTGGAGATCACCTCACCGCAGTAGAACTCGTCGTCATCCGCCGCGCTCATGCACGACGGGTCCTCCATCGGGCCCCCCGACTGGCCAAAGTCGATCTGGCCGTCCTTGAATCCCTCAGGCTCGTTGTCCAATGAGTCACCACAGGCCGGCACCGGAACGGGATCCGTCTCGTCGTCGTCGGACGGGTCCACGCATCCTGGGTCATAAGGGAAGTCGTTCCGACCATCCCCATCGCCATCTTCGAAGTCGTTGCATCGGGGAGCCCGACACTGGAACTCCGAAGAGGACACGCCTCCACCCGGGTCCACCCGAGGGAAACACCCCTGCCCATCGCTACACGGGAACCACGGCTGCGAAGGGTCGCAGGTTGAATCCATGTCCAAGAATCCACTGATTTCAACCTGGCCCACACCCGTGCCCTCGACCACGGCGTAGACCGGCCCACGCTGGTCCACCCACAAGCCCGTGGAGACAGCGCTGGTTTCGCCAGCCTGCCGCGCTCGACATGTCGCGTCCCGAGTCGAGTTGGCACAAGCGTTCCGCAATGACAATCCAAGGACCTGCGCATCGCCCGAGAGGGAAATGGAGCCCGGTCCAGGCATGAGTATGCCAATGACGCGGTCACCCAGTGCAGAGCCCGGTGGCAAGCAGACCAACGACTCATCGTTCGATGCAACTCCGAAGTCGAACGTGAGCACGGCCTGGGTCGCGCTCTCCTCCATGGCGGTCAACAGCTCAATCGGCTCGGAACAGGTCTCTCCCATCCCGTTTTCAGACTCCCCTGCGGCGCTCCCGCAGCCAAGATCCTCGGGCCAGTCCTTGCGCCCGTCCTCATCGTTGTCCACGTTGTCGGAGCACTCAGGCGGAGGCCCCTGGTCTGTCTCATCATCATCTTCCGGTGAGTCACAGCCCGGGTCGTTCGGATAGTCCGCGACGTCATCCCCATCCCCATTGCTCACGCCGTCATCGCACTGCCTGCTCTGGCAGCGATACTCCGGCGATTCTGGCGTGCCCACGGACTGGCAGGTGCCACGGGCGCACGTGAACGACTCCGAAGACGGAACACACAATGCCCCCGTCCCCAGTTCCGCAGCGCTGATCCTGATCCCCTGGTTGAAGGGCATCTGGGGAATGAAGATTTTCGCGTCCTTCGAAAGCGGCCCCGTCCTGAGTCCATAGCTTGCTGAAGAGTAACGACAGGTCACCGTACCGGAAACAGGGGTGCATCCCTCAATCCCAGTCATGTCCTGGACGAACAGTTCTGGCAGGCGGTTCGTGGACTCCAGACTGAGACTCTCGACAGGCCCATCGAATGGAAGCGAATGCCACGACCCCAAACCCCAGAAGGATGCACCGAAGCAGGGGTGCGTGAAGTACGGATTCACCTGCACACCCGTCGGATAGAAGTACGACCCCATGGGCATGACAACCGCCGCACTACAGGACGCTCCCGCCCCAGCAGGGAACACAGGCAATTCCACGGTGGACGAACTACCAACCAATCCCGGGAAGTCCATCGCCGTCGCCAAGAACGTCACGGAGCCCACCTCGGTGGGAATGTACGATCCAGTCAAGGAGAGCCCGAACCACTGCACTTCCTGAGGACCCGCGCCCGCGAAGGAGACCCCGTTGGCCAGGATGTTCATCGACGCGAGCGCCTTCTCGTCAAATGCCTTGGCATCGACTCGCATGGAGGTCCCTACGACGCCATAGCTCGGCCCCACCTGAAGCTCGACTCTGGGCGGTGCATTGGCCGCGACCGGATAGGACATCGTCTGCGTCGCAATCCTGCCGCCCACCTCTGTCGCCAGGACACTCACGACAAGGTCTCCTTCCGTGAGCACCAGCGGACCCACCGTCCCCTCGCACGTGGTCGGAGACGGACAGGTCACGGTCCCCTCGACAGAGGTCCCGTCTGGCAGGGTCGCGACCATCGTCATCCCAGCCATTCCAGAGATGTCCTCCCCGTGGGCGATGAATTCAATAGGATATCCTGCGGCCAGGGAGAGGGGCCACCCCCTGGGATTGATGAAGATGCTTGGCGGCCCATCCTCGTTTACATCGACTTGGATGTACCGCCGCACCTCATGGCCTGCCAGGTCCGTTCCCACTGCCATCAGCACCAGTGTGTTCTGACCCGCCATTCGAGGGTCGGAGAGGAGGGGCACGATGAACGACGCGTCGAGCACGCCTCCTTGAACCTGAATGATGTGCGCAGGAGCTGAGCCGCCTTCGATTCGCAGGCGATCAATGTAGGTCGCTCCGAAGATGGCCCAGACACTCACACCCTCCAGGTCTCCATCGACATCGGAAGCCTCGACATGAATGGAGGTCGCGGTTCCCTCCATGATGCCGCTCTGAGCATAGAAGTCGTCGATGGTCGGGATGGCCACAAGGGGCTTGAGGACATACCTCAGCTCCCCCGTATCCAGCTTCTGTCCCAGAGTGTCCTCGACAACGACCCGCAGCCACACTGTGTCGCCCGGCAGCTTCGTCGGAAGTTCCAACTCGTAGTCCAGCTCGTTCTCGCTGCCACCCCATCGCTGGTAGCTGCTCGCCACGACGACCCCGTCAACGTAAAGCCGGAGAACGTTCGGTCCATCATCCACGGCGGACAGATGGATGCGATTCTTCACGGGTGACACGAACAAGCGCTCCGGCAGCCCCTGCAACTCACCGGGAACGCCTGTTGTGGCCTCCGCCTGGATGACCCTCGACTTACGCAGTGACTGACCCGAGCTGTCCATGACTTCGATGTGCAGGGTCGCCCCACCCTGCAACTGCGGCGGCATACGCATCGAACCTTCGTACCGACCTCCTGAACCTGGGGTCGACGTGAGCATCCCCAGGAAGAGGTCATTCACGCTCGTGCTCACCGTATACGGAGGATGTCCGCCCCAGATCCTCGCTGAGACCATGATGGGCTCTCCCGAATGATATCCGGTGTCATCCCCGGGGCGGTCGATTGCCAACGCGAGCGGCTCCTCGAAGGGAGACACTCCGGCGCGGACAACCCGGCGCTCGGAGACGCCAGTCACTCCACCGACTCCACGGGCGCGAACCTGCAGCGTCCACTCCGTTCCCTGAACGGAAGACGACGGCATCCGCCACTGTCCTACGGTTGAGAGCCCGGGCTCGATCCGGGCCCAATGCTGGCCGTTCACCAGGAGTTCAGCGTCGTCCACCATCGCGCCAGAGGTCCTCGCCTCGAACGTCACGAACTCGCCAGGCGCCGTGACAAGCGGCCCCGCGGGCCCCATCAGCTCCGCGATGGGCGCCGGAAGGATTGCGGGAGAGTCAAAGACACGCAGCCCATCGTTGCCTTGCGCCACCACCACGCTCTCGCCCGCGACCACCGCGTCCCTGGCATCCGGCGCGGCGTACCGCGCCAGCAATACGGGCGAGGCCGGCTCGATGTTCCAGAGCTGCACATCCTGTTCGGTCGTGACGACCGCCAGACGTCCCGCCATCCGGAGGCGACGAACGGGCGACTGAGTTCCCGCTTGTCCTCGCGACACCAGCGCCCCCGCGCTGTTCAGGGTGTAGACGCGGAAACCAGCGGTGCCACCGGCGAGCATGAACTCACCTTCCAGCGCCACGGCGTGGATGGCTTCGGTCGTCACGCTCGCGCGTCGGAACAGCTCGCCCGTCGGGTCCACCTCGACCACCGTCAATCCAGCGCCCCCACGAGCCACGAACGCCCGACGCGCGTCTCCGGCCACATCCAGCGCGGGCCCCTGCAGGTCCAACTGCTTGACAGTCAGTACCCCGGGAAGCGCCGCTGTCGAAACGACGCCCGCCCCCACCGACCACAGCCGACCTGGCCTGACTTGGAACCGGTCCACCCCACCGAGCGTCGCCAGTCGCGAATCCCGGAGACTATCCACGGCGTACAGGCCATCCAGGGTCCGCTGCGTCAGCACCGATAGCGAACTGCCATCCAGAAGGAAGGTGTCCGCGCCCAGTTGCTCCACCTGACGCATCGCCGTCCGGGTCGACACGGATTGCTGCCGCACCGGTCGGTACGGCAGGCCCACGTCCACCAACGATGCACCACCCAGGCCGGCGGCCACGATGACACCACGGCGGGCGGGCGCGAGGCCCACGACAGCGTCCGTCGTTGCCCACGCTCCCGGCGTAGCCACGGTCGCCACGTCTGCGATATCCACCAACGATTTCAGTACGAGCCCAGCGTCCGTGGCGGCCAACAACAGCCCCCCTGAGACGCGGAGCGCATGGGCAGCGAGAGGTTCACGCCCCACCACGCGGGGTGCATGAGGCTCGCGGACGTCAACCACGCGCAGGATGCCGTCAGTCCCCACCACATAGGCCCGCCCCTGGGCCACCGCCAGGGCACGGGCCCCGACGCCCAGCACCACGCTTCCTTGCGCGGTGAGGCTCGAGGTCTCGAGAGCGGCGACCTGAATGCCGATGTCCGTCCCTACCACGACAGTGCCACCCTCCACGTCCACGACGAGAGGCGTTCCCGTGAACTGAGCGGAGAGCGCGGCGATGTAATCAGCCGGAGGCGTCACGCTGACCTGGGTGGCGTAGAGCCGCGAGCCCAAGGCATGGAACATCCGCTCACCGGTGACCGCCAGCAACGGCGCGGCACCCACCATGACAGGCCTGTCGACGTAATAGACGAAGCCAGGCACCGCGGGACTCGACAGATCCAACTCGAATAGCCGTTCGCCACCCCTCACCGCGAAGGCTCGACTCCCCGCCTTGAGCGACGTGACGTCACTCGTATCGGACCACCCCACGACTCGCGGCAGCTCGGGCCTGGAGACATCCAGGGCAAAGACGCCCCCCTGCTCCACCGCCACGAGCAAGTGCTGCCCCAGGACGGCCAGCTCCCGGGGAGTCCCTTCGACTCGCGCCGACCCCAGTGGTGTGACGAAGGCATCGGGCCCGGAGTGGACCAGCCGCCCCAGCGAGACTCCCGTCCCGGTCGCGACAGCAACCAGATCCCCCAGCACCGCGACATCACGCGCTCCCTCGAAGAGCCCCCCATGGACGATGGCCTCATGGCCCATGACGGGCGCGGTCACCTCTCGCTGCTGGAAGACTTCCTTCAGGTGGCCCCGAGCATCCTTCGCCCAGGCCTCGACTCTCAGCAGGGTGCCAGCAGGCGTCTGCGCCGGAACCGTGTAGCTCACGGAACCGCCCCCTGTCGCGACGATGGTGTCGCCCAGCTTCACGCGCAGGCCCAGCTCCGCCACCAGGTGCGAGTCATCGCTCACCTCCAGCGTCGCGGCGACGGTGGATCCGGCCGCCACCACCTCGCCAGTCGGCTCCACGTCGAACCGGGTGATGTTCGGGAACGTCGAGTCCGCCGCCACCGTGACCTGCATCCAGGCCGCCGACTCACGTCCTTCATCATCGATCAGCCGGGCAAAGATTCGCATGGGGGTGCTCGGCACCCCCTCCGGCAGCCAGGGCATCCTGAGCGTCGTAACCGTCTCCGGCGAAACAAGAACGCGCTGCTCAACGGCGGTCTCCTCCGTCGGTCCGACGGAGAACCGCAACGTGTACGGGAAGATCGGAGCCATCCCGCCCGGGAAATGCGCCGATACCGCGAGGGACTGCCCCTCCACGACCTGCGCCGGCAGGGCCTGCAACGAGAACGGGTGCCCCGAAGGCAGACTGTTCGGCAGGATGCGCACGACGACAGGCACGGAGATGGCCTGATGGGTTCCGTCGGAAGCGACGGCCTCCAGCGTCACCGCGCGACCATACTCCTCGGTGACACCGAGCACGGGCACGGACAGCACCGCCTTCAACGACGGAGCGCTCACGGTGACGGAGTTCAGCACCGTGGCTCCGTCTCGCAGCGCCACCGTGACGAACTTCACCCGCGCCGGGTCGACGAACACGGGCACCACTTCCAGGCGCGCGCCCTCCAGCACGGAAGGCCGGGCCTGGAGCGAAATGAACTCAGGGCCTGAGGTGGGCTCCGTCAGGTTGACGGTGTCCTCCGCCTTGACGGAGTTGCCGGCCTGGTCATGCACCCACAGTTCAAGGCGCGCCGTGGCTCCCGTCAGGGGCAGATCCACCGCATCAGGGACCTGCCCGTCGAGAACCTCCACGGTCCGACCGTTCACCTTCAGCTCCGCCACATAGGACTGGAAGGCGTCCACCCCATCGTTCACCGTCGTAGTCAGCGCCACCCGAGCCCCCTTCACACCCGTCTCCGGCGCCACCAACGCCACCACGGGGACTCCCGGACCACGGCCCAGCGGCAAGCGTGACACTCCGCGAGCATTCGCCGCGTAGAGGTCCGCGGCCCCAGCGGCTGCCATGCCCTCGAGCCCTGGGAACGCACCAACGCTGAACGGATAGTCCATGGCCGCCCGAGGCGCTGACCTTATGTCATGGACGAGAAGCCCCTGCGCCGTGCCCAGGACAAGCCACGGCCCCAAGACCGATGCGGAATGCGGGGGCCCCTCGAACAGAGCGTCCGTGGTCCCCAGGCGCGTGATGGCACCGTCTGCGTCCTCGTAGCAGCGAACAAAGCCCGCTCCGGTGCGAGCCCCGACCACGCATGCCCGGTCGGGTGCCACGGCCACGACGAAGGACGCCCCTTCGATGGACTCCGATAGCCGATCCTGGGGGGCATGGGGAACCGAGAGGTCCACGGACTTCAATCGCCCCGCCTCCAGCACCCAGCCCCGCTCCGCATTCGCCGCGAGCGCCGTGACAGAGTTCCCTGAGAGCCGCCCCATGAGCGCACCCGCCGCCGTCCGCACCTCCAGCCCCTCATCCGTGCCCACCAGAAGCCAGGCACCTCGCGAGGAGGCCACCGCCGTCGGAGGCCGCCGCAGCGACACCGTCGTCGTGACCAGGTCAGGCAGGGACAACAGTTCAAGGACGCCCGAGCCCATTCGCTCCAACACCACCGCGAGCCGGTCCTCCACGAAGGCCAATCCGACCGCGCGTCCCTTCAGCTTCCGCGTCCCCAGGACCTCGAAGCTGCCACGAGCGCGAAGTTCGACGATGCTCTCTCCCGCGAGGTCATCACGCAGCACGGCCCAGGCGTCGCTTCGCGCCGCCACACCGACCACCGGAGCTCCAACCTCCAGCTTCACGCTTTCCGCACCGCGCGCGAAGACCGCCAGTGTCCCCTGCTTCGTCGCCACGAACCGCCGCGAGCCCGTCTCCAACGCCCCCACCGTGGCGATCACCGGCGCGGCCTCTTCGCCCAACGGCAACCGGAAGCTCCCCTCCTGCATCGCGAGGATGGTGGCACCCGCCACCCGCAACGAAGCGGCGGACGTCAGCGCGGCGTCCATGTCGTCCACCCGGAGAGTGGAGCCACCCAGCCAGACCGGGCCCACCGGCCTCGTCGAGACTTGAATCTCGGGAGTCGGCAACTCCCCATCGTTCACGAGCCAGAAGGACTGCGCGAGCGGTTCGCTTTGCAGCCCGTTCACGTCCGTCGCGATTGCATGAACATGGATCCGGTACGGCTGTTCTCCCACGAGAAGCGGGAGCTTGAACACATGGCGCCAGGGAGCATGCGTCAGCGTCACGCGCTGGGTGTCGACCCCCAACGTGACCGATTCCACTCCCGCCGGTGAGACCACATCGACAACGACCTCCACGGTCCTTCCCTCGACCAGAGGGTCCTGGTCCCTCGTTGGCCCGAGCAAGGAGACGTAGGGCTTCGCGGCGCCCGGGGCTGCCGGAACAACCGTGACGTCGAGCAAGGCTTCGCCTTCATTGCCACGACCGTCCCGCGCGATGACTCGGAGCTTGACCTGGGTGTCCTCGTGAACCGTGGGAGCTACCCACCGCAACGGCTCGGGGAGCCCCTGGAAGGAAGCAAGCTCCTTCAGCGTCCCGGCGCCCACACGCTGCTGGAAGATGGTGGTGACGATACGGGTATCGTCGGAGACGGAGACTCGGAGGTCCATCGCCGCCCCCGAGGAAATCCTCGCGCCCTGCGCTGGCATCCGCCACGCAACCGTCGGACGGGTGACGTCGCGCTCGACCGTCACCTGCAACAGCGCCGGAGGCGACGTCTGGCCCCGTGAATCGACCGCCACGGCGACAAGTTCGTGGATCTCCGACACGTCACCAGTCAGGGGCAACGAGATCGTCTCATCCATCGACTCCTGCGTCTTCGCGACGATGGCAACGCGCCGGAGCGGCACGCCGTCCAGGCTCAGCTCGATGGCCCGAAGTTCCTCGGCATCGTCCGCGCGCACCTGCAGGGTCAGCGACGCGCCTTCCTTGAGGCTGACACTCGCCTGTCCCGGCTGCGTGAAGCGGACCGACGGCAACCGGTCGCTGGTCAGGTTCACGGTCGCCCCAGACGTGCCAACGTTGCCGCCGCCATCCGTCACCCTGGCCAACAGGCTGGAGGTTCCCCCCGAGGGAACGGTCCGCCACACGTGACGGAACTCGTGCGTCGCGGCATTCGAGACCGACAGTGGCACTCCGTCCACGAGGAGCTCGACCTTCGCCAGACGGTTGCTGTCGTCCGTCGCCTTCACGACGAAGACGTACTCGGTCCCGACACCGAGCACCGCATTGCCCACGGGCTCGTTCCGTCCCACGAAGGCCAGCGACACCGTGGGGTCCACGGTGTCCTCCGTCGTGAAGTCATGGGGTGTCGGCGTGGGTCTCAGATTGCCCGCGAGGTCATAGATGTTCGAGAGCGTCAGCCTGTAGGTGCGGACCGAAGGAAGGTCCGCGGACCCTGGCGGTCGCGTGAACAACACACTCGCGCCGGAAACGCTCACGGTTCCAGGCATGGCGAGCCCTGTCGCAAGGTCCGTCAAGACTGCCGTGGTGGGCGCCTCCGTCCCTGTCCCCAGGCGCACGGGTTCGTCGAACGTCGCGCTGAACACCTTCTCGTCGCTGGCGACGGCGCCCGCTGGCGCATACATCGGCTGCTGAGTCGGCGGCCGCAGGTCTCCTCTGTAAAGCGACTGAGCCAACGACAGGCTGGCCCCTGGCTGCGAGAGGAACAGTGGCACCCAGCCTTCGCCTCCCGGAGGAATCAGCACATCCACTCGGCCCGTCGCGAAGTTCATCAACCGCGCCGGCGCTCCATTCTCCGTGAAGCGGACCTCGATACCGCGCGTGAAGCCAGTGCCCATCAACGACACCCACTGGCCCCCGAAGTCGACCTTCGACGGAACGACCTCCGAGACGGCGACCGGCGCGGTGTAGACGAAGCCTCCCGGCACATCCGCGCTCCCCTCGCCATTCACAACGCGCACGCGGACAGGGCCCGCATGCGCCGTGGGCGGAGTCAGGACCCGCAGCTCCGAGGACGTAGCCTCGTGCGTCGGGTCATCCGTGGCGAGCGCCGCACCGAAGTACACCTGCGTTCCCGGAGCGAAGCCCGTTCCCGACAACGTCACGAGGGTGCCACCCGCGACCGGACCATGGTCTGGGACGAGTTCGCTGACGGAAACACCTGGAGCCAGTGCCCCACCGCGCAGATCGAAGTTCCAGGTGCTACGCAGATTGCCGCCCATGAAGGACGTGGGCTTGAGCCCGACACGCGCCGCGTAGACACGGCCCGGGGTCAGCTCGCCCTGCGGCAGGAAGCGCAGGGTCGACCCCGAGCGCGACACGGACGACGCCGGGACGACGGTCTCCCCGTCCAGGAGTTCGAGCGTCGAGCCCGAGGCCACGGTCAGCGGCAGCTCGCTCGCGAAGGACACCGTCAGCGGAGCCCCGAGCGGCAGCTCCTCGCCCGGACGCGGCGACGTGCGCCACACCGTCGGGTACGGCAACGTGTCGAAGAGCTGGGTGCCCGACGACCTGCTCACCAGTGCAATGCCATCTCCGAGCAGGGCCTTCGGCGAAGCGACTGCTGCGTGCGCGAAGAAGGTCCGCTCCACGAAAGGAGCTGACGCCGTGGTGTCAACCCAGGAGGCACGCTCGGTGCCCACTGCCAGCAGCCAGGGCCCGGCCAGCGCCAGGGAGCGTGGCTGCGTTCCCAGCCCTCCCTGAGCGGTCCATGAGCCAAGACGCCGCGGCGCCGTCGGGTCCATCACCTCCAGGAGATGCGCGGACGCGCCCGTCGCCACGGCGACCCGACTGCCATCCACCACCAGGTCGTGTGCCGTACCCGAGAGCCCCTGCACCTCACTCAGGAGATGCAGCGCTCCATCGTCCAAGCTCCTGAGTTCGATCCGCGATACCTGCTGTTCCTCCAGCAAGAGCACGAGCGAGGAGCCCACGACGCCCATCCCGGCGATACGCGCCGGTGCCACGGAGTGCTGTGCCACCACCACGAGCCGCTCTCGCGTCTGCCCTGCGTCTCGCAGCGTCGCCAGCACCACCAGCTCACCGCCACCCGACACCGCGACCGTCGTCGCGTCCGGCGCCGCCGCCACCGAGGACAGCGACTGTCCCGCCACCAGCGGCACGCGGTCGACCTCCACGGGGCTGCAACCCACGCCAGGCCCACTGCCACAGCTCCCCAGCGCGTAGCGCACCACTTCGCGCTCACCCAACAACACGGCGTGGCTTCCGGCGACCACCAGCGCAGTGGAGGCACTCACACCCGGGACACGTCCCAGTTCCAGCTTGTTGCCCGAAGTCGACAGGTCGATGGCGACCAACTCGTTCGCGCGAGCCTGAAGCAGGGTGCTCCCCACGAGCGCGCTCGCCGGGCCTCCGCCCCCCAGTTCCTCGCGTCGGGCCAGCGTGAAGGTAAACCCACCCGGGAGCTGGCTCGACACGGAGCCCCCCGATGTCGGCGTTTCGACTCGCACATCGACCGGTCCCACGATCCCATCGGGCAGCGTCGCCGTCAGGGTGCCCGAGACGTCCACCGAGGTGGCACGGGCGGGGATGCCAGAGAACGTCACGCGAGAGCCCGCGTAGAACCCCTCACCGTGGATGCGAATCTGCTCGCGGCTCATCGTCTCCGCGAAGCTCGGCACCACGTTCGTAATCTTCGGCGCCACCAGGTAGCGATACGCCCCAAGTCGGGACACGGAAAGGCCGTCCGCGTTGACGACTTCAACCGAGGCCGCGCCAACGACTCCGGGCGGCGCGGTGACGGTGATTCGCGTTCCATCATCGGACACCGCGCAGCTCCCCGCCGCCGTGGCCCCCGCGAGCTGGCCACCGATACGAACCTTGCAGCCCGCCCTGAAGCCAGTACCGAAGAGTTCCAGCGTCTCACCACCCGACGTCAGGCCGTAGCCGGGCATGACCTCGGCCAGGGTCGGCCCCTCAACGGTGGCCTGTGACGCGGTCTGGAACCGGACCTCCGCGTCCGTCCCCAGCACCCCGCCCTGAACGTCAGCGAGTCCACTGCCCACCCTGAGGACGTAGTGCGCCGCCACCTGAAGGTTCGTCGCGGGGTCGAACACCGCGCGAGCCCCGCCCTCGTCGGAGCGAGCCTCGACAGTGCCGGCCACGGGCTGTCCACCCAGGGTCTCCAAGCGGACCTCCGTCAAGGTGGCGGCGCTCGGCAGCTCCGACAGAAGCACCGTCGGCGAGATTCCCACGGGCACCACCTCGCCCTCGGAGGGAATGGTGCCTCGCAGCTCGATGTGATCCAGTTGCACCGAGGCAACCGTCCCGGCGAGTGCTCCCGAGCCATCCTCGGGAGGCTGGATGGGCAGTTCCACCGCCCGACCTGCCTTGTCGAGAACAAGCGTCCCCACCAGGAGATAGCGGTCCATCATCGCCAGCGTGCTGGCATCTCCGTGGACCAGCGCATGTGAGAGCTTTGTCGGAGAGCCTGCCAGGGGCACTCGGAAGCGCTGCACCTTGCCTCCGCCCGCCGCGACATAGGCGATTCCGGCGGCCACTCGTGTCTGCTCCGCGGACACCCGCCCGCTGTTCATCACATCCTCGAGCAACAATGCCCCCGCAAGCGAAGGCTGCGAGGGAGTCGACAGGTCGACGATGGCCACCCGGGCCTTTTCCCCGAGCGAAACGAAGGCGCGAGCACCCTCGGTCGTGATGTGACTCGCGGGTCCCAGCAACGGCAACTCGCTCACCTTCGCCAGATCTCCCCGGCGCGCATCCAGCACGAGCAGCCGCGCTCCATCAGCGCCTTCGGCCGCGGCGAGCAGATAGTCACCATGCAGAGCAAGCGCCGTCACCCCTCCTGGGATGAGCCGCTGATGGGTCAGCCGAGGCTGATCGGCCTCCGTCGTGCGGTAGGCCCGAATGCCCGAGGAGTCCGCAACGAAGAGCATCTCGCCCCCCACCGCGACACCCACGGTTGTTCCGGTGCCAGCCAACGTGTGCATCAGCGAAGGCGTGGAAGGCCGCGTCACGTCCACGACCTTCAGGCCGCCCGTCCCCGCGGCGACGTAGAGCAACGAGCCCACCTTCACGAGCTGATACGCCCCCGACCTCGAGCTGTCCGAGAACATGAGGCGAGCCACCTGCCGGACGGCCGTCGGCTCCGAGGGATCCGCGATGAACAACCCGCCCTGTGCCTGTGCGCGCTCACCACCGCCTGCCACGGCAACGCCCTGAGGGCCCGTCACCTCGACCTCGCCCCCGATGGACGCATACACGATGCCCCGGTCCACGAGGACGTGGCGCAGCGGAGGTGTCTCGAGGCGCGCGACCGCACCCGCGCCATACAGGAAGGGCCGTGGGCTGACGGCGGGATGCGATCGTGTGCCCCCTGAATGGGTCGGCGTCTGGAGATTGGCTCTGACCTCCACGAGTCCTGGCGCGTGCGGCGGTGCCACGGCAGTGACGCGCGCGGAGGAGTGAACCCGGACATCGAGCGAGGGGGTGCCACCGAAGAGGACGTCCATCCCCGGCATGAAGCCCGCCCCCGTGAAGGCCACCTCGACGCCTCCCGACTGACTGGCATGGTCGGGCGTGGGCGCACCCAGCTTGAGCGGATCGCGATAGAGGAAGCCTCCGAGTCGCGTGGCGACCGGGCCCTCGGAATAGCCGACCTGCACCGCCGCCGGCCCCGCGACCGAAGCGGGCGGAACCTTCACGGTGAGCGCCTCCAGCGCACCGCCGGTCCACGCGACATTGCCCGCTCCAGTGATGTGCACCCCTCCGATGGAGACGAAAAGTCCGGTGCCACCGAACCCCGTCCCCTCGATGCGAATCGTCGTCGTCTCGGTCAACAGCCCGCTGGCGGGCACCACGTTGGAGATGACGGGCTGTGGGCGACCCCCTGCGTCCACCTGGAACCCGAAGGCGACAGGGCTCGCCAGGGAGCGCGTCACCCCCGACTCCAACAGCAGCGACTTGATGCTATCGGCGGCGAGGGAGACCTCAATCCGCTCTCCTGGCGCGAAGCTCGAATCCGGCGTGAAGAGGAGATACGAACCTCGCGTGCCAGAGAAGATGACCTCGCTCGCGCCACTCACGGTGCGACCCGTAGGGGGCGGATAGGCCTCCGAGAACGCCTTCACCGCGAAGCGCGCGACCTGGAGCGAGCTTTCATCGACGTGCATGTTGAAGTCGATGTGGATTCGCGAATCCACGGCCGCCACCGCCCCCTGCGCGGGGAAGTGGCCCACCGCGAGCAACTCCGCGGGCGAGACCTCGACAATCGTCTCGCTCGCGTCGCGCGTGGCCACCAGCAGACTGCCGCCGTACCACGTCAAGCCCGTGCCCTCGGCCACGAGTGCCGTGGCCTGGAGCTTCACGGGCTCCGCCTCGTGCTGCGGCGATACGTCGAAGACGTAGAGACGCGCCCCCACGGTGACATAGGCCCGGCCCGAGCGAACCGCGATGCGCGCGCGCATCAACGCGTCCAGAGGCAGGCCCGCGTCGATCACCACCCCGCCCTTGCGTGCGCCCTCACGATCATGGATGGCGAGCCGCAACCCGTTGGCGGCTCCGTCACGGATGTTCGACGTGAGGACGTAGAAGCGATCCACCCCCAGGTCGAGCGCGAGGCCGTCCTCCGGATAGAGCGGCACGGCGCGAATGAACACCGGTTGCGCGGTGGCGAGGTCGAAGACCTGGAGCTGCCCGCTGGCCGCTCCCGGCTGCGTCACGCTGACATAGGCCAGCGTTCCCTCGATTCGAACCCCCGTGGCGAGACCACCCGTGGTGGCCCGGCCCACGAAGTACGGACGCGTCAGGTCCGACACGTCCACCACGGAGATGCCCGCCCCCTCGGCGAGCACCGCGAGGTTCCCGCTGACATCCAGCCCCAGCACCGCCTGCTCCGTCGCCACGCCTCCCTTGCGGAGGGGACGCTCCTCGAGGGTCATGTCGAAGATGTCCAGCCCCACCGAATGGGACGGCCCGCTTACGCCAACAAACAACGTGTCACTCACCCGCTTCAGCTCTGACACCTGCTTCGGTGGATAACCCGGCAGGTCCAGGTTCATGCGGAATGGCATGTCATAGGCAAAGGTCGCGAGCGGCCACCCGTCAGCCCCTGCCTGTCCCTGCGAGGCGTCGACCAGCTTGACGGTGGCCAGCCCGGCCTCGTCGGCGCGTGGCACCGTGAAGCGCACCGTGCGGAGGTCGACGATGTCGACGTCCACGGCCGGTTCACCCGCCACTCGGACCGTCATCCCCGGCATCAGCGCATCGCGGTCGAGCACCATCGTGACCCGCGTGTCTCCCGCCACGGGGCCATGGTCTGGAGACAGGGTCGCCTGAGCCTCGGACGCGGTCTCCAGATAGAACAGCGCGGAGTGCAGCTCCGACGAAGGCCCTCCCGGGTGGATGACCTTCACGTCCACCGCGCCGGGCCGTTCCGCGGCGGGTGCGGTGAGAGTCAGAGTCGTCCCCTGGCCCGCCATGACACAGCCACTTCCACCGACCGAGCAGTCCACCACGCGCGCGTCCTGCCCGCTGCCCGTGAAGATGACCCGCTCCGTGCCCGTGAACCCCGTCCCCAGGAGGGTCAGGCTTCCACCCGTGGCACGCGGAAGGCTCCGCGGCTCGAGGTCGGCGACCAACGGCCGACGGCTGTTCGCCTTGCCCGTTTTGAACGTCGCGGCGAAAGGCAACAGCAGGCGCCCGCCAGACTGATCTGTCACACCAGTCGTCAGCCGCAGCACGTACGACGTCTCCGGCTTCAGCGTGCCCTGCACCTGAACCTTCACGCCATGAAGGCGCGTGTCGAGGTCGTTCTCCGTCGTCAGCGTGACGCCCACGGGTTGCCCGTCCGCGCCAACCGCCGGAAGCCCGTCGGAGCCTACGAGCTGGACCGTGCCCGGGTGGATGCTCGGAGCGTGGATGGGACGGTTGATCCGGACGAGCAACTCCGGCCCATCGGGAGAGATGATGGACCCGCGTGTGGGCACCACGCCGGTGATGAACGAGAAGGGAACGACGAACTCCGTCAGCCGGTCACCTCCCGCCAACACCAGGCGGTCACCGGCCACCGCCGTGTCGAAGGCCACCTCGGTGTTGCCGCCACTGATGAGCTGTGGCGAGCGTGGGTTCGCGACATCCACCAACACCACACCGCCTCGATTCGAGGCCACGAAAAGCATGTCCCCCAGGAGCCGCAGTCGCTGCGGCTCGCCGGGTGTATTGGACAGTTCTTCGTCGAATGGGATGCGCAGGCCGGTAAGTTCCTCTGCGGTCGCCGGATCGGAGACATCGAAGAAGAGCACCCCGAGCTCCGCGGCCGCGACGATGGCCGTGTCACCCACGACCACCACGTCGGTGAAGGTGGCTGGGTACTCCAGCCGCTTCACCCGCGCCGCCCCCGGATGCGCGGAGGCGTAGATCTCCAGGGCGCCTCGGGGCACCGCGCCCGCGCCGTGATACGTCGTGCGCTGTCCACCCCGGGCACCACCGCCCAGGGAGTACTCGGGCGGCGGAGGGAAGGTTCCCTGCGGGTTGTTGCAGTAGTGCACGCCCTCATGGTTGCCAGTGACCACGTAGAGCCGGCCATCCCCCACTGCCATGCCATACGGCTCGTCCTGCAGGGGAATGCTTCCCACGAGCAACGGGTCCGCCGGATAGCGCGTATCCATCAGCCTCAGCACGCCGGACGTGCCGACGGCGGGCTCGGAGAGGATGCACAGGCCAGCCCCTGGCGGAGGGTTGGGTGTCATGCCGTTGAAGGCCACCCAGCCGCCGACCTGGGTGGGGAGCAGGCGTGTGGCGAGCTGTGGCTCTCCCCACGTCCCGAAACTCGCGCGCCCCAGCACCTCCATGGACGTGCCCGTCGAGCGCGTCACGGCCAGGCCCGACGCGCCGTTCGCGACGAGCACTTGCCCACCGCGCGTCGCCACGTCGAGCGAGTCCGGGGTGAGATCCAACTCGGGCCACGGAGTCTCGACGGGCAGATAGCCCGTCAGGATGGCCTGAAGCACATCCACTCGAGAAGCGTCGGGCTCTGCCCGCGCTTCCAGCGAAGCCGTGGGCGCACCTGCGCGCTGGACATCGAAGCTCCCCACGACGAACGCGTCGAGGAAGCGGCCCGACGGGTTGTATACCCCCGAGTAGTCCGTCGGCAGGCGGTTGCCGCTAACGGACGCACCCGCTGAGGCGTAGAGCATCAAGGGGTTGTCCGACGCCACGGCGAGTGACTTCGGCATGAACGAATGGACCGCGACCTCTCCCGGGGTGGGCGGAGGTGGCAACGAATCCACGACGCCGCCGCGCTCCAGGCCATACGTCACAGCCTGGTCGAGAGCGTGCTCCTCGTCGAACACCGCGCTGGTGCCCTCGCCCGAGTTTTGAGGCAGCGACGACACGACCTTGACCTTCGCATAGCGCTCGAGCGCATCGAACGAGCCCGGAGGCGCCGTCACACTCAACTCGGTGGTCGACACGACTGAAACGGACACAGACTCAAGCCCGCCGACGAAGACCCTGGGCGCGCCCAGGGCGCCATAGGCCCAGGCTGGCAGGAAGCCGTCACCCGTGATTCGCATCTGGCTGTTGCCCTTGGGGTTGAGGAACCGAGGCGTCGCCTTGGCCAGATACAGGGGAGCCTTGTAGAGGAAGGCACCCGCGCGCCGGTCCCACAAGCCCGAGCCGGAGCCCGGCACGAGCTGCCCCTGGGAATCCAGTTCGCCGTTGAGGACCACCACATCGGCGAGCCCGGGGAGACCCGGCGGGACGTTGACCACCAGTCGCGTCGGGTCATGAGGCAACGACGGCTGCACTTCGGCGGGAACTCCACCGATGAGGACAGTGGTCTTCTCCGCGAAGTTCTCGCCGAGAATCTGAACGAAGGCATCTCCCTCCGTGGAGGCAACACGGGGGACCACTTGACCGAGCACGGGCCGAAGGCCGTGGGCGTGGGCCGCCTCGAAGCCCACCTCGAAGGGTGACAACAGATGACGCGCATCCGGGGTCAGCAGCGCCGTCGAGACCGACAGTCGCACGCTGGCTCCCTGCGGAAGCGGAGATTCCGGGCGCAAGCGAATGAGGACCGTGCTGACAGGCTCCGCCTCGCTCCCTGCTTCCAGGTCCACGAGTGGCGATGCCGTGCGCAACCACTCCTCGCCGTTCACGGTCAGCGACACCGCTACACGAGCGCTCTGGGCAGTCACCGTCGAGGAAAAGGTGAGCAACAGTGACGACAGATCCCGAGGAACAACCTCGCCAGCCTTCACACTCGCGGAGACCAGCGTCAGCTCGGCCGCCGGGCCGAACTCCAGGGACCAACCATGCGCGCCCCGGTCGCGAGCGCTGACCACGCGGCCACCCGCCACGGCCACCCGCTCGGCGGATCCTCCGCTGGCCCCCGCGACGTGGTGCGACAGCCGGGGGTTCAGCACGTCACTCAGGTCCACCACGGCCACGCCCGCGGCCCCAACGGCCACGTACGCGAGATCTCCCACCAGTCGGACATCGGACGCGAAGCCCTTGAGCACGTCGGTGCCGAGCGAGGGCCCTCGCTGGATGTCACCGGGCTGGGACACGTCGACCAGCACCAGGCCCTCGTTGCCGGCGGCCACCACCGCCCAGTGATCCTGACGCAAGCGGACCCGTTGCACGTCGAGCGACAGGAAATCCTGGTGCGACGGAGCACGGTCCACGCGAACCGTGTGCAGACGCCCCCCGGTGAAGCGGTGGCCAGGAGTCCAACGCCCGGAGCCCACGACCGCGAGCCCGTCTTCCACCGCCAGGGCAGAGACATCGGGGCCACTGCCTTCCGACCCCAGGGGTGACGGCAGCAGGTTCATGAGGAAGGGGCTGTGGGTGATGTCGAAGCCACGCAGACCCGCCGATCCAGCGGCGGCCAGCAGGCGATCCCCACGAGCATCCAGACCGAACACGCCCCCCGCTCCGGAGGACGTCACGGTCACTTCCTGGGGCTCCGCGGGCCGGGAGATATCCAGTTCGAGCACCTGCCCATTGACGTACGCACCGTGATTGGAGAACACGCCCGCGCCCACGAAGAGCCGGTCATTCCATTCCGACGTGTAGGAGAGGGAGAGCAGTTCGCCCCCGGCGTAACTCCACGCTCCGACGATGCGGTCATCCACCTGGTCGCCGTCCTCGTCGATGAGTTCGTTGCGTCGCTCGGGCGGGATGGGTGTTCCCGCGAGCCTCCCCAGGAGATAGAGGCCGGAGAGGTCGACGACCCGAAGACCCTCCGCGCCCACCATGTAGACATGGTCACCGATGGCCACCATGTCGCGAATTCCCCCCTTGAAGGCGACCGAGGAGTCGGTGGGCTGATCGAAGATGTACGCATCCTGCAACGTGTCTCGCGCGCCGTTCGGATGAACCACCGTCACGTCCACCGCGCCGCGGAGCCCGTTGGGCGTGAAGGCTTCGATGCGCTCCATCCCCAGCGTGCGAACGCGCAGGGCTGGAGCTCCATCGAACAGGACCTGCGTCAGCCCCGCGGTCGTGAAGCCCTGGCCCGTCAGCACCACCTTTGAGCCGCCTGACGAAGGCCCTCGACCCGGGGTGAGGGAGAGCAACCGCAGCGGCTGCATGTAGATGAAGGCGCCGGTGCGAATCAGTGTTCCGCCCGACGGATTGCGCACCTCGAGCGCCACCGCCCCCGCCGCTTGCGCCGCCGGAGTCCGGACCTTCAGCTCCGTCGGAGAGGCGGCCTCGACCACGGCGGGAACACCGCCGAAGCGGACCTCCAACCCACTTTCGAAGCCCGCCCCCGACAGCGTGACGAGCGTCCCGCCCGCCACCGGCCCCTCGCGAGGAGACAGCGCCGCGACGACCGGCTGACGAGACACCGTCTCGTCCGACGCCTCGAACTCCATCACGAAGCGACCGGGCATGAGGGAGCCCTTCTCGGCGCCCTTCAGTCCCGTGACGACGACCCGATAGCGCATCCCCGTCTCGAGGAGGTTGGCGGGCGTGATGACGATGCGGTCGGAATGCTCCTGCGGGATCGTGACGGTCGCCGTCACCCACTCACCCTCGACTGAGCCGTTCAGCTTGACGAGCCGCACATCCAGCCGTCCCGGAGTCGCCACGGGCATGTTGAGGTCCAGGACGACGTTGACCGTCTTGGGCACCCCCGTCTCGTGAGCCCGAGGCTGCGTCGAGACAATCATCGGGAACGGCACTTCGATGATCGCCAACCCATCATTTGGAGCGACCTGATTCGGCGGCGAATAGACCTCGCGGAGGGCCGCCACCACCACGCCGCGGTCCATGGCGATGCCGCCCAGGGCGGTCGCTGGCCAGAGGTCCACGGCGTCCACGGGGAGCGGCGCCAACGGCTCGGAGCTCGCGGTGAGTTGCACCACGCTCCCACCCGCGCTCACGCCCATGTGAGGACCCAGTCCAGACATCGAGAAGCGGGTCCCGACCAGCGCGGCCACGGATGAGACCTTGCGCGGAAGCGTCGGCGGAACCAGGGATGCGAGGCTCGCCTCGCCATTCACCGCGGACAGGCCCGTCCCCTCGAAGAGGGCCAGTTCTCCCATCGCCGGGGCCTCGCCCACCACGGGGAAGCCGGGGCGCGCCAGGTCCACCACGAGTGTCGCCCGCACGTTGACCGAGGATGCATCGAGGACGCCATAGCGCCCCATCACCTTCACGCTCTGGATGGAGACGGGCCGCACCGCCCCCTTCAGCAGGAATGACCGGAGGGCGCCCAGCAGCGAAGGACGCAGCGGGTCCACGATCGAGAACACCGCGAGGCCACCTTCACCCGCCGCGACGAGCGCGAGGTCATCCACCACGGCGACCTCCAGCGCCTTGCCTTCAAAGGGCAGCGCTGACACGAGCCGAGGCTGCGCCGGAAGACTCACGTCCACGACGAGCAGCGACGCTCCGCCCTCCCCCGCCATGTCCACGTACGGGAGTTCCTCCGCCTCCGCGGCCACATAGGCAACGCTCCCGCGCACGGTGAGCGCCTGGGGTTTGTACGGCGGAGGAAAGGACGCGCCGCCCATCACGCTCGCGCTCGCGGGCACCGCGACGTCCACCACGGAGAGAGCACCCAGGGTGCTGCCCTTCAACACCTCGGTGATATCCTTGGCCTCTTTCGCGATGAAGGCGTCGGAGAGCAGGTAGGCCCTGTTGTCTGCGAGCACGACCCGGCCGGGTCGCCCCTGGGGCAGCCGATCGGCGGGACGACCTTCCGGCCCATCCACAACGGGCGTGTAGCGAGCAATCCGCTTCGTCGTCGCCAGATTCGAATACAGGTACGCGCTTTGCGCCACCGCGCGCTGCCCGTCTGGATTGATGACGATGACGTCAGCGGGCCCGAAGCTCCCGGGCGGTGTCACTACCTTCATTCGGCCCGGCGAGAGCACCGTGGCCACGGGCGCCTTGCTCCCCTGCGGCGCATCTGTGGACAGCCCTCGGAAATAGACCTCCGCGCCGAACTGGAACCCCGCCCCGGACAGCTCCACCTCCTGCCCACCCACCAGCGGCCCCGAGGAGGGACTGGCCAGGTTCACCTGGAGGATGTCCATGTACACGAAACCACCCAGCAGGCTCCCCTGGAGACCGTCCGGGTTGATCACCGTGACTCGCGCGGGTCCCTCCACATGCCGGGGCGTGCGAGCCATGACGAAGGCACCGTCGTCCGTGTCGACGATGACATCCATTGCCTCGACGCCCGAGAAGTACACCCGTGCGCCCGTCACGAAGTGCTCGCCGGAGATCTTCACGAGCGTGCCGCCATCCACGGCCCCCGCCCTTGGAACCACGCCGCTCACCCGTGGCGCGGTTCCCGTCGCCGTTCCCGTGCGGAAGCGCGCCATGAAGCGCTTCTCCAACGCCTGGCTGAACGGAGGCTGGCTCCGGAGGCCCTCTTCGACAGTGATGGAGTACTGGGTGTCAGGCTCCAGCACCGTGTGTTGAGGCAGGACGAGCTCGATGCGGTGAGCATCCGACTCGCTCACGCGCACGGTGACGTCGACAGGCGCGCTGTTCAGCAGTCCCTTGCGAAGGGCAACCCGAGCGGAGGTCACCGTCAGGGGATCCACGGGTTGAGAGAAGCCAATGGACAGCTTCAACGCCGCTCCACCAAGCGCGACCTGCTCCTCGCCATCCGAAGGAGTCACGTCGGTGACGACGAGCCGGGGGACGGTGAACTCCGCGATGCCAGCGTGGCCAAACAGGGTCATCGGCCCCTTCGACGTCAAAAGCACGTCCTGGGCCGCCGGCACATTGGCGTGGACGAGCTTCGTCGCGACGCCTTGGTCATCCACCATGGACGTCGAGAGCAGCCCCTTCACGGGACGAGACTCCGCGTCGATGTACTGCACCGTGGACACGGACAAGTTGCCCCGGGCAGCCACCGAGCGCTGCCCCGTGGCCAGCAGGTCCGCGCGAGCTGACGCATGGGACAGCAAGGACAGAACGCGTGGCGTTCCGCGCATCTCCACCACCGCGAGCGAGGCGGATGCGCCCTCGCACCCGATGAAGACCCGCGTCCCTTCGGCCGACACGGTCTCCGCGCTGCCTGGAAGAGGGAGGAAGCCCAGCTCCCCCAGCTCAGGGTCCGTCAGGTCGTGGATTCGGAGTCCTCCCGTCCCCGCCGCCACGAGCAGTCGGTCACCGACGACCGCCACGTCTCGGGCCCCGCCCGTCACAACCAGCGTCGTGAGCCGCTGCGGATACGCCGGACTCGCCAGGTCCACCACCACGACGCCCGCCGCGCCATTGGCCACGAAGCCGAGCTTCCCCGCCGCCGCCACGCCGCCCACCTCGGGACCCGCCAGGTCGATGGAGCCCTCGCGCTTGATGTTGCCGACGTCCCGGATGTCGAAGAGCACCAGCTCTCCGGCACCATCCCGTGCGGTGTGACGAACGCTGACGAGCGCCAGCTGCTCATGGAACGCGGAGGCCACGGGCACGCCGTCCAGTGAGTGCGCGACAAGCCCGGCAATCGGCTCTTGCGCTGCAGCCGACACCTGGAAGAACTCGACCCCCTGGGACACGGGCGCCCCCCAGGGCGCTCCGGTGATGCCCACCACGCCCACCGTGTTGCCATCGAAGGCCAGCGCCGACAGGCGCATGTTCTCACCCGCGAGGCCGAACGGTTGATAGGGCGGTCGCGCGGGGCGCATGCCGCCTTCCAGCCGGATGACCTGGGACACGCTCGAGTTCCCTGACACGTCACTCGCGCGAGCCTGGAGCGTGCGCTGTTGTCCTGCCATGGGCGTCGGCAGCAACCAGGAGTACCGATAGTGAGTCCGTCCCGATGAGGCCACAACGGGCATGGCCGTCGAGCCGAGTTCTTCGGTCACAGATCCGCCACCCGGCAGGTCCCTCGTCGCGGTGAATGACACCCGGTCGATCCCGGCGTTGTCCTCGGCGAACGCGGACATGAGGAGCGGTTCACCTTCCGTCACGATATCGAGATGCGGTGGGTCGACGAGCTCCACCTCCGGCGCCACCGTGTCCGGAATCGTGCCGACCTTGCGCACCGCGGAGGCGGTCTCCTGTCCGGCCTTGTCCACGGCCACGGCCTGCACGTCGAACGTCCGGCTCCCGCTGCCCAGCGGAGCGACGAAGCTTCCGACATAGGCGCCAGGCCTGCCTGGAATGCCCGCAGCCGCGGTGGCCGTGGCGACCTTGCGCCCGTCCACGAAGAAGGACACGGACGCGATGCCACTGTCCGCGTCCCCGGCGTTGGCCTCCATGCGGATGCGAGCACCCGCGAAGACGACGCTGTCGGCTTCGGGGCGCGTCAGCTCCACCGTGGGCTTCTGGTCCTCCCGCACGGTGAAGTCCACGACCCCCGACAGCGTCGACTGCCCGGCCGAATCCACCGCACGAGCCGCCATCCACAACCGCTGCCCCACCTGGGACGCCTCCGCCATGAAGACGTAGTCGAAGGGCGCCACGAAGAGGCGACCCACTTCGACGAGTTGATCCGGCGCGGGGCCCACGAGGAACGTGACGTGAGAGAGGGCGACCCAGTCCCTGGCGTCCGCATGGAAGGTGGCCGGCTGTCGCACCACCACGGGCTTGCTGGGAGCAACCAGCGTCACACTGGGTGCCTCGTCATCCACCACGCTCACCGCCACGCTGGCGGTCGCGGACAGATTGCTCAGATCGACCGCCTTGGCGGTGAAGACCACGGGCACAGGGGCCCCGCTCGCGGGAACCAGGGCCTTGGGCACGGAGTAGGAGAAGCGGTATGGCGGCGCGGCGAAGCGAGCCACCTCGACGGGGGGGCTGTCACCGACCTGCGCGGCGAACGTCACGCTCGCGAGCCCCACGTTGTCGTCAGCGCGAGCCTCTACGTCGAGCCGCAGCCCCTCGCGAATCGCGGAGCCATTGGCCGGGGAGGACCACTTCACCGTGGGAGGCGTCGTATCGGGCTGCACGGTGACGGAGACCGGCTGGGCCTGGGTCGTCTGGTTGGCCGAGTCGCGAGCCTTCGCGTTGATGGTAAGCCGATGCCCGCGCGAGCCATGCGGTAGCGGAATCCGGAAGGCATAGGGTCGGGTGGTGCTGATGAAGTGCAGCGGCCCGTTCAGCCCCCCGTCCACGGTGACTTCGACGCCACGGACCTCGACGTCATCCTGTGCGGCGACGAGGACGGAGAAGTCACGGCCCTCGTAGACGATGCTCTCATTGCCTGGCTGGGCGATGGCCACCGTGGGTGACTGGTCCTTCACCACCGTCAGGATGACCGTCTGGGAGACGACGTCATGGCCGAAGCTGTCCTTGGCCCGGCCCTGCAAGCGAAGCGTTCCGCCCTCCGTCTCCGGCACGGGGACCAGGAAGTTGAACGGAGGCTGGGTCAGCGTGGCGACGGGGAGTGAGGCACCGTCGAGATAGAGCGAGACGGACGTCACACCGACGTCGTCTTCCGCGGACATCACCACGGGGAGCAGGTTCATCGCCACCGCGCGCGTGCCATCCGCCGGAGACAGGATGGACAGCGCGGGCTCCCGGTCCCTCACTACATCAATCTGCTGGTACTCCATCTCACCGTAGTTCCCGGAGACATCACGGGCCCGCGTGGCGATGAAGTACGGGACATTGTCCAGGCCTCCGAGTCGGGCCAACTCCGGCACGGAGTGCTGGAACGTCACCACGGGTGAGTACACGTCGAAGGCCGAGCCCGGCAGCGCGTTCTCGGTCGAGAAGCCTCCCGCGACGTGCACGAGTTCCAGCGCTTCGGCGCTGGGGCCGGCGTAGATCTCCACCCGGTCCACGAAGGCGTTGTCGTGCGCCTGGACCTGAACGAGCACGGGCGTGCCTTCGATGACGTCGCGGCCAAGGCTGGGCCGCAGGATGGTCGCGATGGGCAGTTGCGAGTCTGAGACGATGCGGACCCGTCGCTCCATGGAGGACCGATTGCCCTCCAGGTCCCGAGCCTCCACGCGAATCTGGACGAAGCTCTCCGAGCGGTTCGGGTCCAAACGGACGAAGCCCGCCGGCAGCGACAACAGACCCCGGAAGATGCGGTAGCGAGAAATCTCCTCCGGCACCACCCGCAGGTTGGCGAGCGCTTCGCGCACGGTGACGTCCGAAGCAATCGGGTCGCCTTCGTCATTGAAGAACGTCGGGACAGGAACGCCGTTGCGCTCCTCGAGTTGGAGCGCGGGCTTGCCGTTGACGAAGAACTCCACCCCCGTCACTCGCGTATCGTCCGCCGACAGCGCGCCCAGGCGAAGCTGGATGCTGCCTTCCACGAGCGAGGCATCCGCCGCGGGCTCCAGGAAGGCCAGCTCGGGGGCACGAGGCCTGCGGCTCTCCACCACCAGTCGAGCACTCTGCTCATGGTCGGCCGTGTCCTTGACCGTGATCGAGAGGACGGTGGGAAGGCCCTCCGGCCCCATGGGCGGCATCAACGACACGGAGAGCGAACTGCTCCCCACGGCGGGAACAAAGGTCTGCGTCCGTGGAGCCTCCGAGCCAAAGACGGTGGTCACGGACTTCACGCCGACGTCGTCCTTGGCGGTGAAGTACAGCATCGCGGGCTGGCCCTGAAGCAGGCTGACGAAGCCACCCTCCAGCTCCGTGCGGCTCAGCGTCTCGCCAAGGGCCTCAAGGCGGTCCAGTTGGACCACGGGCGCCCCGTCCTGGACCACCTGCAAGTACGACGGCTGCGAAACCGACGGGTTGCCGACGCGGTCCCAGGCCTGGGCATACAACTCGACGGCACCGAGGGCTTCCCGCGTCACGGGGAACGAGACTTCCCGTGACGTGCCCACCAGGAGCTGCTCGCCCTGGGGAACACCATCCACCAGCAAGCGGACCCTCGCGAGGCTCGCGTTGTCGGACACGCGCACTCGCACGGTATGCGGGTGGCCGGCCACGACGGAGGCGCCCTCTCCCATCCCAAGAATGCTCACCTGGGGCGCCACGGCGTCGGGCACCACCGTCATGCCCCGCGTGTCACGCGCCATGGCTCCGCGAGAATCCACCGCCACCGTGGTCAGCCGCGCATCCGAGGACGTCCAGGATTCGGGGATGCGGAAGTCGATCTGTCGCGAGGTCAGCGCCCCTGGCTTGAGGTCCACGCGCAGCGGGTCCACGGCCACCTGCTGCCCCGCAGCGATGGCGCGGACCTGATACGGCTGACCAGACTGATAGCGAACGGCAAGCCCGGAGATGAGCACGGGGTGGGTATCCCCCCCGGCCCGGAGCAACTCCACTCGGACTTGCTCGACGTCCACCACCCTGGCCGGGAACCCGATATCCACCGAGGTGTCGGCATTGGTACTCAGGGCCACCATGCGTGGCTGAGTGAGATCACCCGAGGGAAAGTCCGCCTTGAAGGCCTCCAGCGCCGCGCGGTCCTCCACCGGCAGGTTCTCCTTGGGACGCAGGTGATACGTGACACGCGCCTGGGCTCCCTGGGTCGCCCCCGCGACCTTCAACTTGAGGACGCCATGAGCGCCGTCGTTGCCCACGGCCACCTGCGGCGTGACTCGCAGGGCACCCTCTTCACCGGCCACGGTGAAGGCGCTGGTCTCGTCGGGAAGCGGATGCACACCGAAAGAAAGCGAGGCTCGCGAGAACGCGAAGTCGGCGGCGTTGAACGGTGCTGACTCCGTCCCGTCCAGGGCCGGGGCACGAAGCGTGAAATGGGTCGGCGCCACCGACTCCACGTCGGACGTGGAGGCCACCACCCAGGCGGACTGCAACCCCACGTCGTCCTGAAGTTCCAGTGAGCCGCCGTAGCGTTGCTCCTCGACCAGGTCCCCGCTTGTCGGCGCGACCCAGCGGACGACAGGAGCCGAGTCCGGAACCAACAGGCACGAGTACGCCGACACGGTCCGGCGGCTCTTCGTGTCCACCGCAGTGGCCTCGAAGCTCACCGTGCGTGACTCCGAGCTGGTCAACACAGGCAGGGCGAAATCTCCCGTCAGGGAGACACTGGCGGCCGGCAGCGTCGAGGGCGTCTGCGCGAGCTCCGCGATGGGGGCGCCCCCGTCGAAGCGCACGGACACGGACTGAACCGCGCTGTCATCAGAGGCATGGACACCGAGCTTCACCTTCGCCCCCGAGACACAGGACTGTGCATTGGGGACACCATCCAGCGAGACGCGAACCACCGGAGGGAGCTTGTCCTCGACAGGGACGATCTCGAACTCGACCTTCGAGGTACTGGTGAAGTTACCGGCCGGGTCATACGCGCGCGCGAAGAGGACGTGCCTCACAGGCGAGGGCTTGAAGCGGTCATCAGTGGCGGGCCGGAAGGAAACGGTTCCGGAGTACGTGCCCACGTAGCGGCGGCTGACCAGGATGTCGCCTGGCCCTTGCGGGTTCGGCGCGCGCACCTCTTCGAAGTCCTCTTGCGTGACGAGCAGGAAGGACTGCCCCGGGTCCTGCGGCAGCAACTCCGGACAAGCGGGCTCCGGATCTCCAGGCGAAGGCTCCGGACAGTCCAGGAACACCGCCACGCGAGAAACGCGGACGTCATCGGAGACCTCGACCCGCATGCCGAGGCTGCCGTTGGACGGGACCTGGATGACCTTGTTGGAGGCCGTCGGAATCGGCGCCATCAACAAGGCCGTGGGGTGCTCGACGTCGTCGAGGATGTCGAGCGATACGTCCGCATGCCCCACCTGGGGCACGGGGCTCACGTCCCTGACGGCGACACCTACGGACCGCTCCGAGGCGGGCGTGGATGCGTTGACGATGGGTGCCCGCACCACGAGCTTCTGCTGGACCGTGGCATCGATGGGACCGATGAACGGCTCCCGGGTGACACCGCCCGAGCGAGGCGCGACGCTCGCAACACCCTCGTCGTCGGCGACGGTGAAGGTGACGGTGACGTCCTGGCCCTCCTTCACCGGAGAACGCGGAGCGGGCGTCATCAGGGAGACGATGGGCGCGGTGTTCTTCACCGCCTGGAGCACGAGGGTGCGCTCCGCCGTCCGGTTTCCATCGTCCACCGCCACGGCGCGCAGGTTCAGCATCTTGTCCGCGAATGCAGCGGGCACATCCAGCTTCCACTTGAAGACCTGGTACAGCCCTTCCTGAGTGCCGGACACGGGCCCCGAGCCCACCAGCGACTCCGGAGCCGTGGTTCCCTTGGGCACAGTGGGGTCGCCCAGGTAGAGCAGCGCGTGTTGGACTCGGACGTTGTCGGTCGCGACCACCACGATGTCCACACTGCGACTGGCACCGGCGAAGACCCTGCTGCCCTCGGAGGGGCTGCGGAAGGCCACCATCGGAGGCTCGTCATCCGCGGCGACATTCAGGGTGAGGGTGACATCCCTGGTGTTCTCCACTCCGGCGCTGTCGAACGCCTTGGCCTTCAAGATGAAGGGGCCAGGAGTCGTCGGCAGCAACAAGTCGAACCGGTAGGGTGGCAGCGTCGCCGAACCAATGGCGTGGGCAGTTCCGCCCCGCATCTCGAACAGGTCGACGCGGGAGACCGCCACGTCGTCCTCTGCGTGAAGGACGATGGGGATGCGGGTGGCCGCCGTGACGGTGGTGCCGGTGCTCGGACTGACAAACTCCAGGGTTGGTGCACGGTCCGCCTTGAGAAAGACGGTGTGGCTCGTCTCCTTGCGATTGTTCGCCGCATCGACCACGCGGGCGGTCAACGTGAGCTGTTCCTTGGCGAGCTGTCCCTGGAAGAACTTCTCAGGAGGGACGACGACATGGCTGATGAACGAGCCAGCGACGCCCGCGCTTTTTCCCGGCGACACGTCCGTGAAGAAGGCGGTCTGTTCGTCATCGAGGAAGACCTCCACTTTCACGACGTCGACGTTGTCGACGCCCGCGACGGTGACGAGCAGTCCCTGGGAGTTGGGTACCTGCGAGTGGTGGCTCGGGGTCAGGATGGAGACGGTGGGCGGGGATGCATCCTTGATGAGCGATACCCGGATGGCGCCACTCTCCTGAACATGCCCCTGGGCGTCCCGTGCGACGGCAGTCACCGCCAGACTGCTGGCGGAAGGCGGGGAGGTCTCGGTGATCACCGGGGTGGTGTAGAGCGTCCGGTACGGTGGCGTGGAGGACTGGCCCACGGCCTGACCGTTGACCTTCCAGGTCACCTGCGGCGGGTCTCCGCTGTCGTCCGTGGCCGCGGCGGTGAGCACGATGGCCGTGCCCCCCATGAAGGAGGCGTTCTCGACAGGGGTCAGGATGGATACGGAGGGAGGGCCGTCGGCCTTGATGACGGCCTCAAAGCCCACGCGTCGCTCCAGTCCCGCATGGTCGATGGCTTGGATTTCGACGCGAGAGCGCTTGCCCGCGCTGCCGGGAGGCGGCGTCCAGGTGAGCTTGAAGTCCTGGGCCCCCCGAGCCGTACCACCCTGCCCTCCCTGATCCAACCGAGTGGTGGCGACGGCATTGCCATCCACGAGCAACGCCACCTGGACGCCGAAGAAGAGCGCGTCGTCGCCGACCGCGCCTTCGACGGACAAGGGGACCTTCTCGGTCACCTCGACGGTGTCACCCTGGGGGCTGCGGCGAGTGACGAGCGGCGGTGCGTTCCCGACGATTCGAACCAGGAGCGAGGCTCCTGCGGCCGTGGCACCATGACGGTCCACTGCGACGGCCTGGATGGCGGCCGAGGTGCCCTGGCTGCCGGGAGGGGGGATGTAATGGACCTCCCAAAGTGGAACGGCGGCGATCTGCTGTGGCTTGGTATTGGGGACGGGACGCAGTTCCACCCGAGGCGTCTGGGCAACACCCACCGGAGCGCCGTCAACGGTGAAGCGCACGGCCTGGAAATCGAGAGACGAGAGGGATCCCGAAGTCCAGTCGCCACTGGTGACGCGGAGGGTGTGCGGAATGCCCTCGATGAGGCTCGCGCCTGAGGCAGGCAGCTCATAGACGACCTTCATCGCGCTGGGACCATCAGCCGGGATGACCTTGACGTCGAGCGTGGACTGGGAGGAGGACTTGCCGCTCGAGTCCACGGCGATGGCCGCCAGGCGCAGAATGGAGCCTGCGACGGGCGGTGCCTGAATGCTCAGGGTGTAGGGGGCGGAGTCATCGTCGGCGGTGGGGACGCCGTTGAGCAGGAAGGTGACGTGCTTGACCGAGACGTCATCGGAGGCAGTGGCACGGACCTCGAAATTCGCACCGGCGGCGATGGAGGTGGGACCGGCGAGGTGGACCTGAGGAGCCCCATCGAGAGCCTCGACCCGAGCCTCCTCGATCCACACAACATTCTCCGCGGTAGTGTGAGTCGCGGTGATGGTGACCGAGCCGACACCGCGAGAGGTCAGCTTGCCGTCGGCGGAGACAGAGACAGTGGCTGACTTGCTCGAACTCCAGACCGTGTTCAGGGTGGAGGGAGACAGGTCGACGACTCGACCGGAGACAGGGTCATCCAGGAGCCCTTCGAGCTTGAGCTGGAGGGTCGCGCCAACGTGCTCCAGGGTCACCGTGCTCGGAGCGATGCGTGTCTCGACGATGCGCGAGGGGTCAGTGACAATGACGGGCACTTCCTCCGTGCGCTCCGCATAGGTGACCTTGATGGTGGCCTCACCCTGCCCCAGCGCGATGACCTCACCCGTCTGCGTAACCGCGACAATGGCGGGATTGCTCGACGAATAGAGGACACCATGCCGACCGCCGGACAGGTCAACATCTCCGGCGACGGCGAAGTTGCCGAAGACCTTGAGCTGCTCGCGGCGGCCGACCTGATCCATCATGAGTGAGTCGGGCTGCACGGAGATGGAGACAAGCGGGTCGAACGAAGCGGAGTTGGTGAACTCGACAGCAGAGGTATGGACAGTGCGGCCAAAGGGGTCCTGCAGGGCCACGTCGGCGATGACGACGCCGTCAGGGGGAACCTTGCCGTCGACGGTGGGAACAAAGAACTGGATGCGGCCCGGTGCGCTGGCGCGAGGACGACCCATGAGGCGGCGGGAGGTAACGAAGGCCTGGGCCTCCGCTTCACTCAGATCGCCGAACGCAGTGCGAAGCACGAGCGCGGAGGCCCCCATCATGGACAGTTCGGCGGAGGCCACCTGTCCCGTGTAGGTGACCTCGAGCACAATCCCGCCTGCGGTCAAGTCGGTGCGCACCGTCACGGGCGTCGTCCCGAAGCCCGGGGGGCTGGCCTTGGCGTCATAGGTGGTGGTGAACGCGGCGCCCGGAATCGAATCAGGGCCTACGGGAGTCGCGGTGACCTTCAGCGCACCGTCCTCAGGAAACGGAGCCTTCAGCGGGACGAGGACGTGAAACGGCAAGGCGCCAGCGAAGTCACGGTCGATTCGCAGGTTCGACAGGGTGACGAAGGCACCGTGAGTCGCGGAGGTTCCTTCGACGGAGACAAGGACCTGCGACACCTGATGTTCGATGTCGAAGCCAATCTCGACGCTGGTCGCACCAGGGCGCAACGGGGCAATGGGATAGGCCCCCGTCACCACGGGTGATTGTGCGCTGGCCACCAAGGCGAAGCCCAAGCACACAATCGCAAGCACAGCGCGAACACCGTTCCACCCGAACCGAATCACTGCCCCTCCCACCTACGTCCCAAAAGGGACGTTCCAAACGACACCACCCACAACCCCAACCAAACACAGACAACAGAGCGAACCGACCCTTCCGCCCCAACGCCGCCACACCCTAGGCCAGATCCGCTCCATCCGAGAGACGCACCAGAACCAAGAGCGGCACCATCCTGAAATCCTCAAAACGCCGCAAACGCCCCAACCAAGACCACAAGCAAAAGCAGACACCAACAACACGACACGACACGACACGACCGATACCAAAAAACCAACGCAATAACTACTTCTCTCCACCCCAAAATGGCCGATTCTTTTCAATAAGCGGTCCTACCCTGGCCTCAATCTCCTCCTCAGTCCAATGACCTCCCTCAAAGTACGACCACCCGCCTATCACCATCGCCTCAGCTATTCTCAACCCGAACGCATCCACAAAACACCCAACAACATAAACCCGGCCACATTCCGCAGGAGCAACCGACGCGCAGACAAATCGAACAAGCCCCCCAACCCGCACACCGACAGCAGCCATTCTACGCATCTCATCGACAATCTCTTTATTCACACCCACTCCAACTAAACGCAATCGGAGGCGCATAGGCACTCTCCGGCATCGGTGAATACAAAACCTCAACATTCACATACTTCCCCGGAGTCCCCTCCAGAACAACAAACTTGACGTTGTGATATCCGAGCTCGGACGCCTTCCATCCCGTCCAGGTATGCCGTGCCGCCACTTCCGGCGGCCACCCACAACCTGTCCTTTCGTTAAACTGAGCCAAGTTGGTTCCGAATGTCCACTTTCCGCTAACGGCCCTGATATTTTCCCCATAGTGGTCCAACATTCTGGCCCACATCACAGAGCCACGCATTGGGGATTTATCTCCTGCCTCAACGGCCATTGAGACTACGCCTCCAGCAAGCAACTCAGTCAGCATCATGTGTTTATTATTTCCAGGAAACAAGATATCGAATTTACTCGTCTTGCCTGGCCAATCAGGCTGAACCCCTCTTGGTCCTCGCAAAACTCCGATACCAGTACTAATTATCTCAAGCCTTGGCCGATCATTCAGTTGCGGCGCAGGCGGCCTCATACCCTTTACTACCAACCCAGGAGAACCAAGGGCAGAACCACGCATCACCTCCGGCCGGCTTCCGCGCAGATCGGCCCTCACTCCGTCAACACCCAGTCGATGCCCAAGCGCCGAATGAGTACCAACAGCAATCTCCCAAGCATGCCCCCCTGCTTGAATAGCACCACTAATCTGCTCTTCAGTCCCACCCAATACCGCTGCAGCACCATAATAGACCGTCGAGAGGGGACTGAACGAGAGAGCAGCCCCATCAGCTCCCTTTCGACTGGCGTATGACTCTTTGGCCGTCAGATACTGCGGATGGGTCGGCAGCGAAAGCGAAACGCCATTTGACACCGCTATCTCTGTTTGACCAAACAGGTACGAGCCAGACAGAACACTCTCTCCATCCGCCGCTCGCTCAATTGCCTGGTTTCGACCCGCAATGTTGTCGCGAAGCACTTCGATTGCCAAGGCCTCACCACGGCGTGGCGGCAACTTCTGCAGCAACTGGAAAATTGGCGAACGGCCGCTATATCTCTTCTCCACAACCCTAAGCGACTCTTCCCACCTGCGAATCTCCAGCATTTCCTCTACTGTTCCGGCACGTCTGCCATCAGGATCTGTCCACCTAATTGGATTTCCGTCGGCATACGACCACGGCTGCATTCCCATGGGATTACTGAGCGACTGCGCAGCCTTGACGGGGTCCTCTGAAACAAATCTCCCCACTGACGAATCATACCAACGCTGCTGAGCATATGTGAGCCGCGTCTCGCGGTCCCATGAATGGCCAGTATACCCAACACTTGGCTGTGACTGCTCAGGAGTCGTTCCATCTCGATACCCCCCCCACGCATCGAACCTGACATATACATCTGTTCCATCTGCCTTGATCCGCCCCGTTACACTCCCTAGTCCATCATGAAAAACTCGTTCTCCGGCTATGGAGATTGTTCGCCCTGCGAGAGACTCCTGATGCAAGCGCGGCCCACCGACGGATTCTTCCTCGACCAAGCCGTCCCCAACCCACACATAGCGCGCATCTCCATTCGCGGCATCTTTGGACCGCCGCAGCCCATCAAATCCGTAGCCATGTCGAATCGTAGTGTTCGTCCCTGTCTCCTGCGTTCCGAGTTCTTGAGTCCGGACTTGAACCAACCTGTCGCCAGCATCCCAATTGTAATCTGTCCGGCTAACGGCGGACAGCTCAACTCGTCGAACTCGCCCAGAGCCATCCGTGAAATATGTCGCATGGCGTCTTGCCTCTGTCGGAAGCGCCATGTCGTCGATGGACTTCAGCCCACCGGCACCGTCGAACGAGTAAACAAGTCTTTTCTCAGCGTGAGAAACCAGGTCATAGCCATCAACACCCAAAGACCCAGAGTGGTTCAAAACATGGCGCAGACCAAGCCGCGTACCATCCGCAGCGAGACTGTAGAGTTCGGCAACTCCTCCTGGATACCTCACACCAGTGAGTCGATCCGCCTTGTCATAACCATAGTCAGTGAACTCATTGACGGCAGCTTCCTGCGAGTCTTGATACTGAACGTCCTCTCGAAGTCTATTCCCTCGTGAGTCGTACGTGTAGCGGAAGCCTATCTTTGGATCAGCCGGGGACTGATTGCAGTCAGCATCCGCAATCGCTGTGGTAGTTCGAACAGATTCCAGCCACCCACGGCCATCGTAGCACCACCGCTCCACAAGCGCCGCATCTGCAACCCGAGTTAGCTGTCCACCGCCGGGCTCCCACTCCACAGTGCGACTTGGAACCAGCGGGCCTCCATCCCGCGTCAGCACCGAGTTGATGCGCCCCAGCAGGTCGTACCCAAACTCCTGCTCAAGACGAGGGCCATCTGCCGCCAGCCCAGACACGCGCCGCTTGAGCAGATCCGCCCCCAGGACATACGTGTACTCGACCATGTCCTCTTTATCCAAGGCAGAGTCTTTCCCACGTCGAACCTGGTCAAGTCTCCCACGCGAGTCATAACGAAAGCTATTCAGAACACTCCCGCTGCTCCGCACTTCATTTGCCTGAACGAGTTCGTCAAACGCGTCATAGGCAAACGTCAAGCGCGTGATGTCTTGCTGAGGTGCGGAAGACGGCCCCGGGTTGAACGTCTTCCAGACCGGTCGACCACGGCCGTCCTTCAGTGTTTCGACAAGATCGCGATCTCCACCGCCCGCCCCTTCTGCATTGCTCGGACTGGTCGCCCGCTCGACGCCATTCACCCACGACGTCGTCCAATCCGAGGTGCCGCGCACCCGCCTCGTGGACCGCCCCTGGTAGTCATACTCGAACGACTCCGACGGCACCCCGCCAGGAGGACGATTGATGCTCGTCAGTCGCCGCAACCCATCATAGCCATATGAGAACGCGCTGAGCCCTGGCGGCGTCACACTCACCAACTCACCCAGTGGGCCGTACTGATACTGCCAGTAGTCCGCGGTACTGTCGGGGTCCTTCCAGACGCGCGACACGAAACCACCGGCGTCATAGGCGTACTTCGTCTCCGCGAACTCGCCTTCCCTGCCGAAGACCTCTCGAGTCACCAGACCGCGCGGGCCATAAGAAAGCGAACGCACGCGATTGGCGGGATCAGTCACGCTCTTGAGGCGACCATCCAGTCGATATGCCATCCGGGTATGTTCGGTCAGCCCCCCCGTCCCATAGGCAATATCAACGAGCAGTCCCTGGTCATATGAATAAGACGTCGCAGGCTGCCCTGCCGGCTGCGTCTTCATCATCAGACCTACAGCATCATATTCCCATGAGTCCGTCAGGCCTCCCTGAGAGCGGGACACTGTCTGCCCAAGGCTGTTGGTGGCTGAATCAAACTGTCGAGAGGGCAGCAACACTGTCGGCGAGGTGCTGACGGTCCCCGTCTGAGTGACAGAGACGGTACGCCCCGCCCACGGAGACTTCGTCACGTACTCGTATGAGTCAGTGCCTCGCTGCCAATGTTCACGGCTCTCCAGTGAGCGCCCACGGTCGTCGAATTTCTTGTGCTCCACGGTCAGCACAGACGGCGAACCGGCCGCACCATCGGTCTTTTCCGTCGTGATTTGTTTCTGGAGCCAGTCACCCACATACGCGTAGGTCGTGGTGACAGTGTTCCCGTTCGTGCTCGTTCCACCACCTGCAACAGCCCGCTTGTCCTCCCGGACCTCCTTGAGGAGCTGATAGCGAGCATTGAAGAAGCGATACGTCTTGTATCCGAGCGGGTCCGTCTCCTCGACGGCGATGTTCGGCACCGTTCCATCAGCCCCAGGCTTGTTCGTCAGCCCATAGCCAAACGTCCACAGCGCTCCCACGGGGTTCGCCGTCGTGGCGACCAACTCCTTGGTCTTGAGTTGCCCGAACGCATCATACGTGTACTGCCAGTCCGCATCGGGGTGCGGTCCCTTCTGACGGACAACACGCCCTTCGGCGTCCACGAAAGTCTCCGTAACGGCGGCCGGGTTGTTCGCATCCCCCGGCGCGCTCATGCGGTACAGATTTCCCGCCGAGTCGTACTGAAAGGTCGTGGTCTCCGTTCCAGTACCTTCTGTCGGGGCAATGATGGACTGCACCTGCCCTCGAGCGTTGTACGTGTACTTCCACGAAGCCCGCAGGCCAGAGACCGTGCGGACCTCTTCCATCAGCCTGCCCGTGACGTCACGGAACTCCTCGGTCTGCTCGGTGCGCGGCGGCCCCTCCGCCATCTCGATGGTGCGAGTCACCGAGACCTTCCGGAGCCCCGTCGTGGCGTGCGTCGCATCCTCGTACCGACGCTCTTCCACGAGTTCAAGTGGCCCCTCCCCAGACTCAATCGTCCGGGAGTAACGCGTCAGGCGCCCCAGCGCGTCTTGGTATTCGAACCACTCATCCGCCCCCATGACGAGGTCCCGCTGCCGTACCACCCGCCCAAGGCCGTCATACTCCGCCGAAGAGTCGACGCTCGTGATTGCGCTTCCCGAGAGGTTGGTCTTCGTGGCGCGAACACGCCCCAGTGCATCTGGGACCATGTCGAGGATGTGGCTCGAGGCACTGTTCCCAAATGCCCGGTACAGCACGTCACCACCGAAGTTACGACCCCACTCTTCCGAGGAGCGCTCGCCGCTCACCGTCTCGGCACCGGTGTAGTCCCAGTACATGGCGCGACCAAGGAAGTCGTAACCCACCCGCGTCAGCAGCCCGTTCTGGTCCAATACCGCGCGTGCATTCCCGTTGGAGTCGAAGTCCTGGTAGCGCGACTCGTAGGCATCCGAAGGCCCAGCGGTCGTGCCAGCACCCACGATGTGAACTCCCGTCAGTCGCCCGGACGCGTCGTACTCGTAGGAGCGCTCCACTCCCACTCCGTCGGTCGTCGCCACCACCCGACCGTTCTGGATGTGGCGCTTCCGGACCGCCACCTTCTCCTGTCCGGGGGGCCCATAGGGCGTGCGGTCCTCTACATAGACGCCGCGGCTCGCCTCGTCGCCTCCAACCACCTCCCATGTATCCACGGTCCTGAGAGGTTCAGAGCCATTGAGCCGCTCCTGAACCGTCACACGCCGGTTCGCCTGCGTATACGTGTATGTCCATTCCTGTGACGGCTGCGCCTTGATGAAATGCCGCGTCACCCGTCCCAGGCTGTCGTACTGCCACGCCTCCTCGGCCCCTGTTTCGTTCTCCTTCAGCCCCACCACCCGGCCAAAACCGTCATACGTCACCTGCCGGGTCAGGGTCGCCAGGCCCAGCGCGCCCGCTTGCGGATGGGTCAGCGTGATGACCTGCGGGAGCCCCAAGTCATTCGGCTCACCGTAGGTAATCTGCTGATTGAGCGCATCCGTCTCCGAGGTCAGGACACCCGAACCATCCGACCGGAAGGAGCGCACCCCTGAGTTCAGTGCAGTCGTACCGTCACTGTTCAAGACGGAGACGCCTTCAATCTCACCTGCAGCCGTGACTCGGGTGATGACGGACTGAGTTCCCGTCTGCGCGGGCGTAATGCGTTGATCGGGAATACCGAACTGCTTGTTCACGGCATGGGTGAACGTCTGTCGAACCAGCGTTGATCCAGTCCCTACCCCCGTCGTGCCACGGAACCCTTCGGCAATGGGCGGCGCCTTCTGGAGCTCCAGCGACAGCAATCGATGCGAGGCGTCGATGTCGTATTTGAGTTCAGACTGATTCGACAGCGTCACGAGCGACGGCGAGATCTGCCCGTCCTCTCGCCACTGCGTCTTCTGCTCGGGAAGAGTGCCAACCTTCACGCTCTTGGAACTGCCGTACTCCGTCAGCGCGAACACCACGTCCACACCATCGGGACGCTTCACCCGACGCTGTCCCGTCCCAGGATAGGCGTACTGGTAAGGCCTTGGACCGCTCCCCGTGCTGACCGCCGAGTCGATGATTTCACCCGGGTGGACGTGCTCGTAGGTCTTTGACGTGCCCTTGCTCTCGTAGTTGGCAACCCACTGGTCGAAATACTCCAGGTCTCCTGTCCCAGGCGGCACCGTGTCCTGGGTGACGCGGTAGTGGGACGCGCGCAACTCATTGACCAGCCGCCAGCGAGTGTACCCGGTGGCCGTAGTGGGGACTGGTGCGTACTCATACGCCCAGGCCTGACGAGGCTGGCCCGTCCGCCGCACGGCCTTCAGCAGATTGCCCCAGGAGTCATGCTCGAACTCGACCCGGTGGACCGCTGATGCCGGGTTGACTGACTGCCCCGCGCCCGCGGGAATGCTCGAGTTCGGGTAGAGCCCCACCGCGGACAACAGCTTCAGGCTCCGAGAACGCGCGAGCAACCGCAGCTTCTCCGCGTACTCCCTCCCATCGACGTCCTTGTACTCGAAGGCCAGCGTGACATGGCCTGGAGCACGAGAGACACGAGCCACGAGATCCGAGCCGGGCACGTAAGACAGCGTCGTCCAGCCCTGCTTGGGAGAGTCCTTCCCCTGCCCATCGGAGAACTCCGTCAGGACCCATCGCCGCTGGTCGGGAATCCCCGTGGCCAGGGCCGACTCGGTCTTGAATCGATACACCATTCCCGTCTCGGTCCTGAACTCCGCCCCCTCCAGGTCGACCGTCAGGCTTCCGCCATGGGACTTGTCGGTCTTGCAGTTGCTCGCCGAGGAGAACGCCGGGTCCACCGTCGTACAGGATGGGAAGTCATACGACTGGCCATTCAGCACGACGACGTAGCGACCGAGTTCTTCCTCCATGACGAAGCCCTCGTAGCTGTGCGACCACCCCACGCCCAGCGCCGACACCTCGTTGTTCTGGTTGTTGAAGGTCCGGGAGAACGACACGGTCTCCGTGAGCTGCGGCACCGAGAAGTCCTCATGCGTGACGCTGAGATGACCTCCCGCGAGGTTGACGCCCTGAACCACGGTCTGCCCCGCGGCCCTGGCGTTCACGAAGGCATAGCGACCCACGGGCTCGCCCAGCACTTGCTTCACCGGCCTGACCGGCCCCGAAGGGCCCGCCTTCGGCTCGATGGTCAGGAACACTTCGCGCCCTTGGGCGCCCATATTCTCCATGCGTCCCAGGTGATTCGCGAGCGGCAGCGCGAAGCGTCCCGCGCCATTCGCACCGGGCTTCGGCTGGATGATGAGAGGCTGGGCAATATCCGCGTCTGCCTCATCGAGATATCGCACCACCTGGTACTGCCCATTCCCAGTCGTCTCATCACGGACGTACCTCAGCTCAGCTGCCTTGAGCAGGGTGTCCTTGTTGCACTCCGTCCCTTCGCAGAGACGAATCGTTCCTTCCGTCAGCACATCCGGCTCAATGGCGAACTGAGCCATGGCCTTGACGGAGATGGGGCGTTCCGTCGCCCCCACGGGTGATGGAGTCGCGGGCGTCGACCGCGCCAGTGAGCGTGCCTGCGTGTCCTCGCTACCCGCCGTGACGAAGTCCGTCCGCGGCGAGATGCCATGGAAGTTGAAGCGATACAGCACGTTGTCCGCGTTGCCGCTGAGGTACAGCTCGAAGTACAGGATGTCCGCCGCCGACAGCACCTCCGGGAGGTATTCCCCGTCGCAGGTACCGCTGAGCGTCTTCTGCTCGGGGTTGAATTCCACCGGGCATTCGATGCCGAAGTCATCCGTCCCCAGGCGCAGGCGGTACTGGCCACTCAGCGTGTCCGCTCTCCCTGCCTCCGGTTCTTGCAAGCCGTTGAGGAGGAACTGGTAGGCCACATCGTCATCCGTGGCCTCCGGCCGCGTTCCCGTGAGCACGCGCCCCGCGTCGACCCCACCCACGCCCCCATCTGGCCTCACATGCTCGCCACCCTCGGCGATGACCGTGGCGGCGCCTAGTTCCAACACGCGGAACTCATGCTCACGCGCACGGTCGTACCGCTCCAGCGCCGAGCCATTCACCTCGCGGTGCCGGTAGACGTTCTTCAGGCCCAGCGCCCACTTGGGCAGTGACTCCGGATTCGCTCCGGTATCGCCGGGCGCCTCCGGCTCACCGTCCCTGTTCGTGCACTCCCCCGGCTCACAGAAATTCGGCGGTGGTGCATTCACCTCGTCGAACTGGAGGAAGCCGTCATCGTTCCGGTCCCGCTCGAGCATCGGATGCCCGACGACGTGCAGGTAGTAGTTCGCCATGGGCAGAGCGCCCAGGGTCGCCAGCGCCCCCTGCCCGTCCACATACGTCAGCGGAGTCTGGACGGACGCCGTGTGGCGACCCGGACGCACAGGGAACGTCACCACCACCGGCTGCTCCTCGGCCGTCCCCGTCACCCTCACCACCCGACCGGCCAGCGACGGCACGCCAGGAGGGACATCCACCACACGAGGCGTCCCCGTGTCACACCGACCGAGCAGACGCTGGGGCGAAGACGCCGGCAGCTCGGAGCAAAACTGCTCCAGCTCCTCTCCTGGCACTCCCAGGTCCTTCAGCCTCCCCGGCTCGCAAATGCCACCATCCGGCAGAAAGCCCACGGCCAGACACGACGCCTCGTCCGCGCCCCCATCCCCCTGAGAGGGGGTCCCGGCGTCACCGCCAACGCCTCCGTCGAGCGCCACTTCTGGCAGCTGTCGGACGCGCCAGTGTGTGTCGAGTTGGAGGAAATCGTCCTTGGTCGTCCCTGCCCCTCCATGGCGGACGAGACTGGGCCGCGCCGCGACCTGAACGCCCTCTGGCGTCATGCGCCGGGAGACGCGGATGTCGAGCTCCGGAGGAAACAGCTGGAGGTCCGCGGGAATCCCCAGCTCCGCCTGGGTGCACCGCGACAGCGTCATCGTCTCGCCGAGCTCCGTCACCTGGAGCGGCCCACCCGCGTCGTCGTCCGCCTGGCATGCGCCCGTCGAGGTGCGCTCAGCTCGATTCACGGCAGGCACCGTGACGCGCGTCATCCCCGAGTAGCCCGTTGCGTGATTCACCGCGAAGACCACCAGGCGATCCCCCGGGCTCAGCCGAAGGTGATTCGTCCGGTTGTCGCGGCAGTTCCCATCGTAATAACCCTGGTCCGCGTCACTCAGGCCGCCACCGTCGGACGCCCCCCGCTCCCGCTCCAACTCTCGACACCGCTCGCGCGCCACCTGACGGATTCGTGCCGCGGGGCCCGTCCGCACTCGCGTGTAATACCCGTGCGGATCTCCCAGTTGATACGTCCCCTGAGAGCACACGGTGCCATTGGGCGTCCCCGCCGCGAACGTGGCGATGGGGTGCTCCAGGTCGTCCTCCCGGAAGAAGTGCACCTCCGTCGACTTCACGTCTCGCAGCGCGATATCCGCGAACTCCCCCGGAGTCTGCGCCTTCTCGCTGTGAACGTCCTCTTCACAGTTCAGCGCGAGTGGCTCACCTCGCCGATTCACGAAGGTCAGCGCGCCATGGAGCATCCGTACATCCACCTGGATGTCCGCGCGCGTGGTGCTCCCGGGGCTCACCTGGAAGGTCTGGGAGCAGATGGGGAACTGGTTGAGCGTGGGCGTGTAGTGGACCACGCCATCCTCCCCCACCCGCTCCACGAGCCTGGGGCCCGTGGGCACCTCGGTGCAGGCAATTCCCATCTCCCCGCCCGTCAGCCCCGTCACGGGGATGCCATACCCGCCCGACGCTCCTGTCATCCCGACCGAGCCCCCTCCAGGGCCGGTCACTGTCACCCGAAGGTTCTTGAAGCGAATCGGGCTGTGGACGGCTTCGTCTCCCAGCTCGCTGAAGGTGTCCTGCACCGTGCGAATCCGCAGCTTCGCCCGAGTAGGACCACCGTCTCCTGGCTCCGGAACCAGCTCCGCCTCGAGCTTCAGGAAGCGATGCGTGGACTTCGACAGCGCGGACAGGGTCAGCTCCGTCCTGCCTTCGGGGAGGGCCAGGTCCTGCACCACCGCGGCCTCACCCACCCCCTGCGACTGCCAGGCCCCAGGAGCTGGCTCCGGCAGAGGGCCGTGAGGCCCCTCCGCCATCAGCTTCACGAGAACCGTCTCGGGATTCGCCACGTCGTACGGATCCGCCGACACGAAGCGGGACCGGAAATCGAGCGCCAGCGTATAGGGCAACGTGACGATCCGTTCCACCGCGGGCATGCCCTGCTTGGGGATGATCGGCTTGCTCACATCCAGTTCGAGCTGTCGCTCCAGCGGCGCACGCACAGAGCCCGTCACGGCTCCCGGCACGGCTTGCCGCGCGAGAGTGTCGAAGGCATTGTATGCGGCCTGCGTCAGCCCGCCACCCAACTGGGCGTGCGCCTCCGTCACCGCGAAGTTCGACAGGAACTTCCTCCACAGCGGCTCCGATGAAGGCGACGGGCGAACGCGCTGGCGCAAACCCTGAAGCCCGCTTCCCCCATCCGTCGGCGCCCCCGCCCCTCCGTCACTGGTTCCCAGCCCCAATGCCGTGGCAACCGCCGCATGTTGGGTCTCATCCAGCGGCACGTAGCCCAGGAACTCCAGCGACGTGAGCCCCAGGGGACTCACGGGCGACAGCACGGTCTCATCCGAACTCACCCGTGCGAAGCCCACGCGCTTGAGTTGGTGGCGCTGAGGGTCATGCCCAAGGACCATCACCAACCGACCCGCGGGCAGATTTGAGCGATTGGGGAATGTCACGGAGACCGACTTCTGGAGTCGCAGGCCCGCCGGGCCCACCTGCCACAGCGCGCCGAGCCCCGCGCGCCCTTCCATGGGCAGAGGCAGCGCATAGGGTTGAATCTCCGTCGCGGTGACGAGCCCGTGCGTCGTCCCATCCTCGAAGAAGAGGCCATCCGCCTGCACATCGACGCGCAAGCCCGGGTGACGCCCGGCGAAGTCCAACTCCATGCGGCGCAGCGCATCCACCCCCTGGGCGGATGCCGTATCCACGGCCGTGAGCGCCAGCGGCGCATCCAACGTGTCACCTTCCGCGTTGACGAACAGGCGACGGCGCACCGTGGGGAACGCCTGTCCCTCGGACGTCAGGCCCCCCTCATAGCGAAGCACCATTTCGCCGCCGCGCGGCGTGAAGAGCGTCCAGTTCCCATCCGGCCCACTCACGGTTGAAAGCGCCGAGCCATCCACCGACACCTTCACTCCCGGCAACGGCCTGTAGTCCGAGTCCACCACGTACCCGCGTACCCGTGTCAGGGGCCGGCGCACCGTGAACTCACTGGAGAACTCCCCACCGCCCATTCCCGGAGCTGTCACCGCCTCGAGGTCCTTCACCAGCACCGTCAGACGAGCCCCCTCCGGCAGCGGATCCCTCGCGATGAAGGACACTGTCTGCCCACCAGGAGCCACCGAGTAGCCACCAGGCAGCGCCGCTCCCTCGCCGGTCACCTTGACCGTGAAGCGGTCCGCCAGCGCAGTGCTCCGGATCGGCTTGTTGAAGGACACACTCACCAGAGAGTCCGGCTCCACGCCTTGCTCACCGGCCCGTGGCGAGACACCCGTTACGGCGAGAGGCTCCTGATTCGCATCGCGGTAACGCACGGTGACACTGTCCGCGCCCACCATGCCTCCCGGATCCCCCTCGGAGACCTGCGCGTCCTCCGCGATGACGCGAATGACGTTTCCACCCAGACTCAAGTGGGCCTTCGCGGTGTACTCCTCTCGCGCCGGAGATACCTCGATCGACTCCGTGCCAATCCGAAGACTCCGCAATGGGGCGGCGCTGATGACGCGTACACGGACCGTCACCTCGGGCTTCGTGGCTTCGAAGCCATCCAAGGGCTCGAGGATGGTGACCTGGGGGGCACTGCCACGCAGCGTGAGCGTGACGGTCCGTTGGGTGCGATTGCCCGCCACGTCGCGGGCCATGACGACTACCTGAGTGGGCTCCTGGGGAGGCAGAGTCACGTAAGCACTGAACGTGCCCGCGACCACCCGCGCTGGAACTCCATCCACCTGCACTTCCGACAGGTGGAGATCTCCCACGGTCCCCGTCAACAGGTAGGGCGATTGTGAAATGCGATCCCAGCTCTGCGGCGGAGTCGGCGGTGTGAGCGTGAGTTGCGGTGGGCTGTGGTCGACCACCACGGCCCGCGTCTGAGCGTGCGTCCGTCCTCGCGCATCCGTCACCCGGAACTGGAGAGAGTATTCCCCTTCCGCGAGCGACAGCGCGCCCGTGAACTCACGACCGTTCACCGCCATGTTCACGCCATGCACAGTGACTCTCAACGGAAGCGTTCCACCCTCGATGCGTCCGCTGACGACGAAGTGGGCGCCGCCATACACACCACCTTCCAGCGGCGCCTCCACCACCAGCACCGGGGCTGGCCCCTCGTTTGCTCCAGCATCCGGAGTCGATCCGGTCCCCGCGTCACTCCCATCCGATGAGCCCGCGTCCCGCGGGGGCGTACCCGCGTCTTGTGAAGGAGCCCCAGCGTCCGGAGTGGGGGTGCCCGCATCCTGGGACGGAGTACCTCCGTCCTGCTCCGCGCCACCGTCTGGCATGCCCCCGTCGACGTCCTGCGTCCGACGGATGGTTCGCGAGACTTCCCTCGTCAGGCCGTAGCCGTCGCGGGCCACCACTGCAATGGCGTGGGTCTCCCCCACGGCCAGGGTGATGGCTCGCGAGAAATGCCCCGAGGCATCGACGTCCACGAGAACACCATCGACTGTCACCGTGACGGAGTCCGAGCTGTCCGCCGACAAGGCGGTGCCACGCACCATCACAGAGCTGGCCTCCGTCACGAGGCCGTCCTGCGGCTCACTGAGTGTCAGCGTCGGTTGCGTCGCGTTCGCCCGGACATTCAATGTCCGTACGGTTTCGTTGCCAGCCGCATCTTTCGCGCGGAGTTCCAGCGAAGTCGCCCCCGGAACCAGCGTTCGCTCGATGCTGAACGCGCCATCGGCGCCCAAAACCGCCGGAGTCCCATTCAGCGTGAGAGCCACGGTTGTCGCATCCGTGACGACGCCCCGCACTGTCACGGTGAGACCTGGGATGCGGGCCCCGTCTTCGGGCTCCACCACGGTCAGCACCGGGCTCGTGGAATCCCGCACGACCGACACACTTCGCGTGGAGGTGTTCCCCGCCGCGTCCACGACCGTGACGACAAGCAGGTTTGAACCTTCGAGGACGGAGACCCCTCGCCGCCACCGACCGTCGGCGCCCTTGCTCAACAGCTCCCCACCCACCTCCACATGGTCGACCGGGTTGGCATCCACCACCTCGACCTCCACCTCCACCTGGGCCTCACGTGTCACGAGGCCGGCCATGGGCTTGCGAATGGTCACGTCCGCGGCCGTCACATCAATGGTGAAGTGTCGCCGCTCTTCACGGACATTTCCGACGCTGTCCGTGGCCGTGATGACGAGAAGATGCGCCCCTTCGGCGGAGACCGTGCTCCCGCTCGTGAACGGTGCCCCGCCCAACGTGGCGCTGACCGTCCCGGGATGCGCATCCTCCACCGTCCAGGAGATCGTCGTCGGAGTCCTGCGCAACTCCCCCTCCTGGACACCCGTCACGGAGACAAGAGGCGGCGTACGATCGATGACGAAGTGCTTGACCGTGCTCGTCGTGTTTCCAGCACGGTCCTCCGCCTGGACTTCCAGCAGGTAGGAGCCATCGTCGGCGACCTCCGTGCCTGAAACGAACGGCACGCCGTTCAGCGTCGCACTCAAGCCCCCTGGATTCGTGTCGGTCGCGCTGAAAGTGGGCGTGACAACCTGGGCCACCGGGCTCTCTTCCGGAACTCCTGAGACCGTGAGAAGCGGCGGCGTGGAGTCCAGGGTAAAGGACACACTCGAAGTGGTGCGGTTGTTCGCCTTGTCTCGCGCGACGACCTTCACGGTGTGAATCCCCTCGGCGGAGATGGTGTCTCCGCCGAGATAGGGCTGACCGTCCAGAAGGGCTTCGACTCCATCCGGAGCCATGTGGCTGTCCGTGGCCGTGTAGCTCACCACGACAGGCGCGTTGACGAAGGCGCCATCGACGACGCCCGACAACGTCACCACCGGATAGGTCCAGTCGATGGTGAAGGTCACCGAGGCGAGGCCATAGTTGCCAGCGCGGTCCTTGGCCACGATGTAGAGCGTGTGTGTCCCCTCCTGGGTGACGGGCGTGTTGTTCTCGTGTCCCACGCCATTCACTGTGATGTTGAGCACCTCGAGATAGGGGCTGGTGACCTGGATGGACGGCGTCACCCAGCCCGGCGCGAACTCCCCTTCGGAGACGCCCGTCACCTCGATGAGCGGCGCTCTCAGCAAGAGGGTGAAGCGAACCCGCTTCATCGCCACCCGGCCTTCGGGATCCTCGGCGGTAACGAGCAGGTCGTACTCACCTTCCGCCGACACCGTCGTGTTGTTCTGGATGGGGGTGCCGTTGAGCGTCGCCACGGTGGTGACCACGTAGGGACTCACGGCACCCCATCCCACGGTGACCGGACCTTGGGTCACATCACCTTCGGACACTCCACTGACCGTGATGACCGGAGCATTGAGATCCAGCACGACGGCTCGACACATCCGGGAGACGTTGCCGCAAGAGTCCGCCATGACCGCAGTGACAGAGTTCACTCCATCCACGAGCGGCACTTGCGAGTTGAAGCCGTCGGACCCCACGAGCCAGGCCGGGACGCCGTTGATCGTCAGCGACTTCCCGTCCCGCCCGTACTTGCCCGCGACAACAATCGGGGAGCTGGTGAAGTAGGAGCCGGCCTCCGGCTCGGTGATGGAAAGGCTGGTGGGCAGTGTGTCCGCGTCGAAGATCGCGACACGCACGTTTGAATCCGCTCCCCCCTGCACCAGGACTTCCAGGTGGTTGGTGGCATTCAGCGGAATGGCCGTGGCATAGGCACGGCGCTGCGCCGAAGCGACTCCCAACAGGACATCGACCCCGTTCAGGAGGACCTGGGCATCGGGGGTCGCTCCCATCATGTCCACCAGCAGCACGCCAAGGGTGCCCTCTCCCTTGGGCTCGAAGTCGAACGCCGCGGGAGCCGGCGAGTGCCCCGGCTGGAGATAGCCCGTATCGGCCATCACGCAGGGAAGCGTGCCGAGTTCCGCGACGGAGACACGAACCCGCCCAGTCCCCTGCGCCTCGACAGAAAGCTGATTGGTCGCGGAGAGCGTGACGCGGGAGACGCTCAACCTCTGGCCGGTGGAGAGTCCTCCCGCCGCCACACCATTGAGCGATACGGTCGCGGACTGAGCCTCGCCCGCCCCCCGCCCATCGCCGTTCTGGATGACGAGGAGCGCGTCCGCGTCATTCGAGGCTGCGAAGGTCTCGGTGAGCGTGGCGCCTCCAGCCACCGAAAGCCCTCCCAGCCGCCAGGCCGTATTGACCGTCTCGGGCAACACGCCATTGCAGGCAGGCGCGAGGTCCTCCACGGGGAGCCGCGCGCGTGACGCGCCCAGCGACGCACCCGGAGCCTTCGATGCCTGCTCTTGCGGTTCCGACTTCGTCCGACAACCCGCGAGGGTCGCGACCACCATGAGCGCGAGGAGCTGTCTCAGCCAGATTCTCATGACTCCCCTCCGCATCCCTCAACCCCTCGACATCCAGTTGCATCCACGACCAACCCCCTGAGGGAGCGACGCCATTCGGGACAGCGACTCAAGGGAGCACACTCCTCTGACGACTCATGGATGCGACCCCGGGTCCTGCTGTCCTGCCCCACCACCAACGGATGCCCCCGTCTCGAGCCGCTCCGGGTAGGTCTTCACGGGGATCTGCTCACGCAGCACCTTCATCACCCCCGCCTGTGCCTCGCGACGAGCCTCTGCCTCCAACTTCCCGCGCGCCTCCTCGAAGGTCGGCACCACGGTCTTCACCCCATCCACCGCCTCCACCAGATGCAAGCCGTAGGGCGTCGCGAACGGACGCGAGCGCTCCCCCTTGGTGAGCCGCGCGGATTCCGTGAAGAACACGTCGTCGACCTGCCCTTCCAGCACCGGCCCCAGGTCACCACCACGCGCCGCGCTGATCGGCTCCTCCGAGCCCTCGCGCGCGACCTTCTCGAACGGCTCGCCACCCATCAGCCGCGCGAACAGCGCGTTCATGCGTGACTGCGCCTGGGCCCGCGTCTGATCATCGGCGCCAGGGGAGAGACGGATCAGGATCTGCCGGACATGGACCTCGCGCCGACCCAGAGCCTCGCGAGACGCATCGTAGCGCTCGCGCAACTTCGCGCCCGAGGTCGCCTCCGCCAGTCGCTGGTCCAGGAGCGCTTGGGCCAACAGCTCGCGCTCGGCTGCCCTCAGCCGTGACTGGACCGCCGGATGCTGGTCCAGCCCCGCGCGACGGGCTTCCTCCGCGAGCAGGCTCCGCCCCACCAACACGTCCAGTGCCTCAATGGATGTCGGCCGCTCCCGCGAGCTGCGCGCCGCGATGAAGGCCGTGACGTCCTCTTTCAGCACCTTCCGCTTCCCAACCTCGGCCACCACGCCTTCATCGCGACATGCGACGAGTGGCAGTGCCACCACGAGGAGCAGCACGGGAATGAGCCGCGCGCCCGGGCGTTGTCCAAGCGCCTCCCCTGGAACAGCGCCGCCCCTCGAGCACACGACTCCAGCCACGGCGCACGCGCCATTCAAGCCACTGAGTTGCACGACCCCTCCCGACTCCGCCCTCAGGGCGTTCCCGGTACGTCGATTCCCACCGAGCCCGTTTCACGCAGCCGGGCCAGCAAACTTTCGAGGACCTTCCTCTTCCACTGCGGTAGCGCGCGGCCTTCCACTTCCGCCCGCACCTCTTCGAACGCGGGGACCCTCGAATCCTTGCGCTCCAGCAACCGCAGCACCGAATACCCGCGTGCCTCAGCCACGACTCCACTCGTGTCTCCGGCCTTCTTCAACCCAAAGGCCGCCGCTTCCAGTTCGCGGTCCGGAAGGTCTCCACGCGCCACCCAGCCAAGCTCTCCCCCCTGCCCGCGCTCCGACCCATCCCCCTCCGCCGCCACCTGCGCCAGGGCCTCTCCTGCCTTGAGCCGCTGCGCCAGCCGCTCCGCCCGCTGCTTCGCCTGCGCCCGCTGCGCCGCCGTCGCCCCTGTTTGAACGGAGACGTGCACCCGCGAGAGTCGCAAGCGCTCCGGCTGAGTGAAATCCGCCCGATGCTGCTCGTAGTACTCGCGCAGATCGGCCTCGCCAGGCCGCCCTGACGCCTTCTCCTCGGCGGCAAGCAACTCCTGGATGACCAGCCGCTCCTCCAGTGCCCGGACCTGTTTCTGGATATCCGCCTGCTGGTGGAGTCCTCGAGCCAGGCCCTCCTGGGCCAACAGGCGTTTGTCAATCATTGACCGCACGAACTCGCGCTGGCCGGCGGGTCGTTCGAACTGCTCTCTCAAGGGTGATGGCAGCCTGGCGGACTCCTCGATGAGCTCCGCCTCCGTGATGACCCCACCGTCATAGCGACCTACCACCCGGCCGCCATCCGAGGACGCCACCCCAGCCGGGGTCTCCGGCGCGGGCTTCGTGCAGCCACACCAGAGCACCCACGCGACCAGCGCGGCGCTTCCGCTCCCAATCTTCATTTGAGGATTACTCCCCCTCTGCGCGTCAAACCGGGTGATCTGCACTTCGAGGCGCTCACCATGCGCCATGTTGAATACTGGATTCAAGGGCACTTTTTAGTTGCCACTGCACTCATTGGCAGCAGCAACGACTGCCGGCTGTCAGCCTCCATCCAGGAGAGCTTTCGGGTCGTACGTCAGGTGAAGAGCCCGAGGCTGCCTGCTCTGGGAAGCCGATCAAACCCAGGCCACAGTCTCTTCGAACCGCCGACGCGGGATGTCATCGACAGAGATGGGATGAGGACCCTGAAATCATGGCAAAGAAACAAATTCAGATAAACAAGCATTACATGCGCTAGTGAGGTGACAGAGCACCGCCCATGGCGAGACGTTGGGCCAGATGACTCAATCGCCCGCAGCACCGTGTCAGGCTTGCGCATTTCCTCCTCGATACGCGCAGGATTGCCCAGGCGTGACGGTGCGAGGGCGCGTGTCGTGACCTCCTCGGGCCGGTCAGCTCGCAACGCCGTCCAATTAACGGCATGCCCAGGACGGAAACTCCGCGTTACCGCCCCAGGGGACTCTCACTCCGCGGCAATTGCCTCACCCATGCGCGGGGCCCTACAGCGGGGTCCGCGATGGGGAGGCGGAAGCATCGCTCGTGACGTGGGCGCTACAGCGCGGCCTGGAGCGTCTGCTCCAGCTCTTCGCGCGTCTGCCAGCTCACGGGACGCAGGCCCGCCACCAGTTCCAGCGTCCCACTCGAGACGGTGACGGCGGCGTGAAGGTCCGTACGCAACTGGATGCGCTTCACCTTCTCCCTCAGCGCGGTGCGGCCGATATCGTCCTTCTGGAGGGACTCCAGCACCTCATGTACACGCGCCACGAGGAAGCCGAGCGCGCGCAGCTCCTCGGCGCTCGCGGGATTGACTCCCGGGGCCAGCGCCAGCGTCAGCGGTGACTCCGTGACGGCTCGAAAGCGTGATTCCAGCGCGCCGAGCTGACGACGAAGCTCGAGCAGTGAAGGAACAGGCACGGCATCGCGCTTCAGCTCACCGAACGACGCGACATCGTGGACCGTGACGGTCTCGATGGTGCCCACGGGGATGATGACCGCGTCCTCTTGGGGGTAGCCGCTCTCGCGGGGGATGAGGAGCAGGATGGCGCGGCCCTCGCGACGGTCCTCCAGCATCTCTCGGACGATGCCAGTGACGGCGCGGCCACTGCGCAGGGACAACGTCGCGCGGGGCAGCAGCAGGGGAATCCCCGAACGCTGCCGCCCGCTGATGCGCAGCAACACCTGGAGCACGGCGTCCAGCCCCTTGGCATCCGCATCCAGAAAGGCACGCAGGGAGTCACCCGTGTACGGGTTCGGCAGCTCCGGGGCGGCCTCTATTGTCCTCCGGATGGACTCCTTGCGGTCCTCCACCTGGTCCACATTCGTGACGGGCTCGTGGTCCAACGTGAGCACCCCGTCCTGAAACGTGGCGATGCTGGACGACGAGGAGTTGCTCGACGAATTGCGGATGACGATGCGCTTGAGCGCGCCTCGCAGGAACTCCCGGCCCAGGTCGTCCTGGCCCAGGGCCGCCAACGCACCGATGAGCGGCCTGAAGTAAACCTGGGGCCACGCCTCCGCGTAGAGGTCCGCATAACCCTCCGCCGTGAGACTGGCCCAGTCGACCTCGATGGGCACCTCGAAGCGCGCGGCGGCCTCGAGGTCCTTCTTTATCTTCGGGTAGTGCGTCTCCTCGAACTGCTTCGCGGCCTTGCGTTCGGCGAGTCCCATTCAATTCTCCAGACGGAGGGGATGGGCGAGGAGTCTCGCCCGAGCCCCCACAAGACGCCCAGGGCCGCCCGCACGTTCCGTGTCTCCTTGAGTTCTCCCCGGCCCCACGCACTGACCGGCCTCCCCCTCGAAGACCCCAGATTCCTGGGATGGACCTGCCCGGGTGACTCCCTCCACCCTGCTCTCCTACCGGACACACCCTGTTCGCGAGAGGAGAGGACCCCGGATGTTCATCCCCCTGCCGTTGTCACGCCTCGCGACCCAACGCGTCCTCCTCCTCTGGATTGCCCTGGGCATCGTGAGTCTGGTGGTCAGTCTGGGTGGGTTCCTGAGCCCCTGCCAGTGGACCCCCGAGCGGGCATTTGCTCGCGCCTGCTCGCCACAACAACCCAAGGAGCCGTGACTGCGGGCAGGACGTTCCACCGGGGTGGCCGTCATCACACCAGGGAGAGCCGCGCCTGGCTGGCACACGGGGCCTTCAGGGCATGGGCGCGCTTGGATGCTCACTCGGAACAACGGGGTTCGCACCTCCCGCCCTGTTGGATATACGCTGGCCGAGTCCGCCCATGCACACGCCCTCCGTCCGAACCCGAGTCCTGTCCGCCATCGTCGCCGTCCTCGCCCTCTCCGCCTGTGGCGGTGGCAGCGCCCCCCCAGCGGAACAGAGCGCCAAGGACACGGGCCCCGCGGTCGCGGTCGTCAATGGCCGCTCCCTGTCGACCCAGGAGGTGAAGGCGAAGCTGGACGAGCAGCCACTGTTCGTGCGCAGCCGCTACGCCACACTGGAGAAGAAGAAGGAGTTCCTGGACAACCTCATCCGCTTCGAGCTGCTGGTGCAGGAAGCTCGCAAGCAGGGGCTGGAAAAGGACCCGGAGATCAAGGCGACGCTGGAGAAGGTGATGGTGCAGAAGCTGCTGCGAAAGCAGCAGGAGGCCGCCGCCGGGACGATTTCCGAGCCGGAGCTGCGCAAGTACTTCGACGAGCACACCTCCGAGTTCGTGAAGCCCGAGCGCGTCCGGGTGAGCCACATCTTCCTGGAGGCGCCGCCGGCTGACGCCGCGAAGCGCACGCAGGCGCGCACCACCGTGGTGAAGCTGCTCGCGGACCTGAAGACAAAGGAAGCCGGCCCCATCAAGAGCGCCTTCGAAATGGCGGCCACACAGCAGTCCCAGGATTCCGCCACCAAGGCCGCCGGGGGCGACCTGGGCTTCCGCAGCCGGGAGGAGCTGACCCAGGCCTGGGGCGCCGCGCTGGCGGATGCGGCGTTCGGTCTGAAGTCGTCGTCTGAGATTGGCCAGGTCGTGGAGACCGACAAAGGATTCCACCTGGTGAAGTTCCAGAGCCGGCAGGTCGGGATGAACCAGACCTTCGAGCAGGCGAAGCCGCGCATCGAGGCGCGCCTGACGGGCGAGCGCCGCTCCAAGGCGATGGAGGGCTTCATCGACGGACTGAAGGCCCAGGCGAAGATCGAGGTGAAGGAAGACGCCCTCGAGCAGTTGAAGATCGAAGGCGCGGAGAACAAGCCCGCCGCCCCTGCTCCGACGTCCCAGCCCCACCCGTAGGCGGCTCGCTGCGACCCCCCGAGCCGGCGTACCGCCTCAGCGGTTCGCGCCGGCTCGCGAGCCCGACCTGATCGCGACAGAAGGCATCACAGACATCACGACCCCGCCAAGGACCCGCGTGTGGTGCGGAGGGCCAGCTGTGCAGCCCCCTATACACGTGCGTCATTGGGCATACATGGGCGTGCACACCCCTGCATTCTCGAGTGACTCCTCTTCGTGGGAGCAGGCGGGGCACGCTGGGTGCACAGGTGGCCCGGAGTCGGCCCCTCGTTCACTTCATGTGAACCCGGCATGAAGTAGGCTGCGATTGCCAGCGCCCGCGTGCCGAACACCGTCCGCAGCCCTTCAGTCCCTCGAATCTTCGCAAGGATTGAAATGCCCATGCAGCGACACAGTCGTTTCGCCCTCCCACTCCTGCTGGCCTCGGCGTTGCTGACCCTCGGCGCCGGCTGCTCCTCCAACCCGGAGCCCACCGACGATTGTACGACAACCCCCGCGAGCTGCGCCCCAGACGCGGGCCCACCCGATGCTGGCCCTCCTCTCGAGCCGCCCACGCTTATCGAAACCACCCAGTCCGCCGTCAACACCAGGCCTGGAGAGGTGGTCTCCCTCCGAGTCATCACGCGGGACGACAAGACGCCCCAGCTCACCTATACGTGGACGGCCAGCACGGGCTCGCTCGGGACTCAGACTGACACAGTCAACATCAGCGAGGTGAAGTGGACCGCGCCCCCCTGTCTGCCCGCGGGGACTCGCATCTCCGTCACCGCCACCGTGACGGATGATGACGACCTCTCCACCACCCAGACGTTCCTGCTGTCAGCCCACCCCTGCACGGGCCCCATGGTCTCCGGGGGCGCTCGCCACTCGCTGACCTTGCGCGCGGATGGCACCGTCTGGGCATGGGGTAGCAACGCTTTCGGCCAGCTTGGCGATGGGACCGCCCTCGACCGCGACACCCCTGTCCAGGTGGCCGGATTGACGAACATCACCGCCGTGGCCGCGGGAGAGTCCCACTCGCTGGCCCTGCGCGAGGACGGCACTGTCTGGGCCTGGGGCTACAACGTCCGCGGCCAGCTCGGCGATGGAACGACCACGGACCGTTCCACGCCCACACAGCTGCTCGGGCTGACCCGGGTCATCAGCATCGCCGCGGGGAGCTATCACTCCATCGCGCTCCGCGAGGACGGCACCCTCCGGACATGGGGTAGCAACTCTTTCGGCCAGCTTGGCGACGGAACGACCACGACCCGAAGGTCGCCCGTGCCGGTATCGGGGCTGAATCGAGTCACCCGCGTCGCCGTCGGCAAAGCCTCGCAATCCCTGGCGGTGCGCGCGGACGGTACCGCCTGGGCGTGGGGCTTCAACGCCTTGGGCCAGCTCGGCGATGGAACAACCACGGACCGCTCCACGCCCGTGCGAATCGCGGGGTTGGGGCCGGTCGTTGCCCTCTCCGGCGGCCTGGGCCGGTCCATGGCCCTGCTCACCAACGGCAGCGTCTGGGCATGGGGCTTCAATTACAAAGGCGCCCTGGGAGATGGGACGGAGATCTCCCGGAACGAGCCCGTGGAAGTCACCGGGTTGAGAGGTGTGACGACCCTCGAAGTGGGAACCAGCCACTCCCTGGCCACGCGTGACGACGGGACGGTCTGGGCGTGGGGGGAAAACTATTACGGTCAACTGGGAGACGGAACGGCAGTGGACCGCCACACGCCCGTCCAGGTGCCGGAGTTGACCGGCGCCGTTTCCGTCTCCGCCAGCAAGGAGCACTCTCTCGCGCTCCTTCTTGACGGCACCCCGCGGGCCTGGGGCCACAACGGAGACGGGCGCCTCGGCGTGGGCGCGCCTCCTCGACGCCATACACCCACCCAGGTCCCCGGGCTGACAGGTGTGCTTCACGTCGCCTCGGACGACCACCACTCACTGGCCCTGCGCGCGGATGGCACCGTCTGGGCATGGGGTGACAACGACAACGGCCAGATTGGCGATGGGACCTTCCTCCGGCGCCCCTCCCCGGTGCAGGTGTCCGGACTCACCGACATCGTCGCCATCGCCGTGGGCGACACGCACTCACTGGCCCTGCGTGGCGACGGCACCCTCTGGGCATGGGGCACCAATGCTTCCGGCACACTCGGCGATGAGACAACGGTCATCAGCCGCAAAGCCATCCAGGTACCCAACCTCACCCACGTCACCCGAATCGCCGTGGGCATGAAACATTCGCTCGCCCTGCGCGAAGACGGCACCGTCTGGGTCTGGGGCAGCAACCTCTTCGGCCAGCTTGGCGACGGAACAACCACCGACCGAAGCGTGCCTGTTCAGGTGCCCGGCCTCACCCACGTCACCCGAATCGCCGCGGGTGGGTACCACTCACTCGCCCTGCGCGATGACGGCACCCTTTGGGCCTGGGGCCTCAACGTCGTCGGCCAGCTCGGCGATGGAACGAACACCCACCGCCACGTGCCCTTCCCGGTGTATGCGTTGACCAACGTCTTCGATGTGGCCGCGGGCATGGACCACTCGCTCGCCGTGCTGACGGATGGCACCGCCTGGGCCTGGGGATGGAACAAGCAGGGACAGCTCGGCACCGGACGGGACACAGGTGGACGGATAGCGGATCGGATGAGCGGGCTGACCCACATCCGAGCCCTGGCCGGCGGCGGCGAGCATTCCCTGGCCCTGCGCGAGGACGGAACGCTCCTGGCCACGGGTAGCAACAGCCACGGCCAGCGCGGAGACGCCAGCTCCGGAGACCAACTCACCGCGCTCCAGGTGGCCGGCATCTCCAACCTCATCCACATCGCCGCGGGCAACCGCCACTCCCTGGCCGTCCGCGATGACGGCACCGTCTGGACCTGGGGCGACAACCTCATGGGTCAGCTTGGCGACGGGACCTCGGCCGACGTCCACAACCCGAGGCAGGTCACGCTGCCGTAGGCGACTGAAGGGAGGGGGCCTCCGAAGCACGCGCCCCCTTCCCTTCGCGTCCAAAGCCAGACTCAAGCCGCCCGGAGCACCGTGCCCAGCCGACGCACGGCCTCCTCGATGCGCGCTGGATCACAATTCGAGAAGTTCAATCGCAGCCCATGTGACGCCGACCGCCCGCCGCTCACGCCGAAAGCCTGCCCCGGAAGAAACGCCACCTGCTGCGTCTCCAGCGCCCGGGCCAGCAACACCGTGGTGTCGCTCCCCTCCGGCAACTCCACCCAGACGAACATCCCGCTCGTGGGCTTCGTCCACGAGGCCCCGGCCGGCAGGTGCGTCTCCAGCGCCCTCAGCAACGTGTCCCGCCGCAGCCGGTACTCCCCTCGCAGCCGCGTCAGGTGTGCCTCCAACTTCCCCGACTGGAGGAACGAGAGCACCATCCGCTGCGTGAAGGTCGCCGTGTCGATGTCGCTCGACTCCTTCACCGTCGCCAACCGGAAGACCAGCGACTCCGGCACCACCACCCAGCCCACCCGCAGCGCCGGCGCCAGGATTTTCGAGAACGAGCCGACGTAATAGACCCACTGCGCGTCCAACGAGCGCAGCGGAGGCAGTGCCCCGCCCTCCTCGTAGTGGAGCAAGCCGTACGCATCGTCCTCGATGATGGGCATGCGGTACTCCCGCGCCAGCCCCACCAGTCTCTCCCGCGCATCCATCGCGAGGCTCGTCCCGAGCGGATTGTGCCCGTCACTCATCGTGTAGAAGAACGCCGGCCGCTCCCCTGACGCGAGCAGCGACGCCAGGCCGTCCAGGTCCAACCCCGTCCGCGCATCCCTGCGCACCGTGAGCCGCCGCGCCTGGAACGGATCCAACACCTGCTGGAAGCCCGAGTACACCCGGTCCTCCAGGAGCACCGTCTGCCCCGGCTCCAGCAAGAGCCGCGTCAGGAGGTTCAGCCCCTGCTGCGCCCCCGTCGTCAGGAACACCTGACTCGTCGAGCAGCGCACCCCGCGCTTCGCCATCAGCGCCACCACCTGCTCGCGCAGGGGCTCCAGCGTCGGCGAGTACTGCAACGCCCCCACCTGCTCCGCCAGCACCCGCGCCGCCGCCTCCGCCATCCCCTCCGTGGGAAACAGCTCCGCGGCGGGCAGCCCCAACGCAAGCGAGAACACGCCCGGCCGGGTGATGATCTGCAGCATGTCCTGGATGGCCGAGGGCGCCAGCCGCCGGGCCCAGGACGCCAGCGGCAACTCCGAAGAGGAAGTCGAGGATGCCGTCACGTGGAGAAGCCTCCGGACGCTGACGCACAAAACGTGCGCACTCTTGAAGGTCCGACGTAATGGTAGCGCAGGCGAAATCCGCGAGGGCTAAAAGCCGTTAGAGGGAGAGACTCGCGGTGTGGACTCAGGGCCCACCCTTACAGGTCCAGCAGGCAGGCGAACGTCATCAGGGGCTTCCCTGTCTCCATGCCCTCCCAGATAATCAAACCTCGCCTGGAGAACCGATGCTGGACCGACCGATGTACCTCAAGCCCAACGTGGCGATCGAGCCACTGTACAACCAGTGGTACGCCTGGTGGTACCTGCTGTCTCCCGCCACCGCGCCGCTGTTCGTGACGAACCTGCACCAGAAGTTGATGCAGTCCTTCGTCGCCAACCCCGACGTCCACGTGGCCGCGCTGAAGAACCCGATGTTGATGGGCGGCCCGTTCATCAACCACCCCACGGCGCGCGCGGCCCGGGTGAAGGAGCTGCTCGAGCGGACGCTGCGAGACCAGGCGCACATGCTCGCGTACACCAAGGCGGTGGCGGAGCTGGAGCAGTTGATGGCGCCGAACAACGGCGGCTCGCTGGAAGCGCTCTACCCCAAGGTCCCGGACCTGCTGCGCGGCTACGTGGAGCTCACGTACGACCTGAGCAACCGCGCCAGCGCGCGTTTCATCGAGCCGCTCCTGTACAAGAGCCGCTTCTATCAAGAGTCCTCGCAGAGCGTGACGCTGATGCAGGTGGACGGCGACTGGCGCCCGTACATCTTCAGCACGCCGCGCCTCGAGGAGGACATGCCGGTGCACCTCAAGGTGCCCTACCGCCACGAGGGCCTGGACGCGCTGTTCCGCATGCGTCACACCCCGGGCTCGCCGGGCCAGGTGGCGGAGATGCTCGGCGTGCCGTCCTCGGCCGCCGCGGCGTTCGCGGACCTCTTCACGGACGCCGTGCCTCGCAAGGCGCCTCGCTATGACGGCGAGGGCGTGCGGGTGCGCTACTTCGGCCACGCCTGCGTGCTGCTGGAGACGAAGGAGGTCAGCATCCTCACCGACCCCGTCATCAGCTACGAGTTCCCCACGGACCTGCCGCGCTACACGCACGCGGACCTGCCCGAGCACGTGGACTACGTGGTCCTCACCCACGGCCACGCGGACCACTTGATGATGGAGACGCTCCTCCAGCTGCGTCACCGCGTGGGCACCATCATCGTCCCGCGCAACAACGGCAACTCGCTGGCGGACCCCTCCCTGCGGCTGATGCTCCACCACACGGGCTTCAAGAACGTGGTGGAGATCGACGACCTCCAGGAGATCACCATCCCCGGCGGCTCCATCACCGGCCTGCCCTTCCTCGGCGAGCACAGCGACCTGGCCATCCAGGCCAAGACGGCCCACCTGGTGCGCGTGGGTGGCAAGTCCATCCTGATGGCGGCGGACTCCAACGCGATTGAGCCGCGCATGTACCAGCACCTGCGCGACATCATCGGCCCCATCGACATCCTGTTCCTCGGCATGGAGTGCGAGGGCGGCCCGATGAGCTGGATGTACGGCCCGCTCCTGTCCAACCCGCTGCCCCGGAAGATGGACCAGGCGCGGCGCCTCAACGGCTCCGACTGCAACCGCGCCATGGAGATCACCAACCACCTGACGCCCAAGGAGGTCTACGTCTACGCCATGGGCCAGGAGCCCTGGCTGCGGCACGTGATGATCCTCGTCTACAACGAGACCACCCCGCAGCTCATCGAGTCGAACAAGTTCATCGACCACTGCCGCTCCAAGGGCATGCAGGCCGAGCGCCCCTACGTGCGCATGGAACGCGTGCTCTAGGCGGCGCGAGGCACCAGGAGTCCCCGGGTCTGGAGCGCGGCCAGCACGCGCTCAAGGCCCGCCTCCAAGGGCTCCGAGCTCGAGCGGACGGTGACTTCGGGCGCCTCCGGAGCCTCGTACGGGTCCGACACGCCGGTGAAGTGGGGCAGCTCACCGGCGAGGGCCTTCTTGTAGAGCCCCTTCACGTCGCGCGCGATGAGCGCCTCCAGCGGCGCCTCGATGTAGACCTCCAGGAAGGCCAGCCCCGCGTCCGCGGCCAACTGCCGCACCTCCGCGCGCGAGCTCTGATAGGGCGAAATCGCGGCGACGATGACGCCGACGCCGTGCCGGGCCAGAAGGCGCGCCACGTGGCCGATGCGCCGGACGTTCTCCTCCCGGTCCTCCCGCGAGAAGCCCAGTCCGCGCGTCAGCCAGGTGCGCACCTCGTCACCGTCCATCACCTCCACCGGACGCAACGGCTCCAGCCGCGAGCGCAGCGCCCGCGAGAGCGTGCTCTTGCCCGCGCCCGACATGCCCGTCAGCCAGAGAATGAATCCGGAGCCTTGCCGATTCATGCGCACCTCAGACCGCGGGTCCGTTGATCATCCCGGCACCCACCGTCGCGTTCGTGCCTTCGTCGATGAGGATGAAGCTGCCCGTGTGCCGGTTGCGGCGATACTCGTCGAAGAAGAGCGGCACCGTGGTGCGCAAGGTCACCCGGCCAATCTCGTTGAGCGCCAGCCGGGGACTCGTCTCGTCCCGGCTCAGCGTGTTGACGTCCAGCCGGTAGTGCAACTGCTTCACCTGGGCCCGCGCCGAGCGCGTGGTGTGCTTGAGCGCGAACCTGGCTCCCGGCTGGAGCGACACGCCCTCCGCCAGCCAGCACACCATCGCATCCAGGTCCTGCCCCACCATGGGCGGATTGCCCGGCCGGCACAGCATGTCGCCCCGGCTGATATCCAGCTCGTCCGCCAGCGAGACATTCACCGACATGGGCGGGAACGCCTGCGCCACGGCCTTCCCCGCCAGGTCCAGTTCGCGGATGCGCGTGGTGAAGCCGGAGGGGAGCGCCATCACCTCGTCGCCCGGCCGCAGCACGCCGCCCAGCACCTGCCCCGCGTACGCCCGGTAGTCGGGGAACTTCGAGGACATGGGGCGGATGACGCTCTGCACGGGGAAGCGCACGTGGATGAGGTTGCGGTCCGACGCGATGTGCACGTTCTCCAGGTGGTGCAGCAGCGTGGGGCCCTGATACCAGGGCATCCGCTCCGAACGCGTCACCACGTTGTCCCCGCCCAGCGCGGAGATGGGGATGAACGACAGGTCCGCCACGTCCAGCTTCATGGAGAACTGGCGGAACTCCTCGCGGATGCGCTCGAAGACCGCCGCGTCGAAGTCCACCAGGTCCATCTTGTTCACGCAGAGGACCAGGTGAGGCACGCGCAGGAGCGAGGCCAGGAACGCATGGCGCCGCGTCTGCTCCAGCACGCCCTTGCGCGCATCGACGAGGATGAGCGCCAGGTCCGCGGTGGAGGCCCCCGTCACCATGTTGCGCGTGTACTGGAGGTGCCCCGGCGTGTCCGCGATGATGAACTTGCGCTGCGCCGTGGCGAAGTACCGGTAGGCCACGTCGATGGTGATGCCCTGCTCGCGCTCGGCCTTCAGGCCATCCAGGAGGAGCGCCAGGTTGACGTACTCGTCCCCGCGCGCGCGGCTGGTGCGCTCCACCGCGGCGAGCTGGTCCTCCAGAATCGAGCGGGTGTCATGGAGCAACCTGCCGATGAGGGTGCTCTTCCCGTCATCGACGGAGCCCGCGGTCGCGAATCGAAGCAGTTCCACTAGAAATAGCCCTCGCGCTTGCGGTCTTCCATCGCCGTCTCACTGAACTTGTCATCCGCCCGGCTCGCGCCCCGCTCCGTGACTCGCGAGGCGACAATTTCCGTGATGACCTCCGCCACCGTGACGGCGCCGGACTCCACGCACGCGGTGCAGGTCATGTCCCCCACCGTGCGGAAGCGCACCGGCGCCGTGGTGACCTCCTCGCCCGGAAGCAGCGGCAGGTAGGGAGACCACGCCATCAACATGCCGTCCCGGCGGAACACCTCGCGCCGGTGGCTGAAGTAGATGGACGGCAGCGCCACACCCTCCCTCGCGATGTACTGCCACACGTCCAGCTCCGTCCAATTGGACAGCGGGAAGACGCGCAGGTGCTCTCCCCGGCGGTGGCGGCCGTTGTAGAGGTTCCACAGCTCCGGGCGCTGGTTCTTCGGGTCCCACTGACCGAACTCGTCGCGGAACGAAAACACCCGCTCCTTCGCGCGCGCCTTCTCCTCGTCGCGGCGCGCACCACCGAAGACGGCGTTGAAGCGGTGCTTCTCGATGGCCTCCAGCAACGGCACCGTCTGCGCGCGGTTGCGCGAGGCGCGCGGCCCCTTCTCCTCCGCCACCCGGCCCCCGTCGATGGCCTCCTGCACGGACGCCACGAGCAGACGCGCGCCCAGCTCCGCCACGCGCGCGTCGCGGTACTCGAGCACCTCCGGGAAGTTATGCCCGGTGTCCACGTGCATCAGCGGGAACGGGAGCGGCGCGGGCGCGAAGGCCTTCACCGCCAGGTGCAACATCACCGCGGAGTCCTTGCCGCCGGAGAACAGCAACACCGGGCTGTCCAGTTCGGCGACCACTTCCCGGATGATGAAGACGGACTCCGCCTCCAGGGCGTCCAGGTGCGACAGCTCGTAGCTCACGCGAAAAACGCTAGCACGTCTTCCGAGGAGTCCCGCCAGTCCACTCATTCACGAATTCCGAGCAGAGACAGCCAGTCCTGTACGCTGGGTAGAAGTCTTCAACACGCTCGAAGTACCGGGGCCTTGACCCGTTTTCCTCGGCTGTGCGACAGAACCATACCGCCATGCCCAGTGCTCCCACCCCGAACCCGAACTCTCCCGAACGTTGGTTTCCCTCCCGGAAGCCGCTGACAGACCCTCGCCTGCGGCTGTTCTGCCTGCCGTTCGCCGGAGGCAGCGCGTCCATCTACAGCGGCTGGCAGGGAGGCCTGCCTCCGGGCGTGGAGCTGTGCGCGGTACAGCTGCCCGGCCGTGAGCGGCGGTTGATGGAGAAGCCCTTCGACAACATGTCCGCGCTGATGGACGTGCTGCTGCCGGTGCTCGCTCCGCTGCTGGACAAGCCGTTCGCCTTCTTCGGCTACAGCATGGGCTCGCGCATCTCCCTGGAGCTGACGCGGCGCCTGCAGGCGCGCAACGGCCCGCTGCCCCGGGGCCTGGTGCTGGCCGCGTCCGGAGCGCCCCGCGAGTCGGACCGCAAGCCCATCCACCACCTGCCGCAGGAGCAGTTCATCGAAGAGCTGCGGCGCTATGACGGCACGCCGGAGGAGATCCTCCAGCACCGGGAGCTGCTGGAGCTGCTGGTGCCCACCCTGCGCGCGGACTTCGCGCTCGCGTGGTGGGAGAACGGCCCCGGGCCCGTGAAGCTCGACGTGCCCATCTCCGTCATGGGCGGCACCGAGGACAAGCACGTGTCCCTCGCGCGCCTGGAGACGTGGCGCGAGGAGACGCGCAACGCCGACTTCCGCATCCGCCACTTCGAGGGCGGCCACTTCTTCCTGCGCAAGCAGCAGCCCGCGATGCTCGCCGCGCTGGGCGAGGACCTCACGCGCTGGATGGCCGCTCCGGCCTGAGGCTCACGCCGCCTCGTCGAAGCGGGGCGGCGCATCCGACTCCAGCGGCACGGTGAACTGCCACCGCACGCGGAAGGGCCGCTCCTTCGGCCCGCGCATCGCCACCGCCGCTTGATGGCGTTCGGAGGGACGCAGCTGCATGAAGCGCCAGGTCTCCGGCGTGTCCACCATCCGCGCATCGAAGGAGATGCGCGGCTCCTTGCCGGCCTCCAGGTGGAAGGCGAACTGGTCCAGCGGCAGGGACAGCCCCGCGCCCCGGGCCTTGATGTAGGACTCCTTGAGCGTCCAATACTCGAAGAAGCGCCCCCGCTGCTCGGCGGCGGGCAGGGCCCGGAGGGCGGAGATCTCCGGGGGGGCGAAGAAGTGGTCGGCGATCTCCACCGTCTCGCCCGGCCGCTGGGCGTCCTCCACGTCCGCGCCCAGCTCCGCGTCGAGCCCCACCGCCACCAGCGCCATGCCGTCCGTGTGCGACAGGTTGAAGCGCAGCCGCGCGCCCCACTCACCCCGCACCTCCGGCCTCCCGTACGCGTTGGTGGAGAAGCTCCACGCCGAGGGCGCCACCGGCGCGTAGCGCGACAGCGTCAGCCGCACCAGCGCGTGACTCACCAGGTATTGCCGCTGGTGACGCTCGAAGCGGAAGCGCTTCTGCTTCTCGCGCTCCCCTGAATCCAGCAGCCCCCAGTAGGCGTCCAGGAGCCGCTGTTCCTGGATGCGCTCGGGCTCGACAATCCACACATGGACTTCGTCCGGACGAAGCTCCAGCGGAACGGCGACAGTCGACATGCCTCACCTCTACCACGCCGGGCCGCACCCCGCGTAGGCTCGGAAATCCAAGTCCGGCCTCGCGCCGGAATGGGGGGAGCAACATGGATCCGCACGCCGCGACGAAGAAGCTGGAGACGCTGCGCACGCTCATGGCCGGCCACACCGATACCAGCGAGGAGCGTCGCATCCTGGACCTCCTGCGCGACGCCAACGCCGCCGAGCTGAACTACCTCCTGGCCAACATCGACCTCGAGTCCCTGCTGGGGGACATGGATGACCGCATCTTCGGGCCGGACCACCACACCGCCCTGTTGACGATGCTCTGTCGCGAGCGCGCCGCCCAATTGGCCCTGCCGGTGCGCGCAAGCCTGGTGACAGCGCTCCAGCGCGGGGGCACCCCCGCCACCGCGGAGCGTGCCCTGCGCGACATGTTCCTGAGCGTGCATGGGCGCGAGCTGACCGCCTTCAAGAACCTGCTCGACGCCGGCAACAACCACCAGGACCTGGAGAAGCTCCTCTTCGACGACGTGGACGACCCGGCGCTGCGCGAGGAGATCCTCGCGCACATCCTCCGCGAGGGCGAAGCGGCGCCCAGTGGCGAGAACAAGGTCCTCAGCGACATCGACGACACCTTCTTCGCCAACCTCAAGGACACCCGGTACCCGTCCAAGACGGTGTACCCGGGCGTGCTCGCCTTCTACGCGGAGCTGGACCGGGGACCGGGCATCATCCCCGGCCGGGAGGGAGACCTCACCTTCGTCACGGCCCGGCCCATGGACCCGCTGGGCGCGGTGGAGAACCTGACCTTCGACTCCCTGCGCAAGCACGGCGTCCCGCCCCATGTCGTGCTCTCCGGCAGCCTCACCCACCTGCTGGGCAACTCCCGCATCGCCGCGAAGAAGTTCGACAACTTCCAGCGCTACGTGCGCGTCTTCCCGGAGTACGGCTTCGTCTTCGTGGGCGACAGCGGACAGGGCGACGTGGAGTTCGGCGACAAGATGCTCACCGCCGCCCCGCACGCCGTCCACGCCGTGTTCATCCACGACGTGGTGGACACGCCGGAGACCACCCGGCGCGCGTGGCGCGAGAAGCGCATCCACTTCTTCGACACCTATGTGGGCGCCGCGCTGGAGGCCTTCGCGCTGGGCCTCATCTCCCGCGACGGACTGGCTCGGGTGGCCATCGCCGCGCGCGAGTCGATGGAGGGCATCGCCTTCGCCTCCGCGGCCCAGCGAGATGCCCGCAAGGTGGAGCTGACCCGGGACCTCCAGCGCGCGGACGCGCTGACGTCTCCGTCGCCTCCCGCGGCGCACTGACGCCTCCCAGGCGTCGAGCACGAGAAGCTCGGGGGTGCCCTCCGGGCCCGGCGCGCTGACGCGTACCGGACGGCCTCCGGCGCGCGATGACGCCTGGGTGAGCAATCCCCTTCCACCGTCCCTGGGGGCAGTTGGCGTGGGCCCAACCCCCACCAACTTTCCCCCCGCTCCCTCATGGGAGAAATGGGGGCGGCGCGGGCCGCCACGGGGAAGGGGTGGCGGCGTGATGGGGGACGGGACCTGATGGAGCTCTTTCCCATCCAGCTGCTGTTCATCGTCGTCTTGATGAACCGCTACATCCTCGGTCCGTTCCTGCGGCGCCTGCGCGGGTCCAGCATCGACCGGGTGGACGACACGTACCGGCCTCGCGTCGCCATCGTCATCCCCCTCTTCAACGAGGGGAAAGGCATCTTCCACGCCATCCGCAGCCTGCTGGAGCAGGACTACCCCAGCGACCTGCTGCAAATCGTGGTGGTGGACGACTGCTCCAACGATGACAGCTACACGTGGGCCCTGAAGGCCGCGGAGGGACACTCCAATGTCCTGGTCATGCGCAACCCGGAGAACATGGGCAAGCGCAAGGGCATCAACCGGGGCGTGAAGGCCGCGGTCGACGCGGAGATCATCGTCTCGGTGGACTCCGACGTCATCGTGGACCGCTCCGCGGTGCGCAACCTCGTGCGCCGCTTCGTCAGCTCCCGCATCGCGGCGGTGGGCGGACGGACGTACGTGACGAACCGGCACCAGAACTGGCTGACGCGGATGGTGGAAATCAAGTTCCACTTCGCCCAGCAGTGGCTGAAGGACCTGGAGCGCAGCTTCCGCCAGGTGATGTGTCTGTCCGGCTGCCTCACCGCGTATCGCCGGCATGTGCTCCTGGAGCTGGAGCCCATCCTGGAGGCGCGCTCCATCGCCGGCATCCCCATCAAATACGGCGAGGACCGGTTCCTCACGCGGCAGATCGTCAAGCACGACTACGAGACGGTCTACACGCTGGACGCGTTCTGCTTCACCGCCGCGCCCGCGACGCTGGCCGGCTACTTCTCCCAGCAGCTGCGGTGGCGGCGCTCCAACCTGGTGGACCTGCTCGGCGGCCTGTCCCACGCGTGGCGCCTGCACCCGGTCATCACCATCCACTACGTGTCCCAGCTCGCGCTGCTGCTCGCCTACCCCGTCGTCATCGTCCACAACGTCCTCACCGGCGAGTTCCTGGACATCCTCTCGTTCCACTTCCTCGTCATCGGGTTGCTGGGAATCATCTACCGACTGGAGACGCGGCATCTGCCCGAGGACCGACGCGTGCACGGGGCGTGCTTCCTGCCCATGGCGCTGCTGATGCCGGTGACGTACGCGCTCTTCACGCCGTTGGCACTGCTGACACTGGACTCCGGGAGTTGGGAGACGCGGGGCAGCCCCAGCGTCGCCCCGGCTCCCTCCACCGAAGAAAACCGGAGCGGACTGCCGCCCAACCCCGCCGGAGAGGGCTCGCCATGAACCAACGTGTCGCGAATCGCATCAATGCCATCGCCGTGTCCACGTACAAGCTGCTGGGCTCGGTGCTCCTGGGGATCATCCTGGCGGCGCTGGTGTCCTTCCTCGCGGTCCAGGGCTTCTTCCTCCTGAGCCATGGCTGGGTGACGCCCACGGTGGTGTCCCCCACGGACCCGCAAATCCTCTCACTGAACACGCAGCTCGCGGCGCAGACGTCGGCGAGAGACCACGTCGTCGCCGAGCGGCGCGCGGTGGAGAACCGCATCGAGGATGCGGAGCGCACCGTGTCCGCGGAGCGCGCCTTCCAACAGCGCTTCCTGGTGGCCCTGCGCGGCGAGCGTGCATCCAAGGACCGCGCCGCGAAGCGACTGGCCTCCCTGCGCCATGAGTACGGCCGGGCCCGAGAGGAGATCCTCAAGTCCAACCGCGCCTACGCGGGACTGTCCCGCGCACGCACGGACGCGATGTATGGCGCGCGGCTGCTCCAGCAGGAGGACAAGCTCACCATCAATCACCATCTGGCGCAGTTGGCGCAGAGCAACCTGGCCCTCGCGCAGACCACGGTGGACATGGAGACTCGAGTCGACTCGCTCCATCGGGAGCTCGCGGGGCTGACGGCGGTGCAGAACGGCATGGGCAAGGACGGCACGCCCGTGGGAATCACTCCGGACGTGCTGCTCCTGGAGCGCGAGTACACGCACTCGGTGCTGGAGCAGGCCCGCGCCGTGGCGACGCTGCGAAGCCTGGAGCATGACCTGAAGGCGCTCGACGACGTGTCCCAGCGCTACGAGGCGCTCATCGTGTCGCTGCGAGCCTCGCCCTATCTGCGCGCCATCGAGAAGGACCTGACGGTGGCCTTCGTGCCGTACGAGAACCTGAACAACGCGGCCGTGGGCACGCCCCTCTTCGCGTGCGCCGCGAAGGTCATCTGGTGCCGCGAGGTGGGCGTCGTGGGCCGGGTGCTGGAGGGTGAGGTCTCCATCAAACACCCCATCCGTCAGCACATGCTGCGCGGGGTGATGGTGGAGGTGAAGCTCACGGACTCCGCGTCGGCGCGCGAGGACCTGCTGCACCTGGGCCGCGCGCCCCTGGTGCTGTGAGGGCATGCGCACATGAAGACGTGGAGAAGCCCCATGCGGAAGACTCTCACTTGTGGCGTGTTGGTGTTGCTCGCCGCGCGAACCCCGGCGGCCCACGCGGAGCAGCCCACCGAGTCGGCCACTCCCGACGCCCGCGTGGAGCAGCGCGCCGCGGGCTACTGCGACTGGGTTCAAGGACTGGGCGACGCGGAGGCCGCGCTGGAGCTGGCACCCGAGGTGTTCGGCAGCTTTGGCGTGGTGAACACCGGTGAGGCCGAGGGCGGCGTCCCTCTTGGCAAGCCGAAGCTGCGGGTGACGGCGGGCCTGAGCTACGACTTCGTGGGCCTGTACCGGGGCCACAAGATTCACCGACGCGCGGCGGCGGAGTGCCGCCGACACCAGGCGCTCTCCTCGCTCCAGGCGGCGGTGAGACAGGGCATGGGGCTGGGTGAGGACTCGGCGCTGGAAGCCCGGGCCCGCGTGCTCCAGGACGCCCTGCCCCGCGCCGAGGAGCTCGTCAACGCCTTGCGCACGGACCTCCGGGACGGCCGGGCGACGCTGGAAGAGCTCAACGCGATGCAGGTGCGCCTGGACAACCTGCGCTCCCTGAGCACGGACACGGCGCTGGCGCGAGAGCGCCTGGCGTCGCGCCCCGAGTTTCCTCGCGGACAGCGCCTGGAGCCCTTGCTGGAGGAGCTGCGCGCGGCGGATGACGCGGTGGAGGTCGCCACCGGAAGCCTGCGCCGAGCCAAGGCGTGGGAGCTGAGCGTGCGCGGAGGGTATGACGAGGTCTTCGACGTGGAGCAGGAAGTCCCCCTCTTCGGGCAGGTCATGCTGACGTATGACCTGGGCCACCTGTGGCAAGGCAAGGCGAATGCCCGGGCCCGCGACGGTCGTCGACGTTCGACGGCGAATGACGTGGACGGCGTGCATCAGAAGATCTCCGAGTTGCTGGTGGAGCTGCGCTCGCGGCATCGGACGGAGGAGGCTCGGCTGAGGGAGGTCTCCGCGCTCGTGTCGGACCTGGAGGGACAGCTTCGCGAAGTGGAGGCACTCCAGACGCGGGAGATACGCCGCTTCCGCGACTACCTCCTCCTGGAGCTGGCACGCTTGCGCGCGGAGCAGGCGTACCTGACGGCGCATGTGGAGGCGCTCACGTCCTTCCTCGGGACGACGCATCCCTGATGTCGGCCAGGGCCCCGAGCCGGGTCCTCGTGGCCTGTCTGGGGTTCGGAGTGCTCTCTGTCCTCGGGTGGGCTCGGCCTCCGCCCGGTGACGCCCAGAGTCCCGGCGCTCCCCAAGGCGCGGGCGCGCGGGAGAAGGAACGTGTGACGACCCTCGCCCCGGTGCCCTTGTCGAAGTTGCGGGTCACGCAGGGCGCGCTGCGCGAGCGGACCGATGGACGGCTCGACGTGGAAGGCGCACGGCTGCGAGCCATCGTTCCCGGCACGAACACGACGTCACGCGCGGAGCTGCGCTTCTCGTCCCGAGGCTCCTCCAGCGAGCAGCGGGCCCTGCGGTCTGGAGAACAGCGACAGCAGGCAGGCCTCAAGCTGCGCGCACGCGACGGATGCAACGTGCTGTACGTGATGTGGCGCTTCGCTCCGAAAGCGGACATCGTCGTCAACTACAAGCGCAACCCCGACCAGCACCACAGCAGTGACTGTGGCAATCGCGGCTATGTCACCGTCCGCCCGTTCCGACGCAGCGCGGTGAGCGCGCCCTCCAAGGGAGAGGAACACACCCTGCGCGCCGAGCTGGCCGGAGTGACGTTGCGCGTCTGGGCGGACGACGCGCTGGTCTGGGAGGGCGACCTTCCCCCAGAGGCCCTCGCACTCGACGGTCCCGTGGGCCTGCGCTCGGACAACGTGCGGTTGACGCTCCAGCTTCGCGTCCCCTCACCCTGACGCATTCCTTCCAGGTGCCAGACTGGTGTCTTGAAGAGACTTGAGGGCATCCTGCGCGTCCACGCAGGGACATGAAGAGGCCCGTATGCTCGCTGGACGTCTGGGTTCACTCCGCTGGCTCGTGCTGTCATCGTTGGGAGTGGGCGCGCTGGGATGTGGCGGTTCGCTGGAGGCCGTCGAAGACACGTCGCTGCGCGACACGGGGGCCGCCCTCGCGGGACTCCAGGGCAACACCGTGTATGGGCGATGGCTCGGCTCCGGTGGACGCAATCCCACCCATCCCGGCAACCGCACGTTCTTCGTCGACCACGTGGGCCCCACTGCGACGGTGACCTTCACCCTCACCTCGTCCGTGGATGCGTACCTCTACCTGCTCGATGCCAGCGGCAACGTGCTCGCGGAGGACGACAACAGCGCGGGCAACCTGGGCGCGCGCGTGTCCCTCTCCCTGGCCCCGGGCACCTACAAGCTCGTCGCGGCGACCGCTTCACCGGGCCAGAGCGCGGACCTCACCCTCGCCTCCGACAGGGCTCCGCTGCGCTTCAGCCAGCGACTGCTCTTCAAACCCGTGTCGACCTTCCAGTGGATCTACGACGACAGCGGCACGGGCTCCAACAACGACGTCTCCATCTGGCGCCCCAACCTCGCCCAGTCGCCGGGCTATTACTCACTCGGCGATGTCGCGATGCCCAATGGCGGCGGAGGCCCCACTCCCGCGACAGCGCTCGTGGTGCAGGGCGAGGGAGACCTGCTCGCCCGACCCGTGGACTACGTCTGGGTCTGGGACGACAAGGGCTCCGGAGGAACCCACGATGGCTCGTTCTGGGAGCCCGTGGCGCCCGCCGGCTACACCTGCCTGGGCGCGGTAGGGGTGCTGGGTTACGGCAAGCCCTCCACGGACCTCATCCGCTGCCTCAAGAGCGAGTACGTGGTGGCCGCCGACCCTGGCGCCGTGTGGAACGACAGCGGCTCTGGCGCGAACAACGACGTGGGCCTCTGGCAGAGCAACGCCAGGGACCACCGGGGACTGCCTGTCGCCACCTTCGTGGCACGGCCCAGCCACTCCGACACGGGAGGCAGTCGCTACTGGGCCCTCAACAAGAGCGCGACGGCGCACCCGGAGCTCCAGGGGCTGCCCGTGAGCGCCGCGACGGCGGCGGCCTTCGCCCCTCGCGTGTGGATGCACCCCGGCGAGGCGTACTTCCCCTCCTCCACGGAGTTCCACCTCGCCAACGTCCACGTGGAGGGCGGCCATCAGGTGACGAACCAGGCCCTGGGCTGTGACTCGTGTACGGACCCGCAGTTCCTGGATGGGCAGCGGCCGAACCAGGCGCCCGTGCCTGTCTATGCGGAGCTCATCACCCGCACCGTGAATGGGCTGCCCACGTCCACGACCGACGTGGTGTATTGGATGTTCTACCCGTACAACAATGGCAAGCGCGTCTGCATTGGCTGGTACTCCCCCTGGGGCTGCGTGGGGGGCTATTCCACCTTCGGCAACCACGTGGGGGATTGGGAGCACGCGACGGTGCGCTTCGTGGAGGGCCGGCCGTCGCAGGTCTACCTGAGCCAGCACGCCAACGGGCAGACCTTCACCTATGGCGACAAGGGCATGGGCTTGCTGGGCTGGCGGCCGGAGCTCTTCTCCGCCCAGGGCTCCCACGGCGTCTACGCGGATGCCGCCCGGCACATCTACCGGCAACTGCCCAACGGCGACTTCCTGGCGGATGACACCGGACGCGGCATCGCCTGGGACACGTGGAGCGCGCTGGTGCCCTTCGACTGGCGCACGCCGGGCACCTTTGAGGGGAGCCTGGCGTGGCTGAACCGCACCGAGCGATGGGGAAACCCGAAGTCGGGCTGCGAAGTCTCCGAGCCCATCGCGGGGGAGTGCGTCCTCAACGACGGGCCCACCGGCCCCATGTCGAAGAGCGCGTCACGGCCGGACTTCCTGCCCCTCGACTGACACGGGAGGGGCACTCGCCTTGCGGCCCTAGTTGATGGGGTACGCGTGGACGAAGAGGAAGACGAGCATGCCCTGGAACAGCGCGAAGCCGAGCACCACGGGCCCTCGCAGCGCGGGGTGCCGGCCGAGCCAGGCCCCCAGGGGCAGGAAGGCGGGCCACACGGCCGCGCTGTAGCGGCCCAGGCCTACCAGCCCGACGGTCCACAACACGAGCATCAGCGGAACGCCAAAGGCAGCCAGCGCCCACCAGCGCCGGCGCGCCAGGAGCAGCAAGGCCCCCACGCCGGGGACGAAGGAGAGCGCCACGTAGAGGCTGACCTCGGGCGCCCAGTCACCCTTCCACCAGGTCAGCAGGCCCGCCCAGGCCCCCGCCCACTCGCCTCCGCGCACCTTCCACCAGATCTGCGGGTCTCCGAACTTCCGCCAGAGGAAGACGAAGTAGAGCGAGGTCATCACCAGCGGTATCGCCAGCGCGAGCATGTCGCGGTGGAACCAGGCCCGAAGGCCGCCACCACGAGAGCGCACCTGCTGGAACAAGAGGGACAGGCCCGCCGCCAGGGACAGGTGCCGCGCCAGACCGCCGAAGCCCAGGGCGAGCGCCGCCCACCAGTGACGGCCGCGCAGGCTCAAGAGCAGCGCGAGCGCGGTGAGGAACACCATCCACGACTCGGGGTAGCCCGCGGACTGGAAGAAGGCGAAGGGATACGCCGTGAAGAGCAGCAGCGAGACACGGGCCGTCTCCTCGCCTTCCAGCGCGCGAAACAGCCGATACAGGACGATGAGTCCCAACAACCCGGCGACGTTGGCCACCAGCACCAACGAGACCTGGATGCTCAGGCCCGTGGCGTCTCGCACCCACCGCCCCAACATGGGCAGCAAAGGGAAGAAGTTCGTGGCCTGGGGGCGCTCGTAGCCCTTCTGCGCGATCTCCATGTACCAACCACAGTCCCATCGACAGAACGCATCCAGCCCCGCCGGGCCCACCTGCTGGAAGGGCGCGCGGTGGAGCCTGTTGTCGAACGCGAGCGATACGCGCGCGAGCAGCAACAAGGCCAGACGGCTGAAGAAGAAGAGCCCCACGGGAAAGGCCAGCTCCGCGCCCAGCACGCGCAACCGCGCGCCCAGGGACATAGGCAGCGGCGCCTCTCCTGAAACAGGAACATCGGTGGACATGCGGTGGAGAAATCCGAGGGTGCGGGAACGGCGGACACCCTACCCTACTCCCTCGCCCTTCACAGCGGGGAAGACCCCGGCGGCCGTGCCCAGAACGACCCCGGGAATGGTAGTCTCATCTGTCTCGCCCAGGCTGCGCGGGTGCGAGGCGCCTGGGAGGACCACATCATGCGTGCAAAGGCTGGCTGGGTCGCGACCGCTGGAGTCGTGACGGCCCTTGGAGTCGCCGCGCTGCTGCGCCAGGAACTGACGGCTCGAATCCATCCGCCTCCTCCGGCCGCCGTCACGCCCGTCCCCCTCCAACCCGCGGCCCCTCCCGCGAGCCCCTCCGCGCCCAGGCCTCGTCCACCGCTGACACCTCCCACGCGCGATGGGACGGGACTCGCCGAGGTCCGCGTCGTCTCCGCCCAGGATCAGCGGCCGCTCGCGGGAGCCATGGTCGCCATCATTCGCGAGCCCGTCGACCTGGCCAATCCCTTGGAGTCCGCGCTCACGGATGAGCAGGGCCTCGCGCGGTTCCCCGCCGCGCGCCCCGGGCACTTCCACCTCTGCGCGCGCGGCGCGGGGCACGGCGAGGACTGCGAGCCGGACGTGGGCCTCGTCGCCGGAGGAACCATCACCGCCCACCTGGCGCTGCCTCCCGGCGCCACCGTCACCGGACAGGTGCGCAAGCTCGATGGGACGCCCGCCCAGGGGGTGCGATTGATGGCCAGGGGCGAGCGCTCAGTCGAGAAGTGGATGCCCACCCAGGCCATCACCGACGCGCAAGGCCACTACCGCCTGGATGGCGTTTCGCCGGGCCCCGTCTACATCCATCCCTTCTCCCCCGAGGGCCAGGGGCTGGGTCGCGACCTCGACGTCAAAGCGGGAGAGGAGGCTCGGCTGGACATCCAGTTCGCGGGCTTCACCACCGTGACAGTCCAACCCTCGCGCAGCCGCAATCGCCGCTGGTCCCGGTTCAAGAAGTCCAACAACGTGGATGTCATCGAATCCGTCTCCGTCGCCGCTCCGCTGAGGCGTCAGGACGATGGCAGCTGGAGCGGCAACGTCGAGTCGGGAAGCCACACCGCGCACGTGAGCGGCGTCCACGGCTGGTCGACCCTCGACGGATGGAAGAAGGTGGAATTGGCCCCCGGAGTCCCGCTGTCCATCAAGGTTCCGTATGACTCGAACGTCCACGGAGTCACCATCGGGCCACCCCATCCTCCGGTGCCGCACTACTTCGAGCTGGCGGGTCATGTCCTCATGCCGGACGGCACGCCCGCGAAGGGGGCACGCATCTCCGTGATGAAGCCCACCCAGTACTGGAGAGGCTGCAGTCAGAGCCCTCGCTACTTCAGCCAGATCCGCTTCGAGGGCTCGGCCTTCGTGGTGAATCCCGTCATGGGGACGCAGACCGTCCATGCGTGGCTCGATGACGGCCGCGCCGGCAGCGTCACCGTCACGGCCACCGAGGGCCAGCGGGTGGTCGCGGACATCCGCTTGGAGGACACCGGCGCCGTCGTCGGCCACGTCGACGTCACCCAGGAGGGGACGTATGTCGTGGGCCCGCGCCTGAACGTCGACGACTGGCTCTACCACCCCATGTCCTTCCGGGGGGCGGACGGGCGCTTCATCGTGGCGGGTCTTCCGCCCGGAGATCACTTCCTGACGATGGAGGGAAGTCTCGACAAGCGCCCCTTCGTCATCGAGGGCGGGGCTCGCACGGACCTGGGACACCTCAAGGCGGACACGCTGGCCCGGACGCCCTGACTCGCGCGAAGCCCTCGCGTCGGGTCCCGGCGCGCCTCGGCGAGGGCCGAAGCGCTCGGGCGACACTTCAGAGCACGGTGCGGATGGACCGGTCCCCGGCGATGTACTGGTTCAGCGTGTAGCCGAAGTCCGACGTACAGCCGGCATCCACCTTGCGGAGCAGCGCATACAGCGCGCGGCCCACCGGGACGGTATCGAGCACGGACCTCACGCTGAAATGCTCTTCATGCGCGGTGACCTTGAGGTCCTCGTCGAGCACGACCTTGTGCACCGCTTGATAGGTGAAGGAATCCCCGACCAGCTTCTGCCAGGGGCGCCACAGGAGGAAGTGCTTGAAGACCAGCGTGCACGTCACGTCGGCCAGCACGACGTGCGAGCCGTCCGGACGGACGGTCTCCGCGACATCCCCGAACACGATGCGGCAGTCCGTGAGGAGCGTCCGGTTGACGTAGACGAGCCGCCGGATGCTCTCGATTCCCTGCACCGTGAGGAGCGGATCCTGGAAGGTGGCATCGGGATGGTAGTGCTTCGTCGCGGCCGCCCGAGGCGGGCGCTCGTCGACGCCATAGAGGATGGGCAGGATGCTCCGGACGAGCTCCGCCGCACTGCTTCGGGACTCATGGAGAGACAGGGTGGAATGCGCGACATCCCTCATCTGGGATACCTCCGACTGGGGTGGTGAAGCTGCTTCGAGCCCGAGCACGCATCAAGCCCGGACAGAAAAACCACGCGGCGGCGCCAGGCCCGTCAGCGCGCCCTGGAGCAGCGCGGAGCGCGGGGAACGCAGCGGCAGGGCTGGCGGCATGGAAGGCGCGACGGTCACCGCGGCGTTGCGAGGCGCTCCCCAGCAGTCGCCCCGAACAAGCATGACGGCGTCGCGCGCGACCCCCGCGCCAATGACAGCCACACGACGTCGACGGAAGGGGGTTCGCCCTTTGGGAATGGCACGCATTCGGAGGCCGGGATGGTCTCCGTTCGGGCGGGGGCTCGTAATCGCCTGTCAGTCGCGGATGGCTGTCGGCTGCTGGACGGCGACCTTTCCGGACACGGCACCCTTCATTTCGGCGACGACAAGGCCCCGGCGCGCGAGCACGCCGGAGCCCCTTGCAACCATCGACTCACGTCAAGGCAGCGGCGGCAGCGTCAGCACGCCATTGCACTGGCCGGGGGAAGCAGGCACGCCGGCGCCGCCCCACGGCGCGCCCGTGTTCACCGTCACGCTGCCGCTGGGCGGCGGCGGACACCCGAAGCCCGAGGCCTGGCGCACGGTGACGTTGACGTTGGCCGGCAGGTTGTAGAGGACGTCGGTGCCCGCCCCCACGCACATGTTGCGCGTCTGCGTCCCACCGGTGGGGATCGGAATCTCCAGCTCCAGGCAGATGGGCAGCACGGTGCCGGGCGGCAGCGACGCGGCGTTCACCACCACGCGCAGACAGGCGGGGTTCGTCTTTTCGATGTCCGCGTTGACGAAGCCAATCTCGCTGGTGTTGCCCCCGAAGCCGGTCGACGAGATGCGGCTGCAGTCGTCAGGGTCACACGTGACGGTCTCACGCACCCCGCACTGCGTCGGGTTGGGCGCCCGCGTGGCGGGGGCGGCCTGCTGGTTCCACACGTTGGTGCCCACGCCCATGGACCACAGCGCGATGGAGCTCGGCGCGGAGCCGGCCATGTCGTTGGTGAGTGGGATGAAGATGCGGGCCGTCGCGCCCGCGCGCAGCTTGAGCAGGGTGCCCTTGGCGTCGCGCACCTCCGTGTAGATGGCGCCACGCGACTCCAGGAAGACCGTCTGGCCCGCGCGGTTGATGGCGGCGTCCGCGCCCGGCATCGCGAGCAGGCCCGTGTCGATGTAGCGCACGCCCACCGTGAACGGGGGGACGGGCTGCTCACCGGAGGGGCCCTGGAGCGCGCTCAGGTTCACCTGGATGGAGGCGCCGCTGCGCGGGTCCGCCACCGTGGGGGTGCCGCCAGTGAAGGTCTGACGGTGGAGCGTGTGGAGCACGAACCGGGCCCCGAGCACGTTGCGCGTGATGGCGCCGACGTGGGGCATGTACCCCGGCGCGGTGATGGTCAGCGCGGAGCCCATCGGCGCTGGCGCGGACACGGAGAATGAGCCATCCGCGGCCGTGAGCGTCCCAATGCCACGCAGGTCCACCATCGCGCCAGCGACCGGCGCGCCCGTGGCCGTCGTGACGACGCCACAGGCCGTCAGGCCCGTCGACGAGGGCGTACACTGGATGAGCGGACGCGCCTGCTCCACGGAGGGCTGAGGCTCGACCTCCGCGTCAGGCGCGCCACAGCCGCCACCGAGCACCACCGCACCTCCGAGCAGACCGCACAACCACAGCCACTGCTTGCCAGCGATTCTCGACAGAGACATCACATACCTCCGGATTGGGAGAGAGGTGGCATCGGGCTCGATGACACCCAGGAACACGATATGTGATTCGTCTGACGTTGCCACGACTGGCACAGGCGTTCCAATCCCGGCGTCAATATCCATCCAAACACAGTCATGCCACACACGACCCACGGCAGGCGGGACCCTCATGTGACATGAAGCGCTACAAACAATGCCTCTCAGCTGGCGGCGTGTGACATGGAATGCCACAAACATCGACGTCCGACCCCAGCGCATACGGGATTCCCGCAAGCGCCGGGGCGAACCAGGTCTCATCATTTCGCCAGTGTGGCTTTCCTTCCGCCCGGCGGCCGCGGCGCCCCCAGGAGTTCGGCGAGCCGCGGGTTCTTGTGGCGCAGCGCTTCCTGGGCGGGGGTCTTCTCCCCCGCGTCCTTGCGCGTGACGTCCGCGCCCGCGCGAAGGAGGAGCTCGATGACCGGCTCCCGGTCCAGGAAGCACACGTGCTGGTGCAGCGGTGTCCAGCCATCGCCCCCGTTGGGGTCGGCGCCCACGTCGAGCAGTGCCTGGGCCACCTCAGGCACCTGGGCGTTGAAGAGCGGGGTGCGTCCATTCTCGTCGAGCGCGTCCACCTGGGCTCCGCCCTTGACGAGCACGGGGATGCAGGAGACCGCGCCATCCTCGGCCGCGAGGTGCAGCGGCGTGGCCGACTCGGCGGCGACGGCGGACGTGGAGAGTCCCAGGGCGAGCAACTCCCGCACCAGCGCCGCGTCATCCACGCGGGCGGCCAGGTGGAGCAGCCCCTGCTCATCCTCGTCCTGGACGTCCAGGTTCGCGCCCAGCGCGCGCAAGGCCAGCACCCGGGCCACTCGACCTCCGCCGAAGCCCGGGCCGAAGAACGGGGCGGCGTCCTGCCCCGCCGCGAGCAGCAGGCCCGCGTCAAGCTGACGGGCCTTCTTCCCCTTGGGCCGCGCCGCCGGCTTCTGCTTTCGCAGCCACGCCACGAAGCCCTCGTCGGAGAAGGCCCCCTGCAGACCGCTGAAGCAATCCGGGCCGTCGTCCTCCACGTCGAGGGTTCGCTGCTCGGGCGCCGCTTCCAGCACGGCGAGCAGCTTCTCGTAGCCCTTCGTCCCCGGGCCCTTCCGCAAGGTGCGCCAGGCGTCGAGCCCCCGGCGCGCCCGCGCATGGTCCGGCAGCGGGCGCAGCCCCTCGGCCTCCTCCAACGCGGCCTCCACGGCGTCGAGCTGGGCGTCCGTGGGACTGCCCCCGACGACCTCCTCCGCCCACAGGCTCAGGGCCAGCGAGCGCGCCCGCTGGGCATCGCTCAGGTCGCCACCGGCCCGGGTGCCTCGCGTCAGCTCGAGGACGCGGTCCCTGGCCCTCCAGTGCTCCGCCTTCAGCGTTCGCTCCCAGCGACGCGGATCGGTGCGACGCGAGGCGTCCAGCGCCCAGCTCAGGGAGTGCAACGCCATCAGTCGCTCTGGCTCGGCCTCCAGCACCTGACGCAGAAGGGGAACCGCGTCATCCAGTTGAGGCGGCGACTCGTCGAGCAGGCCGTCCACCTTCTTCATCAGCCTGGCGACATCCATCTTCTTCGGGGGCTTGGGGGCATGAGACATGGCGGACCGAAAATACCGCCCATACCGGCCGCCGGGCTCACCTTTTCACCCAGGGACGCCTGATGAATCCACCGGCTCCCATGAATCCCCGGATTCATTCCGATACACAGACAGACATCCACCAGAACCCAGGGATTCCCGAGCGGGTCAGACGCTCCTCCTGCCAGCCCATTCCAAGCCATCCATGGAAAACCTCGGGCGGCATTGATTCATCGAGTGCTTCGGTCCGGCGGGAGCTCAGAACGCCACCGTGAACGCGAGGCTGGCGCGCATTGGCATCCATTCCTCGCTCAGGGCGGCGTCAGCTTCGAGCCCTGAGCGCCCCACCTCACACCTCGCGTCCGCGAGCTACACGCGAGGCTCGACGACTGGCGCGGGGACGGTGGGCTTCTCCGTCTCCTCGGGAACGACGTCCGTCGCCGGCTCCGCGCAGAGCGTGGAGCCATTCATCAAGCAGCGACCTCCGTCGTCCAGGTCGAACTGCCAGCGGTGGCGAGGACAGACGAGGTACTTGCCCTCCTCCACCCAGCCCTCCGCCAGGTCCGCGCCCTGATGCGGACAGAACCGCTGCACGGAGAAGCGCTTCTGCCCCACGGACACCACCGTCCGCTCGCGCTGCGACTCCGTGGAGCGCACGCCTTCGCAGAAGGCGCGCATGTCTTCGATCTCCACCCCCAGGAAGCCATGGAGGATGGGCTCGTAGACGTCTGGCGACCGGCTCAGCCGCAGGCGGAACGACAGCAGGAAGTCCTCCCACGTCAGCTTCCGGTCCAGCACCCGCACCATGTCCGCGGCGGAGACCTTCATCGTGTAGCGCGTCGTCTCGCGAAGCTCGGAGACCTCGTCCACGCGCCGGCCCTTGAAGTCCACCCGCAACAACCGCTCCGGCAACTCCGTCAGCTCCACGTACAGGGGCATGCCCACGCGCTCGTGCAGGTCCAAAAGGTCCAGCTTGCGCTGCAGCTCGACGCGCAGCCGCGCGTGAATCTCATCCACCTCCGCGCGCAGCATGTTGCGGCGCCGCTCCCGGAACAGCGGCGCCATGTCGTCCGCGTACTTCCGGAGGTACGCATCGAAGCCCCCTTCCGTCACGCGCTCCTGGTCGAGCGAGACGAAATCCAGCGAGCCGATGTCCAGCACGTCCCCGGGCATCGGCTCCAGGTACTTCGACGCGGCCCCCGGAAGACGCTGCTCCAGGAACCGGAACAGCGTGGTGGCATTGGGGAAGATGTTCACCTTCTCGAAGTTGAGGTGGAACAGCGTCGGGTCCAGGAAGCACGCGGGCCCCGCGGACGCGAGGTAGGCCCGAGGGCGCACCACCTCCAGCGCCCGCGCCACCGCCTCGAACTTGCTGTCGCGCTTCTTCAGCGAGATGGCCGCGTATGTCTCCGGCGAGTACTCGTAACAGGTGGGGTGCCAGATGGCGCCGGAGAACTGGGCCGTGAAGACGTCGATGGGCCCCTCCTCCTCGGTGATGCGCGCCAGCCGGTCATGCAGCTTGCAGTCGTTGAGGTTGATGAAGCACTGGCCGTCCCCTCGCACCATGACGGCCGAGTCCCGGTTGGTGCCCTGCTCCGACACGTAGAGCTTGAGGTAGCCCCCCTTGAAGGGGATTTCGCGGCCATCCTCACAGGCGATGACGCGCTTGCAGCCGTACTTCGCGAAGATGTCCTGCAGCTCCGAGCGCAGGAAACGAGGAATCACCACCGTGAAGTCGCGGCGCTGGAGCGTGGCCAGGAACTCCGGGTCGAAGTGGTCCTTGTGCTCGTGGCTGACGTAGAGGAAGCGCTCCCGGCCCGGCGTCTCCAGCAGCTCGCGCACGCGCGGCGCCAAGTGGTGGTTGCGCGGCAGCTGCATCCACGCCGAGTCGAAGGCTCCCCGCTCGGTGAGCCACGGGTCCATGACGACGACGCTCCGCGCGGTTTCCACGGCGAAGCCCGCATGGCCCAGGAAGGTGATTCGCATGAACGCCGCCCCTCGCCCGAAGTGGACCGGCGAAGCGCCGCGCCCACACCCTCGGATGCCGTCCGCTCCCGCGCCGGCGCGAAGAAGGCTGCGCGTTCCCGGACACTCCGGCCACCTGCCTTGGGGTCTCGCACCTCGTTGGCGCGGAGACATGAAGCCCCCGGACACGAAAAAGGGCGCGGAAGGCTTCCGCCCTCCGCGCCCTGACACGGCCGCGTCCACCGCGGTCCGTGACGCCCCATCAACTACGGCTGGATTTCACGAACGGACAGCCACTTGAAGTCGACGTCCTCCGCGTTGTCCCAGCGGAACGTGGCGATGGGGCCACCCCAGGTGATGGGCATGGGACCGACGGAACCACCGCAGTGCTCGGCGTCACCGCCCCAGTCTCCCGCGTCGACCATGTCGTGGACCTTCTTCCACGTCACCTTGTCGGCGTTCTCGTTGACGTACAGCTCCAGCTTCACGGCCTCCTTGCCGCTGACGGTGGTGTTGCGCATCACCGCCTTGAAGCCCACCCAGCGGCCCTTCAACGCCGACGTCGCGGGCTTGTAGGGCGCCTGCTCGTAGGACACGTGCCACGTCTCCTTCTGCCAGCGGGCACGGCCGTCGTAGTGCAGACCGCCCTTGTAGCTGCTGCCCTCGCAGCCCGACTCCTTGTCGTTGTGCTTCCCGCCCCGCGCATACCAGTCGAAGTTGTCCGAGCCGTCGGAGGCGGAGTTGAGCTTCACGAAGCCCGTCATCTCCAGGTTCTTCCAATCGTTCGCCGCCTGCATGTAGCCACGGCTGGCCAGCACGTCCCGGTCATAGGTGGGGATCTTCGCCGCCGAGTAACCCGTCGACGTGGTGACCCCCATGCGAACCTGGCTGCTCTTCATCTTCCAGGAGCCATCCGAGTTGCGGGTGATGGTGCCCTGGGGATCGAACCGCGAGTCCGACGTGGGGTTGTCCGACAGTGACCAGGCCTCGCCCCCTGCCTTGGAGGGATAGAGCATCGTCACGCCGAACGCGTCCGCGCCTGGCTGCTCGGGCGTGGGGTCCGGATTGGGCGTCGGCGTCGGGTCTGGATCGGGCGTCGGCGTCGGGTCCGGATTGGGCGTCGGCGTCGGGTCCGGATTGGGCGTCGGCGTCGGGTCCGGCGTGGGCGTCGGGTCCGGAGTGGGCGTGGGGTCAGGCGTGGGGACCTGGGGCTGCTCGGGAGGCGACTCGGTGCCACCACCGGGGGACGTCGTACCAGAGGAGTCAGCGCCACAAGCCGTGGCGGACAGGGCAAGCAAGGCCCCGCAAATCGAGGAGAGAAGACGGTTCCGGGTCAAAAGGGCGGTCCTTCTTCGGGGGGCCACGAGGTGACAGGAGCCGCGGACGCCAATCGCCCTGCGAGCCCTCGCCGCGCCCATCCCGCCGGAGGCCAGGAATGCCTCCGGGCGCGGACGCCTGGTTGGTCTCAATGGCCCGGTGACTGTCGAGTTCCAACCGGACGGGCCGAAACCCACCACGTCCCGCAACCCTTCCCCAGCCAGCGTCGCTCGCTCCAGCCCCCCTCGGGCTGGCCCCTCCCGGGACAGGCCTCCATCCGCTCCCGGCATCTCTTAGGTTTTCTCGATGGAGCGCAACCGGAATCCCTATTTGTCGATGAGAACGGGCGCTCTTATCTGAAATCCACCTATGGAATCCCTACAAACCGTCGGCAGTCCCGCCCTGTGGGGCGGCTTCATTGCCTTCGTCATCGCCATGCTCGCCCTGGACCTGGGCGTCTTCCACCGGAAGGCCCACGCGGTCGGCTTCAAGGAGGCGCTGGGCTGGAGCACGGTGTGGATCAGCCTGGCGCTCGTGTTCAACGCGGGGCTGTGGTGGAAGTTCGGCGGGGGTCCGGCGGTGGAGTTCCTCACCGGCTACCTCATCGAGAAGTCGCTCTCCGTCGACAACATCTTCGTCTTCGTCGTCATCTTCTCCGCGCTGCGAATCCCCGCGCTGTACCAGCACCGGGTGCTCTTCTGGGGCATCCTCAGCGCGCTGGTCCTGCGGGCCATCATGATCTTCGCGGGCGTGGCCATGCTGGAGCGCTTCCACTGGCTCATCTACGTCTTCGGCGCGTTCCTCATCCTCACGGGCCTGAAGCTCTTCTTCCAGCGCAACAAGGAGGACCACCCGGAGGACGGGTGGATGATGAAGATGGCGCGGCGGACCATTCCCTCCACGCCCCGCTTCGACGGGCACCACTTCTTCACCGTGGAGAACGGACGCAAGCTGGCCACGCCGCTGTTGATGGCGCTCATCCTGGTGGAGGCGTCGGACATCCTCTTCGCGCTCGACTCCATCCCCGCCATCTTCGCCGTCACGCGGGATCCATTCATCGTCTTCACGTCCAACATCTTCGCCATCCTCGGCCTGCGCTCGCTGTTCTTCCTCCTGGCCGGGGCGGTGGAGAAGTTCAGCTACCTGAAGGTGGGCCTGTCGGGCGTGCTCGTCTTCGTGGGCACGAAGATGGCCATCATCGACTTCGTGAAGATCCACCCCGCGGTGTCCCTGGGCGTCATCGCGGGCCTGCTGGGCCTCAGCATCGTCGCGTCGCTCATCAAGTCGCGGAACACGCCGCCCCACGCGCCGGTGACGCCCGGCGCCGAGCCGCTCGCCAAGCCGTCGGAGGGCTGAAGTCCACCCCGCACGGGGAACTCGCGGCGCGCCTGGGAGTCCATGCCCGGGCGCGCCGAGCCGACGCTCCGAAGAGACATCCGGCGCTGCCTGAGCCGAAAAGCGAAGAGGCCGTGAACCCTTGGGTTTCCCCTTGGATTCACGGCCTCTTCTGTTGGGCGCAGCAGGGCTTGAACCTGCGACCCCTGCCGTGTGAAGGCAGTGCTCTACCACTGAGCTATGCGCCCGCGCTTCGTGTGCGACCGAGACGCGACGAGGGGGTAAATGCCATCTGCCCCCGTGGGTGTCAACGCAATTTCAACTACAGCCCATCCAGCTTCTCTTCCAGTTCGCGCAGCCGACGCTTGAGTCCGGAGAGCTGCTTTCCCACGGCCTTGAACTCGCTGCGCGGCGCGAAGTGGAACGCCTTCAACAGCTCCTCCTGGCCCCGGTCCAGCGCCTGTTTGCCACGCTGAACCTTGCCAATGGCGTTGGCGATGGCCATGGCGCGACTCTCGTCGGCCATCAGCTTCTCCACCGCCTTGCTGGAGACCTCCAGCGCCTGCTTCTTCAAGTCGTCACGGATACCCATGATTGCCCCCCGGCCTACGGCTCGTCGACGAACTGCGTCTGCAGCTTCGCGAAGACTCGGTCCGCGATGCCCTTGTACTTCATGCGCTCGATGAGCGGCTGCAGGTCACCCTTCATGGTGATGCGGCGCTTGAGCACCGCCTCCACCGGGTCCAACGTCCCCTGGAGCAGCTGCTTCCAGACGGTGTACGGGGCGCGCGCCAGATAGATGGGCTCGAGCTCATCCAGGTCGTCCGGGTCCGCGAGCACACGCGCCTTCTCGATGCGGCAGTCACCGGGGACGACGTGGATGACGAACGCCTTCGCCAGCTTGCCGGGCTCCGCTTCGATGACCGCCCCGAAGTCGCCCATCCAGCCCCTGCCGGCCACCGCGCACTCGGGATCTTCGTTCGTGAGCCGGACCGCTTCGTCCAGCCACTCTTTCGACGGGAACTTCGCCATGCCCCACTAACCTCTCCGGAAGATGCTCTTGATGCTCGAGAGGAGGCCCCGGTCATCGTTGGTGCCGTTGGAGCTGGGCACCGGCTGGGTGTCGCGCTTGATGACGACCTCCTGGAGCGCCTTCTTGAGCTGCTCCGGGGTGTCTCGGGTCGCCAGGTCCACCTTCCGCATGCCGCTGGCCTCTTCCACCATCACCTGGAGCAGACACTCCTCGGTGAGGCGGAAGTCGATCTTGCGACCGGCGGCGGCGGAAGGAACACGGACGGTGCCCAGGTACTCGTTGTCCACCATCAGGTCGCTGTCGCCCTGGAAGATGTCCAGCTCGATGAAGGGCGCGCCGGGCTCCTTGGGAGGAGGCAGGCGGAAGCTCTTCACCATGGGGATGAGCGAGTTCTTCTCGATGATGCGCTTCACGCGGCCATTGGGCAGCGCGTAGCCAATGGGCATGGACAGCGCGTCCAGCAGCGTCACCGCGTCGATGCTGCCCAGCGAGTCACCCAGCAGCGCCGCGCCCAGGGCCACGCACTCGTCGGGGTGCACGCCCTTGCGAGGCGGCTTGCCGAAGTGCGCCTGGATCTTCTGCTGCACGAGCGGCATCCGGCTCTGCCCGCCGACGAGGATGATCTCGTCGATCTCCGAGCGGGCGATGCCCTTCTCCGCCAGCACGCGATCACAGATGTCGAACGTCCGGTCCACCAGGTCGCCGGTGAGGCTGTTGAGGAACTCGCGCGTCAGGGGGATGCGCAGGTCCAACGGCTTGCCCTTGCGCTCGTCGATGAAGGGCAGGTCGATGACGACGTTGGGGATGAGCGTCAGGTCGATCTTCGCCGCCTCGGCGGCGTTCTTGATGCGCTGGAGCGCGATGGGGTTCTCGGCGAGGTCGACCTTGGTCTCCTCGCGGAAGCGCTCCAGCACGTACTCCATGATGCGGTTGTCGAAGTCCGCGCCGCCCAGGAAGGTATCGCCGCCCGTCGCGAGCACCTCGAAGACATTGCCGGACAGGTGCAGGACGGAGACGTCGAAGGTGCCGCCGCCCAGGTCATAGACGAGGATCTTCTGGTCCAGGCCCCGGTTGAAGCCGTAGGCCAGCGCCGCCGCCGTCGGCTCGTTGACGATGCGCTTGACGTCGAAGCCGGCCAACCGGCCCGCCTCCTTCACCGCCTGGCGCTGGTTGTCGTTGTAGTAGGCCGGGACGGAGATGACGGCCGCGTCGATGGGGCCGCCCAGGAACTGCTCGGCGATGGTCTTCAGCTGGGACAACACGAAGCTGGAGACCTGGGGCAGCGAGTAGAGCTTGCCGTCCAACATCACTGCGGCGTCACCGCCAGGGCCTTCGACGATGTCGTACGGGAAGGCACCGCGGAGGTCTTCCACGGACTTGGAATGGTACTTCCGTCCGATGAGCCGCTTGGTCCCCCACAGCGTGTTGCGGGGGTTGGTGACCATCTGATCCTTGGCCACCCCACCCACCAGCAGGTCACCCTTGGACGACAGGGCGACGACGGAGGGGAGGATGAGATTGCCGCGGTCCGTGGGGACGATCTTCGGGATGCGGTTGCGCACGGACGCCACCAGCGTGTTGGTGGTGCCCAGGTCAATCCCGACGATGCGAGGTCTGTCCGCCATGAAGTTCACAGGCGCGGGTCACAAGACGCACGCCCTCGTCCCACTCTGTATCACGTCGCGACTTCGCGCGCGCGTTTCTGGGCGTCCGCTCAGTCCTCCGGCTCGGACCCCATCGGCCCAGGCCCAGGCAACCCCAGGGGGAGCCCCCCCAGTACCGCCTCGGCGGAAGCCAGGACGAGCCGATCATAGGGAGCCCCCTCCCCGGCTGGCAGCTCTTCCAGGAAGCGGGACGGCCGCAGGAGGATGCGCTCCCCCTCCCGGGGCAGCACCGACAAGGGGTACACCAGCGCCAGGTGGTCCCGGGCCCGAGTGGTGGCGACGTAGAAGAGTCGTCGCTCCTCCTCTTCCTCCTCCGCCGAGCGGGCGGCCTGGGACATGGGAAACCGCCCGTCCACCAGCCAGAGGACGAAGACGGCCCGCCACTCCAGCCCCTTGGACTGATGGACGGTGGTGAGTGTCAGGACGTCTCCGGGAGCCCCGGCCCCCAGGGCCTCCTTCGCGGCGAACTCCGCGACGAGCGCGAGCTCCGACAGGAAGCGGGGCAGGTCCTCGAACCGGCGCGCGTACTCGGCCAGCTGCCGCAGGTCGTCCTCCCGGCCTTCCTCGGGTGAGGACTCCGCCGCGAGGACCTCCGCGTACCCTCCCGCCAGCACCTCCTCGATGAGAAGACCCGGGTCAGCTGCGGCCTCCGGACGTCCGAGCCGACCCATCAGAACGGCGAAGCGCTCGAAGCCCGGGCGCGACTTGCGCGACAGATGGGTCCGGACCTCGTCGCGCGCCAGGCCTTCCGCCAGGGACAGTCCCTCCGGCAGCGCGCGCAGGGACGTCCACAGGTGCTCCGCCGTCGTGGGCCCCACCCCGGGCACCGCGCGCACCACCCGCTTGAAGGCGAGCTCATCCCCGGGGTTGTTCACCAGCCGCAGGTGGGCCAGCACGTCCTTGACGTGGGGCTGCTCGAAGAACCGCACCCCCGAGCGGACCCGGAACGGGATGCCCAGGCGCGTGAGCTCCAGTTGGAGTTCGAGCGAGTGGTTGTGCGCGCGATAGAGGACGGCCATCGCCTCCAGGGACAGGCCTCCGTCGCGCAGCTCCAGGACGCGGCGGGCCACCCAGGCGGCCTGGTCGGCGGCGTCGAGCGCTGGGACGACGACGGGACGGGCCCCCGAAGGACGCTCCGCGACGAGCGTCTTGGGAAACTGCCGCTCGTTGCGGGAGATGGCCGCGTTGGCGAGCTGGAGGACCTCAGGGGTCGAGCGGTAGTTGCGAGTGAGCGTGAAGACGGCGCAGCCGGGATGGCGCTCGGGAAAGCCGATGATGTTGGAGAAGTCCGCGCCCCGGAAGCTGTAGATGGACTGGCAGTCGTCCCCCACCACCGTCAAGTCACGGCGCTCGCCGGCGAGCAGATCCACCAGCTCTCCCTGGAGCTTGTTGGTGTCCTGGTACTCGTCCACGAGGACGCTGTGGAAGCGCTCGGTGAGCTGGGCGCGCACCGTGGGGTGTTCGGTGAGCAGCCGCTTCAGGTTGAGCAGCAGGTCATCGAAGTCCATCAGGTGCAGCTGCGCCTTGCGCTGCCGGTAGCGCGCCGCCGTCGCGAGGATCTCCGGGGCCAGGGGAAGAAACTGGGGCCGCCGGTCGAAGAGGACCTCGGAGACGGCCTGCTGGAGATTGGTGGCCAACGACACCAGGTCCAACACCAGCTCCGGTCGGGGGAAGCGCTTGTCGCTCTTGAGCTTGCGCTCGGCCAGACAGGTGACCATCAAGTCCCGGGCGTCCTCCCGGTCCAGCACGGTGAAGCGGTCCGAGTAGCCCAGCATCCCCGCGTGCTGGCGCAGGAGCAGGTGCGCCGCATGGTGGAAGGTCCCTCCGAGGATGCGCCGCACGTCCGCGAACGAGCCCGCCAGGTCCGCCACCCGCCGGGTCATCTCCCGCGCGGCCTTGTTGGTGAAGGTCAGCAGCAGGAGGTTCTCGGGCTGGACGCCACGCTCCAGCAGACGCGCCACGCGGAACGTGAGCGTGCGCGTCTTGCCGGAGCCCGCGCCGGCGATGACCAGCACTGGCCCGGCCTCCGCCTCCACCGCCCGCAGCTGCTCCTCGTTGAGCAGGCCGGCGTAGTCGATGCGCGACGAGGCGCTCGTCGGAGCGACGGTCCGAGGGGTGGGCTGGGTGACCATGGGGCGGCGAACTCTAACCGCCCCGCCCTCCGGGGACGAACGGATCAGTCGGCTCAGGGCACCGGCTTGAGCGCCGTCAGCCGCGCGGAGGCCGCCTCGCGGACCTGGGGCGAGGGGTCTCTCTCCCGCGCCAGCTCCAGGAGCAACCGTCCCACCTGCGGCAGCTTCGTTCCCACCGTGGCCAGCGCCGCGGTGCGCTCCTTCACCCCACCCTCCAGCCGCTCGCTGACACCCCGGTCCGCGCAGGTGCGCACGCCCGGGCTCTGCTCACGCAGGAGCAGCTCCGCGTCCGCCAGTCGCGCCTCGGCCAGCCGCCGCGCCTCCTCCGCCCGACGCTCGAACTCGGCCAGGTCCTCGGGAAACTCGTTGGACGCCGCGCGGGCACGGGAGATGGCCCCGGCCGCGAAGCGCGCGTTGACTGCCGCCGCGCACAACTGCCGCGCGGAGGCCAGGGGCACGCGGCCCTCCGCCGTCACCGTCTCCTCGCGCGCCACGCCCAGCGCCCACACGGCGAGCTGCCGCGCGGCCACCGCCGCGGAGAACGGCTGCTTGCGCGCCTCGCGGATGTCCACCCAGCGGCGAAGGACGACGGGGTCCGGCACGCCCGTATCGAAGGCGCGCTGGTACTCCGTGGAGGCCTGGGCGAGCTGGCCGGAGAGGTCCAGCAGCACCGCCACCGTGAGGTACATCTCCGCGCTGCCGGCCCGCTCGCGCAGGGCGTCCAGCCGCGAGGCCACCTCGTAGTCGGCCACCGGACGCGGCAGCGAGGCCAGCACCGTGCGCAGCGACTCCAGCGCGTTCTGCCGGATGAGCGGATTGCGCGCGGAGCGCAGCGCATCCAGCAGCGGATCCACCGCGCGCACGGACACGTGCTGGCCCATCTCCTCGGCCGCCTGCCACCGGTCCAACGCATCCGGCGCCACCATGGCGCGCTTCAGGTCCTCCAAATCGCGCAGGTAGTGCCCCACGTACGCCGCCTGCACCAGCGGCTCCGGCTGGGCCAACGCTGCCTTCTCCGCGCGAGCGCGAGCCAGCCGCGCCGGAAAACCCGTGAGCGTGGGCCCCAGGGGATGCGCCTTCACCCGGGCCTCGGCCTCGTCCACCAGGCCCGAGACGAGCAGCCCTTCCACTTCCAGCTCCAGCAGGAGGCCGCGCGCCTCCTCGCGGTGCGTCCCCGCCGGGAAGTCCTTGAGGTACGCGAAGAGCTTCGCCGCGCCCCCGGACCTGGCCTGCTCGAAGGCCTGCCCGTCCAGCCGCGACTCCACCTCCATGCGGCGCGGATCATCCGGGCGCTCGCGCAGGTACTCGGCCAGACGCCGGGGGTCCTGCGTCGTCGCCAGCTCCCGCGTCTCCACCTCCGCCATCAGCCGCTTCGCCTCGTCGCGCTGCAGGCCCTCCGGGTGCTCCTGGAGGAACTGCCGCCACGCGGCCACCGTGGCGGCCTCCTTCGCGGCGTTGAAGCGCAGCCCTTCCAACAGCGTCTTCGCGGTGCGCGAGTGCGGCGCGTCCGGGTACACCTCCAGGAAGCGCTTGTAGGCGAGCACCGTGTGGAGCTTCTTCGCATCCTCGAACTCCAGTTCCTCCAAGCGCGACTCGGCGGCGTCCGCGTCCGGGTGGGTCGGGTTCTCACGCAGGAAGGCGCGGTAGCCCTCCACGGTGTCGGTCCTGGCGGCGCGGTCATACGGCGACGGCAGACAGCCAGCGGACAGCAGGAGGATGGCGAGGGCTCGGCGGAGGGAGACCATTCTCCTGGGAGCAATACCGCACCCGGGCGCCCCCGGAAACCCGAGCCGTCACGGACGGTTGCCTGGGTAGGTTTTTTGACGACACAAGCCACCGGGGCGACCATGGGTGCCTCAGGACGCTACAGGGAGGTCGCGCATGCGGTGGCTCACGCTGATGGGAATCCTCGCGATGACGGCGACGGGCTGCGCCACCCCGTCGAACCGGCTGGAGCCGTGGCTGGACTCCTACGCCGTGCGCTACCGCTCCGCGTCTCCGCCCGCCTTTCCGCGCGAGTCGCTCTCCAGCCCCGTGGCCCCCAAGGCCCAGACGGCCGAGCGGAAGGCCGCCCCCGTCAAGCGCACGCCCGCGCGCGCCACCGCCGCCCGCCCCGCGAAGGGCAAGCCCGCCACCGTTCCGGCGAGCACGCACGTGCGGCCCGCCTCGGCCGATGCGCGCGCGACGGTGCTCGCGTCGGCCCGCTCGCTGGTGGGCAAGCCCCAGGTGACGCTCGACGGGCGCAAGTACCCGGCGGACTGCACGGGACTCATCGAGGGCGTCTACGCCCAGGCGGGCCTGTCCTTCCGAGGGACGCTCAAGCCCGGCGACAACGGCGTCACCGCCCTCTACCGCTACGCCCGCGCGAATGGCCGCGTGTACTCGGAAGGTCGCCCCGCGGCGGGGGACCTGGTCTTCTTCAACGAGACGTATGACCAGAACCGGGACGGCCGCCGCAACGACGGCCTCACGCACGTGGGCATCGTCGACTCCGTGGATGCGCAGGGCACCGTCACCGTCATCCACCGGGTGCGCCGGGGCGTCGTGCGCTACCGGATGAACCTGGCCCGCCCTCACCTGCCCAGGGACCCCAAGACGGGCGCGGTGCTCAACGACCTGCTGCGCCACGCGGGTCCGAACAAGGACCCGGTCCTCACCGGCCAGCTCTTCGCCTCGTTCGGCAGCGTGCTGCCCCCCAGCCCCGCGACGAAGAAGCCCGCACCCGTCCCCGTCGCCTCGCTGCGGTAGAACGACGAGGCGCCCGGCCCCCAGAGGGACCGAGCGCCAGGACGCACGACGTGCTCGCGACTCAGGACGCGCGAGCGGTGCGGTCCCACGCGGCGCGCTGCGAGTTGCGCAGGAAGCGCCAGAAGCCCACGACGATGGCCAGGTTCATGGTGACGAAATAGTAGGCCACCGAGGCGACTCGCTTCGCCGCGCCGCGCTTCAGCACCCCCACCTTTCCGAGATAGGCCAGGGCATAGAACAGGCCCTGCCCCAGGAGGGTGAAGCGGTAGAACACGCTGTCGAGCAGGAACAGGTTGGCGATCAGCGCCAGTCCCATCAGCGCGGGCGCACACCAGCGCAAGAGCTTGTGCGACCAGAACGCGAACGCGGGGAAGCCCGCGGTGGGCAGGAGCAGGCCCGGCACCATGCGGAGACTCTGGAAGTTGCCCGCGGCGATTCTCGCGCGACGGCCGAACTCCTTGCCGTAGTCCTCCGTCGTCTCCTCATGGGCGACGGCCTCTTCCTCATAGGCGACCTTGTAGCCCTTCTCGAGGATGCGCAGCGGGATGACGAAGTCGTCGACGATGGTGGACGGCGGCAGCTCCGTGAACAGCGTGCGACGGATGGCGTACAGGCCTCCGTTAGCCCCCACCACCGCGCCCCGGCGCCCCTCGTACATCTTGATGAGGGACTCGTAGCTCCAGTACGCGCTCTCCTCGTAGTCCTGCTTCGTCGGATTGTAGAGGCGCAGCTTGCCGCAGACGGCCCCGACTTCAGGGTCCTCGAAGTGGCGCACGAGCTTCTGGATGGCCTCCGGTTCAATCATCGTGTTCGCGTCCGAGAGGACCACGATGTCGCCCTTCGCCGTTGGAATGCAGCGATTGAGCACCGTCGTCTTGCCCGCGCGCGGCGCCGGCGACAACCGCACCCGCTCATCCTGGCACTGGAGGACCCGCTCGTTCGTTCCATCCGTCGAGCCGTCCGAGCCAATCACCACCTCGAAGCGCTCCGCCGGATACTCGAGCGCGAGGCTGTTCTCCAGCTTCTGCTCGATGCAGGACACCTCGTTGTACGCGGCCACGACGAGGCTCACCGACGGAGCCGGCCCCCGACTGGCCGCTAGGCTCCGACGCGGCGCCCCACCCCGCATCGCCCGGATGTTCTGCGCCACCTGCGCCGCCCCATCCAGCACGAACAGGCTCAATGGGTAGAGAAAGTACGTGTGCGCCAACAGCAGCGCGGCACACCAGAAGAAGACCTCCGCCATCGACCATGCCTCCCAAGACCCAGTCCCCGACTCCGCACGGGTGACCAGCAAGAGGCATGCCCCGCGCACCGGCGCGCGTTCCGCCCGAAGAACCTGGGAAAGGCGAGGATCATCGCCACGGAGGGACTGGACTTTCTCCAGCCTGCCTCGGAACGCGACGGACGTCGTTTCAGGGCTGGAAGCCCGTGGCATCCAACTGTTCGAGCAGCTTGCGCGCCAGCTCGTGGTTCGGATTGAGGGCAATCACTTCGTCCAGGAGTGAACGCGCCGCCTCCGGCTTCTTCTGACGCAGGGCCAGGCGAGCACCCAGGACATGGGCGCGCAGGAGCGTGCCGTCGGCCTGGCGCAATGCCTCCAGCTCGCTCACGGATTGGGCCACGGAGTCTGGAGGAGAACCCGAGCTGAGCACGTACTCGGCCTTGGCCACGGTGCTCCAGATCTTCGGGGCGCTCTCCACGTTGCGCAGGCGCTCCGCCAGGGCCAGGGCATCTGGAGCCGCCGTCACTCCCGCGTGCAGGGCCAGCGCCTTCACCCGAGCCGCCAGGGCCGGGGCGGGCTCCACCTCCGGCGCGGCTTCCAGCTCGGAGGCGAGGACGTCTACTTCCTTGCGAAGCGTGTCGACCTCGACCCGCAGCGGGCCGCTGAGCTGAACGACCTCGGCCGTCGATTCCCGCAGCACGTTGACCCGGCTCTCCCAATCCACCGACTCGCGGGTCCGGGTGAGGATCTCGATTTCGCGCTGGAGGTACTCGCTCCGCATTCGAAGTCGCTCGGCCTGGGCCTGGAGCTCTCCCAGACGCAAGGACAGCGCGCCGACGAGTTCGGCCCGTGCCTCGGTGTACTTGGGATGGACGGTCGTCAGGCCCCTGAGGGTCTTGATGGCCTGGTCCCTGGAGGTCGCGTCATCCCTCCGAAGCAGCGCCGCCGCGCGGTCCTTGTCCGCCACCGCGTCCGCCGGCATGTTCGCGTTGCGATCCCTCCAGGCCGGATAGGCGAGCACTCCCGCGAGGAGCACTCCCGCCGCCACCAGCAACCCGAGCCACAGCCGGGAGGAGCGACTCGACGGGGCCATCCCGGGGAACTCCGAGTCGTCCCTGCCCGCCGCCAGCAACTCGGGAGGAAGCGACACGGGGACCCGGCGCGAGGACGGGGTTCTCGGCTCGGAGGCTCCGAGACTGGCTCCCGCGCCAAAGGTCCCGACACCCGACATGTCCTCGGGCGGCAACCGCACACTCCCGGACGGGGCCCCAGGCCCCAGGGCCGCGCCGTACAGCGTCGTCTTGCGCTCCACCGGCGCCGAAAGCAGGCCCGTGGGCGACGACTCGGAGCCGATGGCTCCGTAGCTCTGGGTGCCGCCAGGGGCATCCCCATAGGCGCGGGTCTGGGCCTCACCCGCGAGCGACGGTGCCTCGCCGGGAGCGGTGGGCGTGGACTGAGCGGCCATCGCGCCGAACGTCAGGGTCCGACCAAGGGACGCAGGGGCCTCGGTCGAGCCCCCCGACACCGGAGCAATCGAGGGCGGCACGGTGCTTCCCTGGGCCGCGAGACCGAAGACCTGGGTGGACTGCCTCACACCGCCGGCGGAGGAGCCCTGGCCCGAGGGATCCCCACTCGATGCGTGCGCCGGGCCCGGCACCGCGCCGAACGTCTGCGTCGTGTTCGGCACGGAGCCGTGCGGGCCTGCATCCGCGCGCACCGGAGGCACCGCGCCGAACGTCTGCGTCGTGTTTGGCACCGCCCCGTGCGGACCCGAACTCACCGGAGGCACCGCACCGAAGGTCTGCGTCGTATTGGGCACCGCGCCGTGCGGGCCCGCACTCACCGGAGGCACCGCGCCGAAGGTCTGCGTCGTGTTCGGCACCGCGCCGTGCTGCCCCAAACTCACCGGAGGCACCGCACCGAACGTCTGCGTCGTGTTCGGCACCACCCCGTGCGTGCCCGAACTCACCGGAGACACCGCGCCGAAGGTCTGCGTCGTGTTCGGCACCGCGCCATGCGGGCCAGAACTCACCGGAGGCACTGCACCGAAGGTCTGCGTCGTGTTCGGCACCGCCCCGTGCGGGCCTGAATCCGAGCGCACGGGAGGCACTGCACCGAACGTATGCGTCGCGTTCGGCACCGTGCCATGTGGGCCTGAATCCGAGCGCACCGGAGGCACCGCGCCAAATGTCTGCGTCGCGTTCGGCACCGTGCCATGTGGGCCTGAATCCGTGCGCACCGGAGGCACCGCGCCGAACGTCTGCGTCGTATTCGGCACCGCGCCGTATGGCCCTGCACTCACCGGAGGCACCGCGCCGAACGTCTGCGTCGTATTCGGCACCGCGCCGGGCGGCCCTGCACTCACCGGAGGCACAGCTCCAAACGTCTGCGTCGTGTTTGGCACCGCTCCCTGGGAACCCGCCCCCGCGCGCACCGGAGGCGCCGCGCCAAAAGTCTGCGTCGTGTTTGGCACCGCTCCCTGGGAGCCCGCACCCGCGCGCACCGGCGGCACCGCGCCAAACGTCTGCGTCGTGTTCGGCACCGCGCCATGTGCAGCGGTCCCCACGTCCACAGGAGGCACCGCACCGGACGCGCCCTGATTCTGGCCCGAGCCGAAGATCTGCGTCCTCAGCATGCTCGACGCGGCGGGACTCGAGGCCGAGGCCCATGAGCCGCTCGGTGTGCGTGGCCCCGCGGGGTCCACCGGTGGCGGACGCGGAGCCTCCGCCTGCGGCGAGGCCATGAACACATGGCCACAACGCGTGCACTGGACCGATGCCCCTCCCGGCGGCAGCAGGCGGGGATCAAGGACATACTGCATCGAGCACTGAGGGCAGGCGATCTGCACGTCGCGTGCTTACCACACGGGCCCGGCATCCGGAGTCGGCCCCAACAGGGTGGCCGCCTGGAGGGTCTTCAACCGGGCAGCACCCACCCCGGGAACCTCGTCCACCGCGTCCCAGCTCCTGAAGCCACCCGCCGCCTCGCGGGCTTCCACCAGCCCCCGCGCCAGCGACGACCCCACGCCCGGCAAGAGCGCCAGCTCCTCCTCCGTCGCGGAGTTCAGGTCCAACCGCCGCCCCAGCGCCAACGCCGTGGCCCCCGTCGGCACCTCACCCTCGCCACACGTGGCCACGCCATCGGCCCGAAGCCGCACGGACTCTGGAGCACAATCCAGCGCTGGATCGGAATCCGGCCAGCGCCAGCGAGCCACCGCCCCAAGCCCGATCACTCCCAGCGCGACGACGGCGAGCGCGGCGGTGCGCCCTGCCACCGGCTCAGACCTTCTCGCCCTTGAGCGCGGCCGTCTCCGACACGGTGGCGACACCCTCGGGAGGCAGCGGCTGATCCAACCCGAACGCCGTGTGCAGCGCCCGCACCGCCAGCTCCGTGTACTTGGCGTGGACCACGCACGACACCTTGATCTCCGAGGTGGAGATGATCTGGATGTTGATACCCTCGGAGGACAGCGCCGTGAACATCCGCGCCGCCACGCCCGAGTGGTTGCGCATGCCCACGCCGACGATGGACACCTTGGCGATGTTCTCGTCCGTCTCGATGCCGGCGGCGTGAATCTCCTTCACCGCCTCGCGCACCACCTCCTGCGCCTTGAGGAAGTCCGACTTGCCCACCGTGAAGGTCAGGTCCGTGCGCCCATCACGCGACGGGTTCTGGACGATGAGGTCCACCACGATGTGCTTCTCGTCGAGCGGTCCGAAGATCTTCGCGGCGACGCCCGGCACGTCCGGCACGCCACAGACGGTGATCTTCGCCTCGTTCCGGTCATACGCCACGCCGCGGACCAGCACGTCCTCCATGGACTTGTCCTCCTCACACACGAGTGTGCCCGGGTCCTGGGAGAACGACGACTTCACCCAGAGCGGCACCTTGTACTTCATGGCGAATTCGACGGAGCGGATCTGCAACACCTTCGCGCCCACGCTCGCCAGCTCCAGCATCTCCTCGTAGGCGATGCGCTCCAGCTTGCGCGCGGCGGGGACCATGTTCGGGTCCGTGGTGTAGACGCCGTCGACGTCCGTGTAGATTTCACAGGCATCCGCGCTGAGCGCCGCCGCCACCGCCACCGCCGTGGTGTCCGAGCCACCGCGCCCCAACGTCGTGACGCTGCCCTCCTCGTCCACGCCCTGGAAGCCCGCGACCACCACGATGTGCCCCTTGGACAGGGCCGCGCGGATGGGCTGCGCGTCGATGCTCTTGATGCGCGCCTTGGAGAAGGTGCTGTCGGTGACGATGCGCACCTGATGTCCCAGGAAGCTCGTCGCCTTGCCCCCCTGCGCATGGATGGCCATCGCCACCAGACCGATGGAGACCTGCTCGCCGGTGGCCACCACCACGTCCTGCTCCCGCTCGTCTGGCCGGTCGGTGATCTGCGCCACGAGTTTGAGCAGCCGGTTGGTCTCTCCCGACATCGCGGAGACGACGACCACCACGTCATGACCCGCCGCCTGGGCAGCCAGACAGCGGCGAGCGACATTCTTCATCCGCTCGGTGTCACCCACGGAGGTACCGCCATACTTCTGGACGATCAGCGCCACGGAGTCCGTGACCTCCCTCTTCAGTCGGCGGACCTATACGAGCACCGCTCCCGGGTGTAAAGCCCCGCTGCCGAAGACCCTGAATCCGCCATCCCTTTGGAGCCCCAATGTCGCGCCCCCGCATCCTCATCGACGGAGACACCCTGACGCTGGAGCAGATCCTCCAGGTCGCCCGGAACGAGGTCACAGTGGAGCTGGCCCCCGAGGCCGCCGCCCGCGTCCGCGCCGCCCGCGCGCTCGTGGACCGGGTCGCCGCCGGTGACACGCCTTCCTACGGCATCAACACCGGCTTCGGCACCCTGGCCGAGGTCCGCATCGACAAGAAGGACCTGCGCGACCTCCAGCGCAACCTCATCCTCTCCCACGCCTGCGGCGTCGGCACGCCCATGCCCCTCCCCGAGGCCCGCGCGCTGCTGCTCCTGCGCTGCAACGTGCTCGCCAAGGGGTACTCCGGCATCCGCTCGGAGACGCTCGCCCTGGCGCTGGACATGCTGAACCGGGACGTCGTCCCCGTCGTCCCCGAGCGCGGCAGCGTGGGCGCCTCCGGTGACCTGGCGCCGCTGGCCCACCTGGCGCTCGTCTTCATCGGCGAGGGCGAGGCCTTCCACCAGGGACAGCGGCTGCCCGCGCGCAAGGCCCTGGAGATGGCCGGCCTCCAGCCCGTCATCCTCGAGGCCAAGGAGGGCCTGGCCCTGGTGAATGGCACCCAGGCCATGTGTGCCGTGGGCACCCTCCTCCAGCTTCGCGCCGAGTCCCTCGCGGAGCTGGCCGACGTGGCCGGAGCGATGACGCTGGAAGGCCTGCTCGGCAGCCACAAGCCGTTCATCCCGGAGATTCACGACATCCGAGCCCATCCGGGCCAGAAGGCCTGTGCGGCGAACCTGCGGCGCATCCTGGTCCACAGCGAGCTGGTGGAGACGCACGTCAACTGCAGCAAGGTGCAGGACCCCTACTCGCTGCGCTGCATGCCCCAGGTGCACGGCGCGGCGCGCGAGGGCCTGTCCTTCGCCCGGCGCATCCTCGAGGTGGAGGTCAACAGCGCCACGGACAACCCGCTCGTCTTCACGGAGACGGAGCGCATCGTCTCCGGCGGCAACTTCCACGGCCAGCCCATCTCCCTGGCCATGGACGTGGTGGCCATGGCGCTCACCCAGTTGTCGTCCATCAGCGAGCGGCGCGTGGAGCAGTTGGTGAACCCGTCCCTGTCGGGCCTGCCCGCGTTCCTGGCGAAGAACTCCGGGCTCAACTCCGGCTTCATGATTGCCCAGGTGACGAGCGCGGCGCTGGTGGCCGAGTCGCGAGTGCTCAGCCACCCCGCGTCGGTGGACTCGATTCCGTCGTCGGCGGGCCGCGAGGACCATGTGTCCATGGGCATGACGGCGGCGCTCAAGGGCCGGCAGGTGGGTGAATTCGCCCGCTCGTGTCTGGCCATCGAGCTGCTCGTGGCCGCGCAGGCCCTGGACTTCCGCCTGCCGGGGAAGCCGGGCAAGGGCGCGCTGGCCGCCTACGAGGTCATCCGCTCCAAGGTGCCGCACATGGACCGGGACAGGGAGCTGCACAAGGACATCGAGGCCGTCAGCCAGCTGGTCGACTCCGGCGAGCTGCTCGCGGCCGTGCGCTCCGCCACCGCCTGAGCCACGCATTGCTGAAGCACGACGGCCCGCTTCCGGAAACACTCCGGGGCGGGCCGTCTTCATTCACGCGGGGTGTGCTCAGCCGCAGGTGTAGTTATACGTGACGACGAACGCCGTCACCCGGCCCCACTGGCCGTAGTTGCTACAATCACAGCTCCGCGTGCCCACCAGCGTCGAGTACGACGCGTCGGAGTAATACTCCCGATCATAGGCAATGCCATTGCAGTTGGGCACCGCGTCCTCGCGCGAGGTGAGGTCCTGGGCCTCGGTGTCTTCCACCGCCGCACCACCGCATCCAGCCAGCATCAACCCCACCGCAAGCAACGCACCGCTGACGAACCTTCCAGCCTGCATTCGTGCCTCCAGGGACAGTCCATGGTCTGTACGACTTTTCCAGTTTAGCACACTGGACAGGTTGCGAGAATCTCGCCAGGCATGAGAGGGGATGCCGCATCGAGTCGAGTCCCCTTCAAGTTTCAACGACGCGCGGGACCTCCCCGGCCATGCCGGGTGGGAACGGGGTTCTCGGCATCGCGAAAACACTCTCGGGGATGTCTCCGACGAATACGTTCGGGAAATCACGCACCGAGACGTGCACCTTGTCGTTGCCGGAAACCATGCGGAGCAGCAGGTTGGTTCCAGCCTGGAGGTAGAGCGTCAGGGGCGCCTTGTTCGGCCTCTCGATGGTCCAGACATCCGCCAACTGGCCCAGCACAGGGTCACATCCAGCATGACGCGCGTTCCCGTCCAGCAATACGGTGCGAGGCAGGAACAACTCATGGAACGACGACCTTTCATCCGGCAACAAGGTCTCACAAAGGCGTTCCCCGATGGGGGTCGCCTTCTTCCAGTAGGCCATCTTCCTCTTGAAGCTCTGTCCGCGCGCGACATCGCCGACCTCCGACATCCAGAGGTGCTCCCCCCTCTCCTTCTCGGGCCAGGGATTGAACAGCCCGTCAATCCGGCAGACATCGCGAGCGTAGTTGAACCAGCAATAGCCAGAAGTCATCTGGTCGCCACGCAGCATGGGCGACCAATAGGAGACATAGGCGCTGCTCCACTGCATTGGCAGGAGCGGCGGAGGGGGATGTGCTTGCATGGCCGAGCTAGTTCATCCTTCCAAGCTTGTACCACACATTCTGCTTCCGCTGGATTCGCTGCAACTCGTCGTAAGGGACCGAATCGAAATACAGCTTCTCCGCCATGTCCGGCGGATAGAGGCTGGGAAATTTCTGATGCATGTAGCGGGCATACTGGGCCCGCAAGAAGAAGATGAAGCGAGGATTGCTCAGCATCTCGTAGTTCGCGATGGACATGTCCTGCATCGCATCCGCCTGCACCTTCCGCTGGCGGGTGAACTCCGGGAGCACGACCTCAAGGTCATGGGCGTGTTTGTCCAGCAGGGTGGAGAAGACATAGGCATCTTCCAGGGCCATGTTCATGCCTTGCCCCATGAAGGGCGCGGTGGCATGCGCCGCATCGCCCATCAGCACTGCATTCCCACGATAGTGAAAGGTGCTCGAGCGAACATTGACGAGGTCGTTGCTGGGCAGTGTCATGAACTGCTCCAGCATTTCTTGCCGGCGGGCGAGCGGCAGGCCCCCGAAATAGTGGTTGAAGAAGGCGCGCAGGGTGTCTCCATCTTGCGTCGCCAGGCTCAGGGCCCCCGTGTATGGCAGACAAATCGCGAAGCTGATGCTATCACCGGGGATGGTCGCCGCGCGGCCGGCGAAGAGCCCCTTGGAGTCCATGCCAAAGAAATACAACAGGTCCTTCCGATAGCCCAGCTCCGCGGCGTTGGTGAGGACCAGCGTCTTGTAGCCGTGGCGGAAGAAGGTCTGTTTGAATTCGAAGCGCCGCAGGCCGCTCTGCATGGACTGGCGTACCGCGGAGTGTGCGCCATCCGCGCCGATGATCAAATCCCCTTGATGGCGCTGGACCCCACCGTCGTTTTCCTGGACGAGGACTGACTTCTTCTCCAGGTCGACACCCAGGCATCTGGATTCGAAGTGATACTTCACGCCGAGAAGGGCGGCGTGCTTGTTCAACAGCCTTTGAAACGCCAACCGATCCAGGGACAGAGGGGAAATCCCCTCGGACGGAGTGAGTTCGCGGATCCTGTACTTTCCGCCAACAGAGAAGGCCATGCCGGCGATGGGTTCGCCGCACCGCTTCAACTCTTGTGGCTCAATCCCGGCCTGCAGCACCGCCTTGATGCCCCTGACGTTCATGCTGACGCCGATGGCGCGCGAGCTGGTCATCTCCAGGGAGGAGAAGGTGTTCTGCAGCGGGTCTCTCCGCCTTTCGACGACACGAACGTCGTACCCACGCCGCGCCAGATAAATGGCGGTCAGGCTGCCTGCCAGTCCGCCGCCCACAATGATGGCTTTGTGCATTCAGGCCTCCCTTGGAATGTTCCCCTGGGCCAGATCGGTCAGTTGACGATTGAAGAACTCCAACATTTCTATCGGTGCCACGCCGACAAGGTCCGCGCCAATGCCGCGGGCCACCTGCGCCAATGTCAGGCATTTCTGAGCCAGCATCTGGCATCCCGAAGCGTAATCGCCGCCGACCTGGCCCTTGACTGGCTCGGGCACCGGCGGTCCGGCATTGCGCCCGGGCAGACCCGACGGCGTATTCATCAAGGTGATCGACAAAGGGCGCAGCAGACCCGTCATGATGTCGATGGAGGCATTCATCAAGCGGGAGCGGCGCAAACTGCCCAGCGGTCTTTGCGCGAAATGATGGGCCATCAGTAGCACCATCAACTCATGACACCCTTGATACAGGCCCATCAGCGACCTGGCATCCTCGTTCACCACCTGGACACAATCGTCACGTGGCTCCAGGGCCGGATTCCTCAATGCCGGTACGGCCGGCTCAAACGGTTTCTTCTGGGCGCTGAATCGGGCGGCCATGCGGCGCAGTCTTTGAAAATGCGAGGACTCGAAGGATGGGGCATCGACCGCGACACCCTCTCCCTGCTCGGTGACATAGTCGATGGAGAAGAGCGCGCTGTCCCGATCAAAAACCTCCAGCTGATACCCTGGGAACAGCTTGTTCGTCAGTTCATTCAAGAAGAGATGATGTTCCCCGCCGCGTTTGCCGGGGCGGGTGTCGAACAGGTCAGGCAGCTCACGAAGCGCCTGGCGAATCGAGCTGTAGAAATCCGCGATGGACTTTCCTGGCACGGGGATATGTCCAGGCCATTCAAACCGAACGAACCTGGCGAGCACATGCTCCGAGAAGGGCTCGAAGGAAAACTCGGTATCCAGACCAAAATGGAGCCGCGCCTGCGCTCCCACCATGGGGGTGCCCGCATGGAAGGGTTCGCCCAAGGCCATCAGCACATTGTTCATCACGAGATAGTGAATCATCTCTTCATGCGCGATTTCCAGCAACGTGCCGCGCACACCACTGTTGCGGCGCCTGTCCTCGGAGCCGCAGGCCAACTCCAGCTCGGCCATCTGCCAACGGCCCGCCTGAACCTGCTTGAGCCCTTGTTCGTAGTTGGGAATGGAGTAGGCGGAATACAGATACTGAAACAGCAGGGACAGCTCCAGGTCGATCGCTCTCTTCAACTCCTTGACCAGGTGGGCCCTATTGCTGATCGGCTGCGGACCAGGAGGCTCAGGAAGAGAGGTCCTGGAGGCCGCTTCGAGGTGCGTCAGGTATTTCAGGAACAGCTTGGACTTGGGCAGGGAGAGTTCCCTGGTGCTCGGCATGTAGTAGCTTTTGTCCCGGTTGAGCGGATCGCACATCTGCCACATCAGCCGGGAATACGTTTCGCATTTACAGCGGTCCGCCAGGCTGAACACCTTGTTCGACATGAAGGGGTATACCAGCTCGTAATAGCTCATGACGTGCTGATACAAGAATGCATAGTCCACCTGCTCGGCGGGGACCTCATCCAGGTGCCAGTCGTCGGGCAATACCCTGACGCCAATGGACTGGCTGTCTTCTCCGGCGCTCAGCGCAACGCGAGTCGCGCCAGGGCGTTGGCCCGTGAGGGTGACTTGCGCATAGCCAGCCCCCAGTGCCGACGAAGTCAGGTGCGCGGTCAGCATGCCGGCGTCTTCAGCCCGCACCGCGAGCGCCGAGTGCGATGCCAGTTCGCCACGGAGGCGGCTTTGCACGGTGATGGTCTCCGGGAAGACCTGGTCCTTCCGCTTGTTGGGCGCCTCCAGAAACAGGTGGTTACTGTCGGACTGCACCACCCAATCGGATTCTCTCCACTGGGCGTGTTCGCTTGTCAGGAGAAGCGAATCCGTGGCGGAGTTCAACAACGGCACATCCAGCACGCCATGATGGCGCCAATAATCGAGGTAGAGTTTTTCAGGGATTCTGGCAACCAGTGCGCCGGACTGGTTGAGGAGTGCAAGATCTCCCAGCGGCAGTTTTCCGCCCAAGGCATGGGTGGGATGCTGGTCCGAGACAGGTTGGGCGCTTCGGGTCGTGAAAGGGACGGCGGTCGGCATGTTGAGTGACACCCGGTCCGACTGCACCCTCACCACGACCGGTCCCAGGCCGGGCTGGCGCGGCAACAGCAGACGCCCCGCCGGATAGGTTTCCAGCTCATGCCGGCACCACAGGCCAACGGTGCCAATCAGATCATAAAAGACAGGTGAATCCGCCCCCCGCGGCGTCGACATGTTGAACAAGGCGTACTGGATCGTCAGTCCCTGTACCTCGTCGCCCTCCAGCGCTTGCAGCACGGCCTCCAGGCCGGGGGATGGGGATGCTTGCGACGTGGGTAGAAACTGGGTGTCATTTTTGGAAACGGAGAATTGAAACAGCCGCGAGCGGGTGAACTCTTCGGCGAGGAAGTGGTCGTTGCGCTCGACGACATGCCCGGTCCCCACCCAGCGAACGGAATGAGCCCGCGGAATGCTCGCCGTGAGCAGCGCCGGAGTGTGAGGCGTAGCGTGCTTGTCGCTCAGCGTCACCTGTCCGGCGTATATCAAGGTGGTGTCGGCCCGGCTGGGGTTGTTGTCCACCCATCGGGCGCGATTGAACGTCGTGCGAAGGTATTCGTTGTAGTTTCCCCAGAGCGCCAGTTGGGCCCCCACCAGACTGTCGCTGGTGTCGAGGTCCCCTTCCCGCAACTGCACGCCCGTGATCCTGACGTTTTCCCAGGAGAAGTGATTGTTGCCGCCGAAATTGTAGCCGGCTGCCTCGCTGAAGATTCCTCCGGAGTCCGCCCTCCCCTCCGCGTCGTATCTGGGAGCCAGTTGCTTCAGGTGCTCATGGAATTCGGAGGGCGGCCGGCGAAGATCAAACGGAGCCCCCTCCATGAGCACGGTATTGGTGGCGATGTCGATCTGGCCATGCGTGTTTCGATTCGCGGTTGGAACATTGGCGCGAGCAAAGCCTCGAAAGAACAGCCGAGGAAAATAGAGGATACTCATGGCGTTCGACAAGCGGTGCTACGAGGGCTTTGTTGATACCGGTTCTCTGAAGCGCTGGTGAGCTGTTCCAGCAAGAGCCGAACTGCTTGATGCGCGCTGAGCAGTCCACCTTCCATCCAGCCGCCATGCGGCGTGTAGGCATCTGAGCAGGCGATGACACCATCGCGATGAACCAAGGCGGTGGGCTGATCCGCCTTGGATTCCAGACAGAACTCCACTCCATGTGGCCAATGCTTGTGAAAATGGTCCTTGATGGGAGGTAGGGGCTTTCCACCGAGGGGGAGAACCTGTTCCAGGCAGGCGCGCACCCTCTTCAAATAGACGTCCTCGCCTTGCTCCAGGCTGTCCTGCCAATACGTCGCGTTTTCGCCGTCGGTGTAGAACTGTACGTATTTTTCGCCTTTGAAGTAGATCTTCCTCAAAGGGTTGTTAACCACCAGGACCTTGTCTGTCATCTGACAGTCTCGCCACCAGGCGCCATTGAAGGTCAGAAACCCCTTGAACAAAGGCAGGGAGCCATATTGGTAGGGACTCCAATGGGTGGGAAAGCCGAGATTGAGCTGTGTCATGGCGGAGGGTGGGATGGCCAATATGACGTGCCGCGCCCGATGTATTTGTATGTTGTCTTGATGACTGAAGGCGAGGCCGTATCCATCTCCTGAGCGCGAAACGGAGAGCAACCGGTGTTCCATCCGAAACTCGACCCGGCCCTCCTGTGCCTGACACTGAAGGCGCGCCAGCAGCTGGCCGTAGCCTTCCGGGGCATAGCGCCATTGGTTGCTTGTGTCATCAACCAGGCTTTGCGTTTCCGGGTGCTTCTTGATGATGCTGTATGCCATGGACGCGGAGACCATCGGCAGAAGGAGGGCGTCATACCCCATGGCCTTGATGATCTTCCTGGCCTCCCCTTCCCCCAGATAGTGGCTGACGAATTCCAGGAATGAGGCCTGGGGATGCTCATCCAGATTGGAGAGCAAGCCAAGCAAGGTCGCTCTCAGCTTTCCCTGCATGTCGTCTTGAAATACGGCTTGAGTGAATGGGTAGGTCGCATGTTGATGTTGGAAACAATGCATGAGCGCCTGGAAACGTGGATGCAACTGCGGCGAGTAGCGAGCGGCACCCAGCTCGGTGATTTCCCCACCGTCCAGCTTTCTTGACTGGATGCGGCCTCCCACGCTGGCATTCAAATCAAACACTCTGACTCGCAGACGGTTGCTCAAGGGGGAAGTCGCCAATCCAGTGGCGCAGGTCAGCCCTCCGATTCCGGCACCAACAATGCAGACATCTGAATGATGTGTCATCTCAAGGTTCTGGACAGAAGAGGGACCACTGGGGCGGATCCTCATCGTGCTGAGCAAAAAGCATGGCTCAGCCCTCGGAATCCAGCCGACGAAGATTTGATGGTCCCTGGAGTAAGTCACGCTCGCCCGCTGAATACAACCGACCAGGCAGTACTAGGAGAACGTCGTTAATCGCCGCCCCGATAGTTAACAGGCTTTGCCAATCACTCTCGGCTGCTCAGGAAGCGAAAATGCGACGGCCCGCCCTGGAGACATTCCGGGGCGGGCCGTTTTCTATTCACGACGACGTCTGCTCACTCAGACCTCGGGCGGGTACTCCTTGGGGCACAGATCCGTGGCGGAGGAGTAGTCCGACGTCTGCCCCCATCGCGTCCAGCGACCACAACCGCAGCCCATGTATCCCACCATCGCCGTGTGCGCCGCGTTGGAGTAGTAGATGGTCCCCGCCGTGGAACCCGTACAATCGGGAACCAGGGTCTCGTGCGAAGTGAGGTCTGGTGCCTCGGTGGCTTCCACCGTGGGGCCACCACAACCAGCCAGCATCAATCCCACCGCAAGCAACGCACCGCTGACGTACTTTCCAGCCTGCATTCGTGCCTCCAGGGACAGCTTATGGGTTGTACGGCCTTCCCAGACTAACACACTGGGAGTGGTTTCCCCATCCCGCCGCCCCGCAAGGGAATGCGCCAGGGATTTAGAAGCGAGGCAGTCCGCTGTCGTCCCGGTATGACAAGGAATAGAGGGAGGCCCCCATCTGGGCCAAGCCCGCGGGGGCGTCCAGCGGAGCCAGCCGAACCTCCACGAACACCAGCCGTCCGCCGCGCTGGGCACGCACCGCCTCGGCCAAGACAGGCGCCACCTGCTCCGGCTTCTCGATGAGCAAGGTCAGCGACTGACCTGGAGCCCCCAGCGCATCACAGACGGCCGGGTAGTTCCACTTCGGGATGTCATTGTAGACGGACTCCGGACCGACGATGAGGCGCTCGATGGTGTAGCCCGCGTTGTTGATGAGGAAGACGAGGGGCTTGAGCTTCAAATGCAGCAACGTGGAGAGTTCCTGGGCCGTCATGATGAAGGAGCCGTCGCCGATGAAGAGCAGGTGGCGCCGCTCCGGGGCCGCCGCCAGGCTGGTGCCCAGCAACGCCGGCAGCGTGTAGCCGATGGAGCACCACAGCGGCTGGGCCACCCAGCTCACGCCTCGGGGAAGCTGCGTGGATGAAAAGCCCACCATGGGGCTGCCCGCCTCGACGACGAGGACATCCTCCGGCTCCAGCACCCCCGCGAGCGCGGGCCAGAGCTGCGCGTGGGTCAGCGGCGTCCCGGTCTTGGGGACGGGCACCGGCGCCCGGGCCGCCGCCGTGGCTCGCAGCCGGGCGGAGCGGGGAACAAAGTCCTGGGCCCCCCGAGCGCCCAGCGACTCCGTCAACGCCTCCAGCACCTCGCTCAACACCAATCCGCTGTACAGGGACGGTGGCACACCCTGCGTCCCCTGCCCCAGCGCGGCGCTGAAGAGCTGGAGATCCACCAGCCGGGCGGACTCCAGGCGATGAGAGAAGGAGTGTGTGTTGAGGTCCGTGAAGCGCGTGCCCAGGGCTACCACGCAATCCGCGCCGTCCACCCAGTCCCGCACGTATGCATCGGACAGGCGCCCGCCATAGAAGCCGAGGAACGCCAGATGCCCCTCGTCGACCAGGCCCCGCGCTGAGCTGAGCAGCGCGATAGGAAGTCGGCCGGCCTCCGCCATCGCGAGCACCTTCGGCGCGAGGCCGAAGCGCTGGATATCGCTGTCCACCAGCAGCGCGCACCGTCGGGCACCCCTCAACCTTGGCACCAGCTCCTCGAGGAGCAGCCGAAGACTTTCGGGGTCGCTCCGTGGAGCCTCCTGCACCAGCGGTGCCTCGGGAGCTGGGACGTGCTGGAACGTCACGTCGGAGGGGAGCTGGAGATACACGGGCCGCCGCTCCCGGAGACACGTGCGCAGCACCCGGTCGATCTCCTGGGGTGCATTCGCCTGCGTCAGCACCGCTTGCGCAACAGTGAAGGGCGCCACGCTCGCCAGCGTGTTGCCGAAGTCTCCATCCCCCAGGCTGTGGTGGATCACGGAGCGCTTCTGGAGATGGGACAGCGGAGGGGCTCCGGTGATGGCCACCACGGGCACCCGCTCGGCATACGCGCCGGCGATGCCGTTGATGGTGCTCAACTCCCCCACGCCGTAGGCCGTCAGCAGCGCGGCGAACCCTCGCATGCGGGCATACCCGTCCGCGGCGTAGGCGGCATTGAGTTCGTTGCAGCACCCGACCCACCGCAGCCCCGGATGCTTGAGCAACTGCTCGAGCACGCCCAGGTTGAAGTCTCCCGGGACGCCAAAGACATGGTGGATGCCCAGCTCCTGCAAGCGGGCCAGCAGATAATCTCCGACAGAGACGGACACTTCTCGCGACTTCATGATCGGATGGCTCACGGCGATTCCTCCCCGCACATGGGACTCGCTCGGGCATCTCCAGACACCCAAGGTCACTGCGAAAGGATTTGCATCGCGAGCCACACAACTCAATCCGTGAAAACCCTGCCCTCCCTCGCCCGTCGGCTTCCCATCAATCCAGGCGGCGGATACTGAAATGGAGAGTGTTTGCACAAGGATTGAGCTGCCTCGGGGCACACAGACACTCCCCGCAGAAGGACCTCCTGCGGGGCTGTCTCAATCAACCTTGCGGGCGTGTCAGGGATAGCGGGGCACGTTTGGCTCGGGCTCCGGGAGCGGAATGAATTCCGTCTCACCCGGGACCTGGCCGATGCGCCCCGCGAGCCAGTCTTCCTTGGCCTGCTCGATGCGCTCCTTCGAGCTGGAGACGAAGTTCCACCAGATGTGACGCGGCCCATCCATGGGCTCGCCGCCAAAGAGCAACAAGCGCGAGCGCGTGGCCCCGCCGCCCCGGGCGACGACGTCCGCGCCCGGACGCAGCACCAGGAGCTGACCGGGACCGAAGCTCTCGCCGCCGACCTCCACCTGCCCCTCCGCGATGAACAGGCCCCGCTCCTCATGCACGGACGGCACGGGAAGCCGGGTGCCCACGTCGAGCTTCACGTCCGCGTAGAACAGCTCTGACTGCGTCTTCGCCGGAGAACGCTCGCCGAAGAGCTCGCCTGCGATGAGCCTCAGCTCCAGGCCGTGGTCCTGGATGACCGGAAGCGCCTCCACCGGCGTGTGTACGAAGGACGGCGCGACCTCCTCGTGCTTGCCGGGCAGCGCCACCCAGAACTGGATGCCGAACAGCCGGTTCGCCTTCACGCGCGCCTCCGGCGGCGTGCGCTCCGAGTGGACGATGCCGCGTCCCGCCACCATCCAGTTCACCGCGCCGGGCCGGATGGTCTGCACCACGCCCAGCGAGTCCCGGTGCAGGACCTCGCCATCGAACAGATACGTCACCGTGGCCAGGCCAATGTGCGGATGGGGCCGCACGTCGAGCCCCTTGCCCGCCTGGAGCACCGAGGGCCCCATCTGGTCCAGGAAGATGAACGGGCCCACCATCCGCCGCCGCGACGACGGCAGCGCCCGGCGCACCTCGAAGCCATCCCCCAGGTCCCGCGTGCGCGGAACGATGACGGTCTCCAGCGCGGAGCCAGGCTCCGCGTCGACATAGGGTTCCTCGGGCATCTTCCAGGCCATCGGCTCACACTCCTGTAAAAATTCGCTCCGTCCGGACATGCCATGGGTAGGTCCGGACACTCCAGACCCATGAGACTGCGTCACCGTCACGGGCATTTCCACGAAAGCGAATGCCAGTATTTACGGTTCACACCGTATCCACGGAAGATTCCGCATTCCCTTCCAACCGTCACTCCCTCGACGGAGGGAGGGAAGAGTCCCTCTCCCCTGGAGGATGATGTGAAACCCCGGTGCACTGCCGTTCGAGCTGGTTCGCTGAGAAGCGTTGTCTTGACGTTGCTGCTGGCGGGAGTCTTTTCAAGCCGCGAAGCCGTGGCGGCGCCCTTCACGCTCTTCGAAAGCGGACAGGTGCGGCCCCTGGCCCTCTCCCCTGACGGAAGGCTGCTGTTCGCCGTCAACACTCCGGACAACCGCCTGGAGATCTTCCGCGTCGGCAACAGTGGCCTCAGCCACCGGGGCTCGGTGCCGGTGGGCCTGGAGCCCGTGGCCGTCGCCGCGAGGACGAACGACGAGGTCTGGGTCGTCAACCACCTGTCTGACAGCGTCAGCATCGTCCGCGTGGACGGTGAGGGAAACAGCGGCATCGTGACGCGCACGCTGCTCGTGGGTGACGAGCCTCGCGACCTGGTCTTCGCGGGCCCGGGCCGGCGGCGCGCGTTCATCACCGCGGCGCATCGCGGACAGAACGCGCCGTTCGACCCCCAGCTCACCACGCCGGGCGTGGGCCGGGCCGACGTCTGGGTCTTCGACTCGGACCACCTGGGCAGCTCGCTGGGCGGCACGCCGCTCACCATCCTGTCGCTGTTCGCCGACACGCCCCGGGCCCTGGCGACGACGCCCGACGGCTCGCGGGTGTACGCGGCGGCCTTCCACTCCGGCAATCGCACCACGGTGCTGCACGAGGCGGCCATTCCCAACGGTGGCGAAGCCGCGGGCGGCGTTCCGAGCCCCAACACCAACTTCGCGGGCGTCCCCGCCCCGGAGGTCTCCGTCATCGTCAAGTACAACGGGCAGGACTGGGTGGACGTGGTGAACCGCTCGTGGACGCCGCAGGTGCGCCTGTCCCTGCCGGACAAGGACGTCTTCGCCATCGACGCCACCTCCAACCCGCCCGCGCCGCTCACCGGCAGCGGGAGCGTCTACGCCGGCGTGGGCACCATCCTGTTCAACATGGTGGTCAACCCCGCCAACGGGAAGGTGTACGTCAGCAACACCGAGGCCCGGAATGACCTGCGCTTCGAGGGGCCCGGCACCTTCGCCAACACCACGCTGCGCGGCCACATCCACGAGAGCCGCATCACCGTGCTCGGCCCCACCAGCGTCACGCCGCGCCACCTCAACAAGCACATCAACTACGGCACCTGCTGCGCGCCCACGCCCAATCCGGAGAGCGAGAAGAGCCTCGCGCAGCCGCTGGGCATGGCGGTGACCTCCGACGGCGCCACGCTGTTCGTCACGGCCTTCGGCTCCTCGAAGCTGGGCGTCTACTCCACCGCGGCGCTGGAGGCGGACACCTTCGTGCCGAACGCCGCGAACCAGATTCAGCTCACCGGCGGCGGCCCCACGGGGCTGGTGCTGGACGAGGCGCGGCGGCGGCTCTACGTGCTCACCCGCTTCGACAACGCCATCTCCGTCATCAACACGACGACGCGCCAGGAGATCGCCCACCTGCCCATGTACAACCCGGAGCCCGCGAGCGTGGTGGAGGGCCGTCCGTTCCTCTACGACGCCCGGAACAGCTCCAGCCACGGCGACTCCTCGTGCGCCAGCTGCCACATCTTCGGCGACTTCGACAGCCTGGCCTGGGACCTGGGCAACCCGGACGGCGCGGTGAAGAGCAACCCCAGCCCCGTCGTCCCCATCATGCCCGAGTTCGGCAGCGATCCGACGTTCGGTCAGAGCACGGCCTTCCACCCGCTGAAGGGCCCGATGACGACGCAGAGCCTCCGAGGCATGGCCAACCACGGCCCCATGCACTGGCGAGGAGACCGCAACGGCGGAGACAGCGCGGCGAACGCCCAGCCCAACAACGGCTCCTTCAATGAGTCGGAGGCCTTCAAGCAGTTCAACCCGGCCTTCATGGACCTGTTGGGCCGCAACGCCCAGCTCACGCCGCAGCAGCTCCAGAAGTTCACCGACTTCGCGCTCCAGGTCGTCTATCCGCCCAACCCCATCCGCAAGCTGGACAACTCCCTCACGACCACGCAGCAGGCGGGCCGGGACTTCTTCCTGAACACGACGACGTTCTTCCACGGGCCCTGCGGCTCGTGCCACACGCTCGACCCCAACGCGAACCCTGGCGAAGGTGTCTTCAAGGGCTTCTTCGGCACGGACGGTCGGTCGTCGTTCGACGTGGTGCCGCAGTTTCCCAAGGTGCCGCACCTGCGCAACGCGTACCAGAAGGTCGGAATGTTCGGCGCGCCCTTCGCCACGGGCAATCTGCCCGTGGACCCCTTCATGGGAGACCAGGTGCGCGGCTTCGGCTTCAACAGCGACGGCACCGTTCCCACCCTCTTCGCGTTCAACAGCGGCTTCGACTTCCACCCCATCTTCAACTCGGTGGGCATCCCGGATACGCCGGAGGGCATCGCGGCGAAGAAGAACATGGAGCAGTTCATCTTCGTCTTCGACACGAACCTGGCGCCCATCGTCGGCCAGCAGGTGACGCTGACGGCAGCCCAGGCCGCCGTGGTGGGGCCGCGCATCAACCTGCTGGTGGCGCGAGCGAACGCGGGCGAGTGCGACCTGGTCGCCAAGGGCCGGGTGGGCCCGCACGATGCGGGCTTCCTCTACGTGGGAGGAGGTCAGTTCATCGTCGACCGACAGGGTCTGCCAGGAGTGTCGGACGCAAACCTTCGCGCCGCCACCACGGCGAGCAACGGCGTGCTGACGTACACGTGCGTGCCCCCGGGCTCGGGAACGCGCATCGGCATCGACCGGGACCTCGACGGCTTCCGCGATGGCGACGAGCGGTCCGCCGGCACGAACCCGGCGGACCCGACGAGTCACCCGTAATAAACTGAAACACAACTCAACGGGGATCCGCCTCATCAGGGCGGGGAGGACCAGCCAATCTTGCGCATGTCTTGGCAAGCCTCCTAGATATGACTCACGCGTTCCGCCCCGTCTCATCGGCTGCCGTGCCACCCGCGGCAGCCGTCGCTTTCTCATCCTGTGAGGGCGACGCGTTGACATGCTCGACGCCCTCTCCTTGTCGGCTCCCTCTCCGGCTTCTCTTCCCTCCAACATCGCGGACGCTTTCGAAGCCCAGGTGGCGCTGCGTCCTCACGCTGTCGCGGTCAGCAGCGACAGCGTGAGCCTGACGTATGCGGGACTCGACGCGCGGGCGAACCAGCTCGCGTGGCGTCTGTGCGCCCAGGGCATCGGTCGAGAGCATCCCCAGGTGGGCGTCTGTCTCCCGCGCTCGGCGGAGCTGCTGGTCACCCTCCTCGCCATCGTCAAGGCGGGCGGCGCCTACGTTCCGCTCGATCCGGACTACCCATCCGAGCGACTGCGGTTGATGGCGGAGGACGCGGGGGTCCACGCCATCGTCACGCAGACGGGCCTTCGCTCCCGCCTGCCGTCGGGCGGTGTGCCCACGCTGTGCCTGGACGCGCTGGAGGCGGAGCTGGACGCGCTTCCCGCGCATCCGCCCGAGCGGGAGGTCTGCCCGGACGACCTCGCCTACGTGGTCTTCACGTCGGGCTCCACGGGCAAACCCAAGGGCGTCTGTGTTCCCCACCGGGGCGTGTTGCGGCTGGTGCTGGGCGCCAACTACGTGGACGTGGGCCCCGACGACGTGCTGCTGCAGCTCGCGCCCGTGGCCTTCGATGCGTCGACCTTTGAAATCTGGGGCGCGCTCCTCAATGGCGCGCGGCTCGCCGTGTTCACCCAGGGCGCCGCGGGGCTGGACGAGCTGGGTCCCTTCCTGGAGGAGCAGGGAGTGACGGTGGTCTGGGTGACCACGGGCCTCTTCCATCAGCTCGTCGAGCTGGGCCTGCCTGGAATGGGCCGCGTGCGCGAGCTGCTCACGGGAGGCGAGGTCCTCTCCGTGCCCCATGCGCGCAAGGCGCTGGAGCAGCTTCCGCACATCCGGCTGGTCAACTTCTACGGGCCCACCGAGAACACGACGTTCACCAGCTACCACCCGATGCGCGGAGCACTGGAGACAGATGACACCACGGCCGTCGCCATTGGCCGCGCCATCTCCGGGACGCGGATGTATGTACTGGACGAGTCGCTGCGGCCCGTTCCCGTCGGAACCGTGGGTGAGCTGTACACGGGGGGCCTGGGCCTCGCGTGGGGATACTGGGAGCGCGCGGACCTGACGGGAGAGCGCTTCCTGCCCGACCCCTGGAGCGATACGCCCGGTGGGCGGATGTACCGCACCGGAGATCTGGTGCGGCAGCGCGTCGATGGAGTCATGGAGTTCATCGGCCGTCGCGACCACCAGGTGAAGCTGCGTGGCTTCCGAATCGAGCTGGGGGAAGTGGAGAGTGCGCTGCGCCAGCATTCCTCCGTGCTGGAGGCCCTCGCGCTCGTGCGAGAGGACTTACCGGGAGACCGGAGGCTGGTCGCGTACGTCGTCGCGCGAGCGTCCTCCGTCGAGCTGCGCGAGCACGTGCAACGCCTGCTCCCCGGGTACATGGTGCCCGCCGCCATCGTGGTGCTGGACGCACTGCCACTCACGCCCAACGGCAAGGTGGACCGCGCGTTGCTGCCCACACCCCAGGCGCACTCCGAGGACTTCATCGCGCCGGAGTCGGCCCTGGAGACCGCCGTCGCGCGCATCTGGGCGGAGGTGCTGGGCGTGGACGCAGTGAGCGCCACCGCGAACTTCTTCGACCTGGGGGGCCACTCGCTGCTCGCCACGCAGGTCGTCACCCGGATGCGCGAGGAGACACGGTTCCACCTTCCGCTGCGTGCGCTCTTCGATCAGCCCGTCCTACGCGAGCTTTGCGCCCGTCTCGAGGAGACCCCGAGCGCGTTCTCCGAGGACCTCATCCGACCCGCCCAGGGCGAGGCGCGCTTGAGCCCATCGTTCGCGCAGCAGCGCCTGTGGTTCCTCGACCGGTGGATGCCAGACACGGCCGTCTACTCCCTGCCCATGGCGTTCCGGTTGGAGGGGCCTCTCGACGTCACGGCCCTGGAGCAAAGCCTCCAGGCACTGGTTGACCGTCACGAGTCCCTGCGCACGACCTTCCCGGGCGAAGGCGCTCCCGTGCAACTCGTGGCGGAGTCCGTGTCCGTGCGGCTGGAGCGGAGCTCCGTGAGTTCAGTCGAACAGGCCCATGCCCTGCTGCGTGCCGCGGCGGAACGTCCGTTCGACCTCGCACGTGGTCCGCTCTTTCGAGCACTGCTGGTGACGACCGCTGCTCACGAACATGAGCATCTGTTGCTGCTCAACCTCCACCACATCATCTCCGACGGTTGGTCCTTCGGCGTCCTCTACCAGGAGCTCTCCGCCGAGTACCTTGCTCGACTCCAGGGTGTGGCCTCCTCCCTCGCCCCTCTCTCCATCCAGTACGCCGACTTCTCCTCCTGGCAGCGTCACTGGCTCTCCGGCGACACCCTCTCCTCCCAGCTCTCCTTCTGGACTCGCCTCCTCGACGGCGTCCCTCTCGTCCTCTCTCTTCCCACTGACTTTCCTCGTCCTTCTCTCCAATCCTTCGAGGGCTCCACTCACCGCTTCTCTCTTCCCCTCCACCTTCGCGACTCCCTCGACTCCCTCTCCCGTCTCCACGGTGCCACCCTCTTCATGGCACTGCTCTCCTCCTTCCAGC
>NZ_JABUMS010000059.1:0-1240 GCF_013336705.1 Myxococcus sp. CA051A | reverse complement strand
CTAAACCGAAGTTCGTGATTCGCGATCAGCCTGAGGAGCAAGCGGGCGCGGAGCGGGCGGGCGCGGAGCGGGCGGGAAGAGGGAGCAGGGGCACCTCTCGTTCGGCTCTGTGTGCGCAGAAAACCTGAGAGCGAGAAGGCCCTGCCCGAGGGCAAAGGTAGGCAGTGGCTGAAGAGGAAGCAGCGCCAGGCGCTGCTGCGATGGGGCGAGAGGAGCGGCTGCCCGCTCACCATGCGACGGTGCATGGCCGTGGCGGCGGTGGGGAGGGGAGCCTCGTGCAACGCAGCAGCCCGGAACTTGGGCTGTGCCACCTCTACCGTCGTCAGCGCGGTGCGCAGGTACCGCGAGGGCGGACGCGGAGCGCTGCGAGACAGGAGGGAGAGCAACGGCCAGCGCAAGGTCGACGAGCGATTCCGACAGAGGCTGGCGCGGGTGCTGGTGGGAACGCCCGAGGACTGGGGCTGGTGCCGGCCCACCTGGACACGGGAGTTGCTGTGCCTGGAGCTTGAGCGCCGGGGGCTGCCCCAGGTGTCCGTGGCGACCATGGGACGCGCGCTCACCTCGCTCGGCGCGCGGCGCAAGGCCGCCAGGCCCATCGTCGAGTGTCCCTGGCCCGCCTGGAAGCGTCGGCGCCGGCTCTACGAGTTGAAGTGCCTGCATGCCCACAAGCCCCCCGAAGAGCCCGTGCTCCACGTGGATGAGGTGGACATCCATCTCAACCCCAAGGTGGGACACGACTGGTGTCTTCCGGGGCAGCGCCGGGTGGTGGTGACACCGGGCAACAACCAGAAGCGCTTCCTGGCCGGAGCGTTGAATGTCCGGACGGGGAAGCTGACGTGGGCGGAGGGCAAATCCAAGGCCAGCGACCTCTTCATCCAGTTGCTCTGGCGCCTCGCGGGTGAATACCGGCGCGCTCGCCGCATCCACCTCGTGCTGGACAACGCCGCGGTCCACACCAGCCAGAAGACTCGCAAGGCCCTTGCCCAACTTGGGGGGCGCATCGTGCTCCACTTCCTGCCGCCCTACTGTCCCCAGGGCAACCGCATCGAGCGCGTGTGGCTGGACCTGCACGCCAACGTCACGCGAAACCACCGCTGCCGCACCATGGAACAGCTCATGGTGCGAGTGCATGCCTACCTCAACGCGCGGAATGCACAGCGCTCTGCCTGTCCATCCCTGCGTCGAGCCGACCTCAGGCGTGCCTCCTGACGTCGTGCGGGAATCGAGATCGTTGGTTTAG
>NZ_JABUMS010000058.1:0-1530 GCF_013336705.1 Myxococcus sp. CA051A | reverse complement strand
TCTGTCGCCGAGCTGCGCGCCCAGGCACGCGCTTCATTCGTGCGCCTGGGCCACCGCCACGATGTTCTCGCCGCCTTCTTCCTTCACGCGGGTCTGCGCCTTACCGGACTTTCCTGAAGAGGGTTAGGGCTGTCGCCCCCTTGGCACAAGCAGTGCTCAGGCACCTCGCCCACACGGCCGCTTGAACGGCCGCTTGGGGAGGGACTTCATGAAGAAGTGTATTGGCCTTGCACTCGCTCTGACCATCGTCGCCTGCGGCAAGGCAAAGGACGACGAAGCGCCGTTGATCGATCCGCCGGAGACACCCACGTCTCAGACCGTCGCGGTGCGCCTGCTCGGAGTCAACGCAGCGGGGCCCGTGCGCGTGCAAGTCTCCACGCTGGAACTGACGGTGGATGGCAATCCGTTTCCGGCTCGGATTGGCGGCAGTGAGATCGACCTGGGCAACGACCAGAACGCGTGGGCCGTGACAACGTTTGACCTTCCCGTCGATGCACGCAAGGTCGCGATCAGGCTGAAGTTCCAATCCGAAGGCATCATCGAGCGCAACGGGAAGTCGCAGCTGCTCGACCTGAGTGGCCCACCGATCTCCCTGATCGCGGACGCCGCGCAGATCCGGACTCGCAACAAGGTGGTGGTCGAGTTCGATATTGCCCGCTCCCTGGTCGAACGTGGCGAACAAGTCTTCATGTTCCCGGAGTTCATCGTCCGCTACTGACGAGACTCCGGGCGGCACGAACACAAGCAACAAGCAAGAGCTGAAGACAGTCCAAGCATTTTGAAGTGAGGGCAGGATATCATGCGTTGGGGATGGTTGGCGGCAACAGCGGCAGTACTCACGGGCAACGTCGCGCTTGCGCACGAACTGGCGTGCGACAAGCGGGTGAACGGCGAGCTCATCTACGAAATTCAGTCGTACCCGGCGACGCTCGAGTGGACGATGACGGTGCGCAACGTGCACCGCACGAGCGCGTCGGACGTCGAGGCGGTGGAGGATCGACTGCTCACCGACAAGTTCGGTTGGGCACCTCAACGAACGCCTCCGTACAGGCTTGCATTTGGCGAGTCACACACCGAGAAGTTCACGAACACCGTGAACTCGTTCGAGGAATGCAAGCAGCTCGCGCTGGCGGATGGCTCGAACGACGAGCTCATCGACAACGTGTTCTCGGCGACCTGGGATGATGGCGAGACCCAGTGTCGGGCACGCGTCGTCTGCCTGCCGCTTTGCCCGCCTCAGACGTGCATCGGAGAGCGGGGTCCCCCGGGGGCGGAGGGGCCAGAGGGGCCAGCGGGGGCCCAGGGGCCCGTGGGTGATGCGGGGCCCGAGGGGGCACAAGGGCCCCAGGGAACCAGCGGACCGCCGGGGTTGCCAGGCGCCACCGGAGCGCAGGGACCCGCGGGGCCCATCGGCCCTATCGGTCCTATTGGTCCTGCCGGTGCCACGGGCCCGGCGGGCCCTGCTGGCCCCGTGGGACCCGCGGGGCCTGTCGGTGAGACGGGTGCCACTGGTCCCGCCGGCCCTGCTGG
>NZ_JABUMS010000057.1:0-1711 GCF_013336705.1 Myxococcus sp. CA051A | reverse complement strand
TCTTCGAGCTGGGCGGCGACTCCATCCTCGCCATCCAGGTGGTCTCACGCGCGCGTCAGGCCGGCCTGCATCTGGCCGCAAACCAGCTCTTCCAACACCAGACACTGGAAGCGCTGGCGCGCGTGGCGAAGCAGCAAGGTGGGCCGCAGGTCGATTCGGGCATGGTGCTCGGCACCTCCCTCCTGACGCCCATCCAGCTCGACTTCTTCGAGAAGGAGCTCCTCGAACCGCACCACTTCGCCCAGGCCTTCATGCTCGCGTCGAGCGAGCCGGTGGACGTCCCGTGCCTGGAAGCGGCGCTGCGCGCGGTCGTCGCCCACCACGACACGCTGCGGCTGCGCTTCACGCGCCGCCAAGACGGCACCTGGCACCAGGAGTTCACCGGACTGGAGTCCCTTGTCCGCCTGGAGCAGGTGGACCTCTCTTCCGTGCCCGAGGCGGAGCTGCCCACGGCCCTGGAGTCCGAAGCCTCCCGCCTCCACGCCAGCCACAGGCTGGAGGAGGGGCTGCTCCTGCGCGCCGCCCTCTTCCACCTCGGAGCCGAGCGAGGCTCACGACTCCTGCTGTCGGTGCACCACCTGGGCGTGGATGGCGTCTCCTGGCGCACGCTGCTGGAGGACCTCGGCGCGGGGTATGTGCAGTCGAGACAGGGCCGTCCGGTGGCGCTGCCGCCCAGGTCCACGTCCTTCAAGACCTGGGCCTCGAAGCTGAGTGACTTCGCTCGCTCCGAGGAGGTCGCGCGTGAGCGGACGTACTGGCTGGAAGAGGGGCGACTCGAGGCTCCTACTCTCCCCAGGGATGGCGCTGGCGGTGCCACTTCCGTGGCCTCCTCGCGCACGGTGGAGGTCTCCCTCGACGAAGCCCAGACGCGGCTCTTGTTGCAGGAGACACCGGCTGCGTGGCGGGCGCACATCAACGATGTGCTGCTGACGGCCGTGACGGACAGCCTCACGCACTGGATGGGCCAGCCTCGCCTGCGTGTGGAGCTGGAGGGCCATGGCCGCGAGCCGTTCTCCGAGGACGTGGACCTGTCTCGCACGGTGGGCTGGCTCACCACGCTGTATCCCGTGACGCTGGACGTCTCGGGGACGACGAGCCTGGGCGACCGGTTGCGCGCGGTGCGGGACTCGCTGCGGCGCCTTCCCCGAAAGGGCCTCGGATACGGCCTGCTGCGCCACCTGGCGGACGACGAGCAATCCCAGCACCTCCGCGCACTGCCTCGTGCCCAGGTGCTCTTCAACTACCTGGGCCAGTTCCATCAGTCCGCCGGTGGCGACTCGGCGCTGAATCCGTTCACCGCCACGCGGGAACCCCTGGGTGCCCTGCGCGCTCCCAATGCCGCGCTCTCCCACCTGCTGGAGATCAACGGCTACGTCTTCGAGGGCCGACTGACCCTGGTGTGGACGTACAGCCAGGCGGCGCACCGGCCAGAGACCATCCAGTCCCTGGCCGACCATTGCCTGCACACGCTGCGGCGGCTCATCGACGACCGAGACTCCGACGACGCCCGCCGCTTCACGCCCACCGACTTCCCGCTGGCGAGGCTGTCCCAGTCGGTGCTCGACCGGGTGCTGCCCGCGGGGGCGCTGGCGGACGACCTCTATCCGCTGTCGCCCATGCAGCAGGGCATGCTCTTCCACACCCTCACGGCCCCGGGCTCCGGCGTCTACGTCACGCAGTTGGCGTGGACCTTCGGCGGCGCCGTGGACAT
>NZ_JABUMS010000056.1:0-1711 GCF_013336705.1 Myxococcus sp. CA051A | reverse complement strand
TCTTCGAGCTGGGCGGCGACTCCATCCTCGCCATCCAGGTGGTCTCACGCGCGCGTCAGGCCGGCCTGCATCTGGCCGCAAACCAGCTCTTCCAACACCAGACACTGGAAGCGCTGGCGCGCGTGGCAAAGCAGCAGGGTGGGCCGCAGGTCGATTCGGGCATGGTGCTCGGCACCTCCCTCCTGACGCCCATCCAGCTCGACTTCTTCGAGAAGGAACTCCTCGAACCGCACCACTTCGCCCAGGCCTTCATGCTCGCGTCGAGCGAGCCGGTGGACGTCCCGTGCCTGGAAGCGGCGCTGCGCGCGGTCGTCACCCACCACGACACGCTGCGGCTGCGCTTCACACGCCAGCAAGACGGCACCTGGAACCAGGAGTTCACCGGCCTGGAGTCCCTGGTCCGCCTGGAGCAGGTGGACCTCTCTTCCGTGCCCGAGGCGGAGCTGCCCACGGCCCTGGAGTCCGAAGCCTCCCGCCTCCACGCCAGCCACAGGCTGGATGAGGGGCTGCTCCTGCGCGCCGCCCTCTTCCACCTCGGAGCCGAGCGAGGCACACGGCTCCTGCTGTCGGTGCATCACCTGGGTGTGGATGGCGTCTCCTGGCGCACGCTGCTGGAGGACCTCGGCGCGGGGTATGTGCAGTCGAGACAGGGGCGCCCGGTGGCGCTGCCGCCCAGGTCCACGTCCTTCAAGACCTGGGCCTCGAAGCTGAGTGACTTCGCTCGCTCCGAGGAGGTCGCGCGTGAGCGGACGTATTGGCTGGAGGAGGGGCGACTCGAGGCTCCTGCCCTCCCCAGGGATGGCGCTGGCGGCGCCACTTCCGTGGCCTCCTCGCGCACGGTGGAGGTCTCCCTCGACGAAGTCCAGACGCGGCTCTTGTTGCAGGAGACTCCGGCTGCGTGGCGGGCGCACATCAACGATGTGCTGCTGACGGCGGTGGCCGAGAGCCTCACACACTGGATGGGCCAGCCGCGCCTGCGTGTGGAACTGGAGGGCCATGGCCGCGAGCCGTTCTCCGACGACGTGGACCTGTCTCGCACGGTGGGCTGGCTCACCACGCTGTATCCCGTGACGCTGGACGTCTCGGGGACGACGAGCCTGGGTGGCCGGTTGCGCGCGGTGAGGGACTCGCTGCGGCGCCTTCCCCGAAAGGGACTCGGCTACGGCCTGCTGCGCCACCTGTCGGACGATGAGCAATCCCAGCACCTCCGCGCGCTCCCTCGTGCCCAGGTGCTCTTCAACTACCTGGGCCAGTTCCATCAGTCCGCCGGTGACGACTCGGCGCTGAATCCGTTCACCGCCACGCGGGAGCCCCTCGGTGCCCTGCGCGCACCCAAGGCCGCGCTCTCCCACCTGCTGGAGATCAACGGCTACGTCTTCGAGGGCCGACTGACCCTGGTGTGGACGTACAGCCAGGCAGCGCACCGGCCAGAGACCATCCAGTCCCTGGCCGACCATTGCCTGCACACGCTGCGGCGGCTCATCGACGACCGAGACTCCGACGACGCCCGCCGCTTCACGCCCACCGACTTCCCGCTGGCGAAGCTGTCCCAGTCCGTGCTCGACCGGGTGCTGCCCGCGGGGACGCTGGCGGACGACCTCTATCCGCTGTCGCCCATGCAGCAGGGCATGCTCTTCCACACCCTCACGGCCCCGGGCTCCGGCGTCTACGTCACGCAGTTGGCGTGGACCTTCGGCGGCGCCGTGGACAT
>NZ_JABUMS010000055.1:0-1897 GCF_013336705.1 Myxococcus sp. CA051A | reverse complement strand
CGGCTGAGGACTCGCGGAGGACGAAGGCGAGGCGGTCGGAGGGCCAGGCCTTGTCGAGGGGGACGTAGGAGGCGCCGGCCTTGAGGATGGCGAGGAGGGAGACGATGAGGTCGGCGGAGCGGTCGAGGCGGACAGCGACGCGAGAGCCGGGAAGAACGCCGAGAGTGCGCAGGTAATGGGCGAGCTGATTGGAGCGCGAGTCGAGCTGGGCGTAGGAGACAGACTCCTCACCCGAGACAACGGCGACAGCATCAGGCGTACGCGCGGCCTGCTGAGCGAAGAGCGAAGGGATGGATGCGTCGCGCGGGTAATCACTGACAACGCCATTCCAACCCGCGAGGACCTGCTGCTTCTCCGCCAACGTAAGTAGAGGAATCAGGCCGAGCTGTGCATCAGGCGAAGCGGTCAGCGCTTCGAGCAACACGAGGTAGTGACGCGAGAGGCGCTCCATGGTCGCCGCGTCGAAGAGGTCGGTGTTGTAGTTGAAGACACCTGCGAAGCCGTTGATGCCTTCTTCGAGCAGGAGGCTGAAGTCGTACTTCGCCGTCTCGATGCTGGGAGCCAGCCCGCTGAGGATGAGACCCGGGAGCTCGAGTTCCTCTTCAGGAGCGTTCTGAAGGGTGAGGGTGACCTGGAAGAGCGGTGAGCGACTCAGGTCACGCTGAGGCTGAAGCTCCTCGACGAGCTTCTCGAAGGGGACGTCCTGGTGCTCGTAGGCGGCGAGGGTGGACGTGCGCACCTTGGAGAGCAACTGACGGAAGGACTGCTTCGAGTCGAGTCGGGAGTGGAGGACGAGGGTGTTGACGAAGAAGCCGATGAGGCCCTCGGTCTCGGAGCGATTGCGATTCGCGATGGGAGAGCCGACAGAGATGTCGTCCTGGCCCGAGTAACGGGAGAGCAGAAGCTGGAAGGAAGCCAGCAGCACCATGAAGGGCGTGGCGCCTTCACGCTGAGCGAGGGCCTTCACGGCCTGGGTCAACTCACGAGACAACCCGATAGGGAACATCGCACCGCGATAGGTCTGAACGGCGGGGCGAGGCCTGTCAGTGGGCAGCTCCAGGGACGAGGAGGCACCGGCAAGCTGGGTGCGCCACCAGGCGATTTCGGAAGAGAGGACGTCGCCCTGGAGCCACTGGCGCTGCCAGACGGAGAAGTCGGCGTACTGGATGGGAAGGGGCGCGAGCGGAGCGGGCTCTCCCCCGGAGAACTGGCGGTAGAAGGCGGCCAGCTCGCGGACCATGACGGAGATGGACCAACCGTCGGAAGCGATGTGGTGGACGGTGACGAGCAGTTGGTGCTCGGACGCATCCAGGCGGAGGAGAGAAGTGCGGACGACAGGGCCTTGGGCCAGGTCGAAGGGACGCACGGCTTCGGCCGCCGCCAGCCGCTGTGCCTCGGCGTCGCGCTGCTGCTGGGGCAGGGCGGAGAGGTCGATGAGAGGCATCTCCAGCACGAAGTCGTGCTGGACGAGCTGAACGGGCTGGCCCTCGTGAATGGCGAAGTGGGTGCGCAGGGCCTCGTGACGCTGAATCAGCGCGTTGAGGGACTGGAGCAGTGCGTCCGCGTTGAGGTTGCCTGTGAGCTTGAGCGCCCAGGGGATGTTGTAGGTGGAAGCGCCGGGCTGGAGCTGGTCGAGGAACCAGAGGCGCTGCTGGGCGAAGGAGAGAGGCAGCGGCTGGGCCCGGTCGACAGGGACGAGGGCCGGCTGGCGAGACGAGGAGCCGTGGAGCAAGTCCAGCCGCTCGGAAAGGAGAGCGACGGTGGGAGAGAAGAAGAGCTCACCGAGGGGCAGCTCGACGTCGAAGGTGGAGCGGATGCGAGAGACGACTTGAGTGGCGAGGAGAGAGTGGCCGCCCAACTCGAAGAAGTCGCCGTGGATGCTGACGCGCTCCAGGCC
>NZ_JABUMS010000054.1:0-2293 GCF_013336705.1 Myxococcus sp. CA051A | reverse complement strand
CCCGAGAAAGGATTCGGGACGAAGGCCTGAGCGGTGATGTCGGGGCGGGCGAGGTAGCCGTGAGCGAGGTGGGTGCCGCCGACGTACACCTCACCCGAGACGCCAATGGGGACGGGCTGGCCGAGGGTGTCGAGGACGTAGAGCTGCGTGTGGGCGACGGGCGAGCCGATGGAGGGCAGGCGAGGCCAGGAGGAAGGTGCGCCCTGGAGCCGGAAGGCGGAGACGACGTGGGACTCGGAGGGGCCGTACTGGTTTTCGAGGACGCTGCCCGGGAGCTTCTCGAAGAAGGAAGCGAGGGTGGAGTTGACCTGGAGTTGCTCGCCAGCGGTGACGACTTCGCGAAGGGCGGAAGGAAGCGTGGCGCCGTGAGAGACGGAGTCCGCCATGGCCTGGAGGGCGACGAAGGGGAGGAAGAGTCGCTCCACCTGCTGGCGGTGCATGAAGTCGAGCAGGGCGGGGATGTCCTGGCGGAGTCCCCCGGTGGGCAGGACGACGTGGGCGCCGACCCACCAGGAGGCGAAGAACTCCTGGACGGAGACGTCGAAGTTGAGGGAGGCGAACTGGAGGGTGACAGCGCGAGGGTTGGGGGACTGACGAATCTGCCAGTCGAGGAGGAAGCTGAGGGCCCGGTGGGGCATGACAATGCCCTTGGGGATGCCCGTGGAGCCGGAAGTGTAGATGACGTAGGCGATGTCCTCGGTGGAGACGAGGACGGAGGGCGCCTGTGAGGACTGGCGGGAGATGGCGTCGGCTTCGGAGTCGACGAGGACGAAGCGCGCACTGGTGCTCGCGGGGAGGACGGAGGCGAGCAGGGAGTGGGTGAGAACGACGGGGGCGCGAGTGTCCGCGAGCATGAAGGCGAGGCGCTCGGGGGGGTAGTTGGGGTCGAGAGCGACGTAGAAGGCGCCGGCCTTGAGGGTGGCGAGGACGGCGACGGCCATGTCGAGGGACTTGTCGAGGCAGATGCCGACGGCGCCGCCAGGAGTCACGCCGCGAGAGGCGAGGTGGTGGGCGAGCTGATTGGCGCGTGCATCGAGAGCGGCGTAGGTGAGCGAGCGCGAGCCATCGGAGATGGCGATGGCGTCGGGCGTGCGGAGCGCCTGGGCCTCGAAGGGGCCGTGCAGCGTCGTGACGGCGTGAGACTCGCGTGACGTGTCATTCCAGGAGACGAGGAACTGGTGACGCTCCTGCTCATCGAGCAGGGGCAGGCGCCACAGCGACTGACCCGGATTGTTCACCGCGGACTTCAGCAGGCGCACCAGATGCGCACCCATCCGCTCCGCGGTGCTCCGGTCGAACAGGTCGGTGTTGAACTCGAGCAGGCCGCCGATGTCGTCGCCGAAGTCACCGCAGAGCAGGGACAGGTCGAACTTGGCCGTGCCGCTGTCCACCTGCATTGGCTCGAGCGGACTCTTCTCCTCACCGTCCTCCGGCCCGGCCGAGCGGCCCGTGTTCTGAAGAGCGAACATGACCTGGAAGAGCGGAGACCGGCTCAGGTCGCGCTCGGGCTTGAGCTCATCGACGAGCTTCTCGAAGGGCACGTCCTGGTGCGTGTACGCACCGAGCGTCGTCTCCTTCACCTGAGCCAGCAGCTCGCGGAACGTCATCTCCCCCGTCAGCCGTGCGCGCAGCGCGAGCGTGTTGACGAAGAAGCCGACGATGCCCTCTATCTCCGAGCGCTGCCGATTCGCGATGGGTGAGCCGACGACGATGTCGTCCTGGCCCGAGTAGCGAGCGAGCAACACCTGGAACGCGGACAACAGCGCCATGAAGGGCGTGACGCCTTCACGCAGGCACAGCGCGCGCAGCTCGGCGGTGAGTTGCGAGCCCAGCTCGATGGGGAGCGTGCCGCCGTTCGCCGTCTGAACGGGAGGACGCGGCCTGTCGGTGGGCAGCTCCAGTGCATGGGGAGCCCCGGCGAGCTGACCTCGCCACCAGCTCACCTGCTTGGAGAGGGCTTCGTCGCGCAGCCAGCCTCGCTGCCACGCCGCGTAGTCCGCGTACTGAAGCTCCAGCGGCGCGAGCGGCGAGGGGAGTCCCTGGGCGAACGCGGCGTAGAGCGCTCCGACTTCCCGCGTGAGGATGCCGCTGGACCAGCCGTCCGAGACGATGTGGTGGACGGTGACGAGCAGGATGTGGCGCTGCTCGGAGAGGCGAAGCACGGAGGCACGGAGCAGCGGGGCCTGGGAGAGCTCGAACGGCTTCTGCGCTTCGAGTTGGGCCAGTCGCCGCGCTTCTGTCTCACGCGAGGCTTCGGGCACGGCCTCCAGGTCCGTCACCGGGACGGACAGCT
>NZ_JABUMS010000053.1:0-3111 GCF_013336705.1 Myxococcus sp. CA051A | reverse complement strand
CCAACCGCACCCGTCCTCAGCTCGAATCCCTCATCGGATTCTTCGTCAACACTCTCCCTCTCCCCGCTCGCCTCTCCGGCAACCCTTCCTTCCTCGACGTCCTCCTTCGCACTCGCGACTCCTGCCTGGGCGCCTACTCCCACCAGGAGCTTCCCTTCGAGAAGCTCGTCGAGGAACTCCACGTCGAGCGCGAGCCCGGACGCAGTCCGTTGGTCCAGGTCCTATTCGCGCTCCAGAACGCTCCCGGGGGACAGCTTCAGCTTCCAGGGCTCCAGGTCGCTCCGCTGGATCTGGAGACACGGACGTCGCGGTTCGAGCTGTTCCTCGCGCTGGAGGAATCCCCCGAGGGACTCCGGGGCTCCATCGAGTACTCCACCGCGCTGTTCGCTCCGCACACCATCGAACGGATGGCGGAGCACTTCGTGCGACTCGTCGAGGCGTTCGTCCGGGAACCCGAGCGTCCTTGCGGACAAGTGCCGATCCTCTCCGACGACGAGCAACGCCAGTGGCTCATCGACTGGAACCACACGGCGCGCGCCTACCCGTCCGAGTCGTCTCTCGTGCGCCTCTTCAATGCACAGGTGGCGCTGCGGCCCGAAGCCGTGGCGGTTCGACAGGGAGAGCGCGCGCTCACCTATGCCCAGCTCGATTCGCGCGCCAATGCGCTGGCCCAGGTACTGCGAGCCCAGGGCGTCAACCGCCGGCATCCGCAGGTGGGCGTGTGCCTGCCTCGGTCCCCGGAGCTCATCGTCGCGTTCCTCGCGAGTCTCAAGGCCGGCGGAGCGTACGTTCCGCTCGACCCCGAGCACCCCACGGAGCGACTGGCCTTCATGGCCCATGACGCCCGACTCGCGGCCATCGTCTCTCACGATGCGCTGAGCACGCGGCTTCCCGAGGGACCGTGGCACGTGGTGAACCTGGATCGGCTCGGGGATGCGCTGGAGGGTTCGGCGTCAACTCCGTGGGTGGATGACAGCACCGCCGATGACCTGGCGCACATCATCTACACCTCCGGGTCCACGGGGCGTCCCAAGGGTGTCTGCATTCCACACCGGGGTGTGGTTCGCATGGCGCTCGACCCGGACCAGGTCCGCCTGGGGCCAGACGACCGGGTCGCCCAGGTGACCACGGTGACGTTCGACCTCTCCACCTTGGAGATCTGGGGTGCGCTGCTCAATGGCGCCGCGCTCGTCATCTTCGACAAGGACGAGGTCATCCAGCCCGACGTCTTCGCGCGCCACCTGCGGGAGGAGCGCATCTCCGCGCTGGTCGTCGCGACCGCCATCTTCCACCACACCGCGCGCACGCACCCTGATGCGTTCGCGGGGTTGCGCTGGGTCATCTTCGGAGGAGAGGCCGCCGACGCAACGACTGTTCAACGCGTGCTCACACACGGAGCACCGGTCGCATTGGTGAACGGCTACGGCCCCACCGAGAACACCACGTACAGCACCTGGTATCAGGCCCAGCCCTCCACCGAGCTGTCGGTCCCCATTGGAAGGCCTGTCTCCAACAGCACCGCCTATGTGCTCGATGCGAATCTGCAACCTGTTCCTCGGGGTGTCGCGGGTGAGCTGTTCGTCGGAGGCGACGGCCTCGCCTGGGGCTATTGGGACAGACCCGACCTCACCGCCGAGCGCTTCATTCCCCATCCCTTCAGCACGACTCCGGGCGCGCGCCTCTATCGCACGGGCGACCTCGTTCGCTTCCGTCAGGACGGAGAGCTGGACTTCATTGGCCGCCGCGACAACCAGGTGAAGCTGCGCGGATTCCGCATCGAACTGGGTGAAGTCGAGGCCGCGCTGCGTGCCCATCCCGCCGTGCGCGACGCCGTCGTGCTCGTGCGAGAGGACTCGCCGGGTGACAAGCGACTGGTCGCATACGTCGTGACGCGAAGCTCCGGGACACTGTTGCGTGAGCACCTGGGACAACAGCTTCCCAGCTACATGGTGCCCTCGGCGGTCGTCGTCCTCGACGCGCTTCCACTCACACCCAATGGCAAGGTGGATCGGCGCGCGTTGCCGGCGCCTGAGTTCGGAGCGTTGGAGACGGACTCGTTCGTCGCTCCACGCACGGAGCTGGAGTCGCGGCTCGCGGCCATCTGGGCCGCTGTGCTTCAGCTCGACAGCGTCAGCGTCACCGCGAACTTCTTCGACCTGGGCGGGCACTCCTTGCTCGCCACCCAGGTCATCTCTCGCATCCAGGAGCACCTGGGCACGTTGATTCCCGTTCGCGCGCTATTCGAGGCGCCCTCCATCGAGGCCCTTGCTCGCGTCGTCGAGCAGCGCCGAAACGACGTTCCTGCTCCGACAGACGTGGCCCTCGTCCCAACGGTGAGCAGAGACGCGCCGCTGCCGCTCTCCTTCGCGCAGGAGCGTCTCTGGTTCCTCAGCCAGCTTCATGAGCAGCAGGCCGTCTACAACATGCCCTTCGCGCTGCGTCTGGAGGGCGCTCTTGACGTCGCCGCACTCCACGACAGCCTCCGCGCGCTCGTCCTTCGTCACGAGGCTCTCCGCACTCACTTCCCCGGCGACGGCGTTCCCTCTCAGCACATCTCCGACTCCCTCGACTTCGACTGGGAACTCGTCGACCTCTCGTCCTCTCCCAACTCCGACGACGAAGCCCTTCGCCTGCTCCAACTCGATGCCGAGGCGCCCTTCAACCTCGCCCTCGGTCCTCTCTTCCGCGCGCGCCTCTTCCTCCTCGCGCCTCAGCGGCATCTGCTGCTGCTCAACCTCCACCACATCATCTCCGACGGTTGGTCCTTCGGCGTTCTCTACCAGGAGCTCTCCGCCGAGTACCTCGCTCGCCTCCAGGGCGTGGCCTCCTCCCTCGCCCCGCTCTCCATCCAGTACGCCGACTTCTCCTCCTGGCAGCGTCACTGGCTCTCCGGCGACACCCTCTCCTCCCAGCTCTCCTTCTGGACTCGCCTCCTCGACGGCGTCCCTCACGTCCTCTCTCTTCCCACTGACTTTCCTCGTCCCTCTCTCCAATCCTTCGAGGGCTCCACTCACCGCTTCTCTCTTCCCCTCCACCTTCGCGACTCCCTCGACTCCCTCTCCCGTCTCCACGGTGCCACCCTCTTCATGGCACTGCTCTCCTCCTTCCAGC
>NZ_JABUMS010000052.1:0-3117 GCF_013336705.1 Myxococcus sp. CA051A | reverse complement strand
CACCTGGCAGACGAGGACGACTCCGGGGACGAGAAGAGCGAGAAATGACGCTCGCCCACGTCGACGAGGCCCTGGAGAAAGGCGTGCGCCTGGAGGCCATCTGCGAGCGGCTCGGGGTGGCCCCGCGCACGATTCAACGCTGGAGGAAGCCAGCCACGGCGGAGGACCGGCGGTGTGGTCCGCATACCCGTCCGGCCAACCGACTGTCCGAGGTGGAGCTGCGTATTCCGGTCATGGTGAGCACTCGTTCCGGCTCAAGCCGAGCAGCGATTCCGGCTGGTGGCGAGCGGTCGGAGCGTCAGCGACGCTGGGTGGTTCATCCCTTGGCCTGCTTCCGACCCTTCGTCAAATTTGTCTCCACGTACCGGATGGACTCTCCGCCCAGCTTGATGCGATGGGAGTTGTGGACCAGACGGTCGAGGATGGCGTCGGCGAGCGTCGCGTCACCGATGACGGCGTGCCAGTCCTTCGGCTCGAGCTGGGAGGTCACCACGGTGCTCGAAAGTCGGTAGCGGTCCTCCAGGACTTCGAGCAGTTCCTTGCGCTCTGGAGCACCGAGTGGCTCAAGGCCGAAGTCGTCGAGGATGAGCACCTGGGCCTTGGCCAGGCGCTTGAGCACCTGCGCGTAGGTTCCATCGGCGCGCGCCTGAGCGAGCTCATCGAAAAGACGTGAGGCCCGGCGGTACACCACCGAGTAGCCATCCCGACACGCCTTCTGTCCTAGGGCGCATGCGAGGAAGGACTTGCCGACGCCCGTGGGTCCGGTGAGGAGCACATTCTGCTTGTCCGCTGCCCACTTCGAGGTGGACAGCTCCATCACCTGCGTCTTGGCGAGCCCGCGCGCATGCCCGTAGTCGATGTCTTCCAATGCCGCGGCCTGGCGCAGGCGGGCCGCGCTCAGCCGAGAGGAGAGCTTCTTGTTCTCTCGGTGCATCCACTCCGCGTCGGCCAGCAGACCCACGAGGTCGGCGGGGCTGACGTCTCGCTCCGCTGGCCTCGCCAACCAGTCGCGCAGGTACGAGGCCATCCCGTGCAGCTTCATCCCGTTGAGTTTCTCCAGCGTCTGTTCCACCAGCATCGGGTTCGTTCCTCTTGTCGGTCATGGGGGCTTGCCCGCGCGCGCCAGCTTCTCAGGGCGCGCGGGCCCCTTCCGAGTGCGGGTGACCGAGGCCTCGCACCAGACGGGAAGTGTCCGCGCACACAAGGGGCCCCGCCGCGGCGGGTGCCGGCGGTGCTCGTCTCGGCGTGCGCGAGATACGTCAGTGGTAGTAGTGGGGGCCGCGCACGTTCTCATGGGCGGGCAGGGGCGGCTTCTCCTCATGCGCCTCCCGCGCGTCCTCCAGGTGGTGCTGGAGAATGGCGGCCACGGACTTGTAGCTGTAGGCCCGGTGGCGCACGGCCCTGGCGCACGCCTTCTCTAGCCGCGCCTCGCCGTACTTGTCCTTCAATCGCATGACGCCCAAGGCTCCGCGGAAGCCCTGCTCTGGATGGGGTTTGCGCTCCATGAGGCCTTGCACCAGCGCGGCCGTGGAGGGGCCCGTCTTCTGCGCCCACGTCAACAGCCGCGCGGGCGTCCACTCCGCGTGGGACTGGTGGCTGGCAGGCATGTGCTCCTTCAGCGTGGAGTAGCCCTGGGTGCGCTTTCGCACGTGGCTCGCGACTCGTCGGCCTCCGAGGAACACCTCGACGCTCCCCTCCGTGTAGCGGGCCTCCACCTGCTTGTGCGCCAGCGAGTACGGCACGCTGTAGAGGTGCCCCTCCACCTCGACGTGGTAGTCAGGAGGGACGCGCGCCTTCCTCCAGAAGGCCAACTCGTAGGCGTGTACCGGCAGGGCTTTCAGCACGGGCTTCTCGAGTTCCTCGTACAACTGGCGACGCGAGCGCCCCACATGCCGCATCGGGCGCTCATTCAGCTTCTCGAGCAACGGCCGTACGGCCTCGCGCACCTCGTGCAGGCCACCGAAGCGGCGGTTGCGCAGGACGGCCAGAATCCACCGCTCCGCCACCAGCACCGCCGCCTCTACCTTCGCCTTGTCTCGCGGGCGGCGAGGACGTGCCGGCAGAATGGCGAAGCCGTAGTGCCGCGCCAGGTCGGCATACGTGGGGTTCTCTTCCGGCTCGTAGCGGTGCGCGCGCGTGACTCCGGACTTCAGGTTGTCCGGCACCACCAACTCCGGGACACCCCCAAAGAAGGCCATGGCGCGCACGTGGCAGCCCACCCAGGTGGCCAGGTCCTCGGAGTAGACGGGCTCGACGTACGTGTAGCTGCTGGCCCCCAACGTGGCGACGAAGAGCTTCGCGACCCGCACCTCTCCGGTGTCGCCATCCACCACCTCGACGCCATCCCCGCTGAAGTCCACGAAGAGCTTCTCGCCCGCCCGGTGCTCCTGCCTCATGGTGACACCGAGGACGGACTGCCAGCGCCCATACCGCTCGCAGAACTGGCTGTACTGGTACCCACCCGGGTTGGCCGCCAGGTACTCCTCCCACAACAGCAGCTTGGTAACCCCCTTGCGTTTGAGCTCTCGGTGCACCTGCGCCCAGTCCGGCTCCGGCCGGTGCGCAATCGCCTTTCCCTCGTCAGGGAAGAACAGCGCGGTGAGCGCCCCGTCGTCGTCCAACTCCGGCGGCAGTGGCCAGCCTCCCACTCCTGCTACCCGTGCTCGCCCCAGGTACTCGCACACCGTCCCATTCCCGATGCCCAGACTCGTGGCGATGTTCCTCGTCGACAGCTTCGACGCGAACCGCAATCGCAACACCTCTCTCAACTTGCGCACCGCCAGCCTCTCTTGGGCCATCTCCACCTCCTCGAAGGAGATGGAGGCGAGACCCTGCTGCCCAGTGCCGTCAACGCTCCGTGTTCCGCCCCTGCCTGTGCTCACCATGCCCGGAACGGGTGCTCACCATGCCCGGAACGGGTGCTCACCTCGGTCCGGAATCGGTGCTCACCATGGTCCGGAATCGGTGCTCACCATGACCCGGTACACGCAGTGGAGCGGCGCCGAATCCTGGCGGTGGCCAACAGTGAGGAGTTCCGGGACGCCTCGCCCAAGCAGATTGTCCCCAGGCTGGCGGACCGAGGCGAGTACGTCGCCAGCGAGGCGAGTTTCTACCGTG
>NZ_JABUMS010000051.1:0-3313 GCF_013336705.1 Myxococcus sp. CA051A | reverse complement strand
TCCTCGTCGGCTCTCCCATCGCCAACCGCACCCGTCCTCAGCTCGAATCCCTCATCGGATTCTTCGTCAACACTCTCCCTCTCCCCGCTCGCCTCTCCGGCAACCCTTCCTTCCTCGACGTCCTCCTCCGCACTCGCGACTCCTGCCTTGGTGCCTACTCCCACCAGGAGCTTCCCTTCGAGAAGCTCGTCGAGGAACTCCACGTCCAGCGCTCCCTGAGCCATGGCCCTCTCGTCCAGGTCATGTTCGCTCTCCAGAACGCGCCCGGTGCACCGCCGTCCTTCCCGGGGCTCAGCGTCGAACACGTCGAACTCCATCCCCACACTTCCAAGTTCGACCTCACGCTCTCTTTGGAGGAGTCGCCGGATGGCCTTCACGGCGTTTTCGAGTTCGCCACCGCGCTCTTCGCGCCAGCCACCGTCGCGCGCATGGCGGACCACCTTCGCAGGCTGATGGAGCAGGTCGTCCGGACTCCGCACGTCTCCATCCACTCACTGGACCTGCTCTCCGCCGACGAGCGTCGCCAGTGGCTCGTCGAATGGAACGACACCGGCCGGCCGTATCCGGCCCACTCGTCCATCGTCGAATGCTTCGCCACCCAGGCCGCGCTGCGTCCCGACACCATCGCCGTGCAGTACGGCTCCGACTCGCTCTCGTACGGCGAGCTGGATGCTCGCTCGAACCAGCTCGCTCGCATCCTTCGTGCTCACGGAATTGGCAGGGCGCGTCCTCAGGTCGGGGTCTGCCTGCCTCGCTCTCCCGAGCTGATTGTCACGCTGCTCGCCATCCTCAAGGCGGGCGGCGCCTACGTCCCGCTCGACCCGGATTACCCCTCCGAGCGTCTCGACTTCATGGCTCGCGACGCACAAGTCGTCGCCGTCATCACTCACGAGTCGCTCAGAGAGAGCGTGCCTTCGGGTGATTGGCGACTCCTGAGTCTTGACCTGCTTCGCGAAGCGCTGAGTGCGAACGGCAAGGCGCCGTTGGAGTGCGACCTCGGTCCAGATGACCTGGCGCACATCCTCTACACCTCGGGTTCGACGGGTAGACCCAAGGGTGTCTGCATCCCCCACCGAGGCGTCCTCCGCCTCGTCCTCAACTCCAATGACGTTCAACTCGGGCCCGACGACCGCGTCGCCCAGGCCGCCACCGTCGCCTTCGACGCCTCCACCTTCGAAATCTGGGGCGCCCTCCTCAATGGCGCCGCCCTTGTCATCCTTGAGAAGGATGACGTCATCGACCCGGCTGTCCTCGCCCGTCGTCTCCGCGACGAGCGCATCTCCGCCCTCGTCCTCACCACTTCTCTCTTCAACCTCGTCTCCCGCTCCGAGCCTTCCGCCTTCTCTCGCCTCCGCTTCGTCCTCATCGGCGGTGAGAACGCGGACCCCTCCTGCATCAACCGCGTCCTCTCCTCCGGGCCTCCTCAGCGACTGGTCAACGGCTACGGCCCCACCGAAAACACCACCGCCAGCACCTGGCACCCCACCCTCTGCCACCAGGAACTCTCCGTCCCCATCGGCAGGCCCATCGCCAACAGCACCGCCTATGTGCTCGACGTGCATTTGCAGCCCGTGCCCATGGGCGTCACTGGGGAACTCTTCGTCGGTGGCGATGGCCTCGCCTGGGGCTACTGGAACAAGCCCGACCTCACCGCCGAGCGCTTCATTCCCCATCCCTTCAGCTCGGCTCCCGGCGCTCGCCTCTACCGCACCGGTGACCTCGTCCGGCTTCGCACTGACGGTGCTCTCGACTTCATCGGCCGCCGCGACAACCAGGTGAAGCTGCGTGGCTTCCGCATCGAGCTGGGTGAAGTCGAGTCCGCCATCCGGGCTCACCCCGACGTGCGCGACGCCGTCGTACTCGTGCGGGAGGACTCGCCGGGTGACAAGCGACTGGTCGCCTACGTCGCGACGGAGCTCGCCGGCTCCGTATTGCGCGAGCACCTGGGGAAACAACTTCCCAGCCACATGGTTCCCTCGACGGTCATCGTCCTCGCCGCGCTGCCCCTCACGCCCAACGGGAAGATCGACCACCGCGCACTCCCCGCGCCCGAGGCGAATCGCGTCGACGGTGAGGCGTTCGTCGCTCCACGCACGGAGCTGGAGTCGCAGCTCGCAGTCATCTGGGCAGTGGTGCTTCAGCTCGACAAGGTCAGCGTCACCGCGACCTTCTTCGACCTCGGTGGGCATTCATTGCTCGCCACGCAGATCATCTCGCGGAGCCAGGAACGTCTCGGTGTTCCGCTGGCCGTGCGGATGCTCTTCGAAGCACCGACCATCGAGTCCTTCGCACAGGCCGTGGATCAGCGCCTCCAATCAGCGCAGACGGTTCAGAACACCTCGCTCATTTCGACGGTGAGCAGGGATGCACCGCTGCCGCTCTCCTTCGCGCAGGAGCGCCTCTGGTTCCTCAACCAGTTCCATGAGCAGCAGGCCGTCTACAACATGCCCTTCGCGCTTCGTCTGGAGGGTGCTCTCGACGTCTCAGCACTCCACGACAGCCTCCGCGCGCTCGTCCTTCGTCACGAGGCTCTCCGCACTCGCTTCCCGGGCGACGGCGAGCCTTCCCAACGCATCTCCGATGCTCCCGACTTCGACTGGGGACTCATCGACCTCTCGGCCGCTCCCAGCCCCGACGACGAAGCCCTTCGCCTCCTCCAGCTCGATGCCGAGGCTCCCTTCAACCTCGCCCTCGGTCCTCTCTTCCGTGCGCGTCTCTTCCTCCTCGCGCCTCAGCGGCATCTGCTGCTGCTCAACCTCCACCACATCATCTCCGACGGCTGGTCCTTCGGCGTCCTCTACCAGGAGCTCTCCGCCGAGTACCTCGCTCGCCTTCAGGGCGTGGCCTCACCCCTTCCCCCTCTCTCCATCCAGTACGCCGACTTCTCCTCCTGGCAGCGTCATTGGCTCTCTGGCGACACCCTCTCCTCCCAGCTCTCCTTCTGGACTCGCCTCCTCGACGGCGTCCCTCACGTCCTCTCTCTTCCCACTGACTTTCCTCGTCCCTCTCTTCAATCCTTCGAGGGCTCCACTCACCGCTTCTCCCTTCCCCTCCACCTTCGCGACTCCCTCGACTCCCTCTCCCGTCTCCACGGTGCCACCCTCTTCATGGCACTGCTCTCCTCCTTCCAGCTCCTCCTCTCCCGCTACTCCGGCCAGCTCGACTTCCTCGTCGGCTCTCCCATCGCCAACCGCACCCGTCCTCAGCTCGAATCCCTCATCGGATTCTTCGTCAACACTCTCCCTCTCCCCGCTCGCCTCTCCGGCAACCCTTCCTTCCTCGACGTCCTCCTTCGCACTCGCGACTCCTGCCT
>NZ_JABUMS010000050.1:0-4794 GCF_013336705.1 Myxococcus sp. CA051A | reverse complement strand
CGGCTGAGGACTCGCGGAGGACGAAGGCGAGGCGGTCGGAGGGCCAGGCCTTGTCGAGGGGGACGTAGGAGGCGCCGGCCTTGAGGATGGCGAGGAGGGAGACGATGAGGTCGGCGGAGCGGTCGAGACGGACAGCGACGCGCGAGCCGGGAAGAACGCCGAGAGTGCGCAGGTAATGGGCGAGCTGATTGGAGCGCGAGTCGAGCTGGGCGTAGGAGACAGACTCCTCACCCGAGACAACGGCGACGGCATCAGGCGTACGCGCGGCCTGCTGAGCGAAGAGCGAAGGGATGGATGCGTCGCGCGGGTAATCACTGACAACGCCATTCCAACCCGCGAGGACCTGCTGCTTCTCCGCCAACGTGAGCAGAGGGATCAGGCCAAGCTGGGTATCGGGGGCCGCCTGAAGTCCCTCAATCAGCACCGCGTAGTGACGCGAGAGGCGCTCCATTGTCGCCGCGTCGAAGAGGTCGGTGTTGTAGTTGAAGACACCCGCGAAGCCATTGATGCCTTCTTCGAGCAGAAGGCTGATGTCGTACTTCGAGGACTCGATGCTCGGAGGCAGCGCGCCCAGCGTGATGCCGGGGAGCTTGAGTTCTCCTTCAGGAGCGTTCTGAAGGGTGAGGGTGACCTGGAAGAGCGGTGAGCGGCTCAGGTCACGCTGAGGCTGGAGTTCTTCGACAAGCTTCTCGAAGGGGACGTCCTGGTGCTCGTAGGCGGCCAGAGTGGACGTGCGCACCTGGGAGAGCAACTGACGGAAGGACTGCTTCGAGTCGAGTCGGGAGTGGAAGACGAGGGTGTTGACGAAGAAGCCGATGAGGCCCTCGGTCTCGGAGCGATTCCGGTTGGCGAGGGGCGAGCCCACGGAAACGTCGTCCTGGCCCGAGTAGCGGGAGAGCAGGAACTGGAAGGAAGCCAGCAGCACCATGAAGGGCGTGGCACCCTCGCGCTGGGCGAGCGCCTTGACCCAGTCGCTCGACTGTCTGGACAGGGCCACGGGGACGATGTCTCCCCGGTACGTCTGAACAGCGGGACGCGGCCTGTCAGTGGGAAGCTCAAGCGAAGTCGAGACGCCGGCGAGCTCCTGTCGCCACCAGTCAATCTCGGCGGAAAGGACGTCGCCCTGGAGCCACTCGCGCTGCCAGATGGCGAAGTCGGCGTACTGGATGGGCAGGGAGGCGAGCTGGGCGGGTTCTCCTCCGGCGAACTGACGGTAGAAGGCGGCGAGCTCGCGAACGATGATGGCGACAGACCATCCGTCGGAGACGATGTGGTGTGCGGTGACGAGCAGGATGTGCTCGTCGTCGCTCAATCGCACCAGGGTCGCGTGTACCAGCGGACCCCGAGACAGGTCGAATGAGTGCAGTGCCTCTTGGCGCATCAGGCGCTGGGCTTCCGCGTCCCGCTCCTGCTCCGGCAGTGCGCGGAGGTCAATGAGAGGCATCTCCAGCACGACATCCTGCTGGATGCGCTGAACGGGCTGACCCTCATGAATGGCGAAGTGCGTGCGCAGCACCTCATGGCGCAGCATCAGCGCGCGGAGGGACTGGCGCAGCGCGTTTGAATCCAGGGTTCCGGTGAGCTTGAGCGCCCACGGGATGTTGTATGCGGAGCCGCCGGGCTGGAGCTGATCGAGGAACCAGAGGCGCTGCTGGGCGAACGAGAGAGGAATGGCGCCGTCGCGCGCGCCCGGGCGCAACAGGAGGCGCCTGGTCCCCGTGCCCTCGCCGCTTCTCGACTCAATCCGCCGGGAGAGCTGTTCGACGGTGGGGGCCTCGAAGAGGTCGCGCAGTGGGAGCTCCACTCCCAGCACGGAGTGGATGCGCGAGACGACCTGGGTGGCGAGCAGGGAGTGTCCGCCGAGCGCGAAGAAGCTGTCCGTCGCGCCCACATGCTCCACGCCCAACACCTGAGCGAACACCTGCGTGAGCTGTTCCTCGGTCCGTGAGCGCGGAGCGGTGTATCGCGAGCCGGAGTCTTTCTGAGCCGGCGCGGGGCGGGCCCTGCCGTTGAACGAGCGAAGGACCTGCTCACGCTCTTCTCTCGTCAGCAGGGAGATGGAGGCGAGGCGCGCATCCGGGGCAGCCATCAGCGCCTGGAGCGCGACGCCCCAGTGATGAAGGAGACGCTCGGGGATGGAAGGCTCGAAGCGCGCGGCGTCGAAGAGCAGGCGCAGCTCCAGCGAGTCCCCAGGGATGACGTACGCCTCCAGCGGCGTGTCCGTCTGGTCCACGATGGTGAAGTCGCGGATGCCCAACGCATCCCCGGCGGAATTCACCGCGGCGTCGATGGGGAAGTTCTCGACGATGAAGAGGGACTCGAAGAGGGGCGTGCCGCGCGGGACGTCGCTCCACCCGTGCAGCCGCACGAGGGACGTGTGCTCGAACTGGCGCAGCTCGAGCTGCTGGGTGTGGAGCTGCTGAAGCCAGGAGAGCGCGGTGGTGCCGTCGTCGACGAAGACGCGGACGGGCACGGTGTTGATGAAGAGCCCGATGGCGCGGTCGATGCCGGAGAGGTCGGCGGAGCGACCGGAGGTGGTGGCACCGAAGACGATGTCCTGCTCACCGGTGTGACGTGAGAGCACCAGCGTCCACGCGGCCTGGACCAGCGCATTGAGGGTGAGGCGGTGCTGGCGGACGAAGGCCTGGAGGTCGGTGGTGGTCTGCGCGGGCAGGTGGAGCTGGAGGCGCCGACGCTGGAGCACCGAGTCCGGGCTTCGGGGAAGGGCACCAGGTAGGGGCGTGGGCGCGGTGAAGCCATGCAGCGTCTTGCGCCAGTAGAGCTCCGCGGGCTCCATCGGCTGGCGCTGGAGCCAGGTGACGTAGTCGCGGAAGGTCGTTGCCTCGCTCCGGACCCACACCAGTCCCGCGCGAATCTGCTCGTAGGTGGTGAAGAGGTCCTGGAAGAGGAGGCCCATGCTCCAGCCGTCCATCAACACGTGATGCGTGGTCCAGAGAACGCGCCAGGCGTGCTCATCGGTGCGGATGGCGGTCAGGCGCAGCAGCGGCGGCGTGCGCAGGTCGAATCCGCGAGCGCGGTCCTCGGAGAGGAGGGCCTGGAAGCGGGACTGCTGCTCTGCTTCCTCCACTCCGCGCCAGTCGAGTTCCTCCCAGGGCAGGGCAGCACCGGGGTGGACGAGCTGGAGGGGCTCCCGCGAGTCGCCCGAGTGGAAGGACGTGCGCAGCAGGGGCTGGCGCTGGATGACGGTCTCCCAGGTGCGCCGGAACGCCCCCAGGTCCACCGCGCCACTGAAGGTCCACGTCAACTGGGTGACGTAGACGCCGGAGCCCGGCGCGGCGAGGGTGTGGAAGAGCATGCCCTGCTGCAAGGGCGACAACGGATAGAGGTCCTCCACCGGCGTGCCCGCGGGGACCAGCCGGTCCGCGATGGCCTGCTTCAACCGGCTCAGGACGACGTCCGTGGACTCGTGCCACGTCGAGTCCGTCGACGTGCGCGGCGTGAGCGCGGCGTCCGGCTGCTCGGCCCATGCGCTGCCCTCGAACTTCACGACCCGAGCGAGGGCCTCCAGCGTCGGGTGCTGGAAGAGCTGCTGGGTCGTGAGCTGGAGGCCCGCGTTGCGTGCGCGGGAGACAATCTGGATGGAGAGGATGGAGTCGCCACCCAGCGCGAAGAAGTTGTCATGGCGCGTGACACGCGGCGCGCGCAGGGCCTCGGACCAGATGGCGGCGAGGACCTTCTCCTGGGGCGTCCTCGGCTCGGAGTCGTCGGGGACGGCGGATTGCTGGCTCTTGCTCAGCGGCGAAGGGAGGGCCTTGCGGTCGACCTTGCCATTGGGAGTGAGGGGAAGCGCGGGAAGGGAGACGAACAGCGAGGGCACCATGTGTTCTGGCAGGTGCCGTTGGGCGAAGTCGCGGAGGGCGGAGGCGTCGAGCGAGACGCCGGCCTGGGGGACGAGCCAGGCGACGAGGCGTCCATCACCGGAGGCATCGAGGTGGACGCCCGCGACGGCCTGGAGGACGGAGGTGTGGCGTGAAAGGACGGCTTCGACTTCGCCCAGTTCGATGCGGAAGCCGCGCAGCTTCACCTGGAAGTCGGCGCGGCCGAGGAAGTCGAGCGAGCCGTCAGGGCGCCAGCGAGCGAGGTCACCGGTGCGGTAGAGGCGCGCGCCAGGGATGCCGGAGAAGGCATCGGGGAGGAAGCGCTCGGCGGTGAGGTCGGGGCGGCCGAAGTAGCCGCGCACGACACCCTCACCAGCGATGAAGAGCTCGCCGGGCGAGCCGATGGGGCAGGGCTGCCCGGAGGAGTCGAGGACGAAGAGACGGTTGTTGGCGAGAGGCGTCCCGATGGAAAGGGTGGAAGCCCCTTCGTCGGAGAGCGAGGACGGGTGAGACGAGGACCAGACGGTGGTTTCCGTCGGGCCGTACATGTTGAGCAGGGTGGAGCGAGGGAGCGCGGCGCGAAGCTGGGATGCGAGAGGGCCGGGGAGGGCCTCACCGCCGACGAGGAGGAAGCGGAGGGACGCGAGCGCGCCGAGTGAGTCGTGCGCGAGCACCCGGGCGCGAGCGAAGGACGGAGTGCACTGGAGATGGGAGACGGGGTGGCGGCGGAGGACTTCGGGCAGCGTCAGCGCGGTGCCGAGGCGAGAGGCGGCGCGCTCGTCATGGAGGACAACGTGGAAGCCTCGGCAGAGCGTCCAGAGCAGCTCGAGGACGGAGATGTCGAAGGAGATGGAGGTGACGGCGAGCCACGTGCCGGGAGAGGTGCCCAGGCGGTCATCCATGGCCGCGAAGAAGTTGGCGGCGGTGCGGTGAGGCACCATGACGCCCTTGGGCC
>NZ_JABUMS010000004.1:0-721568 GCF_013336705.1 Myxococcus sp. CA051A | reverse complement strand
TTCCACGGCCGGCGATGGAGAACACGTCTTCCACCGGCATCAGGAAGGGCTTGTCCGTCGCGCGCTGCGGCGTCGGGATGTAGCTGTCCACCGCCTCCATCAGCTTCAGGATGGCGCCCTCGCCGACGTCGCTCGTGTCACCCTCGAGCGCCTTCATGGCGGAGCCAGGGACGATGGGAATCGAGTCGCCCGGGAAGTCGTACTTCTTCAGAAGGTCGCGAACTTCCATCTCCACGAGCTCGCGCAGCTCGGGGTCGTCCAGCAGGTCGACCTTGTTCAGGAAGACCACGATGTACGGAACACCGACTTGGCGCGCCAGCAGGATGTGCTCACGCGTCTGGGGCATCGGGCCGTCCGCCGCCGAGACCACCAGGATGGCGCCGTCCATCTGCGCCGCGCCCGTGATCATGTTCTTCACGTAGTCGGCGTGACCCGGGCAATCCACGTGCGCGTAGTGCCGGTTCTTCGTCTGGTACTCCACGTGCGCCGTGGAGATGGTGATGCCGCGCTCACGCTCTTCCGGCGCCTTGTCGATCTGGTCGTACGCCAGGAACGTGGCGCCGCCGGTCTTGGCCAGCACCTTCGTGATGGCCGCCGTCAGCGACGTCTTGCCGTGGTCCACGTGTCCGATCGTGCCGATGTTCACGTGGGGCTTGTTACGCTCGAACTTCTCCTTGGCCATGACACTCCTCTAAAAAATGGAGCCCTGAACCAGGATTGAACTGGTGACCTCATCCTTACCAAGGATGCGCTCTGCCAACTGAGCTATCAGGGCTTGGCGATGCTATGAACTACAACGTTTGGAGCGGGAAATGGGATTCGAACCCACGACATTCAGCTTGGAAGGCTGACGCTCTACCAACTGAGCTATTCCCGCGTTGCCGAGTGGAGGGAGATGGATTCGAACCATCGAAGGCGTAGAGCCGGCAGATTTACAGTCTGCTCCCTTTGGCCGCTTGGGTATCCCTCCGCACTTTTACTTCAGACTGCGTACTGCACCCCATACTGCTCGTCTCGGGCCCTCATCCGCGGCCCCCGTCCTGCTTGGCCGGCGGCGGGACTTGAACCCGCGACCTACTGATTACAAATCAGTTGCTCTACCGACTGAGCTACACCGGCACTCATCCGGCTCCTGCCCACCGCCCTACCCCACCTCCACCGAACCCGTCAACAACCCGGCTCCGATGTGCGAGGCGCGCCCTTTTAGAAGTCCCCATCATCCAAGTCAAGGGGATTGATCCCAGATGATGGCCGACTAACGGGAGGCGCTCCCCCGCTGCCGGGCGACCTCGTATAGCAGAATGCCGGCAGAAACGGACGCATTGAGTGAACCGACCTGACCCGCCATCGGAATCCGCAGGCGATGGTCGCAGTGCTTGAGCACTCCCTCCCTCACCCCTGCCCCCTCGGCCCCCACCACCAGGGCCAGGGGCCCGTCCAGTCGGGCGCTCCACATGGGCTCGGTCGCGTCCACGTCCGCCGCGGCCACCCAGAGCCCTGCTTCCTTCAGTTCTTCCAGGGCGCGAGAGATGTTCACGACCCGGGCGATGAGGCAGTGCTCCACCGCGCCCGCTGACGCCTTGGCCACCGTGCCCGTCACCTGCACGGCGCGGTCCTTGGCGATGACGACCCCATGCGCACCCAGCGCGTGGGCCGAGCGGATGATGGCGCCCAGGTTGTGCGGATCCTGGATACCGTCGAGCACTACGACGAGGGGAGGCCGCTTGCTGGCCTTGGCCGCGTCGATGATGTCCTCCAGCGCCGAGTACGTGAAGCCTCGAAGCTCGAGCACGACGCCCTGGTGGACCCCGCCGTCGGCCATGGCGGCGAGGCGCTCGCGCGACACCTTCTCCACCCGGACACCCGCGTCCCGGGCGCGGCTGAGCAGCTCCCCCGCCGCCTTGGCGGCCAGCTGCCCCTCCACGATGAACAGCCGCTCCACTTCGTCCGGTCGGGCCCTCAGGGCCTCGAGGACCGGATTGACGCCATAGACGTGACGCGCCGGGGAGTCCCCGCCCTCACGCTCACCTCGACCACCCTTGGGGGGACGCTCACGCATGGGAACTAGAGGACCTCGACGGGAACGGAGAGGGTCTTCTGCTGGCGCGCGCAGATCTTCTCCGTGCAGATGAAGAAGACGAGCTTCGCGTCCACCGAGCCCTTGCCCGCGGCCGTGGCGGAGAAGGGAATCTCGAAGCGGGGGTCCGCGAACTCCTGGCCCGCGGCCTTCTTCGCGACCGAGTCCTCTCGTCCCAGCTTCTCCTTCGCGACGGAGACCTGCGTGCCCTTCACCTCGAGCTTCAGCGGGGCCTCCTCGGAGACATGGGCGCCGGGCTTCGTCTTGACCGAGACCACGAAGACGCCCTTCTCCCCCGTCTTGACCTGGCTGGAGGAGCCGTCCGTGGACACGTCATAGAGGCTGGCGGGGTCCACTTCGTCGGCGGACGCCGGGGCCGTCCAGACGCAGGCCACCAGCAACGCGGCAACGGAGGTGAAGCTTCGGATGTGCGACATGGCGGGTCTCCTGAAAACGGGTGCTGCCTATCATGCCTGCGACGTGGGGCGCCGGCATTCTCTTCACGCGCCCCCTGCTCCGCTCGTGGGCGTACGACTCGTGCGCTTCCTGCGCGGTGCCGGAGATGTTGGCAGCCCCGGCGAGGGAAGACTTCGAGGTGGCAGGAGGTCTGGCACGGACACGGGGTCCGCGCCCGCGACCAGTTCCTCGGCGCGGATGATGATGGGCGTCGCCAGGTCCATGCCCGTGACAGCCTCCATCTCAGGCAAGGCGGGCGAGCTGTTCACCTCGAAGACCTTCGATTGGCCCTGGACGTCCAGCAGGTCCACCGCAGCCACCTCCAGCCCCACCAGCCGTGTGGCCTTCTCCGCCGTGGCACGCTGCCCAGGCGACAGCTCCATCGCTTCCAGTCGAGCTCCCTTGATGAGCGTGTGAGCGAACCGACCCGGACGCGCGCGGCGGCGCACCGCGGCCACCGCCTTGCCACCCACGACGAGCACACGTACATCCTGGCTCGTGCTCTTCACGTACTCCTGCATCACCAGGTTGTGGCCGAGGCCAAGCACCGCCTCGAGCGCGGCCTCCAGCGACTGGAGGCTCTCGCACACCATCACCCCGTGATTCTCCTGCCCCTGGAGCAGCTTCACGAGCACGGGCACCCCACCCACCAGCCCCACCATCTCCTTCAAGTGGGCGGCGTCCCGCGCCATCACCGTGGCGGGAATGTCGATGCCATGCGCGGACAGCAACTGCAGTGAGCGCATCTTGCTGCGCGACTGCGCGATGGCCTGGGCGTGATTGACGAGCGGCACCCCGCCCAGTGCGAACTGATTCACCACCGCGAGCCCGTACGTGTTGATGGATTGGGCGATGCGCGGAAGGACCACGTCCGTGGGCGAGAGCTTCTTGCGGTCGTAGTAGAGCGTGGCGCTGCCCCCGTCCAGGTGCATCTGCACCCGGAGCGGGTTGAGCACGCGCATCTTGTGCCCCCGCGCGCGGCCCGCCTCGACAAGACGCCGAGTGGAGGGAATGGAAGCGGACCGCGAGAGGAGGGTGACTTTCATGGGCAGGGGACGGCAACCGGGCCGGAGGCGAGGGGACCTATAATCCCCGCACCGTCCCGGGTAAAGCCGCCCCCGGCCGCCTGCCTAGCGCTGACGGATGGCGCGAACCTCGATCTTGATGGGCGCTTCTGGTCGGGAGTTCTTGATGCGCTCGCACGCCGCGCCGTTGAAGAGAACGCCGTCCGACGTCAGCGACCAGGTTCCGTCACCCGCCAGGGTGCGCTCACCCTCGATGTAGACGACGATGAGCTTCGGGTCCGAGGGAAGCTGCGGGCCCTTCAGGGGAATCAGGCAAGGCTCCAGGTTCAAGACCTCCTTGCTGATCCGCTCCAGCGCGTCTGCCAACTCCACCTGGTTACCTGCCTGATAGAAGGCTCGGCCACACAGGCCCGTCGCCGCGATGCACGTGTCGTTCGCGCCACAGGCCGTCGGGTCATCGGTGCAGGAACGGGCGAAACCACCCGCCGACGCCATCGCCTGGAGCACTGCCGGACCATCACCCGAAGCCGTCTCGGCGCCAAAGCCGATGACGATGGTCGTGATCTTCTTGTCGCTCAGCGCCTGCACAGCCCGCACGGAGGCATTGGTGTCGAGGCAGCCACGCTTCTCGAAGGCGGTGGAGATCTGCGAACCGCAGAGATTGCCAGCGATGGTGCACTTGCACAGTTCCGGTTGATCTCGGCCAGAGTACTCATTCTCCGGGTTGCAGTTGGGCAGACCGTCCGTCAGCAGGATGACGAAGTTCTTGCGGTCCTTGTCCTGCAAGCCGGCCATGGACCCGATGAAGTTCAGGCTTCCGCTCGTCGGAGTTCCGCCCACCGGCTGCCCGGTGCCGTGGTTCGGAATGCCCTGGATCAAATCGTTGATGGAGTTGGCGTGGGCCAGCAGCGACGCATCGTCCTCGACGACCGGCAGGTCCTTGCGGACCGACGTCGCGGTGGGACCGGTGCAGGCCTCGATGCTCGAGCCCGTCGAGGCCTCGGGATAGGTCGTGAGCGCGAAGCGCACGTAGGGACCGCTGTTCGCGAGGAACTGGGGGACGGCGGCCTGCAGCTCCGACCACCGAGTGGGGCACGTGGCCGTGGGGCACGCGTTCTCATTGCCACACAGCACCGTCAAGCCGTCCTTGTCCTGCACCTGGCAGGACGGCCGCGACGTGTCCACCGGGAGCGTCATCGAGCCGGAGATGTCCACCAGCATCATGATGTTGGGCTTGCTCGCCAGGGCGGAGATGGTCTCCTCGACCGTCGTCTGTGCGATGGCGAGCGGCTCCACCGGCTCGAAGTCGTAGGACTGACAACCCGCGACGACGACACCCGAGAGGGCGCCGAGGACGAGAGCGCTCAGGAGGGGCAACTTGGCGCGCATAGGTAATGAATTCCTTCTGCTTCTCATGGGGGGACGCGGAGCTCCGCGCGGCCGGGCTCTTCAGGGGACGGCTTGGGTGAAGAGTATCGCGTGACTCCCCTCGGAGGCTACAGCCTCAAATGGAGGGCTGCATCCGGTTCAACTGATACTGCGAGGTTACAGCAGGAACCGATGGGTTCCCCTCGACAGGCACACACGTGGTGTGGCGTGGACGACATTGGCGCCTGCCTGATCCCTCTTCACTACGGCTCACCTAGAGCGTCAGCGTGCGCGCCCCCTGCGTCAGCCGCCATAGGGAGGCCAGCCCCATCACCTCGTCCAGGGGGCCCTGAAGCGCCTCGGGCTCGAAGCCACACAGGCGCACCGTCGTGTCGCAGGCGATCAACTTCGCGCCCAAGGCCCTCGCCTCCTCCATCATCTTGAGGGGAGCCGGTACGCCCAGGGTCTCGCCTCGGGCGTGCTCCTCTCGCTCCCGCTCGCCCTCGGGCTGACCGAAGGTTCCGCCCACCCAGGACCGGAGCGCGTCGAAGGCGAAGACGAAGTAGACCTCGTCACCCATGGCCACGGCGGTGATGCCCATGGAACTCGCCTGGAACGCCGGCTCATACGTGGCGTGCTGCAGAAAGAAGAAGACGCGTCCAGCCATCAACGCAGCACCATAACGGGGTTCGAGTCCGAGCGGGCAACCGGCATATAACCCGGGACGTTCCCCTGCTCGAGGCGCCCCCATGCCAACACCGACCTCGCCGCCACCTTCTCGCACCATCGCGCTCCTCCCCTCTCGCGGACGACGGTGGTGGCACCTCCTGCTCGGAGCGGGGCTGATCGCGAGCTCCGGGGGCACCGCGCTCGCGTACTCACACGCCTCGGGAGAAGCCTCGCCGGCCGTGCCCACCGCACCCGCCCCAACTCCGGTCCCGTCAGGTGGTTTGAGGGAGCAGGTGCTGATGTTGCTCGACCCCTCCCAGGGACCTCTTCGAGAGGAGCAGTGGCGTCAGCTTGGGCCCCAGGCCGTGCCAGTCCTTCGCTCGCTCGTGGTGGACCCGTCGGTTCCCTCGACTCGACGCGCTCGCGCCATGGCATCGCTCGCCCTCATCGACCCGCCGCAGGGCGCCCCTTCCATCCAGGAAGTGCTGGAGGACCCCCGCGCTCCCGCGGACGTGCGCGCCAGCGCCGCGGGTGCCCTGGCGCGCTGCCTGGGGACCGAAGCCATTCGCCCCCTCGCGGCTCGACTCATGGACCGTGAGGACCCCGTTCGGGAGGCCGTGGCCCTGGCGCTCGGGCGGCTGGGCGGACAGCAGGCCCGTCAGGCTCTCGAGGAGCGACTCCCCATCGAGGAACGCCCTCTCGTGCGCGAAGCCCTCCAGCGAGGACTCAGCCTCGCGGAGCCCTGAGCGTCCGTGACGTGACTTCCGGACTCGCGTCGGCCCTAGGCTTCCGTTAGATGGGGGCCATGCGCCCCACGGTCCTCCTGTTCGACATCGATGGCACCCTCGTCACCACCGGTGGAGCGGGACGCCGTGCCATGGACCGAGCCTTCGAGCAGCTTCATGGTCGCCGCGATGCCTGCGACTCCTTCCACATGTCCGGCATGACGGACCGAGCCATCGTCCGCACCGCTCTGCGCATCATCGGCGTCGAGGACACCGATGCCGCCATCGATGCCGGCATCGCCGCCTACCTCGCGCACCTCGCGGATGAAATCCAGAAGGTGGAGGCCCCTCGCTACCGTGTGTTCCCCGGCATGCGCGAGGCCGTACTCGAGGCGCGAAGCCGCCCCGGATTCGCCGTGGGACTCGGCACTGGCAACGTCCGCGACGGCGCTCGCCTGAAGCTGGAGCGCGTGGCCATCCATGACCAGTTCGCCTTTGGCGGCTTCGGCTGCGACCACGAGAACCGCGTGGAGCTGATTCGTCGAGGTGCCGAGGCGGGCGCGGCGACACTCGGTGTCCCGCGCGAGCAGTGCCGGGTGGTCGTCATCGGAGATACGCCCAAGGACGTCGACGCGGCCATCGGCATCGGCGCCGAGTGCATCGGCGTGGGCACCGGGACCTTCACCGCCGAGGCCCTTCTCCAGGCCGGCGCACACGCCGCCTTCCCTGACTTCTCGCACCGAGAGGCCCTTCCGACGCTGCTCGGCGGAAGCTGACGCCTCCCACCCGCGCTCGGAGCCGAGCCCGGCCTGTGGTATCTCCCGCCGCCCTTCCGAGGAGCCCGTCGCATGTCATCCACGCTCGAGTCCTATGAGCTCATCCGCTTCGCCGAGGCCTTCGAGGGTCGGATCGCGACCGCGGGCGAGATGCTCGCTGGCCGCCCCGGCCTGGAAGCCGAGAAGAGCTGGCTGACCACCGCCTTTGAGCTGGTGCGCACCACTCGCGCCCCCGCTGCTGGCGTGGTCGACCGCGTCAAGGACCTGCCCGAGCTGGATGAAGCTCGCGAGGAATACGCCTTCCATCAACAGGGCCTGTGGGTCGATGCCCTGGAGAAACTGCACGCGGGCATCACCTTCACCGCCAGCAGCCGCGCTCCCGTCATCGAAGCGCTCTTCCCCCACCTCAAGTTCGCCCAGCTCCGACGCGCGCCTCGCGAAGTCATCTTCGAGTACGCCACGTCCTACGAGCGGCGCACCCGCAGCTCCTACGTCTCCCGCATCTTCGCTCGCGAGGACTTCGCGCTCGTCCGTCCCGTGATGGACCAGGTCGCCGCCGCGCATGCCGCGTGGCGCGCCAGTCATGAGCCCGCGCCACTCTCGCTCGAACAGGAGGCCGTGCTCCGCGAGGAGTTGGTGAACCTGGGGCGCAAGCTCGAAGTGGCGCTGAGACAGGCGCGCCTGCTCTCCGAGGCCGCGCTCGTCCCCGTGCCCAGTGTCCATGAAGCCGCCGCGCTCGGCCTCAAGCCCAAGCGTAAAGCGGGTCGCGGACTGGCTCCCTCCGACGATGGTTTGGGAGCACTGGACCTCGAGCCCTCGGACTCCATGGAGCCCACCGAGGCCGAACTCGCGGAGGTCGCTGCCCTGGATTCGTCGTCCGACGACGCAGAGCCTTCCGCCCTACGGCACAGGGCTGGGAGCAACCCGGCGGCGACCGAACCGCTCGATACGGATGAGCCCGCGGACGTCGACGTGCACTCGACTCGCGGCAAGAACGAGGCACAGTCTGCCCCCGCTCTCGAGGGGGTCGAGGACGCTTCCGTGTCCGAGCACCTGGGGACGAGCGAGCCGGCGCCTTCCGATGTCGAGAGCCCTGCGTCCGAAGGCGGACCGGTCCAAGGCGGAACTCGTGGCCGCAAGCGCGATGCGAACGCCTCCGCGCCCGTCGTCGAGTCCGGGTCCGACGCAACGGGCGTCCCCGCTCCGTCGGGCCGGGATTCGCCTCTCGAACTCGATGGCGGCCACGCCCCCATGGATGAGCGCGCGGACACGACGGAGGAGCCGCGTGCCTCGGGCCCTCGTGGACGCAAGCGTGACGCCGAAGGTGCCCCCACTTCAGTCGCTGAGGGCGCGGACATCGCAGGGACTTCACGTCCCGCCGGGGGCCGCGGGCGAAAGCGCGGCACGGAACCGGGCTCGACCTCTGCCGACGCAGCCAGTGCGACAGAAGGTGCGCGCGGACAGGTGACTCGTGGCCGTGCGCGTGATTCGAGTCCGCTCCCCACCGCTGGTGGTGACACTGCTGACGCATCGGCGGACTCGCGTGCCCAGAGCTCCCGCGGACGTGCTCGCGATTCGAGCGCACCCTCGGCATCCACCGATACCGCGACCCCGGAAGGCTCGCGTGCCCAGGCTCCCGCCGTGCGCAAGAAGAAGGGCGTGACGTCGACCCCTGGCGCGGCGGGAACCGAGACCCCCTGAGCGAGCCTCGGCTCGCGCGTTCAAGGAACCCGGACATGGCGGACGCCGCCCTTCCCATCGACCCGCTCCTTCCGGAAATCGTCTCCACACTGCGCGGTGCGCGCTCGCTCGTGCTCGAGGCTCCTCCCGGCGCCGGAAAGACGACGCGCGTGCCCCGCGCACTGCTGGAAGCCGGGCTCGGCGGGGGCAAGGAGATCGTCGTCCTCCAGCCGCGACGCCTCCCCACTCGACTCGCCGCCCAGCGCGTGTCCGAGGAAATCGGCGAGCGCGTGGGCGACACCGTCGGCTATCAGGTCCGCTTCGAGGACGTGCGCAGCGCCAAGACCCGCCTGTCCTTCGTCACCGAGGGCGTGCTCGGACGCCGCCTCCTGTCCGACCCGACCCTTCGCGACGTGGGCATCGTCGTGCTCGACGAGTTCCACGAGCGACACCTGTCCGCCGACATCTCGCTCGCGCTGCTGCGCCGCCTGCAAGAGACTCGTCGCCCCGACCTCAAGCTCGTCGTCATGTCCGCGACCCTGGAGGCTGAACCCGTCCGGGCGTACCTTGGAGGTTGTCCCTCCCTGCGCTCCCAGGGCCGACGCTTCGACGTCAGCGTGGAGTATCTCCCCGCTCCGGATGACCGGCACCTGGACCTGCAGGTCCTCTCCGCCATCAAACGCCTGTTCACCCACGGCGTGGATGGCGACGTGCTCGTCTTCCTTCCCGGCGCCGGAGAGATTCGCCGCACCCGCGACGCCTGCGCGGAGTTCGCCGAGCGCCATGACGCCGACGTCCTCCCGCTCCACGGAGACCTGTCCCCCGCGGAACAGGACCGCGCCGTGCGCAGGAACTCGCGCCGGAAGATCATCCTCTCCACCAACGTGGCGGAGACCTCCGTCACCATCGACGGTGTCGCCGTGGTCATCGACACTGGCCTCGCACGTGTCGCCAGCCACTCGCCGTGGTCCGGGCTGCCCACCCTCAAGCTGTCCAAGGTGAGCCGCGCCTCCGCCATCCAGCGCGCCGGACGCGCCGGACGCACCCGTGCCGGCCACTGCATCCGCCTCTACACGCAGCACGACTTCGATGGCCGTCCCGAACAGGAGGCCCCCGAAATCCGCCGCATGGACCTGGCGGAGACCGTGCTCTCCCTGCGCGCCTCCGGCGTCGTCGACCTCGGTGCCTTCCCTTTCTTCGAGCCTCCTCCCGCGGCGTCACTCGACGCGGCCGAGACGCTGCTTCGCCGTTTGGGCGCCGTCGACCCGAAGGGCATCGTCACGGACGTCGGACAGCGCCTGCTGCGCTTCCCCGTCCACCCCCGCCAGGGCCGGGTCATCGTCGAAGGTGAGCGCCGGGGCGTCGGCGCCGAAGCAGCCACGCTCGCCGCGCTCATGGGCGAGCGGGACATCCGTCGAGAGGCCCGCGCCAATCTGGGCGGAGGAGGCCGCGCCGCCGCCGTCGTCAGTGGACCCTCGGACCTGCTCGAATTGCTGGAGCGCTTCCGCGAGGCCGAACGCACGGGCTTCGCGTCCGGTCGACTGCATTCGCTCTCCCTCGAACAGGGCGCGGTGCAGTCCGTGGACCGCGTCCAGAAGCAGCTCCGGCGCACGGTGCGCAGCCAGGGCGAGAAACCCCACCGCGCGGAGGACATCGAGCAGGCTCTCATGCTCAGCGTCCTCGCCGGCTACCCGGACCGCGTCGCGCGCAGGCGCAGACCTCGCTCTCCCGAACTGCTGCTCTTCGGCGGCGGCACCGCGTCCCTCTCCGAGCTGAGCGTCGTGCAGGACGCGGACTTGATGGTGGCCGTGGACGCCGAGGAGCGCCCCGGCAAAGGCGCCGTGGTGCGACTGGCCAGCTCCGTCGAACCCGAGTGGCTGCTGGACCTCTACCCCGAGACACTCGAAGAGGTGGACACCCTCCAGTGGAACGCCGAGGCACGACGCGTGGAACGCCTCACGCGCCTTTCCTACGGCAACCTCATGCTCGAGGAGACCCGCGCTCCCGCGCCCGCCTCGGAACAGACCGCGCGGGTGCTCGTCGAAGCGGCGCTCGCGGCGGGCCCCGGACGGTTCGCGGACCCCGAGGCCCTGCAGCAGTGGCGCACGCGCGTGGCCCTGCTCACGCAGGCCTTCCCCGAGGCGAAGTTCCCCACCGTGGATGACGCCTTCCTGCGCGATGCGCTCGCATCCCTGTGCTCGGACGCGCGCAGCTTCAAGGACCTGGAAGGCGTGTCCCTCATCGACGCGCTCTACGCGCGACTCACCTCCGAGCAACAACGCCTGCTCGCCACCCACGCCCCCGAGCGCGTCACGCTGCCCGGAGGCCGCGGCGTCAAGGTGAACTACGAGCCGGGCAAGCCACCCTGGGTGGAGTCACGCCTGCAGGATTTCTTCGGGATGGCCCAGGGCCCCAGCGTGTGCGCCGGCCGCGTGTCGCTCGTGCTCCACCTGCTCGCGCCCAACATGCGCGCGGTGCAGGTGACGACCGACCTGGCGGGTTTCTGGGAGCGGCACTACCCGGCGCTCCGTAAGGAGCTGGGACGCAAGTACCCGCGTCACTCGTGGCCCGAGGACCCGAGGCACGCGCAACCGCCCGCGCCCCGCCCTCCGCGCCGCTGACTAGAAACGCTTGCGCATCTCCAGGTGGTCGATGCCGCCTTCGAGGAAGACGGTGCCCATCTCGGTGTAGCCGTGCTTTTTGTAGAACTCGAGGGCGTAGAGCTGCGCGTGCAGCATGATGCCCTTGACGCCTCGTCGCCGGGCTTCCTCCTCCAGCGACGTCAACAGCAGCGAGCCCACGCGTGCCTTGCGATGCGCCTGGAGCACCGCCATGCGCCCTACCTGGCCCCACAGGCCCTGCTCACCCACGGGAGGCTGAGGCAACATCACCAGCCGCCCCGTGCCAATGGCGTGGCCTCCCTGGTTGGCGATGATGTGGTAGGCGTGCGCGTCTTCTGCATCCCGCTCGATGCCCTCGGGGACGTGCTGCTCCTCGATGAACACCACCTCGCGGATGGCGAGCGCCTGCATGAGCTCCGCCTCACTCTTGATCTGAGTGATGGAGACGGGCGCGGAAGTATCCGTGGGACTGGCCATGTCGCGGGCAAGGTACACAAAAGGACGCGAGGTCAACAGGCGGAAAAGCACCCGGACATGTCAAGGTCCCAACCGTCCATGAACCCCCGCCCCGTCGCCAGCCGTCTGCCGCTGGCGGGCTTCTACTTCTTGTACTTCGCCACCGTGGGCATCGTCCTTCCGTTCCTGCCCGCCTGGTTCAAGTCCCTCTCCCTCTCCGCGACGCAGGTGGGGCTCCTGCTGTGTCTCAGCCCGTGCATCTCGCTGCTCGTCCCCTCGTTGTGGGGGCACCTCGCCGACCGCACCGGCCGTACGTCCCGCGTCCTCACCGTGCTGGCGCTCGGCGCGACGCTCGCCTTCGGACTGGTGGCCAGCGCTCGCACCTTCGAGACACTCGTCCCCGCAATGGCGCTGTACGCCTGCTTCGCCTCCGCGTTCACGCCGCTCGTGGACAGCCTCGCCCTCCACCACGTCGCGCGCACCGGTGACAGCTTCGCGCACGTGCGGCTCTTCGGCTCCGTGGGCTTCATCGTGTCGTCCGTTCTCTTCGGACTGCTCGCCACGGATGTGGACCGGACCGTGGTCCTCGTTCCACTCGCGCTGCTGGCCATGCTCGTCCCCTGGAGCCTCGCACTGCGCGACACCGCGGCTCCGAGCCGGGGACTGAGCCCCTTCGCCGGACTGAAGCTGCTGCGTCACCGCGACGTGCGCTGGCTGCTCGCCGCCACCAGCCTGCACTGGATGGCGTGCGCGCCCTTTCATGGGACCTTCTCCATCCACGTCATGGCGCTGGGCTTGTCCCCCGCGGTGGTGGGAGTCGTGGCGGGCCTCGGTGTCCTCGCGGAAGTGGGCGTGATGGCGCTCTACCCTCGCGTGGCCGGGGGGCTGGCGCCGCGCCTCGTCCTCGCGGTCGCCTTCGCCGCGAGCGCGCTGCGCTGGGGCGGCATGGCCCTGGTGTCGTCTCCCACTGGGATGGTGCTGCTCGCGCCCCTGCACGGCCTGACGTTCGGCGCCTTCTACGTGGGCAGCGTGGCCTTCCTGTCGCGACGCGTGCCCCCGGAGCTGCGGGCCTCAGGACAAGCCCTGTTCGCCGCCTTCACGTTCGGCCTGGGCGGCCTGGTGGGCTACCTGTCCGCGGGGGCCGGCTACGACTGGCTGGGAGGACACCGACTCTTCGCCGTCGCCGGGGTGCTGGAGCTCGTCGCGGCCGGCCTGGTCCTGAGGGCCTCCATCCTGCCCGCGGAGCCGGCGTCGGGGCCCCTCTCCGCGGGGGCCTCGGGGTGATAGGCTGGGGGCCTCATGCGTATCGCCCGACTGCTCGCACTCGCCCTGGGCCTGCTGGCCGGCCCCGCCACCGCTCAGCCGGAGTTCTTCTTCGGCACGGGTGAAGCCCCCACCTTCCGCGAGGAAGCCGTGGACAAGCGCTTCCTCCGCACGCGCCTGTTCCAGGCCCTGAACCAGGGCACCGCGGATGCCGCCTGCGCTCAGGTGTTGGGCGCGTACCTGACGTTGCTCGGCGAGGTGGGCACCCAGTTCCACAAGCGCGACGAGAACTTCATGCTGGACCCCGCGCTGGTGCAGGCGCTGAGCACGCAGTTGGTAACGGACCGCTTCCCGGGCAACAGCTTCTTCGTGGCCATGGTGCGCCGGGTGCTCATCGACAAGCAGCTGCGCACCGACTGGCTCCAGACGGCCGAGTCGCTCGTCCCCTTCTATCCCGCCATCGACATGGCGCGGATGCGCTTCCTCGCCGATGGCGTGAAGCCGGTGGACAGCTTCCTGCTCACCCTGCCCGTGTTGCGTGAGCGCTATGCGGAGGAAGTCAGCCGCGTCAACTCGGTGGCCGTCTCCACCGCCGAGGCCCTGTTCCGCGACAACTACCTGGACCACGACGTGGCCTTCAGCGGCATGGAGCTGGTGGACGTCAAGCTGGAGAAGCCCAAGAAGAAGAAGCTCAAGAAGGGCGAGGAGCCCGAGCCGGAGCGCATGGTGGCCCGCCTCGTCTGGGTGGAGCCCGAGCCTCCCGCGACGGCGACCTACGAGTTCCAGTTCGGCAAGCCGCGCAAGCGCGAGCGCGTGGACATCGTCGCCATCCTCCAGGACAAGCAGTACGTCGACCTCAACAAGCTGCTCAAGGGCAACCGCGTGCTCGTGCGGGGGCGCTTCTGGGAATACAAGAAGGGCCTGTCGTCCGTCGAACTGCGCGACGCCCTGCTCTTCCAGGAGCGGGACTGGGCACGCGTGGGAGCCCTCGTCGAGCCGATGGCGCTGGCCACCTGTCCCCTGGCCGTCAACGACCTGTCCGGCATCGCTCCTGTCCAGCCCGGCGCCTTCAACAGCAGACCGCGCTGAGCCCCTGTCCCTCGCGGGAGCCCCACCTCCGCGAGATGGGATGGTGACGTCGGCCTTCGACACGTCGTTCCCTGGAGTCGCATCCCTGGCATGACGGCTGCTTCGTCCCTCGCGCCAACGCCAGCGAGGGATGACATGAAGGTCGACGCCGAGGCCCCAGCCGACAGCACTCCGACGAAGCAACGCCCCGACGCGGAGCGGTTCCAACGGGCACTCCAGGAAGCACCTCAGCGAAGCGCCGCGCTGCCCGCGTCCAGGCCGCCGGCCGCGCTCGCTCCCCTCCGCGCACCGGCCCCCGCGCTTCGCGCCCCGCCCCGCGCGGAGGCACTCATCGCCGCGCGCGCCACGTCGCCCGTCCTCGCGACCACTCGGGGAGCACTGGCCAGTCCAGAGCGCCTCGCGGTGACACGCCAGGCGATGCATGCCGAGTCCTCCCGCCTGGGCAGCGTCCGCGGTGAAGCCCAGGCCTCAAACCAGGAGCGCACCGAGCACCGACTCACGGACCTCCTCGCCCGAGAGCTTTCGCGCGAGCCCCGGGTGCCCACGAGCGCCCCCCTCAAGACGGAGTCGGTGCTCGCGCCACCCGAGGCCCCTCGGCTCGCCGCTTCGCCCGAGAGCACGGGGACAGAAGGACGCATGCCAGCGACAGGCGCGGGCAGCGCGGCACGGAGCGAGGCGTCCCCCACCTCCCGCGTCGATTCGGCGCTGGAGCTCATCGAGCGCATCGAGGTCTTCGTGAAGTCGCAACGTCCGGCGCTGAGCATCAGCGTCCGGGGAACCCTCGACGCGACGGTGGAGGTGGAGCGGACCGGCCCTCGCGAAGTGGTGCTGCGCATCCAGGGACACCACGGGCCTGTGCCCACCCAGGATGTCGCTCGGCTGCGGGATGCCCTGGAGGCACGCGGGCTGAAGCTCCGCTCGCTGCGTGCTGGATGAGCGGGCCCGGAACGGCGAAGGCCCTCTCGCCAGCGACGGGCGGGAGGGCCTCCACGAGACTCACGGGCGCGAACGGCGCCAGCTGCCTACTTGCCGGGCGCGGTCTCCAGCATCGCGCGCTTGCCGTCCTTCTCCTTGTACTCCTCGGCCTCGGCGAGCGGCGCCTTCTTCTCCGCGATGTTCGGCCACTTATTGTTGGAGAAGTCGGCGTTCAGCGCCTTGTACTCCGCCCACTTCGCGGGGAGCTCGGTCTCCGGGAAGATGGCCTTGGTGGGGCACACGGGCTCACAGGCGCCACAGTCGATGCACTCGTCCGGGTGGATGACCAGGAAGTTCGCACCCTCGTAGAAACAATTGACCGGGCAGACCTCGACACAGTCAGTGTACTTGCACTTGATGCAAGGGTCCGCGACGACGTAGGCCATGAAAGCTCTCCTCTAAATATCTTCAGCGCGTCCGTGGGCGCGCAGACTAATGGTTCGTTCCAGGGATGGCATCCTGAATTTGTGACACCTGTCCGACGCGTGTCGCTGTCAGCCGAGCAACCCCTGGGCCCGCAGCTGTTCGGCCACGAGGATGGACCCGCGCGCGGCCCCCATCTTGGTGTTGTGGGAGACGAGCACGTACTTGAAGCCGTTCTCCAGCACACCATCCTCGCGCACGCGGCCCACCGTGGTGGCCATGCCGCCATGCGTCTCCCGGTCCAGCCTCGGCTGAGGACGGAAGGGGTCGTCCATCACCTCAATCCAGCGAACAGGCGAGGAAGGCAGGTCCCGGGCCACCTCGGCGCCGCGCCACTCGCGCATCGCCTGGGTGACCTCCGCCACCGTGGCCTTGGTGCCGAGCGAGACGAAGACGGACTCGGTATGCCCCTCCATCACCGCCACGCGGGTGCAGGTGCAGGACACCCGAATGTCGTGGGGAGTGAGGGCCGCGCCACCCGCGTTCAGGGCACCGAGGATCTTCTTCGTCTCCACCTCGACCTTGTGCTCCTCCTTCGGGATGTAGGGGATGACGTTGTCGATGATGTCCATGCCGATGACGCCCGGAGAACGTCCAGCGCCGGACATGGCCTGCAGGCTGGTCATCAGCACGGCCTTCACCCCGAAGCGCTCGACGAGCGGGGCCAGCGTGACGGCGAGGCCCGTCGTCGTGCAGTTGGGGCTGGGGACGATGAAGCCCTTCCAGCCCCTCTTGCGCTGCTGCTCGCGCACGAGCGGCGCGTGCGCGGCGTTGACGGGAGGGATGAGCAGCGGGACGTCGTCGTCGTAACGGAAGGCGCTGGCGGCGGAGAAGACGGGGATGTCCCTGGCCAGCCGCGGCTCCAGCTCACGCGCCACGTCCGCCTCCACGGCGGAGAAGACGAGGTCGTAGTCCCTGGCCTGGAGCGCATCGCCGCTGATGACCTGCATGCGGGCCGTCTCGGGCGACAGCGGCTCCGAGACGAACCACGCCGTCATGCCGTTGGCCGTGCGCAGGGCGTCCCCATAGGATTTACCCGCCGAGCGAGGCGACGCGGCCAGGCCGGTCAGCTCGATGAACGGGTGATTCCTGAGGGCAGCGATGAACTGCTGCCCCGCGAGTCCGGTGGCGCCAACGAGGGCGGCACGAAGCTTGGCCATGGGGACGGTTCTCCAAAGGAGGAAGTCCGCCGCTCCATACACCCTTTGACGACGCACCGCATCCACCGAACCTCAGCGGGGCAGCGCCACCTGGGCACGGACATGGCGCTCGGTGGGGTAGCCCCCCCGAATCCAGCCCGAGAGGCCTCCGTCGAGACACACCGCCTCGCGCCCATGCATGCGCAGCAGGCGGCAGACCCGGCGCACCTCGGACCCGTCGTGCGTGCCACCGCACAGGACGATGAGCTCGTCGTCGGGAAGCATGCGGTGGTCCCGGGCCACCTCCATGGGGGTCATCCTCAAGGCGCCGGGGATGTGCAGATCATGATGCTCCCATTCGGACGAAGCGCGACAGTCGATGACGAGGACCTCGTCATCTCCCAGGCGCAGATACAGCTCGGTACACAGGATGCTGGGCTCCACGAGGACCTCCGCGGGGGGCTCTCGGGGCTCAACCCGGGACCCCGCGGACCTCTTCCATCCCGCCTGGTCGCCTGCCCCTCCCCGGTTGCACCGGGGCCGGCGGGCCTACAGGCCGAGCTGCTTGGCGATGATCTCGTTCATCACCTCGCTGGCCCCGCCACCGATGGGACCCAGGCGGGCATCCCGCCAATGACGCTGGATGTCGTACTCCATCATGTAGCCCGCGCCCCCGTGGAGCTGGAGGCACTCGTCGGCGACGCGGCACGCGGTCTCCGTGGCGACCTTCTTCGCCATGGAGGTCTGCGCCACGGCCCACTCCCCCGCCGCGTGAAGGCGCAGGGCGTGGTAGGTCAGCTGACGGGCGCACTCGCGGGCGGTGAACAGGTCCGCGAGCTTGTGGCGCACCACCTGGAGCTGACTGAGCGACTGGCCAAAGGCGCGGCGCGACTTCACGTGCTCGACGACGCGCTCCAGCATGTCCTCCATGGCGCCCACGGCCCCCAGCGCGAGCGACAGGCGCTCCCACTGGAAGTTGCCCATGATCTGCGAGAAGCCCTGGTTCTCCACCCCCAGCAGGTTCTCCACGGGGATGCGGCAGTCCTCCAGGAACAACTCGGCGGTGTCCGAGGCCCGCCACCCCAGCTTCTTCAGCTTGCGGCTCACCGTGAAGCCGGGCGTGTCCTTCTCCACCACCAGCATGGACAGCCCCTTGTGCCCCGCGGAGGTGTCCGTCTTCACCGCCATGACGACGAAGTCCGCGCGCACGCCGTTGGTGATGTACGTCTTGGAGCCGTTGACGACGTAGTGGGCGCCATCGCGCCGCGCCGTGGTGCGCAGGCCCGCCACGTCCGAGCCGGCATCCGGCTCGGTGATTCCCAGCGCGCCAATCTTCTCGCCCCGAATCGCCGGGGCCAGCCAGCGGCGCTTCTGCTCGTCCGTGCCGAACAGGTGGAGGGGGCCGGTGGCGATGGTGAACTGCGCCCCCAGACCCGCGGACACTCCGCCCGAGCCACACCGCCCCAGTTCCTCCAGCAGCACCGCCTCGTAGAGGGGGCCGGCGTCCGTGCCGCCGTACTCGGCGGGGTACTTCAGCCCCAGGAAGCCCAGCTCACCGAAACGCGCGAAGAGCTCCCGGGGGAACTCCTCCGCCTCCTCCCAACCCGCGACGTGGGGGAGGATCTCCTTCTCCACCACCGCCCTCACCGTGCGGCGAAAGGCGTCGTGCTCTTCCTCGTACACCCCATGACCATGCAGCATCTGGAAACCCCTCGGCCCATTCGAGCGCGCGAAGCCCAGCGACGGGCACCGCTTCTGACGCGAATCGTACCGGCCGGAGCCGCCCACGGCTTCCGTTGAATCTTGACCGGGCGGCGGAGGGCTGCGTATAAACCCGGCCCCAGCCGTTGGCGCCATAGCCAAGTGGTAAGGCAAAGGTCTGCAAAACCTTCATTCCCCGGTTCGAATCCGGGTGGCGCCTCAATGAAAAAAGGCCCGATGCGGAAGTCACTCCGCATCGGGCCTTTTCATTTTCCGCGGGCCCAGTGGCAGGCCGGTCGCACGGAGGCCCGGCACTCCCCCTGGAGACGGTTCGGTTCAGCGGATCAGCAGCCCAGTTCGACGGCGCCGATGTCGGGAGCACCGCCGCAGAAAGGAAGCCCCACGTCGGTGCCCTTGTCCACGGCCAGGGCGCCCGGGCCAAAGCCCTCGCCCAGGTCCGCGGAGCCGCTGGCGGACGACGCGTCACCCGTCGTGGACTTGAACTGGTCCACGCTCACCACCGCGCCGTTGCTCTTGAACTGACCGCTGGCGGCGAAGAGGTTGTTGCCCAGCTTCATGCCCGGCGCCTGTCCGCCCATGTCCACGGAGATGGCACCGTCCAGGATGTTGTTGCGCACCACCGGAGACTGGGTGGGGCCGCCCGTGCCGTGGCCAATGACGAGGCCGGTGGACACGTTGGTGACGGTGTTGTTCACCACCACGGTGCCCTTGGAGTTCTCCAGGCGGATGCCCGTGCCCTCCCCGCCGCCCGCCGCGGTGATGTCGTGCACGCGGTTGCGGCGCACGACGATGCCGGAGGGCACGGGTCCCTCGTGATTCCCACCCACGGAGATGCCCTTGGCGCCGTCGTAGATTTCATTGTCCTCCACCAGCACGTTGTTGGCGGAGTAGTGCACCACCACCACGTCGCCCTTGGCGGTGCTCGACGGGCGGAACTGGTGCATGCGGTTGTTGCGGATGACCACGCCGTAGCAGGTCTTGATGTCCACCGCGTTCTCACGGTTGTTGTAGAAGTGGTTGTTCTCCACCAGCACCCCGTCCGCGGGCGGCAGCGAGCTGAAGCCCTCGGGCCCCAGGCACTGCACGGAGTCACCCGAGTTGTCGTGGATGTCGTTGTTGCGGACGGTGATGTCCTTGGACGTGGGCTGCACGACGATGCCGTGCGAGTCCTGGTTGCCCGTCGTCTTCAGGAAGTCGTGGATGTGGTTGTTCTCGATGATGGCGCCAGTGGCCTTGTTGTAGGTCGTCACGCCCGCGCCACCACCACCGTGGTGCAGCTCCGAGTTCACCAGCGTGGAGCCGGCGACGTTGCCCTCGAAGGTGACGCCGAAGATGGGCTGACGCTGCACGTCCAGTTCGAAGCCGTCGATGACCCAGTGCGGCTGACGCACCTGCACCATCGCGCCACTGCCAGCACCGGGGATGATGCGCGGGCTGCCCTCGCCCTGGAGGGTGATCTTCCCGCCCTCGGTGCCCGGCTTCGCGTTGGCGCCGATGATGACGCGCTCGGCGTACGTCCCGGCCTGCACACGGATGACCTCGCCAGGGCCCGCCTGGCTGATGGCCTTGTTGATGGTGCGCAAGGGCTGCGCGGCGCTGCCGTCACCGGCGTCATTTCCAGAGGGGCTCACCACCCACTCGCGGGTAAAGGACTTGGCTGACGCGGGCGACAGCGCATTCGCCTGGATGCCCGGCTGGGGCGAAGGCGTGGCGATGTTGGAGTGGTCCGGATGCGACGGCAGCGCGGCCACGGGCGTGTTGGGGACGGCCTGGACACCGATGGGAGGCAGGCTGCCGGTCGCGCTCGGGGCGCCGGGCGTCGAAGGATTGGAGGGCGTCCGAGTCACCGGAGCACCGGGGATGTTCGGCGTGGGAAGGAAGGCACCCAGGCCCGCTGCGTGAGCGGTCGAACCGAGCATGAGCAGGCTGGCGGCCAGGGTGGCCACGGGAGTCTTCAGCTTCAGGTAGTTGCCTTTGAAAATTCGCATGAGCAGGACCAACGCGAGACGCGCCGCGTTCTATTCGCCACGTGCCAAGCCCACCCGAACGAGCCAACGGGCGTCCGGTCCGTGACAGGCCCCGCCCCGGCGGGTACGGTGTCGCCCCCCGTGCGCACCGCCGTCCTGCTCCTGCTCTCCGTCGTGCTGTTCGCCTCCTGCGCGAGCCCCAAGCCACCACCGAACCTGGCCGGCGCCTCGATGGACAGCCCGGCCAGCGAGCGCCAGGACGCCGGGACGGATGGGGGCTCCGTGGAGCCGCTACCCGTCGAGGACGCCGGGACGACCGACGCGGGCGTGGAGCCCTCCACGGCCGTGAGCACGCCCGGAGAAGACCCGCTCGCCCAGGGCATTCCGGGGCCCGGCGAGCTCAAGCGCCTGGACTTCCGAGGCGGAGAGCCCCGGCTCCCCATCAAGCTCATGGAAGGACGGCGCGAGGCGACGTTCTCCCCCCGAGGCCGGATGCGGATGCGCTTCGGTGGGGCGGTGGACAAGGTGCTGGACGCCGCGGCGGGAACGCGGTGGACGGTGCGCGTGACACAGGGCGAGCCGGCGGTGCTCGCCGCGCGCGTGCAGCTGGGCGAGCACCGGTTCGCGGACCGGGAGGGACTCGCCGCCGCGCAGGAAGAGTGGAAGGCGCGGGGCCTCGCGGTGCGCGCGCAGGTGCTGGGCGCGGTGTACGGCATCGCCGGCAAGGTCATCGACAACCGGCGCTCGCTGCTCCTCGTCGATGAAGTTCTCACCCCCGAGGACGCGGCGACACGACAGGCGGAGCTGCTGCACCAGTTCGGCGCCAGGACGACGCTCTTCGAGGAGGTCCGCACCCCGGCGCGCGCCATCCTCGAGGTGCGCGACGAGTCCGGCGCGGTGGTGGGCCTGGCGCAGGACCGACTGGACGCGGACTCACCGGACGGCGCGGGCTTCGACGTGCGTCAGGTGGAGTTCGGCGTCGGCTACGACTTCCACGGCTTCGAGGACCGGACCTTCCGGGGCGCGCTCCAGTTCTCCGTGGACCGCGCGGGCCTGCTGGCCGTGGTGAACGTGGTGCCGCTCGAGGACCTGCTCAAGGGGCTGGTGCCGGCGGAGATCTTCGCGCGGGCCCACTCGGAGGCGCTCAAGGCCCAGGCCGTCACCGCGCGCGGCGAGGTGCTCGCGAAGGTGGGCATCAAGCACCTGGCGGACCCGTATCTGCTGTGCTCGGAGCAGCACTGCGCGGTGTACCGCGGCCGAACGGGCGAGGCGGCCAGCACCTCCGCGGCGGTGGAGGCGACCCGGGGCGAGGCGCTGTTCAGCGCGGACGGTCGGCTGGTGGACTCCGTCTACAGCGCGGTGTGTGGTGGCCACACCGAGGACAACGACATCGTCTGGGGCGGCCCACCGGACCCGAGCCTGCGCGGACGCCCGGACATCCTGGAGCCCTCGGAGGCCTCCCCTTCCCCTTCGCGGCTGGAGGCCTGGCTGGCCACGCCCGACGTGGGGGCCGCCTGCCGGCTGTCCAGCTTCGCCCAGCCCAGCAAGTTCCGCTGGGAGAAGCGCTTCACGGCGGCGCAGGTGGACGCGCTCGTCGCCCGGCTGGGCGTGGGCCGAGTCCAGGCCATGAGCTTCCAGGAGCGGGGCGTGTCCGGCCGGGCCCGGGTGCTCGCGTTATCCGGGGACCTGGGGGCCACCCAGGTGCGTGGCGAACTGAACATCCGGCGGCTCTTCGGGATGTTGAACAGCAGCATGGCGGTGGTGGAAGCCGAGCGGAACGCCGAGGGCCGGCCCACCCACTGGCTTTTCCGTGGCGGAGGCTGGGGCCACGGAGTAGGGATGTGTCAGACGGGCGCCATCGGCCGAGCGGAGGCCGGGCAGCGCTACCAGGATATCCTCCGTCACTACTTCAATGGTGCTGAAGTCGCCCCTATTTACTGACGTGAAGAGGGGGCGCGCCTGCGGAACAGTGCACGTCTCGTGAATGTCCTCCCCTGCCCACCTGTTCTGCCGCGAACGGGACGGGACTAGGCAGCGGGCCCGGAGGTTTATCATCGCGCCGTGAGCACGGGTTCCTCTCCGAAGACAGACTGGCGCCGCAAGAGGCGGCGGCAATCCCCGTGGCGAGTGGTCGCCGCGGTGCTGCTTGCCCTGGCGGTCCATGTCGCCTACCTGTCGGTCGTGCTCTTCACGGGAACGCTTCCCCCCACGGGGCGTGAGCGCAAGCCCGTCACGCGTCCTCCCACGTCCGTGGCCGTGCGGCCCCTGACGGAGGACCAGTGGTCCCGGAACCGGGGCAAGACGGACTCGAAGACGCAGACGACCCAGAAGCCCCGCGTCCAGGACAAGAAGCCCGAAGAGAAGAAACCGGAGACCCGGCCCAATGGGCAGGTGGTGGACCTGGCGCCCGGCAACGAGCAGGAAGCCCCCGACGCGAAGTACCTCGCGGAGCACAACAACCGCGTGGACAAGGAGACGCGGGCCCGGGAGCAGACGCCCTTCTACCGGAACGCCATGCCGCAGCGCACCGCGCCCCAGGAGCAGAAGGGCGCGGACGTGGAGCCGCAGGCGCCGCGCATCGCCGGCAACAACGGCATGGGCAACGATGACCGGCCGCTCGCCGAGGGTGGCCAGAAGTTCGCCTTCGAGATCCCCGACATCCACCGCAAGAACGAAGTGAAGGTGAAGACGGACCCGAACACGCCCGGGGGCGTGGCGGTGAACAACCAGAACGAGAGCGACGAGCTGTCGGGCAACGCGAAGCGGCTGCGAATCCAGCCGGGCGACACCGGAGGCGAGGAAGAAGGCTCCGCCGGACGCGTGGGCTCGCCGGGCATCGCCGCGTTGATGCCGTCGCGCGCGGTGATGGACAAGGTGGTGGGCGCGGCGCCCAATGACCACCTGCGCGACGTGGACGAAGGCGACGGCACGCTGCTCAACTCTCGTGAGTGGAAGTACGCCAGCTTCTTCAACCGCGTGAAGCAGAGCGTGGGCATGCACTGGAAGCCCAACGAGACGCTGCGCCGCAGAGACCCCACCGGCAACATGTTCACCGGGAAGGACCGGCACACGATGCTGGAGATCACGCTGGACGAGAAGGGCCGCGTGACGAACATCGAGGTGGAGAAGAGCAGCGGCCTGGACTTCCTGGACATGGAGGCCGTGTCCTCGTTCCAGCGCGCGCAGCCCTTCCCCAACCCACCGCCGGGGTTGTTGAACGACGACTCGAAGGTGCGCTTCTCGTTCGGCTTCTTCCTGGAGATGGGCGGCGGCCCGCGCATGCGGCTGTTCCGCCAGCCCAACTGACGTTCGCTTCACCACGCGTGGCGTGCGAGGTCCTCGCGGCCGGACGCGGTTCCCACTACGGTGCCGCGCCGTGGACACCTCCCCCGCCGAGAGAAGCGTCGCGCTCCAGCAGCGCAGCAAACGCATCCGCTTCGTGTTGCTCGCCATCCTCCTGGCCAACTGGGTGGTGGCCGGCGCGAAGCTCATCTTCGGACTCATCAGCCAGTCCGCCGCCGTGACGGCGGATGGACTCCACTCGTTCATCGACGGTGGCTCCAACGTGCTGGGCCTGGTGGCCATGGGCGTGGCCTCGCGGCCCGCTGACGACGACCACCCCTACGGGCACGGCAAGTTCGAGGCGCTCGCGTCGCTGGGCATCGGCGCGATGATTGGCATCGGCATGTTGGAGTTGGGGCGCATGGCGCTCGACTCGCTGATGCATGACCGTCACGCGCAGGTGACGCCGGCCATGGCGGTGGTGATGGTGCTCACCCTCTGCGTCAATCTGGTGGTGACGCGAGTGGAGGGGCACTACGGGCGCAAGTACAAGAGCAGCCTGCTGCTGGCGGACGCGAGCCACACGATGTCGGACGTCTTCGTCACGCTGGCGGTGCTCGCGTCGTTGGGCCTGGTGGCGATGGGCTATCCCAAGGCGGACGGCATCATCGCGCTGGGCGTCATGGTCTTCGTGGCCTGGGTGGCCTACGGCATCGTCCGGCAGGCCGTGGGCATCCTCTCCGACACTGCGAGGTTGGACCCCGCGCAGGTGGCGCAGCACACCGTGGGCGTGGCCGGCGTGCGCAGCTGCCGCGACGTGCGCAGCCGGGGCATGGAGGAGAGCGTCTACGTGGACCTGAAAATCGAGGTGGACCCGAACCTCACCACCGCGCAGGCCCACGAGGTGGCGGACCGGGTGGAGCGCACGCTCCACGCCGCCTATCCGCAGGTGGTGGACGTCGTCGTCCACGTGGAGCCGGAGCACGACAACGCGGACCGCGCGCAAGGTGCCACGCCGCACGTGAGCTGAGTCGGCCCCCCGCGAGACGCGTGGGAGCGCGAAGGCCACGCGTAACGACAAGGGCCGCCTCCCCACGTAAGGGAGACGGCCCCAGGAAGCACCCGGCCTATACGGCCCGTCAGGCGACGGCGGGCTTCGGCTCCGGCGTCATGTAGTCCTCGATGGGCGGGCACGAGCACACGAGCTTGCGGTCCCCGAGCACGTTGTTCAGGCGGCCCACGGACGGCCAGAACTTGTTGTCGCGCACCCACGGCGCCGGGAACACCGCCAGCTCTCGCGAGTACGGGCGGTTCCACTCCGGATTCGTAATCGTGCGGACCGTGTGGGGCGCGTTCTTCAGGACGTTGTTGTCCTTCGGCATGCGCCCCTCCTCGACCTCACGAATCTCCTGACGAATCGCGATCATCGCGTCGCAGAAACGGTCCAGCTCCGCGCGGGACTCGCTCTCCGTCGGCTCGATCATCAGCGTGCCCGCGACGGGGAACGACACCGTCGGCGCATGGAACCCGTAGTCCATCAGCCGCTTGGCCACGTCCTCGACCTCGACACCCGACGTCTTCTTCAGTGGGCGCAGGTCGACGATGCACTCGTGCGCCACCCTGCCCCGCTTGCCCCGGTACAGCACCGGGTAGTGGGGCTGGAGCCGCTCGGCGATGTAGTTGGCGTTGAGGATGGCCAGCTTCGTCGCCTTCGTCAGGCCCTCCCCACCCATCATCGCGATGTACATCCAGGAGATGAGCAGGATGCTCGCGCTGCCCCACGGGGCCGCGGAGATGGCGCCGATGGCGTCCGCCCCGCCCGTCTGGATGACCGGGTGTCCCGGCAGGTACTTCACCAGGTGGCTCGCCACGCAGATGGGACCCATGCCCGGGCCACCACCGCCGTGCGGGATGCAGAACGTCTTGTGCAGGTTGATGTGGCAGACATCCGCGCCGACCAGCCCGGGCGCCGTGAGGCCCACCTGCGCGTTCAGGTTCGCGCCATCCATGTACACCTGCCCACCGCGCTCGTGGATGATGGAGCAGATCTCCTTGATCTCCTCCTCGAACACGCCGTGCGTGGACGGGTACGTCACCATCAGCGCGGCGAGCTTGTCCTTGTGCTCCTCCGCACGGACGCGCAAGTCGGTCAGGTCGATGTTGCCGTTCTCATCGCACTTGGTGACGACGACCTTGTAGCCCGCCATGACGGCGGAGGCCGGGTTGGTGCCGTGCGCGGAGGACGGGATGAGGCACACGTCGCGGTGCCCCTGCCCTCGCCCCTGGTGGTATGCGCGGATGACGAGCAGGCCCGCGTACTCGCCCTGGCTGCCCGCGTTCGGCTGCAGCGAGCAGCCCGCGAAGCCCGTGATTTGCGAGAGCATCTGCTCGAGCTGCTCGAAGATGACCTTGTAGCCGGCCGCCTGCGAGGTGGGCGCGAAGGGATGCAGCCGGCCGAACTGCGGCCACGTCACCGGAATCATCTCCGCGGTGGCGTTGAGCTTCATCGTGCAGCTGCCCAGCGGAATCATCGAGTGCGTCAAGGACAGGTCCTTCGCCTCGAGCCGCCGGATGTACCGCAGCATCTCCGTCTCGGAGTGGTAGCTGTTGAAGACGGCGTGCGTGAGGAACGCGCTCGTGCGGCGCAGCTCCGGCACCACCGGCGTCTCCACGTTGGCGCCCACGTCCTCCAGCGACGGCGCCGCCGCCTTGCCCGCGCCCGTGGCGAACGCGGTGAGGATGGCCTCCACGTCGGACACGCGGGACGTCTCGTCCAGCGACACACCCAGCGTCTTCTCGTCGATGCGGCGGAAGTTCATCCGCGCCGACTCCGCCGCCCCGAGCACCGCGCGCACCTGCGGCGTCGTCAGCTCCACGCGCAGCGTGTCGAAGTACTGCTCGTGCCGGACCTTCAGGCCCAGCTTCGCCAGCCCCCGCGCCAGCAACACGGTGAGCCCGTGCACGCGCTCGGCGATGGCCTTCAGGCCCTGGGGCCCATGGTAGACGGCGTACATGCTGGCGATGACGGCCAGCAGCACCTGCGCGGTGCAGATGTTGCTCGTCGCCTTCTCGCGGCGGATGTGCTGCTCGCGCGTCTGCAGCGCCATGCGCAGCGCGCGCCGGCCCTGCGCGTCCTCGGAGACGCCGATGAGGCGGCCCGGCATCACGCGGGTGTACGCGTTCTTCGTCGCGAAGTAGCCCGCGTGCGGACCGCCGTACCCCATGGGCACGCCGAAGCGCTGCGCGCTGCCCACCGCCACGTCCGCGCCGAACTCGCCCGGAGGCGTCAGCAGCGTGAGGCTCAAGAGGTCCGCGGCGACGATGAACAGGCCCCCCGCCGCGTGAATCTTCTCGCCGAACGCGCGGTAGTCCAGCACCGCCCCATCCGTGGCCGGGTACTGCACCAGCGCGCCCACGTACTTCTTCGCGCCCAGGTCCACCGTGCGGTGGTCACCCACGACGACCTCCACGCCCAGCGGCTCGGCGCGCGTGCGCACCACATCCACCGTCTGCGGGTGGCAGCCCTCGGAGACGAAGAAGGCGGCATTGGCATCGTCGCCCTTCACGTGCAGCGCCAGCGCCATCGCCTCGGCGGCGGCCGTGCCCTCGTCGAGCAGGGACGCGTTGGCGACCTCCAGGCCCGTCAGGTCCATCACCAGCGTCTGGAAGTTGAGCAGCGCCTCCAGCCGGCCCTGGGCAATCTCCGCCTGATAGGGCGTGTACTGCGTGTACCAGCCCGGGTTCTGGAAGATGTTGCGGAGGATGACGTTGGGCGTGTGCGTGTCGTGGTAGCCCATGCCGATGAAGGACCGGAACACCTGGTTCTTCGCGGCGATGGCCTCCAGCTGAGCGAGCAGGTCATGCTCCCCACGCGCCGGCCCCAGCCGCAGCGGCTCCTTGGAGCGGATGGCCGGAGGCACGGTCTGGTCGATGAAAGCATCGAGCGAGTCCACGCCCAGCGCGGACAACATCTGCTTCAGCTCCTGCTCATCCGGACCGATGTGCCGGCCGGCGAACGACTCCTGGTACTTCCAGTTCAGGGACATGGCGGTGGTGGCTCGCGTGCGACTCACGACGGCGGAGTCGGAAAATTCGAGGACCGTCACTAACAACGGCCCTGCGGCGCTTCACTCTCAGGCTTCTTTGAGCAGGTTGCCGTAGGCGGCGGCATCCAGGAGCTCGCTCAACTGCTTGGTGTCCGAGAGCTCGATTTCGACAATCCACCCGTCGCCATAGGGGTCGGTGTTCAGCGTCTCGGGGGCGTCGGAGAGTGCAGCGTTCACCTTCGTGATCTTCCCGGAAACGGGCGAGAAGAGCTCGGAGACGGCCTTCACGGACTCGACGGTGCCGAACGGCTCGTCCTTTTCGATCGTCGTGCCCACCTTGGGCAGCTCCACGTAGACGACGTCGCCGAGCGTGTTCTGGGCGTGGTGGGTGATGCCCACCGTCACCTTGTTGCCCTCGACGCGGGCCCACTCGTGCTCGTTGGTGTACTTGAGGTTTTCGGGGATGTTCGGATCGGACATGGGGTGCTCCTCGACAGGGCTAGAAGGAACTCAGGGCTTCTTGTGGAACGGCGTCTTCACCACCACGGCGGGAACGGCGCGACCGCGAATCTCGACGTCGAAGGTGGAGCCCTCCGCGGCCAGCTCCGCGGGCACGTAGCCGATACCGATGGGCTTCTTCACCGTCGGGCCCATGGTGCCGCTCGTCACCTCGCCCACCGGCTTGCCGTCCTTGTGGATGGGATAGCCGTGACGGGGGATGCCCGCGCCGGTCAGCTCGAAGCCCACCAACTTGCGCTTCACGCCCGCGGCCTTCTGCGCCACCAGCGCGTCCTTGCCGATGAAGCCCGCCTTGTCCAGCTTGACGATCCACCCCAGCCCCGCCTCCAGCGCGGTGTGCGAGTCGTCGATGTCATTGCCGTAGAGCGCGTACTTCATCTCCGTGCGCAGGCTGTCGCGCGACGCCAGGCCGCACGGCTTCACGCCGTCCTGCTCGCCCTCGGTGAGCAGCGCGTTCCAGAGCGCCACCGCGTCACCCGGGGCGCAGTACAGCTCGAAGCCATCCTCACCCGTGTAGCCGGTGCGCGAGATGATGGCGCGCACGCCCGCCACCTCGCCCTCCGCGAAGCGGTAGGTGCCCACCTTGGACGTGTCCGTCTTCGTCAGCCGCTGCACCAGGCCGGCGGCCTTGGGGCCCTGCACGGCGATCTGCGCGTAGTCCTCACCCCGGTCCACGGGCGTGACACCGCGCGCATGCTCCTTCATCCACGCGAAGTCCTTGTCGCGGTTGCTCGCGTTGACGCAGATGAGGATGCGCTCGGGGCTGAAGCGGTAGGCGACGACGTCGTCGACGAAGCCTCCCTGCTCGTTGAGCAAGCCCGCATAGACGGCCTGCCCGTCCGCGATGCGAGCGAGGTCATTGGAGATGAGGGCGTTGACCGTCTCCAGCGCGCCGGGACCCGCGAACTCCACCTCGCCCATGTGCGACACGTCGAAGAGTCCAACGTGGTTGCGCACCGCCTCGTGCTCGGCGATGACGGAGGTGTACTGAACGGGCATGTCCCAACCCGCGAAGTCGACCATCCGAGCGCCCAGCGCGCGGTGGGCGTCGTTGAGCGGCGTACGCCGGGCCATCGGCTTCTCCTGATGAAGGGGGAGTGAAAACGGCGCGGACTATAGCCGCGCACCTTCGCCGATCAAGGCCGACGGGGACCGTCTACACTGGGACCAACATGAAGATTCGTAATCGATTGAATCCGTCAAACCCCTGCTTCTCCTTCGAGTTCTTCCCCCCGAAGACCGATGAAGGGGTCGCCAACCTGCTCAAGACGCTGGAGGACCTCGCGCCGCTGGAGCCCGGGTTCGTCTCCGTGACGTACGGGGCCGGCGGCAGCACACGGGACAGGACGCTGGAGCTCGTCACGCGCATCAAGGCGGAGACGGGAATCGAGGCCATGGCCCACCTGACGTGTGTGGGCCACACGCGGCAGGAGCTGCGGGAGCTGCTCCAGCGCCTGGCGGACGCGAAGATGGACAACGTCCTCATCCTCCGTGGAGATCCGCCGCAGGGACAAAAGTCCTTCGTCACCGCCGAGGGTGGCTTCACCTACGCCACGGAGCTGGTGCGATTCATCCGAGAAGAGGATTTCAACTTCTGCCTGGGAGGCGCGTGCTATCCGGAGGGCCACGTGGAGACGGCCTCCCGTGACGACGACCTGCGTCATCTCAAGGCCAAGGTCGATGCGGGGCTGGACTTCGTGGTGACGCAGCTCTTCTTCGACAACGCGTTCTACTTCGACTTCGTGGAGCGGGCCCGTCGCGCGGGCATCAACGTCCCCATCGTCCCCGGCATCATGCCCATCACCAACTTCGAGCAGGTGCAGCGCTTCACGCGGATGTGCGGAGCGACGGTGCCCATGCGGCTGGGCCTGCAGTTGGAGCGGGTGAAGGACCAGCCGGACGCGGTGGTGCAGCTGGGCGTGGCGCACGCCACGGTGCAGTGCATGGAGCTGCTGTCACGCGGCGTGCCCGGCATCCACTTCTACACGCTCAACAAGTCCCCGGCGACGCGGATGATCGTGAGCGCACTGAGAGCCCGTACATGAGCGGTCCTGGTATCCAACTTCCTCCGGAGGACCCGCGCGCGAAGGTCATCGAGATTGTCCGCGCCCCGGCCTTCTTCCTGCTGTGCACGGGCGTGCTGAACGTCATCTTCAACATCCTGGGCTTCGTGCTCGCCGCGTTGAATGTGACGTCGCCGTTCGCGGGCCCGGGCGGGGCTCCGCTGGAGCTGTCGGGCTCGCTGGCGCTGATGCTGCTGGTGGGCATCCTCTGCGGCGTGCTGTCCGCGTGGGGCGCGCTGAGCGCGCTCAACCTCAAGGGCTACGGCCTGGCCACGGTGGGCGGCATCACCGCGCTGTACATCCTGTCTCCCGGCTGCGTCGTGGGAGTGCCGGTGGCCGTCTGGATGCTCTTCACCTTGCGCCGAGATGGCGTGCGCGAGGCCTTCCGAAGCTGACGGGCCCGAAGGACGGGCCCGCAGGCGGGGGCGATGTTTCAGACAGACGTGTTGGACGAGAAGCCAACGGGTGTCTCGTCCCGTCGGGAGGCATTCATTCCGGCCTTCCGCACAAAGACTGTCGAGTCCGTGTGCGAGTGGCTGACCTGGAGTCCCAAGGCGTCTGGGAGTCTTCGTCCACGGAGTTCTCATGTCGCTGGAGGGGACGAGCACCCTCGTCATCACCCGGCTGCGCTGAAGCACCTCCCAGCGGACGTGGGCCGCTGGTTCCCGACAGGGCCGTGCGACTGACGGTCGGACTGGTGAGGTCGCTTCACGGGCCTCACTCATCCGGCCCCGCGCAACTGGCTTTCATGGGTGCGGGGTGGACGGCTCGGGCGCTCCGAGCCTTCCAGCGACTCACATCCCAGCCGCCCACGGAGCCCTTCATGTCGTCGAGAGTCCTTCTGTCCGCCCTGCCCGCGCTGCTCGGCGCACTCCTCCTCCAAGCCACGCCCGCGTCGGCGCAGGTGGGCACGACGGACCTGACGTGCTCCGGCGGCGCCTATCAGACCTGGGAGCCCGGACTCCGGCTGTCCAACCGACGCGTCACCGCCACGAACTACACGAGCTACGACACGTGCACCTCGAACGACACGCTCGTCACCTCGGGCGTGCTCGTGGCCACGACGGAGCTGTCCACCAGCTGCGGCGGCAACCTGGGCCCCAGCGAGACGACCGTCACCTGGGATGACGGCTCCGTCTCGACCTTCGCCCTCAAGGGCGCCGGAGTGGATGTCATCAACGGCGCCCGCGTCTTCGTCTCCGTCGGGCTGGTGACGGGAGGCCGCTTCCAGGGAGACGCCGTGATGATGACCCAGGCGATGAGTCCCCTGGACCTCACGCCGTGCCTGTATCCCTCCGGCCTGACGGCGCTGTCGGGCCCGAGCACCCTCCGCCTCACGCGCCTGTTCTGAGGCGCGGGCCTTCGCGCCTCACGACGAGCAGGCGACCCCGGTCACCGAACGCGCTCGGGGCAGGCAGATGGTGAAGACACTGCCCTCCCCCTCGCGGCTCTCCACCCGCAACGTCCCACCGTGCTGCCGCACCGTGCTGGACACCACCGTCAGCCCCAGGCCGGTGCCGTGCTCCTTGGTGGTGAAGAGCGGGTCGAAGATGTGGTCCAGCACACCCGCCGGAATTCCTCCGCCGTTGTCGGAGACCCGGATGTGGAAGGCCCGTCCGACGCCCAGCTCCGCGGAGACCTCCACGACTCCCTCGCGGCCCAGGGGCATCGCCTCCACCGCGTTCTGCACCAGGTTGATGAGGACCTTGCGCAGCATCTCCCGGTCCACCCAGGGGGGCTCGAGCGCAGTGGGCACGCGGTTCACCACCGACACGCCCTCGCGCGAGGGCACCACGTCGATGACCTCTTCCATCAGCCCGTGCAACGAGCACGGCTGGAGCACCAGCGGACGCTCCCGCACGAACTCCAGCATCTCCGACGTGAGGCTGGCGCAGACGCCCAGCTCCCGGTCGACGATGGCGAGGAAGCGCTGCAGCCGGGGGTCCTCCAGCGCCCCCTCCACGTTGCGCAGCCTCCGCGCCACCGCCGCGTTCGCCGTGCGGGCGGCCGCCAGCGGATTGCGCAGCTCGTGGCTCACCGTCGCCGTCAACTGCCCCACCGCCGCGAGCTTCTCCAGGCGAGCCATCCGCTCTCGCGAGTCCTCCAGCTCCCGGCCACTGCGCTCCGTCACCCGCTCGCGCTCCTGCTTCTCGCGTTCATACGCGCGCTCCAGCAACACCTGCCGCTCCGCGACGCGCCTCATCTCCCGCGCCACGCCCCGACACGCGAGCACCAGCACCCCGTCCACCAGCCCCACCCAGAACGCCAGCTCCAGCACGCTCCACCCCGGCGCGCCGGAGAACGTCGCCCCCGGCTCCGGCCAGCCAATCCCTCGCAACACGTGGGCCACCACCGCCGTCACGCCCGCGGTCAGCAGCACCCTCGGGTCCCGATAGAAGCTCAGGAGCGCCAGCGAGCCGAAGACGTGGAAGTGCGTCTCCAGCCGCGCGCCCGACAGATGCACGAGCAGCACGGACCACAACACTTGCGTCACCGCCATCACCTGCCGCGTCACCACCGCGCCCGGCCGCACGAGTGCCAGCGTCACCGGGATGATGCACAGCGGCCCGCCCAGGAGCAGCGCCACCCACAGCGGCTCCGGACTGGGGCGCAGCCTCCAGTCCCACGGGTGCGCGGACGTCACCACGGACAGGGCGAGCGCGAAGAGCCACTGCCCCCCCATCAGCCAGATGCACAGCCCATCCGCCCGCCTTCGCACCGCGCTCAAGTACTCCGACAACAGCCACCGCACGCGCGACTCCAGCGCCGCGTCCAGCGGCTTGGAATCCTGTCGCCCGGGCTCCGCCGCCAGCGGCGTGGGACGCATGACCTCCAGCGTGCCCAGATGACTCGCCAACGCCCGTCCCGCGAGCGCATCCGCTTCTTGGTTCTTCGACATCCTCAGGCTCACCCCGGCCGTGCTGGCCCCTCAGGATCCGCCCCATACTAACGCGCCGCGCATATCCAGCAATGCAGTTATTTCCGCTTTAACCGGTTGTGGCGTCGCCAACACCCGTCCCGGCCTCGTGGGCGGCGGGACGCTGCGGGCTCCAATGGCAGGCGTTGTACCTGGGTACAATTCCAAAGCCAGACGCGACGACATCCGGTCAATCCGGCTTTAAATCGAGTTGCAGGAAGCCGCCCTGGACATATCATCGCGGCGTGGTGATGGCGGAGGACGCGGCCCACGCAGGCCGGAGCCTGCTCTGGCCCGGGCCGGTGGACTCCCCGACGGCTGGCGTTGGATTGAAGGCCTCGCTCCGCCCCCGGGGGGGGTGGGCGGAGCGAGGCCCGCGGTATCCCTTCAGCTCAGCGTGCGGCGTGCACCAGCAGCTTGCGCAAGAGCGGCTCCAGCAGCTCGCGCCCCCGCAGCGCCGAACGCCACCGCTCCGGAATGGCCCGCGCGCCCAGCATCACTCCCGCGACGCCGCCCGCCACCGCCGCCGTGGTGTCGGTGTCATTGCCCAGTCGCACCGCGGCGCGGACCACCTGCTCGTAGCCGCCGCCGGCCGCCACGCAGTCGCGCGCTGAACGCAGACAGTCCACCACATACCCCGAGCCGCGCCCGGGCGTGTCCTCGGCGCCGCGCGGAAGGACGGCATCGTCCAGCTCCGTGCGGGCCTCGGTGCCCTCGGGATGCAGCGACCGGAAGGCCTCCAACGCGGCGTCCCAGGGACGGTCCGAGCCCTCCAGCGCGCGGCGGGCCCAGAGGCAGTACAGCGCGCAACACACCCGCGAGCGAAGGTGGCCATGCGTCACCAGGGACTGGAGCATGGCATCGGAGGCGAGCTCCGCGTCAGTCCCGCGATGCCACAGCGCGAGCGGAAGCACGCGCATGAGCGAGCCATTGCCGTTGTCCTGCTGACCCGAAGGTCCGGAGCTCGTCCCAGGCACTCCGGCGCGGAACATGGACAGGGCCCGGTCCGTCTGGATGCCCACGTCGAAGACCTGGCCATCCACCGCGAGGTAACCCCATTCCCGCCAGTTCACCAGGCGCCGGCCCAGGTCCTCCAGGTCCAGCCGCCCCTGATAGAGCAACGAGTCCAACAGGCACAGCGCGTGGGCGCCATCGTCGGACCATGTCCCAGGGGGAACGTCGGGGTGGGAGCGACCAAAGCCCGCGGGGGGCTCGAACTCAATCGCGTCGGCCGAGGGAATCCTCTCCGACGGGTGGAACTCGTAAGGCACGCCCAGGGCGTCTCCCACCAACAGCCCCAGCAGCCCTCCCTCGATTCGCTCCTCGCGCGTCACCACGAACCCCCTCCAGTCCTTCGCCCAGCGTCCGGGACTGGACGCTGGCGCCCACGCCCGCCCGCCGTCAAGCCGGCACGGCGCGGAGGCGGCAAGGGGTCTTCCGGGAGCAGGCGTGCAACGGCCCCCCTGCCCGAGCACGCCGCCAGGGTGATGTTCCCCAGCAAGGCGGTCCGCACTTTCGTCCCCTGAAGAGTCGTTCGCTCCGGAGCCCCCGGCGCCATGCAGGCGATGAGCGACTCCCCGCACCGGGCCAACTGGTGCCGAACCACGGAGGAGGCATTCGCATGGCTTTCAACCTCATCGACATGGTGCGTGAGCGTTTCACGGGCAACGTGATGCAGCAGATGGGTTCCGCGATGGGCGAGGACCCCAGCACCCTGGGCAAGGCCTTGCCCGGTGCCATCGCCGCGGTGGGCGGGAGCGTGGCGGAGCGAGGCTCCACGGAAGCAGGCGCCCAGCGGCTGATGTCCCAGCTCAACGAAGGCGGCTTCACGGGGCCCAACGCGGGCAAGGAAGACATCCTCTCCGCGGACACCGAGGAGAAGGGACAGGGCATGCTCAGTGGCCTGTTTGGAGACAAGCTGGGCAGCATCACCAGTGCGCTCGGTCGCTCCAGCGGGTTCAGCAACAGCAAGTCCGCGGGCGGGATGATGGCGCTGGTGGCTCCCGTCATCATGGGCGTCATCGGCAAGCACGTGCGTGACAACCGCATGGGCGCCGCGGGGCTGGGACAGCTCCTGGGCAGCCAGAAGTCGCTGCTGTCGTCCGCGCTGCCCGCGGGGCTGGGCAGCATCCTGGGCATCGGTGGCGCCGCCGCGGCGGTGGGGCCTCGCGTCGTCGAGGAGGTCCACGAGACGCGCGCCATCCCCACCGTGGAGACGGTGCGGCGGCAGCAGCCCATCGAACGGGCGCCGGTGCACCACGCGGAGCCCAAGAAGAAGAACCTCTCCTGGGTCATCCCCGTGGCGCTGCTCGCGCTGCTGGCGGGCTGGTTCCTCACGCGCGGACGCCGCAGTGAACCCCGGCGCGAGCAGGCGGCCGTCACGGAGCCCGCGCGGCCCCAGGCGCAGCCGCAGCCACAGCAGCGCCCGACGGACACCGGCGTGGGTGGCGGCGGCACGGCGGGCACCACGCCGCCGGTGGCCCGGGATGCGCAGGGCATGCGGCAGGCCATCGACAGCGGCGCGCGCAGCTTCATCCTTGCGGGCGTGGCCTTCGAGGAAGGCTCCGCGACGCTGACGCCGCAGAGCGACGCGAGCGTGGGGCAGCTGGCCTCGGTGCTGCGTGAGAAGCCCAACTCACGCGTGCGCATCACCGGCCACACGGATGCCACGGGTGATGCGACCGTCAACAGCCAGCTGGCGAAGCGTCGGGCGGAGGCGGTGCGCTCCGCGCTCGTCGATGATGGCATCTCCGCCAATCGCGTGGACGTCGCCGCCGTGGGTGCCGCGCAGCCCCTGGCGCCCAACACCACCACGGAGGGTCGCGACATGAACCGCCGCATCGAGGTCCAGGTGCTGAGCCGCTGAGTCCTCGGACGTCCCCGGTCCGCCGGGCGCGTCGTCAGACACGAGCACGGGTCGGGCCTCCGCGTGGAAGAACACGTGGGGGCCCGACGCGTCATGTCGTCGACGACAGACAGCGAGCTCGCCCTCCCGCGTCATCCCACGGCACATCGCGCCGTGGCCCGCAGGGGGCTCGGCCTGCGACGTGTGAACACACCGTGCGTTCATTCCATGAGTGGGACGCAACGACCAGAAGCCGCCACATCCCGCATGCCTGGCGGTCCGCGCTGTGAATTGGCCATCACCTCCCGGCGCGGTGGGGATGAGCCTCTTGTCCCGGCCCCTCGTCTGGAAGGTGCCTGCAACTGTCCCCGCTGAGACAGCACACACCGACCCGCGTCGCACCCGGCCGGGCTTTTCAGAGTACTCGGATTGCCTCACTTTCAGGAGCGAGTCCGGGGGCCGCGCGCTCCCAGGCTCAACTTCCATGTCGGGGGGGAGCCCATGACAGTGATTGCGTTCCGGAGCAGGGAAAGAGAAGTCATCGACCCTGGGTGCGAGCTGGAACGGCGACTGGGACTGACGGCGAGCGAAGACAGGGCCCGGGGCATGTTCTTCCTGGGCGTGTTGGATGTGGTGCGCCGCGAATCAGGAGAGACGGCGGCGGCCCGCTGTCTGGCGGCCTCCGGGGAGCGGCGCTTCGTCCCCTTCTTCCTCTACCCGGTCAGCGCCTTCCTCCGGATGTCTTTCGCGGCGGCGGAAGTCCTCGCGCCCAGACTCGGCGGCTTCGAGACAGCGATGCGCATCATCGGCGCCCAGGCGACCCATGACTTCCTCGACTCGGTGGTGGGCCGCAGCTTCCTGATGCTCGCCGCGGGAGATCCGCGTCGACTCATCAACAATCTTCCGTCTGGCTATCGCACCGCCGTCACCTATGGCGAACGGCATGTCACCTGGACGGGTGCGCACGAGGGCTGCTTCAACGTGTTCAGGGACTTCATGCCGCACACCTACCATGAGGGGGTGTTGCTGGCGGTGTTGCAAGCCGTGGGGACGCGCGTCGCCAGGGTCCGCGGACGGCCCTTGAGCCTGCTGGACTGCGAATACGTCATGTCCTGGGCGTAGGAAACGCCGCCGTGCCGTCATCAGGGGCGGCGGATGTGAAGTGTCGCTCAACTCCTCCCGAGGAGGGCGTGGGTTTCCCAGACAAGCGGCGTACGACCATGACATGGACGCGAGCACGCACAGGGACGAGGGTCTGGAGATGGGCGAGGAGCGCGGCGGGGTCGACCCCCTCACGGAGCTCGCGAGAAGACTGGCGTTGACCACGTCGCGCGACAAGGCGCGAGGCATGTTCTTCCTGGGCGTGCTGGACGTGGTGCGCCGCGTGGCCGGAGAGGCGGCCCGGGCCCGGTGCCTCACCACCTCCAAGGAGCGCCGCTTCGTCCCCTTCTTCCTCTACCCCATCAATGACTTCCTCCGGTTGTCGTACTGCGCCGCCGGGCTGCTCGCGCCCAGGCTCGGCGGCTTCGACAGGGCCCTGGAGACGATGGGAGCGCAGGCCACGCGGGACTTCCTCGCGTCGGCGCTGGGAAGGACGCTGCTGACCGCGGCCAATGGCTCACCCCGCCGGCTCGTCGAACACCTGCCGTGGGGATACTCCGCGTCCGTCAGCTACGGTGAGCGGCACGTGTCGTGGGAGAGCGAGCGCAAGGGCTGTCTCCACATGCGGCGCGACTTCATGCCTCCTCCGTATCACCAGGGGGTGTTGCTCGCCGTATTGCAGACCCTCGGCGCCAGGGACGTGCGCGTCGAGGGTCATGAGCCACGGCTGCTGGACTGCGACTACGCCCTGGCCTGGGAATGAGTCACGCCGTCCGCGTCACTCGTTCTGGCTGATGTAGTGGATGATGGCGGCGTAGAACCCCAGCTCGTCGAACAGGTCCGGGCCGAAGCCGACGACGTCCAGGTGGTCCTGGTCCAAGACGCTGGACAGCGACGTCATCTGCGCGCTGCCGGGCGCGTTGAGGTCCGTGACGGGCCCCAGCGAGCCGTCCACGGTGATGGAGTCCAGCCCGAGCGGCGCGTCCGTGTAGCGCAGCCGAGGCCCCATCTGCTGGGAGTTGATGCCAACCACGCCGTCGTCATCGCGCTCGTTGCGCACGCCGTCGCCCTGCCCCGCCGCGCCGTCGTTGTCACAGTCGTCGACGCAGAACCCATCCCCGTCGATGTCATAGAACGCCAGGCGCACCAGGAAGAACGCGGGATTGACCTCCAGCCCTGCCTGCGCGGTGAGCAGCGACGCATAGTGGGAGGCATAACGCGCGTCCATGGGGTTGGCCGCGTTGAAGGCCTTCATGCCCGTGACGATGCCGTCCGTGGCGTCCGCGTCGTTGTAGATGAGCTGCTTGACGGCGGCGATGCCGTCGTTGCCCGGCTTGTAGATGATGTCGCCGAAGATGTTCGCCAGCGCGGAAGCAACGGACGTCACCCCGGGCCCCAGGTCCAACACATACTTCGCCACCGGTGAGCCCCGGTGCGGCGAGGACACACTCACGATGACGTCCACCACGGCGCGGCCCTGCCGCTCGAAGAGCACCTTGGAGGCCTTGCGCGCGTCGATGCCGCCCTGCGAGTGGCCGACGATGTTCACCCGCGTCGCGCCCGTGGTCGCCAGCACGCCCTCGATATCGGACGCCAGGTCCAGCCCACGCACCTCCGAGGACTGGAAGGCCTGCACCTGCGCGCCGAACGCCCGCTGTCCCGAGTTGAGATAGGGGTTGCAGCTCAATTCCAGCAATTCGTCACACGCATCCCCCACGAAGTTGCCCAGCTCGTCCCCGAAGTAATCAAAGCCCAGCAGGTCGTCATAGCCGGACAGGCCATGCGCGAAGACCACCGGATGAAGCGTGCGCTGCGCTTGCTGTGCCCAGGCGACGCCCTCCCCTCCCATCCACCAGGCGCAGACGAGCGCCAACCCTGTCTGAATCCCTCTCATGTCACTCACTCCTCACCCACGCCTGCTCGCGTGGGCCCTCAGCGCCTCTGCGGGCAGACCCGCCACCCGCACGGCTCGTGTCCGGCCCGTTCCCCCTGGCCAGCACCCACCGACGAACAACGTGCGACACGAGACAACCGGGCAGTCAGGCCCGGCGAAGGACTCGTCGGAGAGCGTCTGCCTTTACTAGCGAAGACCCGGCTCCCCGGGGCGGCCAATTCCAGGAGCGTCGTGAAACACACACGTCAGCGCCCCAAAGACTGTCAATGGGAGGAAGGGACAAGACTCCGGATGGCCGCCTCGAGCGTGTTGCGGATGAGCATGGCGATGGTCATGGGCCCGACGCCGCCGGGCACGGGGGTGAGGAAGGACGCGCGCTCGGAGGCGGCGGCGAACTCCACGTCACCCACCAGCTTGTTGTCCTCCTCCTTGCGGTTCATCCCCACGTCGATGACCACCGCGCCAGGCTTTATCCACGCGCCCTTCACCAACTCCCGCACGCCCACCGCCACGACGAGGATATCCGCCCGCGACACCTCGCTCGGCAGGTCGCTCTTGCTGTGGCAGAGGGTGACGGTGGCGTTGCGCTGCAGGAGCATCAGCGCCATCGGCTTGCCCACGATGTTGCTGCGGCCCACGACGACGGCCCGCTTGCCGGACGGCTCGCAGCCAATCTCCTCCAACAGCCGCATGACGCCCAGGGGCGTGCAGGGCCGGGTCGCCGCGCGGCCCAGCAGCAGGCTGCCCGCGTTCATCGGGTGGAAGCCGTCCGCGTCCTTCTCCGGCCGCACCGCGGAGATGATGACGTCCGCGTCGATGTGCCGGGGCAGGGGCAGCTGCACCAGGATGCCGTGCACCGCGGGGTCCTCGTTGAGCCGGTGCACCAGCGCCAGGAGCTCGTCCTGCGACACCGTGGAGTCCCGGTGGTGCTCCCAGGAGTGGAAGCCCACTTCCTCGGCGGCCTTCTTCTTTCCGGTGACATACGTCTTGGACGCGGGGTCTTCCCCCACCCGCACCACGGCGAGTCCGGGGACGAGGCCCCGCTCCACCTTGAGCCGATCCACCTCCGCCTTCACCTCGGCTCGCACCCGCGCCGCCACTGCCTTGCCGTCGATCAACTGGGCCATAGCGCGGCCCACTCTATGAGAGACTCCCTTCCCGGTAGGGAGGGAAACCGCGGCCATGGGCTCAGGAAAAGTGCTCGGGGTGATGATAGGTCTCTGTGTCGGGCTGCTCATCGGCAGTCCGTGGGCCATTGTCCTGCTTGGGGCAGTGGGTGGCTTCGTCGGACACCGGTTCGACGAGATGAACGCCCTGCCCGCCGAGTCCCCCGACGCCCTCGCCGACTTTCCCCCCGTCGTGCCCTCCGCGTTCGCGGGACGGGGCGGGCCCCGCGACGCCGCGTCCGTGCAGGAGGAGGCCGACGCGCACCTCACGCGCAGCCTCTGTGCCCTCTTCGTGGAGGTCGCTCGCGCCGACGGTGAAGTCCGCCGCGAGGAGGTCCGGGAGATTCGCCGCTACTTCGAGGAGGTCCTCAAGTACGGCCCGGACTCGCTCGAGTTCGTCCGAGGGCGCCTCAAGGACTTCATCTCCGTCCCGCCCGACCTCGATGACGCCGTGGCGGCCTGCCAGGAGGCGCTCCCTTCCAGCGAGCGGCGCCGGCTCCTGGACGCGCTCTTCGAGCTGTCGCTCGTGGACGGCTCCCTGCAGCGCTCCGAGCGCGAGGTGCTCAGCCGGGTGGGCGACGGCCTGAAGCTCTCCGCCGAGGAGCAGCACGCCATCGCCGCGCTGCACCTGGGTGACAGCTCGGCCCACTACGAGGTACTCGGGCTGACGCCCGACGCCACGGACTCCGAGGTAAAGAGCGCCTTCCGGCGGCTCGCCGCGGAGCTCCACCCGGACAAACATGCCCACCTGAAGGGCGAGGACGCCGAAGAGGTCGCCCGCCACTTCCAGGAAGTCCGCGACGCCTACGAGGAAATCCGGCGCCTGCGCGGGATGTAGCCCCCGGTTACATCCCGCCATCGCCCACGACGAGGTCTTCTCCCGCCATGAGCTCGCAGAAAAAATCCCCTCCGAAGAAGAAGGACGAGGCGTTCCACAACAACCCCTTCAAGGGCGCCATCAAGTCCATCCAGGACCAGGAGAAGAAGGAGGCACAGGCCCGCGCCGCCTCCGAGGCGGAGAAGCGCAAGCCCGCGGCCGCCCCCGTGCGCGCCAAGGCGAAGCCGACCCGAGAGAGTGCCGAGGACGACGCCGCCCTCTTCTATTCCGCCATGGACGGCGTGGCGCAAATCACGAATCGGGGCGAGGCGCCCAAGTCCAACCCGCGCCTGCCGGAGCTCATCGACGAAAACGCGGAGGCGCTCGCGCAGCTCTCCGAGCTGGTCGCCGGCCAGGGAGACTTCGACATCTCCTCCGGCGCGGACGAGTTCCTGGAGGGCACCAGCCCCGGCGTGGACCGCAACCTGCTGCGCGCCCTGCGCCGCGGAGACTTCTCCATCCAGGGTCAGTTGGACCTGCACGGCAAGACGCAGCCCGAGGCGAAGGCGGCACTGGAGCGTTTCCTCTCCGACAGCCGCCGCGCCCGCCACCGGTGCGTGCTCATCGTCCACGGACGCGGTTTGCACTCCAAGGACCAGATGCCCGTCTTGAAGGAGCTGATGAAGTCGTGGCTGTCACAGAAACGTATTGGCGGACTGGTGCTGGCGTTCGCCACCGCACGTCCACAAGACGGAGGAACGGGGGCTGTCTACGTCCTGCTGAGACGGTGACAGCCGTATCCTTTACGCGCGCCCGGCACTGTGCATACATACCGCCATGGCACGTGAACTGATCGACCTGCACATCCACGTGGGCGGCTCGGTGGCCCCCCACATCCTCTGGTCCATCGCCCATCAGCAAGGCTTCAAGCTCCCAGTCAAGACGTACTTCGACTTCGTGGAGCTCATCACCTCCCGTCCGGGCAAGGTGGGGAGCCTGGACGACTACCTGAAGATCCTCCACACCTGGACGGAGAAGATTCAGTCGTCGCCCAGCGCGATTGAGCGCTCCGTCTACGAAATCATCGGCAAGGAGTACCGGGGCAGCCGGGTGACGCAGATTGAGCTGCGCTTCAATCCCATGAAGCGCAACCTCCAATCCGAGCTGGACCTGGACCACATCATCCACGCGGCGCTGCGCGGCATGGACCGGGCGGTACTCGAGTACGGCGTGAAGGTGGGCTTCATCTTCTGTCTGGCCCGCGAGTTCGACCACCGGCTCAACAGCATCCTGGTGGACAAGGCCATCAAGTACCGCACGCGCGGCGTGTACGGCATCGACCTGGCCGGCACGGAGACCAACGCCATGGAGCTGAAGCCGGAGGTCGTCGCGCAGTACGAGGACCTCTTCGCCCGGGCGCGGCGCGCGGGGCTCAAGTGCACGGTGCACACCGGCGAGACGCGGGGCACGGGCGCCGAGGGCGTCATGTCCGTGGTGGAGAAGCTCAAGCCGCACCGCATCGGCCACGGCATCCGCGCGGCCTATGACGAGAACGCGATGAAGGTGCTGCGCGAGAACGACATCGTGCTGGAGCTGTGCCCGACGTCGAACCTGCACACCAAGGCGGTGGAGGGCGTGGAGGAGCTGCGCCACATCATCCGCACCTTCTGGGACCGCAAGGTGAAGTTCACCATCAACACCGACGGCCCCTACCTGCTCGAGACGGACATGCGCCGGGAAATCGAGCTGGTGGAGAACAACGGCATCCTCACGCCGGAGCAGGTGGACCAGACGCTCGCCTGGGCCCGCCAGGCGTCGTTCATCCCCGCCTGAGCCCGCGCATGTACGGACTGACTCGCTCGCTGCTCTTCCGACTCCCGGCGGAGCCCGCGCACCGGCTGGGCCTCTTCGGGTTGAGGGAGCTGGGGCACTCCCAGGAGCTGTGCCAGTCCCTGCGGGGACGGGCCCTAAGGGGCGGCACCGACGCGCTGGCCGTGGAGGTGGCGGGCCTGCGCTTCGCCCACCCCGTGGCCCTGGCCGCGGGCCTGGACAAGGACGCGGAGGCGGTGGACGGCCTGTTCGCCTGCGGCTTCTCCGCCGTGGAGATTGGCACCCTCACCCCCCGTCCCCAGCCGGGCAACCCGACGCCCCGCTTGTTCCGTCTGCCGGAGCACCAGGCCGTCATCAACCGCATGGGCTTCAACAACCACGGCGCCGCCGTGGCCGCGGCGCACCTGCGCCAACGCGACTGGCGCCCTGGCCCGCTGGGCATCAACGTGGGCAAGAACAAGGACACGCCGCTGGAGCGGGCGGTGGACGACTACGTGGCGTGCGTGGACGCGCTCGCGCCCCTGGGCGACTACGTGGTGGTCAACGCCTCGTCACCCAACACGCCGGGCCTTCGCAAGCTCCAGGAGCCCGAGCAGCTCTCCGCGCTCCTGGGCGCGGTGCAGGAGCGTCTGGCCTCCGTGGCTCCAGGCAAGCCGCTGTTCCTCAAGATTGCCCCGGACCTGACGCCCGAAGCCGTGGACGAAGTGGTGGACGTGGTGCGCGCCCAGAAGCTCGCGGGCCTCATCGCCACCAACACCACGGTGGCGCGGCCCTTCGAACATCCGCTCGCGAAGGAGGCCGGCGGCCTGTCCGGCGCTCCCGTGCGAGAGGCCGCCAACGCCGTCATCCGCCGCGCGTACCAGCGCTCGGGCGGAGCGCTGCCCATCATCGGCGTGGGCGGCGTCTTCACCGCCGAGGACGTCTACGAGAAGCTGCGTGCGGGAGCATCCGTGGTGCAGGTGTACACGGGCTTCATCTACGAGGGGCCGGGCATGGTGCGCCGCATCCTCCCCGCCCTGTCCGCCCTGCTCGCGAGAGATGGCTTCACGAGCGTCACGCAGGCCATTGGCGCGGAGCACCGGAGCGCGGGGACGCCCGCTTCCTGAAGGCCGGGGCTCGCCCTGGGGGCGGCCCGTCGGCCGGGGGCCCCTCGTCTCGCGCCACGGTGGTGGGGACGAAAGGGGCCCGACAAAAAAGTGAGCGCTCGCCGGCGCCTTGGAGTTTCACCGGCGAGCGCCCCGGGCCGTCTGACTGGGAGACGGGCCTCGAAAGCTATTCCTGGACGGTCAGCGAGCCACCGACGGTGCTCACTTCCACCTCGTGGGTGCCCGCGCCATAGGTCTTCTTCCGCGAACCCAGGGCGACGCTGCTCCCGTTGAAACTCCCCCCTACAGAGCTGAATTCCACCTGCGCGTCCGCTCGCTCCGGCAGCTTCAGCCGGACGTTGCCCGACACCGTCGTGATTTCGGTGTCCTCGAGCTTCCGGGGAGCCAGTACCACCTCTCCCTCAACGCTACTCACCGACAAACGTCGCTCCGAGCCGTTCACTTCCACACGGCCGTTGACGGTGGCGTGCTTCTGCGGCCCCGTCACGCCCTTCACCACCACCGCCCCGTTCACGACCGACACTTCCAGCTCCGACGCGCGCGGCACCTTCACCGTCAACCGCACCGTGCCCTGGTCCGCACGGCATGACTGCTGCCGTTCCGCACACGGCCCACAGCACACCCTCGCCCGCACCTCGTCACCTTCCTGGGTGACTTCGACCTCCAACGGCTTCCGGGAATTGTCGGGGTTTTCCGGAACCGCCTCGATTACCACAGTATTCCCGTCTACCGCATCTACGCGGACCGCGCCATTAACATTGGAAAGATGGACCTGGGGAGTTCCATCCGTGTCGAACTTCCAGGTCTGCGTCGTCGGGGCGGCGGAGGCCAGCACGGCCAGGAGGGGCAGCAGCATGAAGGGTGCTCCGAGGTAGGGTGTGAACACCCCACCTACGGACGAGCCGGCGCCCCATTGCCGGCCAACGACGCGAAGTATCCACGCCGGTCTGACATGCCCTCAGGGGCCGTGGACCACGCGTTGATACAGCGCGTCATGGAGGCGGATCAGCCGCTCCAGGGACAGCTCGCGGGCGACGAAGTCCCGGGCCGCGCGGCCCATGCGCTTGGCCTTCTCCGGGCTCGAGAGCAGCTGGTTGAAGGCCTGCGCGAGCTGCGCCGGGCGCTCGGCGGGGACGACGAGGCCGCGCTCGCCGTCGCGGACGAGGTCGGTGTTCCCCCCCACCCGCGTCACCACCATGGGGAGGCCAGCGGCCATGCCCTCCATGACGGCGTTGGACATGCCCTCCGCGCTGGAGCACAGCACGCCCAGGGTGGCGCGCGCGTAGATGGCGGCGACGTCCGTGCGGTGCCGCAGGAAGTGCACGGTGTCCGACACCCCCAGCTCCGCGGCCAGCTTCTCCAGGCTCTTGCGGCGGGGCCCGTCGCCCACGAGGAAGGCGTGCAGCGGCGTGCCTCCGTGGTGGAGCATGGCGAGCGCCAGCAGCAGGTCCTCCTGGCGCTTCACCGGGTGGTTCATGTTGGCGACGTGGACGATGACGGGCGCGTCGCCGGTGTCGGGCAACGGGGACTTGAGGCCCTCGCGCATCCGCGCGTCGAAGCGGGCCAGGTCCAGGCCGTTGTGGATGACGGAGACGCGGGAGGCGGGCAGGCCCTCCTCTTCCACCAGCATCCGGCGGATGGCCTCCGCGTTGGCGACGACGTGGTCCGCCATGGCCGTCAGCCGCGAGTGCACCGCGCGCCGCGCGCTGCCCTGCCAGTGGGACAGGTCCAGCCGTCCGACGATGACCTTCGTCCCAGCGAGCTTCGCGGCCGGCACGGCGATGAGCGTGGAGTAGAAGTCATGCACGTGGACCAGGTCCACGCGGTTGGTCTTCAGCCACCGGGCCATGCGCATCACCTGGTACGCGGTGTTGGCCTGCGCGACGGAGCCCTTCAGGGGAAACGTCTCCGCCACGTAGCCCAGCTTCCACACCGCGCCCATCAACGGCCCCGCGTCCTCCAGTACGGAGACCTGGAGCTGGTAGCTGGGGGGAAGGCCCCGCAGCAGCTCCAGCACCTGCACCTCCGTGCCGCCAATGTGGAACGACCGGGTGAACTGCACCAGGCGCAGTGGCCTGGCCCCCATCTTCACGTCCTCACGCCGCATGTCCCGACCCCTCCCACGCCCCCACGGGCCCGACAGGCGCCTGTCCGTCCGGGATGCCCACCGTCTCCGTCACCTCCGCCGCGCGGGCGATGCGGTGCGCCGCGGCAGCCAGGCCGAAGAGCACGTAGCAGTGAGCGGAGAGGATGTATCCGGAGAACAAGTCACACGTCAGGTAGCCCGCCACGGACGCGGACAGCGCCCGTGCAATCCAGCCCACCTCTCGACTGCGTGATGCGGTGAAGGCGCCTCCGGATGCGCCTCCCGCGAACATCATGAAGAGCGCCAGGCCCACCCAGCCCAGCTCTCCCACGACGTCCAGGAAGATGTTGTGCGCCACGTACGCGCGCCGCGCTTCTGGAGGCGCGTACTCCGCCCACGCGTAGCGGAAGCTGCCCGCGCCCACCCCCAGCAGCGGCCGGTCCAGGCTGATGCGGCTGGCCACCTGCCACGCGTAGACGCGGCCCATCGCGGACGCATCCTCGTGGAAGGCCGCCACCGTCTCGTTGCGGGCCCAGAAGCTCTCCGGCGCGAAGACGAGCAGGCCCATCACGAAGAGCGCGCCCACGACGATGGCCTGGATGCGGCGCTTCTCACGGAAGGCCCACAGGCCCATGGCGACGGACAGGCCGATGAAGCCACCGCGCGAGTGCGACAGGACGATGGCCACCACCGCCAGCACCGCCGCCAGCAGACACGCCACCCGCCACACCCAGGGCGAGCCCTTGCGGGCCACGAAGGCCACCGCGAGCGGCACCACCAGCACCAGGTTCATGGCCATGTGGTTCGGGTCCGCGTACACGCCCACCCAGCGCGCGCGGAAGCCCTCCACCAGATTCTCCCCCACCACGTACCAGTTGATGACGCCAATGGACGTCACCACGGAGGCCAGGACAATGGACCCGCACACGACGGCGAGCCTGCGCCCATTGGAGATGACGTTGACGACGGTGAGGTAGATGGCCGTCAGCTTCAACAGCTCCATGCCCGTGTAGCGGGCCACCTCCGCGTTCACCGCCCACGACACGGACAGCACCGCCAGGCAGGAGAAGCCGATGAGCCCCCAGCCCCGCGCGCCATCCAGGTAGAGCGGCTCCGCGCGCCCCAACCTCCGAATCACCATCAACCCCGCGGCCACCACTGACGTCAGCAGCGCCAACCGAAGCGGCGCCAGCACGGGGATCCACTCACCCGGCACCGCGTACATCACCGCGGCGAATGCGGTCAGCGCATAGAAGGCCCACACGTCACGGCGCTGCCCCTGCTCTCCCGGCACCATGTCCCTCCTCCTCTGGCAGTTCACGCGCGTACACCTTCGCGTGCGCCACGCAGTAGCAGAGGGCGTGCCAGGGTCCGGGCTCGCAAAGGCCCGGATCTCCACAGGCCGGAAGGCCCCCGGATGCCCGGAGACCCTCCCGGACTGAAAAAGCTACGGCACCGGGTGGCTCTCCATGGGCAGGACTTCGGACGCGACGGGACTCCACTTCGCGTCCTCCAGCCACGCCGCGCCCAGCTCCGACAACAGCCGCGTGAGCGTCACACCCACCATGCGGCGCAGCTCCGCGCGAGCCTCCGGGGCCACCGCGCCCTCCAGGCCCGACAGGGCGCGCACGGAGGCGGAGTCGAGCAGGCGCGGGGCCTGGGGGGTGCCCTCGAAGAGGCGCTGGCCCAGCTCCACCGTGCGGCCCAGCGGCACCGGGCGGGCGTCCGGCCGGGCCTCCAGCACCGCCATGGCGACCACGGCGGCGAAGAGGCGCTCCACGCCAAGTGTCTCCAACGGAACACCGAAGCGGGCCACCGCCTCGAGCGCGGACTCCGGCGTGCCACCCAGCACGCCCCGGAAGACCTCCACCTGGGCCTCCGCGCGCGCCAGCACGGCCTCGCTGGCGGCGACTTCGCGCAGCGAGCGGAACGGCACCGGCTCCGCGCCCTCCACCTTCAGCGCGCGACGGGGCCGCTTGCGGCGCAGCGCCTCCAGCGCGGCGGCCTCCTCCGGCAGCACCAGCAGCACGCCGTCCACCACCGCTCCCGGCGACTTCGCCAGCCGGTCCGCGCGGAACTTGAGCTGGAGCGTCAGCGTGAAGCCCGTCTGGAAGATGCGCCGCAGGGGCGTGTCGCGCAGCACCTCGGTGGCCTGCGAGGGGTCCGCCCCCGTCAGGTGCTCCAGCCCGAGCGAGAGGTAGTCCCGCACCATCTCGCCGACCCGGCGCACGGCGTCCAGGTCGCCGGGGTCCGCGAGCTCCGCCACCAACGCCGCGTTGGCCACGCCCGCCAGTTCGTCCTCCGCGTTCTGACGTTCGACCTCCGTCAGTCCCCGGAACGCCGCCGCCAGGTAGTCCACGTGGCCCTGGGACGCCGTCAGCGCCGCCGGGGTTGACGTACTCGAGGGCCGACGCGACGGAACGTCCACGCGGCTGAAGAGGGCCATCGCGTCCTCCAGCGTCGGGAAGCCCAAATCGAGCAGACGCGCCTTGCGGAACTGGAAGGCCGTCTCCTCCAGCTCGGCGGGAACCTCCCAGCGCACGGCCTCCAGCAGGCGCACGGCCTCGAAGGGGTTCTCCGCGATGAGGTCGGTGACGAGCGCGCGCACCGCGGACATCTCCGCGCCCTCGGCCTTGATTTCGACCAGGTAGCGACCCTCCGGAGTCTCCAGCGTCACCCCCTGCGGGTTGACGTCCGGGTTCTCCTCCAGGTCATGCACGGCGACCAGTTCGTGCAGCAGGTACTCGAGCACCTCCATGTCCACCGCGTGCAGCTTGCGCAGGAACTCCGGGGTGTCATCGAAGCCGCCGCGCGCGGCGCGCAGCCACGTCAGCACGGCGTGCGAGTCCAGCTTGTCGCGCTTCCACGCGCCCAGGTCCACGAAGGCGCGGAACTGGCCGGGCGACGCGAGCTGCACCAGCTCCGTCGCGTCCTCGAGCCCCACTTCCTGGATGGTGACGTAGAGGCTCTCCGGAGGCAGGGCGCGCACCAACGCCTGTGCATCCGCTCCCTCCAGAAGCGCGTCCATGCGCCTCCGGGGTGACAGCCTCATCAACTGCTGCTGCAACTCGCGCAGGGCGAGCTGCGAATCCCTGCCATTACCCTTGCCGTTCTCGGAGGACACGGCGCCGTGCCTACCACAGCGCCTCCCTCGTCGGGAGGGGAACGCCACGGAGAGCGGCGACTAACCCGCTTCAGGTATGTCAGTTAACCGCGCTCGGAGTGGGGCGAATGACCTCTCCGAGGGGGCTGCCTTAACGGACTATGCTGAAGCGGGTTAGACGATGGAGCCCCGGGGTACCGGAGCCTGGGCTCAAACGCGCGAGGCCTTGCCGAAGGTGTCCAGGAGCGCGCCCCAGACCTCGTCCACGCCCCGCCGCTCCGTCGAGGAGAACGGAAGAATCGCCTCCATGGGCAGGTCCAGCTGACGCGACAGCTCCTGGAGCCGGGGCAGCGTCTTGGCCTTGGTGAGCCGGTCGATCTTCGTGGCCACCACCAGCACCTTGCGCTTGTGGGATTGCAGATAATCGAGCGTGGCCAGGTCGTCCGGCGTCGGGCCGACCTCCGCGTCGATGATGCTCACCACCACTTCGAGCCGATGCCGCTTCTCGAGGTAGGTGGTGATCATCTGCTCCCACTGGGCCTTGTCCGCCTTGCTCGCGCGGGCGAAGCCGTAGCCCGGCAAGTCACACAGGCGCACCTGGTGGCGGAAGGTGCCGCGCTCCAGGTCCACGTCGAAGAAGTTGAGCGTCCGGGTACGGCCCGGGGTGTTCGACACGCGCACCAGCTTCTTGCGGCCGGTGAGGGTGTTGATCATGGAGGACTTACCAACGTTGGAGCGGCCAACGAAGGCCACCTCGGCGGTATGTCCCTGCGGGTAGCCCTTGGGCTCCACCGCGGTGACGACGAAACGGGCGTCCAGAATCTTGATCAATCGACTATTTCTTCGCGGTGGAGGGGGGAGTGGCCGGGGCCTCGGTCCGGGCCGCGCGACGGGCGCGTTCGGCCGACCAGTGGTCAATGGCCTTGAGCGACTCCTTGAAGTCGAACGGCCGCAAGGAGGGCGAGGAGGCGTCGTGGCAGGAGCGGCACTGCTTCTCGGACGGGTCCACCAACCCCACCAGGCGCGCCAGCTCCGGGTCCTTCATCACGTACTCGGGCGAGTAGTACTGGCCGCCGCCGTGACATGTCTCGCAGCTCACACTGGCCTGCGTCTGCGCCACCTGGTCCGGTGAGTGGCACGACAGGCAGCGGCCGTCCTTCTGCTGCTGCTCGGAGAGGGAGCTCACCGCCCGGGCGTGTTTGGACTGCATCCACGCCTCGTAGGCCTCCGGGTGGCAGCCCTTGCAACTGTCAGCGCCGACGAAATCAGCCGCCCCGGCCGCGCCACAGAGGGCCAGCAGGAGGACGGAAAGAATCCTGGAGCCAGGAGCGCGCATGGCTCGCGAAGTAGCAGACCCCCCCGGACGGGGCAAGGCGTCTCGTGGTTGAATGCCCGTCGGAATCGTCCGTTGAAAAGAGAGGGCAGCGCTTGAGCCCCGCCCGCCCTTTCCATTAGGGAGGAAGTCGTGATGAGGACCTTGATTGCGCTCGCCGTGATTGCCGTCGCCTTCCCCGCTGTCGCCAAGCCGTGGCAGGGCGTGGAGCCCGGCGTCACCAAGAAGGACGAGGTCGTCAAGAAGTTCGGCGAGCCCTCGCGCACCGTCAGCCAGGACGGCAAGGAGACCATCGCCTACCTCGGCAAGGAGGCCATCAAGGGCACCAGCCAGGCGCAGTTCAAGGTGGACCCCGGCACGGGACTCATCGAGCGCATCGACGTCTTCCCCGGGCCCGTCATCGACAAGGAGACCATCGAGACGAGCTACGGCCCCGCCTGCCCCTCCGGCCCCGTGCCCTCCTCGCCGTGCTACCAGCGCAAGCTGACGGACGACTTCCGCACCTACTTCCTCTACCCGAAGCTGGGGCTGGCCATCTTCTTCAACGAGGACGGCAAGACGGTGCAGTCGTTCACCTTCACCACGCAGAAGGCCGCGAAGTAGGCCCGCGGATGCACGTCTTCGGACTGACGGGCGGCATCGGTTCCGGAAAGAGCACCGTCACCCGGATGCTCCGGGAGCTGGGCGCGGAGGTGCTCGACGCGGACGTGCTCGCCCGCGAAGTCGTCGAGCCGGGCACGCCGGGCCTCGCCGCCATCGCGGAGCGCTTCCCTGGCGTGGTGGGCCCCGACGGCCGCCTGGACCGAGCGAAGCTGGGCGCGCACGTGTTCGGCAACGACACGGAGCGCGCCGCCCTCAACGCCATCACCCACCCTCGCGTTCGCGAGGCCTTCATGGAGAAGCTCGAGGCGCTGACGGCTCGGGGCGTGGAGCGTGTCATCTACGACGTCCCGCTGCTGATCGAGGCCGGGATGCACGAGTGGATGGAGGGGGTGGCGCTGGTGTGGGTGCCCCGGGACCTGCAAAAAGCACGGCTGATGGCGCGTGACGGGCTGGATGCGACGGCCGCCGAGGCTCGGCTGGCCGCCCAGCTCCCCCTGGACGGCAAGCGGGTCCACGCGACGTGGGTCATCGACAACAGCCAGGACCTGTCATCCACCCGGGAGCAAGTGGAGTCGGTCTGGCGCGCCATGCTCGCGCGCGGCTGACGGGCGAGTATGCTCCGCGCGCAATGAGCGAGACGCGCAAGAAGACCGGTGCTGGGACGTATTTCATCACCGGCTATCCGGGGTTCATCGGCAAGCGGCTGGTGGAGCACATCGCGCGGGAGGACCCGAAAGGGCACGTCTACGCGCTGGTGCAGCCCAAGGCGCTCAAGGAAGCGCAGAAGCACGCGTCCAAGCTGAAGGGCGCCACGGTGGAGCTGCTCACCGGTGACGTGGTGGACATGCACCTGGGCCTGTCGGGCGAGGAGTACCAGCGCCTGTGCGAGCGGGTGACGGACATCTTCCACCTGGCGGCGGTGGCGCAGCTGGGCGTGGCCAAGGACACCGCGTGGCGCGTGAATGTGGACGGCACGCGCAACATGCTGGAGCTCGCGCGCGACTGCGAGCACCTGGCGCGCTTCAACCACTTCTCCACCTGCTACGTGTCCGGCGACCGCGTGGGCGTCATCGCCGAGGACGAGCTGGACCGCGGCCAGGGCTTCCGCAATCCCTACGAGGAGACGAAGTTCCAGGCCGAGCGGTTGGTGATGCGCGCCAGCTCCACCCTGCCCGTCACCGTGTACCGGCCCTCCAGCGTGGTGGGCGATTCGCGCACGGGGGAGATCGACAAGTTCGAGGGGCCCTACTACCTGGGCATCCTGCTCGTCACGTCGCCGCTGGTCGTGCCGCTGCCCCTGCCCGGCAACGGCGTGGCGCCGCTCAACGTGGTGCCGGTGGACTACGTGGTGGAGGCGGTGTGGCGCTTGTCGAAGGACCCTCGCGCCGCGGGCCGCACGTTCCACCTGGTGGACCCGAACCCGATGAGCGCACGGCGCGTGTACGAGCTCATCGCGGAGAAGGCGAACAAGAAGCTGCCGCGCTTCAACCTGTCGGCGCGCGCGGCGGACGTCATGCTGCGGCTGCCGGTGCTGGAGAAGCTGGCCCGGCCGCAGCGCGCGGCCATCAGCTATGTGAACCATCTGGCCATCTACAACTGTCACAACACGCTGGAGCTCTTGGACGGCACGGGCGTGCGTTGCCCTCCCCTGTCCTCGTACCTGGACCAGTTGGTGGCGTATGTGCGCGAGCAGTACCGCAAGCGCCGAGAAGGCTCTGAAGTGGATGACCCGTTGGACCAGGGCTCCGCGACGGGGTGAGCGAGCGGGGCCTCCGTGCTAAATCAGGGGGCCTCATGGCACGCACCTTCCAGGTAGGCGATACCTTCACGCACGTCCGCGAGTGCGACCTGTACCGGCCGATCTACTACGCGGGCGCATCCGGGGACTTCAATCCCATCCACATCGACCCGGAGGTCGGCAAGGTGGCCGGCCTCGACGGCGTCATCTTGCAGGGGCTCTGCACGCTGGGCTGGGCGGTGGAAGCCGTCGCCGTCTTCGTGGGAGACCCGGGCCGCATCCGCAAGGTGAAGGTGCGCTTCTCTCGCCCTGTTCGTCCCGAGGACGTCGTGACGTTCGAAGGCAAGGTCACCGCCATCGAAGCGGACCGGCTCACCACGGAAGTCACCGCCACCAACCAGCGCGGCGAGGCCGTCCTCAAGGGCGCCGTCGTCGAAGCCTCCATCGGATAGTCGCCATGGCCATCGACAAGCGCTTCATCGGCCGGGAATACGGCCCGTACACGTACACGATTGGCGCGGAGAAGCTGCGCGAGTTCACCCTGGCCGTGGGAGGCGCGCATCCCGCCGCCGGCACACCGGGCGAGCCGCCTGAGCACGTCAGTCCCCTCCTCTACGACGACACCGCCGCGAAGCAGGGCCCGTACGGCGACCTGATTGCGTTCCCCAGCTTCGCCGTCGTCTTCGCCATCCGCCCGTTCGGCGCGGCCGTCGCGGACCCGGAGCTGGGCGTGAATCTGCTGATGCTGGTGCACGGTGAACAGGAGCTGGAGTTCCTGGACGTCATGCGCCCCGGCGACGTGATGACGACCACGGGCCGCATCGAGAACATCTACGTGAAGGCCGGCAAGGAGTTCGTCGTCGTCAGCACGGAGTCGCGCAACCAGCGCGGCGACGTCGTGGTGAAGGGCGTCTGGACGGGCGTCGTCCGCGCGTAGCCGTGGCACGTGGGCTCGGGGTCATTGCCCCCGGGCCCGCCCTACTCCTGGGTGCGCATGAGGGTGTCGACCGCGGCCCTGTCCGCCTCGAGCGACGCCCGCTCCGAAGCCGGGAGCACCAGGGCGTCGAATTCGCGGAGCGATTGATTCGCGCGTGGCAGGTCCGCCAGCGCCACGGCCAGCTCGGCACGAGCCACCAGCGCCCGCGCTCGCTCCAGCGGCGTGCCGGCATCGGGCTTCTTCAGCGCGGCGTCGAGGACCTTCGCGGCCGTCGCGTCGTCACTCTTGAAGTCACGCAGCCTCCGGGCGGTCTTCAGCGCCTTGCCCAACAGCGTGGCGGAGTCGTCCTCGTCGTCACCGTAGCCACCAGGCTCGTCGCGACGGATGAACATCACGCTGTTGCCGGACGGGTCGACGACGGTGAAGCGTGTCTGCCCCTTCTTCATCCGGGTGATTCTCGGCACGCCTCGCACGGGCACCTTGCCGTAGGTCTTTCGCAGGGCCGCCGCGAAGCCTTCGTGCAGCTCCTCGACTTCGTCGACGATGATGAGACAGCAGCTATAGGCCGCCAGCGGGTCCAACCCCTTCACGCCAAAGAAGTGGAGCTGGGCCCCTCCACGCCGCGTCGCCGCGTAGGGATTCGGCAGGCGCTGCTGGTACGTCACCTCGAAGCCCAGCAGCCCATAGAACTCGAGCGTCGGTTCGAGCGCGACACAGGGCAGCGCCGGAATGCTGGCGTCATGCTTCATGGGTGTGTGCCTCCCGCGCGACGCGGGCCCAGGAGTGGCCTCGACTCACGCGCAAACAAGAAATAACCTGTCATCATGACAGGACCCTGTCAATCGACCTGAAAAAGGCGCGCCTGCGTGGACCCGGCTTCGAGGGAGGTCAGGCGGCGGCGATGACGCCTTCGTCGAGGAGCTGGGCGAGGATGCGGGCGGTATCCAGCCGCGTCATCCCGGACAGCGAGAAGAGGTCCTCGAACGTCACGGCGCCATCAATCTGCGCGAGCACGAAGCCCGCGCGGTGGTCCAGGCTGAGCCAGATGATGTCGTCCGGCTGGAGACGCACGCGGGGCACACGGCCCAGGTCGCCCAGCTTCGACTCCAGCATGGCCATCAGCATGCGCTCGCTGCGGATGAGCAGCACATCCACGCGCGGGTCTCCCGGCGCCAGCTCCTGCGCCTTGAACAACAGGTCCACCGCGCCCGAGTGGTCATCCAGCTCCAGCAGGTCGGCCGCGCCGCGCAGCAACCGCTCCAGCTCGCTCTCCGTGACGGGGACACCGAACTCGTCCGTGTCACCCTCGGGGACGCCGTACTCCTGCGTGGTGGGCTCATCGCGCGAGAGCAGGTCCAGCACGTCACCTCCCGGTGGAGGTCCGTCGCCCTCTGGAATCAGCACGCTGGGAGAACGCTCCTCGTCCTCTTCGTCCAGCGGATGGCCCTCGCCTTCGGCCCACGCGCCCCAGTCGCCATCCAGCGAGGGCAGTGGCGTGCCTCGCGTGGACGCATCCGCCGATGCCCCCGCGAACGGGCTACTCCGTCCGAATGGGGTCTCCAGCGCGGCCAGGGATTCGCGCGCCCGGACATTGTCGGGGTCCAGCACGAGCGCCCGCTCGAACAGCTTCTGCGCACCCTGGGCGTCGCCACTCAGGCGCAGCCACAGTCCCGCCTCGACGAGCTGGTTGGCGCGCTGGGTGCTCATCTATCGCCCCATGCCACTGCGTGACGGGCCCTTGAGCTGGGTCAGACATCCCGTGAGCAGCTCACACGCGCGGCCCAGCGCCCCCACGTCCTCACCCGCGCGGACCTGCCGCGCATGTTCCAGCACCTGCTCCGCGCGAGGCACCGCGTCGGCGGGAAGCCCACCACCCCCGGGCAACAGCCTCGCTCGCGTCAGCGCATCCATGACGTCGCGCGCGAGCGAGTCCAGCTCCATGCGCTTGACCTTGAGTTCCTCGGAGATGCGCGCGGCCATGAGGTAGCCGCGCTGTTCGTCCATGATGCGCTTGAGCTCTTCCTCGGTGAGTCCACTGGACGCGGTGACGGTGATGGACTGGCGCAGGCCCGTCTCCCTGTCGCGCGCGGAGACGGAGACGATGCCCTCCGCGTTGATGTCGAACGTCACCTCGATTTCCACCTGACCCCGAGGTGCCTCGCGCAGACCGGTGAGGACGAACTCGCCCAGCAGCTCGTTCTGGTGCGCCAGCTCGTGCTCGCCCTGGAGCACCATGATCTTCACCAGCCGCTGGAAGTCCTTCGACGTCGCGAAGACCTCCGTGGCCGACGTGGGCACCGTCGTGTTCTTCGGGATGATGCGCCGCACGTAGCCGCCGGCGATGGCCACCCCCAGGCTCTGCGGCGTGACGTCCAGGAGCAGCAGCTCGCCCTCCTGCGCCACCAGCGCGTGCGCCTGCACCGCGGCGCCCAGCGCCACCACCTCGTCCGGATGCACGCCCTTGCACGGCTCACGGCGGAAGTAGCCGCGCACCGCCTCGACAATCTTGGGCATGCGCGACATGCCACCGACGAGGATGACTTCCTTCAGCTCCGAGGCCCGCACGCCCGCCTCGCCCAGCACCTCCGTGGTGATGCCCACCACGCGCTCGGCCAGGTCCGCCGTCAGGTCATCCAGCTTCTCGCGGGACAACGCGGCCTGCAGGTGCAGCGCGGCGCCGCCACCGGGAGGCGTGCTGATGAACGGAAGGTTGAGCTGCGTCTCCTTCACGCTCGACAGCTCCACCTTCGCCTTCTCCGCCGCGTCCTTGAGCCGCTGCAACGCCATGCGGTCCTTGCGCAGGTCGATGCCGTGCTCCTTCGCGAAGCCGAAGACGAGCCACTCGATGATGCGGTTGTCCCAGTCCTCGCCCCCCAGGTACGTGTCGCCGCCGGTGCCCACCACGTCGAAGACACCCTGGTTGATCTCCAGCACGGACACGTCGAACGTGCCGCCGCCCAGGTCCAACACGGCCACGCGGCCATTCACGGTGCGGCTGAAGCCATACGCCAGCGCCGCCGCGGTGGGCTCGTTGATGATGCGCAGCACGTCCAACCCGGCGATGCGCCCCGCGTCCTTGGTGGCCTGCCGTTGGGCGTCGTTGAAGTACGCCGGCACCGTGACGACGGCCTTGCTCACCGGCCTGCCGAAGTGCGCCTCCGCGTCCGCCTTCAACTCCTGGAGGATCATGGCGCTGATCTCCGGAACCGACATGTCCTTGCCGCCCATGCGGATGCGCAGGTCATCGTGCTGCCCCGGCACCACCTCGTAGGGCAAGGAGCGCAGCGCGTCCTGCACCTCGTGCGAGGAGAACTTCCGGCCGATGAGCCGCTTGGCCGCGTACACCGTCTCCTGCGGGTTGGTGATGGCCTGACGCTTGGCGATGCCACCCACCAGCCGCTTGCCGTTCTTGGACACGGCGATGACCGACGGCGTGAGCGCCTGGCCCGTGCGGTTCTTGATGACGACGGGCTGCCCGTCCTGGACGGTGGCGACGATGCTGTTCGTCGTCCCCAGGTCGATGCCTATGAGGGGTTCGGGATCAGCCATGAGAGAGCGTGCTCATCCTAGAACGTCCAGCGCAGCTTCTTGAGCGCCGCCTTGGCCTCGGCATTGTCCGGATCCAACTTCGCTGCATCTTCGAAGACCCGCTTGGCCAGTTTCTTCGATCCCGCGTCGGCGAGCACCCGTCCCAGCAACAAATGGTGCTCGATTCGCCCTCCCTGCAGGTCCACGGCACGCTGTGCCAGGGAGCGAACCTCGCCCACGTCCTGGCCCTGCTGGAGTCCCAGTCTGGCCGCACGGAAGGCGGCCTCCGGGTTCTGCCCATCCAGGGAATACGCCAGCCGATAGGCCGCGAGCGCCCCCACGGTATCGCCGTGCTGCTCCAGTTCCCGCCCGCGCGCCAGCTCGATGGCCCCACGCTGTTCGTCGTGGCGGCGGCGCGCCTCCGTCAGCAGCGTCGTCACCTCGCGGTTCTTCGGGTCCAACGTCTGGACCTGGTGGAAGTCCTGGTAGGCCCGCTCCCAGTCGCCTCGGGCGATGGCCGCCTTGCCGCGCGCCACCAGCTCCGACAGCCGCACGTTGCGCGCCATGTACGGGTGCCGAGCGAGCCGCGCCTGCCGCTCCGCCCTGCGTGCCTCCGACTCCGCGTCCTGCACCGGAGGTGGCGTCGACGGGGCGGACGCCTGCAGCGGGGACGAGAGGCGCGCCGGGCGCGGCGTGGGAGCGAAGGGCATCAGCTCCTGGGTGGGATCCATCACCGGCACGGGCACGGGCGCGGGGGTCGCGGCGGCCACGGAAGCCGTCGCGAGCGCCGGGTGTGCCTTGAGGTACGCGTCCCGCTTGTCCTGCTGGGTGAGGATGTTGTGGGCGTCCGTGAGCCTCCGGAAGATGCGCTCCATGCGCGCGCGGAAGCTGCCCAGGTTCTTTCCGAAGTAGCGGTCCGGGTGATAGCGGCGGGACGCGTTGTAGTACGCCTGCTTCACCTCGGCGGCCGGAGCACCGGGGCGCAATCCGAGGACGGCGAAGTGATCCAACCCGTCCAGCGCCCGCTCCAGGTCGATGATCTCCTTCTTCCGCTCCGGCTCCAGGTCCACTTCCTCGGCCAGCGCGGCGTCCACCGCGGGAGCCGGCTGGTTCTTCTGCACCACGCGCGCGGGGACGATGGCCCCCTTGGCCCGCAGGGCGAGCAGCACGGCGATGGTGCGTGCTTCACCCAGGGTAGAGCGTGACAACACCTGGTCGATGCGCTCCACCCTGCCGACGAGCGACAGGACAGACGCTTCCTCCGACGAGAGCTGGAGGCGAGCGAAGTCCAGATTGGGCACCGTGGCGATGTGGTCCGTCCGGGCCCCCAGGCCGACAATCGTATTTGGCGCGCTCACAGGACGGTCCACGAATGGGTTGCCGAAAGGTCGAGCCTAGGTTTGGGGGACGCGGGGCGTCAAACACCCAGTGCCCCCTCCCAGGCTCCATCCGGCGGAAAATCGGCCTCAGAGGGCCATGAGCACCCGCTCGATGATGGCGAGGCTCTGATCCAACTCCTCCCGGGTGACAGTGAACGGAGGGGCGAAACGGACCGTCCGGTCACCCGCCGCGTTGCCCAGCACCCCGGCCTCGCGCAGCCTGGCGAGCACCTGGGGCGCCTCCCGGTCCACTTCCAGGCCCACCAGCAGGCCCTGTCCTCGGACCTCGACGACGCGACCCGGGGGCAGCTTGCCCTGGATTTCCCGCAGCCGGCCCAGGAAGTACGCACCCTTGGCCGTCACTTCGTCCAGGAAGCCCGGCTGGCGGATGACCTTGAGGGCGGCGTTGGCGGCGGCGGCGGCCACCAGGTTGCCGCCGAACGTCGAGCCGTGGCTGCCCGGGGACAGGCTCGCGCCCACGTCCTCGCGGCACAACATGGCGCCAATGGGCAGACCATTGCCCAGCGCCTTCGCCATGCTGATGGCGTCCGGCCGGATGCCCTCGCGCATGAAGCCGAAGGGGATGCCGGTGCGGCCCATGCCCGTCTGGATTTCGTCGACGAGGAGCAACAGGCCCTTCTCGTCGCACAACGCGCGCAGCCCCTTGAGGAAGCCCTCGGGGGCCAGACGCACCCCTCCCTCCCCCTGGATGGGCTCCACCAGGATGGCGGCGGTGGCCGGACCCACGGCGCGGCGGACCGCCTCCAGGTCACCGTACGGCACGTGGTGGAAGCCGGCCGGCAGCGGCTCGAAGCCCGCGTGGTACTTCGGCTGTCCCGTGGCCGTGACGGTGGCCAGGGTGCGGCCGTGGAAGCTGCGCTCGAAGGTGATGACCTCGTAGCGATCCGGCGTGCCCCGGTCCTTCATCACCTTGCGGGCCAGCTTCAGCAGCGCCTCGTTGGCCTCCGCGCCGGAGTTGCAGAAGAAGGCGCGCTCGAACCCACTCCACTCACACAGCTGCGCCGCCAGGTCGATCTGCGGCTGCGAGTAGAAAGCGTTCGACACGTGCCACAGCGAGTCCAGCTGCGCGTGCGCCGCCGCCACCAGGTCCGGATGACAGTGTCCGAGCGCGCACGTCGCCACGCCGCCGATGAGGTCCAGATACTCACGACCGTCCGCGTCCCACACGCGCGTACCCCGACCTTTGACCAGGACGATGGGCTGCTGCTTGTAGTTCTGCAGCAGGTGGCTCTTGGCCTTGGAGATGAGGGTGTCGTTGGAAGTCGAGGCGGCGGAGGGCACGGGCTGCGGCAAGGGTGTCTACCTTCCTTGGTGGTGGGGGAACGGCTGCGAGCGCGCCATATACCGCGCTAGAGGATGTAGCGCGACAGGTCCTCGTCCTGGACGATGGAACTCAGGCGCTCACGCACATAATTGCCGTCCACCTGGAAGTCGCGGGGCCCCAGCTCACTGGCGGAGAAGGACACCTCGTCGAGCAGTCGCTCCAGCACGGTGTGCAGGCGGCGAGCACCGATGTTCTGCGTGCGCTCGTTCGCCTGCTGGGCGATGCGCGCCAGCTCCGTCACCGCGTCGTCGGTGAAGGACAGGCGCACGCCCTCCGTGTGGAGGAGCGCGGTGTACTGGCGCAGGAGGGAGTTCTTCGGCTCGCGGAGGATGCGGATGAGGTCGTCACCGGAGAGCGCCTCCAGCTCCACGCGGATGGGGAAGCGCCCCTGCAGCTCGGGAATCAGGTCGCTGGGCTTGGAGACGTGGAACGCGCCCGCCGCGATGAAGAGCATGTGGTCCGTCTTCACCATGCCGTACTTGGTGTTGACGGTGGAGCCCTCGACGATGGGGAGGATGTCTCGCTGCACTCCCTCGCGCGAGACGTCCGGGCCGCTGCTGCCCTTGGCGCCCTCGCGGCTGGCGATCTTGTCGATTTCGTCGATGAAGACGATGCCGCTCGACTCGGCGCGCACCACGGCCTCGCGCTGCACGCGGTCCGGGTCCACCAGCTTCTGGGCCTCTTCCTGACGCAGCAGTTGGAGCGCCTCCGGCACGCGCACGCGACGTCGGCGCGTCTTGCTCATGCCCGGCATGTTCTTGAAGAGGTCCTGCAGGTTGACGCCAATCTCCTCCATGCCCTGGCCGGAGAAGCCGCGCATGAACGTCTGCCCGCTGTCGCTCGTCTCCACGTCCACGAACTGGTCATCGAGCGTTCCCGTGCGCAGCTGGGCGCGGAGCTTCTCCCGCTCGGTGTCTCCCAGGCGCTGTGGCGCGGGAGGAGGCGGCGGAGGCGGCGAGAAGCCGAAGGGCGGAGGCGGGGGCGGAGGAGGACGGGAGCCGCCACTGTGGAGCAGCTCCATCAGCCGGTCCTCGGCCAGCTCCTCGGCGCGGGGGCGGACCTTCTCCGTCTCCTCCTCGCGCACCAGGGAGATGGCGTTCTCGACGAGGTCGCGAATCATCGACTCCACGTCGCGGCCCACGTAGCCGACCTCGGTGAACTTGGAGGCCTCCACCTTCACGAAGGGCGCCTGCGCGAGCTTCGCCAGCCGGCGGGCAATCTCCGTCTTCCCCACGCCGGTGGGTCCAATCATGATGATGTTCTTCGGGTGGATTTCGTCGCGCAGGTCGTCATTGACCTGCTGACGGCGCCACCGGTTGCGCAGGGCGATGGCCACCGCGCGCTTGGCGGCGTTCTGCCCGACGATGTAACGGTCCAGCTCGCTCACCACCTCGCGAGGCGTGAAGGCGGACGGCTTTCGCGATTCGGCCACGGGGGGCTCCTAGAGCTCTTCGAGGGAGATGTTGGCGTTGGTGTAGATGTCGATTTCGCCGGCGATGGAGAGCGACTCCCGAGCCACGTCCCGCGCGGGCATCTGCGTGTGCGCCATGAGCGCGCGCGCGGCGGCGAGCGCATACGGGCCTCCGCTGCCCACCGCGGCGATGCCGTAGTCCGGCTCAATCACGTCACCCGCCCCGGAGAGGATGAACGTCTTGTCCTTGTCCGCGACGACGAGCAGCGCCTCCAGCCGACGAAGGAATCTGTCGGTGCGCCAGTCCTTGCCCAGCTCCACGCAGGCGCGCGCCATGTTCTTCTGGTGCTCCTTGAGCTTGCCCTCGAAGCGCTCGAAGAGGGTGAAGGCATCGGCGGTGCTGCCCGCGAAGCCGGCGAGCACCTGGCCCTCGCCCAGCTTGCGAACCTTCTTCGCCGTGTTCTTCATCACCGTCTTGTCGAGGGAGACCTGCCCGTCGCTGGCGATGGCGACCTTCCCGTCACGCCGCACACAGAGGATGGTGGTTCCGTGGAACATGGAGCGGGTTTAACAAGCCGCGCCCCGCGTTTCCAAGGAACACCGCCTGCCTGTCCGCTCCCGCACCGTTTCCTCGCGCCAGGGAGCGGCGAGGCGCACCCTCACGCCCGGGGATGGGCCGCGTCGTAGACCTGCTGGAGCTGCTCCCAGCTCACGTGGGTATACCGCTGCGTGGTGGACAGACTCGCGTGGCCCAGCAGCTCCTGGATGCTGCGGATGTCCGCGCCCCCTCCGAGCAGGTGCGTGGCGAAGGAGTGACGCAGCGCGTGTGGACTCACCTTGCGCGCCAGCGCGCACTTCAGCACGTGCGCGTCCAGGTGTCGGCGGATGCTCCGAGGAGTCAGCCGTCCCCCACGGAAGTTGAGGAAGATGGCCTCTGGCGCCTGGCTGGGTTTCGGCTCCGCCAACAGCTCCCCGCGCCGGGCGAGGTATGCCTCCAGCGAGCGGATGGCCTGCGCGTTGACGGGGACGAGGCGCTCCTTGCTGCCCTTGCCCATGACCCGGACGATGCGCCCGCTCCGGTCCACGGCGAGCAGGTCCAAGTCACACAGCTCGCTGATGCGAAGCCCGCCGCCGTAGAGCAACTCCAGGATGGCCTTGTCGCGCAGCCCGAGCACCGTCTTCAAGTCATGCACGTCCAGGAGCGCGAAGACCTCCTCCACCGGCAGGACCTTGGGCAGCGCCTTGGGCAGCTTGGGGCTCTTCACCAGCTTCGCGGGGCTCGCGGGCAGGAGCTTCTGCCGCACCAGGTACTTGTAGAAGGACTTGATGGACGCGAGCCGACGGGCGCGGCTCGCGGGGGCATGGTCCACGCTCAGCGTGCCCAGGTAGCCGCGAATGGCGGCGTGGGAGCCGGCCAGGAGCGAGAGCTTCATCCGCTCGACGAGGTAGCGCTCGTAGTCCACCAGGTCGACCAGGTAGTTGCGCACCGTGTGCGGTGACGACCCCTTCTCGTCCTCCAGGTGGACGCGGAACTTCTCCAGCAGCGGCGAGAGGGTCGTCATGGCGAGGCCAGCGTAGGGGGCCCGGAGAGGCTCGCAAGATTCCGGGCCCCGCGAAACCCCTACTTCGTCGGCACGGCGGGGGCAACGACTGGAACCACGGGCGTCGGCGCGGGCAGCAGCGCGACACACGTGGCGTCTGACAGCCACGCCTTCTCACACATCCACGTGAGGATGGGGTTGCGCACCTGCCAGAGCAGCACGAAGAAGATGAGCGCCCCGAGCCCGAACCGAGCCCAGCCGGACAGCCCCTCCGTCTCGCCATCCTCGTCCTGCTGGGCGAGCATCGCCGGGCGGACCATGTCCCGTCGGTCCACGCGCGCTCCCCGGGGCAGCCTCGGACGCCGGGTCACGAGCGTGGACAGTCCATGCGTCAACATGAGGCGGTCATTGAGCGCCCAGCCGGAGCCCTCCAGGAGCAGCGCCAGATTGCGGCGCCGCAGCTTCAGCCAGCCGAGCAGGCCCGCGGGCGCCATGACGACGATGGCGATGAGGGACGCCGCGGTGATGACGTCCACCATCGTCAGCGACTTCACCTGCGTGACGATGAACGCGAAGGACGAGCCCAACGCCGCCGCCGCGATGCTACCCGCCGCGATGACTCCCGCGAGCCCACCGGGAGATGGGGCCGGAGCCGCCGCCGGAGCCGCGACGGGAGCGGGCGCCGCCGCCACGGTCTGCGAATACCCCTGCTCCAGCGTGGCGTCGAAGGTCTTCTCCCCCGCCGACGCGAGCCCTTCAATCTTGCCGGTGATGAACGAGGCCATGCGAGTGAAGGGCATGGTCATCGACTCCCACAGCGACACGGGCTGGCGGACGACATGCGTCACCGTGGCGTCGTGCTCCTGGCCATCCACGTCGTAGAAGACGCCGCGCTTGCCCACGACCAGGTCCGTGCTCCGACCGCGAGTGACGGGCACCGCCACCTCGTAGCCGGGCGTGCCGTCCTTGGGCGCCACCAGCACGTAGAGGATGCACGTGGTGCCCTGGCTCGTGAGCGCCGCGTGCTCCGCGCGGTTCTTCGCGAGCACCGACAGCGTGTACTTGCGTCCGCCGAGGATGAGCGTCCCCTTCTCCATCAGCGCGGGCGCCTTGGGGAGATAGAGGTTGGGCATGCTGATGAAGTTGTTGGCGAACACCAGCAGCCAGCGCTGGTAGAGCACCAGTCGCTCCAGCTCGACGATGGCGGCCAGCGTGGGCGCCAACGAGAGGTCCGCCTGACTGGCCGCATCGATGGCGTCCAGGTCCGTGAGCGACACGGTGGGCAGCGAGTCGGCCAGCTTGTGCACCGGGTTCGCCTCGCGCTGGGTGAACCATGCGAGCACGGCGTCCGCCTTCGCCACCAGCTCGCGCCACGCCGTGTCCGACAGGCGCTCCGAGTCCCCCGTCACCGGCGCGGCGACGTCGCGACGGAACGACTGCAGTTGCTCATAGGAGGGACCGCGCAAGAGCCGCGCCCACTCCAACACGCCCGAGGCTTCCGGCACCGCGATGGGCAGATCCCCCGCCGCCTTGCCCAGCGCGGCCGAGTCACCCAGCGAGCTCTCCACCCGCTCCGCGCGCAGCCTCAAGTTGGCCGCGGCCTCCGGCTGCACCGCCACCAGGCGGCACTGGAGGAAGTAGGTGTCCAGCAGCGGCGCCACCTCGCGGATGCGTCGCGCGCGCGACTCGCTCTCTTCGCCCCATACGAAGACGTCGCCACGCTTGCCCAGATGGGCCAGCAGCGCCTCGCGAGCCTCGCGGAAGCGCTGCAGCATCGGCCGGTCCACGCCCGCCTCGCCCGAGCGGTTCTTCAACTCGGGGAAGGACGCCATGACGTCCTTCGCGAGCGGGCGGAGGGACTCCGGCAGGCGCTCCGGGGCGATGATGCCATCACCGTTCTGCCCCGACTTGCGCAGCTCCAGGTCGCTCGCTCGCACCTGGCCAAGCGAGATGCGCCCCATGTCTGGCGCGCCCACCGTGCGCAGAATCATCTCCGCCGCGGTCCGCAGCGAGGCCGCGTCCGAGGACAGCGCGTTCAAGTCCAGCACGTCACTGTTCGCGTCCGCGCCGCGCCGGTCCTTCAAGTGCTTCGCGGCCCAGGCCACCGCGGCGCGCACCTCCGCCACGCGGACGCGCGCATTGCCGTCCGTGTCCAGGAACTTGAGGAAGGCCGGGTCGCAGCTCAGCCCCTCCAGCGGACACGCCGTGGCGATCCACTGCGTCTCGGGAATGCGCGCGGCCTCCACGAGCACATCGAAGGAAGGAATGTCGACCTGAAGCGAGCCGCCATAGCGGCGATAGGTGAGCGGAGTCGAAGTCATACAGGCGGCGGACCTAAGCACACCCGACGTCACCTCGCACGGCTCCGAAGCAGCGTCTCTCCATGAGGCCAGCCGCTCGGCTGTCACGTCGGACCGGGTGTCCCATCACCCGGACGACGGCGCGTTCCAAGCCACCGGAACGACGTGCGCCTGCGAGTGGCGAGCCCCCTGCAATCGACGCGGCGGCACACCTGGCCTCGCACGAAAGAAAGGCAGCCCATGCACGCCGCCGCCGAATACGACGACCGCTTCCACCTGAGCCGCAAGCGCTACTACCAACTGCTCGCGCTCTCCACCCTCTGGTTCACGGTGAACGAGACGCCGCTGCTGCCCGTTGGCCTGCTCTTCGCGCTGCGCTTCGTGGGAGCCAACTACGAGACGACGTTCTTCCACTCCCTGCGCACGGGTCGAAAGGTCGCCCTCATGTGCCTGGGAATGGCCCTGTTCTCCCTGCTCCTCTTCGGCCCCCACGCGGGCTTCAGCGTCGGGCCCGGAGGCGTGAGCTTCCAACTCACGCTCCGGTGAACCCCACGCGACGCGCGACTACGGGAGGGCCGACACGCTGTAGACGCCGGCCTTCGGCCCCTGGGAGATGATGTACACGGCGCGCGAGTCATCCTTGCCGCCGAAGTACACCGGCACCTGGACGCCCTGGTCCAACGGCTTTCGCGCCTGCGTCTTCGCGTCGTACACGGCGATGTCGTACGTGTCCGAGTCCATCCGCGCCGACGTCGCCAGCACGCGCTGACCATCCGCGGAGAGCTTGTAGCTGAAGATGCCCTGGAGCCACGTCTGCGGGTCCGCCTTCTGGGGCAGCTCGAGCGCCTTGAAGTCACACGCGCGTCCGTTGCGGATGCAGTTGGCGCGGAACACCACCTGCCCGTTGCCCGGCATGAAGCCGTAGCCGAAGACGCCCCGGTGCACCTTCTCCGCCTTCTCCGCGCCCAGGGGATAGAGCATCAGGTCCACGGAGTACTCCGGCTTGAGGAAGCGCGAAAGGAAGGCCACGTAGCGCGCGTCCGAGCCCCAGACGAAGTTGGGCACACGGTCCCCCACCCGCTTGGGCGCGCCATCCGGCAGCGAGGCCACGGCCATCAAGCCCGCGCGCGCCGTCACGTCGTACCTGTCCAGGAAGCCCACGGCCTGCGAGTCCGGGGAGAAGGAGAAGATCTCCACGCGCTCGCCCACCTTGCGGCCCGGCCCGCCGGAGGCAGGGCCCACGTACAAGTCACCCGGCACGTCCGGCTTGCCGTTCTCCGAGCGCGCCAGCCACTTGCCATCCGGAGAGAACCCGAAGGCCTGCGCCGCCACGGCCAGCCGCTTCGGCTTCTGCGCCGGCAGCTCCGCCAGGTACAAGTCGTAGAGCCCGCGCACGGACTCACTGCGCACCTGGAAGGCCACGCGCTGACCATCCGGAGACACGGCGTAGTCACCCACCTGGTCCGCGAGCTTGCGCGGCGCCTCCTCGGGCTTCTCCACCGACACCGCCGCGAGGCCACCCGCGGCGGACAGCCGCCGCTTGAGCAGCAGCGTCTTGCTGTCGGAGGTGAACTGCGCGGTGCTCACCTCGGCCGCCACGTCGACGAACGGCCCCGAGGGCAGCGGGCCCAGCTTCAGCTTGCCGCCGTCCACGAAGGCCAGCTTCGTCCCGTCCGGCGACGGCAGCATGTAGCTGACCGCCGTGCCCAGCACCGTCGGCTCCGCCTTCGCGTCATCCAGCACCGCCACGTTGAGCGAGCCGGACTGCGAGGCCGGGTTGTAGCCGGTGAGGTACAGCGCGTGCTTCGAGTCCGCCGAGAACAGCAGCCCGCCCGGCACGTTCGTCACGCTGTCGCCCAGCTTGCGCGGCTCGCCCCCCTCCACGGCCACCACGAACAGCTCCCCGAGCAACATCTGCGGAGGCACGCCGTCCAGCCGGGGCTTCTGCCCGTTCAACAGGTACGTGGCGAAGCGTCCGTCCGACGTCAGCCGCAGGTCCGCCGCGCGGCCCGCCGCCAGCAGCAGGCCCTGCCCTGCTCCAGCGGGCGCGCCACGTCCGGAGCTGCTCGGCGCGGACGCGCGGCTCGGAGGCGCGGAGCCACCCGAGGCCGTCGCGGCGGGGGCATTCCCCTTCGCCCCGCTGTCCTCGCCCTTCTTGCACCCCGTGCCCGCCACCATGAGCGAGGCCATCAGGCCCGCGCCCAGAAGTCGTCCCAGCCTCGGCCGCATCATGCGCTCCTCTGCTCCTCAAGCTCCGGGGTGCCCGACGAGGGGACACCCGCGTGCGGCAGCCACGCCGCCAGGTCCTGCTTCGCGCGGGCCGAGTACGCCGCCCGCTTGTCCGCCTTCTTCATCCGCCCGGTCAGCGGCGGGAAGAGGCCATAGATGATGTTGGAGGGCTGATGCGGGTAGTCCGGCGGGTGCGCTTCGCCCGTCACATGACGGAACAGCGAGCCCAGCCCCGTCGTCGCCGGGGGCGGCACCCACTCCTTCCCGCTCAGGCGCGCGTGCAGCGCCAGCGCCACCAGGTAGCCACACGCCGCGCTCTCCACGTACCCCTCCACGCCGGACACCTGCCCCGCGAAGAACACCCGGGGCTCGGTCTTCAGGGACAAGTCAGCCGACAGCAGCCGGGGCGAGTCGATGAAGGTGTTGCGGTGGATCTGCCCCATCCGGAGGAACTCCGCGTTCTGGAGGCCGGGGATGCAGGAGACGAAGATGCGCTTCTGCTCGCCCCACGTCAGGCGCGTCTGGAAGCCCACCATGTTCCAGGACGTGCCGGCGCGGTCCTCCATGCGCAACTGCACCACCGCGTGCGGCTCCTGGCCCGTGCGAGGGTCCCGGAGTCCCACCGGCTTCATCGGCCCATAGGCCAGGGTGTCGTCGCCGCGTTCCGCCATGACCTCGATGGGCAGACAGCCTTCGAAGTACTTCGGTTCCTCGAAACTGTGCGGCACCACCTTCTGCCCCGCCTTCAACTCCGCGATGAAGCGGTAGTACTCCTCGCGGTTCATCGGCAGGTTCAGGTAGTCGTCGCCGCCGCCCTTGCCGTAGCGACTCTGTCGGAAGGCCACCGTCAGGTCGATGGAGTCTCCGGAGAGGATGGGGGCGATGGAGTCGTAGAAATACAGCTTCTGCCCCACGTGCCGCTCCAGCTCGCGAGTGAGGGCATCCGAGGTCAGCGGCCCGGTGGCCACGACGACGGGGCCCTCCTCTGGCAGCGTCTCCACCTCACCGGCCACCAGCTCCACGCCCGCCTGGCGCAGCAGCGACTCGGTGATGGCCTTGGAGAAGCCCTCGCGCTCCACCGCCAGCGCGTCTCCGGCGGGTACCCGGTGGGCATCCGCGCTGCTCAGAATCAGCGAGCCCAGCGAGCGCAGCTCCGCGTGCAGCAGGCCAATGGCGCTCTCCGGGTTGTCCGAGCGCAGCGAGTTGCTGCACACCAGCTCCGCGAGCTGATCCGACTTGTGCGCCGGAGAACGCTTGTGGGGCTTCATTTCGCGCAGCACCACCGGCACGCCCCGGCGGGCGAGCTGGTATGCGCACTCCGTACCGGCCAGGCCGCCGCCAATCACCGTCACCCGCTGCTGCTTCACGTCCGCCATCCTGTTCCTCCCGGGAGCGCCGAGCGCCAGCCCGTCAGCGAACAGTTAGCAGGACTGGCACGCCCTGTCCCACTCGCGAAGCCATGGGCGTCAACCCGGCGTCTTGTCCAGGGCCCCACGTCCGGCCGCCTGCCCCCCGAGCCACCTTCGCCCCTGGTTGGAAGGCGCGGTTTCCCCACCTGGGTTGCACCCCTACGTTTCTCGCGTTCATCGCTCGAGGCAGCGTTCTTCCGAGCGAGCGCACAACGCACTCGAAGACAGCAACACGGAAACGAGGCCACCATGAGCCGAGCCCAAGATTTGCTGAAGGTTCGCGAGATTCTTCAGCGCCGCAGGCGGGAAATCCTCACCACCAGCAGCGGCACGCACCGCGAGCTGACCGCGCTCAAGGAGCAGGAGCGGGATCCCGAGTACGAGGAGAACGCCCAGTCGGAGCTGGCGGACTACACCCTGTCCAGTCTGATGGAGGCCCAGCGCCGCGAGGTCATGCTCATCGACGCCGCGCTGCTGCGCATGGACACGGGCGTGTTCGGCGAGTGCGTGGACTGCGGCCAGGAGATCTCCATGGACCGCCTGGAAGCCCTGCCCTTCGCCATCCGCTGCGCGGAGGACGCCGAGCAGCACGAGCAGGACACACGCGGCGGGCACTACGCGACGCCGTCGCTGTAGCCCTGTGCCGGTGACGTGACAGGCGGGCGCTCCCTGGTTCCGCCGGGGAGCGCCGCTCGTTCTTCAGTCGCCCTCTTTCTTGAGGACGACGAAGCGGTAGTTCTCCAGCTCGTTCTGCCCCGCCGTGTAGAGCACGCTGAGGAGCAAATCGTAGGGAACCTTGCGGTCCGCGATGACCGACAGCTCCTTGCTGAAGGGCGCCTGAGGGTTGCGCTCGGCGATGTACTTCAGCTTCTCCACTTCCTTCTTGAACCGGGCGTCGAGCGGGAGCACCAGCCGGCCCTGGAGTGCCTCGGCGGGGAGCTGACCGTTCTGCAGCCGCAGCACCTCCCGCTCCCCCACCAGCAGGCTCTTGGCGGTGATGGTGACGGCGATGGTGTCCTGCGGCGTGGCGCGCGTGGTGGAGATGGGCGGCCGGACGTCCTCGGAGGCCGTCACCGCGGCGGAGGACGACGCGAAGGACTTGAGCAGGAACACCAGGAGGATGGTCATCATGTCCATCATCGCGGTGATGTTCAGCTCCTTGATTTCTCCCGCCGCGTCGCGCTCCTTGCGCTTCTTGCGAGACAGCGCCCGGCGGAAGCGCAGCCGCGCCAGGGCCTCCTCGTCGACGGCATCAGGCGCGTGCGACATGGGTTCGGAGGACATGACTCAGGTCCCCGCCAGGGTGACATCAGGGAACAGCAACCGGCGCTGGGGACCCTGCTCCTCGCGCAGCGCATCCATCGTCTGGATGAGCACGTCGTAGGGCACATCCGCGTCCGCGCCGACGATGACCTTCGTCTCCTTGGGAAACTCGGTCTTGATCTTCACCATCCACGCGTTGAGCGCGGCGTAGTCGTAGACGCCGTCGGCGGTCGTCGGCACCGTGGGCGCGCCGCCTTCTCCGAGGATGGCGTTCTCACTGCTGACGAAGTGGCCCTTGCGGGAGATGAGCACGGACAGCGTGAGCTTCGGCTCGTCGCTCGGCGACTCAGGCGTCAGCGCCGTGGACGGCGCGCCGTAGCCTGGCGCGCTCACGTTGAGGATGCCGAACGAGGTCAGCCCCGTGATCGACAGCAGCATGAAGATGATGAGGTTCATGAGGATGTCGAGGTACGGGACGACGTTCAGCTCGCCCGACTCTTCTTCCTCGCGGACCTTCAGCTTGCGGCGGGAGTAGTGGAACGCCATGGCGCGCGCTCGCCCCGCCCTACGACGCGCGGGCTTCGAGCTCCGTGGCCGCCGGGTCCACGCTGCCGCGACGCGACAGGAGGTTCTCCAGCTTCAGCGCGTTGAGCTCCAGGCTCTCCACCATGCTCTTCGCGTACGACGTGAGGAACAGGTGGAAGATGATGCAGACCACCGCGATGGAGAGCGCGAAGGCGGTGTTGTTCATCGCCTTGGAGATGCCGTCCGACAACAGCCGCTGCTTCTGGTCCGCCGGCACGTCGCCCAGCGCCTGGAAGGTGCCGATGAGGCCGAAGATGGTGCCAACCAGGCCCACCAGCGTCGCGATGTTCGCCAGGGACCACAGCCAGGGGATGCGCTTGGACACATGCGGGCTGTGCTCGATGAGGGCCTCTTCCACCGCCTTGGCCACCTCGATTTCACCCCGGTTCGCGTGCACCAGCCCCGCGCGGATGACCTTGGCCAGGGGCGCGGTCGGCGCCATGCCGCACACCTTCACCGCGCGGTCCAGGTTGCCGCCGCGCACCAGCTTGGAGATCTGCTCCATGAAGGGCGCCGGGTTCAGGTTGTAGCGGAACACCAGCGTGACGATGCGTTCCAACGCCACCGCCAGCGCGCACGCCAGCCAGAACAGGTTCACGAACATGAACGGACCGCCATCCTTGAAGAACTTGATGACGGAGTCCGTGACGCCGAGCTTTCCGGCGTCCGCGGCCGCGAGGCTCGCGTTGACCAGCAGCTCGCTGACCACCGAGGAAATCATTGGTCGGGTTGTAGGGCGGGCCCGCCGAAGCTGTCAAGCCACGGACGGGCCAGCCCCCTGTAAACACTTGGGTTTTCAGGCCGCCGACGAAGTTCCCGGGTCCGTGGGGACGCCCGACTGCTCAGCGACCTCCCGCCGGTAACCGCACTCCTTGTTCGGGCATGCGACGTACGCGCCGTCCCGCTTGGAGTACTTCTGGAGCAGATACGGCGACGCGCAATCCGGGCACGCCTCCGCCAGGGGCCGGTCCCACGCGGCGAAGCGGCAGTCCGGGTAGCGGTTGCAGCCGAAGAAGATCTTCCCGCGGCCACTGCGGCGCTCGGTCAGGTAGCCCTGCTTGCACTCCGGGCAACCCACGCCGATGGAGATGGGCTTGGACGTCTTGCAGTCCGGGTAGCCCGAGCACGCCATGAAGCGCCCGAAGCGGCCGCGCTTGATGACCATGGGCTTGCCGCACTTCTCGCACAGCTCGTCCGTCGTCTCTTCCTCGACGATGACGATCTTCCCCTCGGCATCCCGCTTGAAGTCCTTGGTGTTCTTGCAGTCGGGGTAGTTCGAACAGGCGAGGAAGTGCCCCATCTTTCCGAACTTGATGACGAAGTGGTTGCTGCACTTCTCACAGGCGATGTCGGTCTTGATCTCCTCGCGCTTGACGTCGCGCATCTCCGCCTTCGCCTTCTCGAGCGTGTCCTTGAAGGGCCCGTAGAAGTCGCGCAGCACCGACACCCACTTCGCTTCACCCTCGGAGATCTGGTCGAGCTTCTCCTCCATCGTCGCGGTGAAGGTGACGTCCAGTTCGTGGGGGAAGTGTTTGACGAGCATCTCGTTCGTCATCTGCCCCAGGTCCGTGGGCCGGAAGCGGCCCTCGAGCTTCTCCACGTACTTCTTGTCCTGGATGGTGGAGAGGATGGCCGCGTAGGTGGACGGGCGGCCAATGCCCTTCTCTTCCAGCTCCTTCACCAGCGTGGCCTCGCTGAAGCGCGGGGGCGGCTGGGTGAAGTGCTGCTCGTGCAGGAGCTTCTGCAGGCCCAGCTTGTCGTTGTCGTTGAGCAGCGGCAGGTCGCCCACGGCGTCGGCGCCATCCGCGCCCTCTTCGCCCGCGGCCTTGGCCTTCTCCTTCTCCGACTCCTCTTCCGGCGTCAGGCCCGCGCCGTACACCGCGAGGTAGCCGGGGAACTTCAGCGTGCTGCCGGAGGCGCGGAACGTGGCCCGGCCCGCGGCGATGTCCGCGCTCGTCTGGTCATACACGGCGGGCTTCATCTGGCACGCCACGAAGCGGTTGTAGATGAGCTCGTAGAGCCGGAACATGTCCTGCTCGTCCATCGCGTCGAAGAAGGGCCGCACGCGCTCCGGCGGGTACTCCAGCGACGTGGGGCGGATGGCCTCGTGGGCGTCCTGCGCGCTCTTCCTGGACTTGTAGACCACCGGCTCTTCCGGCAGGTACTCCGCGCCGTACTTGGAGCCGATCATCTCCCGCACCTGCTTCACGGCGTCGTCCGACAGACGCGTGGAGTCCGTGCGCATATACGTGATGAGCGCCGTCTGGCCTTCCTCGCCGAGGGGCACGCCCTCGTAGAGCTTCTGCGCCAGCGTCATCGTCTTCTTCGCGGTGAAGGACAGCCGGTTGGCCGCCTCCTGCTGGAGCTTGGAGGTGATGAAGGGCGCGGGCGCGTTGCGGCGCCGCTCGCGGCGGTCCACCTTGGCCACGGAGAACGCGGCGTCCTTCAGCTCGTTGACCAGGCCCTCGGTGATGGCGCGGTCCTTCAGCTCCACCTTCTTGCCGTCCACCTTGGACAGCTTGGCCTTGAACGGCGGCGGGCCGGTGGGGCCTTCCAGGAGCGCGTCGAGCGTCCAGTACTCCTCGGGGACGAAGGCCTTGATCTCCGCCTCGCGCTCCACGATGAGGCGCACCGCGACGGACTGCACGCGTCCGGCGGACAGGCCCCGGCGGATCTTCTGCCAGAGCAGCGGCGAGATTTGATAGCCCACCAGGCGGTCCAGGATGCGACGCGTCTGCTGCGAGTCGTAGTTGTCCTGGTTCAGCTCACGCGGCTGGGCGATGGCTTCCTGGATGGCCTTCTTGGTGATTTCGTTGAAGGTCACCCGCATCGCGTCCGGATGCGCCAGCTCTTCCTTGATGTGCCACGCAATGGCCTCGCCCTCGCGGTCGGGGTCCGTGGCCAGGAAGACCTTGTCGGCGGACTTCGCCATCTTCTTCAGCTCGTTGAGCACCTTCTCCTTGCCCTTGATGACCTCGTACTCGGGCTGGAAGTCGTGCTCCACGTCGACGCCAATCTTGCTCTTGGGCAGGTCCTTCACGTGCCCCACGGACGCCTTCACCGTGTAGCCGGAGCCCAGGTACTTCTTGATGGTCTTCGCCTTGGCGGGCGACTCCACGACGACCAGGTAGTGCGGCCCCTTGCCGCGCGGCGTGGCCTCTTCCTCGGCGTCCGCGTCCACGGCGGGCAGCGAGTCGTCGTCACCCTTCTTGGTGGTACGCCGGCGGGCCGCGGTCTTCTTGGCCGCGGTCTTCTTGGCCGCGGGCTTCTTCTTGGCCGCAGTCTTCTTCTTGGCGGCCGTGCGACCGGCCGCCTCGCGGGGCGCCTTCTCCTCGGTCGCCTCGGTCTCTTCCGCCTTCTTCTTCGTCCGCGTGGCCATGACTCTCCTACCTAGATCTTCTCGTACAGCCTGCCCGGGTGCTGGACGACCAGCCCCGTCATCTCCAGCTCCACCAGCGCGCTGACGAGCGCCGCGGGTGTGAGGGTGCTCCCGGTCAGCACCTCATCGAACGTCCGGGGAATCCGGTCCAACACCGCATAGGCGCCCCGCGCTTCCGCGGAGAGCCCTTCCCACGAATCAGCCTTTCCCGGCGCCACCATCCACCCAGGGTCAACACCCACCGCCCGCCAGACGTCCTTCGCATCCAGGCACGCACTCGCGTGCCCTTCCCGCAGCAGGGCGTTGCAGCCTGCCGCATCCGCCTGACGTACATCCCCCGGCATCGCCAGCACCGGCCGGCCCTGCGCCCGCCCCGCCTTCGCCGTGTGCAAACTGCCCGACTCCGCCCCCGCCCTCATCACCAGGACCGCATCCGATGCGCCGGAGATGAGCCGGTTGCGCCGGGGAAACGTGGAGGTGCTTGCCCGCACCCCAGGCGGCAGCTCGCTGAAGAACACCCCGCCCCTCTCCAAAAAGTGAGGAAGCAGGCGGGCTTGCGCCGGGTCCAACGCATCCAGCGCCGACCCCAGAAAAGCCCACGTCTCCGCGCCCACGTCCAGTGCACCCCAGTGGCACGCCCGGTCCACGCCCGCCGCCGCACCCGACACCACCCCCACCCCACCCTCGGCCACCTGACGGGCGAAGGCACGGGCAAAAGGCAGGAAACCCTGATCCGGATGTCGGCTGCCCACCATGGCCACCCGCCTGCGCGGCGGCCCGGGCTGGCCCCGGTGGAACAGCAGGGGCGGCGCGTCCTCCACCTGCTTGAGACGCTCCGGATAGGTCCGCTGTTCGGCGAACGCCACCCGCATGCCTCCTGCGTGACACGCCTCCTGCAACCGCTCCGCGACGACGGGGAGCCGCTCCAGGGTCGCCAGCCGACGACGAACTTGTGGGGAAACCGGCGCTTCGGACACCCAGTCTCCTACCGGAGTCGCGGCCAGGGGAGCGAGACGACCGTCGGCGAATGCGCGCAAGGCGGCCAGCGTCCTCGGCCCCAGGCCGGGAACGGCCCAGAGCGCCAGGCATGCCTGCTGTTCCGCCGTGAGGCTGTCCGTCTCAGCGTCCGCCATACCCAACCCCCCTCCATTCCCACCTATATAGAAGATGGGTCCGCAGGGAGGGGCGCGACACATAAACACCGGACCGCCACCGGTCAAGCACTCAACCCCTCCTGGACGGGAGGGGATGCACTTTTCCTGCCGGAATCAGCGGCTGGCGGTGGGGGCGGGGCTGACGCGCATGTACGCGCGGTCGCCGGTGTTGATCTCCTCGGTGGAGCGCATCATCAGGCAGTTGTTGGTGCGCTCCTTCACCTCGGTGACCATGCACGTGCCGATGTTCTCCCACGGCAGCGCCTTGTCGGACGCGGGCGGCGGGGGGAGCTCCGGCTTGCCCAGCACCTGCCGGGACGGGTCGCCCTGGCGGAGGATGAGGAAGGTGTTGCCCAGCTGGACGCCATCCGCGCTGCCCTTGTCCAGCACCACGGTGTTGTGCTCGCCGAGCAGCGACAGGTACGGCACCAGCGCCGTCACGACGGTGGCGTTGAGTTCCTTCGTGTTGGGCCGGGGGGCGACGCGCTCGCTGAGCTTCTCGCCGTAGGGGCCCACCAGGTCGCCACGCTCGATGCCGTCCCAGGTGTCGACGATCTGCGCGGTGACGACGCCCTTGTCCACGCGCACCACGCGCAGCGTGCCCACGAAGTCCGTCAGGAAGCCCAGCTCCTTGCCCGAGCGCGGGTGCTTCACTTTCTGCGTGGTGTGGAAGACGACGTAGCGGTCACCGACCTTGGCGTCGGCCTTGCGCTTGAAGCGCACGTAGACGTTGTCCGGGAAGGCCAGCATCAGCGCGCCGTTCGGGGAGCCCTCGATGCGGCCCGCCTCCTCCAGCTCGCGCGCGGTGACGAAGCCCTGCGTCGTCACCGGCCGCGACGAGGACACGTCGTAGCCAATCTTGCCCGACACCGAGACCATGTCCCCGCCGGACAGCTCCGTGGGGGCGGCCACGTCGACGGTGTCGTCGCCGGTCTCCACGCGCTGGGGCACTTCCTCGCCCCCGCCGAAGAAGCTCACCTGGTTGCCCGGGTAGATCCAATGCGGGTTGGCGATCTCCGGGTTGTAGGACCAGACCTTCGGCCAGTACCAGGGGCTGCCCAGGTAGCGCGAGGACAGGTCCCACAGCGTGTCACCGGACTCGACGGTGTGGACCACGCCGGGGGCGCTGTCACGGCCCTTGGCCGCGCCGGGCGGCAGCGTCACGTTGGTGCCGGAGGGGCGCTCGGGCGCCTCGTCCATGACCTCCGCGCCTTCCGTCTCACCGCCGGCCTCGGTGTCCTCCGGGTCGCTGCCCTCCTGCTGCTGCGCGAATGCGCTCCAGGCGGGGGCGACGGCGAGGCTCAACATCAGCGAGGTGAGGATCCGGGTGCGCATCGCACGACATCCTTTCGAAGAAGACTTCACTGCGGGAGGGCGGCGAGCCGCTGCTCCGCCTGCGTGGCGGCGGCCGTCCCCGGAAACTGGGTGACGACGCGCGTGTAGAGAGCCCGGGCATCCGCGGCCTGGTTGAGCCGCATCCGGCACTCGGCGAGCCGGAGCATGCCGTCCAGCATGGCGTCCCCGGCGGGATAGGTGGCGATCAGCCGCTCGAACGACTTCGCGGCGTCCTTGAACTCGTTGAGCCCCATCTGACCCAGCCCGCTGAAGTACAGCGCGTTGTCCGCGCGCGGGTGGCGGGGGTTCTCCTCGGAGAAGCGGCGCAGGCGCTGCACGCCCCCCTCCACGTTGCCGGTGCGCAGGAGCGACACCGACTTCTCGTAGTCGGCCTCGAGCACATCCGGGTCCGGCTGGTCCGCGGGGTCATCCTCCCGCGTGGTCACCATGGTGGCCCCGCCCGTCGACGCCAGGGTGGTGCCGCCCGAGGCGGACCCAGGCGTGCCGTCCGGCACCGAGCTGATGAACATCTCCACCTGCTCGGACTCGGGCTCCACCACCGCCACCTGCGTGGACAGCTTGGGCGCGGGCTCGAAGCGCGGCTTGAGCTTCACCACCGCCAGGTCCGGGGTCGACGTCAGCGCCCCACCCTGCTCCGGCGCGGTGACTCGCACGGGAACCGTGGAGGACTGCTTCGCCGCGGGGGCACCAGGGGCCCGCGCGCGGTCAACGGCGGCATGGGCCTCCAGGCGCTCCAGCCGGTCCACCAGGCGCGTCTGCGACTCGCGCAGCGTGCGCAGCTCCGCCTGCAGCGCCGCGACCTCCGCCTGGGAGGCGGCGGTGGTGGCACAAGCACACAGCGCGCACAGCGGCGCTGCGGCGAGCAAGCGGAAGATGGCGGAGCGCTCGAGCACGGGCCTCGACGGATGAAAGTCCCTCCGAGGATAGGAAGGCACGTCGGAGAGCGTCAAGAAAACGGCCGGCGCTCCCCGCCTAGAACCTGTTTACCACCAGGTTGAGGTGGCGTCCGGTACGCCCCGCGTCACGCCGGTGGGAGAAGAACCGCGAGGGCTCGCACGCGGTACAGGCCTGTAGCACGTCCACATGGGCCGCCCGCAGCCCCGCACCCAGCAACGTCAGCCGCACCGCCCGTGACAGGTCCAACCGGATGCGCCCGCCCTCCTCCGCCACGACTTCCGAGCCGAAGCGCGTCGTGAAGCGCTGCCCCAGCTCCGCCGAGACTTCGTAGCAACAGCGCTGAATCGCGGGCCCCACCGCCGCCAGCAGCCGCTCTGGCCGAGCCCCCCGCGCCACCAGCGCCTCCACCGCGCGAGCGCTGATATCCGCGTCCGTCCCACGCCACCCCGAGTGCACCGCCGCCACACGCCGTCCGTCCGGGTCCACCAGCAACACCGGTACGCAGTCCGCCGTGCCCACGGCCACCCACGTTTCGGGCACTTCGGTCCAAAGCCCGTCCGCCTCGCCCTCGGGAGGCCGCAGCGTGTCGCCCCCCTCCTCCACCCGGGCCTCCAGCACCCGGTCCCCGTGCACCTGGGAGACACGCGACAGCGCGCCCAGCGGAGCACCGGCCGCCGTGGCCAGCCTGCGCAGGTTCTCCTCCACCTTCGCCCGGTCATCTCCCGTGGAGAACCCCAGGTTGAGCGAGGCGAAGGGCCCCTCGGACACACCGCCCGCGCGAGTCGCGAAGCCGTGCGGAACGGGAAGCAACGAGGACGTGAGCAACTCGGTCGCCATGAGGTGGCCCTTCTAACCGCCACGCCCGTCCCGACGCACGCGGACGTCGACGTGCGCCAACCGGATGCGCCAACGGAATGATAAAATTCCCGTGCAAGTACGTTTGACAGTCCGCGTCAGCCCATTGACAATTCTGCGGACTCTTCGTGAAACGAGTTGAATCCTTTCGAACGAAGTGACGCGAACGCGCGCATGCCCTTGGGTCCCGACACCGTAGGCCGGAAGCTCCTCTGGAGCATCGCTCTGCCGGGGTTGGTGGTGGCGTTGCTGGGCGTGGGCCACTTCTGGCGCGAGGCGCGGGTGGCGGTGCAGGACGCCACGCAGGTGGAGTCGCTCGCACTCGCGGAGTTCGTCGCCTCGACATTCATGTTGCCGCAGGGGCCCGGTGCGCCCGCGCATGGCGCGGTGGCGGAGGTGCTCCACTCGGACACGCGGTTGTTCCGCTCGGTGGCGGACGTGCGTGTGCTGACGCCGGACGGACGCGTGCGCTGGTCTCGCGAGCCGTCCGAGGTCGGCTCGGTGCATCCGGAGGCCTCGCGGCTCACCCGCCCCGGGCCGGAGACGGCGCGCTCGGCGGACGATGTCACGGAGGTGGTGCGACCCCTGGGCGGTCCGGAGTGCGGGAGCTGTCACTCGCGCGGGGAGGTTCCGGGCGCCAGTGTCCTGCAGATGCGGATGACGGAGCCCGCGCTGCATCAGCAACTGACGAAGGTGTTCGGTGGCGCGCTGGGGTCCATGGCGGTGTTCGCCATCCTGCTCGCGCTCGTCATCGCGTTGTCGCTGCACTTCAACCTCACGCGTCCGCTGCGTCGGCTGAGCGCGGCCATGGGGCGCGCGGAGGCGGGAGATCTGCTGGTGCGCGCGGACGTGCGCGGCACGGATGAAATCGCGCGCCTGGGCGCCGCCTTCAACCAGATGCTGGCGCGGCTCACCGCGATGAAGGCGGAGGAGATCGACACCCACCGCGACCTGGAGCTGGTGAAGGAGAAGCTCGCGCTCAAGGACGAGTTGGAAGACCGGCTTCGCGAGCTGTCGCTGCTGTTCGACGTGACGCGCTCCCTCAACGCCACGCTGGAGCTGGACGAGCTGCTGGAGGCCGTCACCCGGCTGGTGGTGGAGCGCCTCCAGATTCCGGAGTTCTCCATCATGCTCGTCAGTCCGGAGGGCGCGCTGGAGGTGAAGCAGGCGTGGCCGGAGGGCCGTGGCTCGGAGGGGCTCACCTTCTCCGTGGGCGAAGGCGCCTGCGGCCGCGCGGCCCAGACGCACAAGGCGGTGTACCTGCCGGACGTCGCGGACCACTCCAGCATCTTCGCGCGGCGCGGACTGGTGACGGACGCCATGCTCACCGGCGCGCTGCTCGCGGTGCCCATGGTGCACGCGGGCACGCTCATGGGCGTGGTGAACTTCCAGCGTCCGCTCATCGCCAGCTTCTCGGCGGGGGAAATCGAGCTGCTCACCGCGGTGGCGGACATCGCGGCGGCCGCCGTGAAGAACGCCCAGCTGCACGCGGAGACGGTGAAGCTCACCATGACGGACCCGCTGACGGGGGTGCCCAACCGGCGTCACCTCTTCCAGCGCATGGAGCTGGAGCTGGCGCGAGCGCAGCGCTTCGGCACGCCGCTGGCGCTGCTCATGGTGGACGTGGATCACTTCAAGCGCCTCAACGACCTGGCCGGCCACCGGGCGGGAGACGAGACGCTCCGCCGCGTCTGCGACATCCTCCGCTCGCGCGTGCGCAAGGTCGACACGCTGGCGCGCTACGGCGGCGAGGAGTTCGTCATTCTCCTCCCCCATTCCACCAAGCAGGACGCGGTGGATGTGGCGGAGAAGCTGCGTCGCGCGGTGGCGGAGACCATCGTGCTCAACCAGCCCGGCCTCCCGGGCGGCCACGTCACCGTGTCCGTGGGCGTGTCCCACTTCCCCAGCGACGCCAACACGCAGGAGGGGCTCGTCGACAGCGCGGACGCGGCCCTCTATTGCAGCAAGCGCACGGGCCGCAACCGCACGACGCCGTTCGAGATGGGCATGGAGATCCACCCCGGTCGCGAGCGAGGCCCCCACGCGCCTCCGACCGAGCCGACCGCCAGCGCTCCTCCCGGCGGCGTGGCCAAGGCGTAGCGCGCGGCCCCGCTGCCTCAGCGGGACACGAGCGTGCGCACCGTGGGCAGCATCAGGTCCGCCCACTCCTCGTAGCCTTCCTCGGAGGGGTGGAAGCCATCCCCGGAGAAGAAGTGCGGCGAGCGGGGAAACATCTCCCGACTCGCCGAATACATGTCCACCAGGTGCAGCCCCTCCGTGCGCGCCACCTGGGCGATGGCGGCGTTGAAGGGCTCGATGCGCCCTTCGTAGAGGGCACTGGGCACCAGCTTCGCGACGGGTGCCATCGCCATGTCCGCGATGTTCACCAGCACCAGGGGGGCACCCGTCTGCTTCAGACGCCGGGCGATGCGCTCCAACTCCTCCTGGAAGTCCTCCACCGCCGTGCCGCGCCAGAGGTCATTGGTCCCCACCCCCAGCGTCACCAGCGTGGGTTGCGCGGCCACCGTGGCCTTGAGCTGCCCGGTGAAGACGTCGCGGACGCGCGCCCCGCTGACGCCCAGGTTGGTGAGCCCCACTGACAGCCCCTCTCGGCGCAGCCGTGAGGCGAGGCGCTCGGGATAGCCCCCGCCGCGCGGCGCGCCCACGCCCACCGCGGTGCTGTCTCCGAGCGCGACGTAGTTGACGCTCATGTCCGCCGCTCCACTACGGCATGCGCAGGGCGCGGAGCATGCGGCTGCCTCCCGGGGCCGCCACGCGCAGGAGCAGCGTGCTGCCGGCGGGCGCCGCGCGAATCGCCTTGGCCAGGTCGTCCGCGCTGTTCACCGGCTTGCGGTTGGCCTCCACCACCACCATGCCCGGCTCGAGCTGCGCGCGGTCCGCCGGAGAGCCCGGCACCACGTCGGTGATGAGGGCGCCCTGGCGCTCATTGAAGCCCGCCTGCTGCGCGGTGCGCGCATCCAGGTTCTGGAGGCTGACGCCCACGCGGCGCGAGCTCTCCTGCGAGTCGTCGCCCTGCGGCTTGCGCGAAGTCACACCCTCCAGATCGGGCCGCGTGCCAAGAATCACCTTCACGTCCTGCTTCTTGCCTTCACGGAACACCGTCAGCGTGGAGGTGCTGCCCGGGCGCTTGAGCGCCACGGTGCGAGTGAGCTGGCCGCTGGACGTCACCGGCTGCCCATCGATAGCGGTGACGACGTCGTCGGACTTCAGGCCCGCCTTCGCCGCCGGAGAGGCAGGATTCACCTGCGTGAGGATGGCGCCCTCCGTCACTGGCAGCTTGAGCGCGCTCGACAAGTCCCGCGTCAGGTCCTGGATGCCCACGCCCAGCCACGCGCGCGTGACGGAGCCTTCCTTCTCCAGTTGGGGCACCAGCGCCGTGACGAGGTTGCTGGGCACCGCGAAGCCGATGCCCGTGCCGCCGCCGACGATGGCGGTGTTGATGCCGACGACCTCACCTCGCATGTTGAACAACGGGCCGCCCGAGTTGCCCGGGTTGATGGCCGCGTCGGTCTGGAGGAACTCGTCGTAGGGCCCCGCGCCGATATCGCGTGCTCGCGCGGAGACGATGCCCAGGCTGACGCTGGAAGCCAGTCCGAAGGGATTGCCGATGGCGACGACCCAGTCGCCCACGCGCAGCGCGTCGGAGTTGCCCAGCTTCACCGTGGGCAGCCCCTCCACCTTGTCCTTGATCTTCACCACCGCGACGTCGGTGAGCGGGTCCCTGCCCACGACGACCGCGGAGAACGAGCGCCCGTCATCCAATCGCACGGTGATGGACACCGCGTCCTCCACCACATGGTTGTTGGTGAGCACGATGCCCGTCGGCTCGATGATGAAGCCGGAGCCCGCGCCCTGGCGGAGCTGCTCCCGCCCTCCTCCCCGGCTTCCCCCACCGCCAAAGAAGCGGTCGAAGAGCGGGTTGTCCTCCATGCCCCTCGGCCCTCCGCCACCGCCACGGGCCTGCACGTCCACGTTGACGACGGCGGACTTCACCGAGTCCACCAGCGGCGCCAGCGAAGGGAGCGCCTGCGCCTCCCGGGTCGCCGGCTGGAGGTTGCCGGGCTGGCCCTGCGCGGGAGCGGGCGCCGGAGCCTGCGCCCACGAGGCCGACGGGACGGCGAGGAGCAGCGCGGTGGCCAGGGCTCTCCGGAACGCGACGGAAGAACGGTTCATATGCTCCCCAAGCTAAAGCCGAAATGCTGTCCCGCAAGCGAAACGGCCCACGGTCATCCATCGAAACATTCGAGCCCGACGCCCACGTGCCGGAAGGTCACCCCGGGCAATAGAGACGGTAGTCGAGTTCCGGAAAGACGTTGTCGCGGCCCTCCAATTGAGCAAGCCAGCCCTCGTCGATGGTGCCCGCGCGCAGTTCGTCGTGCAGCCGGAGGAAATGCCGCACGTGCTCCTGGGTTCGCCGCCTGGCGTACTCCACCATGGTGCCCGTCTTCATGATGAAGGCCCAGTCGGAGCTCTGGGCGAGCAGCAGTTCCCGCGCCGCCTGGTTGAGCGCGCGACGTTGCAGAACCGTGGCGTCCGGGAAGTCCCGCGCGAGTTCCACCATCTTCCGCGCGCAGTGGGTCAAGTGGCGGTAGACCCAGTCGTTGGTGCCATCCAGCCACATATGGGCGTAGCCGCCCGCGCCCCAGGAGGACATCGGCGGCGTGGCCACCTGGTTCTCCGGCGTCTCGCGCAGGTCGTCCGACGGCGTCACCAGCTCGAACGTGGACTGCTCGCGGGCAGCCTTGCGGATGAGGGCTTCCAGGAACCACGGGCCCTCGAACCACCAGTGCCCGAACAGCTCCGCGTCGTAGGGCGCGACGACCACGGGCTTGCGACCTCCGAGGCGCGAGGCGAGGTGCTCGATTTGTCGCTGACGGTTGAAGAGGAAGTTGCCGGCGTGCACCGCGGCGCGCTCGCGCGCCAGCTCCGGGTCATAGGGCTGCTTGTCGTTCGTCTTCCCGGTGATGCGGTAGTACTTGAAGCCGGTGTTCTTCCGGTCCCCCGTGGGCTGGATGAACGGACGGATGTAGTCCAGGTCCAGGTCCCAGCCGATGTCCCGGTAGAACTCGCGGTAGTCCGGGTCGCCCGGATAGCCGTGCTCGGAGCTCCAGACCTGCTGACTGCTCTCCGGGTCTCTCGCGAAGGCGGCGACACCCGACTCGGTGAAGATGGGTGCGTAGGGGCCATGCAGTGGACGCGGCGTGGCGTCCGTCAGGCCGTGCGTGTCCACGAAGAAGTAGCGGATGCGCTCGGCGGCCAGGACGCGCTCCAGGCCCGGGTAGTAGCCGCACTCAGCCAGCCAGATGCCCGCGGGGTCCCTGCCGAAGTTCTGACGGTAGTGGTTGGCGGCCACCGTGACCTGGGCGCGCACGGCCTCCGGCACCTGCTGCATGAGCGGCAGGAAGCCATGCGTCGCGTTGCACGTGAGGATGTCCAGGTGGCCCGCGTCCTGGAGGCGCCGGAACGCGGCGACGAGGTCCCGACGGTAGCGGTCGTGGAAGGCCCGGCGCAGGGACTCGAAGTGGTCGCGATAGAAGCGCGCCAGTCTTCCGAAGGTCGCGTCGTTCCGGGTGCGGTGGACCTCGCGGTCGCCCAACTCGCAGAGCTGGTCCAGCTTGCGCGAGTAGCGCGTCATCAGCAGCTCGTCACGCAGCATGGTGACGAGCGTGGGAGACAGCGTCATCGACAGCCGGAACGGGATGCCGTCTTCCGCCAGGGAGTCGAAGGCGAGGAGCAACGGGAGATAGGTCTCGGAGATGGCCTCGTAGAGCCAGTCCTCTTCGAGAAAGTCCTCGTGCTCGGGGTGTCGGACGAACGGAAGATGCGCGTGAAGGACGAGTGCGAGAGAGCCCAGGCTCATGGTCGGTCGAAGTGTCCTTGCGGGTTCACGAGCGGCCCCCGCCCGAGGGCGGCTTCCGGTGCGCGTCCTGTTCCGAGGTTCCTGACGGGTGTGTCACCGCACCAGGGGTCGTGTTGCCCGACAGGTCCGAGTAGCGCCGGTCCGAGGCCCCGTGAGCACGAGGTGGTGACTCGAAGTAGCGCAGGTCCGAAGCGCCCGACGCACGAGGCGGGGACTCGAAGTAGTTCAGGTCCGAGGCGCGGGGCGCGGACGCGACTTCCTCCGGGCCCGTGTTCGCGGGAGCCCGCTGTGAGGGGTCGGCGTAGCGCATGTCGGAGGCACCTGGCGCACGACCGATGTCCAGGTACTGATACGCGGGACGAGCGCCCTGCGCTTCTCCGCGCACCGCGCCATCCTGGTATCGCTGGTCGGAGGCGCCAGGAGCGCGCACCTGCCCCAGTTCGAGATACTCGAACGCGTGCGGTGACGACGTGGCCTGCACGACGCCGTCCCCGTACCGCATGTCCGACGCACCCGCCGCGCGCTCCTGTGCATCCAGGTAGCGATGCGAGGCGAGGTAGCGCTGGTCAGAGGCGCCCGGTGCGCGCTCGATGCCTTGCAGATAGGTCCCGGAGCCCACCTGGGCGCCCGGTCCTTCGGGGGACGGGGGAACACCGGGCCCGACACCTTCACGGTGGACGACGGGAATGTCCTTCACACCCGCGCTGCCGGGTAGGTTCACGCGGTGCCACGTGACGTACTCGCGCTCGCGGTTCTCCTCTGTCGGGGTGGCGACGGGAGCCTCCACGGGTGCCTCGGGCTCCACCGGAATGGGCCGGCGAAGGAAGCGCACCGAGGTATCCGTCGACACGCCCGCTGGCGGAAGCGCCACGCGATTGCTGGAAGGACCGATGCGATGATTCCGCCCGTCGTGCCCGACGAAATGCGCCTCGAACCGGTACGGCCGCCCGGGTGAAAGCCCGTGGATGTAGTAGCCGCGCGACTCGAGTCCGCAATCCACTTCGCGCACGAGCGACTCGCCATCGAAGACACGCAGGACGGCCCGAGGATCCTCCAGTCCGTGCATCGCACGCGCGCGCGTGGCGGGACTGAAATCCCACAGGGCGAAGAGGGTATGCGGGTCCCTCGGGAGGAGCAGCGCGGTGTCGTCCTGATACTCGACAGGAAGTGGCTCCAGTCCTTCGGACTCCGCACCAACGCTGGGAGCCGAGGTTGACGCGGCTTGCTCCTGGAGATGATGCCGGCGGGCCTCTGCCTCACCTCGGACGCGTGCGACGAAGAAACCCTCGATCAGCGGCTCGGCGGGATGCTGTTCCACCGGAGGCGCTGAGGGAGGTGTCCCCGAGCCTGGCTCGGACGGGGTGGCTGGGGCCGCTTCAGCACGAGCACCAGGCTCGACCTCGGGCTCCGCGAACGTCGCGGTGTCGCGCGAACCGCGAGGCTTGGGTGGAAAGTTCACGATGTGAGCCGGACGCGCGGAGGGTGGACTGTCCGGCTTCTCGGAAGCGCGCTTGGCCGCCACGCGTTTGGGTGCGGAGACACGTCCCTGCTCCGACATCTCGGTGGCCGCCTTCCGTGGGGTCTTTGCACGCGGTTTGTCAGCGGAGAGCGAATCCGCGGGATTCGCCGTCTCGATGATGGGTACGGCGGTTTCGACAGGGAAGTCGCTCCCCGTCGCGGGGACCGACTTCGCGGCGACGGCAGGCGCCTGCTCCGTTTCCGATACCGTCGAGCGATTCACCTCCGTGGGTGCCTCGCTCGTCGTGGTCGCAGCGGCGGAGACCTTCGGTGCTCGCTGCGCCTTCACCTTGGCAGATGCGGCCATCTCCGCCGTGGGCTCGAACTGGGGCCTTGCCTCGGACGATGCGGCGGCGACCTTCACCTCGGACGGTGCGGCGGCAACCTTGGCCTTGGGCTCAACCTGGGGCTTTGCCTTGGACGGTTCGGCGGCGACCTTCGCCTTGGGCTCAACCTGGGGCTTTGCCTTGTTTGCCTTGGACGATGCGTCGGCGACCTTTACCTTGGCCTCGTCCTGACGCTTCGCCTCGGGCGAACTGGCGGCAACCTTCACCTTGGGCTCGGCCTGACGCTTCGCCTTGGACGAACTGGCGGCGACCTTCACCTTGGGCTCGTCCTGACGCTTCGCCTCGGACGAACTGGCGGCCACCTTCACCTTGGGTTCGACCTGGGGCTTTGCCTTGGACAATGCGGCGACCTTCACCTTGGGCTCGGCCTGACGCTTCGCCTCGGATGAGCTGGCGGCGACCGTCACCTTGGGCTCGCCCTGACGCTTCGCCGTGGATGAGCTGGCTGAGACCTTCGCCTTGGACTCGACCTGGGGCTTTGCCTTGGACGAACTGGCGGCGACCTTCGCCTTGGATGGCGTGGCCGGAACTTTCACGGGGGGCTGTGCTTTCGCCCTGGATGACGCCGCTCCGGCCTTCACGGTCGGCCTGGCCGACACAGGTCCCGCTTTCACTGACGGTTGCCCCTTCGCCTTCGAGGTCACGGTCAGCGCCTTCACTGGCGGAGCGGCCTTGGAAGCGGTCCGGGTCAACGCCTTCGACTTGGCGGAGGGCGTCATGACCTTGGCCTTCGCCGCAGCCTCCCGAGTGGATTCAGGCCTCTTGGGGGCCTTGGCGGGCTCGGCCGAGACTTTCTTCGCGGCGGGGCGCTTGCGCGGCAGCTCGATGCCCGCCAACCGGGCAAGCTTCGCGAGCGCGGGCACGAACCCGGCAAGGGCGGCGATCAACTCTTCCTTATTGAGATTGCTGTATCCGCTCCCCAGATGCTTCCGGGCCAGCTCTCTCAGGGAGCCGACGGTGACGCTCTTGAGGTCGTCCATGGGCAAGGTCGCCTTTAGGTCGCCGGCCGTGGTGGGTCAACGTGCCAGCATTGCTTGTGTTCGTCGCCCGACCCCCTCCCCACCACCTCACCCGATGACACCCAGGATGCACCTGGGTATTCTGCCCCCGCTTTGAGCGACCTGCCCAGACTGCTCCTGTGCAGCTTCGACGTCATCCCCGGCCCTTCCGGCTCGTCACGTCGTTTGACCGAGTACCTCAAGGCGTTGCCGGATCGCTTCTCCGTGGTGGTGCTATCGGCGAAGACGCCTGACCACTCCCACATCGAGAAGTACCAGGGTGCTCGACTGCTGCGCGTCCCGGTAGGCTCGGGCGACCTCGCCTCTCGAATCCAGGCGTTCGAGCGGGCCGTCCGCCGCCAGCTCGAGAGCGAGGACTACGCGCTCGCCCACTTCACGGACCCCTTCGGCGGCTATGCCCTGTGCGAGCTGAAGGGCGACTACGGCTACCGCCTCATCTACGAGGCCCAGACCTTCCCCTCCCAGGAGCTGCGCTACACGCATCCGCAGACGGAGGGCGACCGGCGCTTCCTATCGAAGGTCCGCAGGCAGGAGCTGTTCTGCCTGATGAACGCGGACCTCATCGTCACCGGCTCCCAGACGACGCGCTCGTACATCCAGTCGCTCGGTGCGAGCGAGGAGCTCATCCGCGTCGTGCGCGCGCCGGTGGACCTCGCGCCGTTCGCGCCCGATGTGCTGGGCGCTCCGGATGGCGAGCCCCTGCGGTTGATGTACCTGGGCAGCCACGTGGGCTGGCAGGGCCTGCCAACGTTGCTGCGCGCCGTCGCGCTGGCGGGGCAACAGGTCGAGGTGCGCCTCACGCTCGTGGGAGCGCAGCACCCGGACTGGCAGCCCCATCTGGATGACCTCGTGAAGGACCTCGGCCTGAAGGACCGGGTGGAGTTCCAGCCGCCAGTGCATCACGACGACGTGGCGAAGGTGCTCGCGCTGGCGGACGTGGGAGTGCTCGCGCTCGACGACGTGGAGCGCAATCGGCTGCAGGGTGGCCCCCTGGCCAAGGTGTCCGAGTACTTCGCCGCTGGCCGTCCCGTCATCGCCGCCGACCTGCCCGTCTGCCGCGAACTCATTCCAGAGGATGCGGCGCTCTTCTTCCCGGCCGGGGACAGCCGGTCCATGGCCGACCGCATCATCGAGCTGGCACGGAACGTTCCCCGTCGTGTCGAGATGGGCAATCGAGCCCGCGAGCACGCCGAGGCAGCGCTCGATGCCGGCGTCATCCGGGGCCAGTTGCTGGACCTCTACGACTCGCTATTGGAGAAGCGAACGGGTCCGGTGACGAGGTCGAGCGAGGACGATCTACCGGCGGCGACGATGGTGACGGGGACCCCCACCAGCCGGCTCGCGACGCTGCTGCCTCCGGACAGTGGGCGGGTGAAGATTCCCCAGCCCGAGAAGCGAGAGCCTGTCGCGGAGAGTCCCGCCGAGCCGCCTGTCGACGCCTCCAGTGACGACCCTCCCGTGGTGATGGGGATGGTGCTGGACGACGGGTTCGATACGCGACTCATCAAGACGGAGCCGGACGCACGCCCCATCGAACCGCCCGTCGTGATGGGTCTGCCCCTGCGCGAGAGGGCTGTCGTTCCTCCCGCGGCGACATCGAGTCGCGAGGTCTCCACCTCGAATGGAGCAACGAGTCCCGCGCCGTCAGAGCCGACGCCCCTGACGTCGACGGCCATATCCGCGGACCCGACGCCCGTCACGCCGATTCGCGCAGCGTCGACCGAGGCGACGGGGTCCGAAGAGAAGCCTACCGACCGCCAGATGGAGGCTCGCGAGGAGGACGAAAAGCCCGAGGAGCCCAGCAAGTCCGCGACACCGCACCTCGAAGATGCTCCACCTGGCCCGACGCCGGTGGAGCCACAGTCGTCCAGGACGGACGAGGAATCACGTGCCCGTCCTGAGGCTGGCGAGCCCTCGAATGGGGACGACCGCGCGGATGAAGCGCCCTCGCCCACTCCGGTCGTCCGTGCACCTGCACCGCTGAGTCTCGACGAGCCCCCTTCGCCCACGCCCATCGTTCGGGCTCCAGCGCCGCTCCAGAGGGACGAGCCGCCCTCGCCCACGCCGATCGTTCGGACCCCAGCGCCGCTCGAGCGGGATGAGCCGCCCTCGCCCACGCCCATTGTTCGGGCTCCAGCGCCGCTCCAGCGGGAAGAGCCCCCTTCGCCTACGCCCATCGTCCGGGCTCCAGCGCCGCTCCAACGAGATGAGCCGCCCTCGCCCTCGCCCATCGTCCGGGCTCCCGCGCCGCTCGATCGGGACGAGCCGCCCTCCCCGACACCCATTGTTCGGGCTCCCGCTCCGCTCCAGCGGGATGAGCCGCCCTCGCCCACGCCCATCGTTCGGGCTCCCGCTCCGCTTCCGTTCGACGAGCCGCCCTCGCCGACGCCCATCGTCCGGGCTCCGGCGCCGCTCCAGAGGGACGAACCGCCTTCGCCCACGCCCATCGTCCGCAGCCCTATCGCGGCAAGGCACGAGGACGAAGCACCTGCTCCGACGCCGATCATCCCTGCTCGCTCCGTGCTCGCCAGTCGCAGCACATCGTCGCGAGTGGAGACGCCTTCCCGTCGGATGTCTCAGCTCACCACTCCGACAAAGGGGACTCAGTCCGTCGACTCGGAGCGAGGAGCAGCCCGTACGGATGCGGTCCGCGAATCGGAGCGCCCGTCTGGGCGCACCAACTCCGTCTCCGAACCTGAGCGGTCCACAGGTCGCGCCGGTTCCTCCGCCGAATCGGAGCGCCCGTCGGTTCGCGGCGCCGCCGTTCCCGAGCCAGAACGTCCTTCTGCGCGCGGCAGTTCCTCCACTGACTCTGAGCGCCCATCGGTTCGTGGCGCTGCCGTTCCCGAGCCAGAACGTCCTTCTGCGCGCGGCAGTTCCTCCACTGACTCTGAGCGCCCATCGGTTCGTGGCGCTGTCGTGCCAGAGCCTGAACGTCCCTCGGCACGCACGAGCGGCTCCACCGAATCGGAACGCCCGTCGGTTCGCGGTGCCCCGGTTCCCGAGCCTGAACGTCCCTCGGCACGCACGAGCGGCTCCACCGAATCGGAACGCCCGTCGGTTCGCGGTGCCCCGGTTCCCGAGCCGGAACGCCCCTCCACACGTACGGGTTCGTCCACTGACTCGGAGCGTCCCTCGGTTCGCGGTACTCCCGTCCCCGAGCCGGAGCGCCCCTCTGGTCGAACCCCATCCGTGCCCGACGTGGAACGTGCGTCAACTCGCACGGGAACCACCGACTCGGAGCGTCCCTCCGTTCGCGGAGCCACTGCCCCGGATCCGGAGCGTCCCTCGGGCCGGACCACGTCCGTGTCCGAGTTGGAGCGCGCGTCAGCTCGCACGGGAACCACCGACCCGGAGCGTCCCTCGGGCCGAGGAGCCGTCCCCGAGCTCCCTCCACGAAGCACCGACCCGGAGCGACACACCCCGCGCCCCTCGGGCATCGTCGAACCTGAGCGTCCGCGCGGCGCCTTTGACGCCGACCGACTCCCGCCCCTGGTCCGCCCGACCCCGCCCACCGAGCCCGGCCGCACCGCCTCACTCCGTGGAAGCGCGACCGATCCCGAGCGTCCGCCCCCCGTTCTCACCCCAGGCCCCGTCCTCACCAGCACGGACCGCCCCGCCCCCCTCCTGGGCGACCTCCCCTCCCCCGATACGGATCGCGGTCCGCCAATTCTCCGGCCCGGCGCGCCAGCCTCCGACACGGACCGTTCCGCCCGAAGCGAACCCGACCGCCCACCCGCGCTGCCCCCTCGCGCCAGCGCGCCGCCGCCCCCCGTCCCCCGTCAGCGCCCTCCCCGGCTGATGTCCGTGGACGGACCGCCCCGGCTGGAGCCCATCGACGGCGCCGCCGCTCGCCCCGCCCTGAAGGCCGCCACCTCGGCCGCCGAACCCGAGGACGAGCCCGAGGAGATCTCCGAGGACGAAGCCCAGGCCATCGAGGACGGTGACGACGCGGGGCCTACTCCATCCCACTCCCGCCCACGTCTCGATGAACCGGACGAAATCAGCAGCGACGAGGTGGAGGAGGCCGAGGTCTCCGTCAGCAGCGCCGCGCAGCTGATCGAAGACGAGGACGAACTCCAGGAGGCCGAAGCCGAGGAGGCCCTCCCGGAGCCGGCCACGGACGACGACGGCCCCGCGCCTGAACCGCTCTCCTCGACGCTGAATCCCTGGTTCGCCCAGCTCGCCCACGGGTACTGTCCACCCGAAGGCACTCGGTTCGCCCGTCACACGCCCCCCACCACCTTCCCGGGGCGGGATGACGATACGGATCCGTCCCGATTGCCCCCCACGCCCCGTGCACAAGGCGTCGTTCGCGGCAAGGGCTCGTGAAGCAGCCAACCGAGCACCCTCCGGAAACTTTCCAAGCTTCACGCCCGCCCAGTAGGATGTTGCGGTTTTCACTGCACTTTTTACGGGTGAAAGGGCTTCATGGAGCGCCGCGTCCTCATCGTTGAAAGCCAAAACGACTTCGCCCTCAGCATGGCGACCGTGCTCAAGAGCGCGGGTTACCAGACCGCCATGGCGGCGACTGCCACGGATGCGCAGCGCGAGCTGGAGAAGCGCCGGCCGGATCTCGTCGTCCTCCGAGCCGAGCTGCCGGATCAATCCGGGTTCACGCTGTGCGGGCAGATCAAGAAGGGCAAGTGGGGCCAGAATCTCAAGGTCCTGCTCCTGTCCTCCGACACGGGAGTCGAAGGTCTCACGCAGCACCGGCAGACGCCGGGCGCCGCGGACGGCTACCTCGTCATCCCCTTTGAAATGGGGGAGCTGGCGTCGCTGAGCACGGGCATCGTCCCACCGGGTACGGATGAGTCCGACGCGTCCCTTGACGCGGCGCTCTCAGGCAACGGCCCTCGCGAGGCCCCGCCTCCGATGCCGGCCATCCGCACCAGTCCGGGCGGTCCGCCCAAGCTTCCCAAGCGCGAGCGCCGCAGCGCGATGACGGAAGAGGACCGCGCGTTCCTCGACCGCGCGTTCCAATCCATCGCCGACCGCAAGGCGGAGCTGCTGGCGGAGTCGCGCCAGCTCAAGCGCCCACCTCCGCGCCGCGAGCTGATGGGCACGCCGGAGGGGAAGATCCAGATCCTCCGCGACGAGCTGAAGACGCGCGAGGCCCAGCTCGCCCGCCTCTCCGAAATCTGGAGCGTGCGCGAGCGCGAACTCCTGTCCGGCGAGGACCGGCTCCACGAGAAGGACGTGGAGCTGCAGGGCCTCAAGATGCAGGTCGACGACCTGTTGCGCCGCTTCAACGAGGCGCAGCAGGCCATGCTCCAGAAGGAACGCGAGCACGGCGCCACCGTCGATGATCTGCTGCTCCAGAAGTTCTCCTCGGAGAAGGACCTCATCGAGGTCGTCGCCTCCAAGGAGAAGGACATCAACCTGCTGCGCAAGGAGGTCCACAACCGCGAGGACGAAGTCGCGCGGCGTGGCACCGACCTGGAGCACCTCCGAGCCGAGTACGACAAGCTGGAGAAGCTCCACAACGTCGTCACGCTGGAGTTCGAGGTCAAGGAGCAGAAGCTCCATGACACCGTCCGCGCGAACGAGGCGGAGATCGCCCAGCTGGGCAAGCGCGGTGACGACTTCGAGTCGGAGCTGGGCCGCACCGTCAGCGAGAGGGATCAGCGCTACGCCGAGCTGGACGGGGAGATTCAGGCCCTCCAGGAGCGGCTGCAGCAGACGGAGCAGGAGCGCGACACCACCGTCCGCGGCCTGGAGACCCGAGCCGCCTCCGCCGAGGAGCACGGCGCCCGGGGCGACGCGGAGATCATCCGGCTGAACGCGGAGCGCGACGCGCTCGAGGCGCGGCTCAGCCAGCAGGTGGCGGATCTGGAGTCCGATCTCGCGCGCACCACGAGCGAGCGCGAGCAGCTCCGGATGGACAAGGACGCCCAGGAGACGGAGCTCAATCAGCGCGTCGAGGATCGCGACGCGAAGATCTCCTCCCTGGACCGCGAGCTTGCGGAGACCATCGCTCACAACGAGCGCACCGAGGCGGACCTCAACTCCAGCATCCAGCAGCAGCTGGAGCGCATCGGCGAGCTGGAGGGCGAGGTCGAGGCCGTCAAGGCGCACCTGGCCGACCGCGAAGCCGAGCTGTCTGGCGAACTCCAGGCACTCACCGACGCGAAGAACGCGCTGGAAGAGGACCTCACCGGCCGTCTCGAGGCGCTGCAGATCGCCAAGGACGCGCTGGAGGAAGACCTCACCCGGCAGCTCGAGGACGTGCGCGCGGCGAAGGCCGAGCAGGAAGCCGACCTCACCGGGCAGATCCAGGCCCTCACCTCGCAGCTCGAGGAATCGCAGCGCCTTGGCGAGCAGCTCCAGGCGCGCGTCGCATCGCTGGAGGACACCGTCGCCCAGCGCGAGTCCACCATCGAGGGGCTCCAGGGTGACGTCGCGGCGAGGGATCAGCGCATCTCCGAACTGACGGGAGACCTGGAGGCCACCAGCCAGACGCTCTCGCAGACTCAGGACACGCTGGCTCGCACCGAGCAGCAGCTCGCGGACACGCAGAACACCCTGGCGAGCACGGAGCAGACGCTCTCCGAGACTCGCGGCGAGCTGGAAGCCACCAGCCAGACGCTGAGCGAGACGCAGACGCGGCTGGCCCAGACGGAAGAGGCGCTGTCCACCACGCGCGGCGAGCTGGAGGCCACCAGCCAGTCGCTCGCGCAGACCCAGGACACGCTGGCGCGCACCGAGCAACAGCTCGCGGACACGCAAGGCACGCTGGCCCAGACGGAAGGCTCGCTGGCGGAGACTCGCGGCGAGCTGGAGGCCACCACCCAGGCGCTCACCCAGACGCAGAACACGCTGGAGGAGACGCGCGACGAGCTGGGCACCACCACCGCGCACCGCGACGCCCTCAAGGTCGAGCTGGACGAGACCCACGGGGCGCTGCAGACGACGCAAGCCGCGCTGGCGAGGACCACCGGCGAGCGGGATCAGCGCATCGCCGAGCTGCAGGCCCTGGGCGAGGCCAAGGACGCGCTGGAGCAGCTGCTCACCGGCCAGATTGGCCATCTGCGCGGAGAGCTCGCGGAGACGCTGGGCAACTACGAGGCGGAGCGGGCCGCGCACGAGAAGCTCGCCGCCGAGACGAGCGCGAACATCGAGGACCTCACCAGCGAGCGCGACGGACTGCGCTCGGAGCTGGAGGCCACCAGCCAGTCGCTCGAGCAGGTGCAGGGACAGCTCGCCGCCACGAGCGATGCGCTGTCGCGTGAGCAGCAGGCGCACACGACCAGTCGTCAGCAGGCGGCCAGCGCCCAGTCCGCGCTGGAGGCGGAGCTCAACGACGCGCGCAACCAGGTGGAGGAGCTGGGCGAACAGCTCACCATCACCAAGCACGAGCTGGGCGCTCGGGTGGCGGAAGTCACCCAGCTGTCGTCCCATCTCGCGCAGGTCGAGGACACGCGGGCCAACCTCAAGGAGCGGCTGGACGCGCTCACCGAGGAGTCCCAGCGCCGCGAGGAGCTGCTCCAGAACGACCTGGCCACCAAGGGCAAGGAGCTCTCGGACACGCTGCGCAAGCTCACCCAGGTGACGCAGGAGAAGATGCGTCAGGCCGAGGTGCTCAACCGAGAGGTCGCCACCCGCACCGAGCAGCTCAAGGCGCTGGAGACCAAGCTCCAGACGCAGGCCGCCGACGCCAAGCGCCACGCGGACGGACTCGGCCAGCAGATGGCCGGGCTCAACAACCAGTTCGAGCTGGCGAAGAAGACGCTCGGCGAGCGCGAGGAGCAGCTGCGCGCGGCGGGTGCCCAGCACCAGAAGCTGGTGCAGGAACGCGACGGCGTCACCGGTCAGCTCCAGCAGTCCGAGGCCCGGCTCCAGCAGCAGGCCCAGCAGGCGCAGCAGGAGCGCGCCGAGGCCAAGCGCGCCTCCGACGAGCTGGCGGCGAAGCTGGCCAAGGCCGAGCAGCGCGTCGCGCAGCTCACGCAGGAGGCCCAGGCGAAGGCCGCCGACGCCGACGCGAAGGCCAAGGACATGCAGGGTCAGCTCGCCACCCGCACCAAGAAGGTGCAGGACCTGGAGCTGGCGCTGGAGAACGCCCAGGGCGCCAAGGCCCGCGCGGAGAAGGACCTGGTCGCGAAGGTGTCCGCCGCCGAGGGCAAGGCCAACGAGGCCGCCGCCCGACTGGCCACCGCCCAGAAGGAGCGCAAGGACCTGGAGGCGCGGCAGCTGCGCGAAATCGATGAACTGGGCGCCAAGCAGAAGGCCGAGCTGGAGCGCCGCGAAGCCATCAAGACGCAGGAGGTGACGCGCCTGCAGCAGTCCGTGCAGGAGAAGAGCAAGGCGCTCAAGGTCGCGGAGCTGGAACTGGCCCGCTTCAAGAGCAAGTCACCCGCTACCCCTGCCCCGGTCGCGGGCAAGGCAGCCAAGGCCGCGGCTCCCTCGGACGACGACGAACAGCTCGCCCTGCGCACGCAGCTCAATCAGATCATCCCCGCCGCGGCCGCTCCCGCCGCGGCTGCTCCCGCGAAGGCCGCCAAGGCCGCCGCGAAGCCCGCCGCCGCGAAGAAGGCCGCCCCCGCCCCCGCCTCCGCGGCCACGCCGCTGGGTGGCGAGGAGTCGGAGCCCACCGACCGCACCATGCTCGTGCAGCTCCCCGTCGGTGGGGTGAAAGAGGATGACGACTGGACGGCGCTGGTGGACGAGCTCGACAAGTAGCTCGCTGCCCGGGGGCCGCCGCCACGGTGGCGGCCCTCGCCGGAAATCCCTACCTCGCGCTGTCTGGAGTTCCGGCACCCGCCGGGAAACCGGCACGGGGGCCGGGGAGCCTCAGGCGGTGTCGCGAGCCTTCGGGCCGCGACATCCATGCCCTACCGAGGCGGAAAACTCAGAGGGCGGCGCGCGCGTCGCGCACCAGTTCCTTGAAGTGCAGGCTGGCGAGGACGTCGCGGAGGGAAGCCTCACGCCCGACGCTGTGCGCCTGCATCTGCGCCTCACGCCAGCGGCTCACCAACGTCCGCACGGCGATGTACGACAGCAGCAGGGGGAAACCACCCGGCAACAGGATGATTGCCAGCGCCATCACCATCCTCATCCACGCCCACACCATGACCACGGACCTCGCTGCTTTCCTTCGTGAGTTGCGCCATAGAGATGCACGACGTGTGCCCACGGTGCGCAAATAATTTCCCCACGTTTTTCCGCAGGGTTGGAGGGCAGCGGGGCAGGAAGGTTGGGGACGAAGGCCACGGACCCTGGCATTTTTGCCGCAGTCGCCTGGGGGGCGTCGGTTAAGTTCCACCGGGTGAGCACCCCTTCGACGGCAGAGATCCGCACCTTCACCAGCGTGGCGGACGCGGAGAAACACCTGGAGCAGGTGGGATACCTGCCCTCCCCGGAGATCGCCACGGCGGCCTTCCTGGCGGACCGGATGGACAAGCCCATCCTCGTCGAAGGCCCCGCGGGTGTGGGCAAGACGGAGCTGGCGCGGGCCATGGCCACGGCGCTGGGCCGCGAGCTCATCCGCCTCCAGTGCTACGAGGGGCTGGACGAGGCCAAGGCCCTCTATGAGTGGGAGTACGCCAAGCAGCTGCTCTACACCCAGCTCCTCAAGGACAAGATTGGGGAGATGGTGCAGGGCACCTCCACGCTGTCGGAGGCGGCGGACCGGCTGGCCTCGAGCGACGCCGTCTTCTTCTCCGAGCGCTTCCTCCTGCCGCGCCCCATCCTCCGCGCCCAGCTCTCCGAGCGCCCCGCCCTGCTGCTGGTGGATGAAATCGACAAGGCGGACCCGGAGTTCGAGGCCTTCCTGCTGGAGGTCCTCTCCGACAACGCCGTCACCATCCCCGAGCTGGGCACCTTCCACGCCAAGCACATCCCCCGCGTGCTGCTGACGTCCAACAACGCGCGCGAGCTGTCCGACGCCCTCAAGCGCCGTTGCCTGCACCTGCACATCGACTTCCCGGACCGGGAGCGGGAGCTGCGCATCGTCCGCTCGCGGCTGCCCCACGTGCCGCAGATGCTGGCCGAGCAGGTGGTGGAAGCGGTCGCCGCCATCCGCGCGCTCGACTTGAAGAAGGCGCCGTCCATCAGCGAGACGCTGGACTGGGCGCAGAGCCTGGTGCTGCTCAACGCGGAGCAGCTCACCTCGGACGTCGTGGCCTCCACGCTCAATCTCGTCCTCAAGTACGAGGGTGACATCGAGAAGGCCCGCGCCAACCTGCCGCAGATCGCCCAGGCGTGAAGCCCTTCATGACGCCCGCCCTCCCGGGGGCGGCGGGAGGGTGTCCGACAGACGGTGTATGCTCGGGGCTCGCGCCCACCGAGGCCCTGGCTCACTTGTGCTCCTGAAGGAACGCTTCCAGATCACCCGGCCGCTCGAGGAGCTGGAGCTCTCCCTCGTGCGCGCGTCCCTGGCGACGCCTGGCCTGCTCGACGAGCGCGAGGAGGCCGTGCTGCGCACCGCGCTGTCACTCGCGCGGCTCTACAAGGTCCAACACGGGGGGCTGGACGTGGGTGTGGGCGCCCTGCTCACGCCGTTCCGCGAGGAAGTGGAGCGCCGGCTCACGCCCGTGCTCGGTGGGCTCCGGCCTCCGACGCGAGACAGGCTGGTGCCCCACGTGAGGGACTTGCGCGAGCACGCCGCGAAGGCGCGTGACGGCGTGGTGGCCCGGCTGCGAGGGCGTGTCCCTCCGGAGGCGTTGGACCGCGAGCTGCGTCACAAGGAACTGGTGATGGTGACGGGGGGCGGAGGCGGCACCGCCTTCGTGTACCTGGGCGTGATGAGCCTGCTGGCCGAGCACGGCCTGGAGCCGAAGCTGCTCGCGGGCGCGTCCATGGGCGCCATCCTCGCCATCATGCGCTCGCGCATGGCTCGCTTCGACCCCACTGAGATGATCAACATCGTCCGGGGGCTGTCCTTCCGGAAGCTCTTCCGCTTCATCTCCACGGAGAGCCGCTACGGTCTGCCCGCGGCGCTGCGCCTGTTCCTGCGCGCGGGCCTGGGACGTTTCTTCGGCGCGGGCCCCGAGGGCAGCGGCTTGCGCCTCAAGGACCTGCCAGTGCCCACGCTCATCTCCGTGGGTGGCATCCGCCGAGGCATGCTTCCCCGCCCGCTCGAGTATTACGAGCGCCTGATGGGCACCAGTCCCCTGGGCCTGCTCAACCCCGCGGGCGTGGCGCGCCGCATCCAGGCCGCCATGGGCGCCATGGCGGAGCTGTTCACCCGCCCCGAAATCACCGTGCGCCTGCACCTGGGCTCGGACGACTCCACCGGTGAATTCGACGCGCTCGACGCCGCGGGCTTCTCCTCCGCGCTGCCCGGCGTCATCCACTACGACGTGCTGCGCGAGGACCCTCGCATGCACTCGCTGCTCGATGACCTGCTCGCGCACCACGGCGTGGCGCGACTCATCGACGGGGGCCTCGTCGACAACCTCCCCGCGAAGGCCGCGTGGAAGGCCGTCGCGCGCGGACGCATCGGCACGCGCAACACCCTCATCCTCGCGCTGGACGGCTTCGCGCCCCGACTCGCCACGCCCTTCTGGCTCCCCCTCCAGCGCCTGGCCGCGATGACGGTGGCCCCCAACCTGCCCTACGCCCATCACATCAAGCGCTTCTCCCGCACGCTGTCACCGCTGGATGTCGTGCCCTCCGTGGAACTCGCGTCCAAGGCGCTCCACTACGGCCGAAAGGCGCTCGCCGAGGACCTGCCCTTCTTGCGACGCATGCTGGCCCCACTGCCACACGTGCTCTGATTTCCCTGAAACGGCTTTCACGCTTTGACCTCATAGGGTCCAGTGGCTAGAAGGGCCGGGCAGTCCCACTTCTTACAGGCCGAAGGAACCCCCGCATGAGCTCGACCTCGACCAGTGTTTTGCGTGCCGACCAGATATGGCTCGACGGCAAATTGGTGAAATGGGACGAGGGCCACGTGCATGTGATGACGCATGCGCTGCACTACGGGCTCGGCGTCTTCGAGGGCATCCGCGCGTACAAGACGCATGATGGCCGGCTGGCGGTGTTCCGCCTGCGCGAGCACATCCAGCGGCTGCTCGACTCGGCGCACATCTGCATGTTGAAGATGCCGTACACCGAGGACGAGCTCGTCGAGGCGTGCCTGGACCTGCTGCGCAAGCAGAAGGACCTGTTCGCCAACGGCGCGTACCTGCGGCCGGTGGCCTTCATGGGCGATGGCGCCATGGGCCTGGGCGCGGTGAACCCCACCCGCGTGGCCGTGACGGCGTGGGATTGGGGCGCGTACCTGGGCGACAAGGGCATCCGCGAGGGCATCCGCGCCAAGGTCAGCTCCTTCACTCGCCTGCACGTCAACGTGAATATGGTGCGCGGCAAGATTTCCGGCCAGTACGTCAACTCCATCCTCGCCAAGCGCGAGGTGGTGCTGGCGGGCTACGACGAGGCCATCCTCCTGGACATCAGCGGCTTCGTGGCCGAGGCGTCCGGGGAGAACATCTTCATGGTGAACAAGAAGGGCGTCATCAAGACCCCACCCTTGTCCTCGCCCATCCTCGACGGCATCACCCGCGACACCGTCCTCAAGATTCTCCGCGACAGCGGTCGCACCGTGGATGAGGTGACCTTCACCCGCGACGCGCTCTACATCTGCAACGAGATCTTCTTCACCGGCACCGCCGCGGAAATCACCCCCGTGCGCGAGGTGGACGACCGCACCGTCGGCACCGGCAAGCCCGGCCCCATCGGTACCTTCGTGCAGGACATGTACTTCCGCACGGTCCGGGGCATGGAGCCGCGCTACGCCGAGTGGCTCACCTACGTCTGACCCCCGGCGCCAGGCCTCCGGCGCCGTCCGGGGTAGGGAGCCTGCCTCCCTGCCCCCAGACCCCGGGAATCATCCCTTCTGCCCTCCCAACGCGGGTTTGGGCTAGAAAGGGGCCCGATGGCACCCGCCGGACACGCCTACGACGACAATCCGTTCAAGCTCGAGAACCCTTCCATCCTCGACATCGCTCCCGCGGAGCCGAAGTCGGTGGAGGAGACGGGGCTCAAGATGGGACTGCTCGCGGACATCGCGCTGAAGTTCCTCTATTACACCGGCACCGGCACCGGCATGGTCATCGCGGCCGAGATGCGCCTTCCATGGTCGGGCGTCATCGAGCACGTGGTGGACTTCCTCGCCACGGAGAAGCTGGTGGACCTGCGCGGCGGCAAGGGCTTCGGCCGCGCGTCCGTGGAGTTCATCCTCACGGAGAAGGGCCGCGAGTACGCTCGCGACGCGCTCACCCGCACGACGTACGTGGGCCCCGCCCCCGTACCCATTGAGCAGTACAACGCGCTCATCACCAGCCAGACGGAGGAGACGCCCGTCGTCAGCCAGGAGGAGCTGGTGATGGCGCTCAGCCACCTCACCGTCCCCGCCGAGCTGATGGACAAGCTGGGCCCCGCGGTGAACTCCGGGCGCTCGCTCTTCCTCTACGGCCCCCCGGGCAACGGCAAGACGAGCCTCGCGGAGGCCGTCTCCCACATGTTCGGCGGCGAGGTCTACGTGCCGCACTGCCTGGAGATCGGCAATCAGATCATCCAGGTGCATGACCACCTCATCCACACGCCCGTCTCGCTGGAGATGGGCGGCGATGCGTCCGGCCGCCGTCAGAGCTTCGAGATGGACAACCGGTGGATGCTCTGCCGCCGGCCCGCCGTCGTCGTCGGTGGCGAGCTCACGCTGGAGACCCTGGACCTCATCTACTCGGAGAGCACCCGCTTCTACGAAGCCCCGTTCCAGGTGAAGGCCAACGGCGGCATGCTCCTCATCGACGACTTCGGCCGCCAGAAGGTCCACCCCACAGACCTTCTCAACCGGTGGATCGTTCCCCTGGAAAAGCGGGTGGACTTCCTCACCCTCCATACCGGCAAGAAGTTCGAAATCCCGTTTGATCAGCTTCTCGTCTTTTCCACGAATTTGGACCCCAAGGAGTTGGTGGACGAGGCGTTCCTGCGCCGCATCAAGTACAAAATCGAGGTCACCAATCCCGACGAGGAGTCCTATCGGGAGATCTTCCGCCGGGTGTGCGAGGCGGCGGGAATTCCCTATGTGGACCAGGCCGTCACGTATCTCGTCGAGCACTATTACAAGCCCAGGACGATGCAGCTTCGCGCGTGCCATCCCCGCGATTTGGTGGGGCTCATCAAGGACGCGGCCCGGTACCGGCAGATACCGCCGGCCCTGTCCAAGGACCTGCTCGACCAGGCGTGCGAGGTCTTCCTCGTCAATCTCTAGTGGATTTCGTTGTTACAACCGTGCGGAATTTCTAGAATCCGCATGCCGTTGTATCGCTCGGCCGCACGCTTCGGTCTCCGCCCCGCGGGGATACGACGCAAGAAGGAGCCGCAGTCCGTGAAGGAACGCTACCAGGACATCGACGAGAAGAACGAGGCGCTGCGCGAGTACCTCGACATCTACAAGGACAAGCAGCCAGCGCGTGACTTCCTCGAACAGTTCGAGATGTCGTGGATCTACCACGACGCCGCACTGGAAGGCGTGGTCTACACCCACCAGGAACTGAAGGCCGCGCTGTTCCCAAGTCGCGCGAGCGCCGAGGCCTCCATGATTCCGGTGGTGCTCGAGATTCGCAATCACAAGGCCGTCTGCGACTTCATTCGCGAGGAAGCCGCGGGCGCCAAGAAGCAGGCGCAAATCACCCTCACCACCATCAAGCGGATGCACGACCTCTTCCTCGGGAACACCCCGGAGGCATTGGCCGAGCGCGCGCGCATGGAGCGACGGGAGCGCACGGAGAAGGAGCTCGCCAAGGAGCGCGAGCGCTCGGGGCTGCGCAAGGACATGCCGCTGCACCGCACGTACTTCCACGACATCCACCAGCCCGCGAAGATCCAACCGGCGCTGGAGAAGCTCGTGGACTACACGGCCAGCGCCGAGTTCCGCGAGTTCCATCCCATCAAACAGGCCGCCACGGTGCAGCACAGCTTCCTGCAGATCTTCCCCTTCACCGAGCACAGCGGGAAGGTGGGGCGCATGTGCAGCAACCTCATCCTGCTGCGCAATGGCTACATGCCCGCCGTCATCCACTCCATTGACCGGCAGCGCTATTACGAGTGCTTCCGGGGCCCGGTGGCGCAGTTCCGCACGGTGCTGATGGACGCCATGGAGAACTCGCTCGACAACGGGGTGAAGTACTTCAGGGACCTCGGGCGCAAGTACAAGGCCATCAACAACTAGTTGGACCTCCTCAAGGGGGCAGGAAGGCGTCCGGGCACACGGCCTTCCGCCCCTCCGTGAACGTCGGAGGGGGCGTTTGCACCATTGATGTGCGGGTGACACCGCGCCCTCAATGTCGAGGAGACAACATCCGGCATCTCGAAACCCGAGGCCGGAGGAAGTAAAGAAGACCATCCATGCCCGTGACCCAGTCCTTCAACAGCCGCCGTGCCCAGGGAACCATCGGGGGCGAGCTGACGGAGCCTCCGCCACCGCGACTGGCCATGCTGTCGGCCCGGGACAAGCTGGACCGGCTGCTCCAGGTAGCCAAGGGGCACCGCAAGGCGCTCATCCTCACGCACGACAACCCGGACCCGGACTCGCTGGCCGCCGCGGTGGCGCTCGCCCACCTGCTGGAGCGCCGAGCGGACGTGGAGGCCCATGTGGGCTACGGGGGCATCATCGGCCGGGCGGAGAACATCGCCTTCGTGAAGGTGCTGCGGCTGCCCATCTCCCACGTGTCGCAGATCGACTTCGACGAGTACGACCTCTTCGGGTTGGTGGACACGCAGCCCAAGGTGGGCAACCACTCGCTGCCCGTGCGGCTGGAGGCCCACCTCGTGGTAGACCATCACCCGCTGCGCGAGGAGAGCCTGGCGTCGCCCTTCGCGGACGTGGGCGGGGACTTCGGCGCGACGTCCACCATGCTGGTGGAGTACCTGCGCGCCGCGCGCGTGGAGCCCTCCGTCGAAGTGGCCACCGCGCTGTTCTACGGCATCAAGGCGGACACGAGGGACCTGGGCCGCGAGACGACGCAGACGGACATCGACAGCTACCTGTGGCTGTTCCCGCGCATGGACAAGTCGATGCTCGCGCAGATCGAACACCCCGAGCTGCCGGCGCGCTACTTCCAGCTGTACCACACGGCTTTCGAGCGGGCGAAGGTCTACGGCACCGCCATCGTCACCGACCTGGAGGAGGTCTACTCCCCGGACATGGTGGCGGAGGTCGCCGAGCGGCTGATGTTCCTCGAGGGCACGAAGTGGTCGCTGGCCTTCGGCACGTACCGCAACCAGCTCTACTTCAGCCTGCGTGTGAAGGACCGGCGGATGAACGCGGGCCGGCTCATCCGCGAAATCTTCGAGGACTACGGCGGCTCCTCCGGCGGCCACGGCAGCATGGCCGGCGCGCGACTGCCGCTGTCGGGCAAGGCGGCGCAGCGCAAGGCGCTCAAGCGTGAGCTGGTGAGTCGCTTCCTGGAGGCCTTCGGCGTCTCGGACGAGCGTCCCGTGTCGCTGCTCTCCGCGCAGGACTCGTGATCTACTGGGACTACAACGCCGCCGCGCCTGTCCGGCCGGAAGTCGCGACGGGGCTCGCGCACGCCCTCGTCCACGGTGGCCATGGCAATGCCTCCAGCGTGCACGCCGCCGGCCGCGAGGCCCGCGCCAGGCTGGACGCCGCGAGAGCCCGGGTGGCGCGCGTGCTGGGCTGCGAGCCGAAGGAAGTCTGCTTCACGGCCTCGGGCAGCGAGGCGGATGCCCTGGCCCTGGTGGGCGCGTGGCATGCGCGTCCCTCGCCGGAGCGACGTCGGCTGGTGACGTCGGCGGTGGAGCACCCCGCCCTGCTGGGCGCGGTGGCGCAGCTCGAGCGGGAAGGCGCGCAGGTGGTGCGAGTCGCCCCAGGCCCGGATGGGCGCGTGCGCGAGGAGGACCTGCTCGCGGCGCTGACGCCGGACACCGCGCTGTGCTCGCTGATGTGGGCCAACAACGAGACGGGCGTGGTGCAGCCCGTGGCGGCCGTCGCCCGCGCGTGCCGCAAGCAGGGCGTGCTCTTCCACACGGACGCGGTGCAGGCGGCGGGCAAGCTCCCGCTGTCGCTGCGCGAGGTGGACGCGGATCTGCTGTCGTTGTCGGCGCACAAGTTCGGCGGGCCCTCGGGCGTGGGCGTGCTGGTGGTGCGCAAGGGCGTGGACGTGCGCGCCCTCACCCCCGGACACCAGGAAGGGGGCCGTCGCGGAGGGACGCAGAACATCCCGTATGCGGAGGCCCTGGCGCTCGCGCTGGAACTCGCCGCGGGTGAGCAGGCGACGCTGGCGGCCCGGCTCGGCGCGCTGCGCGACGACTTCGAGCGCGCGGTGCTGGAGTCGGTGGTGGGCGTGACGGTGAACGGCGCGGGTGTGGCCCGCGTGCCCAACACGAGCAACCTGCGCTTCGATGGCGTGGAGGGCGAGGCGCTGCTCATCGCGCTCGACCTGGATGGCATCTGCGTGTCGATGGGCGCTGCCTGCGCGTCCGGGACGTTGACGCCCTCGCACGTGCTCCGGGCCATGGGACTGTCAGCGGTCCAGGCACGCGGAAGCCTCCGCTTCAGCCTGGGGCCCGACACCCGCGAGGACGATGTGCGCCGCGTCGTCGACGCACTCCGTCGTCACGTGCCCCTGGTTCGCGCCCTCGCGGGCTAGGTCCTCTTCGCGCCCGACGCACGCGCGTGGCCCCGCGTCCTTGCACGCCGCCACGTACGTCAGGCGCACTTGACGCATATCCATCCCCGCCGAACCACGAGCATCCTCCTGTGAATGCCGCGTCCCCCTTGGGGGCATGGGCGCTTGATGAAGGCGACTCCGGTGGAAAGCATCATCCCCACTGCCGACAAATCAGGGGGGCTGCAAATGGGTCAGGGTTCGAAGGGGCTGGGGTTTCTGAGGAATCGGTTCGCGGTGCTCGTGTACGGGCTCGCGCTCGCATGTGGCCCGGGCTCGGCGGAGCTGGGGGCCGGTGACACACAGCGCCCTGGAACGGAGACGGGTGCGACTCGGGTCACCGCGCTTCGGGGTGACACGAGCGCCGCTGGCGACGACCCGGCGCTGTGGGAAGAGCAGATGACACCGCTCAACGCGAAGGAGTTGTTCCGGAGCCAGTGCCCCTCGGCGGCCGACGCGCAGGGCCCCACGCTGTACGTCGCGAACACGGGGCCCCGGGATGCAGAGGCTCCGCTGGGCTCCTCGGACAATCCCTTCCCCACCATCATGGCGGCGGTGAAGGTGGCGCAGCCGGGCGACGTCATCCAGGTTCGCGAAGGGACGTATCCCGAGCAGGTCGCCATCAATCCACTGAAGGCGCGCGCCGGAACGGCCACGTCGCCCATCGTCCTGAGGGGGGAGCCGTCGCGCCGACCTCGCATCGTCCCTTCAACGACCGACGTGGGCAGCCTGCTGGTGCTGAGCCAGCCCTATTGGATCGTCCAGTCCGTGGAGGTGGACGTGCTCGAGCGCCCCTCGTTCGCCGCGCTCTTCGAGGACAGCACCACCTGCTCGCAGTTGACCGACTCCGTGCTCCATGGCGGCCGGGCTGGCGGAGGGGTCGTCGTCAGCGATGCGACTCGCGTGCTCGTCGACGGCAACGCCATCCACGACTTCTCCAGGACGGGCCTCGACTCCCACGGGGTGGCGGTGAAGGGCTCCTCGCGCGAGGTTTTCATCCTGGAGAACACCATCCACGATGCGTCGGGCGACGGCGTGCAGTGCCAGCCCAGTGAAGCGAGGCCGTCCACCGTCTTCATCGAGCGAAACCAGATGTACGACTGCGGCGAGAATGGCATCGACGTCAAGGCGTGTGACGACATCGCCATCTACGAGAACGTCCTCTTCCGCTTCCCCAACCTGGAGCGCTACCCGTGGCAGGAGAAGACCTCCGCCGCCGAGGCGGTGTTGATCCACGAGGACGCGACGAACATCCAGATTGTCGGCAACCTCGTCTTCCAGGCGGGCCGCGGCATCTCCATCGGCGGGACGTCCCCGGTGGACAACCCCGTCAACGTGCTGGTGCAGGGCAACAGGGTGACGGACATCTACAACTTCGCGAACCGGCACAACGGCCAGGGCATCCGCGTCGTGAGGGCGCAGGGAGTGCGTGTGCTCGGCAACCTCATCGAACGCACGGCGGACTCGGGCCTGCGACTGGCCGCGGACGAGCCCTTCGTCGTCTCGGACCTGACCGTCTTCGACAACACCCTGAGGGACATGCGCAGCTTCGTGAAGCTGGGCCGCGACACGTCCCGCCCCGGCCTGCGGTTGGACCGCAACCGCTACGAGGGAGCGAGCGGCATCTTCAGCGCCTTTGGACTCCTGTCCGAAGGTGACTTCGCGGCCTGGCACGGCAGGCTCACACCCTACGGACTCGAACAGCACTCCGTGCGAGTCACACCGGGAGACCCCGATGACCTCCCGCTCCCCATTTTCATCCCCACCGCCCTACCAGTTCTGCTCGGGGAGTGACTTCTCACGCACGTCTTCGTCCGGTTGGCCGTAGCCCGGCATCCCGTCCTCGCGCGGCTCATCGGGCTTGGGCGGAAGCCGCTGGGGAAGGTCCTCGCGTGTCTTGCGCTCGGGGGCGGGCTCTTCGGGCTGGGGCTTCGGAGGCTGGGGCTGGGTGGCCATGGCGATCCTCGGGGTGCGGACATGCACGCTCGGAAGGAAGCATCTCCATCCCCTCGGCCAGAGGGGACTGGGGCCGCGAGCCTCGGCGCGAGCGCGCGCCTGCTCCCCTACTCCGCGCGCGACGTGCCGGAAGGGGGCACCGGCGTGCTCGCGGCTGCGTCGTCACTGGCTCCGAACAGGCCACGCACCACGGCGGCGATGGCCAGCGGCGTGCCCACCCGCTCGTCGTAGTGCGGCGCGAGCGCCTGGGCGAAGGACTCGGCCGAGGGGAAGCGGTCCTCGGGACGCTCGGAGAAGGCGCGCCGCACCACGTCCTCGAGCGCCTCTGGCACGTCCGGGCGCAGCTCCCGCAGCGGCCGGTAGCTCCGCGAGCGGATGGCGTGGAACACCTCGTCCGGCGTGGCGCCGGTGAAGGGACGCTCCAGCGTCAGCAGCTCGTACAACACCACCGTCGCCGCCCACAGGTCCGCCTCCGGGCTCACCTCGCCGAGCAGGGACTCCGGGGACAGGTAGTAGGGCTTGCCCAGCACCTCGCCCTCCTGGAGCTTGCCGTCGACGAGCACGCGGGAGACGCCAAAGTCGCCCAGCTTGATTTCGCCCACGCGGGAGATGAAGAGGTTGGACGGGGACACGTCGCAGTGGACGATGCCCAGCGGCTCGCCCTGCGGCCCGGTGGCGCCGTGCGCGTACGCGAGCGCCTCCAGCAGCACCTTGCCCAGGTACACCGCGAAGTCCAGCGGCAGGGGGATGCCGCGCACCTTGCAGCGGCGGAGGATCTGACCGAGGTCCCGGCCATCCACCAGCTCCATGACGATGAAGTAGATGCCCTCCAGCTCGCCGGCATCCAGCACCGTGACGATGTTGGGGTGGTGCAGCTGCTTGGACAGCTGCGCCTCGCGCGAGAACAGCGACACCGACTCCGGATCCGCCGTCAGCGCTGGCAAGAGCCGCTTGAGGGCCACCGTCCAGCCCTCACGCGAGCCGGACAACACCCGCGCGCGGTACACCTCCGCCATGCCGCCCTTGCCCAGCACGGAGAGAATCTCGTAGTGGCCGAAGACCCGCTGGGTCCTGGGGGGCGAGGGCGTCTGACTCACGGGCTGGTGCTTCCGGCTCCCGCCGACTCGCGGCCCGGCGCGCGCTTTCGATTCTTCGCCTGCCTGGCCTGCTCGATGTCACCGGCCAGCGCCTTCACCAGCGCGGCCTCCCAGGGCTTGGGCTCCTCGGGCTTCCAGCCCAGGTCCAGCGCCCGGCGCAGCAGATACGGAACCCGGCTCTTGTTGCCGGCCATGTCATGCGCATACGCCTGCCACGCATAGACATCCGGCCGCCCGGCGGGCACCGAGGAGATCCGGTTCAGCGACTCCAGCGCCTTGGAGGAGTTGCCCGTCCCCAGATGGCAGCCGGCCATGCCCACGAGCGCGTCCAGGTTGCGAGCGTCCTCCAGGAGCGCTGCCTCGAAGCGCGAGCGGGCGACCTCCCACTTGCCCACCGCGAGCAACTGCAGGCCCATGCTCACGGGGCTTGTCGCCACCACGGGGGGGCGGGCCTCGGCGACCTTCGCCTCGGGGCTCTTCGGCGCCGCGGCGACGGCCTCCTCGGGCTCGTCGGTGGCGGCATCCGGCGCGCTCCCCTGCGCTCCAGAAGCGGCGCCTTCCTCCTCGCCCTCCTCCACCGGCGCGCCGCCCAGGCCCCGCAGCAGCAGCTGCGAGTCCTTCAGCCCCGGAGAGTGGCACCCCTCGGGCAGCCGGAATCGCGCGGTGATGACCGACGACTGGGGGTTGTAGACGGCCAGCACCGGGAAGATCCGGGCACCCACGCACTCGGGTACCCCGGACAGGCACACCTGCACCGTGGCCACCAGGACGTTCCCCTGGAACTCACCGGAGAGGACCTCCGTGCCCGCGGGGAACTTGCAGCCGCCCCCGGACCCGGCGGACGTGCCGACCAGGCGCTCGCCCACCATGTGCAGGTCCACCTGCCCGTAGGTATCCCCCATATAGGGGCCTGCGAGCTTCGGGCCCGCCCAGGCGAGGCCGGAGGTGACGGAAAGAGCCGTCACGAGTCCCTTGTTTAGAAGCGAGGGCGGCATGTGCGGGGTGTGGGGGGCTCCCATCATAGGGGGGCCGTGGCTGGCTTGTAAACGCGCGAGGATGCCTTGACCCCGCCGCTTCCCATCCTTATCATTTCAAAAGGTGGTCGCGAGATTTCTCAGTTATTTCGAGGCCTTGGTGGCACTGTAGCTTTGTTTCAAGGGCTGTCCCCTGCGGGGCGCGTGATGCCCAGCGGAAATTCGAACCGATACGTCCGTTCCGGGGTCCGTTTCGGCTTCCATGTGCAAGCCCTCCCCTCTCACGAGGGATGAGGGAAGCCTGCGGAGGCATGATTTCGGTCCCCACCTGGCTTTTAGGGTTCAATGGACGCTGGGCACACGGCCATGCGGCGGGGGACTTTTTCTGCGGAGCGGCGGCGGTGAGCGAGACGGTGGTGGAAGAGGCGGCGGCGGCGAGGAAGCAGACGCTGCGGGATGAGTTGACGGCGCGCCGAAAGGCGATGACGCCCGACCTCATCGATACGCGGGGTCTCAAGGTGCAGTCTCGATTCCTGGCGACGCAGTACTATCATAAAGCGAGGACTGTGGCGTTGTACGCCCCCATCCGGGGCGAGGTGCCGACACGGGACATTCTCATCGCGGCGTTGCAGGACGAGAAGATCGTCTGCTACCCGCTGTCCCATGTGCACGGGCGGATTCTCTCGTTCCGGGCCATCAAGTCGGAGGCGGAGTTGGAACCGGGCCGGCTGGGCGTCCGGGAGCCGACGAACTCCTCGGACCTGATCGCGGTGGACCAGATCGACCTGTTCGTTGTTCCGGGTCTGGGCTTCACGCGGGACGGCAAGCGACTGGGACGCGGAGGCGGCTACTACGACGCCACCCTGCGCGCGGCCAGTGCTCGCAGTCGGCGGGTGGGACTGGCCTTCAGTGATCAGCTCGTCGAAATCCTGCCTACGACAGGGGACGACGTGGACATGGACCTCGTGGTGACGGAATCCGAGACCTGCCGCGGCCTGTTCCGCGAGCCGGAATTCCTGGATACGTGAAGGTCCTCTTCATGGGAGACGTGGTGGGTCGTCCGGGGCTTCAAGCCGTCCGAGCGCTCCTGCCACGCCTGAAGGCAACCCATGGCGTGGACGTGACGATCGCCAACGCTGAGAACAGCGATCAGGGTGCCGGCATCTCTCCGGAGACGGCCGACACCCTGCTCGCCGCTGGCGTTGACCTGCTGACCAGCGGCAATCACTTCTGGTCCAAGAAGGCCATCATCCCCTGGGTGACGGCCCATCCGGACAAGCTGCTGCGGCCGGCGAACTACCCCAAGGACACTCCAGGACGAGGGCACGGCGTGGTGACGCTCAAGGACGGGCGCGCGCTGGGCGTCATCAACCTGGAGGGCCGCGTCTTCATGCGCGCGCACGACAACCCCTTCGAGGTGGTGCAGGGGTTGGTGGAGGAGCTGCGCGCGCGAACGCCGTGCATCCTCGTGGACATGCACTGCGAGGCCTCCAGCGAGAAGAACGCCATGGGGGCGCACCTGGATGGGCGGGTGTCCGTCGTGGTGGGGACGCACACCCATGTGCAGACGGCGGATGAGCGCATCCTCCCCGGCGGCACGGCCTTCATCACCGACGTGGGCATGTGTGGCCCACTGGATTCGGTCATCGGGATGAAGAAGGAGCAGTCCCTGGCGCGCTTCCTGGGGCAGAAGAACGCGCCCTATGAAGTGGCCGAGCGGCTCGTCTATCTCCAGGGTGTGGTGGTGGACATCGACGATGCCTCCGGACGCGGCAAGAGCATCGAGCGTGTCCGAGTCCACCTTCCGGGCACCTGAAAGTCGCAGTGGAAGGGCCGCTCGCGCGGCGCCACTTTCGGCTAAGGTCCGCCGCCCATGAATCCGGACGCGCTGCGCAAGGCGACCCCCGAGGAGCAGTTCGAAGAAGTCACCCGAGGCACGGTGGATCTCCACTCGCCCGAGGACCTGAAGAAGAAGCTCAAGTACGCGTATGACTCGGGCAAGCCCCTGGTCATCAAGGCGGGGTTCGACCCGAGCCGGCCGGACCTGCACCTGGGGCACTCGCTGCTGCTCACGCGCATGCGACGCTTCCAGGACTTCGGGCACACGGTGGTGTTCCTCATCGGTGACTTCACCGCGCTGATTGGCGACCCCACGGGCCGCAACGCCACGCGCCCCGCGCTCACCCGCGACGAGGTGAAGGCCAACGCGGAGACGTACAAGCAGCAGGTCTTCAAGGTGCTGGACGAGGCCAAGACGACGGTGCGCTTCAACTCCGAGTGGTTGGACCAGCTCGGCACCGAGGGGATGATTCGCCTGGCGTCGCGCTACTCGCTGCAGCGCATGCTGGAGCGGGACGACTTCAAGAAGCGCTTCCGGGAGAACGTCTCCATCGCCATCCACGAGATGCTCTACCCGCTCTTGCAGGGGTTCGACTCCGTGGCGCTGAAGTCGGACGTGGAGCTGGGAGCGACGGACCAGCTCTTCAACCTCCTGGTGGGCCGACAGCTCATGCGCGAGGAGAACCTGGCGCCGCAGGTCATCATGACGGGCCCCATCCTGGAGGGCCTCAGCGCGAAGCTCGTCGAGGGGAAGATCGTCGGCGACAAGATGTCCAAGAGCCTGGACAACTACGTGGGCGTCAGCGAGCCGGCGGACACCATGTTCGGCAAGCTGATGAGCATCACCGACGACCTCATGTGGCGCTACTACCAGCTCCTGTCGTCGCTGACGCTCAAGGAGCTGGGCGAGTTGCAGGCCAAGGTCGCCAGCGGCGAGGTGCATCCGAAGGTCGCCAAGCTGGGCTTCGCGCGGGAGATGACGGCGCGCTTCCACGGCGCCGAGGCGGGGCGCAAGGCGGAGGAGGACTTCGAGAAGCGCTTCGCGAAGAAGGAGCTGACGGCGGAGGACCTGCCGCAAGTGGAGATCTCCCTGGCCGGCGCGGCGACAATGCCCGTGACGAAGATCCTGGTCGAGGCGAAGCTGGTGGCCTCCTCGACCGAGGGGCGGAAGATGATTTCCCAGGGCGGCGCGCGGGTGAACGGCGAGAAGGTGATGGACGCCAAGGCGGAACTGGGGGCCGGCGAGTACACGGTGCAGGTCGGCAGGCTGAAGGCGGCGCGCGTCAAGCTGGTGTGAATTCCCTGGGGCACCCCGACGTCCCAGGTGCCCGAGGAGCCACCCCACCCGCCCCCATGTCGAGGGGCGGGGTGGGATTGGGATAGAGTCACGCACCATGCGTTTTCCCGCCCTGAGCCTCGGCCTGCTGCTGACCGCCCTCCCCGCCCTGGCGGGCCCCGGCGCGTTCGTGTCCGACGTCTCCGTGGACGCGGTGGAGCAGCCGGAGTCATCCAAGGTCGTCTTCACCGTGGAGGCCGGGACGACGTACCCCCTGCTCAAGAAGGGCGGACCCGGGCGATCCTGGTGCAAGCTGCGGGGTGTCTCCACCGAGGGCTGGGTGCTGTGCGAAGGCGCCCAGGAGTCCGCGGTGCAAGCGGCTCCGAGCGCCGCGGTGCTGGCGGCCGCAGACCGTGCGGACTCAGCCCAGCGCGCCCAGGCTCGGCAGCAGATGTTCGCGGCCCGCGCGGATGAGTCGGACGAGGAGCAAGCCGTGGCCGTCGTCGTCTCGGCGCCCAGTGGCGCGGCCCCGCGCTACGAAGGAGCCGCCCCGGCCGCGAGCGCTCCCCCTTCGACGGTGGCGGTGACGTGGAAGGCCGCCACGGGCTGCGCGACGACGTGCTCCCGCAAGCCCCTCTTCGACAAGCGCCCCACGCTGTCGGCGATGGACAGGGAAGTGCTGGCGCTGTGCCCCGCGCGCCCGGATGTGAGCGTGAGCGCGAACGACGTGCGGCGCTTCGTCACCCGCTACTACGACGACCCGCGCATCCAGCAGGCCCTGTCCGCGGCGGGACGCCCGGGCACGCGTCAGCCGAACATCGACTGGCTGACCAGCCTGTGGGTGAGCACGGGTCCGCGCAACGCCTTCACACACGTGTTCTGCGGAGACGACTGGGATAGGGGCCCCATCGGCGGACTGCACTTCCTGCCGCGCTATGCGCAGCTCGAGTCCGAGGGAAAGCTCTGCTACGGCGGCCCGGCGCGCGGGGGCGTGGCCAAGAACAAGGACAAGTACCTCATCCGCTACCAGGGCGTCGCGCCCTGGTCCTGTGGGGAGAAGCGGATGGGCGGCTTCTCCGAGGCCCCGGACGCGGTGGGCATCCTGTCGATTGGCACGCGGGCCTTCGCGCGGTGCTGCGCCCGCGACGGCGCGAAGAAGGAAGGCGGCATCTACGGCGCGAAGGACCTGGGGGACACGCGCTGGCAGATCTGGTGCGGCACGCGCAACGGCACCTACGGCATCGCCACGCTCTACCCCACGGACGACGCCGCCACCTGCGGGGAGTGAGCCCGGCCCTCCTCGGCGGCGAATGCGCCTGTCTTGGCGCGAAGGCGAGCCCCGAGAGGTCCACGCATGACGCCTGCGGCGAGACGGACGTGCGTGGCCTGTAGCCCGGTCACCTGAAAACACCCAGGGCCCGCTCGTGTCTCCGAGTCGGGCCCTGAGTCGAAACCAGGAGGACCGCCGTGAAGCCCGCGCTACTTCGCCGGCCCCACGGTGAGCACCGCGCCCGTCGAGTACGCGGTGAACTCCGGCGCGTACATGGACTGCACGGTGGCGGGACCCACGCGGAAGGTGCCCGCCATGTTCGCGCGCAGCCGGTACTTGAAGGTGTATTCACCCGCGGGCAGCCACTCGAAGAAGAAGTTGGTGCCCGAGTCGCGCGTCTCCTCGTACCAGACGATGCCCAGGTCCCACTTGTGGCGGGACTGCGCGTTCTCCGGCTCCAGGCCCGCGGCACGCGGATCTCTCAGGTGGACGTACTCCGCGGCGTGTTTCGTGCGCAGTGACAGCTGCACCTCCACCTCGTCACCGGGGTTGAGCAGCGCCCCCTCGGCGAGCGGCTGGAGCACGGCCTCGCGGCCCTCGCGCTCGCGGCGGAAGTAGCGGCGCGACACCTGGAAGAAGTCCCCTCGGTCCTCGTCCGGCAGCTTCTCCGTGGAGAAGTGCCATGTGGCCGAGGCGAAGGCGAAGCCCTTCGTCGTCTTCTCCACCACCACGGAGCTCATCGTCTCCGGCCGGAGCTCCGGCCCCGGCACCACCACCTGGTTCTTCTTCCCCGTGTACACGTCCGGCGCGAACTCCATCTGCACCACGCGCGGGCCCACCGTCACCTTCGCGTCCTCGCGGATGCCCAGGGCGCCCTCCGCCTCCAGGTACTTCACCAGCGCGTAGAGCGCCTCGGCCGTGGCGCGCGTGGACTTCCAGTGGTTGAGCTTCTTGTCGAGCAACAACCACTGCACCAGGCCCTCGCGCCGCTCGTCCTTTGGCTTGAGCTCCGTCAGCACACGCAGGGCGAAGGCCTGCGTCTCCGTGGTGTCGTTGTACCAGAGCCAGCTGCGGTCCTCGGGCGCCCAGTAGGTGCCCAGGTCCTCCGTCGTCTTCGACGAGTCCATCACGCTGTCCCAGACCTTCAGCGCGTCCGACTGGCGTCCCGCGCGCTTCAGCGTCAGCGACAGGTAGCCCTTCAGGTAGGGCGAGTGCTTCTTCCAGTGCGTGAAGCTGAAGGCGAGCATCGCCTTGCGCTCATCCGCGGTCAGCGCCTCGCCGGTGTAGCTGGCATCCGGGTACGCGGAGGCCACGTAGTTCAGGAAGGTGATGAACTCCCAGCTCTGCCCCTTCTTCGTGAGCTTCTCCGCGTACTCCTCTCGGAAGTGCCGGGCCAGATAGCCCCACGCGTTGCGCGTCATGTCCTGCGGCACCTCGACGCCGTACTCCATGGCGCGCGACAGGCCGTGGACGATGTAGAGCGTCATGTACGGCGACGGCGGGCCGCCCGGCCACCAGGGGAAACCACCGCTGGACGTCTGTGCCTTGCGCAGCTTCCCCATGGCCGCGTCGCGCTCGGCGCGCGCAATCTTGGGGTCCAGCACCTTCACCAGGTCCTGGTCCGAATCCGGACCGCCCTTCGCCATCTCCAGCCAGGGCGTCTCCTCCAACGTCATCTTCCGATTGGGGTCCACCGAGTCCCAGGTCTCGAAGCGCGTGGGACGCTGGCTCATCTCCTTCGCCATCTTCGCCACGGCCGGATACTTCGCGTAGAGGCTGGCGAGGATGCCGGAGGACACGAAGCGATTGAGCGTCTGCTCCGAGCACTCGTAGGGATAGTTCACCAGGTACGGCAGGGACTGGAGCGCCGCGTAGAACAACTGCGTGTCCACGGTGACGACGAGCTGCTCGTTCACCCGCGTCGCATCGCCCCCCTTCTTCAAGTCGTCGAAGCGCATCGTCTTCGAGCCCGGCCCCTTCAATGTGACGAAGCGCGACTGCGCCAGGTGGACGCGGCCGGGCAGCACGGGCAACGGCCGCAGCTCGCCGTCGCTCAGGTTCCCCGCGCGAGCCTCCACACGGAAGGCCACCGTCCCGACGCGCGCGGGCGTGGTGAGCGGGAAGCGCAGGTTCGTCCCCTTCCCCGGCGCCACCGTGAAGCTCTGCGACGCGCCCTTCACCCCGAACTCCGACAGCAGGCTCTTGCGCGTCTCCGGGTCCACGATGTCCAGCGTGAGCGTGCCCTGTCGCGCCTCTTCCGACGCGTTGTTCACCACCACCTCCAGCACCGCGCGGTCTCGCTCACGCAGGAAGCGCGGCACGTAGGGCCGCACCATCAGCTCCTTCACGCTGCGGGTGGTGCGCTGCACCGAGCCGCCCTCCAGGTCCCTCGTCAGGCCGTGGACCCACACGCTCCACGCTGTCACCGAGTCCGGCACGGTGAACTCCAGCGTCGCGGACCCGTCAGCGCCCGTGAGGAGCTGCGGCACCCAGAACGCCGTCTCGGCGAAGTTGGAGCGCAGCGCGGCTGGTGCGGCCGCCTCGGCCTGGGCGGGAGCGCCTTGCAGCTTGTCCGCCGCGGCGTTCATCTCCTCCATCGGGGGCATGCCGGGCGGCGGAGGTGGAGCCTCGGGCTCTTCCCGCATCGACTTCTCCTTCGACTCGGAGCGAGCCACCGGCGCCGGGCGCGGCGCGGAGACACCTCCGAAGGACTCGAAGGACCGCGAGTTCCCATTCCGGTAGCGTCTGCGCCCTGGCCCTCCCAGGCCGTAGTTGTCCTCGAACTTCAGCCGATCCGAGGTCGGAGGCTCCCACTGGAAGGCCTCGCCATAGCCCTGGGAGACGAGCCACTGCGACTGCCCCATCGACAGGGACGACAGCAGGGACACCGACGACATGCGCGGCGGATAGAGCGAGGAGACACTCGGCGGCGAGTGCGGCGCGAACAGGTCCAACGACTGGTCGTACATATACGCGAGCAGCTCGGCCGCGCCCGCCTCCACCTTCGCGCCCTTGGGGCCCTTCACCGTCACACGGAAGGTCTCCTTCGCGCCCGGGCGGAGCTTGTCGCGGAACGTGGCGAACTCCAGGCTCAGCTCCTTGTTGTCCCACGGGACGAACACGTGCTCGGAGAACTGGACGAGCTGCCAGTCGCGCACGAGCGTCAGCACCGCGGTGAAGCCTCCACGCAGCGCCTCCGTCACCGGCACCTCCACCACCGCCGGCGTCTGGCCGCCCACCAGCGACTTGCGCAGGACACGCTGGTCGCCCTGGTAGAGGTCCAGCATCAACGGCTGGCCCTCGAAGCCGGAGATGGCCAACAACCGAGCCACCTCTCCGACGCGCACGCTCGAGTTCTCCACCGTCAGCGCCGCCGCCAGTGCGACGGGCGCGCGCGCACCCGCGACCAGCAGCTCGCGCGCCACCGTGAACTTCTGCCCGAAGGCATCCGTCGTCTCGTAGTGCAGCCGATAGGCGCCCGCCTTCAGCGAGGGCAGCTTCACGCGCGCGACACCATCCGCGCCGTGCTGCACGGTGCCCTTCGTCTGCTCCGCGCCGTCCTCCCAGCGAGCCATCACGGACTGCGGCTTGTACGTCTGCATCCACCGCGCCTGGAGCGCGTCACCCGGCGTGGGCTTCTTCACCGCGTCCGGGTCCGCCTCCAGGAACGGGAGCGCGGGCTGCGGCTCATCCGCGGGCATCAACGGCTGCGTGGGCTGCTTCAACGCGACCAGGCGCCAGCGTCCCGCGCCCGGCTGCGGCGCGCCGTCCAGGGTGGAGCGCACCAGCCGGACCTCGGCCTGTGAGCCTTCGCGCAGGAAACCCGTGTCCGTGTCCACGCGCCCCTCCACCGCGACGAAGCCCAGGCGGAAGGCCCGACTGGCCGAGCGCGTCTCGCCGCCCTCGTCCGTGGCATCGGCCTCCACGCGATAGCGCCACGTGAGGCCCGGCGTGCGCGCGGAGCGCTCATCGGCCTCCGGGGTGAAGGTCACCTTGAAGCCGCCGTCCTCCTCCACCGACGACGAGCCCGCGGCCACGAGCTGCCGCTGCCGAGAGATGAAGCCGGAGTCGTACCACCACCACCAGGGCAGCACCGGCTCACGGTAGGCACGCCAGCGCACCGTGCCCGACGCCACGGGCAGGCCGAAGTAGTAGCGCGCCTCGCCCTTGAAGGTGGCCGGACGGTTCAGCCGCAGCGGCGCGTCCGCGTCCTTCAGCGTCACCTCGAAGGTGGGCCGCTTGTACTCCTCCACGCGAATCGTGGACGAGCCCCCGGACTCCACCTGCACCGTCCACACGCCCAGCAGCCGCCCCGTGGGAACGGTGAACTCGCCCGCCACCGAGCCGAAGTCATTGGTGCGAACGTTGAGCCGCTCCACCTCCTGGTGGTTCGGGTCGATCAACCTCACCACCAGGCTGTGCTGCTCCAAGGTCTTGTACCGCGCCTGGTCTCCACGCCCTGAGAAGGCCACCACCTTCCACTGCACCTTCTGCAAGGGCCGGTAGACGCTCCGGTCCGTGAAGACCAGGGACGACGTCGCCTCCCTCGGCGGCGAGCGGTTGTAGAAGGCCAGGCCATTGGGCAAGAGCAAGGCCCCGCGTCCCTCGCCCACCACCATCAGGTACGAGCGGTAGCCCTGCCCCGGCGGCGCGGGGAAGGACACGTCACCCTGAGGATTCGTCCGGGCGCGGGCCGCCTCGCGGAAGCCGGTGCGGTAGTCCATCTGGATGAGCCGCACCAACACTTCCGATGCGGGCTTGCCGGAGTCGCCCTTCAGGATGCGCGCCTCCATCGAGTTGCCCTCCACGTTCCGGGTGAGGGCCACCCACGGCGTCACGGCCAGGAAGGTGGCCTGGATGCGGTTGCCCTTCTCCCGGAAGTCCTCGCGCGCGGAGGAGAGGATGAGGTACGTGCCCGTCTCCTTCAGCGGAGGCGTGACGAAGGTGCGGTGCAACTGGAAGTCGGGCGTCGCGGGGAGCTGGGTAGACCACGTCGTCGTGGGCTTGCGTCCCCGGTTGTAGCGCATCAGCTCGTCGCCGGAGGGCAGGACGTTGTAGTCGTCCACCTTCTTCAGCCGCGCCTCGACGTCGAGCAGGAACGCCCGGAAGTAGACCACCGGCACGTTGCGGTGGGTCACCTCGATGGAGCGGCGGTCCGCGCCGTCCGACTGCATGGAGGCGACGCGGAAATCAGGCGCCTCCAGCGTCTCCACCAGCGTGCGGCAGCGCGTGGCCCCCAGCGACTTCGGGTGGGCCTGCATTCCCTCCTTCGCCAGCGCATGCGCGCGCACCGCGTGGCCCGCGGCGTTCTCCTGCTCCGCGAGCAGGCCCTGCCCCATGGACCACCAGGGCACGTCCCGGAACGCGTTCAGGTGCGCGGCCAGGTGTTGACGGATGCGCGCGCGGTCCTCCGCCTCGGAGAAGTGCTGGTGCAGCACCTCGTAGCGACGAAGCCGGGCCTCCAGCGCCGCCTCACGCCGCCCGCCCGTCCGGTGCCACGCCTCCAGGTCCCCCAGCACCGCGGCCACCTTCACCAGCGGGTGGATGTTGGCATCCGTCAGCTCCACCGTCGGCGCGCCCTCCAGCAGCGAGCCCAGGTCCAACCGGAACACCTCGTTGGCCTGCTCGGGCCGCCAGTGCGAGCTGTCCGCCAGCAGCTCCACGCGCAGGTACGAGACGGCGTCGCGCAGCGTGGAGCGGATGCCCGCGGGATAGGTGTTGGGCTCGACGTACTCGGACAGCACCTTCACCGGCTCGGCGCCCAACGACTGCCGCTGCTTCCAGACGTCCTCGTAGGCGCGCTGGGCCTCGGTGAGAATCTGGTCGTACGTCCACGCCTTCAGGTCCACCGGCCCCGATGACGCCACCTGCTCGCGCTGCCGCACCTCCCAGCCGTACGCCTGCGCATAGGTGACGAGCGCGTTGGCGTAGTAGAGGTTCAGCGTCGCGCGAGCCAGCGCACCCTTGGGCCAGGGTTGTTCGCGCAGGAAGCGCACCGCCGTCTCATAGCCGTGCAACGCCGAGCGGAGCTGTACGGTGCGAATCAGCGCGCGCGCCCACTCGGACTCGTCCGCGCCGTTGCGCGCCTGGGCGAGGCGGGCCTCCGCGGCCTGCGCGGCGGCCTCCACCTTCTGGTTCGACACCAGCGCGTCGATGTCCTTCCAGGAAGAGAGCGCCTTGGCCTGCGCCGCCCGGGCCACGGGCGTGGCGAGCAGCAACAGGGACAACAGCGACAGCGCGACAGCGGATGTCCAGGTCCGGAGGGTGTGGTGCATGGTCGGCACTCTAGACACAGGAGGCCGCCCAGGCGTTCCACATTACGGCTCAGGAAGTCGGAGTCGCCTCGCCCGAGGGGGCCTTGCGACGCAGCCCCACCAGATAGACCTCCATGCTGGCGCCGCGCGTTGCCTCGGGGCGAACCACCTTCACTTCCTCGAAGAGGGCGCGCACCTGGTTGCGGAAGTCCTCGAAGTCGCCGCCCATGAACACCTTCGCCACGAAGGACGAGCCCGGCCGGCCCCGCGCCACCGCGAGCTCCAGCGCCTTGCCCGCCAGCCGCAGGCTGCGCGCCTCGTCGGTGGCCTTGATGCCGCTCGTCTTCGGCGCCATGTCGGAGATGACCGCGTCGAACAGACCGTCATGCATCGCGGTCAGCTTCGCGTCGAAGTCGTCCGCGAGCACGTCCAGCACCGCCGTGCGCACGTGCCGCTGCGTGAAGGGACGGATGGCGACGATATCCACGCCAATCACCTGCCCCGAAGCGCCCACGGCCTCCGCGAGAATCTGGAGGAACCCTCCAGGCGCGGCCCCCAGGTCGAGCACCACATGGCCCTTCTTCACCATGGGGAAGCGCTTGATGAGCTCGTCCACCTTGAAGGCGGAGCGAGCGCGAAGGCCCTCCTGCTTGGCTTTCTGGAAATAGTGGTCTTTAGGACGGTAGGGCTTGCCCATGTCAGAGGGGCTCCCTACCATCCGCTACTGTCTTCGGGAAGCCGGAGCGGTCGTGGGTGTCGAGGCCCGCGCAATGGCGGATCCGGAGGACGTTGAGATGGGCACCCGGAGCTTGACGGCAGCGCTGTGCCTCACCCTGTTTTCGTCGGGTGGAGCGGTCTACTGCTACACCCGGGCGGACGCACTCCAGGTCCAGGGCCAGTGGCTGATGGAGCGAGGCACCGCCCAGGCCGAGGATTATGCGCTGCGGCTGGACGGCAAGGCCGCGGACGCCCAGCTCAAGACCTTCGCCGAGCGGCGCGGGGTGATGGAGAAGGCCCACCTGTGGGAGCGGGGCATGATGCTCGGCATCCTGGCGGCCGCCATGGCCCTGGTGGGTGCGTATGTGCTGTTCCTGCTCAAGCGCCTGGATGACCAGCTCCTGGATGCCATGGGCGACCTGCGCCCGTCCTCGCCCCCGTCGGTTGCTCCCTCGGAGCCCACGGGAGCACTCATGTCCAGCCTCCAACGGTAGGACTCCCAGGCGCCTCGGCGCGCTGGCACAATGGCGACCCTGCTCTCGCGGAGGTGGCCATGCCCGGCTGTGCGCACTGTGGACACTCGCTCGACATCATCGCCAATCAGGTGGGACGCAGCGACACGTGTCCGAACTGTGACGAAGACGTGCGCTCGTGCCGCAACTGTCGGCACTACGACGCGAGCGTGGCCAAGGAGTGCAAGGAGCCCTTCGCGGAGGTGCCCGCCGACAAGGACGGCGCCAACTTCTGCGAGCTGTTCCAGGTGGGCGAAGGTGGTCTGCACGCGAAGGCCAGCCGCGACGCGATGCTGAACGCCGCGGAGGCCCTGTTCAGGAAGCGCTGACGAGGGCGACGGCTCAGCGCGAAAGCCCCGGCGCCACCGCCACGGCCGAGCCCACGAACGGGACGACCTTGGAGAAGCCCTGGGGCGGGTTCGCGAGCGCGGAAGGTCCACACTCGCCCCACTGCGTGATTCCGTGGGGCAGGAGGTCCTTCAAGTCGTAGCGCGCGCCGTTCAGCTCGAACGCGGTGCTCCACACGATGCGCGCCGTGAAGACGTTGAGTGACAACGAGCGTCCGGAGCTCGCGGGCCCGTCGAAGGCGCCGCCCACCACGACACTTGCCCGGCGGAACGTGGCGATGGGACGCCCGGCGGAGAACGACTCCGGGTCGTCGAAGTGGGGCCGCTTAGCGCCTTGCTCGTTGAGGTAGACGGTGAAGTCCCCCACCGGGTCCACGCTCAGCGACAGGCCGCCGTTGTCGAGCGTCACGGACTTGAACGGCGTGGAGCGGAAGGTGAGGCGCGCGGTGGACTCGGCCACCTTCCCGCTGGGGTCCTCGAACAGCGGCCCGTGCAACCCCTCCAGGTGGATGAAGTAGCCCAGGTCCTGGAGTGTCGAGTCCTTCGACGCCAGATAGAAACGGCCCGTCACGTACCACGCCACGCTCGCCGGAATCACAGGTGCCATCACCACCTCCACGGCGACACCCTAACCGACGCGCGGCCCGTGCTAAACGGCGGGACATGATCCGCAACCTCCTCGCCGTGTCCACGCTGCTGTGCCTGACGGGCTGCACCACCATCGGCGCCACCAACTACGCCGTCCCCAAGGAGCGGGCCACCGAGTGCAAGCAGATCTGCACCGACCTGGACATGGAGTTGGGCGCGGTGGTCGTCATCCGCAGCTCGGCCGGGTGCGTGTGTCAGCCGCGTCCCGCGGAGGGCTCGCCCACGGGCGCCGGCGCGGCGGCGGCGGGCAGCGCGGCCATCCAGGTCATCGAGGAGGAGCAGAACAGCGGCACCTACGCGCAGCAGCATCAGAGCACCCGGTAGGCCCCCGGCGCGGCGCGGGTTCAGGCGGGTGTTCGAAGGCGACGGGCGGGCCCTGACTGACGGACCCGCCCCGTCCACACGGCTCAGAAGCCGTAGAGCTTCGAGATGATCTCCTTCATCACCTCGGACGTTCCACCGCCGATGGTGATGAGGCGCACGTCGCGCCACATGCGGGCGATGGGCGTCTCCTCGATGTAGCCCATGCCGCCGAAGAACTGCTGCGTGTCGTAGGCGACGCGCTGGGCCAGGTCTCCCGCGAACAGCTTCGCCATGGAGACCTCCTTCACCGGGTTCTCCTTCCGGTCGAAGAGGTCCACCGCGTGGTACGTCAGCCGCTTCGCCGCTTCGATGGCCGTCAGGTGCTCCACGAACTTGTGGCGCCACACCTGGAACTTCATCAGCGGCCGGCCGAATGCCTCGCGCTCGCTGCCGTACTGGATGGCGTCCTCCATCATCCGCTCCATGCCGGACACGGTGGTGATGGCGCCGACCAGGCGCTCGCCCTGGAAGTTCGTCATGATGTGGTAGAAGCCCTCGTTCTCCTCGCCCAGCACGTAGCGGGCGGGGATGCGACAGTCCTCGAAGTAGAGGATGGCCGTGTCCGAGGACAGGTTGCCAATCTTGTCCAGCTTCTTGGAGACGCCGAAGCCCTTCACGTCCGTGGGGAACGTCACCAGGGAGATGCCGCCGTAGCCCTCGCCACCCGTGCGCACCGCCAGGGTGATGAAGTCCGCGCGCGTGCCGTTGGTGATCCACATCTTCGAGCCATTGATGACGTAGTCGTCGCCGTCGCGCCGCGCCGTCGTCTTGATGCTCGCCACGTCCGAGCCGCACCCCGGCTCGCTCACGCCCAGCGCGGCGATGCGCTCACCCTTGAGCGCGGGCTCCAGGAACTCCCGCTTCTGCTCGTCGGTGCCAATCTCGTTGATGATGGGCGTGGCCATCTGGCTCTGCACCAGCAGCGCCATGTTCACGCCCGCGTTGCGGCTGTAGCTCAGCTCTTCGCAGAACGCCGTCACGTACCAGTAGTCCAGCCCACTGCCGCCGAACTTCGGATCATGGTTGATGCCGAGGAAGCCCAGGTCCGCGCACTTCTTGAACAGCTCGCGAGGAAAGATGCCCGCCCGGTCCCACTCCAGCCCGTACGGCGCCATTTCCTTTTCGACAAACGCGCGCACCGTCTTGCGGAAGGCCTCGTGCTCCTCGGTGAAGGGGTTCGGCATGCACACTCCTCATTGGCGGGGGGACAACAAGATTGATTTTAGAATCAATAGCAGGCGTCCCGGGGAAGCAACAAGGACCGGCCATCAGCCCCGTACTCCGGGGCAACCCCTGAAGAAAGTCCTGCTCGCCCGGCAGGCGGGCGTTAGGTAGGCCCGGTGGGAGATAGTCCGCATCGCGGAGTATCTCCTTGACAGACAGTTCAGGAACTGTAGTTTCCGGGCCGCAGAATTTCCAAAGGTTTGAGCCGGCGTGGAGTCCTGGAGGGGTCCGGGGACCGCGAGCTGGCAGGAGCAGGACGACCGTGATTCGACGCATGTGGGTGGCCGCGGTGCTGGCGGCGGTGATGATGACGGGCTGCGGCAAGGGCGGCGCCAAGCCGGCCCTGCCCGAGCAGCAGGGCCCGGCGGCGATGGGTGTGAAGGCCATCGCGCCAGCGACGGAGCTGGAGGCCAGCATGACCCGCGTGACGGGTCAGGTCCGCTCCAAGCAGGAGGCGACGCTGAGCGCGCAGGCCACCGGCACCATCGCGAAGATGCTGGTGAAGGTCGGCGACAAGGTGAAGAAGGGCCAGCCGCTGGCGGTGCTGGATACCTCCAACGTCGTCATTGGCGTGGAGCAGGCCCGGGCGGTGAAGTCGGCCGCGGACGCGGCGCTGCAACTGGCGACGAACAACCTGGAGCGCACCCGCAAGGTGGCCGAGTCGGGTGGCATCGCCGCGGCGGGGTTGGATCAGGCGGAGATCGGCACGAAGCAGGCCGCCGCCCAGGCCGCCCAGGCGGGCGCCACGCTGCGCATGGCGGAGGAGAACCTGCGCGACATGGCCATCATCGCGCCCTTCGACGGCGTCATCACCGCGCGCATGAAGAACATCGGCGACACGGTGGCGATGATGCCGCCCACCCCTGTCTTCACGCTGGTGGACATCACCGGCCTGGAAGTGCGCGCGCTGGTGCCGGAGTCCGTGGTGGACAAGATCAAGCCCGGCTCCAAGACGCAGGGCACGGTGAGCCCCAGCGGGATGCGCTTCGAGGTGACGGTCGCCAACGTGGGCGCCACCGTCGACATCACCAACCGCACGGTGGAGGTGCTGGCGGACGTGGTGGGTGAGACGGCGTCGCCGCTGCGCCCGGGCGCGCTGGTGGACCTGGACTTCTCCAACGCGGCGGGCCAGACCGACGACAAGGGCCTCTTCCTGCCGACGCAGGCCGTCAGCGCGCGCGGGCAGACCGGCTTCGTGTGGGTGGTGCAGGACGGAACCGTGCGCAAGCGCGACGTGCGCGTGGAGCGAGTGCTCCCCGGCTACGTGCGCATTCTCCAGGGCCTGGCCGCCGACGAGCGCGTGCTCGCCGACTCTTCCCTGGACGTGAAGGAGGGCACGGCCGTCCGCGTGGTGCAGTGACGCCTGCCCTCCCTCTTACCTTTTGGAGCTCCTGAATGAGCCCGCTCAAGACATTTATTTCACGGCCCATCTTCACCGCCATGTTGATGATGGCGGTGGTCGTGTTCGGCATCAACGCTTACCCGCGCATCGGCGTCGACCAGTTCCCCGACGTCGACTTCCCCGTCGTCACCGTGACGACGGTGCTTCCTGGCGCGGACCCGGAGACCATCGAGAAGAACGTCAGTGACCCGCTGGAAGAGGCGCTCAACACGCTCAACGGCGTGGAGCAGCTTCGCTCCATCAACATGGAGAGCGTGTCGCAGATCGTCGTGCGCTTCACCCTGGCCAGCAAGGTGGACGTGGCCGCGCAGGACGTGCGTGATCGCGTCCAGGCCACGCTGAGCAAGCTGCCGGACGAAATCGAGACGCCCGTCGTCGAGAAGTTCGACATCGGCGCAGCCCCCATCATCACCCTGTCGCTGTCTGGCGCGCTCCCCATTGAAGAGCTGACGCGCACGGCGGAGGACATCATCAAGCCCGCGCTACAGCGTCAGAAGGGCGTGGGCAGCATCGACGTCATCGGCGGTCGCGAGCGGGAGATCCAGCTCGTCGTCGACCCGGACCGCCTGCGAGGCTTCGGGCTGGCCATCAGCGACGTGAGCCAGGCGGTGCGCGCGCAGAGCCTGGACGTCCCGGGTGGCCGCACCATGGACGGCGGTCGCGAGCGCGTGCTGCGCCTGACGTCCGAGGCGAAGAGCGTGGATGAGATCCGCAACATCATCATCGCCAGCCCCAACGGCGCGCCGGTGCGCGTGCGGGACATCGCCGACGTGGTGGACGGCCCCGAGGAAGCGCGTGGCGCCGCGAAGAACGGCGACCGCAGCGCGGTGGCGCTGGTGGTGCGCAAGCAGTCCGGCTCCAACACGGTGCAGGTGGCCTCGCTCGTCAAGGAGTCCCTGGGAGAGATCAACAGCCGCCTGCCCGAGGGCATCACCGTGGACATGGTGTCGGACAACGCGCGCTTCATCCGCTCGTCGATCGCCTCGGTGCAGTTCGACATGGTGCTCGGCGGCATCCTCGCCGTGGTCATCGTGCTGCTGTTCCTGCGCAACCTGAACTCCACCATCGTCGCGGCCGTCGCCCTGCCGGTGTCCGTGGTTGGCACGTTCGCGGTGATGGCGGCGCTGGGCTTCACCTTCAACATGATCACGATGCTGGCGCTGACGCTCTCCATCGGTCTGCTCATCGACGACGCCATCGTGGTCATCGAGAACATCGTCCGTCACATGGAAGAGGGAAAGACGCCCATGCAGGCCGCGCTGGATGGCGCCGGGCAGATTGCCCTCGCCGTGCTCGCGGTGACGCTGGCCATCGTCGCGGTGTTCATCCCCGTGGCGTTCATGGACGGCATCATGGGCATGTTCTTCTACCAGTTCGGTGTCACGGTGGCGGTGGCGACGCTCATCTCCTACGCCGTGTCCATGACGCTCACGCCCATGCTGTCCTCGCGCATGCTGCGCCACCACGGTCAGCCCACGGGCGTGTCCGCGGCGGTGGAGAAGGTGCTGGTGGGCATGGAGAACGGCTACCGCAAGATGCTGGCCGCCATCCTCCGTCGCCGCCTGGTGACGATGGCGGTGGCGGTGGTGGTGCTCTTCGCGACCTTCGGCCTGGCCCGCTTCCTCAAGTTCACGTTCATCCCGGAGTCGGACAACGGGAACATCAAGCTGGCGGTGGAGCTCCCCATCGGCTCGACGCTCTACGAGACGCAGGCGGAGATCGACCAGCTCGACGCCCAGGTGCGTGCACTGCCGGGCATTGCCTCCACCTTCGCCACCGTCGGTGGCGGCGTGCAGGAGGAAGTCCACAAGGGCGAGCTGCTCATCAACCTGGTGCCCATCAAGGAGCGCAGCTATCCGCAGGGTGAGCTGAAGACGTATCTGCGCGGCGCCATCAAGCCCCGTCCGGGCGTGTCGGTGACGGTGCAGGACGTCACTGGCATCGCCGGTGGTGGTTCGCGCTCGCAGCAGGTGCAGTTCAACCTGCGCGGCGACAACTGGCAGGAGCTCATCGCCACGTCGGAGAAGATGAAGGTGGCGATGAGGACCAACAAGGGCCTGGTGGACATCGACTCCACGTACCGCTCCGGCAAACCCCAGTACGACGTGGTGGTGGACCGCGAGCGCGCCGCCAGCCTCGGTGTCCCGGCCGCGTCGCTGGGCTCCACGCTGCGCGCCTTCCTCGGCCGCGACAAGTTCGCGGACTACCGCGAGGGTGGCGAGACGTACGAGGTGAAGCTGCGGCTGCCGCCGGAGACCCTGGCGTCCGCCGATGCACTCGGCAAGCTCACGGTGCGTGCTCCCAGCGGGCAGCTCGTGGAGCTGCGCAACCTGGCCTCCGTCACTCCGGCGGATGGCCCGGTGCAGATCGACCGTGAGTCCCAGAAGCGGCAGATCACCCTGCTCGCCAACCTGGCCTCCGGCTACCAGCTGGGTGACGCCGTGGCCTTCATGAACACGACCGCGGAGAAGGAAGTGCCCAAGGGGATCATCTACGACTTCGAGGGCAACGCGAAGGAGATGGGCAAGGCGGTGTCCGCGTTCGGCGCCGCGCTGCTGCTCGGCATCATCCTCGTGTACATGATTCTGGCGGCGCAGTTCGAAAGCCTCGTCCACCCGTTCACCATCATGTTGTCGCTGCCCTTCGCCTTCATCGGCGCCATTGGCGCGCTGCTCATCACCGGTCAGGCCATGTCCATGTTCGCCCTCATCGGCGTCATCATGCTCATGGGTCTGGTGGTGAAGAACGGCATCCTCCTGGTCGACTTCACGCTGCAGTTGCGTGAGGAAGGCAAGAGCGCCACGGAGGCCCTGCTGGGCGCCGCTCCGGTCCGTCTGCGTCCGATTCTCATGACGACCATCGCGATGATCGCCGGCATGATTCCGGTGGCGATTGCCCGGGGCGACGGCGCGGAGACGCGCGCGCCCATGGCCATCACCATCATCGGCGGCCTCATCACCTCCACGGTGCTGACGCTGGGCGTGGTGCCGGTGGTGTACTCGCTGCTGGACCAGCTCACCGAGAAGTTCAAGCGGCGCAAGGGCCCGGGCACCGCCCCGGACCATGGCACGCCGCACGCGGTGGGTCCGCACGGCGAGAAGGCCGCGGTGGCCGCGGCCGCGCGAGTGGAGACGGCCTGATGCGAGTGCCGGCGAACAGACCGGCCCTCCGCGTGCAGCCGTCCGGCGCAGGCGAGGAGGAGCTCGAGCTCACCGAGGAGGGCGGCGTCACGGACGACGCCCTGCCCGAGGCCGAGCAGGACTCCCCCACGCCCGCGTCACGGCGGCTGCACGAGCTCATCATCCAGTTGGGGCGGTACCGCTCCCTGCGGGACCCGCTGCATGGCATCTGCGAGAGCAACCAGCTCACCCCCACGCAGATCCACGCGCTGATGTGGCTGGGCAATGACGGCCCCACGCACGTGGGCGTCCTGGCCCAGCGTGTCGGCATCACCAAGAAGACCATCACCGGTGTGGTGGACCGGCTGGAGGACATGAAGCTGGTGGAGCGCACGAGGGACGCCGAGGACCGGCGCGCCGTCGTCGCGCAGCTCACCACGGAGGGCGTCAAGCTCTTCAACCTCATCAGTCGCAGCGTGGACCAGGGCCTGCGACGCATGCTGGACCTGCTCCCCGCCGACGACCAGGAGGCCCTCTTCGGCCTGCTGGAGCGGGTGCTGAAGCGGCTCGGGGGCCCCGCCTCCGAGCAGGCCCTCTAGGATGCACGAGCGCGCGCCGGTGGCGACCTCCGCCCGGCGCGCGCTCCGTTGTTTCCCGAAGTTGTTCTCCCTCTTCATCCTCGTGCTCGTTACCCCGGCGTCGGGTGCCGCCCCGCTGGGCCAGGAGCTGGCCGGACGGTGCCGCGCCTGGGCCGCGGATGCGCGCAACCCCTGGGCGCTCGCGCACGGCGTCGTGCTGGAGGGCCAGGCCTTCCGCGCGAGTGACGGCCGGCTCGCTTCCGACGTGATGGTGTCCGACTTTCTACGCAGGACTCCCTCGTCCGAAGACAGTCCCTCGAAGCAGGCGGACCTCTTCTTCGAGTCTTCCACTCCCGACGGGACTCCCGTCGAACCCCACCCTGCCCTCCTCGTGAAGACGTTGCTGGCCGCTGGCCAGCCGCCGTCCCAGCGCTTCACGACGGCATGGGGCACGGTGACGCTGCGCGAGCTGGTGGAGGACGTGAAGCGCGACTTCCGGATGGAACAGGTGGCCTCCCCCGAGAGCGCCTGGAAGCTCGAGGTCCTCTCGCTGAGCGCTCGTCCTGGCGACACGTTCCGCGACGGTACGGGGCGCAAGGTGAGCGTGGATGCGGTGATGGAGCGCGCGCTCGCCACGCTGGAAGCGGAGCAGGCCGCGCTCGCCTCGGGCATGAAGGCCGGGCGACCCGAAGTGCCCAAGCGAGGTGAGGGCATCTACGCGCATCCATGCGGTGGGTTGCATTACTTCCAGGCCGTGGCGGGCTGGGCACGACATCCATCCGTGCGCGCGGCGTGGAGGCCACGACTGGCGGCGCAGGTGGACGTATTGCTGTACCGGCTCGACTCGGAGACTCGGCAGTACGAGACGGCCTGGGCTTCGGCGCCCTCGCAACGCGAGCAGGTGCTGGCGCAGATGCTGAAGTTCCAGGGGCACTTGCTGGAGACGCTCGGGCGATTCCGCGACGACACCGGCTGGCGCCCCACGGCGCGCCAACAAGACATCGTGGAGCGCGCGCGCAGGTATCTGGAGAACACGGTGCGCAGGATGGACGAGACGGGCCTGCTCGCGGCCCCCGCGTCCGTGGCCACACGGAATCGACAGCTCGCGCTGGACCTGGTGGGCGACACCTGCCACGCGGCGCGGGGCGAAGCGCTCTGGAGCCGCCCTTCCGCCGGACGAACTCCGTAGTCCGCGCGAGGCGTCCGCCGCGTCACACGCCCGGGCGCGCCTGTTCCTCGAGCGGGCACGAGGCGCCCGCCGCGTCACACGCCCAGGCGCGCCTGTTCCTCGAGTGGGCACAAGGCGTCCGCCGCGTCACACGCCCAGGCGCGCCTGCTCCTCGAGCGGACACGAGGCGCCCGCAACACCTCAAGGCCGCACGAGGCGCCCGCCGCACCAGCGCATCAAGGCCGCACGGGACGTCCGCCGCGTCGCACGCCCAGGCGCGCCTGCTCCTCGAGCGGACACGAGGCGCCCGCAGCACCAGCGCATCGAGCTACCGCGAGTCGCCCGCCGCGTCACACGCCCAGGCGCGCCATCTCCTCCTCCGTGAAGCCCGCTTCCGCGAGCACCTCTCGAGAGTGCTGGCCCAACGCGGGAGGCTCGCGCAGCGGCGTTGGCCCCATGCGCAGCGGCGTCAGCAGATGCGTCACCTTGCGACCCAGTCGAGCATCCTCCGCCTCGACGAAGAGGCCACGAGCACGAAGCTGCGCATCGGCCAGCACCTCGTCCCCTTCCGCCACCGGCTCCACGCACAGGTCCGAGCCAGCGAACTTCTCCGCCCAGTACGACAACGGCTGCTCCGCGAACAAGCGCGTCAGCTCCGCCTTCACCCGCGCCCCGTCCTCTCCCGGCGTGTACGCGTCGTCGAGCAGCTCTGGGCGCCCCAGCCGCTGGCACACCCCCGCGAAGAACTTGGGCTCCAGCGCGCCCACCGCCAGCCACCGGTCATCCGCCGTGCGGTACAGGCCGTAGCACGCGTACCCGCCATTGAGCGCCTCGCGTCCGCGCTCGAGCGGCGCGCCCTGCTCGCCCATGAAGAGCCTGGCCGCCAGGTGCATGTGCAGAAAGGCGGTGGCCCCATCCGTCATGGACACGTCAACGAAGCGGCCCTTCCCCGTGCGCTCGCGTTCGTGCAGCGCCGCCAGGATGCCCACCAGCGCGAAGAGACTCCCACCGCCGATGTCCCCCATCTGCACGCCGGGAAAAGCCGGTGCCCCACCCGCCTCACCGCCGTAACCCAGCAGGCCCGCGCGGGCCACGTAGTTCAAATCGTGCCCCGCCTTGAGCCGGTCCGGCCCCGTCTGCCCATAGCCGGAGATGGCGCAGTAGATGAGCCGGGGGTTCTCCGCCCGCAGCACCGACTCGCCCACGCCCAGCTTGTCCATGACACCCGGCCGGAAGCTCTCCACCAACACGTCATGCGTGCGCGCCAGCCGCTTGAGCGCGTCACGCCCCTCGGGCGTCTTGAGGTTCAGGGTGAGCGACCGCTTGTTCCGATTGAGGCCGTAGAACAGCGCCCCCACATCATCGCGCGACGGCGGCATCGCCCGGACATAGTCGCCGCCCTCCGGCTCCTCCACCTTCACCACCGTGGCGCCCAGGTCCGCGAGCACCAACGTGGCATAGGGGCCGGGCAACAGGCGCGACAGGTCCAGCACGCGCAGACCCGTGAGTGGCAGCGAAGACATGGCGGTTCTCCAGGAGTCGAACGAGACGAGAGGGGCCTGAAACGACGTGCGGCGCGCCCCCGGAGTGGGAACGCGCCGCGCGGGTCGGAGCGAAGGTCGGCACCAGGGCCCACCCTCACGCTCCGAGGGAACTACGACAGCAGCTTCGCGAGCTTCATCGCGAGGCCCATGTCCATGGGCTTGAACTTCAGCTTGCCCTGCATGGCCGCCATCTGGGCGTTGAGCTTCTTCTCGCGGATCTTCACGAAGTCCTCGTTGCTCACCAGGATGGTCATCTTGGACGCGCCCTCGATGCCCGGGGAGACCCAGCCCTCGGCCTTGGTCAGGTCCAGCGTCCACTTCCCGCCGCCCTCGCCGGAGATGTCGAAGTGGATGATGGCGTTGATGTCCTTCGCCAGCTCCGGCTTCGCCTGGAGAACTTCCGGAATCTGGGTCTCGATGATGTCCTTCGCGGTCATGACGCGCTCCTTGGCCTGGTCGTTGATTGAAGAATCAAGACGGGTGGAGGGGACCGTAATGGCGCCCCCCTGACAGGTCAAGCAGCGCGACGCGCGGTGTTCATCACGCGCTGGTGCTGCTCGCGGTGGACGGGTTCAGCGAGCGGCGCACCATGTCCAGCAAGTCGTTCAGCTCGAAGGGCTTGGCCAGGTGACCCACGGCGCCAATGTCCTGGGCCTTGCTGCCCACGTTGCGGTCCGCGCTGAGGACGATGAGCGGGATACCCGCCACGGCGGGCGGCTTCTGTCGCATGCGTTGGGCGAACTCCCAGCCATCCATCACCGGCATCATCAAGTCCAACAAGATGAGGTGGGGAGGCTCCGGCTCGAGGCGCTCCAGCGCCTCCTTCCCGTTGCGGGCACGACGAATGACGAAGCCTTCGGCCTCCAGAATCTCGGAGAGGGCTTCGAGGATATCCGGGTCGTCATCCACGACGAGGACGACGGGAGCACCATCAGGCTGTGTGTTAGGCGGAGTCAGGGCAGTCTCCCTCGGTGCGACGCTGGGGATTCTTCCACCATCCTCCCATCCAGCGGCGCAAGAAAGTGCGCTCCCCGCACACGATGGGGATTCACGTTGCAAAACCGACAGTGCCGCCCCACCCTTTCCGTGACCTGCTGGACAGGAGGTGGAAAACGTGAGGAGCCCTGGGGAGATGGGAGCTGGCAGCACGGCGGAAGCGCCTGGCCTCGTCCTCGTCCCCACGCAGGGGCCCCCTCGCCTGCTGGGCGGGTTGCTGCTCGAGCATCTGGGCCTCCAGGAGCTGCCCCCGGGCGCCACCTCCGTGGAGGCGCTCCTGGGCGCATCAGGCTTCCAGCGTCGCGCGGGAGACATGCGCGTGTGGGAGCGGGGAGATGAGGTGGTCCTCGCCGGAGAAGAGCCCCTGGGCGACGGAGGGCGGCTCCTGTGGACCTTCCCCGTGGGCTGGAACGAGTCGGATGCGCGTCGCAGGGTGCGCTACCTGGGCATGGCTTCACATGACCTGCGCGGCTCCCTGGCCAACATCCGCTCGTATGCCGCGCTGCTGCTCAACGGCCGCGTCCCACTGGAGCCCAAGGTGCAACGCGGGCTGGAGACCATCCTGCGCAACGCGGACCGCTCGCTGTCCTTCTCGCAGGACTTCTTCGACTCGAGCAGGGCCGACCTGGGCTCGCTCGCCTGCGAGCCGGAGCGCCAGTCGCTCATCCCCCTGCTGGACGCGGCCGTGGAGCGCCAGCGCGCGGCGGCCACCGCCGCCAATGTGGCGCTCGTACTGGACCTGGATCCCCGCGTGGCTCCGCCCGACGTGGCCGTGGACGGAGCCCGAATCCAGCACGCCGTGGAGGCCTTCATCCTGTACCAGCTCTCCCGCTCCCAGCCCGGCGAGGTCATCTACCTGAGGGTGCACCCGGGTGCCCCAAGGGTGCGGGTGGAGGTGCGACGGGAGGGTGTCCCCCTGTCCGACGAGGACGCCTCCGTCGTGTTCCGGCGCGAGGAGCGGGCCTTTCGCGAGAAGAAGCTGGAGGACCCGCTGCGCATCTACCTGGCCCGCCAGGAGGTGGAGGCGCACGGCGGAAGCGTCGGCGTGGAGACGGATGCGTCCGGTAGCTCCCTCTTCATCACCCTCACCGCGCTTCCGGGGGCCATGCTCGGCACTCCAGCGGCCCTCCAGGCATGAGGCCTCCGCTCTTGCTGGCGGTCCACGGCGCCCCCCGCTATGCTCCGGCCGATTTCGCGAAGGAGCCGTGATGCTGGGGCTGAAGCCGATGGAACTTCTTCTCATCCTGTTTGTGCTGCTGCTCCTCTTCGGGGCCACGCGGCTGCCGCAGCTCGGCTCGTCCCTGGGCAGCGCGATTCGCAACTTCAAGCGCGGCTTTGGCGGTGAAGAAGAGACGGGTACGCCGGGCGCCGACAAGAAGGGTACCGGCACGCTCGCCGGCGGCGGCAACGTGGACAAGGACGTGAAGTCCACCACGCCCAGCAGCCACGCGTAATCCGCTCCGGGCACCTCCCGGAAAGCACGACGCCCGCTCCACCCCGTCTTCTTGGGGCCGAGCGGGCGTTGACGTTTCAGCCACCTGGCCTGTCCGCCCCCTGTCCCAGCGGGGCGACACGCCCCCAGTCGACAGCACTGGGGGCGAGCGGCCGAATGCTCAGTCGATGACGGCCACGTTGTCGTACATGGCGTCGATCTGCGCCTTGTACTTCGTGCTGCAGACCTTGCGCTTGACCTTCAGGGTGGGCGTCAGCTCGCCGGACTCCTGGGTGAAGTCCGCGGGCATCACCGTGAAGCGCTTGATGGTGGCGTACGGCGGCGAATCCGCGTTCATCTTGTCCAGCACCGCCTTCACGGCGGCGTGGATCTCCGGCCGCTTCGCGTTGTCCGCGTAGCTGCCCACCGGGGCGCCCTTCTCCTCGAGCAGCTTGCGCGCGGAGTCTTCCGCCACGGTGATGAGCGCCACGAGGTACGGGCGCTTGTCGCCGTACACCATGGCCTGGCTCAGCAGCGGGAACGTCTTCAGCGTGTTCTCGATGTTCTGAGGCGCCACGTTCTTGCCGCCCGCCGTGACGATGATGTCCTTCTTGCGGTCGGTGATGCGCAGGTAGCCGTCGGCATCCAGCTCACCGATGTCACCGGTGTGGAACCAGCCGTCCTTCTCCAGCACCTCGGCCGTGGCCGTGTCGTTCTTGTAGTAGCCCTTCATGATGCAGGGGCCACGCACGAGCACCTCGCCATCCGCGGCGATCTTCGCCTCGGTGCCCGGCAGCGCGGGACCGACGGTGCCAATCTTGATCTTGTTCGGACGGTTGGCGTTGGTGGGAGCCGCCGTCTCCGTCAGGCCGTAGCCCTCCACGACCTTGAAGCCCAGCAGGTCGAAGAAGTAGCCAATCTTGCGCGACAGCGGCGCGCCACCGGAGACGAACAGGCGCATGTTGCCGCCCAGCTTCTCGTCCAGCGTGGCCCGCACCTTGGTGAACACCAGCTTCTTCGCCAGCGTGAAGCCGAGCGTGTCGTACGGCCGGCCCTGCTGCATCGCATCGACGTACTCGTCGAAGAGCTTGAAGGCCCAGCGCGTCAGCCGGCCCTTGAGGCCCGGAGCCGACGTGCCGTTGGACACCACCGTGTTGTAGACCTTCTCGAAGACGCGGGGCACCGACGGCAGCACCGTGGGACGCGTCTCCACGATGTTCGCCATCAGCTTGTCCACCGACTCCGCGATGATGAGGCGGAAGCCCATGCTCAGCCACGCCGCCTTCACCACCTGGGCGAAGACGTGCGCCAGCGGCAGGAACAGCATGACGGCGTCCGACGGCTCCATCATGCCGATGGCCTGCACCGCGTGCGCCTGGTACGTCCAGTTGCCGTGGGTGAGGATGGCGCCCTTCGGATCACCCGTGGTGCCGGAGGTGTAGATGAGGCAGTTGGTGTCCTCGGACTTCACGGACGCCACCCGCTCCTCGAAGGCGCCAGGGTTGGCCTGGTGCGCCTCGCGGCCCTGCGCCATGACCTCCGCCAGGGCGACTTCCTGGCCGCCCGCCACGGGACCGTCGAAGACGATGACCTTGGTGACGGTGGGACACTCGGCCAGCTTCTGCCGGACGCGCGTCAGCCGCCCCGCCTGCTTCGCATCCTTCTCGTCGTTGTCCACGAGGACGAACGACGTCTCCGAGTGCTTGATGACATAGCGGAACTCGTCCGGAAGGTTGGACGAGTAGATGGGCACGGTGATGGCCTGCGCCGCGGTGATGGCCAGGTCCGCGACGATCCACTGGAGGCTGGTGTTGGCGAACAGCGCCACCCGGTCTCCGGGCTTCACGCCCTGGGCCACCAGGCCCGCGGACAACGCCTTCACGTCGTCCAGCACCTGTCCGAACGTCACGTCCTGCCAGCGGCCGTCCTTCTTGTGCGTCACACCCGCCTTGGAGGCGTTCTGCGCACGCTGGATCAGCAACTGGACCAGGTTTCCCTCTTGCGCTCCGGCCGCCGAAGCCGAAGGTGCTACCTGATTCTCTGCTCTCACTTGAGCTCCTCCTCGATGTCGGCTTCGACCTTCTTCGCCCACTCCTGGATGCGCTGACCCTCCGGAGGGTCATACGCGACGCTTCCCTGCTTCACCTTCTGGATGGCGTCACGCGCCTCCTTGGCCTTGTCGTCCTTGAGGAGCGTCTCGGCGAGGAAGTAATGCGCGCGCAGCATCTCCGGGTGTTTCTTGATGGCCTTCTCGTAATACTCCGCCGACTTCTTCAGATCCCGCTTCGGCCAGGGCAGCTCGTAGAAGTAGCGACCCTTCACGAGGAGCGGCGCGCTCCAGTTGAAGGTCGGATCAATCTTGATGGCCGTGTCCACGCGCTCGTTGAACTTGCCCTCCAGCCCCTCACCCAGCGCCTTCATGACGCCTACTGCTTGAGAGTAGGCGCCGATACCCGTCGCCGCGTAGTAGTGGCCCTCCACGCGGGCGGGGGCCAGCTTGATGGCCTTCTCGGAGACGTCCCACGTCTGCCGCCCGAGCACCTTCTTGAGCTTCTCGTTGCCCGCCCCGTCCGCCTGCCACTGGAGGAGCCGGGCCTGACGCCACACCAGCTCGAAGTCGTCCGGCGTCGCCGTCAACGCCTTCTTGAGCTCCGCCTCCAGCTCCTTCACCGCCGCGGCGTCCGCGCGACTGGCGTGCAGAGCATCCAGGCGGGCCCACACCTCGGCGTCGGCCGCCCGTGCCGAACCGGCAACGAGCAGGCACAAGGCAAGTAAAATCAGGCGCATGGCCGGTGGGCTTAGCACGCACGCTCGGCCGCACGCAAACCACGCAGGCAGCCTTTCCGGCAAAAAACAAGAGCGGGGCCGGCAAGGGTGGAAGACCCCGCCAGTCCCGCTCAGTCCGCGTATCTCCCCAGGTGGGGAGAAGGTCGGCTCAGGCAGCGTCGGCCGCGGCCTGCTCCTCGTTCTCGTTGAAGGCGGACAGGTAGCGCTCCAGGAACGTCTTCGTCTTGAGCTCCACCTGGCGCACGCGCTCGCGCGATACGCCCCACCGCTGTCCCAGTTCCTCCAGCGTCAGCGGCTTGTCCTGCGTCAGCCGCTCCGTGAGGATGTCCCAGCCCAGGTCGCCAATGCGCTTGCGGACCTTGGTGAGCGCGTCGTGGATTTCGGTGTCCTGCTCATTCGAGAGGAACACGTCCTGGGGCGACGGCCCGTTGTCCTCCAGGCGGTCCAGGAAGGTGGTCTCCCCTTCCTCGTCGATGGAGGCGTCGAGCGAGAAGTCCACCATGCTGCCCCGCTCGGCTTCTCCGCCACGGACCTGGCTGCGGTTGTCCTTCAGGTAGCGGGTGATGTAGGCGCGAATCCACCACACCGCATACGTCGCGAAGCGCACGTTCTTCTTCGGGTCGAAGTGCTCAATCGCCTTCATCAAGCCCACGTTGCCTTCCTGGATGAGGTCATCCAGGCGCGCGCCGCGATTGGCGAACTTCTTCGCCACGGCGACAACGAAGGCCAGATTGGAGGTCGCGAGCGTCTGTCGCGCGGACTCGTCGCCCTTGCGAGCACGACGTGCGAGCTCGTACTCCTGCTCGCGCGTCAGTTGGTGATGTCCCCCCAGGTGACGCAGGTATTGCGACAGGCCCTCCGCCGCAAACTTCGTCGAGTTGGCCATGATTTCCCGTCCTCCGTTCGATGCCGGACGCGCTGTCCCCGCCGACTCGCGTCCACCTGCATCTAGGACGCCCAACGAGCGAAAGGGTTTCTCATTCCATCGCCGAAAGTCGTTTCGACTGTCGACCGTCGTCCCGTGGCGGACGAGAGGCTCGCGCTTCCGCTGACTTGCAAGGTTGAGGAGCGCGGTTATCCCTCGGCGATGGTCACGCTCCGGCTACTCACGTAGAACGCTTGAGCGCGGGGAAGATTTTCTGCGGATTGAGCAACCCTGATGGGTCAAAGAAGGACTTGAGCCGCCGCTGGAGGTCGAGCAGCGCGGGTCCTTGTTCGAGCGCGAGAAATTCCCGCTTCGCGAGGCCCACACCATGCTCGCCTGTGATCGTGCCGCCCAGTTCCACCGTCATCACCAACATGCGGCGCAGGGCTGCGTCCACCAGGCCACGCTGGTGCGGCCCCTCATAGAGGATGTTGGCGTGGAGGTTTCCGTCGCCCGCGTGGCCATAGGTGGCCACGGTGAGTCCCAGCTCGGCGCCCATGATTTTCAGTCGCTGGATGATTTCGGGAATTTTTGAGCGCGGGACGACGATGTCCTCCGAAATCTTGTGAGGCTTCAGCGCGCGCAGCGCCGGCGAAATGGCCCGCCGCACGGCCCACAGCTTCTCTCGCTGCCCCTCATCCCGCGCGACGAGCGTCTGGGTGGCGCCCTGCTGTGCGCAGATGTCGCCGAGCCGTGACAGTTCCTCCAACAGACCTTCTTCACCGTGGCCGTCGACCTCCGCGATGACGACCGAGCCGGCGCCCGCGGGAAACTGGAAGCCTCGGCCGTCCACGGCGCGCAGGGCCACGTCGTCGATGAGCTCCAGGCAGCGCGGGAGGATGCCCGCGGCGAGCACGGCGGAGACTCCGCGCGCGGCGTCCAGCACGGACGGAAAGACGACGAGGGCGGTCAGGACTTTTCGTGGCAGCGGAATGAGCTGCAGGGTGATTTCGGTCGCCACGCCCAAGGTGCCTTCGGAACCCACGAAGAGGCCCACGAGGTCATAACCCGCGACGCCCTTGATGGTGCGGCGGCCAACCCGCAGGACTTCTCCGTCCGGAAGCACCCACTCCAGGCCGATGACGTAGTCGCGCGTGACGCCGTACTTGAGCGCGCGAGGTCCCCCCGCGTTCTCCGCGACGTTGCCGCCCAGCGTGCAGAACTCCCAGGAGTTCGGATCCGGTGGATAGAAGAGGCCCTGCGCTTCCACGGCCTTCATCAAGTCGCCCGTCACCACGCCGGGCCCCACCACGGCCGTGAGGTCCTCCACGGAGATGGAGTGGATGCGGTTCATCCGCTCCAGGCTCACCGCCACGCCACCATTCAGGGGCAGCGAGCCACCGCTCTTGCCACTGCGCGCGCCACAGGGCGTGAAGGGCACGCCGTGCGCCACGCAGGCCTTGAAGACGGCCGACACCTGCGCGGTGGTCTCCGGAAACACCACGACATCCGGAGGGAACACGCCGCTGTCGGACTCATCCCGCCCGTAGGCCGCGAGCGTGTCCGCGTCGCGCCGCAGCTGCCCTTGCGCGAGGACGCTCGCCAGGGCTGCACACACCCGCTCCACGCGCTCGGCATCCACGCGGTCTGTCCGCGCGGACGGGCCACTCATCGCCGAGCCCCCAGCCGGGCCCACAGCTCACGACGAAGCGAGCCATCTCGCCGCAGCTCGCCCTCGTACGCCTCCGCGTGGGTGATGGCGTCGTGCTGCTGGGCGCCTCGCATGCGCAAGCACGCCTGCTCTGCTTCGATGATGCAGGCGGTGGCGGGGCTGCCCAGCACGCGGGCCAGGGCGCTGGACACCTCGCGGGCCAGGTCTTCCTGGAGGATGAGCCGGTGCGCGAAGCAGTCCACCAGCGCGGACAGCCTGCCGAAGCCGGCCATCCGCTTGCCCGGCACATACGCGACATGCACGCGGCCCGTCACCGGCAACAGATGGTGCGGACACATGGAGACGAAGCGCAGGTTCGTCACGACCACGAGCTCGCGCGACGAACCCTTCGGCGTGGGGAACGTCTTGCCCAGCACCTCCTCGGGCGTCTTGGCGTAGCCATCCAGGAACTCACGGCTCCAGGCGTCAGCCACGCGCTGCGGAGTGTCCACCAGGTTCGCATCCCCCAGGGGCAGTCCGGCGGCGTGCAGGAAGGCCTCCACCGCGCGAGCCATGGCGGCGGGGTCCGGCAGGCTGACCAGGGGACTCGGGACGGGGGCCTTGCGAGTGCGAGCTTTGGACGAAGTCACGGGGGAAGGGGCTCCTACAAGGGGCGTTCAGGGAAAGCCGACGCTATCCGATGCCGCGATGAGGATCTCGTCACCTCGCACACGGACTTCGTAGATGCGGACGCTCGCGTCGGGACGCCAGGGGCAGCGCCCCGTCCGCACATCGAAGGGCCAGGCATGCAGCGGACAATGCAGCAGGTGGCCGTCCAGGTCCCCCTCGGCCAGCGAGCCGCCACGATGAGGACAGGTGTCGGCCAGCGCGTGGAGCCGCCCGTCCACACGGACGAGCGCCACCCGGGTGTCTCCCACCTGGACCACCGCGCGACCCCGTGCGTCCAACGCGGTGAGCCGAGCCACCGGAATGTATCGTCCGTCCGGTTGTCCTTCGTCCATACAGGTGTCTCCAACGCCCCGCGAGCCGTTGTCCATCCCGGTGAATGCGGTGACAGAGGTGTACGTCCCACCGCCGTGCTAGCCTGCCTTGACTCGCCCTGGTGCCGTCAGTAGAGCACCTGTGCCTCCTTCATTCCGATGATCCAGCGCGCCCATACCTTCGCCCGTGGCATCGCGACGTTGCTCGTCGCGCTGTGGGCGTTGCAGCCGCTGGGGGCCCTGCTCCACGTCCGGGACGAGCACGCCCACCGCTTCTGCCCCGAGCACCAGACCTTCGAGGAGACCGCCCGGGGCACGGGCTCGATTCAGGCTCGGCTGGCTCCCGAGAAGCTGGCGCAGTTGTCCGCCCTCCCCTCGTCGAACACCGACTCGACACGGCTCACCCATGAGACCTGCCCGCTCCTGACGTCGGGCTCGCGCGACGAGCTGTTCTTCTCCTCGCCGTCCTCCTGGGCCCTGGCCCGGCTCGCGGTCAGCCGTCCCGCCACCGCGCCACCCCACGTCGCTCCCCCGCTCTCCGTCCTCGATACCGCGCCCAAGTCCTCACCACCCGCGCACGCCTGAGTCGCGTCCAGCAGGAGTGGTCAGGTCATGGAGTGGGGCGTGTGCGCACGCGCGCGTCCAGTTTCGAGGAGCATTCCCGGTGTCATCCGTCTCACGTCGTCCGCACGGCGCGTTCATCGCCGTGTCCATCGCAGCCCTGTTGTCCACGGCCACCGCCGCGGCCCAGGAAAACCAACCCCCTCTCTCGCCCGATGCGGGTGTGCCCGAGCCCGACGCGGGAACGCCCGATGAAGTCCCCGCGGGCCTCACGCCCGAGGAGATGGCCGAAATCGAGAAGGCCTTCGGTGGCGACACCCAGCAAGGTGTGCCCGCCGGCACGTCCTCCGCGCCGGACCCCACGCCCGGAGGCGGCCTGCCGCTGTCGATTCCCGGAGGGACGAGCGGCACCAACTTCCTGGACATGAGCTTCATCCTGGATCTCGCCGCGGCGGCCTTCACGTCCAAGGAGCCGCTCCAGGGCGGCGCGCATGACCCCACGCGCAACGGCTTCAACCTCCAGCAGTTGGAGCTGTCCATCGGCTCGGTGGTGGACCCGTACTTCCGCTTCGACGCGAACATCGTCTACAGCCAGTTCGGCGTCGAAATCGAAGAGGCCTACGGCACCACGCTGGCCCTTCCCGGCAGCCTCCAGGTGCGTGCGGGCCAGTTCCTCACGCGCTTTGGCCGCCTGAATGCCACGCACCCGCACGCGTGGGACTTCGTGGATCAACCGTTCGCCATGAGCCGCGTCTTCGGCGCGGAGGGCAACCGGGGCCTGGGCGTGGAGCTGTCCTGGCTGACGCCCCTGCCCTGGTACGTGGAGCTGACCGGCAGCCTCACCGATGCCACGGGCGAGGCCACCGCGCGCAGCTTCCTGGGCGCATCGAATGACCGCGTCCTCTCACCGCTTGACCTCCAGGCCACGGGCGTCCTGAAGCAGTTCTTCGCGCTGTCGGACGACCTGTCCCTGATGTGGGGACTGTCCGGCGCCACGGGCCCCAATCCCACCGGCTATCGCAACCGCACGGATGTCTTCGGCACCGACGTGTACCTGCGCTACCGCCCCATCACCGAGGCCAGCAACACGCTCGTCACCCTCCAGGTGGAGGCCCTCTACCGCCGACGCCAGGTGCCCGACGACGTGCTGACGGACATCAACACCTACGCCCAGCTCGCATGGCGCTTCTCGCAGCGCTGGGCCGCCGCCGCGCGCTATGAGTTCGGCACACCGGCGAAGGGTGAAGGCGGCGCGGTGGCGTTGGATCCGCTGGACCCGGAGTGGACCAAGAACCGGGACCGGATCTCCGCCAACCTCACCTTCTGGCCCACCGAGTTCTCCCGCCTGCGGGTGCAGGCCGCCAGAGACCGGGCACGTTGGCGCGACGAGGCGGACTACTCCGTCTTCCTCGCGCTCGAGCTGGTGACGGGCGCCCACGGCGCTCATGCGTTCTAAACCTCTTTCACGGGAGCCCTGCCCCATGCGCCACTTTCGTTTCGTCGCGGCCCTGTGCGCCGCCCTCTGCCTCTTCGCCGCCGCGCCCGCTCGCGCGGCCGTCAATGTCGTCACCACCCTTCCGGACCTCGCCGCGCTGACCAAGGCGGTGGGCGGAGACCTGGTCCAGGTGCAGTCCATGGCGCTGGGAAGCCAGGACCCGCACCGCGTGGACGCGAAGCCCAGCCTCGCGCTCGCGCTGCGCAACGCGGACCTGCTCATCTCCGTGGGGCTCGACCTGGAGATCGGCTGGTTGCCCAATCTCCAGACCGGCTCGCGCAACCCGCGCATCCAGGTGGGCAACCCCGGCTTCCTCAATGCCTCGCAGTTCGTCCGGTTGCTGGAGGTCCCCGCCACCAAGGTGGACCGCAGCGAGGGCGACGTCCACCCTGGAGGCAACCCCCACTATCTCTATGACCCGCGACAGGGCGCGGCGGTGGCTCGCGGTATCGCCGAGCGACTCGCGCAGCTCGACGCGAAGAACGCGGCGACGTACCGCGCCAACGCCGCGAAGCTGACCGCCGAGCTGGATGCCGCGCGCGTCGGCTGGGAGAAGCGCCTCGCGGGCCTTCGCGGTGCGCCCATCGTCGCGTTCCACCGGACGACGCCGTACCTCGCGGACTGGCTGGGCTTCGAGCCCATCGCGTTCCTCGAGCCCAAGCCGGGCATCCCCCCCAACCCGTCCCACGTGGCAGGCGTCCTCGTGCTGGCTCGGCAGCGCAAGGCGCGCATGGTCCTCATCGAGAGCTACTACAACGACCGGGAGGCGAAGATGGTCGCGGGCATGATTCCGGCGCCAGTCGTCGTCCTCCACGGCGGCACGGACTTCCGCTCGGGTGAGACGTACGTCCAGCACATCAACGAGCTGGTGGGCAACCTGGAGAAGGCGCTCACCCCCGGAAAGGGAGGCTGAGTCATGAGGACTCGACTGCTGCTCCCCGTGTTGCTCCTGTCCAGCTGCGCGCTGGACTCGGGCGAGGGCTTCGCGGTGCTGGAGCCCACCGTCACCGCGAGCTACGTCCCCGTGGCGTCGCGTGACGCGGGCAATGGCTTCCAGCGCCTCGCGTCGGACTATCAGGTGAGCCTGGGCTCGGCCGCGCTGGGCATCTCCCACGTGGAGCTGGTGGGGGGCGCGGGAGGCGGAGGGCCAACGACGTTCGACCCCGCCAATCCGCCACCGGGTTACAGCCTGTGCCACAACGGGCACTGCCACAGCGACAGCGGCGGGCTCGTGGACTACGAGGACATCGAGGCGGAACTCGGTGGAGGCGGCTCCTCATCCACGCTCGTCGCCGCGCTCCATGTGGATGGCGAGCTGAACCTGCTGACCCCCGAAGCCACGCCGGTGGAGTGTGAGCCTGACTGCGAGCTGCCCCGCACCACCGTGTCCCGAGGTGTCTGGGAAGTGACGTCGGTGACGCTGACGGGCACGGTGCGCGACTCGCGCGCCACGCCGAGGCTTCAGGAAACGGCCTTCCGGATGACCGTGGTGTCCGAGGACGTCGCGGAGGGCGAGGAGGCCACGCCGCTCTTCACGCTGACGGGCGAGGTGGACGTGCCGTCGGACCGGGAGCACGAGCCGCGCGTGAAGCTGGCGCTGGCGCTCGAGGTTCCGCCCACCGTGTTCGACGGACTGGACTGGGCCACATTGACTCCTGGCGCGGACGGCGTGCTGGACCTGGGCACCGTCGCCAACGAGGCGGCGCGCAAGGCCCTGCTGGAAGAGCTCGCGGCCCTGAAGCCCGAAGCGGAGGTGCGACGTGAAGACCGATGAGCCCGTGAGTCCCGAGGCCGCAACCCACACGGTGCCACCGAGCTTCACGCTCGGCGAGCCGCTGCTCACCTGCACCGAGCTGGTCATCGGCTACAACGACAAGGCCATGCTGCCGCCCATCAACATGGTCATCCGCCGGGGCCAGTTCGTCGCGGTGGTGGGCCGCAACGGCTCAGGCAAGAGCACGTGGTTCAAGACGCTGCTGGGGATGATCGACCCGGTGTCGGGCGCCATTACCCGGGGCCATCCGGAGATGCGCAGCGCCTACGTGCCACAGACATCCAGCATCGACTCGCTGCTGCCGCTACGGGCCTGGGAGCTGACCGCCTGGGGCCGGCTGCGCAACTGGAGCTTCCTGTGGCCCTTCGCGCGCAAGGCGGACCGGGCCGCCGTGGAGGTCGCGCTGGAGACGGCCGGCGCCAAGGCCATCGCGAACAGGCCCTATCGCGAACTCTCCGAGGGACAGAAGCAACGCACGCTCCTGGCCCGACTCATCGCCACCGAGGCGGACATGGTGCTGCTCGACGAGCCGACCGCCGCGATGGACGCGGTGGCCGAGCGCGAGACGATGCAGCGGCTGTGCATGCTCGCGCGGCAGCGAGGACTGGGCGTGGTGGTGGTGTGCCACGACCTGGAGGTCGCCGCCGAGCACGCGGACGTGCTGCTCTTCGTGGACCGGGAGACCTCCGCCTTCGTCGTGGGCGACGCGCGCACCGTGTTCTGCCACCCCGCCTTCCGTCGTCAGTACGGCGACGAGTACTGCCACCGCGCCCCCGAGGGACCCCACCGTGGATCCGATGCTCGCTGAACCGTCCCAGTGGCAGCAGTTCGTCGAGGGGTTCGAGCTGTTCCGGGACCCGCTGCTGTGCGCCCTCCTCGCCGGCGGCGTGCTGGGCTTCCTGAGCGTCTACGTGGTGCTGCGGCGCATGGTGTTCGTCAGCGCCGCGGTGGCCCAGTCCGCCGGCCTGGGCGTGGCGCTGGCGTTCTACATGGGCATCCACCTGGGCTTCGAGGTGGAGCCCGTCATCGGCGCCACCGCGCTCGCGCTCCTGGCGACGCTGCTCTTGATGATGGACCCCACGAAGCTGCGGCTGACTCGGGAGAGCCTGCTGGGCCTCGCCTACGCGCTGTCCGGCGGCGCGGCCGTGCTGGTGGGTGACCGCATCGCCCAGGAGTCCCACGACATCCAGGGCATCCTCTTCGGCACCGCCGTGCTGGTGACACCCGAGCAACTGCGCACCGTGGCCATCGCCAGCATCCTCGTCATGGTCATCCACCTCTGGTGGTACCGGGGCATCACCTTCGCGAGCTTCGACCGCATCGGCGCGCTGGTGCAGGGCCTGCCCGTCCGCCTGTTGGACGGCGTGCTGATGGTGTCCATCGGCGTCATGGTCGGCGTGTGTGCCCGAGCCCTCGGCGCGCTGCCGGTGTTCGCCTTCTCCACGCTGTCCGCCATCGCCGCGCTGATGTTGGATTTGCGGCTGCCCTGGACGTTCTTCGTGGCCACGCTCGCGGGCATCGTCTCCGGCGTGGGCGGCTACATGTTCGCCTACTTCTTCGACTTCCCGGTGGGTGGCTCGCAGACGGTGGTCGCGGCGATGCTGGTGGGCCTGGCCATGGGTGCGCGCGCACTCATCCAACTGGCCCAGCGCGGAGCGAAGTGAGCAGCAACCGCGCCGGGTGAGCGACATTCCCCGGCGCGCAGATATGTGCCTGAGTGACATCCGTTCCCCCTTCATCTCGACGATGGATTTCCCGAGGGGGTGCGCATGAGGCAGCGAGGCTGGTGGCTGTGTCTGCTCTGGATGGCGAGCATGGGTTGCGTGCATCGCCCACGCACCACGGAGCCCGAGACGCCGAAGTTCGAGCACGTCTTCCAGAAGCCCCTGGAGGAAGCGCTGGCCGCCACCCGGCAGTTGCTCGCCTCCCGAGGCTACGCCATCGAGGAGACGACGGATCCGACCCAGTTCGTCACGAAGTGGAAGACCCAGGACAGGGGCGACACGGGGAATGACCGCTACACGCGCTTCGTGGTGACGGGCCTCTCCGTGGCCCCGCGACAATCCGTCGTCCGCATCTTCCGGATGAACTTCAACGCCATGGGCAACGACGTCAACCACAAGGCCAACTGGTGGCGGATCGAGTACAACTACTATGTCCACGACTCGAGCCCCTTCAACGACCAGGGGCCACCGCTCCGAAATGCGCGGAGCGAACGCATCGAGTTGCGCACGCTGACGAATGGCACGCGAGACCTGGACCTCGAGCGGGAGTTGACGCTGAGACTGGAGTCGACCCCGTCGTTGGAGGTGGTGAGCGGCAACGTGCGAGAGGAGCCGCGCCCCAAGGCCGTGCGCGACTCGGACTTCTACCTCACGAGGTGGAAGCAGGAGGCCGCCGAAGCAGGCCCCTGTGGCGAGGCCATGCGTGGGCTTCCGGAGGTGCTGGACCTCGGACTGACGCTGCTGGTGGGAGAACAGCTCGGCTCTCGTGAAGCCCCCTCGGTGGTGGGAGAGCTGGTGTGTCAGGTCGCCGAGGCAGGGCTGCCCGTCGCACTGGGGTTGTCCATTCCCCGCTCCGAGCAGGAACGAGTGGACCGCTACCTCGCGAGCCCGGGCGCTCCCGCGGACCAGGATGCGCTGCTAGAGGGGCGCTTCTGGCAGCGGCCCTACCAGGATGGACGCAGCAGCCGCGCCATCATGGACCTCATCGACCGCGTCCGCGCTCTGCGCATGACGGGCTTGAGCGTGACGCTCCTGGCGTATGACACGGACCTGGCTGGCGGAAGCAAACGCGACGCTCAGCAGGCCGCCTTCTGGAACCAGCGCCGCGAGACACAACAGTTCGAAGTCCAGGTCATCCTCGCCGGCAACACGCATACGCGCACCGTCACCGGCACCCCCTGGGACCAGGACTTCACGCCCATGGCGCATCTCTTGAAGTCCCCACGCCTCGTCGTTCTGGAGATGAGCTACGCCCAGGGGACGCGCTGGGGTTGCGACCTGGACCGCGAAGGGAAGCTTCAGTGCGGGCTCATTGGCTCGACACCGTCGGGCAGGGTTGCGGCACACCCCGGCATGTCGCCGTTCATCACGTCCTTCGCCACGCCGACGCCCGAGGGTACCCACGGCATGCTCTATGTCGGAGCGCTGACGCCGTCCCTCCCCGCCATCTCCAAGCAGCAGGAGGCGCCGCTTCCCATTCGCCCCCCGCTGCCGCCGCTGCGGGATGGAGACAAGCCTCCGATGTTCTAGGCGTCAACGGACCGCGGTGGAGACCTTCTTGAACTCGGGCGTGCCCGCGCGCCCGAGCAAGTCGAACAGCGCGGCCTCCACCGTGGCCACCGTCGCTCCCGCATCGCGGCACAGGTCCAGGCCCACGCGCCGGTCCTCCGTCGAGCGCGACAGCACCGCGTCCGCCAGCAACACCGGCGTGAAGCCACGCTCCGCGAAATCGCGCACCGTCTGGAAGACGCAGATGTGCGTCTCCATGCCGGCCACCAGCACCTGCTTGCGCGTCCCCAGCTGCGCGAGCACGTCCGGCACGGCGGCGCTGAACTCCAGCTTCTCCACCGCCTTGAAGCTCCCCAGCTTCAGCCGCAGCAGCGAGTGCGTGGGCCCCAGGCCCTGGGGATACTGCTCGGTGATGATGACGGGGAGGCCGAGCGCCCGGGCGCCTTCGACGGCGGCGCTGGTGCGCGCGAGCATCCGGTCCAGCGCGTCGCGGTCCATGGCCGCGCACAGGCGCTCCTGGATGTCCACGACGAGCAACGCGGCCTGGTCCTGCGTGAGACGGAAGGTGGGCATGCCCCCTCTCCTCGCGCGAACGACTCCGGCCCGTCAAGCGGCGGGCGCATCGGACGCCCTTGGCTCGACGCTTTCGCTCAGCCGGCTTCGGGCGGGCAACACTCGCGACACAGGGCCCGGTTGCGCCCATGCGCCACGGCCATCAACAACCCGCCTCCCAGGGTGAGCCCCATCTCCCACCGCTCGCCCGCGCCCTCGGGGACCAGGAACGCCCCCGCGCCCAGCAGGGCCAGCCCACCTCCGGCGAGCACGGGCACCACCCCACGCCGATGCAGCCTCCATCCCGGGATGAAGGCCGCGAGCGCGCCCAGCAACACCAGCGCGAACAACCATCGATGCGTCCCCTCCCCGCCCAACCACTGCGCCGCCGCCGCGGGCACGAGCACGGCGGGGAGCACCACGCAGTGGACGACACACAGCGCGGAGAGCAGCTGCCCCACCCCATCCCAACGCGAGGGCGCGGCGAGACTTCGTTCCAAGGAGCTCAACAGGACACCTTCTCCAACGGGCGGAAATCAGGAGGCACCGGGAGCGGAGCCTCGGTCGTGTGGACCAGTCGCAGGATGCGGCCACGCCCGTCGACATACGTCCGCGCGCGCCGCAGCTCCGGCAGGTGCGCGTCCGCGTCACGCCACCGGTCGAGGAAGGAATTGAAGTCCTGCACCGCCAGGACCCTGTCTCCCAGGGCCGCCCGCGCCTCGGCCAGGAGCAGACGGAAGTGACCGCAACCCGGTCGCTCAACCACCAGGGCCCGGGCCAGCTCCAGCGCCTTCTCCTCGCGCTCACCGCGCAGCCGGGCTCTCGCCAGCGTCTCTCGCGCGGGGCGGGAGAACGGCGCGGGTCCCGACGCGCGAAGCCGGCGCTCCATGCGCCACGCTCGAATCAACGTGGCCTCCGCGCGGCCTCCATCTCCCCGCCGTGCCTCCAGCGAGCCACGCAGCTCGTTCTCCGCCACCTCCAGCACCCGCGCGACATCGCGAGAGCACAGCGCGCGTCCCTCCGAGCGACGCACCTCGGACAGCGATGGCTGCAACTGCTCGAGCGCCACGCATGCACGCTCCACGTCCGACAGCCGTCCCCCATCCAGCGCGTTGATGCCCCGCGTATACAGTCGGACACCGTCGCGAAGGACACGCTCGGCGGTGGTGAGCTCGCCGGCGAACTCCAACTGCACATCCGCCGCCGCTCGACAGAATCCGAAGCGCAGGTGCGTGGCCACCAGCGTGGTCGCCGCGAACAGCAGCGCCTGCGGCTCGCCTCCGGCCGACTCCACGCGCTGACGCAGCCGCCGCGCCCACGTCTGCGCATCGCTGTACTGCCCCGCTTCCGCGCAGCCCTGGCTCAGCAGCCGCATGGCCAGCTCCGCGCAAGGCGCGAAGACAGCGGGCAGCGACTCCCTCGCGAGGTACGCGTCATCCGCCTCCACCGCGGCCTCCAGCACGCGGTAGGCGGCATCCGTCTCGCCCAGCCGGCCCAGCAGTCGTCCCGAGGCCAGCAGCGCGAAGCTGGCTCCGGGCGCGAGCTTCGGCAGCCGCAGCGCGCTCTCTCGTGCCGCTTCGGGCCGGGCGCTCGGGAGCATGGTGCAGACCCAGGCGAAGTGGACGCCGGAGTGGTCGGGGTTCGTGCGCAGCAGCTCGCGCAGCATCACCTGCGCATAGGGCTGCCCCTGGCCGGGACGCCCATCCGGCTCGTAGCCATCCGCCAGGAAGCCGGCCAGCAACAGCCGCGCCTCGGAGTCCTCCGGATAGCGGTCGACCAGGCTCTCCATCTCCCGCACGAAGGCGTGGCGCCCGTTCGACGGCCCCTTCTCCGCGAGCAGGCTGGCCGCGACGATGTAGCGCTGTTCGACATCCGGCAGCCCCTCGCTCAACGCGAGCGCTCGGGCCATCGCGTCGGCCCGCGCAGCGGCGAAGCGCGCGCCAGCCCCCCGCGTCAGCGCCAGGCCCCACCACGCCATGGCCAGCTCCGGGTCCAGCCGGGCCGCCTCCGCGAAGGAGCGACGCGCCTCCGGGCCCCAGGCCAGGTGCAGCAGGCTCAAGCCCTGGTCGAAGTAGGCCTGCGCCAGCGGCACGCGCGTGCTCACCTTCAGGTGAGATGTGCCCAGCCCCTCGCGAAGCGGCGGTCGAGGAAGCGCCTCATCCCCGACGTCCTCCCAGGCGGCCTGGACGTAGACGGATGGCTCATCGTTGCGAAGCAGTCGCGACAGCATGATGTCCTCCCAGTGCCCCGGAAGCCGAGGCGCCACAGGCGTTGAAACCCAAATCCAGTGAGCGGATGCGCGTGCCGAGCCGCCACCACGCGGCTGCCAGCGTCTCCGGTGGAACAGCGGGCGCCTTGCGCCGAGCCGCCACACAGACGCGCCTCCATTCGAGTCCCACTTCCCGGGTCACCCAGTCTTCGTGCCCGGCGAACCACTCGGCGAGCCCCGCCAGACTCCGACGGACCTCGCGTCGCTCCTCCACGGTGGCGGGAGCGCGCCACGTGCCCAGCTCACAGGCCCGGTACGTCGGACCCGACGGGGCACGCTCCAGCCAGCGAGGGGTGAAGCCGTCCCGTGGGACGAAGACGGCCTGACCGCACTCGCACAACGCGCCGAAGCCCCACAGCGACAGACGACCTCCGTCCGGCAACGCGACGGAGTACGCGCTTTGACCTTCCACCCCTTCGGGCCGCGCGTGGCGGACGAGGCCACGACGCATGAGGAGGTTGCCCTCCGGGCAGAGCACGTCCTGCCCGAGACACCACAAGGTGACGTCGAACAACCGGTCCGCGTCCCGAAGGACGTCGTGAGGAAGAATCGGTAGGGCTTCGGCGATGGACATGCGGGCCTTTCGACTCAGCTCGCGGACTTCTTCGCGGGGCCGGAGCGAACGGCGACCTCGCCGAACAGGGCCTTGGGGTCCACCGCGCCGCTCCCCTTCTTCGAGAGCACCGCGTTGATGGCCCGCACCAGCTTGCCGCGCACCCGACGCGGCAGCGGCTGGTCCGCGAGCGCCGCATGGAGCTGCTGCCCGCTCACGCCCCTGCCACTCTTCGGCTTGGCGAGCGACAGCTCCGTGTAGCTCTTGCCCTGCGTGTCCTTGTTGCGCCGCTTGTCGGAGCGCTTGCGCTTGAGCGTACGGTCCGTTTCGGCCTGGGCCTCCAACTGGCGCGACAGGCGCAGCAGCGTGTCGGAGGCAATCTGCTTCTCGGTCAGGAACTGCTGAAAAGCTCCCATGGTCTTCGTCTCCAGGAGGGGCCGGCACGAAGCCGGCCCCGGATTCGGGTGAAGCGCCGGGGCACCCGCCCCGGGCTCGCGGCTAGTGCTCGTGGCCCTCGTGCGACGCCTCCTCGATGACGAGGTTGACGGACGCCGCGGACGTGGGGCCGAAGGTGAAGGTGTGCGTGCCGACCGTCAGCGGGACGACGTGCCGTCCCTTGATTTCGGTGCACGTCTCGGAGCTCTTGGTGCTCTCCTCGATCTCCACCGCCGCGCCGCTGCCGTTGGTGATGGAAACGGGGACGTCCGCGCTGGTGTAGAGGACGTAGTCCGTGGCTTCCGACGCGGCGAACGTGACGGAGCCCGTGCGGCCGCCCGAGCCGTCCACCAGGGTGATGTCGTAGCGGCGGTGGTCGTTGGCCACCAGCGGAGGCGTGCCCGTGGTGGTGGCGAGGATGGGGACGGCGGGACCCTCGCGCAGGTGCTCGCACCCCTCGACGTCAACGGGCTCCTCGGGCTCCTCGTCGTCGCCGCAGGCGGCGGACAGGAGCGCGGTGGACATCAGGAGGGCGGCCAGAAGCTTCTTGTTCATGTGTGTAGCTCCACGTGGATGGACAGCAGGTCCCCAGCCAGCAACGCCGCCACGGACCCCACCGGTGAAGGCGGAGCCAGAACGGACACCGGAGGCGGGGTGGGAATCGCGCGGAACACGCGCGACACGGGGGGCGAGAGCGTGCACGCAGGGGAAACGGGCCATCCGGCGGCGCGTCGCGCGACCGCTGACGCACGGCTCCATTTCCTGGAACCGGACGTCAGTCAGTGGCCACGGACCGCGGCCTTCTCACGGCGTGACTGTGCCGGGAGCGAGGGACGCGTACCCTGGGTGATGGCTCAGGCGCGAGGCGGAGAGGCCTTGGGGGCCAGATGCAGCCGGGCGACAGGCTCCGCATGGAAGCGGAACACCGCCAGCGCCGGCGCGGAACGGGTGGGCACCCGGGTGAGGACGGGGCCGCCCTCCACCGGAGGCGGGGCCTCCCGGCGGATCAACGTGTGAAGACAGTGCGCCTCGGCGCCATGGCCCGGAGGAGCATCCTCACGGGAGGCGAGCCGGACGTCGTCGAAGGACTCCTCGACGACAGGCGCCAGGTGCGAGCCACCCTCCTCCACGTGGACCACTTCCCCATGCTCCAGACACGTCGCGTGCTGGACCAGGGCGAAGTGCAGCACGTTCCCCATGTACGCCAGCGCACACACGGCCACGAGCGGCAGCGCCAGCAGGCGCGACCGGGCGAGACACGACGGCGTTGGGCGAAGAGAGCGGCTCACGTGAAGGGATTTCCGGCGGTAAACGCAATGCGGTTGTAAGCCAGACGGAGCGCGCGTGCAAGTCATACGGAATCACACACATCACTCCGTGCCCCCGCACGCGGCGCGTGTCTCCACCGACGTCACACGAGGGCGTGGAGCCTCCGGCCGGCGAACGGGCGGGCCGCTGAGTCGGGGCACCACCGCGTCCAGGGGACTCGCGCCGATGGACGGTGGGCCCCTCGGAGAATAGGTTCCCCAGCTCCCGGGCTCGTCCCGGGCAAGCCGAGGGACAGAAATACCCGTGCAAGAGCTCATCGACGTGCTGCGACACCAGGCACGCCACTTCGCGCCCGAGCTGTCACAGCTCGCCTACAAGCGGGGTCTGGCGGTGACGCAGCTGGACGGCACCACCCGCCCCATCCCCATCACCGCGACGCCCGTCATCCTCGACGCCGCGGAGATCCGCCGTCGCGCGGAGCTGTCCGCGCGCCTGTCCTCCGCCACGGTGAAGATGGCACGCGCCACGCTCGAGGGGCCCGACGCCCAGGAGCTGCTGGGCGCCCTGTCCCCGCTCGAGCGAACGCTCGCCGAGCGCACGTGGCGACAGTCCGCGCGCCTGGCCACCACCCGTGTGGACTACTTCGTGTCGGGCGGGAAGCCCTGGGCGCTGGAGGTCAACGCGACCATCCCAGCCATGCAGGGCTATTCGGACATCGCGGCCCGCTCGTTCATCGAGGTGGTGGCCCGGCACTTCCGCTATCCGGAGAAGGCCCTCGCCTCGCTGCTGGCCCTCAACGGCAGCAACGCGCTGGCGCTGTACCGAGCCCTGCTGGACGGCTACGCGGCCGAGCGCCCCGGGAAGTTCCCGGACACGGTGGCCCTGCTGTGTCGCCGCAACGACGCGCAGATCTCCGAGCTGCGCTGGCTGTGTGAGCGCTTCCGCGAGATGGGCGCGGACGCGGACCTGGTGCATCCGGACGAGGTCTCCGGCGACGACGCCTTCGAGGTGCGCGGCAAGAAGTACGACCTCGTCTATCGCCACCTCTTCGTGCGGCGGCTGGAGCAGACGCCGTCCCCGTGGGTGGAGGACTTCCTGGGCACGGTGCCCGGCAAGAAGGCCGTGTTCCTCAACCCTCCCGCCTCGCAGGTGGAGGTGAAGTCCACCTTCGCGCGGCTGTCCCAGGCGCTCGCGGAGCCCGCGCTCGCCGAGGCCGCGGGCCTCACCGCCGAGGAGCTGGAGGCCGTGCGCACCTCGGTTCCCTGGACGCGCATCTTCAAGACCGGCCCCGCCTCGGGCCCGGACGGAGGGCGACTGGACGACCTGGTCGCCGAGGTGGCGAGGACGCCCGCTCGCTTCGTGCTCAAGCGGGCCTGGGACTATGGCGGCAAGGCCGTCTTCATCGGTCGCTCGGTGGGCACGGTGCCCTACACGGAGCGCGTGACGGCCGCGTATGGCGAACTGCTGGGCTGGCCGGAGCTGTGCGCCCGCGCCGCGGCGGACCCGACGGGCGGCGGGTTCGTGGTGCAGGAAATCGTGGACTCTCCCCCGGAGGACCACCTGCTCTGCGAGCCGAACGGTACGGTGTTCCCCGCATCGTTCTTCGTGGACTACTCGGCGTACGCCTCCGTGGGGCTGGAGAAGCAGCCTGCCTGGGGGGGCGTGTGTCGGGGCTCCCTGGCGGAAATCGTGAATATCGTGGGCGGCGGCGGCGTGCTGCCACTCATCACCACCGAGGTCGCCTCGAAGCTTTTGCTCGCGTGGAAGGCGATTTAAGGGAAGCGTCCTACGGGGTCCGCGCACGCCCCGGGTGAAGACGCTATAAGCAGTGGCGCCGCCGGGCTGAAGCTCCGGCGCGAAAGGATACGGTTCATGGCCTGGGAAACTTCCGGATGGCAGACGGCCGAGAGCGACTCGGTCAACTCCGTGCTGGTGCAGGAGTCGAAGCGCGCGTTCATGACGCGCGTGCATGGGTGGATGTTCGCGGGGCTGCTCGTCACCGGCGTGATGGCCATGGCGACGCTGAGCAACGAGGCGCTTTTGCGCACGGTCATCAACTGGCGCCTGGGATTGTTCGGCGTGCAGCTTGTCGCGGTGCTCGGGCTGTCGTTCCTCGCGCCGCGCCTGTCGGGCCCGGTCGCCGCGGCGCTGTTCCTCGGCTACTCCGCGCTCACGGGGATGACCCTCTCCGTCATCTTCCTCATCTACACGGCGGGCAGCATCGCCCAGGCGTTCTTCCTGACAGCGGGCGTCTACGGCGCCATGGCCATCTACGGCACCGTCACGAAGAAGGACCTGAGCGCGTGGGGCACCTTCCTCTTCATGGGCCTCATCGGCGTGGTGCTGGCCGGCGTCGTCAACATCTTCGTCCGCAGTGACATGGTGTCCTTCGTCGGCGCCTGCGCGGCCGTGCTCGTCTTCTCCGGCCTGACGGCGTACGACACCCAGAAGCTGCGGGAGATGCACGCCAACACCGGCTACAGCAGCGCCGCCACGGTGAGCATCGTCGGCGCGCTGACGCTGTACCTGGACTTCATCAACCTGTTCCTCGCCATCCTCCGGCTGCTCGGTCGCCGTCGGTAGTCGGCCAGTCAACAGTTCCAGCCTTACGAAGCGGCGGCGCGTTCCCACCCGGGTCGCGTCGCCGCTTTTCGTTTTCGAGCGTTGACCCGATTTCCGGCCTTCTTTCCTCCATCCATGGGCACAGGAGGAAACCCGCAATGTTCAGGCCCCTCGCGTCATCACTCGTCGTGCTGTCCCTGCTGTCCGCCAATCTGGCGTCAGCGCACGGCTCCATGGAGGTCCCCCTCAGTCGCGTCTACAGCTGCTTCAAGGAAGGTCCGGAGTCGCCCAAGTCCGCGGCCTGCAAGGCCGCCATCCAGGCCGGTGGCACGCAGGCGCTCTACGACTGGAACGGCGTGCGGCAGGGCGCGGCCAACGGCCGGCACCGCGAGCTCATCGCGGACGGCAAGCTGTGCAGCGCCGCCAACGAGAGCCACAAGGGCCTGGACCTGGCGCGCACGGACTGGCCCGCGACGCTCATCGCCCCGGACTCCAGCAACCGCTTCGAGTTCGTCTTCCACGCGACGGCGCTGCACGCGACGTCCTACTTCCATCTCTACGTCACGAAGGAAGGCTACAACCCGGCGCTGCCGCTGAAGTGGTCCGACCTGGAAGCCACCCCCTTCTGCACGCTGACGGGGAACGCCCTGCAGTCGAACAACCGCTACCGCTTCACGTGCCCCTTCCCGCAGGGCCGCACGGGGCAGCACGTCATCTATGCCATCTGGCAGCGCTCCGACAGCCCGGAGGCGTTCTACTCCTGCAGCGACGTGAAGTTCAGCAACACGCCGCCGCCGCCCACGTCGTGGAAGGAGCTGGGCGCGGTGCAGGCCCGCGAGGACCTGCCGGCCCGGAGCAAGGTGACGCTGCGCCTGTTCAACAGCGGCGGGGGTGACGCGGAGACGCACCCGCTCCAGCTCGACTCGGCCACGCCCGCGGCCACGTGGATGTACCTGCTGGCCCAGCGGGTGAACGCCAGCTCCAGCCGCGTGCAGGTGGGCGAGCTGCAATCCACGGGCGTCGTCAACCCCGTCAACAGCGCCACCGGAAACCGCGTCTACTCGCGCGAGGCGAGCGACACCTTCCAGCTCGATATCGAGAAGCCCACGGGCGGTGGCGGAGACCCCGCGCAGTACACGTACCCGAATGGCATCTCCAACTACGTGGCGGGAACGCTCGTCCAGGGCACGAACGGGAGCATCTACCGCTGCAAGCCCTTCCCCTACTCCGGCTGGTGCCAGGGCTCGGCGCCGTACTACGCCCCGGGCACCGGCAGCCACTGGGGCGACGCGTGGGAGTTCGTGCGCTGAAGCGGACGTCCGCTGTCACGACGTGAGCCCGCACGCGGGCCGCGACACACCCGAGGGCGGGGAGCCGACAGTCGTCAGCTCTCCGCCTTCTCCTTGCGCGCGAAGGGCATCACCAGCCGCGCCACGGGGCGGCCCTGCATCAGGTGCTCCTCGACGATTTCGGGCACGTCCTCCACCTTCACTCCGCCGTACCAGGTGCCCTCCGGGTAGACGACCACGGAGACGCCGAAGGAGCAGGTGTCGAGGCACCCGGCCGCGTTGGCGCGCATCCGTCCCTTCACCCCGCGCTTGTCGAGCTCCGCCTTGAAGGCCGCGCGCACCTCCTCCGCGCCCTTGGAGGCGCAACAGCCCTTGGGATTCCCATCCGGGCGGCGGTTGGTGCAGACGAAGACGTGGCTCTGGAACGGAGGAGGCATGAGCGCCTCCTAACGCGCTGGTTCCCCGAAATCGACCCCCACCTGTCCGCCGGACAACGGACCGAACAGGCGGGCAGATGACGAATCGGGACGTCGCCCCTAGCCAGCTACAGGGATGATGCACAGACTTTCAGCAAACGTCCCCCAGTGATCACGCTCGTTTGCATCGGAGTGACGCTACATGCCTCGCCAGCTGTTATCAGCAAACGTAGAGTCCCCCTTGACTTGGCGCGGAAAAGGCCCCGAATCTGCCCCTCCTGGCTGGTCGTGCTACAGGCCGCTACGCCTTTCCCCCGCACCGAGGCTCACCGGCGGAGCCACATTTAGTAGTGTGTGCGACATTTCCCAGCACTACTAGTGGGGTCAGTGCTGTTCTTGATCAGCCGCCCCCAAACGCGTATTGATCCGGCCGCCTGGCCAGCGGCCAGGCAATCTCCCCATCTGCGGTCCGGGGCTCGAGCCCCGCCATGAAACGCTTCGCGAGTCCACTCCGGAGTCGTCCACGGCTGTCCGCGTGACGTCCCTGGAACCTTCGGAATCTCGCGCCCTTAGCGTTTCGCAAAATTTTGCATCACAACCCAGAGTGTATTTGGAGGGTGGCGACATGGAGAAGGAGCTGAGTGCGAAGCCCCTGGTGAGCGGGAAGGAGCGGCGGGCGAGTCGCGGCAAGGCGAAGGTCGCCGCGACGGGGCTGAGCGTGGAGCGCTACTTCACGACGCCTGGAGTGGACCCGGCGGACGAGCTGGCGTGGGAGTACCGCGGCGCGAGCATCACCGGTGAGGACGGCAAGGCGGTCTTCGAGCAGAAGAACATCGAGGTCCCCCGCTCCTGGTCGATGCTGGCGACGAACGTGGTGGCGTCGAAGTATTTCCGGGGCACGCCGGGGACGGATGAACGTGAGACGAGCGTGCGCAAGCTGGTGGCGCGCGTGGTGGACACCCTGTCCCGCTGGGGCGTGGAGGGGGGTTACTTCTCCGCCGAGACGGACCGCGAGACGTTCCACGCGGAGCTGACGCACCTGCTCTTGCGGCAGAAGGCCTCGTTCAACTCGCCGGTCTGGTTCAACGTGGGCGTGGAGGCGCAGCCGCAGTGCTCGGCGTGTTTCATCAACAGCGTGGATGACTCCATGGAGTCCATCCTCACGCTGGCGCGCACGGAGGGCATGCTCTTCAAGTACGGCAGTGGCACGGGCAGCAACCTGTCCACCATCCGGGGCAGCAAGGAGCTCCTGGCGGGCGGCGGCACCGCGTCCGGGCCGGTGTCGTTCATGCGCGGCTTCGACGCCTTCGCCGGCGTCATCAAGAGCGGCGGCAAGACGCGGCGCGCGGCGAAGATGGTCATCCTCAACGCGGACCATCCGGACGTGCTCGAGTTCATCCGGTGCAAGTCGAACGAGGAGAAGAAGGCCTGGGCGCTCATCGAGGCCGGGTATGACCCGTCGTTCAACGGCGAGGCGTACGCGTCGGTGTTCTTCCAGAACTCGAACAACTCGGTGCGCGTCACCGACGACTTCATGAAGGCCGTGGTGGCGGACGGGCCGTGGCAGACGCGCACGGTGCGCGATGGCCAGCCACTGGAGACCTTCCGGGCAAGGGACCTGTTCCGCGAAATCGCCGAGGCCGCGCACCTGTGCGGCGACCCGGGGATGCAGTTCGACACGACAGTGAACCACTGGCACACGTGCGCGGGCACGGCGCGAATCAACGCGTCCAACCCGTGCTCGGAGTACATGTTCCTGGACGATTCGGCGTGCAACCTGGCGTCGCTGAACCTGATGCACTTCCGCGACATCGCCGGCGACTTCGACGTGCCCGCCTTCAAGCACGCGGTGGACGTGCTCCTCCTGGCGCAGGAGATCATCGTCGGCTTCTCGCGCTACCCCACCGAGCGCATCGGCAAGAACAGCCACGACTACCGGCCGCTGGGGCTGGGCTTCGCGAACCTGGGCGCGCTGCTGATGGCGTCGGGCCTGCCGTATGACTCCGACGCGGGCCGCAACTACGCGTCCGCCATCACCTCGCTGATGTGCGGCGAGGCGTACGCGATGAGCGCGCGCATGGCGGAGAAGCAGGGGCCGTTCGCCGGCTACGCGAAGAACGCGGAGCCGATGCTGGGCGTCATCCGCAAGCACCGCAAGGCGGCGTACAACGTCCCGGCGCAAGGCGTGACGGCGGAGCTGCACGCGGCGCAGAAGGCCGCGTGGGACGTGGCGCTGGCGCTCGGCGAGGTGCACGGCTTCCGCAACAGCCAGGTGACAGTGCTGGCTCCCACGGGGACCATCGGCTTCATGATGGACTGCGACACCACGGGCATCGAGCCCGACATCGCGCTCATCAAGTACAAGAAGCTGGTGGGCGGCGGGATGCTGAAGATCGTCAACCAGACGGTGCCGCAGGCGCTGGAGAAGCTGGGTTATCCGCAGACGCAGGCCCAGGACATCATCAGCGCCCTGGACAAGGCGGACACGATTGAAGGCGCACCGCATCTGAAGTCCGAGCACCTGGCGGTGTTCGACTGCGCGTTCAAGCCGGCGAAGGGCTCGCGCAGCATCCACTGGATGGGCCACATCCAGATGATGGAGGCGTGCCAGCCGTTCCTCTCCGGAGCCATCTCCAAGACGGTGAACATGCCGTCAGACTCGACGGTGGAGGACATCGAGAAGGCCTACATGGAGTCGTGGAAGCGCGGCCTGAAGGCGGTGGCCGTGTACCGCGACGGGTGCAAGCGCACGCAGCCGTTGAACACGTCGAAGGAGACGGTGAAGGACACGCGCAAGGCCCCGGTGGCCGCCGTCGTCGAGCCCGCGGTGAAGCCCGAGCCTCGCGCGGTGCGGCGCCGGCTGCCGGACGAGCGGCGCTCCATCACCCACAAGTTCTCCATCGGCGGCCATGAGGGTTACCTCACGGTGGGCATGTACGAGGACGGAACGCCGGGTGAGCTGTTCATCGTCATGGCGAAGGAGGGCTCGGTGGTCAGCGGGCTGATGGACAGCTTCGCGACCAGCATCTCCCTGGCGCTCCAGTACGGCGTCCCGCTGAAGGTGATGGTGGACAAGCTGAGCCACACGCGCTTCGAGCCGAGCGGCTTCACGGGCAACCCCGCCATCCCCATCGCCAAGTCCATCACCGACTACATCTTCCGGTGGCTGGAGCTGAAGTTCCTGCCGAACGAGGACGCGGTCGAGGACGCCATCCTCGCCCCAGCGGACGCGCCGGCGACGCAGCCCGCCCTGCCCGCGCAGGTGACGTCGCTGTCGCTCCCCGCGCAGAACACTCGCGCGACGTGGCTCAACCAGGCGGACGCCCCGCCCTGCCACACCTGCGGCGCCATCATGGTGCGCAGCGGCGCTTGCTATAAGTGCGGCAACTGCGGAGCCACCAGCGGCTGCAGCTGAAGCCACCGGACACGGACATCCGTGAAGGACGACAAGGGCTCCGGAACCATGCGTTCCGGGGCCCTTGCCATGTGCGGTGTCCCGCGCGGGCGTCAGTCCCGGGTCAGCGTGACATCGTCCACCTGGATATAGGTGTCCGTGCCGGACGCCCACAGGCCCGCGAACAGGTCCACCGAGTGGTTGGCGCCCGAGTCGAAGCTCACCGAGAGCTGCGTGTAGCCCGACAACGGTTGGGTGTAGTGGACCTCGGAGAGGATGGGGCCGCCCCTCGGCAGGCGGGCACCGAAGTAGCCGTCGTTGTGCGCGCCGGACGTGCGCACCCAGCCCTTCAGCGTGTAGCGCGTGTGGGGCGTCACGGCGGCTTCCTGTTTGATGGCGTGCCAGCCCTGCGTGCCCCGGGCCCAGGCGTTGTTGGCGCCCGTCCGCGCGAAGCCCGCGCCCCGGTCGATTCCGGCGTTGCCGTCCGCGTACCAGGGCGACGTCGCGCTCGTGGACGCCTGCTGCTCGAAGCCCGCGTGCGCCACCAGGTTGGTGCCCCGCTTGAGGCTCACGTCATCGAGTTGCAGCCAGGTGTCTTCGGTCGCCCAGAGGCCTCCGTACACCTCGACGATGGCGTTTGGGCCGGAGTTGAAGGTGACGACCTGCTCCGTGTACGCGGGCAGAGAGGCGAAGGCGCGCTCACCGAGGATGGGACCATTGCCGGGGCCGCGTGCTCCGAAGTAGCCCGTCGTGTTGTTCGCGGACGTGCGGACCCAACCCCGGAGCGTGTAGTCGGTGTGCGGCTGGACGACGACGCTCTGCTTCAGCGCGTTCCAACCGGAGTCGTAGCGCACGAAGCCGTTGTCCTGCCCGGTGCGCGCCTGACCGACGTTGCGGTCCACGCCGGCATTGCCCACCGGGTACCAGGGCGCCGTCACGGGGGTAGCGGACTGGGACTCGAAGCCGGGCTCGGAGAGGAGGTTGTCTCCGTCCGCGTCCGCCACGAGCGTCGCTCGCATCAGGAAGGTGTTGTACGGCGTCCACTGGGACATGACGAAGTAGAGGCTCGTCGCCGTGCTGCCCCACGGGTGGATGAACGCGTTGTAGAGCCCTGGGAACTGACTGCCGAGGGCGAGGATCTTCTCACCGCTCCACGGCCCCACCGGCGTTCCCGCGTCCCGCATGACGGCTGCCTGACGGTGCTCGTTCAGGTACGTCATGAGGAAGCGGCCGAGCGCTGCGTTGTACGAGACAGACAGCTCTCCCGCGATGCCGATGGCCACGGGTTGGGATGCGGCCTGGGACACAGCCCAGCCGTTGCCGTCCCAGTAACGGTAGGCGTTGATATCCAGGAGCGCGCCCTCGGGCACCCGGGCGAGGTGGACGTTGCCGTAGCGTCCGTTCGGCGTTCCGTACAGGTAGACGAACCCACCATTCTTGACGAGCGCGGCCATCTGGAAGTTGTTCGTCCAGGAGGCGTTGTTCCACCAGCGCGCGTTCGCGTGCTTCACCCACGTCTGTCCGTTGTCGTCCGAGTACGCGAGGCCCGAGTAGTTCGTGTACCACCGGCCCGCTTCGCCCCAGTGATGGATGGACATGTAGTGGATGAAGTGGCGCGAGCCCACCGTGACGCCCGCCGTGGGGATGACTGTGATTTCGTCGTTGTTGATCTTCTTCGAGGGGAGGACCTCCTTTGCGTGCCGGGCGTAGTCCTGGACCATCGCGGAGAAGGTGAGGCCATCCGCGAGATTCGTATCGGACGAGCGCGCGAGGACATTGCTCCGCCAGCCCGTCCCACACCCGCCATTGCCACACCACCCCGCGCCAAACGTGTCACCGAAGAGGACGAAGACCTCTCCCCCACCCTTGTCCCAGACAATGCCGAGGTCCGTCCCGTACACCTCGTGATTCGCGTGGGTCTGATTGGGATTGGGGAGGAATTCACCGGTGGGAGTGGCCCCCGTCACCCGGGAGACCTTCGTCACGCCTGTCGGAGTCACGGCTCCGGCGGCGCCCGTGTACATCCAGGCAAGGATCCATACGGCTCGGTGCAACGACGACCACTCCCAGGGCTGCTCGCGACTCATCGTGCGTCTCCGCCTCTCTGGTTCGTCTCGATGCGTTCAGGACATCCGTGCCGGGGGAACACAAGCCCACCGACCCGGCCGGCGCATCCAACCACAGACAGACGGACAGACAGGCCATGGCGACCACGCCTCGGCGCACGGATGAACGCTTCGTCAGGTGTGGAGCATCGAGGGAGCGCGAGGCCCGTGGACGACGGACCTCGCGCTGCACCGCGGCGTGGCTCAGTCCGCGCGGGACGCGGGGAGACGGTCGTAGACCTCCGACGCCTTGGCGGACACGCGCGACAGTTCATCGAGCGTCGTGGACGCCACGGGCGTTCCACCCGAGTCCGCGATGACGAAGGCCACGGGACGGCCACGGGCGCGAATCGGCACGACGAGCAGGCGCGACGACGGGCCTCCGAGCGCGGTGAAGATGGCCTCGTCTTGAGGACAGGTGGGAGTGTCGAAGCTGCTGGGCCCGAGCTGCTCCAGCGCGGACATCAGGAGCGACGGTGCTTCCAGGTCCACCTTGAGCGCGGAGACTTGAGGACTGTCGCATCCGGGCCCCCACGCATGTCCGACGCGCACGAGCCCGAAGCTCTCCCCCAACAGGAAGGCCCGCTGGAAACGTCCGGCGCAGTACGCGAGCAGCACCTTGCCGAGCACTCCCTGCGTCCCCACGTCCTCCAGCGCCGTGAGCACCTGCTCCGCCGACACCGCGGGCCCCTCGCTCCCAGGAGCCACGGGGGCATCGGTCGCGGCCAGGAGCGCCCTCAACGCTTCCGACTGTTCACGCGCCTGGGGCTGCCAGGGCTGCTGAATGAAATCCCAGGCGGAGGCGAGAGGCAGCTCACTCGCGGGAGCTGCTCGCTGCACCGTGCCGTCGAGGTCCACCGCGCGGTCTTCCCATGTGTTCTCCGCGACATGGCCGATGGTGCCGTTGCCCTCGGAGCCCTGCCACCCCACGAACTCCCAGGTCGAGGCGAGCTGCATGGGTGCGTCATCCGTGGCAGGCAGGTCATCGAGTTCGATGGGCGCGCGCCGCGTCACCGCGGGCTTGGGAGGCTCCAGGACCGCGGGCTCCGCGTTCGCCGCGCGGATCGCGTCCAGCGAGACCACGGTGCCCTCGGGGGACGGACTGGCCTCTCCCGAGGCCGCATCGTGGGACTCCCCCGTGGCGGCTCGTGCGGACTTGAAGTCGCCCACGGACGAGAGTGGTTCGGGGGCCCCGTACATGACAGCCGCGGCCGGGGAGGGAGCGCCTGGCGCCGGCTTGGACTCGGTGGCGGTGCTGGAATCAGGGAGGTTCGAGGCCGCTGCCTCAGGCTCCGTGACCGCACGCTGTGGAGAGACGTTGCCAGCCGGGAGTTCGCTCGCGGAATCACTTGTCCCGATGACATCGCGCTGAGTCGTGGGCTCGACGCGTGTGGACTGCTCGCCGTGCGACGCGAGCAAGGCACCGGCGGCCTCCAGTTCGAGCGACTCGCCGGCATCCTCATCACCTGCGAGGCTTTTCGGCTGAATGGAGTCATCCGAGGTGGCGGGCCCGCGTGGGTCTGCGTCGCTCGGTCGCGACCTTACGAGCTTCCAGGGCTCGCCTTCGCTCGTGTGCCCTGTGCCTTGCGACTCCGCCGAGGAATCCGCTGAACTGGCGGGACGTGCGCTGTGCGTTGACGCGATTCTGGTATGAGCCGCCTCTTCGCTGGCGTCCAGGTAGGCGACGGACGTCGACTCCGAGGCGCCGGAGGGCGGCACGAACAGCGTGGATGGCTCCGTGCTGGATGAGGCCGGCTCGCTCGACGCGTCACTTGGCAGGTCGGCGGATGCCGAGATTCGAAGCCCTGTTTGGGGCGACCCATCGCCTGGGTCCTCCAAGGTTTGTGAAGTGGCCTCCGCGACCTCTTCGCTTCGTGGCGTTGAGTGGACTGGCGTCGGGTCGGTGGAGGTGCTCGAGGACGGAACCTCGGATGCGGCGACGTCGGACGCTTGGGCCAGCGACGTCTCGAATGAAACGTGCTCGCTGGACTCCCCCATGGCCGAGCGGAACTCGACCGTCGTCACGGCATGGACTGGAGTCTCTTTGCTCGAAGCGACCCCTGGCGTGCTGGGCTCGGACTCCGCCGACTTGGGCGCATCCTCTTCGAGTGCGCCCCCAGTCGACGTGCTGGCGGCAACCGTTCCGACTTCGGGGACATCATCATCCCGGGTTGCGAACGAGGACCTTGCGTCCTCGAACAGATCGAGGCCACTCGATGTCTGTGACTCGGACGTCACGACTTCGGTTGAGGTCTCCTCGGTCGCGGGAGCGGCCCGTGCTGGGACAGCAAGCGAGTGGACCTCTTCGAGCACGCTCGACGGCCCATGTTCGCCCTGTCCGACCTCAGCAGATGATTCAACGCCGTGGGCTTCTTCCTGAGAGACCGCAGGCATGTGCAGCGCCACTGAGCGGTCCAGCACGAGGGCTTCGCTTGTGACAAGCGCGGATGCATCCGGGACAGGCGCGAACTCTGGCACCATGACTTCGAGCGCCCCCACCGTCAGCGCGCTCGGCTCGAGTTCAAGCCCTGCTTGAAGGTCTGCGTTCGGACCGGTCGGCTCGGATGCAATGGCTCCGTGCACCACCGCTGTCGATGCACCTGGCTCGGACGAAAGGCCTGTCGGCGCGGATGTGGTCGAGCCTTCCGTCGCGAACGCAATGCCTCCATGCAGCGTCCCCGTCGACTCCGGTGCGATGCCATCGTGCACGCTCGCCGACGCAGGCACATCAGCCGAGGCCCTGGCAGCAGTGCCTTCACGTGCGGCAAACACTGGCGCAGTGGTATCGCCCGCAGCTTCTTCGCTCGCGATGCTCCCTGACGTGGGCGCATCCGGCACTGCACCAGACACGTTCCATTCGCGCGCGGCATTCACGGGTGCAGCAACTTCGAATTTGAAACCCTCCCTCGTGATGCTCCACGACGTGGGCAACTCCGTCACCGCACCGAACGCGCTTCCTTCGCGAGCGGCATTCACCGATGCAGTGTCATCGAATGTGAAACCTTCCCTCGTGATGCTCCACGACGCGGGCGCGTCCGTCACTGCACCAGACGCGCTCCCTTCGTGCGTGGCATGCACGGGTGCAACGACTTCGAATGTGGAACCTTCGCTCGCGATGCTCCACGACGTGGGCGCGTCCGTCACTGCACCAGACGCGCTCCCTTCGTGCGCGGCATTCACGGGCGCAGCGACTTCGAATGCGGAACCTTCGCTCGCGATGCTCCACGACGTGGGTCGCTCCGTCACCGCACTAGGATCACTTCCTTCGTGCGCGCTATCTACCGATGCAGAGAGAGCGAATGCACGGTCCTCGCTCGGTTGCCCCCACGACTCGGGCACATCTGACAGCGACTCCGATGCAGGCACTTCGCGCGCGTCAGCGCCCCCTGCGTTCGCGAAAGCAGGTGCTGGCAGCCCGACCAATCCATCGCTCGCGAGAGGGGTGATTCCCGGTGCTGTGTCCGACATCGAGGGAACAGACTCCGTCGCCGGACGCGTTGTTCCTTCCCACTCAACTTCGAGCGGAGCCGGCTCACCGGGAGACACCCGAATGACGCCGTCGACTCCATGCGGAGATGTTGGCGTCGCGCTCGGCTGATCCAACTGTGCTGAGCCACCTCCCACGAAGGGCGCCATTCCCTTCGGTGCCATACCCGGCGGCTGAGGCCCGGTGCTTCCCGGCGGTGTCGACCGCAGCAGTCCGGGCGATTGTGGCGACTCCGCCAACGAAGGCTGCACGCTCCCCGACGGGGTCGCGACGTGCGCGTGAGGTGGAACTCCAGGCTGCGGCGGACGCGCCATTCCTGGAGGAGGCGGGCCCACGGGGCCACTCGCCACCGAAGCCGGTCGTCCTCCAGCGGCCACATTTAGGCCCGGAGGAACCACTCCCTGTGGACCAGGGGCCGACGGAAGGCCCGTCCCTGATGGCGGCCTCGCGCCTGCCATTCCAGGAGGCACGGTGCCCGGAGGACCCGATACGGCGGGCATCCCTGCGCTCGAAGGCCGTGTGCCTGCTGCCATACCCGGCGGAATACCGCCCGGCGGCGCTCCTGCTCCCGCTGGCATGCCCGGCAGCACCGCACCATACGGCCCTGAACTCGCTGACATGCCCGGCGGAATCGCGCCCTGCGCTCCTGCTGGCATGCCCTGCGGCACTGCTCCCGCGGCCAGGCCCTGCGGAATCGCGCCCTGCGACGCGGCTCCTGCTGCCATGCCCGGTGACACCGCACTCGGCGGCACTGATCCCGCTGTCTGGCCCAGTGGCACCGCACCCGGCGGCGCTGCTCCCGCTGCCATGCTCGGCGGCACCACACCCGGCAGCGCTGCTCCTGCTGCCATGCCCAGCGGCACCGCACCCGGCGGCACCGCGCCCGCTGCCATGCCCGGCGGCACCGCGCCCGGCGGCCCTGAGACGGGCCGCGCACCCACGCCACCCATCCCTGGGGGAACAGCCCCCTGCGCTCCGGGCACCGTAGACATTCCCGCCCTCGATGGGGGTCGTGCCCCCATCATCCCGGGAGGAACGGTGCCTTGTGATCCTGGCGGCGGGGGGGCATTCGGGCCAGCGCTCTGCGGTCCCTGCGCTGACGGCATGCCCGTATTCGACAGAGGCCGTGCCCCCATCATCCCCGGCGGAATCGGCGCGCCTTGCGAGCCTGCGGGAACATTCGCCCCCGGTGGCGGCCGTGCTCCCGCCATCCCTGGCGGAACCGCTCCTTGGGGTCCAGCACTCGAACCACCAGGACCTTGCGGCCCCTGTATCGATGGCGTGCCCGTGCTCGACGGAGGCCGTGCTCCCGCCATCCCTGGCGGAACCGCTCCTTGTGCTCCCGGCGCCAGAGGGGCATTCGGGCCCACAACGCCCTGCGGTCCCTGCGCTGATGGCATCCCCGTATTCGATGGAGGCCGTGTCCCCGTCATCCCAGGGGGAACAGGGCCTTGAGGTCCCGCCCCCATGGGGCTGCTCGCGACAACAACGCCCGGCGGGCCCTGCACCGAAGGCAGGCCCGTGCCCGACGGAGGCCGTGCCCCCATCATCCCCGGCGGAACCGCGCCAGGCACCGAAGTGACAACGCCCGCGCTCGATGGAGGCCGTACCCCCGTCATCCCCGGCGGAACCGCGCCTTGCGGCCCTGGCACCGAGGGAACACCGGCAGTCGAGGGCCTCGTGCTCGCCGTTCCGGCAGGCACCGGTCCCGCGACGGCAGGAGTCCCCGTGGACGAAGGCGGGCGCACGCCCGGAGGCCCCATTCCCTGTCCTCCGGGAACCGGAGCCATTCCAGCTCCCGGAGAGGGCCTCGCGCTCGGCGTTCCCGCGACAACCGGCCCCGCGCCTTGCGGAATCGAGGGCAGGCCCGTCCCCGAAGGAGGCCTTCCACCCGGAGCGACCATCCCAGGAGGCACCGCCAGTTCGGCGAATGGTCCAGGCCCCGCTGGCCGCGCGGCACCCGCATTCCCGGGAGCACCCGAAGGAGGCACTCCACCCGCCGGCACCAGAGGCTGAACTCCAGGTCCGCCTTGCGGCCCTACCGACGACGCGTCACTCACGCTCGGCCGCATCGATACTGCCTGTGGCCCCATCGACGACGCTTCACTCGCGCCCCGAACCACCGCGCCTCCAGGCGCAGCCGGCGGCCCCATCGTCGACGCCTCACTCGCGCCCGGCCGAACCGCCACGGCTCCAAGCGCGGCCGGCGGTCCCACCACGGACGCGGGCGGCCTCGCCCCCGCGCCTCCTGGGGCGCCAGCACCCGGCGCCCGGTTCAACCCAGGCGGCTGATGCGGAGACCACTGCCCTCCCGAGTGGCGCGACACCATGCCGGGCGGCTGCGCGGCAATCCCTCCCTGCCCCTCCCCCACGACACCTCGCTCGCCCTGCCCCGCGAACACCGGCGGTCTCGGCGCGGGAGGCTCCACCACCTCCTCCATGACGCCCTCGAGCACCTCCTCGGTGTCCACGAGCTCCAGTTCCTCGGTGGGGTCGATCTCCTCCGCCGCCTCGAACTCTTCCTCCGGCTCAATCTCCTCCGCCGCCTCCAGCTCCAGCGGAGCCACGGGCGGAGACAGCCGCGGCGGCGCAGCGGGCGAGAGTCGGGGCGGCCCATCCATCCGGTTCCCCCCTTGAGCCACCGCCACGGGAGCAAGTTGCGGTGGACCCGAAGGTGCCAGCATCGGAGGCCCTGCCTCGGCCCGAGCGCTTCCTCGAAACTCCATCGCGTCGCCGGAAATCCCGGCCCCGGGAGCGCTCGACGCGCTCCACTCCACGTCCTCCGCCGCCACGTCCTCGGCGTCGTCGCTCAGGAACTGTCCGGGCGCCAGCCCCCCGAATATCCCCTCCGTGCCCGGCTCCGCGCGTACGGGCGCTGGAGGCGGAGCCACCTCGGGCAGCGGAACCATCACCCCGCGCCCCGGTGCCACCGCGCCCCGAGGCTGCACCGCGCGCCGCGCCGTGGCCATGCTCATGGAGCGCGACTCGCGACGGATGCCGTAACGCTGCGCCTGGTAGTGGAACAGCCGCAGTTCCGGAGTGATGTGCGGAAGGATTCGCAGGCCCGTGATGAACCCGAGCGCGTCCGTGTGCTGGATTTCAAAGGGGCTCGCCATCGCCACCTTCAACCGGCGCCCCTCCTGGGCCAGCGGGAAGGCCAGGTGCTTCTCCGCCAGCGCCGCCGGCAGCAACCTCAGCGTCGCGTCGGTGACGACCTCGAAGTCGGCCTCCTGGGCCACCGGGTAGCGCGTCTGCTCCCCCAGGACCATCGCCACCGTGTCGATGTCCAGCAAGTCCAGCTCGATGAGGATGGACCCCAACCGCCCACCGTAGATGAGCTGGGCCTTCAGGGCCTCGTCGAGCTGCGCCTGCGTGAGGAGGCCCTTACGGACCAGGATCGCTCCGAGCTTTTCCGCCATGCCCTTCGGAGTCTAGACGGCTTCGCCTCCCCTCGGGGCCGGCTCCCCGCCCCTCCCCGCGTCATTTCGACCCGCCACCCCGGCACCTCGCACACAACCCGGCCGCAACAATCGCGCTCCGTGTGAAATCAGACGGGGCTCCGCCGACCGCCCTCCCCGCGAGGCGGTGTCCTTTCTGCATCCAGAACCCTTCCCCCGCACAAACGCCACCGGCCCCACACATCCTCCTGCTCTTGCAACTCAATCATCAACAGCGAGGCGGCTCTGTCAGTGATAACCGCTATAACCGGCTGTGCAGCCTAAGCTGCGAAGTCCCATCCCCACAGGAGAGCAAATGAAACGAATCCAGCTCGCAGGTCTCGTCGCCGCGCTGACACTCAGCGCGCCGGCCGCGCTGGCCTCGGCCCCCGTGTGCAAGGCGGCGGCCTCCCCCGCTTCCCAGCGCGCCACGAAGGTCGGCGAGGACGTGTACCGACGCTTCGAGTCGGCACACCCCTACGCCACCGCGGAGCTGCGCAGGCAGAGCGGTCCGCTGCACACCGACGTCATCACCCACCCGGGGGCCGCGTACATCGCCGCGCACTTCGAGCGGCTGGAGCTGGAGGAGGGAGACTTCGTCGTGGTGCGTTCGCCGGACGGCACGCGCTCGCGGCGGTATGACGGCTCGCACCCGGGGGCGCGCGACGGCTTCTGGGCCATGCACATCCCCGGCGACACCGCCATCGTCGAGCTGCACGGCACCGACTCCCCAGGGCGCCGAGGCATCCTCAACCAGCACGGCTACTCCATCGACCGCTTCGCGCGCGGCTACACCAACGCGGAGCAGGGCTTCACGTCCGAGCTGAACAAGGCCCTGTGCGGCGTGGACGACTCCGGCTGGGCCCCCTGCTACGCCACCAGCGAGCCGACCCTCTATGGCCGCGCCCGCCCCGTGGCGCGCCTGCTCATCGGTGGCTCCAGCGCCTGCACCGGCTGGCTCGTGGGCAGCCAGGGCCACATCCTCACGAACCAGCACTGCATCGGCACCGCCAGCGATGCGCAGAACACCGACTTCGAGTTCATGGCCGAGGGCGCCACCTGTGCGACGAGCTGCGGGAGCTGGTTCGGCTGTCCGGGCCACGTCATCTCCGGCGGCACGCTGGTGCAGGCGGACGCGCCTCGCGACTACGCGCTGGTGCGGCTCGCGGTGAATCCCACCAACAGCTTCGGCTACCTCCAGATGCGCGGCGCGGGCGCGGTGGTGAACGAGCGCATCTACATTCCCCAGCACCCCGCGGGGTACGGCAAGAAGATCGCCGTCACCTCCACGGACTCCACCGACGAGTCTGGCTTCGCGGAGGTCTACAGCCTGAACGAGGCGTCCTGCCAATCCGGCGGCCCCAATGACGTGGGCTACTTCGCGGACACGCAGGGAGGCTCGTCCGGCTCGCCCGTGGTGGGCTACTCGGACCACCTGGTCGTCTCCCTGCACCACTGCGCGAACTGCCCCAACCGGGGCGTGCCCATCCAGGCCGTCGTCAGCCACCTGGGCGCAAACCTCCCCCAGTGCGCGCTGCCCACCGCCGGCTGCCCGGACCCCAACGGCAACGGCGAGCCGCCCCCGGAGGAGCCGCCTCCGCCGGCCAACTCCTTCACGTACACGGCCACCAACACCAACAACGCGCAGCAGAACACCACCAACAAGAAGCTGGCCCTCACCGCCGGCCAGCAGCTCACCGTGGCCACCTGTGGGCTGACGGGCGCGAAGACCACGGGTGACACGTACATGCGGCTCTTCAACCCCGCGGGCACTTCCGTCGCCACCAACGACGACGCGTGCGGCGGCCGGGGCTCCAGCATCACCTTCACCGCCACCACCGCGGGCGAGTACGAGGTGCGCGCCGGCTGCTATTCCACCGGAAGCTGTGGCGGCACCGTCGTCTGGGAGATTTCCGGGGGCAATCCCCCGCCGGCCACGTCCGGCTCGTTCGCCTTCAGCGGGAGCAACACCAACAGCGCCCAGCAGGCGACCACCAACCGCGACCTCACCGTCACCGCCGGCCAGGTCCTCACCGTGGCCACCTGCGGAGCGACGGGCGCGTCCTTCACCGGGGACACGTACCTGCGCCTCTTCAGCGGCGCCACCCAGTCCGCGGCCAATGACGACGCGTGCAGCGGCCGAGGCTCCAGCTTGAGCTTCACCGCCACCACGTCCGGCACGCTCCAGATTCGCGCCGGCTGCTACAGCAATACGACGTGCAGCGGCACCGTGGTCTGGAACATCCAGTAGCGACCGCGGTCCACCGCGCGTCGCGCTCACGGAAATCCGTGTCCGACGCGGGGCCCGGGCCACGGATTTCCGTGGCCTGGGCACGCCCGCCTCCTCAGTAGGCGTTCTTCGAGAGGAAGCCGCCCAGCGCGGTGCGCACGAGAATCTTCAGGTCCATCAAGAGCGACCAGTTCTCGATGTAGTACAGGTCGTACTCGATGCGCTTCTCGATGCACGTCTGACCGCGCAGGCCGTTGATCTGCGCCCAGCCGGTGATGCCCGCCTTCACCTTGTGCCGCAGGTGGTAGCGCGGAATCTGCCGCTTGAACTCCTCGATGAAGACGGGGCGCTCGGGGCGCGGGCCGACCAGGCTCATGTCCCCCGTCAGCACGTTGAAGAACTGTGGCAGCTCATCCAGGGAGTACTTGCGCAGGACGGTGCCGATGACGGTGCGGCGCGGGTCGTCCTTGGCCGCCATCATCGCCCCGGAATGCTCGGCGTCCACGCGCATGGTGCGGAACTTGAGGATGTGGAAGGTGCGGCCATCCATCCCCATGCGCTCCTGTCGGTAGAGCATGGGACCGCGGCTCGTCAGCCGCACCGCCAGCGCGGTGGCCGCCATGAGCGGCGCGGTGACGAGGATGGCCAGCAGCGAGAAGAGGATGTCGAAAGCGCGCTTGGAGACGCGGCTCCAGCCCTCCATCGGGTCACCCTGGAGCCGGATGATGGGCAGGCCGCCGAACTCCTCCAGCCCGCCGTACAGGGTGATGTACTGGTAGAGGTCCGGCACCACCCTGACGTCCACGGTGCGCAGCGCCAGTTGCTCCATCAGCCGCTTCACGTGCGCCTGGTCCTCCAGCGGCAGCGCGAGGATGACCTGGTCCACCGGCTGCGCATCCAGCACGCGCTCCACGTCGTCCACGTGGCCGATGATGCGCACCCCGTTGACGTATTGGCCCACCTTCTCCGGCCGCAGCGACAAAAGGCCCGTCACGCGGAAGCCCAGCTCGCGGTGGCCCTCCACCGTCTCCACGACACGCTGGCCCAGCTCCCCCGCGCCGATGACGAGGATGGACTTGAGGTTGTGGCCCCGGCGCCGCACCTCGCTCAACACGTAGCGGAACGCCAGCCGGATGCACGTCACCAGCACGAAGGCGTAGACGACGAAGATGACCAGCGTCAGGCGCGAGTAACGCTCCCGCGCGAAGTACGTCGCGGCCACCAGGATGAGCGTCGCGGTGATGGTGGACTTGAAGACCTCGAACACCTCACCCGTGTTCGTCCGGGAGCGGTTCGTCGCGTAGAGCCTCGACTGCTTGAAGGCCGCCGGGAAGATGACGAGCACCATCAGCAGCGAGACGAGCGAATCCTCCCAGGGTGGGATTCCTTCCGTGACGGGGACGATGCCGGAGAACCGCGTGGCGTACGCCAAGGCGAACGCCACCGCGAGCATCACCATGTCCGCGACAACCTTGATGGACGTGTAGAAGCGCTGGAGACGACTGAACACGCCTGGACTCCTGTAACCTGGTCAACGGGGCGCCACCCCTTTGCAAGACTCGCACCCCGGTACAACGAGCACGTGCCCTGCCCGACTCCCTCTGACAGGCTGGCGTCGTAGCACGGAAAATCCCGTGAAACCAACGAGTTACCCCTGCCCCGGGTGGACAGTGACAAGAGGCGGACACGACTCGCTGATGAAAGACGGAGCCTGGGATGACAGCGGCGTCACACCGCCGCCACGCGACGTGGGGATTTCCTCGACACCCTGAGGACGGACTCCACCTCGGACAACATGGCGCGCTGGAAGACAGCGCGCCCAAAGCGCTCGGCCTGTGAGCGGGCATCCTCCGCTCGGAAGCCGACCTCCCACGTCTCGAAGCGCCGCACGGCGTCCGCGAGCGAGGCGGGTGTCTGCTCGGAGAAGAAGAGTCCCGTGCGGCTGTTTACCGTCTCCAGCGCCCCGCCCTTGCCGAAAGCGATGACGGGGCGACCGGTGGCCTGGGCCTCCAGCGGGGTGATGCCGAAGTCCTCCTCGGGCGTGAAGATGAGCGCGCGAGCATCCCGGTACAGAGACGGCAGCGCGTCGTCGGAGACGTTGCCGAGGAAGCGGATGTGCGGCGACGACGCCGTCGACCCCAGGCGCGAGGCCTCCTGCCCGGTGCCCACGACCCACAGCGGAGCGCCCAGCGCGCGGAAGGCCTCCAGCGCGATGTCCAGCCGCTTGTAGGGCGCGAAGGCGCCGAGCCACAGGAAGTAGCCACCCTGGCCGCCCCCCTCCAGGGGAAGCCGGGTGAAGCGCTCCAGGTCCACGGGAGGATGGACCACGGTGGCGCCGCGGCCCCAGAAGCGCTGGAGCTTGCCGGCGACGTGGTGGCTGTTGGCGACGAAGTGGTCCACGCGCTCGGCCGAGGCGCGGTCCCACCGCTGGAGCCAGGGACGCACGGCATGGGCCGCCACGCGCACCGGCAGGCGGGTGCGCCCCGGGCCAAAGTAGTCGTCGAACAAGTCCCACATGTACCGCATGGGCGCGTGCACGTAGCTCAGGTGCGGCAGCCCCGGCGGCACGCGCAGCCCCTTGGCGACGCAGTGGCTGGAGGAGAGGACGACGTCGTAGTCGTCCTGGAGGCGCAGCGATTCGATGGCCCGGGGCATCAGGGGCAGGAAGTGCCGGTAGCGCTCGTGGATGCCGGGAATCCGCTGAAGGAAGGACGTGAAGATGCGGCGGCCTTCAATGGCCGGGGACTGGCTGCCGGGCCGGTGGATGAGGGTGTAGATATCCGCGTCGGGCAGCACTTCGCAGAGCGCATCAAGCACACGCTCCCCCCCGCGGTGGGTGACGAGCCAGTCGTGGACCAGGGCGACCTTCACGATGCGGGCCTTCTAGCACCGGGCGTGCCGCGTGCCGACAGCAACGCGAAGCGGGCGCCTGCCCGCCCCCCATGAGGGCCGCGCGTGTGGTACGCCAAGCATGTGGCTCATGTCCTCCTCGACCTGCGCATGGTGCGCGGCCGGCTGCACGGGATTGCCCGCTATGCGCTCGAGCTGGCGCGGCGCGTCCCCTCGCTTGCCCCGGACCTGCGCTTCACCGCGCTGGTGCCCCCCGAGGGCCTGCCCTCGGACCTGGGAGCGCTCGCGCCGCGCGTGCCCATGCATCGCTCGTTCGCGGGGTTCCTGTCTCCCGTGGAGCAACCCGCGCTGGCGGCGGACCTGGCGCGGCTGTCGCCCGACGTCTTCCACGCCACGTCGTTCGCCCTGCCCCTGTTCTGGAGCGGCCCGCTGGTGGCCACGCTGCACGACGCCAACCACGTGGCGCTGGCCCATCAGTATTCGCCGGCGCAGAGCTTGTACTACCGCGTGGTGGTGGGGCCTCGCGCGAAGCGGGCCGCCGCCCTGGTGACGGTGTCCGAGTTCTCGCGCGAGGAGCTGGCGCGGCACCTCAAGCTGTCGCCCTACCGGTTGCAGGTGATTCCCAATGGCGTGGACGCGCGCTTCCAGCCGCCCTCCGCGGCGGAGGCCCGCGAGTTCAGGGAGCGCAACGAGCTGCCAGCGCGCTACGTGGCGGCGGTGGGCAACGCGAAGCCCTTCAAGAACCTGGCGCTCTTGAAGCACTTCGCGGCGGACCTGCCGGTGCCCATCGTCCTGCTCGCGGGCAAGGGCGCGGTGGCGCACGAGCTGGGGCTGTACGAGAACGTGATTGACCTGGAGGAGCTGCCCGAATCGGAGATGCCGCTCTTCTATGGCGCGGCGGCGGCGCTGCTGCTGCCATCGAAGTACGAGGGCTTCGGCCTGCCCGCGCTGGAGGCGATGGCGACGGGCTGTCCGGTGCTCGCCTCCGACGCGACGGCGCTCCCGGAGGTCGTGGGCGGCGCCGCGCTGCGGCTCTCCCCGGAGGACCCGGTCGCCTGGCGCGAGGCGACGCTGCGCGTGCTTCGTGACGAGGCCCTGCGCACGGAGTTGACGGACCTGGGCCGCGAGCGCGCCGCGCGCTTCACCTGGGACGAGTGCGCGCGCAAGACGGTCGCCGTGTACCGGCGCGTGCTCGAAAGCCACCCGCCTTCTCCTCGTTGACGGAGGCGGGGTCCGAGCCCGCGACAGCTAGCGGGGCTCCGGACGCGCGCGCAGCACGTCACTGCCCTCGCACAGCCCCAGGCCCCAGACGAGTGCGAAGGAGAGGTGCACGCTGGAGTGGAATGGCAGGTAGTGCACCAGCGCGAGGATGTGGAAACCCACGAAGGACAGGAGCGCGCCCGTGGCGGCCAGCGAGCCCGCGCGATAGCGACGGATGAGCGCCAGCCCCAGCAAGCCGTGCATGGCCAGCGTCAGCAGGAGGCCCACCAGTCCCGTCTCGGCCCACACCGTCAGCCAGAGGTTGTGCGAGTCGGTGGCCAGCAGGTCGGTGATTCCCGACTCCCCCTGCCGCGCGAGCACCGCGGACTTGTGGTTGCCGAAGCCCACGCCCACCAGCGGGTGCTCGCGCACGAGGCCCCAGCCCACCGTCATGGCCAGCTCACGCTCACCGCCGTAGATGTTGCCCACGGCCTTCTCCATGCGGGCGCGCCAGGCGGGTGAGGCCAGGACGACCACCACCAGCACCGCGATGAGCCCCAGGCCCGCCTTGCGTGCGACTCCGCTGACCAACAACAGCAGCGCCACCACGCTGACCAGCAACGCCGCGCCCAGCGCCGCGCGAGCGAAGGCGTTGTAGATGGACACCAGCATGCCGAGCACCACCGCGCCCGCCAGCACCCGCCGCCGCGCAACCTCGGAGCCGCCGAGTATCGCCAGCGCGGGGCCCAGCGCGGCAATCGCGCCATGGGCGAAGCGCAGCCGGTGGAAGAAGATGCCCCCGGCCGCGTAGCGCGGAGACGTCTCCGTGCCGAAGTTCTCGTGAAGCCGGCCCGGGTTCAGCTTGAGGAACGCGAAGGGCTCCCACGGCCAGCGCACCCGGTTCTGGAACATGCCCAGCGCCGCGGCGAACAACCACCCCGCGGCCACCGTGCCCGCGAGCGCCAGCCACGGCACTCCCACCGTGCCCACGCACGCCACGGCCGCGCCCGCCACCGAGTCCAGCACCTGTCCATAGCGCGAGCTTCGTGGCCACCCACTCGCAGCGCCCGTCAGCAGCGCCAGCCCGGGAGAAACCACCTGCCACGCGCACAGCGCCACGCTGGCCAGCACATAGGCGCGCACGTCGGGGGCGAGCTTCAGGTGACGCCGCGCGGCCAGCACCAGCGCCAGCAGCACCACCGCGGACGCGGCCACTTGAAGAACGACCTCCGCCAGCACCAGGCCCACCGCCCAGGCGAGCAGCACTCCAGCCACGGCGCGACGAAGGAATGTGTCCAGCCGGGGCTGGGCGAGAAGGTCCATGGATGGACTCACGCTACCTCACCGCGAGCCAACGGCGGGGCATGTGAAGAAAGCCCTCGCGTCGCAGCCACAGCGCCCCGGCCGCCAGCACGAGCAGGATGGGGGGGGTCCACGCGGCCACCAGCGGCGTCAACCGCTCGGTGAGCACCATCGTGCGGCACACCATCATCAGGCCCCACATCGCCACCGCGACGAGCAGGCCCTCGACGATGGCGGCGGTGAGGTGCCCTCGGCGATTCGTGCGCAGCGCCAGCCCCACCCCCAGCAGCGCCGCGGGAAGTGCCGCCAGCGGATAGGCGAAGCGGTTGTGCAGCGCGAGCTCGAACTGCTTCGTCGCGAGCCCCACCTCCCGGCGCGCGACAATCTGCTCGCGCAGCTCCCGCACCCGCATCTGCTCCGGACGTCCCGGCCGGATGCGAAAGGCAGAGGCGGCGATGCCCAGCTCATATTCGGCGCTCTCCAGGCTCTTCACGGAGGTGTGCTTCTCCCCGGTGAAGGCGCGCTCCACCACGCCCATCAGCCGCCAGCGCGTCCCGTCCACCCACTCCATCCGCGCCGCGTCCAGCCGCCGCTGCAGCTTGAACTCCCGCGACAGCGTGAAGATGGACACGTCCTGGAAGCCCTCCTGCGCGCTGCCCGCGCGGAGGAAGAAGATGTGGTCGCCTCGTCGGAACCACTGCTTCGGCGTGTAGTAGAAGCGCCAGTCACCCCAGCGGTTGAAGCGCTGCGTGGTGATTTCATCGACGCGGCGCCCGGCATGCGTCGCGACGACTTCATCGAAGGCGATGAGCCCCGTGCACGCCATCAACCCGAAGGCCAGCACCGGCGCGTACAGCGCCGTGGGCCCGAAGGTCAGCGCCCGGATGGCCGTCACTTCGCCTTGCTTGCGCAACGCGGACACCGTCGTGCCCGCGGCCAGCAACAACGCCGCCGGTCCGAGCTGCTGCACCGCCATCAGCGCCTTGTACCCGTAGAGCTTCGCCGCGTCCGTCACCCAGCCCGGCCCGGTGTACGTCTTCGCGCGGTCCACGAAGTCCACCACCACGAAGACGAGCACCAACCCACCGAGGATTCCCAGCGCGTAACGAACGTAGGTCCGCAGCACGTACCCGAAGAGCGTCAGTCTCACCGGACCGTCCCAGAGCGGCTCACCCGATACAGGGCCACCGCACCCACCAGCATGAAGACGACGTTGGCCAGCTGTCCCGCCAGGGGTGCCGGCAGCTTGCCCTGCTGCCCCAACTGCTCGAAGGCGCGGCTCAGCAGGTAGTACAGGACGTAACCGCCCAGTGTCAGCAGATAGCCCCACGCCCGGCCCGCCTGTCGCCGGCCGATGGCCAGCGGCGTGCCCAGCAGCGCGAAGGCGATGGGAGCCAGCGCGCCACCGAGTCGGCTGTGCAGCGCCATCCTGAAGCCGCGCGCATCCCCACCGCTCGCCTCCGCCTCGCTCGCGGCCTGGAGCAACTCCGATGGCGTCAGCTCTTCCTTCGCGGAGGTGAAGCGACCCCGCTTGCCCATGGACGCGCCCACGCCCACGCTGATCTCCGCCCGGTCGAAGTGGATGACGCTGTAGTCCTCGGAGGCTCGGCCGGAGCGGTGTACCTCTCCATCCTCCAGGGCGAAGCGCAGCACCTCGCCACCACTGGACGTCCCCACCTGCCCCCGGTGCGCGAGCACCAACAGCGGCGAGCTCGCCTCGCGGTCGTCGTGCAGCAGCACGTTGGTCCACTTCCCATCCGGGGACACCTGCTCCGCGTACAGCGTCAGGTCGCTCAGGTCCTCGTAGAAGGTGCCGGACTTCACGTCGCCCACGACGTTCTTCCGGATGACCTCGCTCACCAGCTCCTTCACTCCCGTAAGGCCCCAGGGCTGCGCGGTGGAGGTGATGAGCAGCATCAGCGCGCTGAGCGCCACCGCCACGCCCATGGGCGCGAACAGCAGGCGCGTGGGCCCCACCCCCAGCGCCTGGAGCGCCGTCAGCTCGCGGTCTTCTCCCAGTCGCCCCAGCCCCAGCAGGATGGCCAGCAGGAAGGCGATGGGCAGCGCCATCATCAGGAAGTGCGGCGTGAGATAGGCCACCAGCCGGCCCAGGTCCGTAATCGTCACCGACGAGCCCAGCAGCACGTCCGTGCCCCGCAGGAACTGCATCACGAACAGCAGCAGGAACATGAAGGCCACCCACACGCCGAGCGGGACCAGCAGCTCCTGAAGGAGATAGCGGGAGATGCGCGTCACGGTGCCGCCTTCAGCCCCTTCACGCCGATGTCATGACGAAAGTGCATGCCCTCGAAGCGCACCGCCGCCACCGCCGCGTAGGCTCGCTCTCGCGCTCGCGCCAGGTCATCGCCCCGCGCGCACACCGTCAGCACCCGTCCGCCGCTCGTCACCAGCACCCCGTCCCGCATCTCCGCGCTCGCGACGAACACCGTGGCGTCCTCGGGGACCGCATCCAGCCCGTCGATGCGCTGCCCCTTGCGAGGCGCCTCCGGGTAGCCCTCCGCCGCCAGCACCACGCCCACCGACGCGCCAGGCGCCGCCACCAGCGGGCGCGCCTGCAACTGTCCACGTGCGCACGCGTCCACCAGCGGCAGCAGGTCTTCACCCAATTGCATCATCAACACCTGCGTCTCCGGGTCCCCGAAGCGCGCGTTGAACTCCAGCACCTTGGGTCCGTTGCGCGTCAGCATCAGCCCCGCGTACAGCACCCCCTTGAAGGGCAGCCCGCGCCCGCGCAGCACCGCCAGCGTCGGAGCGATGACGCTCTCGCCGACCTCGGCCAGTTGCTCCGCGTCGAGGAACGGCGCCGGGCTGTAGGCCCCCATGCCGCCGGTGTTGGGGCCGGTGTCGCCATCGCCCACGCGCTTGTGGTCCTGCGACAAGGGCAGCATGACGTAGCGCTCGCCGTCACACAGCGCCATGGCGGAGACCTCCTCGCCCTCGAGCAGTTCCTCCAGCACCATGCGCTGCCCCGATGTGCCCAGGGCCGCCACCGCGCGCACCGCCTCTCGCGCGGAGTCCACGTCGTGCGCGACGATGACCCCCTTGCCCGCCGCCAGCCCATCCGCCTTCACGACGATGCGGCCTTGCGCCACCGCGTAGGCCTCCGCCTCGACGGCGTCCGTGAAGGTGCGGAAGGCCGCGGTGGGGACTCCCGCCTCGGCCATGATTTCCTTGGCGAAGGCCTTGGAGCCCTCGATGAGCGCCGCGCCCGCCACGGGCCCGAAGCAGGGGATGCCCGCCTTCGCCAGCGCGTCCGCCACGCCCGCCACCAGGGGCGCCTCCGGGCCCACCACCACCAGGTCCACCGACTCCCGGCGCGCGAGCGCGACCACCTCGTCCGGCGCATCCGCCTTCACGGGCACGTTGGTCGCAAGCTTCGCCGTGCCCGGGTTGCCAGGGGCACACCACAACCGCGTGAGCCGAGAACTCTGCGAGAGCTTCCACGCCAGCGCGTGCTCACGGCCTCCGGAACCCAGCAACAGGACCTTCACATCCACCTCACCGTTCCAACAGGTAGAGCATCCGCTTGGCCGGGAGGTACGCGGGGTCCAACCCCACCACCTTCACCAACTGAGTTCGCGCGTCGTCACGCCGCTGCGCCGCTTCCAGCTCCGCGAGCCGCGCCTTGGCCGACAGCAACGTGGGAGACAGCCCCAACGCCTCGCGCAACGAGCGCTTCGCCGGTTCCACCTGACGGCTCTCCGCCAGCACCAGCCCCTGCGCCAGATGCGCCACCGGCAGTTGCCGCCCCGCGGACACCGCGCGCGTCGACAGCGCTCGCGCCTCCGCCAGGTTCCCCCGCCGCAGCGCGATGAGCGCCCGGTACGACAGCGCGCCCGCGTTGTTCGCGTCCGACTCCAGCACGTCGCGGAAGTGCCGGTCCGCCGCGTCCAGGTCTCCCTGGTGGAAGCGCAGCAGGCCCTCGTAGAGATACGGCCCCGGGTCCTCGGCGTTCTCCGCCAGCGAGAGGATGACGTCCTCCACGCCCCTCACCGTCTCCGAGGGCCGCATCCAGAAGCGCGTCGCCACGGGCCTGGGCTCCAGCCGCAGCGGGTCCGCGCGCAGCGCCAGGTTCAGCGCCCGGAACGCGTCCTCGCGCCGCTTCGCGCCCGCCGCCGCCACGCCCGCCAGCAGCTGCGCGTCCAGCCGACGCTCATCCCGAGTCAGTGCATCCTGAAAGCGCTCCAGCGCCTCCGCCGGCTTCTTCTCCAGCAGCAACAGCCGGCCTTCCAGCACCAGCTCCAGCGCGCGGTCTTCCAGCCGTCCCTTGATGCCGTCCAGGTGCTTGCGAGCCCTCGCCGCGTCGCGCTGTTCCAGGGCGACGAGGAAGACCTGCAGGTGCGCCTCGGGCAGCTCCTTCACCAACCCGAGCGCCTCCTCGGCGGACTTCACTCCCGCCTCGCTGTTGCCCGCCGCGCGCTCCGCGGCGGCCAGATGGACGAGCACCTCCGCCACGTCGCGGCCACCATGGCTGTCGCGGCTCTTCAGCAGCGCGCGCAACTCGCGCACACCCGTCGCGGGATTGCCTTCCATCTGGTAGCGCAGCACCGCGAGCGGCAGCAGGGCGCGCAGCTCACCGGGGTCCGCCTTCACGCGCGCCTCGTACAGCCGGCGCGCCTCGCCCACCTCACCCACCTCCTGATAGATGCGCGAGGTCGCCGCCAGGCTGTCCCAGTCCCTCGGGTCCACCGTCAGGCGCTTGCGCAGCGTCTCCAGTGCGAGCGAATACTCACCGTCCGACTCGTGCGCGAGCGCGCGGTAGTATTGGATGCGCTTGAACTCCGGCGCCAGTTGCTGCGCGGAGTCGAAGTGCTTGCGTGCCAGCCCGCCTGACGTCGACAGGTACGCCCGACCCAGCACCAGATTGGCTTCGGCCTTCTGCTCGTTCGTCGCCTGCGCCTGCACCAGCAACTCGTTCGCCAGGGCCTTCGCCCTATCGAGCGGCTCGGACTGTCGAGAGCGCGTCAGGAGCAGGTTGGCGTGCGCCAGCAGCAGCAGCGGGGTGCGCCCCGCGCGCGACTCCGACGCCTCGATGAGCGCGCTCGCCTCCGAGAAGGTGGACTCATCCAGCCCGGCGCCTCGCCCCAGCGCCAGCGCCTGGACGTAGCCCGCGATGGCCGCGTCGCTGCGAGGATCCAGGAGCAGGGCCTGCTGGAAGGACTCCTCGGCCTCCGAGTAGGAGGAGCGCTCGTCGCGGGCGAGTTGCTGCTGCCCCTCCGCGAGCCGCTCCGCGCTCGTGCCTTCCAACATCAGGTACTTCAGCTTCCACCGGGGCAGCACCGCCTTCACGGCCTCGGGAATCACCGCCACGGGAGGAGACTCCGTCCGACGACGCTCCTGCTCCTGGTGCTGCACGAAGAAGTAGCCGCCCACGCCCGTGCCGACGACGAGCAGCGTCAGTCCACCGACGAGCGCCCAGCGTCCTCCACCGGAGGAGCCGCGCGAGCCCGGCATTTCCGCGGAGCCGGAGCGAACGTTGGACTGACTCCGGGCCGCACCCGACGCCGCGCGGGGATTGCTGCGGGGCTCGGAGCCCAGCGAAGGCACACCGGACGCAGCACGCGAGCCCTCCCGGGGCATCAGCTCCAGCGAATCGGCTCCACCCTCCTCCGGCGCGGTGAGCGGAGGCAGGAAGTCCGCCGTCCCGGGCGCGGCGACGGGCACCGGGGCCGCCGCCTTGGGCGCCCCTCCCGCGGGCTCACGCTGTCGACAGTCGTCGCAGATGCCGAGCGCCTGGTCGAACGGATCCAGCAGCGGCTTGTTGCACGTGCGGCAGCCCATGGTCGCGGGCTTGGGCGCGGCGGCCGCGACCGGAGCCGACGCCGTGCGCTGCGGCGCCGCGGCTGCCGGCGGTGCCACGGAGACCGGCACCGCGCCGGGCTCCGACGAGATGCGCGCGACGGGCGCGGGTGGTGCCGTGGGTGCGGGCCCGAGGAAGTCGAGCAGCGGATCCCCTCCGCCGGACGACTCGGGAGCCGGCCCCAAGGCCGCGAAGGGATCCACGGGGGGCGCCGTCGCGGGAGACGGCGCAGGCAGCGCGCCGAAGTCCGCGAACAGGTCCGCTTCCGGCGCCGCGGCTTTCGCGGGCCGGGCCTGTGGGGCGGGTGGCTCCACGGCGGCGGGCGGATTGCCGAAGTCGCCAAACAGGTCATCCGCCGGAGGGGGCGCGGACGACGCAGGGGTGGGCGCCGAGGGACGCGGCGGTGCGGCCGGCACGTCCCCTGAGGGCACGGCCGAAGGATCGCGCCGGACGAGCTGCAAGTTCCGGCAACGGGGACACTGCGCGCGGACACCCTTCGCCGTGATCAGTCGATCATCGATGGCATAGGCAGCCGCGCATTTCTGGCAGACGATGCGCATGAGTCAGTGCCGGAAGTGTCGCACTCCGGTCACCACCATGGCCATCCCATGTTCGTCGGCGGCCGAAATGACCTCCGCATCCCGAACAGAGCCGCCTGGCTGGATGACGCACGTCGCCCCTGCCCTGGCCGCCTCGTCCAGGCCGTCCCGAAAGGGGAAGAAGGCATCCGAGGCCACGGCGGCCCCCTGGAGGGCCTGTCCGCCGCGCTGCATCGCGATTCGGACCGAATCCACTCGATTCGTCTGTCCGCCGCCCTGGGCCAACAGCTGGCTGCCAGAGGCGAAGACGATGGCGTTGCTCTTGACGTGCTTGCACACCTTCCAGGCGAACCGAAGGGCCCGCTCCTCGTCCGGTGTGGGTGCCCGCTTGGACACCACCTTCCAGCTCAATTCCGGTTCCACCGCGTCCCGGTCCATGAGGAGCAGCCCTCCGGACACGCTCCGGCCATCGAGCTGAGCCCTCGGCCGGGCGGTCGGCGAAGCCAGCGCCGCCCCCGCCTCCAGGAGCCGCAGGTTCTTCTTCGCCGCGAGCACCTGGAGCGCCGCCTGCGAGTAGGAGGGCGCGATGACCGCCTCCAGGAACGTCTCCGCCATGGCCTGGGCCGTGGCCTCGTCCACCTCGCGGTTGAACGCGACGATGCCACCGAAGGCGGAGATCTCATCCACCGCCCGCGCCGTGCGGTACGCCTTCACCAGCGAGTCATCCACCGCCACGCCACACGGCGTGTTGTGCTTGATGATGACGGCGGTGGGGTGCTCGGGGAACTCGAGCACCAGTCCCAGCGCGGCATCCAGGTCCAGGATGTTGTTGTACGAAAGCTCCTTGCCCTGCAGCACCCGGGCGAAGCCCACCGTCGGCTCCGAGGGCGCCGAGTGCTCTCGGTAGAAGGCGCCGCGCTGGTGCGGATTCTCCCCGTAGCGCAGGTCCTGCGCCTTGCGGAACGACAGCGACAGCTCTCCAGGGAACGGCTCGCCCGCCTCGGCGGACAACCACGTGGAGATGGAGGCGTCGTAGGCCGCCGTGTGCGCGAACGCCTTGCGCATCAGCTTGCGGCGCGTCGCCTCGCCCACCGACTTCTGCTGCTCCATCTCCGCGAGCACCGCGGGGTAGTCGTCCGGGTCCACGACGATGGCCACGTGACGGAAGTTCTTCGCGGAGGCGCGCACCATCGCGGGCCCGCCGATATCAATCTGCTCGATGACCTCCGCTTCGGCCGCGCCCGACGCCACCGTCTGGCGGAACGGATAGAGGTTCACCGCGACCAGGGAGATGGGCTCGATGCCGTGAGCCTTCATCTCCTCGCGGTCCGCCTCGAGTTCCAGCCGACCGAGGATGCCGCCGTGGATGCGCGGGTGGAGCGTCTTCACACGTCCGCCGAGAATCTCCGGACTGTGTGTGTGCTCGGACACCTGCGTGGCGGCGATACCGGCGCCCTTGAGCGCCTCCAACGTGCCACCCGTCGACAGCAGACGGTAGCCCAGGCCAACCAGCCCCTGGGCGAAGGGAACCAGACCTCGCTTATCGGAAACGCTGAGGAGAGCCAGCACGTGTGCGCCTCGGTGTGCGGGGAGCGGCGGTAGTAGCAACCACCCCCTGGGGTGTCAACGCAACACGTCGGCGCTACGTTGGCGGCAGCAAGCCGCCAGTCACATAGGCTTGCGGGCCGAGACAGGAGGCTCGGCCTCGGTGGCCTCGCGCAGCTTCATCAGCCCGCGCGTCTCCACCTGGCGGATGCGCTCACGGGTGAGGTTCATGATTTCCCCCACCTCCTCGAGCGTGATGCCGCCCTTCTCCGCCACGTCCAGGGCGCAGGTGTGCTCCAGCTCCCAGATTTCCTTGTCCGGGAAGTTGAGCTTGATGGACCCCGTCTCCGGATTCACATCCAGATAGAGGTTGTGCTTGCAGGAAACGAACATGCACGGGCGCGGACCGTTGACGCAGTCGGCGCGGGTGCGCGGACGCGTGTCGTCCATCTGCTTGAGCAGGTCCGCTTCTTCCGGGTCCACCTGACCCGTGAGACGTCGACGGCGCAAATCACGCGCCATCTCCTTGCGCGACATCGTCTTGGACCGTCGGCGCTCCTGCGCCAGGTCCTCTTGCGCCTGGTCTCCGCCCTCCTCCACTTGCTTCACTTCCGACATGTCCCCTCCACGTGAGGCCAGTCTAACCGGGTCCACCGGCTCCAGGGCCGGCATCTTATTGCGAACTCATCGTTTCGTCTTCGCGTGCGGTGACTGCGCTGCCCAGCCGGGCCACGTCCCGGACCAGATCCTGCGCTCTTTGCCGCAGCGTTGCCAACTCCGCCTCGAGCGAACGTCGGTGCTCTCCCCCGAAGGCTCGCTCTCCCAACTCGTCCCGCAGCCCATCCAATAGACCGCCGAGGTCCCGCTCCACCTGGTCGATGTGGTTGCTGTGGAACACGAAGGACTTCTTGATGTCCTCGAGGGTGTGCCCCTCCGCCATCATCTTCTTGATGACGTTGATGCGGCGCACCGCTTCCACCGGATAGAGCCCCAGGCTCCCCTGGTGCTTGCCCTTCCGCCCCACCCGACGGCTCCTCGGTAGCAACCCCGCCTGGACGTACTTGCGGAAGGTCGCTTCCGACAGACGCACGCCCCTCGGACGAAAGATTTCCAGAATCGCGCTCGCGGGAAGTCCTCCCGCGTTGTCGCGCTCAATCCGAGCAATCTCGTCGGGAGCCAGCAGGTCCATCGGTTCCATTGAATATAAGCTACTCAGAGGAGGACACTGAGTGCCAGAAACAGGCCTTCGGTGTCAAGGTAGACCGCTACAGGTCCGTTGCGGTGTCGGCCGGTTCACGTTTCGAGAAAGAGGGCGCGAGGACGCATCCGCGCGTCACGGCGCGGAGTCACGACGGGGGTAGATGGAGACCCGGAGCGCTTCGAACAGCACGAACCGCGGGCGAGACGACGGCGCCCGTTGGGCACGCACGCGTCAGCGCGGGGTCGACAGGGGGATGCGGGATGCGCCGAGGTGGCGCGGGCTCAGCGGCCGCGCGGCGCGCGGAACTCGCGCGTCACCGTGGCGCCGGCGGTGATGGTGACGTCGAAGCGCTTCTCGCCCAAGGGGTGCTTGAACAGCAGCGTGTACGTGCCGGGGGGCAGCTTGTAGGAGGCGCGTCCCGAGACTTCGCCCAGGCGTCGCCCATCCAGGAACACCGTCGCGTACGGGGTTGCCCGGAGTTGGAGCAGGCCCGTCGCGCTGGGCGCGGCTCGCGGCGTGGATTCCGAGCGGACCTCCGGGTCGACGGCCTTCGAGCCGGTACCAAGAACGGCCTCTCGCTTCAGGCCTTCCACTTCCACATCCGACTCGGAGGGCACCGGCTCGGGGCTCGCGGCGGGCGGAGTGGTGCCTGATGCGACAGAGCCCGGCTCGGCCTGGGACGGCGTCACGGCGGGCACCGGGCCGTTCGTCTCCTTCACGACACTTCCGCCAGGCTCGCCCCCGGGAGGCGCGCTATCGGTGGGCGCCGGTGGGGTGGCTCCGGTGGGCGTGCCGTCCGTCGGAGCGGCGGCCAACGGGCCGTTGCCAGTGGTGGCCGTCTCCGTCGACGGGTCTCCTCGGAGACCATTCATCACCCCGGCCCCCACGATGAGCAGCAACCCCAGGCTCATGGTGAGGCCCAACACGCGACGAGGCCGGAGCCACACCGAGGGCTTCTGCCTTCCCGGCGAGGTGTCGGTGACGGTGGGGACCTCGCTGCCGGAGAGGGACAGAGGCCCCCCCTCTCGCGCATCCAGCACGGGCGCTCGGGTCGAAGGTGCGGTCGACGCGTGCCCACTGGAGGTTGCCCCAGCACCGCGCTCCTTGGAGTCACGCTGTTCGTGAGAGGCGGTCGACAGCTCAGGAGCCACGGACGCAGACACGACATCGGCACGCCCGGAGTTCGACGGGAGGGCCATCTCCGAGGCGGGCGTCAGCGCATCGGAGGAGTCCCGCTCGCTAGCATTCGCCGGGAGATCCTCCTCCCAGGCGCCGTCTTCCTCGGAGTCTTCCCACGAAGCCCCGATACTCCCCTGCTTCGCACGGCTCATCGGGTCGGCATCACGTGAGGGCCGCACGGCCTGCCCCGACTCGGAGTTTTGTCCGGAGGGCTCGACGTCGCCGCGCGCCTCCTCGTCGCCACGCAGCGAGGAGCGCTCCGACTCGGCGCCTCGCGGAGAAGCATCGGCAGGAGCCTGCGTCGCGACCGGCGCCAGCCCACCCGAACGGCTCGGTGTCTTCGTGGGCACCGACGTGCTCTCGGCGCGAAGCCCATCGCCAGTACCCGATGAGTTCATCGCCACGGGCGCGAGCCCACCCGAACGGCTCGGCGTCTTCGTGGAGGCCGGCGCGAGCTCCCCTTCCCGCAACGAACCACTCGCCACGGGCGACAGCCCACTCGAACGGCTCGGCGTCTTCGTGGGCGCCGGCGTGACGTCGGAGCGCGGATCTCCACCGGCACCCTCTTCCGACGAAGCCACGGCGGGCGTCCCCTCGGGACGGCTCGGGCGCACCGTGGCGATGGGCGCGGCCAGCGGCGGCAATGGCGCGTTCGCGCGAGGCACGGGTGACGAAGCCACCGCGGGCAGCGGCATCATCGGCGTGGCCATGGGCGGCAGCGGCACGGACAGCGCCTCCACGTCCTCACTCCGACGGGGAAGCACGAATGTGGACGCATCCACGTCCTCATCGGGCGAGGACGGCACCGCCACACCCACGCGTCCCGCCGCCATCACCGCCGTGGGTTCCCTGCGCGGCGCTGGAACATCTTCATCATCGTCGTCGGGAACCGGCGTCCCCTGGACCACGTGCGTGCGTTCCTGCACCGTGGGCATCGCCTGCGTGAGGCTCCCGGGGAACAGGCGCCGCAGGAAGGCTCCCAGGTCCGTGTCGTCCACCGACGTCGCGTGCTTCAACACGCACTGGGCCAGGGCCCGCTCCAGCTCACCCGCCGTCTGGAAGCGCGCGGACGGGTCGCGCTCCAGCGCGCGCATCACCACCGCGTCCAGCCCCGGGGGCACCTCCGGGTTGAGCCGGGCCGGCGGAGCAATGGCGCTGTGCTGCACCGCGCGCAGCACCGCCAGCTCCGAGTCCCCGTCGAACAACCGCCCGCCCGTCAGCATCTCCCACAGCACCACGCCCAGCGCGAAGAGGTCCGTGCGGGAGTCCACTGCCTCCCCTCGCGCCTGCTCCGGGGACATGTACGCGAACTTGCCCTTGAGCACTCCGGGCTGCGTCAGCTTCTTGCCGGCCTTCGCGATGCCGAAGTCCGTCAGCTTCACCGCGCCGTCGTATGACAGCAGCACGTTGTGCGGCGTGACGTCCCGGTGCACCAGGTCGAGCGGCTGCCCGTTCACCTTCAGCCGATGCGCGTAGTGCAGCCCCCGGGCCACCTCCGCGCCAATGTGCGCCACCAGCATCGGAGGCACCGGGTCCATCATCTCCTTGGACCGCCGCCGCAGCTCCCACAAGGAGCAGCCACGCACGTACTCCATGGCCAGGTAGTACGTGTCCTCGTGCTTGTCGAAGTCGAAGATCTGCACCACGTTCTCGTGGTTCAGCCGCGAGGCCAGCCGGGCCTCCGCGATGAACATCCCCACGAACTCCGGGTCGCTGGCGAGGAAGGCACGCACCCGCTTGATGACGACCTCCTTCTCGAAACCCTCCGCGCCCCGCGCGGTGCACAGGTAGATCTCCGCCATCCCGCCCTCCGCGAGCTTGCGGCGGACGACGTACTTGCCGATCTGCATGCCGGCGACGAGCGTCAAGAGGGCTTCCGGAACATGCGCTATTCGAACTTCACACTCACCACGTTGAGGTCGATGGCCTTCACCTCGATACGTCGACTGAGCGTCTTCTTGAGGTCGGGGTTGAAGAATTTGCAGTCATAGGTGCCGACGCGCAGCTCCACCGCCTCGAACGGCGTCTCCCCCAGCTTCTTCCCTCCGCACGTCACCTCCGCCCACGGCCGCACCGCGAAGCGGACCTTGGCCGTGCGCGTCTCCGCCCGCGACTCCTGCCTCGGAGGACGCGGCGGCGTCACGGGAGGCGCCACCCGAGCCTCCGGATGCAGCGTGAAGCGCTCCACCTGCTCCGGCCCCGAGCCCACCGTCACCGTGCGCTCACTCGGCTGATGCTTCGCGGCCTCGACCCGGACTGCCAGCGCCACCCCCGGCGCGGCCTCCAGCATCACCGGCGCCGCGCCCTGCGGCCGCCCATCCACGATGACGACGGCCTGCGCGGGCTGCGCCTCCACCCGCAGCCGCACCTTCGCCACGGCCGCGGGCTCCTGGGCCGGCGGCGCGTTCTCCACGGCCACGGGCGGCGTCTCCGGCACATGCGCCTGCTGCACCACTGGCACCAGCCGCAGCACGCCCAGCGGCACCGGCCCCGTGGCCTGGACCTCCAGCTCCGTCCTCAGCTCCTGGTAGCCCTCGCGTGACAGCACGAGCGAATAACGCCCCTCGGGCATCGCGGGCAGCGTCACCGGCGTGCGCTCCGCCAGTTCCTGCCCATCGAACATGACCCGCGCCCCCGTGGGCACGGACTCGACGCGCGCGGGCGCCTGCGCGGCGGGCCCCGGCTTCAACCAGCCCCACAGCAGCACCAGGACCACCAGCCCCAACCCCACCGTGGGAATCCACCACCCCAGCCGCGAGGCCGGGGGCGGCGTCTCCGCCTGACGCCCCGCCGCTGCCTTCTTGCGCCCGGGCCGAGACATCCCCAGCGACAGCGTAGGCGCGTCCTCCTCCTGCTCCTCCAGCGCGTCCAGGGCCGCGGCGCCCCGAGGCAGCGGCAGCGCCAGTCGTGACGGCCTGGGCAGCGGTCCCGCCATCTCCGGCATGGCCAGCGTCGGCGCGTCCTCCTCCACGTGATGCACGACGGCGGGCATCGGCCGCGTGACGGCGCGCCCCTCCGCCCCGTGCGACTCCTGCTCCCGCGCCTGCGGGTTCGACACGCGCGAAGCGGCACGCCCCTCGACGGGCTTCGGCTCGGTGGCGGCCTTCACGTCCGTCAGCGTCGCGCGCGCGGCGGCGCGGCCATCCATCGTCGGCGCGTCCTCTTCCACCCGATGGACCGCCGGCACCGCGCCCAGGCCCGAACGCGAGGTCCTGTCCGGGGGGGCGGACTCCACCGCGCGGCGCTGCCCGGTCATCCGGGAGCTGGGCGACTCCAGCTCGATGCGCCCCGTCCTCCCCGTGCCACGAGGGCGCAGCGCCGCCGTCTCCCCTTCCGGCGCCACACTGGCGCGAGACAGCGCGGGCCGCAGCCCCGAACGCCGCGAGCTCGCGTCCTGACGCCCGGAGCCCGACGCCGGATCCGAGTCCTCCATCAACAGCTCGCCCGAGCGCGCCTCCGACGCCAGCCGCTCCGCGTAGATCTCCTTCATGTACGCGCCGACATGGGCCGTCGACGACGGCAACCGACGCTCCGTCAGCCAGTCCTCCAGCGCCAGCTGCAGGTGGACCGCTTCCTGGTAGCGCTCCGCCGGGTCCTTCGCGAGCGCCTTGAGGACGATGGCGTCCAGATCTTGCGGCACGCGCGGCGTCACCTGCGACGGCGGCGCCACCTTGCACTCCGCCACGGCGGCCAGCGTCTGGATGTCGCTGGGGCGCTTGAACAGGCGCGTGCTCGTGAGCAGCTCGTACAACACCACGCCCAGCGCGAAGATGTCCGAGCGACAATCCACGCGCTGCCCCGCCGCCTGCTCCGGCGACATGTACGAATACTTCCCCTTCAGCACGCCCGAGCGAGTGACGGTGGCCTGGTCCGCCGCCTTGGCGATGCCGAAGTCCACCACCTTCACGCCGCCTTCGAACGTGACGAGGATGTTCTGCGGGGACACGTCGCGGTGGACGATGTCCAGCGGCCGGCCCGACGTCGGGTCCGTGCGCTTGTGCGCGTAGTCCAGGCCCGAGCACGCCTCGATGAGGATGCGGCACACCAGCGGCACGGGTATCGGCTGCCCCACGGCCTCCGACTGCTTCCACACCCGCCGCATGTCCTCGCCATGGATGTACTCCATGGCGATGAAGAACGAGTCGTCCTGCGCGCCCAGGTCGAAAATCTGCACGACGTTGGCGTGATTGAGCCGCGCGGCGATTCGCGCCTCGTCCAGGAACATCTTGACGAAGTCGTCGTTCTCCGCGAGGTGCGGAAGAATTCGCTTCACCACCACCAGCTTCTCGAAGCCCTCCGGACCTGGCTGGCGCGCGAGATACAGCTGCGCCATCCCGCCCATGGCGAGTCGCTTCAGGAGCTGGTACCTGCCATACGTTTCAATGGTCACGGCGACCTGACCGCACCCCACGGGGAAAACCCACGGCCCGTGGCCTTCCGGGATCCGGGCGCGGCGAAGCCCGGAGCGTAAGCGCACAGGACAGGGGGGTCAAACCCTTGTAGGCACGGCGGAACCGACGGCGCCGCGATTACCTCCGAGCGGCACGGACCTCGCGCGACTCCCGCATCAGCGCCTCCAACTCGTCCAGGTGCCGCTTGAGCACCGGCATCAGCACCGGCGCCGCGTCCACCCGGTCGAACAGGTCCAGGACCCGGTCCACCTTACGCTCGATTTCCTGGGCTCGAGCCGGAGTAATCCGGCGGAGCAGCATGTCCGCGCCGGCCTCCATCAGCGCGCGGGCCACGGCGTCCCGGGAAGCGAGCGGCTCTTGCTGTCGGCGGCCCTCACCCTGGATGACCCGCAGGCCCGGGGCGCGCGCCGGGGAAGCGCGACCCGCGCTCGTCGTCTTCGTGTTTTCGGAGTCTGGGGACATCACCGGGTGCCTCCTCGGCGGGCGCGGGTACGACCTCAGGGTACACACCGTGAGGAGCCCTCCAATTTTCTGGTCATCCGCACAGGCGGAAGCAGACCTGTAGCACCCGGGACCGACATGAACGTCGAGGGCCGGATGACCGGCCCTTCGACTGGCTCACACATCGAGCCTGCTCCCCCGCTTCAGCCCGCGTCGCAGGAGCGACGGTAGGAGATGGCCACCTTGGCGCCCGGCGCCGGCACGTTGGTGAAGATGACGCTGTTGGTGGGGGCGTCGTAGCGCCAGCCCGTCGTCACCGGGGCGCCGTCCACCGTCACCGTGACGCTGCCCGGCTCCGGCGCGTCGCTGAGCGGGAAGCGGTCCTGCGCGGAGAAGGCCTTGTTGGCCACGGCGGCCAGGAGGGGCCCGTAGTTGGCCGCGCACACGTTCATCACCTCGCCGCCGGTGCGCGCCGTCGCCTCCGCGTAGCGCGTGCCGGAGCCGCCCGCGGTGCCACACGCCGTCGCCGTGGGGGCAATGGCGTAGAACGTCGCGCGCTGCGGCTGGTTCTGCCCCTTTCGCTGCTGCGCCCACTGCACGTAGGTGTCCACCGCGTCCGGCGAGTGGTCGTCCTCGTCACCCACGAAGACGACGACCAGCGCCGCCGAGTCGCGCAGGAAGCCCAGGTTGCCGTCCTGCGGCACGGGCGTGCGCGGGTCATCCGCGGTGTTCACCAGCGGCGGAGACAGCGCGCGGCGCATCGCCTCGAAGCCCTGCTCCACCTGGGCGCACTGCCCCACCTGCACGTTCTGCTGGAGCAGCGCCGTCAGGTTCGCCATGCCGTTGGTGAGGATGCGGGGCCGGGCGTTGTTGACCGGGAAGAAGCGCCCCGCCTCGCCGCCCTGCGCGCCGCCGGGGCACGTCCCCGACACCGCCGTGATTCCCGTCGTGGTGACGGCCACGTGCATGTCCACCTTTTTGGCGAGCGCCGCGTCCACGAACGAGGGGATGGCGGACACCAGACGCGGGTGCTCCTCCACCATGGACGCGGTGTTGTCCACGACGAAGAGGACGTCCACCTTGCTCACGTCCTGCTGGGTGAAGGTGTCCGTCTTGTCCACGCGCTTGGAGGACTCGCCGATGAGCGGCACCAGCAGCGGCGCCGGCAAATCGCTGGAGCTCACGAAGAGCGGCGACAGGTTCATGCCGTACACCTGCGCGGCGTAGTCCAGGTCGACCGTGAAGGCCTCGCCCGGCTGCAGCGTGAAGGGCAAGGGCGCGGGCACGCCGCCCACGGTGAACTCGCCATCCGTGGTGCCAGGGCCAATCCACACGTTGGAAACCGACACGGGCATGGTGCACGCGTTGAGGTAGTTCACCTCGCGCGGCTCGGGAGGACAGTCGCGCCGCGCCACGCCCCAGTCCACGTACCAGGGCGACGCCATCAGACACGTCGCCTGCGAGTGGGCCAGCAGCGGCACGAGGATGACGGGATTCGCCGGGTCCATCTGCTCCACCTGGAGCATGCCCGTGAAGTCTCCGCCCGCATGGGGTGCCTGGAAGGCCACCTGGAAGCTGAACCAGTCACCCGGATAGATGATGACGCCGAAGAGGTCCCCGCCCGGCATGCGGAAGCTGCCGCCGCCATTGTCGCGCAGCCGGATGTTCTTCACCGGGCACAGGTCCGTGCCCTTGTTCTCCAGCTTCACGCCCAGCACCGCGCCCCGGCCCGGAGGCACCGTGCCGAAGTCCACCGCGAGCGGCGTCACCGTGAGGTCGCAGGGCGCGTGCTCCTCCGCCTCGCCCTGGAAGTCCAGCTCCACGGTCGCCGCCGAGTACGCGTTCGTCGTCATCACCAGCACACCCGCGGACGAGCCCGGACGCGTGGGCTCGTAGAAGACGGGGATGTTGACCTCCTGCCCCGGCTGCAGCGTGTACGGCATGGCCAGCGGGGTGTGGTTGAACTGGGGCGCGCCGGAAGGGTCCGGCTGCCACGCCAGCGTCTCCAGCGTGAGCGCGCCCGCGTTGGAGGAGCCGCAGTTCTTCACGTTGACGATGACGCGCGTCTTCGAGCCCAGCGGCTGCTTGCCGAAGTCGTACGTCACCGGGGACACGCACAGCTCCGCCGCGCCGCCGAAGCCCTTGAGCTTCACGTCCGTGGTGGGGTGCCGCTTGCTCACCACGTGATAGCGGGCCATGTCCTCCGCGGGGCCCATGTGGCCGGGGCTGTAGCGAATGTTGAAGCCGCGCACCTCGCCCGGCTGGAGCACCAGCGGGAAGCCCGCGTTCGCCTGCGAGTAGGAAGCGTCCAGCCCGTCGAGCGTCAGCGAGGTCACCGTCATCGGCTCGGTGCTGATGTTGCGGATGCGCGACTCGCGGATGGCGTCGCGGTCCACCGGCACCGCCGCGAAGTCCAACACCGGCGGCTCCGCCACCACCGCCTGCTCCAGCGCCTCCGCCGTCAGTTGCACCGGCACGTCCGCGCAGCCCCGGCACGGCGTCACCGCCAGCACCACCTGCTTGCGGCCCACGCGCACGGGGTTGAACGTCAAGGACAGCTCCGCGCGGCCGCCCGGGGCGACGACCATGGGCCCCGCCACGAACTCGTCGCGGTCCGCGCCGACCAGGCGGGGTGTCACCTCCACCGGCAGCTCCGTGGGGTTCTCCAACGTCAGCGCCAGCGTCTTCGTCGAGTCCGCCTCGATGCGCCCGAAGTCCAGCACCCGGGGCGACACCCGCGCCCACGCGTCGATGCCCAGGCCCGTCAGGGGGATGCGCAACAGCGGTTCGATGCGCGTGTCGGAGCGCACCACCAGCATCGCCCCCTGGCCGCCCGCCATCATGGGCGCGAAGCGCACGCGCAGGGCACACGCACTGCCTGGCGCCAGGCTGTGGGGTCCCTCATGGGTGAACTCCGCCCGGTAGGCCCCTTCAGGACCCTCCACCCAGACCTCGTTCACATCGACGGGGGCCCGCCCCACGTTGCGCAGCGAGATTTCCGTCTCGCGCGCATCGAAGAGGGCGACCTTCTCGAAGTCCATCCCACCCGGGGTCGCCGTCAGACGCCCGTCCGCGAGGGACGACCGTTCGCGATCCGCACACCCCGCAGCCACCAGCCCCAACACCGCGAGGGCCCAAATGCCCCAGCGCCCCGTCATGGCCTCCACCCCTTCCCCACGCCCATCGCCCAGGTCCGTCCACAGCCTCAAACGAGGCGCTGGAGCGGATCAGTTGGCGAAACTAGGCACCCACCCATGGGCGGGCAACCACCCACGAAGGACAATCCCGGTGTCAGGGGGCCCCGCCCCGTTCACTTTCAAATCTTCGGGATTCGCAGCGTCTTGCTGATCATCGCGCTGCCGCTGGCCGCGTACAGCAGCACCAGCGGATGCAACACCACCGGCCCCACGTCCCACGCGCCCCCCAGCAGCGTGTCGCCAATGCGGCCCATCCACGTGGCCGCCGCCAGCACCATCACCAGCGCGAGGCTGGTGGGGATGGGCGTGCCCTCGAAGTACTTCACCTTCCCCGTCGCGTCCGCCAGCTCCGCCGACGTGACGTTGAAGCGCGCCAGCCGGCTGATGCCACACGCCACGAAGTACAGGAGCACCGCCACGTCCAGCGCCCCCCGCATCCCCACCGCGAAGGCCAGCGCGGCGGGCGCCATGCCGAAGGAGATGACGTCCGCCAGGGAGTCCAGGTCCGCCCCCAGCGGCGACTTCTTGTAGCGCCACCGGGCGATGCGCCCGTCCAGGACGTCCATCACCAACGCCACCGGCATCAACGCGAAGGCCACCCACAGGAAGCCCACGCGCCACGTGGCCAGGTACTGCATCGCGGCGAGGATGGTCCCCGCGCCCGCGAAGCCGTTGCCGAGCGTCACGAAGTCGGCGAGCACGAAGGTGCGAATCATCGAGAAGTGGCGGCGTGGGCGGCGGGCACGCGGCTGCTCGGTCGTCATATCCGCGTTCTCCTAGCACAGTGAATCCTCACTGCCCGTCCCTCACTGCTGCGTTTCTTGCCGCAGTGCGTCTGACTCCAGGCTCCCAGGAAAAGTCAAACCTCAGAAAACTTTTGACGTGTGGATCAGCCCCTTCCTACGCTCGCGCCCATCCATGCCTCCAAACCAATCCGTGTCCTCTTCGCGGGGGGCGACCTGGAAGTCCGGGCGCTCCCGCTGGCACCTCCCCCTTCTCGCCGGCCTGAGTCTCGCCTTCGCCACCGCATGTGGTGAGGATGATGACGGAGGCCCGGTGACGCCACCCGTGGAAGGCCCTCCGAAGTACGAGGCCACCATCCGGCGCACGGCGCACGGAATCCCTCACATCATCGCCAATGACATGGGCAGCCTGTCCTACGGACAGGGCTACGCGTTCGCCAAGGACCATGTCTGCATCCTGTCGGACCAGATCCTCAAGGTCCGCGGTGAGCGCGCGCGCTACCTGGGGGCGGGCCCCGGCAACACCTACGCGGGCAGCGACTTCGGCTACCGCGTCCTCCAGCTCCAGGAGAAGGCCCAGGCGGCCTTCCCCACCCTGCCGGCGGACATCCAGGAGATGTTCAACGGCTACGCGGCGGGCTTCAACAAGTACCTGTCGGAGACGCCGGCGGCGGAGCTCCCCGCGCCCTGCACCAACGCCCCCTGGGTCAAGCCCATCCAGGGCGTGGACCTCCTGGCCTATGACATCAGCGTGGGCCTGGCGGGCAGCGCCTACCAGCTCATCCTCGCCATCGCCGCGGCCTCGCCCCCCATCCCGGGCGCGGGCTCCGAGGGCCGTCCGGTGCCGGGCAGCTTCAAGGTGGAGCGTCCGGACTTCAGCCAGGTCGGCAGCAACGGCTGGGCCATTGGCGCGGACCGCTCCGCGTCCGGCCACGGCATGGTGGTGGCCAACCCGCACTTCCCCTGGGAAGGCGAGCTGAAGCTCTGGGAGAGCCAGCTCACCGTGCCCGGCCAGCTCAACGTGTACGGCGTGGGCCTGCTGGGCGTGCCCGCGGTGCTCATCGGCTTCAACGACAACGTGGCCTGGACGCACACGTTCTCCTCGGGCCAGCGCATGACGCTCTACGGGCTCCAGCTCGTGCCGGGCAAGCCCACCCGCTACAAGTACGGCACCGAGGAGCGGGACATGACCGCCCGCGACATCACCATCCTGGTGCGGCTGCCGGAGGGCTCGCTGACCAACATCACCCAGCGCTTCTACAGCAGCCACTACGGCCCGGTCATCGTCATCCCCGGCACCGCCCCGTGGACCACGCAGTCGGTGCTCAGCTTCCGCGACACCAACCTGGACAACACCCAGCTCGTCACCCAGTTCGTCGGAATGAACCGGGCCAAGAGCCTGGAGGAGTTCCAGAACGTCTACGCCAACGTCCAGGGCATCCCCTGGGTCAACACCATGGCGGCGGACCGGGCCGGCAACGTCTGGTACACGGACGCGACGCCCACCCCCAACCTCACGGCCACGGCCATCGGCACGTGGCGCGCGGCCTCCAGCGGCCTGGACCCGGCGACCACCGCCATCTGGCAGAGCATGGGCCTGGTGCTCCTCGACGGCAGCAACCCGGAGAACGAGTGGCGTGACGCCGCGGGCGCCCGCGGGCCGGGCCTCGTGCCCTTCAGCGGGGTTCCGAAGCTGGCCCGCCGCGACTTCGTCTTCAACGCGAACGACAGCTACTGGCTGGCCAACCCGAGCCAGCCCCTCACGGGCTTCTCGCCCCTGCACGGCCTGGAAGGCGTGGGCCAGACGCCGCGCACGCGCATGAACGCCGTCCTGCTCACGGAGGAGAACGGCGCGTCCGGCTCCGACTACAAGTTCACCGTGGCGGAGCTGGAGAACGCCATCCTCGGCAACCGCGGCATGACGGCGGAGCTGCTGAGGGATCAGCTCGTCGCGCGCTGCACGGGCAAGACGACGGTGCAGTACAACACCACGCTCGTGGACATCCGCCAGGGCTGCGCGGCGTTGGCCGCGTGGGACCTGCGCTACGACGTGGGCAGCAGGGGCGCGGCCCTGTGGCGCGAGTTCAGCGGCCACTTCAGCATGGGCGCCCTGTCCAACGGCGGCACGGGCACGCTGTTCGCCAACCCGTTCAACGTGGCCCAGCCCATCGCCACGCCGAACACGCTGGCCGCCGAGCCGGCGGCGGGCACCGACCCGACGATGCTCGCCCTGGCCGCGGCGGTGTACCGCCTCCAGGTCGCCGGCATCCCCGTGGACGCGCCGCTGGGTGACTCGCAGTACACCACCCGCGTGGACGGCAAGAAGATCCCCATCCACGGCGGCGGCTCCTACGACGGCACGGCGAACGTCGTCTCGTGGGGCACGCTCAAGTCCACCACGCCCGACTCCGACTTCAGCGCGGTGCGCGGCGCGCAGCTGCTCAACTCCCGCACCAACCTCACGAACACCGGCTACGTCATCAACAACGGCAGCAGCTTCATCATGGCCATGGAGTTCACCGACACGGGCGTGAATGGCCGCGCGGTGCTGACCTACAGCGAGTCCAGCGACAAGAACTCGCCGTACTTCTCCGACCAGACGGAGCTGTTCTCCAACAAGCAGTGGCGGCCCATCGTCTTCACCGAGGAGGCCATCGCCGCCACCAAGGTGGAGGAGAAGAAGATCTCCGGCAACTGACGTCCTCCGGGGCTCCCCCTCTCACGAAGGGGAGCCCCGAGCAGTCCCAAGCCCCTGCTCCGGCGGGGGCTTTTTGCTTTCGCGCGGACACTTGGGGCCCCGGAAGGGAAGTCCTCTGTCCGCCCGGCGATGCCCGCCCTGTCGGGAGGCTACCGCCCCGGCGATGCGAACCCAGGATGCCCTGGCAGACCGCCCGGCACCGCATGGCGTCACGCGGTGAAACGGCCCCGGGGGCAACGGTTCTGCGAAGGAGCGGCGGTTCGCCATGACGACACCCGTCTACAAGACAGCCATCATCGACAGGGTCTTCTTCCTGCGCTGGGAGGCTCCCCCCAACCGGGAGGACATCCAAGCGGTGTTCCAGCAGATGCGCGAAACGCATGAGCGGCTCAAGCCGCCCCTCGTGCTGGTGGCGAGCCTGTCGTCCAGGTCCGCGGTGCCCAACAGCGAGCAGCGCAACAACCTCTCCGCCTTCCAGTCCGACGCGCGACCGCTCTTCACCCAGATTCACGCCATCGTCGAGGGCAACGACCTCCAGTACAACCTCCAGCGCGTCATCATCGCCGGCATCAACATCGTCACGCGCACCCACGACGAGACGCTCCAGCGCGTCCACCAGCGCGCCGAGCAGGTGGCCCCGCTGCTCTCCGACAGCCTGGGCGTGGACGGCTCGAAGGTCATCGAGGAGGCCCGCAAGCGCGGCGTGGTGTGAGACGGGCGAGGGCGCGTCGGCCCGCCATTCTCACGACATGGGCTGACGCGCCGGCAGCTTCGTGGGCCTGACGGCGGCCCGCACGTAGTGGTGGTCGAACAGGTCCACGTAGAGGTACTCCGGCCACGACACCATCGCGCGCGCGCCGAGCATCACCCCGCGCATCAGCTCGCTCACCATCATCCCCGCGGCCGTCGTCGCTCCGACGACGCACGTGGGGGCGTGGCCTCGGCCCTCGAAGCACGCGTCCATCGCGTCCTGTGACAGGTAGCTCCCCAGGTGGGGAATGATGGCCGGCAGGTCCACGCGGCCATCCGGGAGGATGTAGAGCTGCTCGTACAGCGGCGCATCCGGTTGGAAGACATGCAACGCGGCGCCAAACCCCAGCATCAGCCCCGTCATCGCCGGCACGCCGCGCTCACGACATGCGCGATGCAGCGCCTGCTTCGCCCCCGCGCCCGCGATGTCGATGACCTCCACCACGTAGTCCACTGGCGGCAGGCCCTCGCCCCCCGACAGCACGTCCTCCACGTTGGCCTCGGTGATGCCCGCCCCCACGCGTCGCAGCCGCAGCTCCGGGTGGATGTCCAGGCACATGCGCCCCACCACCTCCACCTTGGACTGGCCGAGCGTGCTCTCGAAGCAGCCCGCCTGGCGGTTCATGTTGTGCCGCTCGTAGGTGTCGAAGTCCGCCAGCGTCAGGCACCCCAGCCCCAGCCGCGCCAGGTCCACCGCGCACTGGCCTCCGGCGCCTCCCACTCCCGCGACCAGGACGTGCGTGCGGGCCAGCCGCGCCATCACCTCCGGACCGATGACGCCCAGGTTGCGCTCGAAACGGGGCTCCACCATGACGCCTCCACTTTCTCCCCACGAGGCGCCGAGGTGCTCGTCGCGCGCGCCGTCCTCCGCCCCGCCGGGAGATGTGGATGTGGTCCTCGATTTTCGGACCCGGGAGGGTGGCGAACACCCAGGTGTTCAGCACTCCCCCTCCCCGAAGGACGTTGTCCGCCGCAGGGCACTCCAGACGTCTTCCATCGCGTGATTCGGTCCGGCAAGCCCGCACCGCCGCGTGCCCCTCGGAAGCCACACCCGTGATGCACCTGCTTCAGTCGTGAAGCGGGTCACCGGAACCACACCCACCAGGGCATGTCAGACGGTTGCTTCACAGTGGACAGCAAGCGTGAAGTCCAGAGATAGAAGGCACTCCAAGGCTTTCGCGTGTTCATTGCCTGGCTTGAATTCTGCTCTGCGGGTGACACGGCACGGGGGAGCTTCGACCCGTCAACACGCAGCGTCCCCCGAACCCTTCTTCTTCGACTCGAGGTTTCTATGCGTTCGTGGTTCAGCCTTTCTGTTTGTCTGACATTCCTGTCGCTGGGTTGTGGAATTTCCGAGACGCCCTCAACCCCAGAAGACTTACGCGACAGCGCGACGGAGGCGCTGGTCTCCGGGGTCTCCTCGCTGGAAGGCGTCGCCAGCGGCGCCTCCACCCGGTGGGCTTCGCGCGAGCCGGTGTTCGGCGACGTCGCGCACTACCGGTTCGAGCTCCAGGTGGGTCCCGGAGCGCATGACACCGTCACCGTGCACCGTGTGGTGAAGGAGCGCGCGCCGTGGGTGCCCGCCAGGGCGAACCGGGCGGTGTTCCTGGTGCATGGCGATGCGTGGGGTTTCGACGCGGCCTTCCTCTCCAGCGTGGGGTCCGCGCATGTGCCGGCGAACCACTCCATCGCGGCCTATCTGGCCCAGGAGAACGTGGACGTGTGGGGCATCGACATGCGCTGGGTCGGGGTGCCCGCGGGGACGCAGGACTTCGGCTTCATGGCGGGGTGGAACCTGGGCACGCACGCGAAGGACGTGGGCACGGGCCTGCTGCTGGCGCGGACGCTGCGGCTCGCGGGCGGCAACGTGGGTTCGATGCACCTGCTCGCGTGGAGCCGGGGCGCGATGGTCGCCTTCGCCTATCTCAACTCGGAGGCGCGGCTGCCCCGGCTGCTGCGACAGGTGGACGGCTTCATCCCCGTGGACATGGCGGTGCGCCACGCGCCCCAGTTCGCGCAGCAGCAGGCATGGGCGTGTGAGCGTCACACGGCGCTGAAGGTCCGGCGCGACGCGGGCGTCACGGAGGGTGGCCTCCTGGGCCCCGCGCCCGGCATCACCCTCCAGTACATCGGACTGTTGGCGGCCACGGCCCCGGACGCGCCCTCCCCGCTGCTGCCGGATGACGTCTTCGGCCCCGGCACCGGCCGGCCCACCAACCGCCGTGCGGCCATCGTCTCCGCGGCGGCCACGGGCGCGCTGCTGGCGCCGCTGCCGGCCCTCACCCCGGGCTACCACCTGATGGCGGGCATCCCCGACGCGACGGGCCTGCCGGGCAGCATGACGTACACCTCCGAGCCCTACCTCTACGAGTACGCCCAGCGCGCGGCGCCCTACCAGAGCCTCAACGAAGTCGTGGAGTCGGACGCGTGGACGTGTGGCCTGGACGTGCCCTACGACGACCACCTCCAGCGCGTGACGGTGCCGGTGCTCTACGTGGGCGCGGGCGGCGGCGTGGGTGAGTACGGCGTTCACTCCACGACGCTGCTCGACAGCCAGGACGTCTCGTCACTCGTCGTTCGCGACCTGCCGACGGCCGCGCGCGCGCTCGACTTCGGGCACGCGGACCTGTTCCTCGCGGACACCGCTCCGCAGCGCGTGTGGCAGCCCATCCTCCAGTGGGTGCGCGCCCACTAGCGACAGCCGGACTCAGTCCGACTTCCAGAGACCGTGGCGCCGGGCCCTGCGGCCCAGCGTCACGGGGTCCATGCCCAGCGCCACGGCCGCGCGCCGCAGCACCCCTCCGTGGCGCTCCAGGGCCTCGCGGATGAGCTCGCGCTCCACCCGCTCAAGCCGCGCGCGCAGCGAGCCATCTCCCGTCAGCTCGTTGCGCGCCGGGGACACCGTCACGAGCGAGGGCGGCAGCAGCCGGCGCGACACCACCTCCCCCGGACGCGACAGCAGCACGGCGCGCTCCAGCACGTTGCGCAGTTCGCGCACGTTGCCCGGCCACGGGTAGGAGCGCAGCATGTCCTCCACGTCCTGGGACATGCCGCTGGCCGAGCGGCGCAAGACCCGGTTGAACACGTGCAGGAAGTAGCGCGCCAGCTCCGGCACGTCCTCGGGCCGCTCGCGCAGCGGGGGGATGTCGATGGTGAAGCTGTTGAGGCGATAGAAGAGGTCCGAGCGGAAGCGTCCGGCGCGAACCTCCTCTCCCAGGTCCTTGTTGCTTGCGGCCAGGACGCGCACGTCCACGTGCCGCACCTGGGTGCCACCCACCGGACGGACGTCGCCCGTCTCCAGCACGCGCAGGAGCTTCGCCTGGAGGTTGGGCGTCGTGTTCTCGATTTCGTCCAGGAAGATGGTGCCGCCGTTGGCCAGGACGAACAGCCCCGGATGGTCCGCCACCGCGTTGGTGAAGGCGCCCTTCACGTGGCCGAACAGCTCGCTCTCCAGCAGCGTCTCCGTGAGCGCGCCGCAGTCCTGCACCACCAGCGGCAGCTCTCCCCGGCCACTGAGGCGGTGAACGATGCGCGCCAGCACCTCCTTGCCCGTGCCCGTCTCGCCCTGGAGCAGCACCGCCACGCGGTGGGGCGCCACCTGGCGCACCATCTCCATCACCCGCTGCATGGCCGCGCTGCGCAGGCCCACTTCCTCCTCGCCCCGCCCGCCCGGCTCCGCTGGCCGCGCCTGGGACAGCGCCCGCTCGCGCAGCAGGTTGCGCTCCAACTCCAGCGTCATCCGCCACTGCTCGGTGCGCACGCCGCGCTCGCGTCCGGCCTGGAGCACCGCCTGCCTCACGGCCTCGCGCGAGGGTGACTCCCCGAGCGCCCGGAAGACGAGGCCCGCGTTGAACAGCGCCACCAGTCGCTCCGGCGCCGCGGGCGCGCAGTAGATGATGCGCGAGGCCAGGTCCGAAGGAGGCACGGCGCCCGACAGCTCCACGTCCGTGCTCACCGTCGCAAGGCCCTCCACCAGCGTCAGGGCCCGCGCCTCCTCCTGGCCACAGACGAGCAGCGCCGCCGCGTCACCGCGCGCCAGCAGCGCATGCGCCTCCTCCGCGCTGGCGGCGAAGTGCGGCACGGCCTGCCCCTCCAGCGCCGCGCGGATATCCCGCGCCTCCTCTTCGCTCGCGAACACCACCACCACCTGGAGCCGCGCCGTCGTCAGGTAGCGCGCCAGCTTCACCCCGTCGGAGCCCTCGAAGGAGTGGAAGAAGACGCCGAGCGCCGTCACCGCGCCACCCGACTCGTGCCGCCAGCGCACGTCGCCTCTCGCGCGGATGTGCTCGTTCGAGTCCGGCAGGGAGAATGACAACTCCACGGACTCGCCCTCGCGCGGCCCCTCCTGGGGCCCTCGCGGCGTGGCGATGAGGCCGATGCCCGTCTCGCTGATGTTGACGGCCCAGCACCCCGGAAGGGCGGGCTGCGTCACCACCTTCACGTACAACGGCTTGCGTTCGCTTCGAGGGGCGTAGGCGGACACAGGCCGCGTCATGACCCTCGCAGTCTACTGCACCAATGAAGCCTTGCTGGGAAATTGCGGCGCCAGAAGATCCTTCACCGTCCACTCCCCTTGGCCCTGGCGAAATGCGTCTACGGGCAAACCAGCGGGTTTGAGTCGACTCAGGGCCCTGGGACGTGGAGCAACAGGCCCATGAGGACATCATCGACGTAGGAGCCGTCATCGAGGCGGAGGAAGGCGCGACGGGTGCCCTCGAGGACGAAGCCCTGGGAGAGATAGAGCGCGAGGGCCCTCGGGTTGTCGGCCCGAGCGCAGAGTTCCACTCGGGTGACGGCGCCACCGTCCGGGTCGCGGTGGGCGCGGACCCAGGTGAGCAGGTGGTCCATCAAGGCCCGGCCCACACCCAGCCCCTGGGCCGAAGGATGCACGCCGATGCCCAGCACGCCCACGTGACGCAGCATCCGATAGGAGAGGCGCAGGATGGAGGCTTCCCCCAGCAGCGCTCCGTGCGAGTCCGTCACGACCAGGGGGAACGCGGTGCCATCCTGCCGGTGCAGCCCCGCGCCATCGCGTTGGGCCGTGAAGGTGGCCGCGTCCACGGGCAGCTCCTCCGGGTGCTTCACGATGCCTTGGCGGGCCTGGACAATCGCGCGCTCCAGCTCGAACAGCGCCGGCCCATCCTCTCGCGTCGCCTCCCGGACGAGGCCGGGGCGACCGTCACGTAGCATCAACTGGACCGGCTGGAATCGCATGAGAAGGTCCTTCGCGAACGACGAGTGGGCGCCCGTGACGCAGGGCCTGACGGTACCTGACTCGCCCGCACGCTCGGGGCATGATGTGGCCACTTCGATGAGGGGGACGATGCCTTTGACGATGACCGCGAATGCTCGGAGCGCTCGGAGCGAGGAGCATGAGCTCGCGCTGCTGTTGAGCGGACGCTGTCGCAGGTGTGCCGAGCGGATTCCTGGAGGGACGGCGCTGCGCGGTCGCCCCTGTCCCCGGTGCGACGAACAGACGCTGCCCAGCGCCACGGACCGAGAGGTCCTCCACCGACTCGCCTCCGAGCGAGCCACGGTGCGGCTGGGCATCGCCGTCGCGGTGGTGGCGCTCGCCGCGCTGGTCGCCAGTTGGGTGCCCCTGCTCACGTCCCTGCTGCTGGTCGCCGCGCTGGTGTGGCTGCGCGTGACGCTGGTGACTCCCGCGCTCCAGTTGCTCACGCCCCAGCGTCGGCTGGTCTCCCGGTGGACGCTGCGCCTCGCGGCCGGCTGCTTCGTGGCGCTGTCCATCCTCGTGCTCGAACTCCTCACGCTGATTCCCGGCTTCGGCGCGCTGGTCAAGGTCGCGCTGAGCGCTGGCGAAGTCGCGCTCGCCGGCCTCTTCGCGCGCCGCTACCTCGCATGGCAGACCGAGCGCGAGGCGCGCGGTGTCGCCGTCGCCTTCTGGGAGATGGGCCTGCTGGTGGGCTGGATGTTGATGCTGCTGGCCTTCACCGCCGCGTCGGTGCTGCTGGTGTTGTACGTGCTCCAGTCACTGGGGCTCGTGCAGGGCTTCCTTGCCGCGCCGATGGGAGGGAGCTGAGCCATGCTCTCCTTCGCCCTCGCCTCCCAGGTCATCGGCCTGAGTGGAGCCTCGGGAACGCGCGCGGGAGGCAGCCTGCTGCTGCTCGCGCTCGCCGCGCACTACCAATACCTGTCGCTGCCGCCGGAGCTCGGGTGGCTCGCGACGCCGCAAGCGCTCGGGGCCTTCGTCGCGCTGCTCGCGTTCGAGATGTACACGCAGCGCGACAGTGACTTGCGCATGGTGCTGGGCCTGGCGCAGTTCGCGTTGAGCGCGGGCAGCGGCGCCACGGTGGCGCTCGCATCCATGGGCGTGGGGACGGAGCAGCTTCCGCCCTGGGCCGTGGGCGCGGTGGGCGCCTTCGTCGCCGTCGCGACGCTGTCGGTGCGCCAGTGGGTGCATACGCGCGTGGACCAGCTCGAGACGGAGGTGCTGCATCCTCGGCGGTGGCTCCTGCGCACCGAGGACGTCTTCGGCCTGGGGCTGGCGGCGGTGGCCATCCTCTGGGCGCCGCTGTCGCTGGCGCTCGTGCTCCTGTTCACCCTGGCCTGCGGCGCGGCGGGACTGGTCGCCCATCGACTGGAAGCGCGCTCGCGCCGCGCGTGTCCCACCGGGTGTGGGGCGAAGATTCGCGAGGAGGCCTCGCGCTGCCCCAGGTGCCGCGCGGACGTGCCCGTGGCCAAGGCCGTGGACCTGCGGCTCGGGGGGCGGATGCGGGACGCGCTTCGCGGGGCGCTCGGGTCCGGGAACTCCAGCGCTCCGCGCATGGAACCAGGCATCCAGCGCGACGGCGGCAAGGCCCCTTCCCGGCTGGGATGATGGGCGGTCCCCGCCGTTCCTGGCATGCTGCGGACGGCTCCCATGTCTTCGACCGCGGACGCGTCTTCTCCTGGCCCGGTGCTCCGGGTCGCACAGCAGGTTCCCCGCACCGAGGCGGAGGGCCCGGGGCGCCGCTTCGCACTCTGGATCCAGGGGTGTCCGCTGCGCTGCCCCGGGTGCTGCAACCCGGAGATGTTCGCGATGGAGCGTGGCACCGTCGTGACGGTGGAGTCGCTCGCGGCCCGGGTGCTCGCGACGCCCGGCATCGAGGGCTTCTCGCTGCTCGGGGGCGAGCCCTTCGCGCAGCCCGGCCCCGCCGCGGACCTCTGTGAGCGGCTGCGCGCGGGCGGCCTCAGCACCATGGTCTTCAGCGGCTACACGCTCGCGGAGCTGAAGGCCCAGACGAACCCGGACGTCGAGCGGTTGCTCGCCAGCCTGGACCTGCTGGTGGATGGGCGCTACGAGAAGGACCAGCCGGAGACGCGCCGGCGGTGGATTGGCTCCAGCAACCAGGTCATGCACTTCCTCACCCCGCGCTATTCGCCGGAAGACCCGACGTTCACCGCGCCCAACACGGCGGAGCTGCACCTCGTCGAAGGCCGGCTCATCATCAACGGCTGGCCAGACCTCGCGGACCGCCTCCGTCCATGACCCGCGTCTCGCCTTCCGAGCACTCGCTGCTCACGCTCGCGCGCGCCATCATGGGCCTGGGGCAGTACGCGCCCGTCGAGGACCTGCTTCGTGCGCGCCACACCACGCCCGCGCGCCTGAGTCCCGGCGCCCTGCGCTCGCTGCGTGACACGTTGGCCAAGGGCACCGTCCTCGCGCTGGCCCGCTGCGGTGGGGCACGCCAGCGACGTCACCTGTCCTCCGAGTCAGGCCCCTCGCGCCTGTGGGAACGACACGGTCCTCCCGCGCTGCGCTTCTCCGTCCTCTGCTTCCACACCCTGCGCTGGCTCGTGGAACAGCCGCTCGCGATTTTCGGCCACAGGCCCCTGGATGTGGACGCGCCTCCGACGCTCGCCGACGAGCTGTTCCTCTACCTGTGCTGTCGACTGGTGGCGGGCACACCCTGCGCTCTGTCGATCGCCCTGCAGCCCCAGTTCCAGCGCTCCATCCTCTGTCGGCTCGGGTTTCCGGACCTGTTCGGCGCCTCGCTCGGACGCGTGGACGCGGAAGGCTTCGCGCCGCTGCTCGCGGAGGGAGGCTGGCTGCTGGAGGCGCTCCAGGACGAGCTCGCCCTTCGCTGGCGCCGACTGGAAGAGAGCAAAGCGCGGCTCATCGAGCCCAAGCAACTGGTCGACCTGGGCACCGCGCAGGAGCAGGTGCTGGACGGGTTTCTCGACGCGGTGGACCGCGCGGGCCGCAGAGATTTGGCGGGCTTCGTGCTGGAGGCGCTGCGGCCCCTGGTCGGCCAGCCCGCGTCGCGATGGGTGTCCAACCTGTCGCCTCGCGCATCGCTGAGCGTGAAGGCCCAGGCACGCCGGGCGGCGGGAGCGAGCCTGCGCGCACTCGGACGGATGGCGCGCTGGGATGCCGAGCACCGCGCGGTGCGCTTCTTCGACGACGGCTACGAGGGCGCGCAGTTGCTGCTCTCCGCCTGGGCGTCCTTCGGTGAGCCCGGCTTCCGCCTCGCCTCGGACCGGGAGCGTGAGCTGACCACGGACCTGGCGGCTCCCGTCGAAACGATTCCGGATACCCTTCCCCTCCCTTCCTCCGAGAGCGCCCCATGAGCCGCGCCTATCGAATCTCCGTCTCCGAATCCCTCAACCGCATCGTCCAGGCCGAGGACGGCGTGTGCTCCAAGCTGGAGCTGTTGCCCTTGCTGTCTCGCGAGGAGACGGCGGGCCTGCTTGCCTCGGAGCTGGCGAACCGGGGCTTCACGCAAGAGGGCGACGTGGCGGTGCGCGTCGAGGCCGACGGCGTACGCGTAGCCGTGGACGTCACCACCGGCGAGGTGAGCGTCACGTTGTCGGACGAAGCGTCGGTGGAGCTGAGGGCGACGGGCGAGGTCCTCTCCCACACCCCGGACGGATCCGAGGCGACGAAGAAGCTCGCGCGTGAGAAGGCGCGGGCGAAGCTGGAGGACCAGACCCAGGACGCCACCGAGTCGCTGCGCGAGGACATCACCCGGCGGCTCGAAGGACGGCTCCGGGACCTCAAGTCGGAGCTGGACTCCATCGCCAACAAGGTGACGGGCGAGGCCCTCAAGGTGCGCGCGTCGCAGCTGGGCACGGTGGAGGAGATTCACGAGGACGCGGCCACGGGCTCGCTCACCATCAAGGTTCGCGTATGAGTCAGCGCATCCCCGAGGAGTCCCTCCCCACGGAGCTGACACCCTTCGCCGCGGTGGAGGCCGCGTATCCCGCCGAGCTGGGCCGCCTGTGCGAGGCGCTGCTGCGAGGCCTCCCGGTGATGGTGGAGGCGGACAAGGAGCTGACGCCGTACTTCTACAAGTGCCTGCGGGACAGGTTGAAGAAGGACGGCAAGCAGTTCCTCTACCTGGATGGCCGCGCCGCCACGGAGCCACCGCCCGGAATGCCCGCGCCCAGCATGATGGCCACGCTCATCGGCCAACTGCGCGACGCGGTGCGAGGCGCGGTGCGCGAGCGCATCGTCGTGCTGCCCCATCTCGACCTGCTCACCACCAGCAGCGGCGGCCTCACGTCCGAGGCGCGCGAGGTGATTCCGCTGCTGTATGAAAACCCGGAGATGCTCTGGGTGGGATTCAAGGACCCGTCGTTCCCGCTGCCACGGGTCATCGAGAACCTGTTCCCCCACAAGGAGAGCATCCTCGGCGTCAGTCGCGAGCGGCTGCGCTACCTCGTCACTCAGCGCGAGTGTCGCAAGTTCGGCCGGGGCCTCCAGCCCTACTCGCTCTACAAACACGTGTCCGGCGTGAATGCCGTACGACTGCGGCGGCTGCTCGGGGCCATCACCGGCGAGGACTATCCCAGCGACGCAAGGCCCGCCTTCGCGCAGCTCCGCTCGGCCACGCTGAGCGGCTCGCTCAATGTGCCGGAGATTGACCTGCACACGGAGATTGGCGGCTACGCGAAGGTGAAGGAGCGCCTCCAGCGAGAGATTCTCGACGTGCTCGCGCACAAGGAGACGCTGTCTGACCCGGAGGCGGTGAAGCGCGTGGAGGGCCTGCTGCCCCGGGGGATGATTTTCTGGGGCCCGCCGGGCACCGGCAAGACGCTCTTCGCCAAGGCGATGGCCTCGTCGCTGGGCGCCGCGGTGCTGGTGGTGAGCGGCCCGGAGCTGAAGAGCCGCTGGGTGGGCGAGAGCGAGGAGAACCTCCGGCAGATCTTCGTCCGCGCACGTCAGGCCGCGCCCAGCATCATCATCTTCGACGAGCTGGACTCCTTCGCGGCGGCGCGCGGCACGTACACGGGCTCCGGCGTGGAGCACTCCATGGTGAACCAGCTCCTCACGGAGATGGACGGCTTCCGCAAGGAGGAGCTCGTCTTCGTGGTGGGCACCACCAACTTCGTGGAGTCGCTGGACCCCGCGCTGCTGCGTCCGGGCCGCTTCGAGTTCCAGCTCTGCATCCCCTACCCCAACAGCACGGACCGCCGGGCCATCCTGTCCATCTACGACAAGAAGCTGGCCCTGGGCATGACGGAGCGGGCGCTCGACTACGCGGTGAAGCGCACCGGAGACCGCGTCGAGGGCACGGGCACGCGCTTCTCCGGTGACCACATCCAGGCGCTGTGTCGGGCCCTGGCCCGGCGTCGGCTGAGGGATGCAACGCAGACACCCACCGAGCCGGTGGACGTGGAGAAGGCCCTCACGGACTTCCTGGACCGGCCGGAGCTCACGTCCGCCGAGGAGAAGGTCGTGGCCACCCACGAGGCCGGCCACGCCGTGTGCGCGCTGTTCTGTCCCAGCGCTCCCGCCATCGACCGCATCAGCATTCGCGGAGACCTGGCCGGCATGCTCGGCTTCGTGCAGTACGCGGACCCCGCGCATCGCTACGTCGTCACGCGCAGCCAGTTGCTGGACAGCATCTGCATGCTCTTTGGCGGACGCGAGGCGGAGGCGTTGCTCCTGGAGGACCTGTCCATCGGCAGCGCCCATGACCTGGAGCGCGCCACCGAGATTGCCCGCGAGCTGGTGGAGATGCTCGGCATGGGTGGCGACGGAATCCCCGTGCGCCGGTTCGACGCCCCGGGACGGGACGCGGAACGGCATGCGCTCTCCGATGCGACGCGCGGCACGCTGGAGGCCGCGGTGCAGGAGGTGCTGGAGGTGCAGCGCGCCCGGGCCCGCGACATCCTCCACCGGGAGAAGCCCCGCCTCGTCGCGCTTCGGGACTTGTTGCTCGAGCGCAAGGTGCTGGACCGCGAGGCATTCGTCCACCTGGCGCCCATGCTGGCGTCGCAGAAGGAGCCGGCCCATGGCTAGTCTCATCCTCCGTCTCCTGGTGAATCCCCAGACGGGTCGCAAGGACATCGTCATCCAGTACGAGAGCGACTCCGACGCGCTTCCCATGGAGCACGAGGAGGAGCACCGTCGCCTCGTGGATCAGCTCATCGCCGGGGGCGCGCTCAAGGCCTCTGAGGTGGGCCGCATCATCGTCCAGCGAGACACTCCCTCCGGCCAGGCCGCCCAGCCCGAGTCAACGTCCGAGAGCACCGCCGAGAAGGTGAGCCAGAAGGCCTGATGTCCACGCTCGTGTTTCCCACCGAGGAAGCGCTCCACCTCGCGCTGACCTCCCGCCTCGTTCCTCCCGAAGTCCAGGCCACGCCGGCCCGCTACCGTCGGTCCGCCGAGGGTGTGCTCCACGTCACGTCCCAGGCGCCCTTGTCGAAGGCCGTGCTCGCGGAGCTGGCGACTTTCGGCATCAAGGCCGACGCGAAGGCACCTCGCGCGGAGGACTCCGTGCTGTGCTGGGCGGAGCTGCTGGCCCCGCGTCGGGTCCCCGTCGAGAGCGCGCCCCTGGGCGCGGTGTTGTTCCTGCCCGTGGATGGCGACGGGCTGTTGTCGCTCGCGGGCGAGCTGCTGCGCCTGGGCTGTGACCGCCAGGAGGTCTGCTTCGCCGAGGAGAAGAAGGGCCAGCGCGCCCTGCTTCGCGCCTCCGCCCCGCCCTACTTCACGCTCACCGGCGCGATGGACCGCGCGGGGGGCCTGCGAGCCTTCGTGCCCGCGGTGCCTGGGCAGACTTCCGTCTGGGTGGAGCTGGGCCACGTGCATCCGCTCGCGCGCACGCTCCTGCCCGCGCCTGGCACCGTGCTGCTCATTCCCGGCGAAGGCCCGTGGCTGACGGCGCCGGACGGGCCGTGGACGGACCTGTATCAGCTCACGGACCTGCGGCTCCCCGAGCCCGCGGAGGACTGGACGCCCTCGGCCGCGCCGGGACGGCTCTCCGTCCACATGAGGCTCACCCGGGCCGCGCGCACGGAGGCCGCGAGTCTCTGGGTGCTGCGCGAGAACGCCGTGGCGCAAGTGGAGTCACTGGTCCACACGTTGCCGGAAGCCCTGCTCGCGCAGCTTCGCTTCGCGGTGACCGGGCCCGCCGACGCGCCGTGCATCATCCTGCGAGCACGGCATGGCCGCGAGCGGCCACCGGAGCTGGGCCTGTCCGCCATGGCCTATTCGCCGCTACCCCAGCTCGCGGACCTCTACCTGCCGTGTGACGGCCTGCTGGAGCCGCCCGTGCGCAGAGACCGGCTGCGCGCGCTCCTCGCGCCCGTACCGGACACCGTCACCTGGTTGCACCCCACGGGCGCCGGCGGCTTCCGCGCGGAGCGAATCCCCGAGCAGGCCTTCCAGCCACTCGAGTCCTGGGTGGACTACGTGGTGGACACCGCCGCCGCGGCCCTGGAGCCGTGGGTGAAGGGGGCCACGTTCGATTTCGGCGCCATCGAAGCCGCGGACGGCGAGTGGATGCCCGGTGCGGCGGGCCCCGCTCCCAACGGGGAGAGCGAGGACCCGAACACGTCGACACGAAGCACCCGCCGCACGCGACGAGGGCAGGCGCCCGTGCCGGAGCCCGTTGAGCCGGCGCAGCCAGCGACGACGAAGCGCTCGTCGTCCCGAGGCGCGGGGACCCTCCTGGAGCCACTCACACCCGCGCAGCTCGGTGCCGCCGAGGAAGCCCTCGCGGTCGCGGAGAAGTCCTTCCTCGAACTGGAGGTTCCCGCCGATGCCCCCGAGCGACAGGCGCTCTGGGTTCACATGGCGGAGCTGAATGGTCAGCTCGGCCGAGGGCGCGATGCGGCGCTGTGCTGGACGCGCGCGCTCTGGAACGCCTCGGGCGCGGATGCCACGGAGCTGGCCGTGCGCTGGGCGGAGGCGGAGTCCCGCGCGGGTGCCTCGCGGGCCGAACTACTGACCCGCGCCACGCCCTCCGAGGACGACGTGCGCAGCTTCGCCAGCGGGCTCGTCCTGGGTGCGCTGACGTCTCCACGGACGCCACCGGGGGATATGCCCGCGCTGCAGCGCTGGTTGGACCGCCACGACACCGCGCTCGACGTGCGCACGTTGTGGCTCTCGCGCGCCGCGCTGGACACGCTCGCGGGGGGCGACCCGCTGAGCCTCGCGAGGACGGGGGACCGACTGCTGGAGATGCTCCAGCGGGGGCTCTCCCTCTCGCGCGATGTCCCGCGCTTCCTGCGGGGCGGCACGGATGCGTCGGCCCTGCCTCGGCTCGCGGCACAACTGGACGCGCTGCTGGACCGCTTCGAGCGCACCGCGCGTCGGCGCTCCTCCGTGGAGGCGCCCGCCGAATTGACCCAGGCCTATGTCCGCCTCGTCTTCGCCTGTGGCCTCGCGAGGCTGGGACAGGCGGACCGCGCGCGGGCGCTGGTGGCCTCGGCCACGGCGGCGCTCGACACGAAGGAGCCCATCCATGGGTTCCTGTCGCGGGCCTATGGCGCACGCGTGGCGCAAGCGCTGGAGGGCGAGCCGCTGGAGACTCCGCTGCCCACGGACATCTCCGCGGATCTCAACGCGCTGGCCACCTTCCAGCGCTACAAGGTGGACCGACTGCGACAGGCCTCCGCGCTGTTGGAGCCCAGCGAACGGTTGGACCCCGCCCGGGCCTTCGGACGCGGGACACGCGACCTGCGAGGCGAGGAGTTCGCGGCGCTGCGAGACATCCGCGACGCGGCCACGGTGACACACGAGGTGGTCCAGTTGGTGAGGCGCGCCACGGGAGCCCGCCTGCCCGCACCCGAGCGACTGCGCCTCATCGGCGGCTTGCTGGAGACGTTGCCTCGGCTGGCCCCTGCGCGGGCGCTGCCGCTGCTGGATGAACTCGTCTCAGCGATGGAGGGGCTCCCGGGAGAGTCCCAGGCCCAACTCCTGGGTGACGCGCTTACCCTGGCGGCGCTGTTCGGCCGGGCGGACCGCGCGACGTCACTGGCGGGGCGGCTGCGGCTGGTGTTGGCCGGACTTGCGCCGGAGTCCCCCGCGTGGGGCGCGGGCATCCTGGAGGCCAGCCTGCGCGGCCTGCGTCGCGTCGGCCTGTCTCGCGAGACGGGCGAGATGGTGGCGGCGACGCGAGGTCTGCTCACCCGGGCCAAGGCGCCCGTGGCGGCGCGACTGGGTGTCGCGTCGGGAATGGCGATGCTCGGGCATGTGGACGAAGCGCTGCCGGTGTTCAACATGGCATTCGATGCGCTGGCCGCCGCGAAGGGCTCCCCCCCTGAGCGGATGTCCCTGACGCGAAGTCTGGCGGGAGCACTGGCGCATACGCCGACGAACGTCGCGCTGCCGGGACTGGCGAGACTGTCGGAGGGGCTCGCCACGGTGACGGACAGCTTCAATACCAACAGCCACTTCTGTCTGTCCGTGGTGGAGCTGGCGGACGCGCTGGTGCTGGGTCATGTGGAAGTGGCGCAGGGCGCGAGCGAGCGGGCACGAAGCTGGTTGGACGAGGATGAGTTCTTGGTGCGGCGACGCATCCATCAGGAGTTGGAGGACCGTACATGAGCAGTGTTCCCCGACGGGAGGAGCCCGTCGCCGACCCCATCTCCGCGCTGACGTTCGACGCGCTGTCACGCGAGGCGCAGGGGCTGCGCGAGCGGCTCAACCGGTTCCGACAGGGACTGGGGCGACACTTCGTGGGCAAGCAGACGCTGGTGGACCTGATGACCGTGGCGGCGGTGGCGCAGGAGCCGCTGCTCCTGGTGGGCCCCCCGGGCACGGCGAAGTCGGACCTGGTCCTCAAGTTCCGCGAAGCGCTGCGCATCCCCAACGAGGACTACTTCGAATACCTGCTGACGCGCTTCACCGAGCCGTCCGAAGTCCTGGGCCCCATCGACATCAACCTCCTGCGCCAGGGCCGCTACATCCGGCGCGAGGGCGGCAAGCTGCCCACCGCGAAGCTGGTGTTCCTGGACGAGGTGTTCAAGGCGAGCTCGGCCATCCTCAACGCGCTGCTGACGGTCATCAACGAGCGCAAGTTCTACCAGGACGGCGCGCCGCAGCCGGTGAAGCTCAAGGTGCTCTTCGCGGCGACGAACGAACTGCCCGAGCACGCGGAGCTGGGCGCGCTCAAGGACCGCTTCTGCCTGAAGGCCGCGTGTCGCCCGGTGCAGGACCGCTACTTCCTGGAGCTGCTCGACTCCGGCCTGGAGTCCCAGACACACCGCGAGCTGAACCAGAAGCCGTGGGCGGAAGGACACGCGACGTTGGAAGACCTCCTGAAGGCGCACCGCTACCTGACGCTGATGATGGGGCGCAAGGAGATGGGGCCGGACGGGAGAGAGCTGAAGGACCGTGACCTGTTCTTCCGCGACGAGCTGCTGCGCGAGTTCCGCCGCGTGGTGCAGACGCTGACGCGCGAGGACGGCGTGTTCATCAGCGACCGCAAGCTGGTGAAGCTCTACCGGCTGCTGCGCACGCGCGCGTGGATCTTCCACGGCGGCGCGGTGGAGCGGCAGGACCTCCAGCTCCTCTCCTACCTGGGAGAGACGCGGGAGGAGATCGACCTGCTCGAAGAGAAGGTGCCTCGACTGCTCGGCCTGACGTGATGCGCGTCCGCTGAACGTCACGAGGACCTGGAGCCATGCGTCCAGGTCCCCGTGTCACGAGCAGTCGCTACGGAGTACAGGACACGTTGGCGGGCGCGGCCCAGAGCTGGTACCAGCCCGTGTCATCCATCGCGGTGAAGTAGATGCTGCCGCCAACGCGAGCGAAGCGTTCGGGCGACGACGTCACCAATGACGGAGTCGCCGTCACCTCCGCCGTGGTGGCGTCGGTGCCGTAGCTCACCCAGGGGTTCGTGTAGGAGCCCGCCGAATCCGCTCCCGCGAAGATGACCCCGCCGCCGTCGATGGGATGGACGGACGAAGAGAACTCGTCGGAGACGCTCAGCGAGCCAGGCATCGGGCGCGTCTGCGTGGCTGTGCCGTCCGTCACCCACAACTTCACCACGCGATACGCGGGCCCCGGACTGCTGATGGCCACGGCGAAGTACAGCTTTCCTCCCGAGCGGGTGAACGACTGCAGGTATGGGAACGCCGCCTCCTGGTTCGCGTAGGGGTTCTCCAGGACGGTGACGGTGGCCTTGCCTCCGCCCGCCAGCGCCACGCGATACAGCCCCATCCGCTGCGTCACCGGGTCCGCGTTCGTCAGGTACACGTGCGCGCCCAGCGAGCCGAGCATCCGCATCTCACGACCGAAAGACTCCAGCCGCACCGTGCCCGAGGCCGTGCCGTCCGACTTCCACACCTCCGTGTTCACCCCGTCCCGGAGCGTGAAGAGTCCCGTGCTCCCGTCCTCGGTGATTCCGACATCGACCACGGGTACCACGTTGGCATCCAGTCGCTTGACGAAGACCGTACCGCCGGACGTCCCATTCGTGCGCCACAGCGCGGTGCCGTGCTCCGGGCTGGACAGGAAGAACAGATGCGCGCTGGAGGTCCGCACGTAGCTCGGCGACAGGGTACTCAGGACGCCGAGGTTCACGAGCTGCGTCGTCCCCTCGTCCGTGCCATCCGTTCGCCACAGCTCCACCTGTGGCCTCGGCGGGTCCATCACCTGCCAGGTGCGGAAGAACGTGACGAACGTACCGTAGGAGGCGAACTGGGAGAGAGCCGAGCCCGCGGCCCCGGGCGTCAGGTCCTTCAACACATGCGTGCCCGCCTCTGTCCCGTCGGTGATCCACGGCTCCCGACCGTACTCCTCGGTGTAGACCTGGAACAGGAAGCGACTGTCCAGGGACGAGAGCGAAGAGATGTTCCTGCCAGGCGACGTCGCCGAGAACGCCTTCACCGGCGCCGTGCTCATCTCCGTTCCCTGGCTCTTCCACAGCGTGGCGCTTCCATCGCGAAGGTTCACGGAGAAGTAGGCCGTGCCCTGCACGTCCCGGATGCCCGTGGGCATGGGAGTGAAGGTCGGCGACTGGGGCGTCCCGGGCGGCACGACCACCTTCACTCGCCGCGCCCCCTCGGGTGAACAGGCCAGGGTGGCCACCTGGGACGGCTGCGACTCCAGCGGAGAGGGCTCCAGTTCCGGAGCACCCCCACACCCCCATCCACCCAGACAGAACACGGCCAGGCCATACTTCGCGCGCATGGTGTCTCCTCCCCCTCGGAGCACGGGCTGCGACGGTGGGAACCAGGGAAGCACGGAGCAACTGCCCCTCGGTCCGAGCAGGCTGTCCATCGCAAGACAGGGCTCGGCCCCTGGGCCCCCTGCCGAAAGTCCCCAGAATCACCTCCGCGCGCCGACACGCCCCTCCATCGGGCGCCTTCGGAAGTGATACAGAAAGGACGCATGGCAGCAGTGGAGTCGCGAGGCCCCCAGGACACGGAACGCTGGTTGTGCGCCGGGCTCACCCTCGCGCGACAAGAAGGCCTCGACGCGGAGTCCCTCGCCACGAGCGTGCCCTGGCTCCTGGCCACGCTCGCGGAGACACCCACGCTTCCGCCACCCGCGCTGGTCGCGGACCTAGGAAGGCTCGTCGCCGGCCATCCCCTGGCCCCATCCCTGCCCATCCCCGACACCCTGCCCCGCCTTCGCGCCGCGGTGCGCGCGTACGACGACCATGTCCTCGCGAGACTCGCCGCCGAGCCTCACCTGGAGGCCGTGTCCGCCGCGCTCGCCCGCCTGCCGGAGCCGCTGCGGCCCCGAGGCGTGGCCTTCCTCGTGGCCCGCCTCCTCTCCCGCATGGGCTTCACCGCCGGCACCTCCGTGAGCCCAGCCCTCGCGCGGCGCGTCCTGGAACGTCCACCTGGGGAACTGTTGTCATCCGGATACATCTCCCTGCGCGAGCCCGGCCCCGCGTTGGAGCAACTGGCCCAGGGCTACGAGGCCCTGAGCACCGGGGCCCGGCGCGCGAGTGCCCTGCTGGGTGACGCGGAAGCCTTCACGCTGGAGAACCTGGAGCACCTCCAGGGCAAGGCGCAGCGGCTGGCGCTGGAGCAGGCGGTGGAAGCCGCCGAGGCCCTCTCTCGCGCCCTTCCGCCCCGCCTCCGCGCACGCCCCGTGTCCACCGGCCCCGCGCCCACCGCGATGGAGGATGACGCCGCGTTTCCGCAGGGCGGATTCTCCTCCGTCTCCAACGTGGGCAGCCTGGAGAACCTGGTCACCTCCGAGCTCGTCTACATGGAGGATGAGCCCACGCTGGACTTGTTCGACGTGCGCTACGTCGAGGGCGAGCTGCTCTACTACACCCGCGACGAGAGCCTCGCGGTGCGCCGTCGCCGCGTGGTGACCTTCGTCCTCCCGCCGAGCCTCGCGGACGCGCGGGTGAAGGACACCGGCGTGCGGTGGCAGCGCGCAGTGGTGGCCATGGGACTGGTGTTGTGCCTGGTGCGCCGGCTGTCCGTGTGGCTGGGAGACCAGGACCTGCGCTTCCAGGTCGCCTTCCCCTGGGATGGCGACGGGCCCCACCCGCTGGAGGCGGAGCGCGGCCTGTGCGAGCTGCTGCTGCGCGAGTGGCGAGCCCGGGGGACCGCGGAGATTCTCACCCCACGAGACTCCGACGAGGTGCTGGCGAACGCGGCGGTGCAGGCGAAGCGGGCCCGGGTGGACGTGCTGTTGCTCGACGCGACCCGTCAAACGCGGCTCGACACGACGAAGGTGCCCGCCCGCGTGGGGCTGCATCACCTGGATTTGAGCGAGCCGAGCCCGAGGCTCCATGTGCCGGGCCGGGGAACTTCTTCACCCGCGCGTGAAATCCCGGAAGTTGGCGCCGAGGGAGGCCCTCCCGAGACGCCATGGGAGGCCTGGACCGGAACGACGCTTGAGCTTGCGCGAGGGCTTCTCTAGCGTCCGGTCCGGGAAGCGCCACGCTTGGCGCAGGAGAGGACGGGCCATGCCGCGGTACGAGTTCAAGGAAGGCAGCTCCAACAAGTTCTGGGAGATCACGTTCGAAGGAAAGTCCTTCACGACGCGATGGGGCCGCATCGATACCGACGGCCAGGAGAAGACGCAGTCCTTCGACTCTCCCGAGGCGGCGCAGAAGGAGTACGACAAGCTCGTCCGCGAGAAGGAGAAGAAGGGCTACGAGCTGGTGGGCGACGGTGAAGGGGGCGACGACGGAGACGACGAGTCGCCGAGCGTCGAGGGAAAGTCCAACCCGGAGCTGGAGGCCGCCATCCAGAAGGACCCGGCCAACGTGGACGCGTACCTGGTCTACGGCGACTGGCTCCAGAGCCAGGGCGACCCGCGCGGCGAGCTGGTCGCGCTGCAGCACGCGGTGTCGAAGGCCGAGGGCACGGAGGCCTCCACCCTCAAGCGGCAGATCACCGCGCACATCAAGAAGCACAAGGTGCTGCTGCTCGGTGGACTGGCCAAGGCCTGGTCCGAAGAGGAGCTCAAGGTGGAGTGGCACCTGGGCTTCATCCGCGACGCGCGGCTGGGCAAGAAGGACTACGACTCCGAGCTGGAGGTCCCCGAGACGCTGGTGAAGCTGCTCGCGCATCCTTCCGCGAAGTTCCTCCAGTCGCTCACCATCGGCATGGTGGATATGGAGGGCGAGAACTATTACGCGGGCGTCGTCGAGGCCATCGTCAAGACGAAGGGCATGCCGACGCTGCGCAGCCTGTTCCTCGGCGACTTCGAGTACCCGGACGAGACGGAGATCTCCTGGTCGTACATCAACGACGTCACGGGGCTCTACAAGGTCCTGCCGAACCTGCGCTCGCTGCGGCTGCGCGGCGCGGACGCGGACCTGGGCAAGATTGACCTGCCGGAGCTGCGTGAGTTCTCGATGGAGACGGGCGGCCTGCCCTTGGGCGCGGTGAAGTCCATCGCCAGCGCGAACTGGCCGAAGCTGGAGAAGCTGGAGGTCTGGTTCGGCTCGGAGAACTACGGCGCGGAGGGCGGCGTGGAGGACATCCAGCCCATCCTCGACGGCAAGGGCCTGTCGAACGTCAAGGTGCTGGGCCTGCGCAACTCGGAGTTCACGGACGAGCTGGCGAAGGCGCTGCCCACCGCGAAGATCCTCCCCCAGCTCGAGAAGCTGGACCTGTCCATGGGCTGTCTGTCGGACACGGGCGCGCAGACGCTCGCGGACAACGCCGCGGCGTTCAAGCACCTCAAGCACCTGGACGTGACGGAGAACACGCTCACCAAGGCCGGCGAGAAGCTGGTGGCGAAGCTGGCCGCGACGGTGGCGGCGGGCAGCCAGCGCGACTACGACGAGGAATACCGTTACGCGGCGGTGGGCGAGTAGCACTCCATGACGGCGGTGCCTGACTTCATCCTCATCGGCAACGCCGAGAACCGGCGCGTCACGCTGTTCCAGGACGCGCTGGCCCGCCAGGGCCTTCCTCCCGCGAGGGTGGTGCCCTGGCGGGAGCTGGTGAAGCACCCCGCCCTCCTCGCGCGGCTGCCCGACACGGACGCCTTCGTCCGCATCGACGCCGCGGGGGAGAGCTGGGAGGTGGAGAAGGCGCTGCTCAAGCGCGGCCATGAAGACGCGCTGGAGCATGGCTGTCAGGTGCTCGCGCCGGAGGACGTGGACGCGCTCGTCGAGGACCACGGGCGCATCCTGGCTCCACGCCAGGGACACCTGGGCTTTCTGCGAGTCCTCTCCGAACTGGAGGCGGTGTTCCGGGAGCGGCCTCGCTGGAGGGTGCTCCAGTCGCCCGCGAGCATCGCGGACCTGTTCGACAAGCGCATCACCTCGCGGAGGTACGCGGCGTTGGGTGTGCCCGTGCCGGAGCCCTTGGACGGGGTGACGGACGCGGCGTCGCTGCGCGAGCGGATGGACGATGAGGACTGGCGCGAGGTCTTCGTGAAGGTGTCCTGCGGCTCGTCAGCGTCGTGTCTGGCCATCTTCCGCAGGCACCGCGAGAGGGAGTCGCTGGTCACCACCATCGAGCAGGCACCGACGGGTTGGTACAACTCGCTCAAGGTGCGTCGAATCACGGAGCCGGAGCGCGTGGAGGACGTGCTGGGCTTCCTGCTGCGCGAGGGCTCACAGGTGGAGCGCTCGATTTCCAAGGCGCGACTGGGCGGCGACACTTTCGACTGTCGGGTGCTCACGGTGGGTGGGGAGCCCGCCTTCACGGTGGTGCGCCAGAGCCGAGGCCCCATCACCAACCTGCACCTGGGCGGCTGGCGTGGGGAGCCGGAGGAGCTGGAAGCAGCGGTGCCGCGCAACGAATGGAAGGCCGCGATGGAGAGCTGCCGCGTGGTGGCGCGGGCCCATGACTGCCTTCACGTGGGCATCGACCTGATGTTCGAGGAGCACTTCACCGGGCACCGCGTGGTGGAGGCGAACGCCTTCGGCGACCTGCTGCCCGGCCTGCAGCGCGAGGGATTCAGCGTCTACGAGTGGGAGATTCGCGAGGCACTGGCACTGGCTCGTGCCAATGCCTCTCCTCCCAGACCTTGACGCTCACCGGCGTCAGTCGCAGCCCGTGGCGTCGCGAGAGGGCACCCAGTTGCAATCGAAGGTGTGCACCTCGCCAGTGGCACGACCCCGCCCAGGAGCCGAGTCGAGCATCGTGTTCCAGAACCGCGAGAGCACCGAGGTGAGCGAGTTGGCGGGCCCCGTCGGAGGGTCGCTGTTGTAGAGCAGCGCCGCATGCACGTTCGGCTCGGTGGTGCCGTTGGCGCGGAGCACGACGGGGTCGCTCGGCGCGAAGAGCCACTTCATGCGCGACGACGTGTTGTCTCCAGTGATTCCCATGGCCCGGTTCATGGACTCCACCCAGGTGGCACGGGCCGCGCGCTCCGCCGGGGTGTTGGTCGTCGATTGGAACGGCAGCCCGGTGTTCGACATGTAGAGCTGGTCCTGGCGGTTCTGCCAGACAAGCGTGGGCAGGTCGAAGCCCCCTTCCGACACGGGTGCGGTGATGATGTCGTAGAGCACCGGACCACTGATGCACTCGTGCGGAGGATGTACGGGGTCCCCCGGTGTGCGCGCGGCCACACAGGACGGAGTGAGCGAAGACTTCCAGATGCTCGTCAACTGCTCGAAGGCCTCCAGCCCCGAGCCAATCCCCAGCACGGGATAGTCTGGGTGATTCCAGTCGAGCGGCAGGTACCCGGCGCCCGGAAAGACAAGCAGCCGTCCCGCCTTCGCGGCCTTGGGGAGTCGCTTCACGACGCGATGCGTGTTGTTGAAGGCGCCAAAGCCTCCCGCCGAGCCGCCCCGCCACAACACGCGCAGCGGCTTGTTGTCGTCCAGGCCATACCGCTCGACGAGCACGGCGAGCATCGCCTCCACGTTGTAGGCCCCCGTGAAGCGCCAATCCCGCTGCGTCCCCTTGTAGGTGATGTCGGGCGCATCCAGTGCCGTACCCGTCCACAAGTCACTCGAGCAGTAATGGCCAAGCACATCGATGGCGCCACTGAAGTCGTCGGGGCTCGCGGGATCGCGCTCACGCAGCGCCCGGTCCGCCGGCAGGTTCACCGACGACACCAGGTCGATGGCCCGATTGCCGCAGCCACCCAACGGACTCTCGCTGTCGAACGCGCAGAAGCCACCGCCTTCGAGGCGCAGCACCCACTGCGTCGGAAGAGCCCCTCCCGGAGGAACTGGGGGGAAGGTGACCTCCAGGACGAACTCGTCGCCCAGGTTGCACCGGGCATCCGTCCAGCGGGCGTCCCGAAGCGCCGGGCGAACCGTCTCCGTCAGCCGGCGCATGGGATTGCCGGCGCGAGTACACGCGGTCACGTTGTAGCCATTGCCCGAAGGCCGACAGGTGGCCGTTCCCCCGGACCAGGCGGACGCAAGCGAGGAGCAGGATACCGAGGCTCCAGGCACACACGCCGTCGCCACGGCTTCGAGCGATGGGCCCGTGGCGCCCACCTCGGAGAGGGGCGCATGGTGAGGTTCCGCCTCACCACAGGCGGTACAGGTCAGGACGACGGGGAGCAGCAGGAGGAGGGAGCGCATTCCCTCTCAACCCACGACACTCCAGAGAGTTGCGGAGGTCCTGTTTCGATTCCCAATGAGAGAACCCGCGGACTTGCCCCTGGCACCGGACTGGGAGACGCGCCGAATCACGCGTCCCCCAGGAGAGGTCATCTCATTACGGCGCCGTGAGGATGCCCGTGAAGGCCGTGGCGTTGGCGACCGGGAAGTCGGTGCGCAGGGGATGGCGCGAGAGGTCCAGGTCGCCCTGACGGAAGGCCCGCACGCTCATGATGTAGGACGCGCCGGGGACGAGCACGCCTGGAGGCAGCGTGACGTGAGACTGGGCGGTACGAATCCTGACGCCGAGTGCCGCGACGGTGCGCGTACCCGACACGAAGAGCCGCCGGATGGAGACTTCATGCGCGGACGGAGTTCCGGCAGCGGGAGCGGACCAGCTCAGCGTCGGCGTGAGTGATGTCATCGTCTGGTCCACCGTGGCCACGGCACCATCGATGCTCAGGCTCCGCACGGGCGTGAGGAGCGGAGCCAGGGGCTGGCCCTCGACCTTCCGCAGGAGGTTCGTATACGACACGCCCGCGCTCTGCCGGGTGGGCTGCGTCCCTGCCAGCGCGAAGGTGACACTGACGGGATAGACGACACTCACGACCGCCGGCCACTCCCGCGGGAAGGGATTGCCATAACGGAGCGGGAGCGCGGGCGAGCCCTCGTGGAGGTCCGCCTCGAGCAGGTCTGGGATGCTGGAGAAGAAGCCAGGGCCCTTGCCGGCGGGCAGGACACTCACACCGAGCTCCGGCTGGCGGCCTGGAGTCCTCTCGGCCCGGGGATGCACATCCGCGATAGCGGGCGTGAAGGCCGCCTCGTGGAACTCGTAGGAGAACTGCTCCGTCTGGGCAACCTCCGTGAAACCTCCCTGCAAGAGAGTGCTCTGCCCCTCCGGCGTGGTGAAGGGAGCCGGAATGAAGACCTCCGTCAGCGACCGGGAGTCGCCCGTGGCGGAGGTCGCCAGGTGGGTCAGCATCGCGGAATCACCCTGGGCTGAATCCACCAGCCGGTTCTCCGAAGACCAGGCGAGGTTGAATGAGGCCTGGGCCAACTCGGTGTTGCCTGCCGTCGGCGCGCCCTCGTCGAACCCCCCATGCAAGTCGATGACGACCATCCCCGCGTTGGCGGAGATGAGCTGGAGCAGGTCACCAGGAAGCCACGGGCGCATGGCCCCTACGTCGAACACCAGGTGCGTGGAGGAGTCAGGAGTCCGCTGGCCCACGCGCCCGAGCTTGTGCTCGCTCAGGTCGAGTCGGCGCTCAACGCTGGAGAACCAGGGCAGCTCATCCCCGACACGAAGGGTATACGTGGCGCCTGGAGGGATGCCTGGAACGACGAAGGTTCCATCAGAAGCGCCCGTGCCAGGGTAATGGAAGAAGCTCCCATCGGCGCCTTGAGCCCAGGCCTCGATGGGAACCGAGGAGAGGTCCACCGTGACCTTCTGCTTGCCTTCGGACGTGTGGTGAATGAAATGCCGATGCCCGCGAATACCAACCGTCGCCTTCCCCGCCTCATTCGTCGAGGCAGGCGCGGCGGTGGAGAGCAGGAACAAACCGGTGGCCAGGAGTGGCGAGTAACGAAAGGGAGTCATACTGCTCCTCTACGTGCTCAGTCCGGCCCCTGAGGGTGTTATCGACGTCAGTGCCAGAATGCCCTGACGTGAGTCTTTCCACAAAAACCCGCCCCCGGCCGGAGCCCGCCACGAAGGCGGACTCCAGCCTGGAAGCCTTTCGACTCAGGCCTCGGGAGGCGTGTCCAACACGGGCTTGCGTCGGTTGAACAACCGCTGCACGACGACGAAGAACAGCGGCACGAAGAAGATACCCAGCAACGTGCCGACAATCATGCCACCGAGCACGCCGGTGCCAATGGCTCGCTGCGCGCCCGAGCCCGCGCCAGACGCAATCGCCAACGGCGTCACGCCGAAGCCGAACGCCAGCGACGTCATCAGGATGGGCCGCAGACGCGAGCGCACCGCGCTCAACGTCGCCTCAATCAACTCCATGCCCTTGTCGAGGTTCTCCTTCGCGAACTCGACGATGAGGATGGCGTTCTTGCTGGAGAGTCCCACTGTCGTCAGCATCGCGACCTGGAAGTAGACGTCGCGGTCCATGCCCCGCAGCGTGCTTCCCAGCACCGTCCCGAGAATTCCCAGCGGAGCCACGAGCAGCACGGCGGTGGGAATCGTCCAGCTCTCGTACATCGCCGCCAGGCAGAGGAAGACCAGCAGCAGCGAGAGCGTGTAGAGCAACGGGGTCTGCGCGCCCGCCGCGCGCTCCTGGTACGACTGCCCCGTCCACTCCAGGCCCACACCGGGCGGAAGCTGGGAGACCAGCCGCTCCACTTCGGCCATCGCCACACCGGAGCTGACGCCCGGAGCGGCCTCGCCGTTCATCTCCATCGCCGACACGCCGTTGAAGCGCTCGAGCCGAGGCGAACCCGAACCCCAGCGCGGACTCGCGAAGGCCGAGAACGGAACCATCTCGCCCTTCACGTTGCGTACCGACCAGCGGTTGAAGTCCTCGGGGGCCATCCGGAAAGGCGCATCGGCCTGGATGAACACCCGCTTGACGCGACCCCGGTCGATGAAGTCGTCGATGTACTGCCCACCCCACGCCACGGAGAGCGTGTTGTTGATCTCCGCGGTCGCGAGGCCGAGCGCGGAGGCCTTCGCGACATCGACGTCGACGCGGAACTGGGGCGTGTCCTCCTGTCCGTTCGGACGCACGTTCGCGAGCAGGCTGCTCTGCGACGCCGCGCCGAGGAACTGGTTGCGCGCGGCGGTCAGCGCCTCGTGGCCCAGACCGACGTTGTCCTTGAGGAAGAAGGAGAAGCCCGCGGAGGTGCTCAACTCCGCCACCGCGGGAGGCGGGAAGGCGAAGGCGAGCGCATCTTGAATCTGCGCCAGCTCTCCCATGGCCCGGCCCGCCACGGCGTTGACGCCGAGATTGGGCGCCTTCCGCTCGGCCCAGTCCTTGAGGCTGATGAAGGCGACGCCAGCATTCTGCCCGCTGCCGCCGAAGCTGAAGCCCTGCACGCTGAACATCGCGTTGACGGTGTCCTTCTCGCTCTCGAGGAAGTGCCGCTCCACCCGCTCAATCACCTTCATGGTGCGCTCCTGCGTCGCACCCACGGGCGTCTGCACCATCGCGAACAGGAAGCCCTGGTCCTCTGAAGGAAGGAAGGAGCTCGGCAGGCGCAGGAACAACACCACCATCACCGCCACCATCGCGACGAAGGCGAGCATGAAGCGCTTGCTCCGCGACAGGATTCCGCGCACCGCCCGCTGGTACTGCGCATTGCTCTTGTCGAACCCGCGATTGAACGCCCCGAAGAACCCCGTCTCCTTCGCGTGGTGTCCCTTCGCAATCGGCTTGAGCAGCGTCGCGCAGAGCGCCGGCGTGAGCACGATGGCGACCAGCACCGAGAGCGCCATGGACGTCACGATGGTCACCGAGAACTGCCGGTAGATGACACCCGTGGAGCCCGCGAGGAACGCCATCGGCACGAACACCGCGGAGAGCACGACGCCAATGCCCACCAGCGCGCTGGTGATCTGATCCATCGACTTGCGGGTGGCCTCCAGGGGAGACAGGCCCTCCTCGCTCATCAGTCGCTCGACGTTCTCGACGACGACGATGGCGTCATCGACGAGCAGACCGATGGCGAGCACCATCGCGAACATCGTCAGCATGTTCGCCGAGTACCCCAACGCGGTGAGCACCCCCAGCGTCCCCAGCAGCACCACGGGCACCGCGATGGTCGGAATCAGCGTCGCGCGGAAGTTCTGGAGGAACAGGTACATCACCAGGAACACCAGGAGGATGGCCTCGAGCAGCGTCGAGACGACGCCCATGATGGCCACTCGCACGAACGGAGTCGTGTCGAACGGCACCACCGCCTTCATTCCCTTCGGCAGCAGCGGCTTGAGCTCCTCCAGCGCGGCGGTGATGCCCTGCGCCGTCTCCAGCGCGTTGGCGCCGGTGGCCAGCGACACGGCCACGCCGGTGGCGGGCTTGCCGTTGTAGCGGCTGATGACGCTGTAGTCCTCGGAGCCCAGCTCCACCCGGGCCACATCCCCGAGCCGCAGCAGGGAGCCTTCCGAATTGCCGCGCACGATGATGTTCCGGAACTGCTCCGCCGTCTGGAGGCGGTCCTGCGCCGTCACCGTCGCGTTGAGCTGCTGGCCCTGCACCGCGGGCGTTCCACCCAACTGCCCCACCACCACTTGCTGGTTCTGGGCCCGGATGGCGCCGATGACGTCGGTCGGCGTCAGCGTGTAGGTGTCCAGCTTGTTCGGGTCCAGCCAGATGCGCATCGCGTACTTCGTGCCGAACACCTGGGTGGCGCCCACTCCGGGAACGCGGGAGATGGGGTCCACCATGTTCGTGGCGACGAAGTCCTGGATGTCGTCGCCCGACATGCTGCCGTCCTCGGAGACGAAGCCAATCACCTGCAGGAAGCCCGTGCTCGCCTTGCTCACGGCGATGCCCTGCTGCTGCACGGTCTGCGGCAACAACGGCGTCGCCAACTGCAGCTTGTTCTGCACCTGCACCTGCGCGATGTCCGGGTCGGTGCCGTTGCGGAACGTCAGGATGATGTTGGCCGAGCCATTCGACTCGCTCGTCGCCGACATGTAGAGCAACCCATCGAGCCCCTTCATGCTCTGCTCGATGACCTGCGTGACGGAGTCCTCGATGGCCTTCGCGGAGGCACCGGGATAGACGGCGTTCACCGTCACCGTGGGGGGCGCGATGGCCGGGTACTGCGCGATGGAAAGCTGGGTGATGGACAGCGCGCCGGCCATCATGATGATGATCGCCAGAACCCAGGCGAAGATCGGTCGATCAATGAAGAATCGTGCCATGTGAAGGTCCGGTCACTCTTGGGACTTCGCGGGGACCAGGGGTTCGGCTTCCCCTGGCTTCGCGACAGTCGAGGGGGCTTCAGTCGCCTGGACCGGCATCCCCGGTTGGATTTTCTGGAGGCCTTCGATGATGACCCGGTCACCCTCGACCAGGCCGCTGTCGACCAACCACCGGTCGCCCACCGTCCGATTGGCCTGGACGACGCGCGGCTCGACCTTGCCGTCCTTGCCCACCACCAGGGCGGTGGCGTTTCCCTTCGGGTCCCTGGCGATGCCCTGCTGAGGCACGAGGAGCCCCTGCTGGCGCAGCCCGTTGCCCACGAGGGCGCGGACGTACATGCCGGGCAACAGGGACTGGTCGGGGTTGGGCACCGTCACGCGCAGCGCGAAGCTTCCCGTGCCCGGGTCCACCGTCACGTCGGAGAACGTCAGCGAGCCGGCGTGCTCGTAGCGGCTGCCGTCCTCGAGGAGGATGGTCACCGGCGTGCTGTCGGTGCTCTTGAGCGTCCCAGCGCTCAGCTCCTTGCGCAGCCGCAGCAGTTCGCCGCTGGACTGGCTCACGTCGACGTAGAGAGGATCCAACTGCTGCACCACCGCGAGCGCCGCCGGCTGATTGGCCGTGACGAGCGCGCCCTGGGTGACCGACGACTTGCCGATGCGCCCGGCGATGGGTGAGGTGATGCGGGCGTAGTTCAGCGTCACGCTCGCCCGCTGCAACGCGGCCTGGGCGGCCTTCACGTCCGCCTCCGCCTGGCCCAGGGCGGCAATCGCCTTCTCGTTGTCCGCCGCGGTGACGGCCTCCAGCCGGGTCAGCTCGGCCGACCTCTTGGCGGTCAAGGCAGCCGACGTCAAGGTCGCCTGGGCACGCTCGAGCGCCGCCCTGGCGCTGCCGTAGTCCGCGCGGTAGGTCGCGTCCTCAAGCTCGTAGAGCGGCTGGCCTGCCTTGACCACGCCCCCTTCCGTGAACAGCCGGCGCTGGACCAGCCCGTTGACCTGGGGCCGCACCTCGGCGACGAGGAAGGCATTGGTACGACCCGGCAGCTCCCGGGTCAGGAGTACGGACTCCGCCTTCAGGGTGACGACGGTGACCTGGGAGGGCCCATAGGACTCCTGCGGCGGGGCTGCCTTCTGACAGGCGGCCAGCAGCGCGGCGCAGGACGACATTCCAACGAGCGCCAGCCGGAGCGAGCGCGAGCGAGACCACATGAAAACCTCGGGAGCGGGGATGGGAACAGGGCGCCAGCCATCAGCGCGCCCCTTCCTCTATCGAAAGCGTGGGTTCCTGCCACCAAAACCTGACGAACATTGGAGCGAACCCCACGGGGCGAAAATCGCTGGACACTTACGAAAGTGCCCCCGGTAGTCTGACAAGGCGCTGGAAATCCCGATTGGACCGTGAGCACCGCTCCTTGAAATGCTTGGGGACAGCTCAAGGAGCCGTGATGCCGCGCACCCCCTCTTCTCGTCGGAAGCACCCTCGCCAGCAGCGGGCCCAGGCCACGTGCGATGCCATCCTCACCGCCACCGCCCGCCTCCTCATCCGTGACGGCTACGAGGCCACGACCACCAACCACATCGCGCAGGAGGCCGGCGTCAGCATCGGCTCGCTCTACCAGTACTACCCGAACAAGGAGGGGCTGGTGTTCGCCATGCTGGAGCACCACGGCACGCGGTGGCTCGCGGAGCTCGAGACGGCGCTGCGCGACTTCGCCTCGGCGCCGCTGAACATCGCGGTCCGCGCCATCATCCAGCAGATCCTCTCCAGCAAGCGGCTGCGCTCCCAGCTTGATCCGCTCCGGCATGTCCTGCTGCCGGTGCTGCGTCCGCTGGGCTACGTGGACACCTTCGAGCAACAGCTCTCCCGTCTCGTGAGAACCTTCCTCGCGGCGCGACTGGAGGACATCCGTCCGCGTGAGCTGGACATGGCCGTCTTCATCATCGTCCACACGCTGGAGGCGCTCTGCCATTCCGCGGGCATGGACCGCCCCGACTACCTCACGAACGAAGCGTTCCCGGAGGAGCTGTGCGCGCTCGTGCTCGGCTACCTCCGCCTGGAGCCCGCGGCACTCAGCCACCCGCCGCACACGTCCACCGCGCCTCGACAAAAATATGAGCAATAGGCCCGTGGAGCACGCTCCGAGGCCCCCGTTCCCCTCGGAGACGCGAATGTGAGCAGCCATGCGAGTTGAGCCGGGGTGCAATCAAATACATCCTGATTGCACCTCCAGCGTTTGTCGCCACGGCTCTCCACTCCATGAATCTGAATCCCGATGACCAGCAGCGGGCCGCCGCGTACCAGCAGCTCGCGCTCGGAGCCTTTCCCGTCCTCACCCAGCCGCAGCTCGACGCCATCCGGAACCGGGCCCGCGACTATCAATCACAGTTCCGCGCGCACCCCGCGCTTCATGACACCGTCAACGTGCTCCTGCTCCTGGGGCTGTTCGCGGCGGACCTGCTATCCCTGACGTTACTGCCCTCCCTCCTGCCGTGGCCCCTGTCGACCCCTGGCGGCACGGTGCTGGCGGGGATGGTGTCGGGCGCGGTGCATGGCTTTCTGGTGTGCGGCATCGTCACCTTCAGCGTCCACGAGGGCGCCGCGCACAACCTCCTCATCCTCGGCAGGGGCCGCGTGGCGCGGGGGCTGCGGGTGCTCGCGAACAATGCCTGTCGGCTCTTCCTCGCGGACCCGCTCCATTACGCGGAGGCCCATGCGAGTCATCACCGGAGCCTGGGGACGCCCGACGACGGCTCCTTCACCCACTTCGTCCGCTTCCGTCGGCTCCTGGGCAGCCTGCTCCCGCTGGCGCCCATGCTCAGCCACTCGGACTACTTCCCGTGGCGGCCCCAGGAACACACTCGCAGCCGCCAGCTCTCCGTCGCGCTGACCAACGCGTACCTCGCGCTCTGCGCGGTGCTGGCCACCTGGCTGCATGGCTTTCTCTTCACCGGGGTGGCGCTGTTCCTCGTCGGCAGCTGGCTCAGCTTCGTCCTGGACCGGCTCCGCGAGAGCACCGAGCACCTCTTCATGCCCCTGGACCGGGTGAATGGAACGCGAGAGCTGGGCCTGGGGTTCTGGGGGCTGCTCCTCGGAGGCGGGCCCTGGGGACAGCCGTGTCATCTGGCGCATCACCTGGCGCCCGCGCTGCCCTGGTACCAGCAGCTTCGCCTGCACTTCTTCCTGCGCCGCCTGTTGACCCCGGAGCAGCGGCGTCACTTCTTCCTGAGGCCTGTCGTCGGCCTCCCCGCGCTGCTCTGGCGTCTGGCCACCGCGACACCTCCCGCGCCGGCCCGGGACTGAAAGGTTCACTCCATGACACTTCCTTCTCAACGCGCTGACGCGCCCGCGAGGGGTGCGTCCTTCGACGCCATCTTCATCGGCTCGGGAATCGGCTCACTGGGCGCGGCGGCGGTGCTCGCGCGGCACGGCCTGAAGGTGCTCGTGCTGGAGCGCCACTCCGTCGCCGGAGGAATGACCCACACCTTCCAACGCAAGGGCTACGAGTGGGATGTCGGCGTGCACTGCCTGGGCAAGCTGCATGACCCCGACGCCCCGCTGCGACGCGTGTTCGACTTCGTCACCGACGGAGCGCTCGGCTGGGCGCGGATGGACCGCGTCTATGACCGGCTCGTCTTCGACGACCAGCGCTACGACTTCGTCACCGGCGCGGAGGCGTTCGAGGCCGAGCTGGGCCGCGCCTTCCCCGCCGAACGCAAGGCCATCGCCACGTACCTGAAGCTGCTGCGCGGCGTGGAGCGAGCATCCCAGCGCTACTTCATCCAGCACGTCCTCCCCCGCTGGCTGACGCCGCTCACCTATCCCGCGCTCGGCTGGCCCTTCCGCCGCCACTCGAACCGGACGACGCGGGACGTGTTGCGCTCGCTCACGTCGGACTCGCGCCTGCTGGGTGTCCTCACCGGCCAATGGGGCAACTACGCCCTTCCTCCCGGAGACAGCAGCTTCGCCATGCACGCCCTCATGGCCGAGTACTACCTGGAGGGCGGCTGCTATCCCGTGGGTGGCGCCGGAAGCATCCTGGGCCACATCGCCCCGGTCATCACCCGCGCCGGGGGACAGGTTCGCGTCCGTGCCGAGGTGAAGGAGATCCTCGTGCGAGACGGTCGTGCCCTGGGCGTGCGCCTCGCCAGCGGCGAAGAGCTCCTGGCCCGGCACGTCGTCAGCGGCGCGGGCGCGGCGCAGACGCTGGGGGTGTTGCTCCCGGAGGCCTGGCGACCTCCCGAGGCCGTGCGAGCCCTCCAACGGATTCCCCAGTCCATCGGACACCTCGGTCTGTACCTGGGCCTCCGAGGCACACCCGAGGAGGTGGGCCTGCCCTCCACCAATGTGTGGGTCCACGCCGGCTATGACCACGACGCGAACCTGCGCGCGTTCAGGGCTGACGCCTCGGCGCCGCTTCCCGTCGTCTACCTGAGCTCCTCCTCCGCGAGGGACCCCTCGTGGGCTCAGCGCCACCCGGGGCGCTCCACGCTCACCGCCCTGTGTCCCGTGCCCTACTCCTGGTTCGAGAAATGGGAGGGCACGCGCTGGCACCGGCGCGGGCCCGAGTACGAGGCCCTCAAGGCCCAGCTCTCCGAGCGACTGCTCTCCGTCGTCCTCGCCCAGTTCCCTCGGCTGCGCGGGAGGGTGGAGCACCAGGAGTTGTCCACGCCGCTCAGCACCGCGCACTTCTCCAATCGCGTGCAGGGCTCCATCTACGGACTGGAGCACAGCCCGGAGCGCTTCCGGCAACCCTGGCTCCGCTCGCGACTTCCCATCCGCGACCTGCTCCTCGTGGGACAGGACGCCGTCTCCGTGGGCGTGGGCGCATCGCTCATGTCCGGCGTCCTCGCCGCCTCCGTCATCCTGCGACGCAACGTCCTGGGCGACATCGTCCGCCAGTCTTCTTCGCTCCGCGCGGCCTGACGGTCGCGACGCCTCCTCCCTCCACCTCTTCTGACGGCACCCGTGAACCGGGTGACCGCCGCGCCGGCGCATGTCCGGACGCCCCTGCCTCGCCCGAAAGGACTCACCATGAAGCCCTCGCTCCGATTGCTCCAGACCCTCCTGCGCGGACAGACCCGAGGACGGCTGGGCCCCCTGGAGGAAAGCGTCACACAGTGGCGCGTCCTGCCCACGGACCTGGACCTCTTTGGCCACATGAACAACAGCCGCTATCTGGCGATGATGGACCTGGGCCGCGTGGACCTGCTCGTGCGCGCGGGCCTCCTGTCGGACCTGCTTCAACACCGCTGGGTCGTCCCCGTCGGAGAGACGTCGCTCCAGTTCCGGGGCTCGCTGCGCCTGTTCGAGAAGTACGAACTCGGCACGCGACTGGTGGCGTGGGACGAGCAATGGCTCTACTTCCAGCAGGAGTTCCGACGCCCATCGGAGCCCGACCGCCCGGTGGCCACCGCCCAGGTGCGCGCCGTCGTCCGCGACGCGAAGGGCACCGTCCCTCCCTCTCGAATCATCCAGGGTGTGCTGGGACATGAAGCCCGCAGCCCGGAGCCCACCGAGGAGCTGCGCCGCCGCTTCGGTTTGAACCCGCCTCGCGCAAGTGCCGCCGTTGTACCCGGAGCCTCGCGCGAGCCCCTGGCCATCGTCGGCATCGGCTGCCGGCTTCCCGGAGGCATCGAGGACACGGACAGCTTCTGGAAGGTGCTGATGGAGGGGCGCGAGTGCATCGTCGACATCCCCGAGGAGCGATGGGACCCGAAGAAGTTCCACGATGCCTCGGGCCGGGCCCCCGGGCGCAGCTATGTCCAGCGCGCGGGCCTGCTCCAGCAGGACCTTCGCGAGTTCGAGCCCGGCTTCTTCGGCATCACCCCGCGCGAAGCCAACGCCCTGGACCCACAGCAGCGTTTGATGCTGGAGGTCTCCTGGGAGGCGCTCGAGGACGCGGGGGTGCCCCCGAGCGCGCTGGCGGGCAGCCGCACCGGCGTCTTCGTCGGCGGCTTCATGATGGACAACCTCATCCTGCACGCGAGCCCGGACAACCGGGAGCGGCTCGACAGCCACTCGGCGACGGCGAGCACGCTGACGATGCTCTCCAATCGGCTGTCGTACTTCTATGACTTGCGAGGCCCCAGCGTCTCCATGGACACGGCCTGCTCGTCCTCGCTCGTCGCGCTGCACCTGGCCTGTCAGAGCCTGTGGGCGAAGGAGAGCGAAGCGGCGCTCGTGGGCGGCGTCAACGTTCTCCTCCTTCCGGAGACCCAGGTCACCATGTCCAAGGGGAAGTTCCTGTCCCCGCGTGGACGCTGCCACGCCTTCAGTGACCAGGCGGACGGCTACGTGCGTGCCGAGGGCGCCGCGGTGCTGGTCATCAAGCCCCTGTCCGCCGCGCTGCGCGATGGCAATCCCATCCATTCACTCATCCTTGGCACGGCCGTGAATCAGGACGGACGGACTCCGGGCATCACCGTGCCCAACGCGGAAGCCCAGGTGGCGGTGATGCGCGAGGCGTACGCGAAGGCCGGCGTCGACCCGCTGCGCGTCTCGTATGTCGAAGCACATGGCACGGGCACGCCCGTGGGAGACCCCATCGAGGCGAACGCCATCGGCACGGTGACAGGCGTGGGCCGCACGGATGGAGAGCGCTGCCGGATGGGCTCGGTCAAGACGAACCTGGGCCACCTGGAAGCGGCGGCGGGAGTGGCGGGCGTCATCAAGGCGGCCCTCGTCCTCAAACACGGCACCGTCCCACCCCACCTGCATCTGGAGAAGGTGAACCCTCGGATTCCGCTCGATGCACTCGGGCTGCACATCCCCACGCGTCCGGAGTCCTTGCCTCGCGGGACGGAGCCACGTGTCGCGGGCGTGAACTCCTTTGGCTACGGAGGCACCAACGCCCACGTCGTCCTGGCCGAGCCGCCCCCGCGCGTGGCCACCCTGACACCCCGGCGCGCCGAGGGACGCCCTCACCTGCTGCCACTGGGCGCGAAGTCGCCCGAAGCCCTTGCCGAGCTCGCGGGCCGCTACGCCGGCTGGCTGGAGGCGGGACGCGGCACACCGGAACAACTCTGCCGCGACGCAGCCGTGCACCGCTCGCACCCGCGCCATCGCCTGGCCGTCCGAGGCACGAGCCGGGAAGCCCTGGTGGCCACACTGCGTGCCTTCGCGAACGGCCAGCGCGATGTGCCCGGATTGGACTTCGTCGCGGAGCCGCCCGAGGGACGCAAGCTCCTCTTCGTGTACACAGGGATGGGCCCGCAGTGGTGGGCGATGGGGCGACAGCTCCTGACCACCGAGCGCGTCTTCCGTGACGCCGTGGAGGAATGCGACGCCCTCTTTCGCGAAATCTCCGGCAGGTCCATCGCGGAGGAGCTGACGCGGGACGCGGCATCTTCGCGCATCACCCGCACGGAGGTGGCCCAGCCCGCCAACGCCGTGCTGCAGGTGGCGCTCACGCGACTGTGGGCCTCATGGGGAATCATTCCCGACGCCGTGGTGGGACACAGCATCGGAGAGGTCGGCGCGGCCTGGGCATCCGGGGCGTTGGACTTGAGGGATGCGCTGCTCACCGCGTTTCACCGCAGCAGGCTCCAGCAGCGGATGGCGGGACAAGGGGCGATGCTGGCCGTTGGACTCGGTCCGGATGAAGCGCTCGACCAGGTCCAGCGCCATGGCCCTGGCATCGCCGTCGCGGCCATCAACAGCGCGCGCTCTGTCACTCTCGCGGGGGAGCGAGCACCGCTGGAGCGCGTGGCCGCGGAGCTGGCTTCCACCCAGCGATTCCACCGCTTCCTCCAGGTGGAGGTGCCGTATCACAGCCCCCTCATGGACCCGCTTCAGGGCGAGCTGCTCACCGCTCTGACTCCGCTGCGCCCCCGCGCGCCGCGCATTCCCATCTACTCGACGGTGTCGGGGCGACTCATGGTGGAGACCGAGCGCCATGACGCGACGTACTGGTGGAACAATGTCCGAGGCTCCGTGCGCTTCGCGGAGGCGCTCCAGCAGGCCGTGGTGGACGGGCATGGAACGTTCGTCGAGGTGGGACCGCACCCCGTGCTGGCCTCGTCCATCCGGGATGTGCTGAGCGCGTCGAAGGCCCGCGGAGAGGTCCTCGCGTCGCTCGTGCGAGAGACTCCCGAGCAGGAGACGATGGCCACCGCGCTGGGGAGGCTCCATGTGCTGGGCGCGGGTGTCTCGTGGCAGGGCTACTTCGAAGCGGGAGCGTTCGCGGGAGCCCCGCGCACGCCCTGGCAGCGCAAGGTCTACTGGGAGGAGAGCCTCCGCTCCTCGCGTCGGCGACGCGCCTTCGTGGGACATCCGATGCTGGTGGACTCCGAGCCCGGCCCTTCACCCACGTGGACGTCGGAGCTGAGCCTCGCGGCGCTGCCCTATCTCGCGGACCACCAGGTGGCCGGGAGCCTGCTCTTTCCGGGCGCGGGGCATGTGGAGCTGGCGCTGGCGGCACGGCACGCGCTCACGGGAGATGCGCGCTGCTGCATCGAGGAACTGGAGCTCGCGTCGGCGGTGCTGCTCCGGGAAGCCGCGAGCCCGCGAGTGCGCCTGAGCTTCTCCTCGGAGACCTCCCGCTTCCTCGTCCAGCGACAGGACGAGGAACAGCAGCCCGTGGTCTGCGCGCGAGGCAAGCTCGTCTCCTCGGGGCGGGGAAGCCGGACCGTGGACGTGGCGACGCTCCAGGCCAGGCTGTCGGACCTTACGACACCCGAAGCGCTGTACGCGTCCCTGGAGCGCCGAGGGCTGCGCTACGGCCCCGCCTTCCGCGCCGTGGTGGCTTTGCACCGCGCACCGGGGGAGGTGCTCGCGCGACTTGCCCTCCCCGACTCCGTGGACGAGCGCGGCTACCACCTGCACCCTGTGTTGCTCGATGCGGCGTTCCACAGCCTCATCGCGGGAGCGACGGAGGATGCGCACCACGACATCGTTCCCACGGGCATCGAGCGCATCCAGTTGCTCGCACTCCCGGGTCGGAAGCTGCTCGCCCACGGGCGACTCCTGTCCGTGAGCGGAGGAACCCTGCGCGGTGACATCTCGCTGATGCACGAGGACGGCACCGTCGTGGCCGAGGTCACTGGCTTCACCTGCCGCCTGTTGCCTCGGGCCGCTTCGGACGAAGAGACGCCCCTGGAGCGCTCGGTGTACCTGCGGCGGTGGGAGCGAATCGAGCCCTCGGAGCCGGAGGTGCGTGAAGAGGTGACGTGGGTGGTGCTCGGTGGCTCCCTGCCCGAGTCAGGGGCGCGTGGCTGGCACCATGCCTCTGACACCTCGGCACTGGAGGCCGTTCTAGGTGCGCGGATGGAGCAAGAGCGGGTGCGGCTCGTGGACTTGCGCTGGCTGGACTCAGCGCCCGAGAGCGAGGCTCCAGTGACGCGAGGAACGGATGCTGCGGATGCCCTCCTGCGCGTGCTCCAATCGCTGCGCCCAGGGCGGGTCGAGCGTTACTACCTGGTCACGACGCGCGCCGAGTCCGTGCTCGACGACGCGGAGGCAGCCTCACGGGTTTCCGAAATCCACTCCGTCGCGCCGACACAGCCAGACGTCCCTTCGCTGGAGCACGCGCCACTGCTCGGTCTTGCCCGTACCGCCATGACGGAGCGGCCGGAGTTCGGCTCGGCGGCAGGCATGGCGCTCGGCGCAACACCTCGCCCCTTTGCGCCGACACCGTCGGACCTCCCCTCGCTGGAACACGCACCACTGCTCGGGCTGGCCCGTACCGCTATGACGGAGCGGCCGGACCTTCGCCTCACCTGGGTGGACCTGGACGCGACTCCGTCGAGCGTGGAGGCCTTGCTGGTCCGCCTGAGCGGGCTGGGCACGGAGCAGGAGGTCGCCGAGCGCGGTGGGCTGTTCCACGCCTCGCGCCTCGTGCGCGGCTCTCTCATGACGTCCCCCGCCCTCTCGCGAACCCAACCGCTGGAGCCGGTCCCCGAGGGCATGGGCCATGAGCTGGTGCTGGGAGAGGAAGGCCGACTCGACACGCTCGGCTTCGTCGCGAGAGCGCGCCGCGCTCCCGATGCCGGTGAAGTCGAAATCGAGGTGGAGACCACCGCCCTGGGCTTCAAGGACATCATGAAGGCCCTGGGCCTGCTCTCGGCGCGCGTGAAGCAGAACACCTATATCGGCGACGCCATCGGCATGGAGGGCGCAGGACGCATCAGCGCCGTGGGTGCGGGAGTGACGGACTTCGCTGTCGGAGACCGCGTCTACGGCGTCGCCCCGCGCTTCGTCGCGTCACACGTGGTGCTGCCCGCGGGCCACGTGGTGAAGCTCCCCGAGCACCTGTCGTTCGAACAGGGCGCCAACCTCATCGTCTTCCTGACCGTGTATCACTCCCTGGTGCGCGTGGCCCGGCTGCGCCGGGGCGAGCGAATCCTCATCCATGGCGCCACCGGTGGCGTGGGCCTGGCGGCCATCGAGGTGGCCCGGTGGTGTGGCGCGGACATCATCGCGACGGCCGGCAGCGAAGAGAAGCGTCAGTACGTGCGAGACCAAGGCCTCACGCACATCAGCAACTCCCGAGACGTAAGCTTCGCGGAGGACGTGCGCGCCTGGACGGGCGGGCGCGGAGTCGACGTGGTGCTGAACTTCATGCCCGGCGAAGTCATGACGCGAAGCCTCGACTGTCTGGCGCCGTTCGGCCGGTTCATCGAGCTGGGCAAGGCCAGCTTCGAGCAGGATGAGTTGCTCCGTCTGCGCCCGTTCAACGAGAACCTGATGTACGCGGCCGTGGACTTCGACCGACTCCTGGAGAGCCGACCCGAAGAAGTGCGCGAGCTGTACCAGGAGGTGATGCAACGCTTCGAGGAGGGGAGCTTCCGTCCCCTGCCCTCGCGCTCCTTTCCGGCGAGTCAGGTGGAAGAAGCCTTCCGCGCCATGGCGCGCGGCAAGCACATCGGCAAGGTGTGCATCTCCCTGAAGGACCCGGCGCTGCGTGTGCGTCAGCCCGCGCGGCGCGAGCGACTCGCACCGGACGCCACCTACCTCGTCACCGGTGGCCTCGGAGGGTTTGGCCTGGAGGTGGCGCGCTGGCTCGTGGAGCAAGGAGCGCGGCACCTGGTGCTGGTGAGCCGCAGGGGGGCCCAGTCCGAAGAAGCACGCGAGGCCCTTGCCGCATGGAGTGCTCAGGGAGTAGTGGTCCATGCGCTCGCGGCGGACGTGGCCCGGTATGCGGACCTGGAGCAGATCTTCGCGCGGCTCCACGCCGAGCTGCCGCCACTACGAGGTGTCTTCCATTGCGCGGTCGCACTGGACGACAAGCCCCTGGAGCGATTGGACCGGGCCTCGCTGGAACGGGTGATGGCCGCCAAGGCACAGGGAGCCTGGAACCTGCACCTCATGACCCGAGCGTTGCCACTCGACCACCTGATTCTCTTCTCCTCCATCTCTTCGCTCATCGGCAACGCGGGACAGGGGAGCTACGTCGCGGCCAACAGCTTCCTGGACCAACTCGCGGTGTACCGCCGCAAGCAAGGACTGGCGGCGACGGCGATTCAGTGGGGTGCGCTGGGTGAAGCCGGGCTCGTCGCGCGCAATGCCCACGTGGCCCAGCACCTGGAACACCTGGGCTTGCGAGGCCTGTCCACCCATGCCGCGCTCCAGGCGCTCGGACGCGTCCTGGACGCCCCTCCCGTGCAACTGGCCATCGCGGACGTGGACTGGAATCGGCTGGGCGCGGCGCTCGTTCCCTGGAGCGGCTCACGCCGGCTCGTTGGACTGCTGGAGACGCCGGAGCCGTCTGCAGGCGCGGAGCGGAGTGGAGGGCTCATCGAGCGCGCCCTGGGAGGGCTCGATGACGAGGCCCGCCGCGAGTTCATCACCCGGACGCTGTCGCGGATCGTCGCGAGGGTCATGCGCACGCAGGATGGGGCGCTGAACACGGCCCAGCCACTGCGTGAGCTGGGAATGGACTCCATCATGGCCCTGGAAATCGTCACGGCCATCGAAGGCGAGCTGGGCGTGAAGGTCTCCACGATGGAAGTGGTGAGCGGCCCCTCCCTGCGCGAGCTGTCCACCCTGATGCTGGGACAGGTCCAGCGCGCGCAGTCGGCCGCGTGAGCTTCACGGACTCAGGGCACCGAAGCGCGCTGCTGCGCGAGGAGCCAATCCCAGAACGCGTAGTTGTTGTACTGCTGCGTCCAGCAGTCGTGGGCTGAGCCCGGCAGCACGGTGAGGCGACCGATGGCCGTTCCGGTCGCCACCACCCCGGCCTGTGACGTCCACGTGGGGCTGGATGCGCCGGGGAACAGGTACGTCTGCGTCGTGGTCGACTGAGCCACCGCCACCAGTTGGAACTGTCCGTAGTTCTTCGTCACGCCCTGCATCCAGGAGCGCTCGGCGGACAGCGACGAGCCGTCCGCATACGAATGCACCGCCCACACGGGCACGTTCAACAACCTGGTAATGGTGGGGCCCGGAGCTCCGATGTTGGTGGCCATCGGCGCCAGCGCCGCCAGCCGGTGGCCGTACTCATACGCATACTTCCAGCTTCCGTAGCCACCGTAGCTGAGGCCCGTGAGGTAGATGCGCGTCGGGTCCACGCGGTAGTTGGCCACCAGGAAGTCGACGAAGGCGTTCAGGTCCGCTGGCACCCAGTTCGTCGGAGCGCGAGGCGAGAAGACCATCACCTGCTTCTGACCGAAGTACGCCTTGCCCTCGCTCGTGGTCCGAATCTTCTTCAGCGCCCCATGCCGGGAGACGACCTCCAGCAGGTTTGCCTCCGTGGTGGAGGTGCCGAACTCCGTCAGGCCATTCAAGTGGATGATGACCGGATACGAAGTGTTGGGGGAGGTCAGGTAGCCGGGCGGCAGGTACTCCGCATAGCCATAAATCGCCCCTGTGCTCGCGGGCAGGCGCGCCACGACCTGGTCCTCGGTCGTGATGACGACCCTCGCGGACTGCGCACCCCACTGTTCAGACCCTTCATCCTCGACGCCGCCTCCGCAGGCGACGGTCCACATCGCGATGGACAGCGCAATCACTCCAAGCCGCATGGTGTTCTCCCTCGATGAGCGCCTGAAACCTCCTTGAGTCTGCACAACCCGAACCCATGGCGAAAGTCGACCGCTCGAAACCAGGGAGACCACTACAACTCAGGTGCAAATGTTTCCAGGAGCCAGTAGCTTCGGATCACACCCACACACAACCCTCCAGCAATCCCTTCATGCGCTGTCGGTCGAGCGACAGTCCCTGGAAGCTTCCTGTCTTGGATTGACGCCTTTCGGGCGCATCATTCCCGCCGCCTCACACCCCAGGAGTGACTGATGATGCGAAAGCTGATTGCTGGAGGGGCGATGATGATGGCCCTCACCACGGGCCTGTTCGCCACCACGTCCATGCAGTCTCCACCGCCTTCCGTAGGCGGCGCGTTTGCCGAGGACCCCGCCACGCTGACGTCAGGGGAGCAGGCGAGATTGATTGGCAGATGTTCGGTCGACGGTTCGTTCTGCATCAACACGGCGGATTGTCAGCGCCGTGGCATGGGCACCTGCGGCTGACATCTCGGGATGATCGCGGGAAGGGACTCGCACAAAAGTGCGAGTCCCTCGTTCCTCGAACGTCCTGGGCTCGCGCCCCTCCGGAGCGGTCAAGACTACGGCCACTGCATTGCAACAACACCACAATTGCCGTCCACACCGCCCCAGTTCCTTGCAAGAGACCCGTTGGGCGACTCGAGTCCGTGCAGCGCTTGACCGGACAGTGTCTGTCACGCCAGTTCGCAATCGGGGACGCAGTACCTGACATCGATGAGGGTGCGCGTCTGCGTCAGATTCGACTGGCAACCCGCGTACAGCGTGGCGGGCTGCCCGTTCTTCCGAGTGGTGCCGCACTTCGAGACGCAGGCCTGGACGTTCTCCAGCCAGTACACGAGGTCATTGTTCGGACAGTTGGGTGGAATGCCAATGCCCTGCTCCACACTCACAGGCGCCGTGCTGTCCGGTGCATCGGCGGCGGCCTCCACACCGCCACAGGCCGCGAGGGACAGGAAAGAAAACGTGGTCACCGCGATGGCAAGGCGAGACATGCGCATGTGCGACTCCTTCGGATGAGAGGAGTTGCCATGATGGACGCCACCCTCACTTCGGCCCAGGCACCCCCGCCCAGGACTGTCGCGCCGAGCACGCCACCGCCCAAGTGATGCGTTCGGGTTGGAAAGCTGCGCGATAATGCGCTTCCCGCGCACCACCGGGACTTGTAGGGTGCCATCCGCCATGCGGCGGCTTGGATACCCAGCGGGTAGACGGTCCGTGGTGACACGGTCCGCTGCCTCTCCGGGGTACCCCCGGGGAATGATTTCGAGGAGCACAGCCCCACGCGAGGCCGGGACTGCGGCGAGCCGCAGTGCGGGCCACGCCAGACGGGACAGGTGGGTCCCAACCGCCGCATGGCGCACGAGTGAGGCATGAGCAAACGGATCGCCGTGGCGAATGCGCTCGCATCCGCCTTCCTCTCCGGGCCCTGGACGACCGCGGGACTCGTCGAACGCGGAGCCGAAGTCATCGGTGGCCGGACGCCGTGGCTCCTCTCGGTCGTGCGGAGCACTCGACGGTTCTTCCCTCGGCCACCGCACGCCCGGTTCGAACTGCTCGCGGAGATTCTCGCCACGCGGCCCGCCCTTCAGCGGGCCTGCGGCAACCCCCACGCTCCCGTGAAGATTCTCCACTGGGTCGCCACCGAGCCGGAAATGGGCCGCCAACCGTGGCCCGTTCCGTCACTCCCAACCCAGGCGGAGCTCACAGACTGGCTCGGGATGACCGACGCGCAATTGGGGTGGCTGGCGGATGCTCGCGGACTCGAACGCATGACCCCGCCAGGGCAGTGGCGGCGCTACCGCTACACCTGGATTCCGAAGCGCAGCGGCGGTGAGCGCCTCCTGGAACAACCCGGGCTGGACCTCTCGCGGCTCCAACGCAAGGTGCTGCACGGCATCCTGGATGTCATTCCGCCCCATGAGGCCGCATACGGGTTCGTCGCGGGCCGAGGCGTCCGCGGCTTCGCAGAGCCCCACGTGGGGCAGGCCGTCGTGGTGCGCGTGGACCTGGAGGACTTCTTCCTCTCCGTGAAGCCAGCGCGCGTCTGGGGGGTGTTCCGCGCCGCGGGCTATCCCGACGATGTGGCCACGACCCTCGCGGGGCTCTGCACGACCCGAACGCCCAGCGGAGTGCTGGAGCAGGCCCGTCGGTCGACGGATGGAGAAGCGCTCACCGCTCGCTGGCGACTGGCACGAAGGCTCGAGTCTCGGCACCTCGCCCAGGGCGCACCTACGTCACCTGCCCTCGCCAATCTCGCCGCGTACCGGCTGGATGTTCGCCTGTCGGCGCTCGCCGCGGCGCTCGGGGCCCGCTACACGCGCTACGCGGACGACCTGGCGTTCTCGGGAGGCGAGGCCCTGGCTCGGAGCACCGGCCGACTGCTGCGATGCGTGGCGCGAATCGTCCGGGAGGAGGGCTTCACGGTGCGCACCGAGAAGACTCGCGTGATGCGCCGGGGTCGCCAGCAACGACTGGCGGGCGTGGTGGTCAATGAGCACCCTTCCGTGCCTCGGGCGGACTACGACCGACTGAAGGCCATCCTGCACCTGTGCCGCACTCGAGGGCCCGCGAGCCAGAACACCGAGAGCCATCCCGAGTTCCGCGCGCACCTGCTCGGCCGGGTGGCCTGGGTCTCTCAGCTCAACCCCACTCGGGGAGCCAGGCTTCGCGCGATCTTCGAGCAGATTGCGTGGGAGTGAGGCCCCCGGTTCTTGAATCACCCCAGGGATGCAACTCCACACCACGTGGCGGGATGAAGCGCGGGCCTGCCTCGGCGGTCCGTGGCTGTTCCTGGCGTCTCCGCATGCTTTGGGCCGAGAATCGCGGGCGTCGGCGCTCTTGAGGCGTCGCCGTGCACCCGGCGGTCCGCCATGGCCAACGCAGCCTCCCAGCTCACCGTCCTCCAGCCACGTGCCCCCCTGGCGCGACTGCGCGACGCCGCGAACCTGCTGGCCTCGCTCGCGCCCGGCACGCTCTTCGCCGTGGCGCTGGCGCTCGTGTCGAGCCAGCCGCGCTTCTGCTGGCTCACCGAGCCCCTGCGCTACCCCTGGGAGCTCTGGGTGGTGGCCCTCGCAGGCACGACAGCGACGGTGGCGGGGGTCGCGGACTGGCGATACCACCGCGTGGCCCAGCTGCGGGTCGGCCCCAACGAGCACCGCGCGGAGTTCCTCGCCCTGGCGGGTGGCGGCTTCCCGCTCTTCCTGCTGATGTGCGCCGCCTCGGTGGCACGCCGCCCGCTCGCGTTCCTGCTGCCCGTGCTCGTCGTCCTCATCGGGACGGTGGTCCTCATCTGCTACGACGAGTTCGTCTTCCACCGTCGGCGGTGCGATGCCTGGGAGACCCTGCTGCATCGGACCCTGCTCGGCGGCCATGCGACCGCGTTCCTCGCCTGGGCGCACTTCTGCTTCGTCCGCGAGGGCCTTCATGGCTGACCGCCCGCGCTCCCCATGGCGACGCGGCACCGAGCTGCTGACACGCGCCGCCCACCTCTACGACGCGCCGGGCTCGACGCTCGCCCACGAGGCCCGAGGAGCGTGGCGCGGGGGCTTCGCCAGCAGCGTGATGTGGATGGCGCAGGCACTCGCCCAGGTTCGAGGACGGCCCGTCCTCAGCGCCTTGCCACACGCGGGACGCTGGGGCGCGCTCAAGTACGGCGGGGCACTCCTCGCGGCCCTCGGTTGCTGGGGGCTCGCCGTCGTCCTCGGACTGCCGCACGCGCTCGGCTTCGTGCTCGCGGTGCTCGCGTTCTACGCCGCCGAGGTCCAGGGACTCTTCCTCTTCCCCCTTCTGATGGATGGCTCCGAGCACCCCTGGCGCAGCGGACGCGCATTGCTTCGCCGAGCAGGCGGTACTCCGGGCGCCGTGGGTACGGTGCTCATGCTGGCGGGAGTGATGCTCCTCGGGGGGCTGGTCGGTCGCGGCTGGGTCCGCTGCTGGTGCCTGGGCTGTCTCGCGGTGGTCCACTGGTACGAGGACCTGCGCGCGTGAAGCTCACGGAGCTCTGGAGTCGCGGCCTCGCCATCGCGATGGACGCCGTGCGCGTCAACACCGTGGCCCTGGAGGTCCGACCGGAGGTCTCCCTCTGGCACAAGCACCGCCGACCCGGCATGGGCGCGGTGATAGCCGCGGGCAATGTCTTCCTGCGCCTGTCTCGCAGCCACATCCGGATGTTTCCCTCGGCGAAACGCTGGCGGGACTGGGAGCTGGATTCCTTCGCGCTCCTCCACCCGGACCGCGCCGCCGAGGCACGCGGGGGCCGCGCCGTCGCACTGGAAGCCCTTCCTGGTGAGCGCCTTGACCGACTGCTCGCGCAAGGCCGACTCACCCAAACCATGGTCGAGGCTGCGGCGCGCGAGCTGCACCGGGCCCATGGACTTACGCCGCCCCACGCCTCACGCCCGTGGTCCCATGGCGATGCCCACCTGAAGAACCTCCTCTATGACGAGGCTGGACAGCGCGCGTGGCTCATCGACTTCGAGACCGAACACGACGCGCACCTCGCCACCGCCGAGCGCCACGCGGATGACCTGTTCGTCTTCCTGCTCGACCTGGGCGGACGCGCGACTCGGGAGCAGGCCCTCCCGTTGGCGGTGGCCTTCCTGCGTGCCTATCCCGAGCCTCACGTCCACAAGGCCCTGCGAGTCCGCCTGCGGCCACCTCACGGACTGGAGCGAGCCCTCTGGAAGAGCCGCTCACACCACCTCCCGGAAGCACGGCTCCTGGAATGGCTGGAGCACCTTCGCCAAGAGGTGACGCGGATGGAGTCGGCCTCGGGCGCGGAGGACGCACCGGAATCCCGCCCCCTCGCGACCTGACCTCGGCAGTCCGCTCTACTCGCGCGGCGAGACCCGCGGGGCCACGTCCTGCCGCCGCCACAGGGGCTTCACCGGCACCCGCTCCAGGATTCCGGAGCCGAAGACCCGGTCCAGCTCCAGATAGTCCATGTGCACGTAGCCGATGTGACACCCGCACGTCGTCTTCGCGCACGGCCGAGGCCTCAGCGCCTGGTCGAAGTCCGGAGCGTAGATGTTCCCAATCGGCTCATCGATGAAGTGACACCGGCGCGCCGTGCCCTCCCCATCCACGGAGATGACCGACTCCCCTCCCCTGCACGCGCGGCCCAGGCTGGGATGCCGCACGTTGTTCACGGGAAACAACGGGTCCACGGCCGTGAAGCGCGCCACGTCCTCGGGTGAGTACGGCTCCTCCTGCCCGTCCTTCACCGCGTTGATCCACAGGTACGTGTCGTCGGACAGCTCACGGCGCAGCGCCTCCGCCTCCTCGGCGAAGCGCAGGAACCCCACCATGCCCGCGCTGTGCCGGACACCCAGCGCAGTCAGCGCCTCGCACTGCGCCACGAAGCGACGGCGCTTCATCCACTCGGGATGGTACGTCGCCCAGATGCCGAGCTTCTCCGCGCGGCAGTCCTTCACCCAGTCCAGCTTGCACGACAGGTTCGTCTGCGCCGCCACGCGCTCCACATGCGGCAGATGCGTCAGCCGCGCCAGCGCCTGCTGATACCAGGGCCAGATGAGCGCCTCGCCCCACGGCGTGAAGAACACGGACACCGTGTCCCCCGTGCGCGCCTCCACCCACGCCAGGAACCGCTCCAGGTCCGCGCGGTCCTTCGCGAGCTCCTCGTCGGTGTGCTTCCACTTGCCGAAAGGACAGTACTCGCAGCCGTAGTTACAGCTCGACAGCGGCCCTCGGTAGAGCACGGTGAGCTTCATCGCCAGGAGTACTCCTGTGACAGCTCACGAACCCCCGTCGAGTGCAGCCAGGGGCCAATCAAATCCGAGAGCTCCACCCCCGAGGGCGTGAGCCGCAGCGCCTGTCCGTCCCGCCGCGCCAGCCCGTGCGCCTCCAGCTCCAGCAGCTCCGGGAAGTCCTCCAGCACGTCGGTGCAGAACTGCTCGTGGTACGTCGCGAAGTCCACGCCCTCCGCCAGCAGCGACAACAGCATGTACCGCCGCCGCCGCTCCTCTCCGTCCAGGCGGAAGCCGTACCCCACTTCGCCAAAGGACTCCGCCGTGCGCGCACTGTACGACGCGATGATGGAGCGCACCTCGCGCGAGCCGACTGCGTACTCCGACGAGTAATGCACCTGTCCCGTGTACGAGCGAGCCCCGCACCCCAGCCCCACCATGCCGTCCTCCTGGCAGCGGTACACCGGGCCCCCCGCGTTCGGCGCATGGCTCGCGCGGAACATGCGCATGGACACCTGGGTGAAGCCCTGCGCCAGCAGGAACTCCCGGCCCGCGCGATACAGCGCGATTCGCAGGTCATCCCACGCACGCGCCTTCTTCCCCAGGAACGTCAGCGGACGCACGTAGAGCGGATAGAGGTAGATCTCCTCGGGCGTGAAGCGCAGCGCCTGCCGGATGGAGTACAGGAACGTCTCCACCGTCTGGCCCTCCATGCCGTAGATGAGGTCCAGGTTCAGCGTCGGAAACCCCGTGGAGCGGATGAGGTCCAACGCCGCCTCCACCTGCGCCGTCTGCTGGGGCCGCTTCACCGCGGCCACCTCCGCCTCGATGAAGCTCTGCACGCCGATGCTCACCCGGTCCGTGCCCCGCGAACGCAGCGCCCGCAGCTTCTCCGCGTCCACCGTCTCCGGCGACACCTCCACCGAAACGGGGATGTGATGCGGGTCCGCGCCCAGCACCTTCTCCGCCAGGTCGAAGACGCGATGCAGCCCCGCGACGTCCAGCAGCGTGGGCGTCCCTCCGCCCACCGCGAGTCGCGCGAAGCTCGCCGTGCCCAGCGCCGCCTTCACCCGGTGCGCCTCGCGCTCCAGCGCCCCGAGGTAGCCGTCCACCACGTCCTGCTTCGGCCCCGCCGCCGTGAAGAGATTGCAGAAGCCACAGCGCATCTCGCAGAAGGGGACGTGGAAGTAGAGGAACAGGGCATCGCGCCGCTCCTCGGCCCACACCGACTCCAGCGAGAGCGCTGGCGTGAAGGGCCGGTAGGCCGTCTTGTGCGGGTAGCCATAGAGGTACGCCACGTAAGGCGTCTCTCCCAGCATCTGCTCCAGGCGCGTCATGGTGAGGACTCTCACGACAGGGTGAACTCGGCGTAGGGCACCGTCCAGACGACGGGGTGACCCACGCGATGACCGTTATAGCCGTCCTCGCCGTAGGCCGTGCCGTGGTCCGAACAGACAATGCAGAAAGCCGGCCCCCGGCGCCGCAATGCGGCGAACAGGGGTGGAAGCTGACTGTCCACGTATTCCAGGGCTGCCGCGTGGGACGCGACGGAATCCTCGGAGGCCCCGGCCAGGTAGTGGCGGTTGGGCTGGTGCAGCGCGGAGACGTTGAGGAAGAGGAACACGCGCTGCTCTCGAGGAAGAGCCTCCAGGCGCTCGACGGCCAGGGACACCTGGTGCTCGGTGGAGCGAGGCTCGCGCACCCCCAACTCGGGGCCCCAGTGGCTCTCCGCGAAGAGGCCCGGCAGCACGTTGCCCAGGGGGTTGAGCTTGTTGAAGAAGCCCACGCCGCCGATGCACACGGTGTGGTAGCCGCGCGCCGACAGGCCCGTGACGAGGTCCGGCGCGTCGAGCACACAGGTGCCCTGCCCCGTCGTCTCACTGCCCTCGAAGCGCATGGAGAACAGCCGCGAGTGCCTGCCTGGACGCGCGGGGGTGGGCAGGAAGCCGGCGAAGAATGCGTGGTGCGCGGCGTACGTGAAGCTCGCGGGCGAGTGGCGCTCCTCCCACTGTCCTCCCGGCATCAGCGCGGCGAGGTGGGGAATGCGTCCCTCGGTGGCCAGCCGTGTCGCCACGTCGTGGCGCAGGGTGTCCAGGGTGATGAAGAGCAGGTCGTGCGAGCCGACCACCGTGTTCATGTCCATTGCGAGAGCACTTCCACGAGAGCCTCGTGTCGCGAGGTGATGCGCTCCACCGTGAAGGTCGGTGGCGCCAGCGCGGCGGGCCACTCCCGTCCATGGGAGACCCAGCACGTGGCGAACCCCATCCGCGTGGCGCCGACGATGTCCCGCACCGGGTCATCCCCGATATGGAGGACCTCCGACGGCTCGCGATTCACGTGCGCCAGCGCCGCCTTGAAGATGGCCGGGTCTGGCTTCTCCACGCCCACCTCGCTCGAATAGAAGCCCTCTGGAACGGAGTGGTAGAGGTCCGCGTGAAGCAGCTTCCTGCGCTGAGTGCCGGAGAAGCCATTGGAGACCACGACGACGGGCTGGCGCTTCGACAGCTCCCTGAGCCAGACCGCCAGCTTCGGGTCTCCCACCACGAAGTCCGCGAGGTTCAACTGGAAGTCCGCCCAGAGCGCCTTCGCGTCGAGCCCCGTCTCGAACGTCTTCGTCACGTCGGCGCAGAAGGCCTCCCTGTCGCGGCCTCCCCGCTCGTCGAAGGTCCGGAGCGTGGCGAGGTCCTCGGCGCGACGGTGCTCGGGAAACACCTCGGGGAACCGGGCCATGAAGCGCTCGAAGTAGCGCCCGAACGCGGCCTCGCGGTCGACCAGGGTGTCATCGACGTCGAAGAAGAGGGCCTTCGGCCGCACGGGCCCATACTTCCCGAAGGCCTTCGGCTTGTTCATCCACTTCTTGTCCTCGTAGTGGCGCTTGCGTCCCATGTCGGCGTCTCAGCTCGCGATGCGCGAGGCGCGGTCGTAGTCCAGCAGCGCCCCGAGGACTTCTTCCCGGGAGTCCGTCAGCAGCAGGTGCCGCGCGTACTCCTGTCCCTGCGCGAGCTGCGCCAGCAGGGGATAGACGGGGCGCGTCCGCGTCCAGAACTCGCGGCCCAGGAAGATCATCGGACTGATGACGCCCACGCTGTTGTAGTGGTTCTGGCAGGCATCCTGGAAGATTTCCTGGATGGTGCCGGCGCTTCCGGGTGCGTAGACGATTCCCCCTCGGGCGATGGTGAGCAGCCCGTCCTCGCGCACGCTGTTGGCGAAGTACTTGGCGATGTGCGTGGCGAAGGGGTTGGGCGGCTCGTGGCCGTAGTGCCACGTGGGGATGCCCAGGCTGGAGCAGGCGAAGACGTCCTTGGGCTCCAGCGGAAAGGCCTCGCGCACCTGGAAGGCCCGGCCCAGCCAATCCCGGTCCGTGTAGCTGGGGGCCTTGGAGAGGATGGCGAGCGCGCCATCGAGTTCGGCCCCCGAACGCACCGCGAACCAGGCGCCCAGGTGAGTGGCCTCCATCGCTCCCGGACCGCCGCCGCTGACGAGGAAGAAGCCCGCGCGCGTCAGCTCCCGGGCCAGCATCGCCACCTCGCGATAGTCGGGCTGGCCGCGCTTCATGGAGTGTCCGCCCATGATGGCCACCACCTTCCGGGACGGCCCGGAGGCGGCGAGCAGGTCCTCCATCGCGTCCGTGACGGCGTGGTCATGCAGTCGCTGCGCGAGCGTCTCCAAGAGCGTGGGCGGCGTGCCACGGCCGTGAGCCTCCCAGTGTCGATAGATGCGTGCGTCGAGCGTGTCCTCGTACGTCTCCGGGCGCATCGGGTCGAAGCCGGCGTACAGCTCCTCGGGAGAGTAGAGGCCGCCCCGGTAGGGCTGGTACGGCACGCCGGTGATGGGAGGGAAGACGAGCGCCCCATGTGCGAGCGCGGCCTGCAGGGCGTCCTTCTCCAGCTCGCACCCCAGGAACACCGTCCCGGCGAGCGCCGCGGTGCTCAGCTCGCGCGTGTAGCGCCGCAGGTCCAGTCCCTGGATGACGACGTTGGCCAGGCTGCTGCCATCGCGAAGGTGCCGCTCGAAGGCCTCGGGAGTCTCTAGCTCAATCACCCGCGAAGGATTCCATGCCTCGGGGCCGGCTAGAAGAGGACAACCATGGTGCCCTGCGGCATTCGCTCATACAGCGCGGCGATATCGCGGGGGTGGAACACGACACAGCCCCAGGACAGCCGACCTCCGCTCTCCTCCAGGGACCACTCCCCTGCCCACCCGTGAAAGCCGATGCCGCTTCCCAGTCGAGTGGTGGCGTCCGTCGCCTCGCGGGCCTCCCAGGCCCGGACGATTCGCTCGCGCGTCTTCGCGGTGAGCCAGCCCTGCTTCACACCCCGGCTCGCGTCCCACGGGTTCGGGTAGTTCACCCGCAGCCAGTGGCCGCCGTAGAACGCGGCGTAGGGCCCGGGGATGTCCCCGCGCAGCGTCTGGACGATGAAGTACATGCCGACGGGCGTGCGGTTGTCTCCTCGCTGCTGCTTGGGCCCCGCTTCCTGGCCAAACCCCACCTCCACGCGGGCCCGCTCGACACCTCGCTCGTAGAGCCGGAGCTGGTTCTGCGCGTGGGAGATGAGCACCAGCACCGGCTCGCTCGCGGGTTGTGGCAGGCGGGAATGCTCGGCGGTGAAGCGCCGGGACTCGTCGGCGGACAGGAGGCGGCCGGAGTGCAGCGACACGGCGAGCCGCTCGGACGCGCCCACCTGGCCGAGCACCTGCCCCTTCGTGACGAGCGCGCCGGGACGAAGCGCCACGGACTTCAGCCTCGAGTACTCCGAGCGGGCGCGAAGCAGCTCATGGTTCTCGTGATACAGGTGTTCCAGCGTGACACTGTCACCTCGTGCGCCGACGGACAGCACGCGGCCCCGGGCCAGTGCTCGCACCTCGCTGCCCGGCCTGGCGCGCGCGACGTCCGGCCACGGCGCGAAGCCCTCCGCCGCCGCGTGCTCGGGTCGAAGATACGACTCGAAGACATCCGGCGTGGAGGCGGTCGCGACCTGGGCAAGGCCCACCCAGGCGAGGCACAGCAACGGGAACCAGGAGCGTGGCGCGGCGGAAGTCACTCGCGGTGGACACTCGGCGCTCGCGGACCGTTCCGTCAACTCCCGCGTTTCTTCCAGCGCGGCGCCTCGCCAGCTCAAGGGCTCAGCGCCGCGCCTCCAGTGCGCGAAGCGCGGCCTGGGCCTGGAGCAGCTCCGGGCGGGCATTGGCGGCGGCGGCGTCCTGGGCGGCGAGTTGGAGCTGCCGCGCAGCCTCCTCGCGCTCTCCCAGTCGCAGGTGGGCCCGCCCCAGCGCACAGCGCAGCAGTGACTTCAGCTTCCGGTCTCCGAGCATCCCCGCGAGCTGGAGGCCTCGCACCGCGTCCTCCTTCGCCAGCTCGGGCGCATCCGCCTGGCTGTGCAGCAGCGCGAGCCCATGGTGGGTGTACGCCATCCCGCCCCGGTCCCCCATGCGCGCCTTCAAGTCGAGCGCGAGCTGGAAGTAATGCACCGCCCGCTCCCTGTCTCCCGCGCGCGCATAGGCATCCCCCAGGTTGAACAGGGCCGTGGAGTGCTCCCACGTGTCCCCCGCGCGCTCCGTCCAGCGCAGCACCGCCGCGTACTCCGCCGTCGCCTGTCCGGGGCGCCCCTGCCCCATCAGCAGCGTCCCCATGGCCCGGTGCAGCGCCGCCTCCACACTCGCCCGCCCCGGACCCTCCTGGTACGGCGCCTGGAGCAACCTCGCCCGAGCACTCGCCAGGCGCGCCTCCGCCTCCTCGAAGCGCCCCAGCCCACACAGCGCGAGCGCACACAGCGCGTCCAACGAGGCCGTACAGACCAGCGCGTCCGGGCCCGCCGCGAGCTCCCCCACGGCCTGCCCCAGCGACACCACTTCCTCGTAGCGCTCCAGCGACAGCACCACCGCGGCCAGCTTGCGCAGACAGTGGAGGTGCTCGGGCGTCGCCAGCACCGCGCGAGGATCCTCGAGCGAGATGGCGATGCGCCAGGCGGACTCGGCCTCCGCTCGCTCTCCCGCCAGCCGGTGCGCGTCCCCGATTCGCTCCCACAGCACACGGGACCACTGGCGCGCGGCGTCCAGCGACAGCGACGCGGCGACGTCCAGCGCGACGCGGTACACCCCCAGCGCCGCCGCCGGCTCCAACGCCGCGAGGTTCCACGCGGCGACCTCCAGCAGGTGCGGCAACGCGCGCTGGGGCACCTTCGCCGCGAGCCAGTGGCGCACCACCTCCGCGCAGGCCCGCCGCCGCGACTCCGCAGGCAGGGCCTCGTACGCCTCCGCCGCGCGCCGATGCAGCGCCAGCTCCTCCACGTCCGACGAAGTCACCTCAGGCGGCCCTGGTGGCCGAGCCCCCACCGCGTACCGCCCCCCCGAGACGGGCCTCAGCCAGCCCCCCGCCTCCAACCCCGCGAGCGCTCCGAAGCCACCGACGAGCGCCCCCAGTACCGACCGGGGAAAACAGGGCCCCAGCACCGCGCTCACGTGCAGCGCCTCGCGCCGGGCGGGTGACAACGCCTCGTGGCGCGCGGCCAGCACCGCCGGGCCCGACGAAGGAAGGGGCACCAGCGGGTGCTCCTCGTGGAACGCGAGCGCATGCAGCAGGTGCAGCGGATGGCCCGCGCCGACCTGGAGCAACGCGTCCCTGGGCCAGCCCGGACGCAGACGCGTCGCGACCAGCGCCTGGGCATCCTCCGGATTGAGCAGGCCCACCTCCAGCATCTCCGCGGTCGGCGGCACGAGCCCCGGGCCGCCCGTGCGCTCCAACACGAGCACGAGCACCGGCGCGTGCGCCAGCCGCGACACCAGCACCTCGACGAGCGCCCGGCTGAGCGGGTCCGCGTGCTGCCAGTCCTCCAGGATGAGGATGCGCGGTCCCCGGTGCGGCAGCAGCGCGTGGCAGAGCGCATCGAACAGCGCGATGCTCTCCGAGGAAAGGCTCGCGGGGATGCCCTGCCACTCGCGTCCCTCCAGGAAGTGCGCGACGCGCTCCGCCTCCGCGCTCGACATCCTCCCCACGCCCGCCACGGGCCGCAGGCCCCGCGTGGCCTCCAGCAGCTCCAGCAAGGGCCCCGCGGGAGTCCCCGGCAGCGCCAGGCCACTGCCCTCCCAGACCTCGAAGCGATCGGCCGTGAGCGACTCCACCAGCGCGTCCTTCAGGCGCGACTTGCCCATGCCCTCCGCGCCCACCAGCCAGACGGCGCGCCCCAGCCCCCTGCGGGCCTCCTCGGCGCACCACTTCAGCCGCTCCAGCAGCGCGGTCCGCCCCACGAGCGGCGGCTGACAGGCCCCCGTCCCCCACCGGCGAACCCCTTCAGCCAGGGACACCCGTGACGACACGCGCGGGCAGGTGGACAGGCCAGGGGAAAGTCGTGTCCCGCAGGCCAGGCACACGCCCGAAGACGAGGTCATGAGCACCTCCAGAGCCCGAACCTCTAACGCTCCCGGCCCCTCGCGCCCCTCGCGCCCAGGGGTTGTGCGTGTGTATTGAATTCGCCTGTGGCCCTGCCCTCCAAGCCACCGCACGCCTCCTCGGCGCTTCTGGGGGTGCGCTCAAACCCTCACAATCCGCGCCAATCCGCCACCAATGACAGACGTTTCCAGCCCCACCGCCCCAGCCCTCACCCGCAGTATGTTCCGCCCCGTTTCTTGGAGGGCAGGCAGGCGTGTCGAGAACTGTTGAATACGAAATAAATTTGGTCGATGGTTGTCTCCGTCGCAACGCGGCGAACCCCCGCCGTGACCTTGGAGACCCCCCCCAGCTGAAACCAGAAACCGGCCCGTCGTGAGATGGCCGCCGGACACACTCCCTGTCTGTCTGTTTTTGAATCCCCAGAGGTCCCTACATGAAGAAGTCTCTTCTGCTGGCTGGAGCACTGCTCGGCCTGAGCGCCACCGCTTGTGGTCCCCAGGACGACGTCACCGAGCTGGGCGAGGCCCCCGCCGGGCTGGATGCCACGGCGTTCGCCACGTCCGTCTCCGCCGCCGCGCTGACGGCCACGGGCTGTACGCAGCTCACGGCCGCGTCCGTCATCGCCAAGGGTCATGACGGCAACGTGCCGGCCAACACGATGGACGACAAGCTGGGCACCCGCTGGAGCTATCTCGGCAAGGGTGGATGGATCGACTACGACCTGGGCGCCAGCAAGTCCATCTCCGGCGTCACCATCGCCTGGCACGAAGGCACCACGCGGGCCAACACCTTCACGGTGTCCGTCTCGCCGGATGGCTACACGTACACGCAGGTGTTCAGCGGCACGAGCAGCAAGTCGTCCTCCGCGGAGACGTACTCGTTCAGCAAGGTCACCGCGCGCCGCGTGCGCATCACCTTCATGGGCAACACCATGAACGACTGGGCGTCCATCGCCGAGGCGCGGGCCTGCTCCGCCACGACCACGACACCGCCCCCGACGACGCCTCCCCCCACGGGCAGCAGCGTGGTGTGGGTGGGTGACTTCGAGACGAACAACATCAGCCAGTGGACGCGAGCGCAGATGGTGAGCGCGGACCGGCTGGCGATGGTGTCCTCGCCGAAGCGCCAGGGTGGCTACGCGCTCAAGGCCACGGTGAAGCGGGGCGACGACCCCATCAACTCCAGCGGCAACCGCAACGAGCTGGTGCGGATGACGCGCGAGCCGTCGGGCTCCGAGTACTACTACCGCTGGAGCACGATGTTCGACTCCACGTTCCCCAACGTGAACACGTGGCAGCTCTTCACCCAGTGGCACCAGGAGAGCGATACCGTGGGCGGCTCGCCCCCGGTGGAGTTCTACGTCTACGGCAACGAGGTCCGCCTCAACATCGGCGGCAACCCGGGCACCATCGTCTGGCGCGCCCCGCTGACGCGCGGCAAGTGGATGGACTTCATCTTCCACGTGCGCTGGTCCGCGGACTCGAAGGTGGGCTTCGTGGAGCTGTACCTCGACGGCAAGCTGGTGATGCCCAAGCGCTACATCGCGACCCAGTACTCCGGCCAGGTCAACTACCTGAAGATTGGCCTGTACCGGAATGACACCATCACCCAGACGGGCATCGTCTACCACGACGGCTGGCTGATGGCCCGGAAGCTCGAGGACGTGCTCAACCCCACGGCGGTCATCAAGGCCCCGTAGGCACGCCACGGCTGTACGGCACCCCACACCGTGCCCTCATCCGGGCCGGGGGCGCGTCCCCACGCGGCCTCGGCCCGGAGTAGTTTCCGGACATGCCCAACAGCCTGCGCGTCGTCCATGTCCAGGTCCACGTCAAGCCGGAGCACGTGGACGCCTTCCGCGAAGCCACCCTCGCCAACGCGCGAGCGAGCGCCCAGGAGCCCGGCATCGCCCGCTTCGACGTCATCCAGGACGCCGACGACGCGACGCGCTTCGTGCTCGTGGAGGTCTACCGGACGGCCCAGGCTCCCGCCGAACACAAGGAGACGGCCCACTACCTCACCTGGCGCGACACCGTGGCGCCGATGATGGCGGAGCCGCGCGCCAGCCGGAAGTTCGTCAACCTGTTCCCCGAAGACGCCGGGTGGTGACGTGAGTCCCACGGCCTTCGAGTTCGCCACCGCGACACGCATCGTCTTCGGCCCGGGCCGGCTGTCCGAGGCCCCTGAACTGGTGCGCTCGCTCGGCGGTCAGCGGGTGTTGCTCGTCACCGGGAAGGCCCCCGCGCGAGCGCGCGGCCTGAAGGCGTCGCTGGAGGCGCTCGGCCTCGCCGTGGAGTCCTTCGCCGTGGAGGGCGAGCCCACGGTGGAGCTCGTGCGCCAGGGCCTGGGCGTCCTCGGGGAGGCGCGCTGTGACGTCGTCGTGGCGATGGGCGGAGGCAGCGCGCTCGACGCGGGCAAGGCGCTCGCCGCGCTGGCGACACAGGGGGGAGATCCACTCGACTATCTGGAGGTCATCGGGCGGGGCCAGCCGCTCACCCGGGCGTCGCTGCCCTTCGTGGCCATTCCCACCACGGCGGGCACCGGCTCGGAGGTGACGCGCAACGCGGTGCTGGGCTCGAAGCAGGCCCAGGTGAAGGCGAGCCTGCGCGGGCCACAGCTGCTGCCGCGCGTGGCGCTCGTGGACCCGGACCTGCTCATCGGCGCGCCCCCCGCCGTCCTGGCCTCCAGCGGCATGGATGCGCTGTCCCAGCTCATCGAGCCCTTCCTCTCCGCGCGCGCCAACCCCCTCACCGACGCCCTGGCACGCGAGGGCCTGCGCCGCTCCGCGCGCTCGCTGCGTCGAGCCGTCCTGACGGAGCCGGACGCGGAGGCGCGCGAGGACCTGGCGCTGGCCAGCCTCTTCGGCGGCCTGTGCCTGGCGAACTCCGGGCTGGGCGCGGTGCACGGCTTCGCGGCGCCAGTGGGCGGCATGTTCGACGCGCCCCATGGCGCCGTCTGCGCGGCCCTGCTTCCCGCCGTGCTCGACGTCAACCTGCGCGCCCTTCGCGCTCGCGCACCGGAGCACCCCTCCCTGCTCCGCTTCCGTGAGCTGGCCGCGATGCTCACCGGCCGGCCCGATGCTCGCGAGGAGGACGCCCTCGCGTGGGTGGAGTCGCTGCGCGCCGAGCTCCAGATTCCCGGCCTCGCCACCTACGGGCTGACGCCCGCGCGACTGCCAGAGTTGGTGACGAAAGCGCGCGCCGCGAGCAGCATGAAGGCCAATCCGTTGACGCTCACCGAGGCGGAGCTGACGGAGATCGCCACCCGGTCCCTTTAGCGAGCCGCCCCACACCTTCGAGGAATGCCCATGGAAGACATCGAGCTTCAGACCCGTGATGGAACAATGGACGCGAAGCTGTTCCAGCCGGAGGGGCGCGGCCCGTGGCCCGCCGTCATCCTGCTGACGGACGCGCTGGGCATCCGCCCCGCCTTCGAGCACATGGCCCAACGACTCGCCGACGGCGGCTACGTCGTCCTGCTGCCGAACGTCTTCTACCGCGAGGGCCGCGCCGCGAGCCTCGACCTGAACGGCACTTTCGCGGACGAGGCGTTCCGCAAGCGCATCTACGCGCTCATCGCGACCCTGACGCCGGAGCGGCTGCGCGACGACGGCGCGGCACAGCTCGACTTCCTCTCGCGACTGCCCCAGGTGCGCGGCCCCAAGGTCGGCGTGGCCGGCTACTGCATGAGTGGCTCCATCGCCGTGCGCCTGGCCGCGGACTTTCCGGACACCATCGCCGCGGCGGTGTCCAACCATGGAGGCAGGCTGGCGACGGAGTCCCCGGACAGCGCCCACCTGCGCGTGGGTGACGTTCGCGGCGAGCTCGTGTTCGGCCACGCGGACCAGGACAGCTCCATGCCGGCCGACGCAATCCTTCGGCTGGAGACGGCACTGAAGAACGCGGGCGTCCGACACCAGTCCCGACTCCACGTCGGCGCGCGACACGGCTATGCGGTGGACGGCTCCGCGACCTACGACAAGGACACCGCCGAGCAACACTGGCGCGAGCTGTTCGACGTGTTCGGCCGCACCCTCTCCACCTGAGGACGTGTCAGGGCCCTGGCTTGCATTTGAAAGCGGCCGGCGTTATTCGTAGCGACATGGTTCTGGTCGTCAGTGCTCGTCGATTTAGCAGCCCCCCGGCTCCCTTTGGGTGTCGGGAGGGCGTGCCGCACTGAGCGCACGAACCTCTCGTTGGTGAAACGCCGTCAGGCGCGACGCCCACCCGAAGCCGCCGGGGGGGCATCCGAGGCCGGCGGCGCCTGGCGGACTTCTCGCTCGGCGTGCCGGAGACCCTGCGTTTCCACCGCTTCCGAGAGGTTTCCATGTCGTCCCCTTCCGTCTCCATCCTCAGCGCCGAGGAGCTTCGGCGCGCGCTCTCCGTTCGTGACCTGACCGACCCTGCTTCCGGCCCGCATGCCCTGCAACGGCTGGTGGCCTCCGCGCTGGACGCCCTGCGCTCCGCCTGGGGCTGCGACGTCCTCATCCACCGACAGAGCCCCGTCGTCTCCATCGCCGACAACTACGACCGGCTCCACTACCCACCGGGCGGCGTGGCCCGGGACGCGCGCTACACGCGGTATGTCTGTGACACGGCCCTCTTGCGCTCACAGACGTCCGCCATGATTCCGGCCGTGCTGCGCAAGCTGGCGGCGTCCCCACCCGAGGACGTGCTGTTGGCCTGTCCAGGCCTCGTCTACCGCCGCGACTGCATCGACCGGCTGCACACCGGCGAGCCGCACCAGATGGACCTCTGGCGCGTGCGACGCGGACCGCCCCTCACCTCCGCGGACCTGCGACAGATGATTCACACCGTGGTGGGCGCGCTGCTGCCCGGGCGCGAGGTGCGGCTCACCGACGCCGTGCATCCGTACACGACGGACGGGCTCCAGGTGGATGTTCGCGAGGGTGAGGAGTGGGTGGAGATTGGCGAGTGCGGCCTGGCACTGCCCGCGCTGCTCGCGGAGAGCGGCCTGGAGGCGGGCCCCGTCACCGGGCTCGCCATGGGCCTGGGGTTGGACCGCATCCTGATGTTGCGCAAGGGCCTGGATGACATCCGGCTCCTGCGCTCCACGGACGCGCGCATCTCCACCCAACTGTTGGACCTGGAACCCTATCGTCCGGTGTCGCTGATGCCGGCGGTGCGCAGGGACATGTCGCTCGTCATCGACGAAGGCCGAACGTCCGAGGAGCTGGGGGACGCGGTGCGCGCCGCGCTTGGCGAGCGGGCGGAGCTGGTGGAGAGCGTGGAGGTGGTGACGGAGACTCCGTACTCCGCGCTCCCTCCCAGCGCCGTGAAGCGCCTGGCCCTCCGTCCGGACCAGAAGAACGTGCTGCTGCGGGTGGTGCTGCGCGCGTTGGAGCGCACGCTGACGCATGACGAGTGCAACGTCCTGCGCGACGACATCTACGCGGCGCTGCACCAGGGCACCACGTGGGAGTGGGCCGCGCGACCCCACTGAAGGCCGCGCGACTGAGGGCCGGACGCTCAGACCTTGTAGAGCAGGTCCATGTACTTCTTGAGCAAGTCGCTCACCAGGCCTCGGAAGGGGACGGCGGCCGCCATGCCGTAGACGGGCGCCATCGTCCCCTTCTCGCCCGGGTGGGCCTTCACGTGATCCACCGCCTCGCGCAGGTCCGCGAGGAAGCGCTCGGCCACGCCTGGCTGCGCGTGCCGCAAGGTGACGCAGAGGTGCACGGCCGCGGGCTTGTGCAGACCGTTGAGGCTCCACCCGCGCTCGCCCATCCGCTCCATCACCTTGAAGATGTCCAGCGTCTCCGAGCCGAAGGCGATGACGAACAGCGGGTCTCCCAGCACGTGCAGCTCGGGGACGGAGCGGATGCCCTGCTTCAGGGTGTCCGCCGTCTCCAGGATGCGGCGCGTGGCCTCCATGTAGCCCTGCTCGCCCATGCTCACCAGCGACGCCCAGGCCACGGCGATGAGGGCGCCGGGGCGGCTGCCGGAGAAGGTGGGCGAGAAGTAGATGCCCCCGGGCCACTCGGTGGCCGTGAAGTACTGGTGCGAGCGCAGCGCCGTGCCCCGGTACAGCACCACCGACGAGCCCTTCGCCGCGTACCCGAACTTGTGCGTGTCCACGGACATGGACGTCACGCCCGGCAGCCGGAAGTCGAAGGGCGGCACCTGACGCCCCAGCGCGCGCGCGAAGGGCAGCACGAAGCCGCCCAGGCACGCGTCCGTGTGGAAGCCCAGGCGCTTCTTGCGCGCCAGCTCCGACAGCTCGGAGATGGGGTCGATGACGCCGTGGGGAAAGCCCGGCGCGGAGCCGATGAGGAGGATGGTGTTGCGGTTGAGGGCCTTGCGCGTCGCCGCCACGTCCGCGCGGTAGTCCGGCCCCACCGGCACGCGCACCATCTTCACGCCGAAGTAGTGCGCCGCCTTGTCGAAGGCCGGGTGCGCGCTGGAGGGCGCCACCATCTCCGGCTTCGTGATTCCCTTCGTCTCCCGGGCCCAGTCCCGGTACGTCTTCACCGCGAGCATGATGCTCTCGGTGCCACCCGAGGACATGGAGCCGCAGACGTGCTCGTCGGGCACGCGGCCCGCGTTGGCGGCATCGGCGCCCAGCATGCTCGCCGCCATGGCCACGACCTCCGCCTCGAACTTGGTGGCGCTGGGCCACAGGTCCGCGTGCAGCGGGTTGCTCTGCGAGTGCAGGGCGTAGACGCGGTTGAGGAAGTCGATGTGCTCCTGGTCACCGTTGTAGACGGCACCGGACACCTTGCCCTCCCGCCAGCGTTCCTCCTCCTGGGCCTCCAGCGCCTGGAGCTCGCGCAGCACCTCCTCGCGAGAGCGGCCCGTCACCGGCAGGCGCCCGAAGGCCGTCATCTTCCCCCGGTAGGGCTTGAGGCTCCCCTCCAGCTCGGACAGCAGCGTGTCCGTCTCCTTCGACAACAAGTCCCGCACCAGCGGCACGGCCTTGAGGTAGCGCTCGGCCGCCGACAGCAACCGGGGCGGGACGTGGTTCAGCAGCTTGAGCGACTTCGGGTCTGGCAGGGCCATCTTCACTCCTTGGCGTCAGGCGCTCCGGGCGCGATTGAGGCGCGCGAAGATGGCCTTGTTGCTCTTGTAGAGATTGACGAACTCGCGGAACAACTCGTCGTACATCGCCCGGTTGGCCGGGTCGGGCTCGAAGGTGCGAGCGATGGGGACGAGCGACGGAATCTCCTCCACCGTCAGCTCGCCCAGCGCCACCGCCGCCTGGAACGCGGCCCCGCGCGCGTTGGCGAGCACCGGCTCGTCCACCTGCTGAATCACCCGGTCCAACACGTCCGCGTGAATCTGGCACCACAGCGCGGACCTGGCGCCGCCACCGATGATGCGCAGCGAGTCCAGCCTCCGGCCGACGAACTGCTCCACGTAGGTGAACAGCCAGCGCGAGTTGTAGGCCACGCCCTCCATCACCGCCCGCACCAGGTGCGCACGGGTCGTCTTGAGGGATTGGTTGAAGAAGCCCCCGCGCAGGGACTTGTCGTCCACGGGGCTCCGCTCCCCGTTGAGCCAGGGCATGAAGATGAGCTTGTCGCTGCCCGCGGGCACCTTCCCCGCCTCGCGCTCCATCAGCCGGTACACCTCCGCGGAGTCCTCTTCCGCTCCAGGCCCGCCCCCGTGGCCATACAGGATGTTGTCCTTGAGGAAGGTGAGGCAGATGCCGGCGGACTCCTGCTCGTTGGCCAGCAGGTAGCGCCCCGGCAGCGCGGAGGGGACGGAGGCCATCTGATGGAACAGGTCCGACTTCTTGTAGGGCACGTGGCAGCACAGCCAGGACGACGTGCCCACGCACAGGTGCGCCTCGTGGTCTCTCACCGCGCCGGAGCCCACCGCCGCCGCGAGGATGTCCGGCGCGCCCGTCACCACGCGCACGTCCTCGCTCAGCCCCAGCTCGTTCGCGGCCCGGGCGCTCAGCGGCCCCAGCACGCTCGCCGCGGGCACCAGGTCCGGCAGCTTGTCGCGGTGCAGGCCCACCATCTTCAAGAGCCGCTCGTCGTAGACGATGCGGTTCAGCGCGCGGTTGTCCGTCACCCAATGCAGGGTGATGGAGTCGAACGACGCCGCGAAGCGTCCGCTCAGCCGCAGGTTGAGCCAGTCCTTGGGCTCCAGGAACTTGTAGGCGTCGCGGTAGATGTCGGGGTGCTCGGCCTGGAGGTAGAGGATGTGGCCCACCGGGTCCTTGCCGGAGAGGCTGGGCACCCCGCCCGTCAGGCGAATCCACGTCAACAGCCGCGCCGCGCCGTAGCCTTCGATGGGAATGAGCCCGCCTGCCACGCGCCGGACGTGGGGGGCGCCGCGCGAGTCCATCCAGATGAGCGCCGGACGCAGGGGCTTGCCTTGCGCGTCCACGGCCACGGTGCCGGACCACTGGGAGCTGCAGTTGACGCTGGCGATGTCACGCGCGGCCACCCGCCCCGACGCCAGCAGGCGACGCGTGCCCCGGACGACGGCGCTCCACCACGCCTCCGGGTCCTGCTCCGCGCCTCCATCGGGCAGGAGGTCGAGCGCCAGCGGCTCCACCTCGCCGCCGAGAATCCTTCCGCGAAGGGTGACGACGGCCAGCTTCACGGCCGAGGTGCCCAGGTCGATGGCCAGGATGGACTTCTCGCCTGCTTGGGACACTCGGCCCTCCGAGCCGGACTGCGTGATGCCGCCAACGCCGCGGCGCCGGGACTCTAGAAAGCGCGTCGCGCATCCCGCCATCCACAACTCACGGCAAGGGCGCTTTTCTGAACGCCTGGGCCCCGCGCGCGCCCGAGGTGCTAGCCTGCGCCGATTCCTGGGGGTGGCATGCGCCGGTTCTTCGTCAGCGCGCGGGAGCTGTGGCAACGGCACCCGGTGGCGCTCGGTCTCTCGGTGACCTTCACGCTCAGCCTGCTGCTGCGCTGGCTGTATCTGCAGTCCGCGCCGGACCGCGCGTGGCCCTTCTCCATCTTCTTCTACGGGGACGCGCGCTTCTTCCACACGTACGCGCTGGAGCACGTGCGCGGCACGGAAGGCCCCGCCACCCTGCCCTACCATCCGCCCCTGTTCCCCTGGCTCCTCGGGGTGCTGTACCGCGTGCTGGGGGAGCCCCAGGGCAATGCCTATCCATACAAGCTGTGCCTCGCCGCCCTGAGCGCGGCCACGGTGGCGCTGTCCTGGGCCTGGTGGCGCAAGCTGCTGGGCACCGCGTGGAGTCTGGTGGGCGCGGCCCTCTTCGCCTCCAGCTTCGGCTGGCTGGTGCTCTCCACGACGTACAGCAACGAGGTCCTCTACGCCTTCTTCCTGTCCGCCACGCTCGCGCTCGTCCTGCGGCACAAGGCGGGGCCGACCTGGGGCGGCGCCGCGCTCCTGGGCCTCGTCATGGGCCTGGGCTCGCTCACCCGCGCCGAGCACCTCTACCTGTGGCCCTTCCTGCTCGCGTGGGCCTGGCTCTACCGGGGCTCGACGCCGCTGCCCGCGCTCGCCATCCGCTGGGGCGCCGCGGTGCTCGTCTGTGGACTGGTGCTCGCGCCGTGGGCCGTGCGCAACGCGAAGGTGCTCGGCGAGCTGAACGCGAACACTCCGACGCTGGAGCCGCTGCCGGTGCTCGCGCCCGTCACCGCCTATGGCCCCATCAACTTCGCCATGGCGAACCACGCGCGCGCCACCGGCGGCTTCACTCCGGACTCCGTCAATCAGCTCGGCCAGGAAGGCCACCTGGACGTGGCCAATCCCGCGCAGCGCAAGCTCTTGCTGCATGGCTATGCGGTGGGCCTGGAGTGGATGCGCGAGCACCCCGCGGACGCCGCGCGCCTCTGGAGCACCAAGCTGTCGCGCTGGCTGGACGGCCTGAGCCTGGGCCTGGGCGCCTCCAACCTCCCCTCCGGCCTGAGCGGCGCGCGCGCCCCGGTGGACCTCTTCGTCCCCGAGGGCACGTGGCTGAAGTGGCCGCTGCTCGTGCTGCTCGTCGCGGGCGCCGCGCTGTCCCTCACCCGCCCCTGGCGCGAGCTCAGCCTGCTCACGCTGGTCGTCCTGCACCGCGCGCTCATCACCGTCGCCTTCTTCGGCTACACGCGCGGCCTGCTCACCATCTTCCCCGCACTGGTTCCGCTGCTGCTGCTGCCCCTCGTCGTCCTCACCGCGCGCCGCCCCGCACTGGCCACGCGCGTGCCCGCACTCGTGGTGGCCCTGCTGCTGCTGTTGTGGGTGGAGGCCGGCGCGCTGGCGCTCGGCGCGCCTCGAGGCTTCATGGCCAGCGGAAGCACGGACAGGACCAGCGGCAAGCTCATCCAGGATGACTGGGTGCGCATCTGGCCGCGCTAGCCCGCAACACCCTGTCAATAAAATTTTGGTGGCAGTGGCACACTTCCGCGCTCAGAGCCATGGTGGGATTTACTTACAGTGCGTTATGGCGTTGGCCAGTGAACACTTCGCGGCCTTGTTTTTCCTAGGGATCCAGTTTCGATTGGTAGCCGGGGAATAAGGCATATTCATTTTTTGGTGAGGCATCAGTAAGGCGTCTGCGGGCTCCGTCTTGGAGCCACCTCGGGTCCGCCCCTCGGGACCCCCTTAGAGGAGAACCGCATGCGCCACACCAAGGTGTCAGCAGCATGTCTTGCCTTGCTCATGTCAGCGACGAGCTGGGCGGTGCAACCCCCCGAACAGGGGCAGAGCGCCATCGCCAGCAAGGCGTTCTACAAGCCCGAGTTCTACCTGCCCATCCAGAACACACCGCTGGAGCAGGCGATGCGGACCATGGCCAAGGACACGGCCACGGGCTGGGATGACTTCTTCGCCCGCAACGGGAAGGACTTCCGCGTCCACATCGACCCTCGCACCGGCACTCCGTCGGGCATCGAGGGCTCCATTCCCCTCATCCCCGGCAAGGGCTTCCGCAACAACGTGACGCTGGACGGCGTGCGTGAGTCCATTGGCCGCTCCGTGGCGGCCGTGGACGAGTCCGTCATCGGCGACCTGGTCTTCAAGTTCATCGCGGACAACCAGGCCGCGTTCAACATCGACCTGATGCAGCTGGGCTCGCCCCGCATCACGGCGGTCAACGAGAACCTCTGGCAGGTCCACATCCAGCAGGTGGTCAATGGCCTGCCGGTGCGCCACGCGCGCATCGCCGCGACCATCAGCCACGGCAACCTCATCCTCATCGGCACCGAGGCGTGGGCCAACGTGGGCATCGACACGCGCCCGGCGCTCGCGCCGAACGACGCGCTGGTCGCGGGCAACGGCTTCGTCGGCCTGAACGCCAGCCCGCAGCAGCTCTGGCAGCAGCCCACGCTGGAGGTCGCCCCCATGGCGCCCCAGGGTGAGTCCTTTGCCGGCGCCGTGGGGACCGGCTACGAGCATCGCCTGGTCTACGCCTACGGCTTCCAGGACCCGGACGCCCACCAGCGCTGGAAGGTGACGGTGGACGCGCACTCGGGCGAGACGCTCGCCATCGAGGACGACAACCACTACTTCGACGCGCAGATCCAGGGCGGCATCTACCCGTCCACGAACATCGGCACCTGCGTGGACAACACGGTGTGCGGCACGATGAAGCCCAACTCGCCCATGCCCTGGGCGAACACGGGCCTGGCCTCGCCCAACAACTTCACGGATGGCGCGGGCATCTTCGCCTATAGCACTGGCACCGCCGCCACCACGCTGTCCGGCCGCTACGTCCGCGTGGCGGACACCTGCGGCGCGATCAACGTCAGCTCCACCACGGGCAACATCGCCATGGGCGGCGCGAACAACGACCACGACTGCATCACCGGCCAGGCGGGCAACTCCCCCGCGTCGCGCTCCAGCTTCTACGAGCTGAACAAGCTGGCCGAGCAGGCCCGCGGCTACCTGCCGGGCAACACCTGGCTGTCCACGCAGCTGCTCGCGAACGTCAACATCAACAGCACCTGCAACGCCTTCTGGAACGGCACGTCGGTCAACTTCTACCGCAGCGGCGGTGGCTGCCGGAACACCGGTGAGATTGGCGCCGTGTTCGACCACGAGTGGGGCCATGGCATGGATGACTTCGACTCGAACGGCGTGCTGTCGAACTCCAGCGAAGGCTACGCGGACATCGCGGCCATCTATCGTCTGCAGACGTCCTGCGTGGGCTACGGCTTCTTCCAGACCGGCAGCCGTGGCTGCGGTGTGACGCCGGACGGCACGGGGCAGAACCAGAACGAGTCGCAGGTCGGCACGCCGTGGTGCAACACCCGGTGCTCCGGCGTGCGTGACGCGGACTGGCAGGCGGCCACCTACGGCGGCGTGCCCGCGCCCCCGGCCACCCCGCAGAACTTCGTGTGCCCCAACTGCAGCTCCGGCACGGGCCCGTGCAGCCGTCAGGTTCACTGCGCCGCCTCGCCTGCCCGTCAGGCCGCCTGGGACCTGGTCAAGATCGACCTGGCTGGCGCGCCGTTCAACTACGACTCCAACACGGCGTTCATCGTCGGCAACAAGCTGTTCTACCAGGGCAGCGGCAACGTCGGCGCGTGGCACTCCTGTAACTGCACCGGCGGCACGTCCGACGGCTGCGGCTCCACCAACGGCTACATGCAGTGGCTGGCGGCGGACGACGACAACGGCAACCTGGCGGACGGCACGCCGCACATGACGGCCATCCACGCCGCGTTCAACCGTCACAACATCGCATGTAACACCACCCCCCCGGTGAACTCGGGTTGTTCGGCCGGCCCCACCGCGGCGCCCACGCACACCGCCACCCCGGGTGACGGTCAGATTGCCCTGAACTGGACGGCCTCCGCTGGCGCCAGCGAGTACTGGGTGATGAAGACCGAGGGCATGGGCTGCAACTTCGGCAAGGCGAAGGTCGCCACCGTCACGGGCACCACGTACACGGACTCCGAGGTCGCCAACGGCCGCGAGTACTGCTACTCCATCGTCCCCGCGTCCTCGAACGCGTGCTACGGCGCGGCGAGCGCGTGCTCGTGCGCCACGCCGGCCTGCACCGCGCCGGGCCTCGCCACCCTGTCCAGCCCCAGCAACGGTGCCACCGGCGCGGAGCTGGCCGCGGTGCTCGACTGGGCGGACGTGTCCGGTGCCTCCACCTACGAGGTCCAGGTGTCCACCGACCCGACGTTCGCGACGGTGACGGCCTCGGCCAACTCGCTGGTCTCCAGCACGTGGACGGTGTCCCCGGCGCTGAACGTCAACACCACCTACTACTGGCGCGTGCGGGCGAACAACTCGTGCGGCGGCGTGGGGGCCTGGTCCACCGCGTTCAGCTACACCACGCGCGGCTGCACGCCGCTGTCGGCTCCGACGCTCGCGTCTCCGGCGGACGGCGCCACGGGCGTCGCGACGTCGGCGGCGCTGGACTGGTCCGACGTGCCGAGCGCGGCCAACTACGTGGTCGAAGTGGCCTCTGATTCGGCGTTCACCAACATCGTCCGGACGGGCACCGCCCTGTCGGCCAGCAACTGGACGGTGACTCCGGCTCTGACGAGCGCCACCACGTACTACTGGCGTGCCCGCGCGGCGGATGTCTGCGGTGCCAGCCCCAACAGCACCGTGCGCAGCTTCACCACCAGCACGGTCTGCACGCCCGCGGTGGCCACGTTCAACACCACGCTCCAGGCTCCGACCTGCGGCAACGTGTGCGGTTGCGACACCGGCACCACGCTGGTCAACGGCCGCGGCACGCTGTCTGGCGGCGCCGAGCTGAACCAGCCGAACACCATCAACGACTCGTGCGCGGACGGCGTCTCCGGCGTCTACCACACCGATGAGAGCATCGACCGGGTGGTCATCAAGACGACGGACCAGGGCGCGTTCGCCACGGGCAAGCAGGTGACGGTGGAAGTCACCGTGTGGTGCTGGGGGACGACGGACTTCTTCGACCTCTACTACACGACGAACGCGTCGGCTCCGTCCTGGACGGCGCTGACCACCAACGTGGCCTGCACCGCGGGGGGGGTCGCGAGGACCTTCACTCACACGTTCAACCTGGGTGCCACGGCGGGCACGCACGCCATCCGTCCGCAGTTCCGCTTCAACGGGACGGCGAGCGCGTGCACCAGCGGCTCCTACAACGATCGTGACGACCTGGTGTTCTCGGTCGGCACGTCCGTGGCCGCGGCGGACAGCGGCAAGTCCGTCACGTCGCAGGGCCGCTCGGCCCCCGCGGGCCGCTGAAGCCCGGCGCCACGCCTCCACGCTTCCCAGGTCGGAGGTGCGGCGCTGACGTCAGCCTGAGCTGAACGAGAAGGGCTTCCGGGACACACTCCGGGAGCCCTTCTTCACGTCCGGGCGCCACGCCGCTCAGTGGCGGTCGCTCTCCGAAGGCGGCCCCCCGTGCTCGGACGTGTCGTCCATGGGGCCCGCGAACAGCAGCCCCTCCTCCACCGCGCCCCGCCCCGCCTGTCGCCGGGCATTCTCGCGGCGGTGGACGCGCCTCCAGTTCAGTTGCCGCGCCCGGAGCAACTCCTGGACGAGCACCTGCGCGGCGGCGGCCAGGGGCACTGCGACGACCGCGCCCAGGAGGCCCGCGAGCGCGCCGCCACAGAGCACGACGATGGAGATGAGCAGCGGGTTCATCCGGATGGCCCGGCGCTGCACCATGGGGCCCAGCACGTTGGACTCAATCTGCTGGTAGACCATGAAGACGACCAGCGCGATGACGGCCGCGCGCAGCCCCACCGTGGCCAGCGTCGTGAGGCTCACCAGCACGGCGCTGATGACACTGCCGATATAGGGAATGACCCCCAGCACCATCACCGCCAGCCCCAGGGCCAGGAAGAAGGGCACGCCCTGGACGAGCGCGACAGTGGCGGCCACGGTGCCGCCGATGGTCATCACCAGCAGCGTGCCGGCGACGTAGTTGCTCACCGCGGCGCGCATGCGCTCCACCAGCCCGCGCACGTGGTGCCTCCGGCGTGGCACCACCCACTGGAGGATGCTCTCGTAGAGTTCCTTGCCGAACAGCAGGCTGAAGACGGAGAGGGCCACCACGGTGATGCCCGCAGCCAGCAGTCCCAGGGTGGAGGAAAGGACCCCGACGGCACGACCCGCCAGGTCCATCGGCTCGAAGCGCAGCAGCTCCTCGGGATGCATCTCGAAGCCGTAGCGAGCTCCCAGCTCCCTCACCCATTGGGATTCGGAGAGCCGCTGCAGCAGCCCCGGCATCGCCTGGACCAGGCCCTCAATCTGCTGGACGAGCGCGGGCACCAGCGTGCCCACCAGCACGCCCACCAACCCCAGGAGCACCAGCGCCACCACGGCCACGCCCAACCCTCGCTTCAGGCCCCACCGCTCCAGCCGGCGCACCAGCGGATCCAACGCGAGGGAGAGCAGCAGCACGACGGCCAGGAGCGTGAACAGCGGATACAGCCGTCGGAGCACCAGCCAGCAGATCGCCAGGAGCAGCACCTGCAGCCCCACGGCCCACACCGTGCGGGCGGGGACGTAGACCGGCAGTTGGCGACTGGAGTCCTTCATGAGCGACAAGGTAGGAAGTGATGCGCCGCCAGTCAGGCCCCCTCGCGTGCGAGCCTGACAAGCTCCGCACATGAGAGCGGCCTGTCGGGCTCGCGGCGGATGGCCGTCCCCCCGTGGGGCAGCCGAGCGGCCAGGCCCCTCTGCGCCAGCTGACTCCACGGGGCGGGCAGCGGCGCTCCGAATCGAACCCGTGCGATGGGGGTGCAGGCGCCCCACCCTTTTGTTCGACGAGGTGGGGACACAACTGGACCACGCCCTTGTCCGATAATCTTCAAGCAGGTCTGGAATCGCCACGCCACGAGGAGGGCGACACGATGTGGATTGAAGCCATCGTCATGCCCCGGGAGCAGCCCACTGCGTCCCGGCCGTCCTCTCGCCAGGGTGGCAAGCGACCAGCCGCGTCCGCGCCCGCCAGGAGTCGAGCGGCGGTGCATCGGCAAGCGGGCGAGGAGAGCCAGCAGTTCCGCGACACGGTGCTGGGCTTCCTGCGGGCGCGGGAGTTGATGAGCGCCGTGCGCTGGGTGAGCGAGCCGGGGTTGTTTCCCCTGGTGACGCTGCACTGCACGCGCGGCGTGCTGGAGCAACTTCGCAAGGAGCCGGGGTTCGAGGCGGGGTTGTCCATGCCGCTGGAGTTGATGACCTGAGCACTGACGTCCGCCGGGAACGTCCCTAGGTTTCCCTTGGGAAACATGGGCGGGCCCGGGGCGTGTGGGGCGCGCGGCGCTCCTCCCTCCTCTGGCTCGCGGAGGGAAACATCATGAGCGAGTTCATCATCAAGCGATTCTCGACACCCGATGAGCGCCGGCCGTTCGAGGCGCACGGGCATGCGGACGTTCTCCAGTTCGACGGAGGGCGCACGGTGGGGATGGGCGTCTTCGAGCCCGGCTGGAAGTGGTCCCAGGACGTCAAGCCCATCGCCGGCACGGAGAGCTGCCAGGTGGCCCACTCCATCTACGTCGTCAGCGGGAGGATGGTGGTGAAGATGGATGACGGGGACCAGAACGAAATGGGTCCTGGGGACGTGGCCATCATCCCACCGGGACACGACGCGTGGGTCATCGGCAACGAGCCCTGCCTCTGCGTCGACTTCGAGGGCATGGCGGAGTACGCGCAGCGAGAAGCCACGAAGTCGACCCGGTCCGGCATGACGCCCGAGTCGGCGCCTGGCCTTCACTGAGTGAAGGGCCTCGGAGGGCGCACGCACGGCACCTGGTGCCTGGGCCCTCCGCGTGAAGGAAGCGGCCCCGGTCCGGCTACAGCCGGGGGTCCACCGGCTCGCTCTCCAGCGCGAGCACGCTGAAGACACACTCGTGGACGCGCCGCAGCGGCTCCTTCCGGACGAAGCGCTCCAGTGCCTCCACCCCCAACGCCAGCTCCCGCAACGCCAGCGAGCGCTTCGTGGACACCCCTCGCTTGCGCAGACGCTCCAGGTGCTCCGGCGCGGTGTACTCCGGACCGTAGATGATGCGCAGGTAGTCCGGGCCCCGGCACTTGATGGCCGGCTGGAGGACTCCCTTCTGGCCTCGGGCCACGTACGCGAGGGGCTTCACCACCATGCCCTCCCCGCCTCGCGAGGTCAGCGACTCCCACCAGCGCGTCGCGTCCTCGACGGCCCGCGCGTCACTCAGTGACACCACGCGATGGGACGTCGCCATGAGCCAATCCGGGTCCGCGCGACACACCTTCGCCAGCGTCTCCAGGTGCCACACGCGGGCTCTTGTGCAGCAGGGAGCCCAGGTCTGTCGCGGGGGAATGGGTCGTCGAGAGTGGCAGGAGCATTCAGTGCCAGACCCGGGTCGAGGCGATGAGCGTGTCGAGGTCGATGCGAAAGGCGCGAGTGCCTTCTCCACCGTAGAGCCAGGGACCGCGCCCGCACATCCAGGTCGGCTGCCACCGGGTACCGTCCGGGTCCACGAAGACGAAGGTGCCCGCCGGAGTCAGCGCCTCCTCGCGGCCACCGTGCAGGACGAACAACTCGAAGGTTGAGCGCGCCGAATAGGAGCCTCCGAACAACACGTGCGTCGCCCCCACGGCGAGCGCGCTCGCCCCTGTGACAGGCGTCTTCCAGACAGCGGGCCGGCCCCCCGTGCGCAGGCGGACCAGGGGAAAGTCCGTGTAGAAGTACAGCCACATCTCGTCATTGGAGGCGACGTTGAGCGCGTAGCAGTCGACGATGACATCGGTGCCCACGGCCTTCGCGTCGTACTCACTGAGGCGCTGGCCCCGCGCATCGAAGAGGACCAACCCGCTTCGTCCAATCGGCTCGCTGTCGATATCCCCGCGCCCCCACCCTCGATTGCCGAGCACGCCTTCGTCGAAGTAGCTCACCCACAGGCGCCCGTCGGCGGTGGCCTGCACGTCCTGGATGCCATCGCCGAGGGTGAGTTCACGCGTCACACGCCCGTCGCGGGAATAGACCACCGCGTTGCGTTCGTGCGCGTCCTTGTCGAGGTAGCCGCAACGGCCGCCCACCAGCAGCAGCTCGCCCTCCGGCAGGGGCTGCACGAAATGGAAGTTGCGTCGGTTGGGCGGCAAGCGGACGCACTCGGGCGGAGCATCCGGCGAAGAGAAGCGCAGGACCTCGTAGGTCTGCGGCACATCCGCCAGCGACTTCGCGAAGGATGGGAGGCCCGGTGCGACCTTCTCCCGGTCGTCCCGTTCTCCCTCCAGGGCCAGGAGCCACAGGTCGAAGTCGGGTCCGACGCCTTGGGCCATCAACTCCCGACCCGAGAGGGCCTCGGAAAAGTCGACGAAACACGGCACCTCGAGATGCGTCAACTCACGCTCGGTCATGGGGTTTCTTTCGCGCAGGGAGCCGAGGGGCCAGCTCCAGGAACCGTGTGCCGGGGGGCCGGTTTCGAGGCGTCGGACGCCGGGCGCGGAGACGACCTGACGCCCTCTCCCATCAACCCACCCGCATGCGCGACGGGCTCCTGCGCTAGGATTCCAGGCCCCCCCGCGCGCTTCGTTCCCTGCTTCGGAGTCCTTCATGTTGTCGCATCGCGCAGTCGCGCCGCTGCTCGTCCTCTTCCTGTTCACCGCCTGCTCGGATTCCGACCCCACACCCGGGCCCGTGGACAGCGGAACCAAGACGGATGCCGGCCCTGGACACGACGGAGACCCTGACGGTGGCCCACCCCTGGATGGTGGCCCCGACACAGATGCGGGCCCCACGCTCGACGGTGGCCCCGACACGGATGGCGGCTTCACTCCAGACAGCGGCCCCGACACGGATGGCGGCTTCACTCCAGACAGCGGCCCCGACCTGGATGGTGGGTTCGTTCCGGACGCGGGCCCCGACACGGACGGTGGCTCGACCACGCCTCCCGTCGTCCTCACGGAGACCCTGGCGGACACATACACGGGTGATCCCTACTCGCTCGCCCTGTCTGCGAGCGGTGGACTCGCGCCCCTGACCTGGGACGTCACCGCCGGAGCACTGCCCGCGGGCCTCACGCTCGGCACCAACGGCTCCCTCGCCGGCACACCCTCGGCGGCCGGTGATGCGACCTTCACCGTGCGCGTGCGGGACGCCTCGGGCGCGAGCGACACCGCCGACCTCGCCCTCTCCGTCTACGCGCGTCCTCGCATCGTGCAGTTCCAGCTCTCATCCCATGAAGTCGGCGAGAGCGTCTCGCTCACGCTGACCGTCGTCGGCGGCAAGGCCCCCATCACCTTCGCGCGCGTGGGAGACCTGCCGCCCGGCCTGACGCTGTCGGCGCAGGGACTCCTCCAGGGAACCTTCACCGAGGCGGGCCAGTTCAGCTTCGTCGTCTCGGCGACGGACGCCAATGGAAGGCAGGCGCAGTATGCCACCCAGCTCACCGTCCTCACCGCCTTCAGCGTCACCACCGCTTCACTGCCCGGAGCCACCCGGGATGCGGCCTACCAGTCCACCCTCGCGGCCACCGGAGGCGTCGAGCCCCTGAGCTGGGCCGTCACGATGGGCGCGCTGCCAGATGGCCTCACGCTGTCCTCGGAGGGTGTCCTCTCCGGGACGCCCACCGTGCAGGGAACGTTCGACCTCATCGTCACGGCGACGGACTCCACGGACCGCACGGCTTCGCGGAGCCTGGTGCTGACCATCTCCAGCTTCAGCCCGCCGGTCTTCAAGGTGGGCCACTACAACCTCACCTATTTCGGCTCCGACACGCAGGGTCCCGTGAACTCGACGTCGCAGGGCGGCGCGCTGGATGACCTGCAGATTGCCTCCGCGCGCGACGTCATGCTCCAGGCGGGCGCCAACCTGTGGGGCATGGTGGAGATGGTCGACGTCGTCGACTTCGACACCCTCAAGGCCCAGCTCCCGGGCTTCAGCGGCTTTCTCTCCAACAACGCCAACTACGTCACGGGCAGCACCTCTCCGTACGGCGGCACCACGCAGAAGCTGGGCATCCTCTACGACAGCACGCTCACCTTCCAGAGCGCGGAGCTGCTCCGCGTGGGCAGCGAGAGCGACTTCGGAAACCGCCCGCCCCTGCGCGTGAACTTCACCACCGAAATCCAGGGCACGCAGACGCCGCTCGTCGTCATCGTGGTCCACATGCGCGCGGAGAACGGCGTCGACACCAGCCCCCGCGCCACCCGTGAGCGCGCGAGCGCCGCGCTGAAGGAGTACCTGGACCAGAACCTGTCCAACGAGCACGTGCTCGTCCTGGGCGACTGGAACGACGACGTGGACGAGTCCATCACCCTGGACCCCGGCACCCAGCAGCCCATGCTCACGCCGTACCAGAACTTCGTGTCGGACCCGAACGGCTACACCTTCATCACCCGTGAGCTGTCGCTGGCGGGCGACGACACGTCCATCGGCTTCGAGAACATGGTGGACCACACGCTGGCCAGCAACGAGGTGGCCGCCCGCTATGTCCCGAGCTCCGCCGAGGTCATCTACGCGGACGAGTGGGTGCCCGACTACTTGAACACCTTGAGCGACCACCGCCCTGTCGTCAGCACGTATGCGTTCAGCTCCGCGCCGGAGCCGTTCGTGCGGCTCAAGGACCCCCACGGAGGCACCTTCCTCGCCGGCTCCGTGCTCCACATCCGGTGGCATGCCTGGGGTGTCGGTGACGTGCGCGTGGAAGCCACCACCGATGGTGGCACGACGTGGAGCGTGCTGGCCGCCTCGGTGCCCGCCGTCCAGGGCAGTCATGCGTGGACGTTGCCCGCCCTCTCCTCCACGAACACGCTCGTGCGGGTGGTGGACACGTCGAACGCCACCCTCTTCGACGAGAGCGACGCGCCGGTGACCATCGTCCAGGGCGCCAGCCGCGTCATCATCAACGAGGTGCTCGCCAACGAGCCCGCCGTCAACGGCAACAACAACCCCGCCTATGAGTTCGTGGAGCTGGTCAACGTCGGCGCCGTCGCCGTGGATATCTCGGGATGGAGCGTGTGGGACTCCGCCCTCTCGCGCCATGTCTTCCCGGCCGGAACCACGCTGGGCGCGGGCAAGGCCGTGGTCGTCTTCGGAGGGGCCGCGGGCATCCCTCCGGGCAGGACGAACGCGGTGAGGGCCTCCAGTGGAGCGCTCGGACTGAGCAACGATGGCGACACCGTGCGCCTGCGCAAGGCGGACAACACCGACGTGGACACGTACAGCTACGTCTCTCCCGCTGACAATGTGTCCGACAACCGCTCCCCGGATGCGGACCCGAACGGGGCCTTCGTGCGGCACACGTCGCTGCCCTCCTGCCTCACCTCGTCCCCGGGGTTGCGCGCGGACGGCACCGCGTTCTGACGCACCGCGAAGGCGCTCGGGAATCCCCGGGCGCTCTCGCATCCTGGCTACACGAACGGTGCGGGGAGGAGTAGGAAGCGGGGCATGCGCACCCTGCTCTCCTCCGTGCTGCTCTGCCTGTTGGTGACTCCCTCGCTCGGCGCCGCCCAGACCGAGCGCGCCCGCCCCCGCGCCAGGAACCTGGGCATCACCTTCGGTGGCCAGTCAGGTCCGCTCGGCGCCATCACCGATGTGCCCGGCGTGGAGGTGGGCCATACGACGCTCATCTCCGGCGAGGGGCGCATCGAGCCCGGAAAGGGCCCCATGCGCACCGGTGTCACGGCGGTGCTGCCCCGTGGCAGGGACGGCGTCGCGGAGCCGGTGTTCGCCGCCATCTACGCCCTCAATGGCAACGGTGAGATGACAGGCACCCATTGGATTCAGGAGTCCGGTGAACTCAATGGCCCGGTGATGATTACCAACACCAACGACATCGGCGCGGTGCGCGAGGGCGTCATCTCCTGGGCGATGGGCAAGGACCTCGCGTGGGACCTGGGGCTGCCCGTGGTGGCGGAGACTTGGGACGGGATGCTGAACGACCTCTATGGCTTCCACGTCAAGCCGTCGCACGCCATCCAGGCACTCGAGTCCGCACGCCCGGGCCCCATGCTGGAGGGCTCCGTCGGAGGCGGCACCGGCATGGTGTGCCACGGCTTCAAGGGCGGTATCGGCACCGCCTCGCGCAAGCTGCCGGAGTCCGCGGGCGGCTACACCCTGGGCGTGCTGGTGCAGTGCAACTACGGCTCGCGACGCCTCTTCTCCGTGGAGGGCGTTCCCGTCGGCGAGGAGCTGGCGGACCACAAGCCCTGCTATCTCGGCACGCAGAAGCCCGGCAGCCCGATGATGGGCTCCCTGACGTCCTGCGGCGCCACCGGCGGTCCGCCCGCGGTGCCCACTCCCTTCGAGGGCGCGGGCTCCATCATCATCATCGTCGCGACGGATGCCCCCCTGCTGCCCCACCAGCTCGGACGGCTCGCGCGGCGCGTGCCGCTGGGCATCGCGAAGATGGGCGGACTGGGTGAGAACTACTCGGGAGACATCTTCCTCGCGTTCTCCACGCAGAGCCTCAAGCCCGCGGCCCAGGAGCGTCCCGCCAACGTCGCGGTGCTCAGCAACGACAGACTCAATCCCCTCTTCGAGGCCACGGTCCAGGCCACACAGGAAGCCATCCTCAACGCGATGCTCGCCTCCGACACCATGACGGGCGCGGACAACATCCGCGTCTACGGCCTGCCCCCGGACGGACTGGTGAAGGCCCTGAAGAAATACGGACGGCTCACGCCCGCGCCCAAATCCAAGCGGCCCCCGGCAGGCAAATCCGGCCGATGAGTCCAGGCCCGAGACAGGAGTGTGCTCGGAGGTGCGCGCGAAACATTCAAGACAGGCGGACGGCCGAGCCTCGGCCTCTGTGAAACGGAACACTGTCATCTGTCGACACGTCGGTTGGGCGTGACGACGTCGTGACGTCCGTGATTAAGAAACGAGGATGCGCTTCTCCTTCTTCGCGACGCCCACCACCCTGAAGAAGCTCAACTCCCCCGAGCTGCCAAAAGTCCTCCTCGCTGGAGGATTTAACGGTTACTGGAACTTCGGGGACATCCTCATGCTGCAAGGGGTTGTCCGCTGGCACCGCGCGCGCCAGGAGTCAGCGGTCGTGGCCTCCCTGCATGAGCTGGGCAGGGTGACGGACCCGCAGTCCCTGAAACAACTTCCCGCGGTGCTCGGCACGGAGGACTTCGTCTTCTTCTCGGGCGCGCCCTGGGAGGAGGCGGACCGCTCGGCGAGGAGCCTGGGGTTGGAGCCCGTGTCCCCGCTCCTGCTTCGGGGGCCCTGCCGCCTGCACGTCTACGGCGGCGGGTACTTCAACGGGCGCTGGGGGGACTCCATGCTGGAGCTCATCGAGACGGTGCTCCGCGCGTGGCTGCCGGGCCACTACGTCCTGTCGGGACTCCAGGTGGGGCCGGAGTTCGCCGGCCGCCTCGCGGCGCATGCGCGGCAGTGGCAGCCGGCGCTCGTCGGTTGCAGGGATCCGGAGTCCACCGAGGCCCTCGTCGCTTGCGGCCTGGAAGCGCGCCTGTCTGGAGACGACGCGCTGGAGGAGCTGGACCGCGCGGGCGCGCAGGCCTCACGCGGCGAACCCCGCACGCCTGGCGCCGGACGCTTCGCGCTGCACATGAACCTCTCCACGTATGTCTACACGAACGTGGGAGAGGACCCGGCGCTGATGCCCACGCCCACCACGTTGATGAACGGGCAGCTCCAGGCGCTGCGGGCGCGATTCGGAGAGGACGCCTCGCCCGTCGTCCTCAACGCGTACATCGATGAGCGGCCCGTGGTGGAGGACAGCGTCGCGGCCATGCGCAAGACGTCCTTCCCGGAGTACTTCCCTCGCGCGGACGTCATCGACCTGGTGGGCCTGCTCTTCCAGGGACGACTGCATCAGGCCGTCGAGCAAATCCAGCAGGGCGAGGTGCTCTTCGCCTCGTCCTACCACGTCACGTTGCTGGGCAAGGTCGCCGGAGTGCCCACCCACCTGTTCGCCTTCAACGACTACTACCGCCAGAAGAAGGCGGGGCTCGCGGAGACGGAGGGTTCGCTCGCGGAGTTCCTTTCGAGCGACTGGAGCCAGTCCCTGGCCCGAGGCACGGAGTACATCGAAAGCCAGCGGGCGCTGCGCCGCGAGTGGCTGGAGCGACTGGCGGTCAGCCTGGAGCTGCCGACGCCGGACGTGAGCTGGGTGTCGCGCGCGTCCCTGTGGATGGAGGACTTCCGCCAGGAGCTCCAGCAGGCGCGGCTCCAGCGGGCCGAGGATGCGCAGGCGGCCCAGGCCGCCGCGAGGGAAGCGGAGGCGCGCCACCAGGCGCTGCTCGAGCGCGGCGAGGCCACGGAGGCCCGGCTGCGGGAGCTGGAGCAGCAGCGCACGCGGTGGGAGGCGGAGCAGTTGGAGCTGCACACCCTGAGGGCACGGCTCGCCGCGCGCGAGGAGGAGCGGGAGGAATTGTTCTCCCTGCGTGAGCAACTCGCCGCGCGCGAGCAGGAGCTGCGCGCCTTCGCGGAGCGGGAGGAGGAGCTGCGGGCCAGCTACGAGGCCCTGCTCACCACCGAGCCCCCGCTGCGCCACCGGCTGGTGGACGACCTGAATGACCGCCTCATCAAGGCCGGTGGCCCGCGTGCCCACCGCGCCATCAAACAACTGGTGCGGGCCACGGTGAAGCGCGGCAAGTAGCTACGGCGCCGGTGCGTGGGACGAAGCCCCCTGCTTCCCGGCGGAGGGCTGCTGTCCCGCCACCCACGCGTCGACCTTGCGCTCGAGCACGTCCAGCGGCAGCGAGCCCCCGAGCAGCACCACGTCGTGGAACTCGCGCACGTCGAAGCGCGAGCCCAGCGCCTGCTCGGCGCGCGTGCGCAGCTCCTGAATCTTGAGCTGCCCCACCTTGTACGCGAGCGCCTGCCCGGGCCAGGCGATGTAGCGGTCCACCTCGTTGGTGATGTCCAACGCCTGGCGGGGCGCGTTCTCCATGAAGTAGTCGAGGGCCTGCTGGCGCGTCCACTGCTTCACATGCATGCCGGTGTCCACGACGAGGCGGACGGCGCGCCACATGTCATAGGAGAGCTGGCCGAACTTGTCGTAGGGGTCCGCGTAGAGGCCCAGCTCGTCCCCCAGCGTCTCGCAGTACAGCGCCCAGCCCTCGCCATAGGCCACGTAGTAGCCGTAGCGACGGAACTCAGGCAGCCCCAGTTGCTCGGTGGCCAGGGCCGTCTGGAGGTGATGTCCGGGCACCGCCTCGTGCAGCGTGAGGGGCACCATCTCCCAGAGCGGGCGCGTCTCCGGACGGTAGAGGTTCACCAGGTACGTGCCGGGACGCGAGCCGTCCGAGGCCGCCGGGTAATAGAAGCCCGTCGTCACGTCGGGGGCCATGGCCTCCGGTGTCGCCTCCACCGCGTAGGGCTGGCGCGGCAGCGTCTTGAACAGGCGCACCAGCAGCGGGTCAATCCGCTTGGACAGGGCCCGGTAGCGCATCAGCAGCTCGTCGCCGGTGCGGGCGTAGAAGCGCGGGTCCGTGCGCAGGAACTGGAAGAACTCCGCGAGCGAGCCCTGGAAGCCCGTCCGCTTCATGATGGCCTCCATCTCCCCTCGGATGCGCTTCACCTCCGCCAACCCCTGGGTGTGGATCTGCTCCGGCGTCAGCGCGGTGGTCGTGTACTTGCGCGCGAAGAAGCCATACATCTCCACGCCGTCCTGAAGCTGCCAGACGCCCACGGCCTCGGGCGCGCCCGGGAGGTACTCGGCGGTGAGGAACTGGTGGAAGCGCCGCAGCGCGGGCACCACGCCCTCGCGCACGGCCTTCCGGCCCGCCTCCGCCAGACGCTGCTGCTCCGTGGCGGGGAGCTTCTCGGGGAAGCGCAGGAAGGGGCTGTAGAAGCCGCTCTTCGTCGGGTCCTCCACGAGCTGCCGCTCTATTTGAGGCGGGATGCGCTGGAGGATGACGCGCGGATGCACCTTCTTCAGGCGCAGACCCTCGCGCATCAACGCCACCACCTGGTCCACATAGGTGCCGAAGCCCTGGAGCCGGACGAGCCAGTCCTCGTAGTCCTTCACCGTCTCGAAGCGCAGCGTGTCCGCGAGCTGGTAGGCCGTCTGCACGCCAGGGGGCTGCTTGATGCCCTCGGGGATGCCTCCCATCTGATTCGTGGGCAGCAGATACCAGCCGAAGCGGTGCTCCTCCACCCACGTCTCGTGGTCCCTGCGGAACAGGTCCAGGTTGAGCTGCTCCTCGGCGGACAGCCGCGCGCGCTCCACCTTCTTGAGCTTCTCCAGCACCTGTCGCGAGTGCTGGTGGTCCGCCTGGATGGCCGCGAGGCTCAGGTCATCCCAGCGCTCGTTCCAGCGACGGTCGCCCTGCACGGACGCGTACGTCGGACTGTGCTCGAGCTGGTACTGCCAATCCTGCTCGATGAGGGCACGCAGCGTGCTGGCCGCGTCCGGCTTCTTCGCCTCGGCATCCACGGACATCATCAGGAGAACTCCCAGGGTGGTGAGTTGGAGCCACTTCACGAGAACAGCTCCAGCAGGTCTTCACGGGTGATGGCCGCGGCGCCGGCGGCCTCGCTCAAGGCCGCTTCAATCAGCGCGCGCTTCTTGTCCTGGAGTCCGAGGATGCGCTCCTCGACGGTGCCCTGGGACACCAGGCGGTACACGTTGACGGGCCGCTCCTGACCGATGCGGTGCGCGCGGTCCGCCGCCTGCGCCTCCACGGCCGGGTTCCACCACGGGTCCACCAGGAAGACGTGGTCCGCCGCCGTGAGGTTCAAGCCCGTGCCGCCCGCCTTCAACGACATGAGCAACACCGGCGGGCCGTCCTCCGACTGGAAGCGGGAGGTGACATCGCCGCGATTCACCGTGGTGCCGTCCAGCCGGTCGAACCCGATGCCCGCCTGCTTCAGCGCCGGCTCGATGAGGTCCAGGAGCGAGGTCCACTGGGAGAACACGAGCGCCTTGTGGCCCTCCGACACAGCGGTATCGAGCGCGTCCACCAGCGTCTCCACCTTCGACGACGAGGTCGCCTTCTGACCGGGGACGAGCGCCGGGTGGCACGCCGCCTGTCGCAGTCGCAGGAGCGCCTCCAGCGCCTTGAGCACGCTGCCGCCCTCGTTGAGCAGGGCGACCACTTCCTTGCGCGTCGCCGCCATCACCGAGTCGTAGATGGAGCGCTCGCGCTCATCCAGCGACACGTGCATCACCGACTCGATGCGCGGGGGCAGCTCCGGCGCGACGTCCCGCTTGAGCCTGCGCAGCACGAAGGGGCGGATGCGACGGCGCAGGTCCGCGGAGGCCGCCGCGTTGCCCTCGGAGATGGGGCGCGACACCTTCTCCTCGAACTGCCGCCGTCCCCCGAGCAGGCCCGGGTTGGTGAAGTGCATCAAGCTCCACAGCTCGTCCAGCCGGTTCTCCAGCGGCGTACCGCTGAGCGCCAACCGGAAGTTGGACTTGAGGCCGAACGCGGAGCGCGCGACCTGGCTCTCCGGGTTCTTGATGGCCTGCGCCTCGTCCAGCACCAGGGCGGCCCACTCCCTGGCGCCCAGCGCCGCCGCGTCCAGTCGCAGAATCGAGTACGTGGTGAGCGTCACGTCGGCCGCCGGGTCCAGCTCGCGGCCGGGGCCGTGGTAGACGCAGACGCTCAACGACGGACGGAAGCGCTTGAGCTCCGCCACCCAGTTGGGCAGCACGCTGGTGGGACAGACGACGAGCGAGCGCGGCCCCAACACGCAGATGGTCTGCAGCGTCTTTCCCAGACCCATGTCGTCCGCGAGGATGCCGCCCAGGCCCGCGCTCTTGAGGAAGCCCAGCCAGCTCACACCCGTCTGCTGGTAGTGACGCAAGGACGCGTTGAGGTCCTCCGGCAACACGGGCGGCGGCAGCTTCTCGAATCCCTCGACGAGCGGCGCCAGCTTGTCCAGGCCCGGAGGAGGCGGCTGCTCCAGCGTCTCGCACAGCGAGGAGAGCTGCGGCAGCGCGTGGTTGGAGACGCGGCCGTCCGGCTGACGCGCGGCGAGCAGGTCCGCCACGCGCTGACCATGCTTGTCCAGCCACGCGCGCGGCAAGGGCGCCCAGCCGCCCCCCACCAGCGGGACCAACCCGAGCCCTTCCTGCCAGGCCCGGACGACGGCCGCCGCGTCCACCGAGCGGGCCTCGCCGCCCTTGCCCCCCTCCACCTGGAACTCGAGCGTGAAGCGCACCTGCGGGATTCCCGCGCCATCCCCCGCGGACTCGACCGAGAGCGATGGACGCAGCCGCACATCCGGACTCACCACGGACGCGCCGTCACCGGCCAGGTCTCCGCCCCACCGTCGCAGCCGGTCCGCCCAGCGCACCATCTCCGGGCCCTGCACCGTCACCCGACGTCCGGGCACCAGGTTCAGCTCCTCACGGAGGTCGTGGATGAGCCGCTGCTCCACCGCCTCGTCGCGCAGCGGCACCGCGCCGCGCAGGTACACCATCTTCCCGTTGTCGATGCGCACCGTCGGCGGCGCGCCGTAGACGAGCGTGGGAAGCACGGACAGGCCCGACTCGAGCTGGTTCAGCTCCAGCAGGATGCGCGGCTTGAGCTCGCGGTCGATGGACGGCACACGCTTCGTGCGCACCTCCACCGGCATCCGGCGGCCCAGCTCCGGCAGCACCTTCGACGTCAGCTCGCCGAGGTTCTCCGCGCTGTACGTGCGGATGATGGGGAGGTTCTGGAGCCACGGCCCCGTCATGCCCGTCTCACCCATGCGGGCCAGCGCGTCTCCCACGCGGGCCACGCCGGGGCTCACGACTTCGGACACGCGCGAGTCGCGCGCCACCGTCACCACGAGCTGCCCGCCGCGCTCCTCGACCAGCGCCCGGGGCACCACCACCTCGTCGGGGATGGCGACGGGGCGACCGTCCAACAGGACGTTGCGCGCCTGCACCAGCACCTTGAGCAACGCGTCGAGCGTCTCCGGGTTGAGTGTGCCGCGCGTGCGGCGCTGCTCCAGGATGCGGTCGGCGAGCAGGTCCGCCTGCTCCACCTGGAGCTTCGCGGCCTGCGCGGGCTTCGCGATGTACGAGGTGAGGCTGCCCTCCAGCGCCTCTTCCTTGCCGTCCGCGTGGGCCAGCGTGCGCTTGAGCTGGAGGCCGTCCCCCGTGCGCGTGAAGTGATAGGCGATGCGAGACCAGCGGGTCGCCGCCGTCTGCATGGGCGCGTCCTCCCGCTCCGCCTGTTGGAGCGAGATGGCCGCCGCGACGACATGCTCACACGGGTCCACGAGGCTGGGGCAGTCACACTCCCAGGCGTCGTCGGCGGGATAGAGGGCCACCGTGAAGGGGACCGGGCGCCCCGCCGAGCGGACCCTCAGCTCCAGCTCGCTGTCCGTCTTCGACTGGAGGACCACGGCCCCGTCACGGGCGAGACCCACGCCTTTGGACCAGAGACCGGGGCGGGCTTCCTTCCGAACGGCTTCGAGCAGCTTGGCGAATGCGGACATGGGAGTGTCGACTCCCTACGCCCCCGGGGTGCGCCGCGCAACGGCGATGCGCACCCCGGCTCCCCCGCTCAGCCGCAGGTCAGCGTCCAACGGCAGGTATTAGACAGGCATTCCTTGCCATACAGGCACGTTGCCCCCTTGGCCTTCTTCGGCTGACACTTGCCGCTGTTGAGCCCCCAACCGCAGTACTGGGTGCTCGCGCAGTCGGTCTCCTGGTCGCAGATGCAGGTGCCCGCGCTGTTGCAGCCGGACGCGGTGCATGCGTCGCTGACGCACTCCTCCTTGAAGCGGCAGGACTCGCCCACCGCCTTGGAGTCCGGCGCGTAGTGCTCGCCGCACAGCACCGGGTACGCGGCCTCGCGCGTGCCCTTGTCCACGTAGGAGGCCACGCCCGCGGTGTCGATGTCCGCCGCCGCGTCCGCCATGCCCGTGCGCGGGTTGGACGCGCGCTCCCACACCTTGAGGAAGGCCTCCGCCGAGCCGGACAGCCCCGTGGTGTTGGCGCCCACGCGGCCCAGGTCCTTCAGCAAGTCAGGCAGGTAGCCCACGTGCGCGAGGCCGAACTCGTCGAAGCCCGTGCCCAGGCGCGCGGGGCCGGAGACGTTCTGTTGACGCAGGTGCGCATCCGCCTCCGCCTGGAACGTCGCGGAGCACGCGCCGTTGTTGCCGAAGCGCGGACGCGTCTGCTGGATGAAGCCGTTGAGGTCCGCGCCGAAGGCCATGGGGACCTTGAGGCCCTGGCGACCGAACTCGACGGCCTGGGCCAGCGAGCGCGTGGAGCCATGGCAGTTGTTGGCGACGCCGGAGCGCGTGTACGCGCGCGTCTCGTCATGCGCGGTGCGCAGGCCGAAGATACCACCCGTCTGGCGCAGGTAGCGCACCACCCACGCGGGCGTCGTCTTCTCGTCGTCGGCGAGCTTCGGGTTCATCACCTCGCGGAAGTGGCCGTGGGAGATGACCAGCGGGTAGTAGGTGTTCGCCTGGGCGACGGCGAAGGCGTCCTGGAGGCCCTTCTCCGACAGGTGGGCCACGTCGATGAGCATGCCCTTGCCCATCATCGTCTGGAGCAGCGCCTTGCCGTCCGCGGTGAGGCCCTTGGTGTTGCGGCAGTTGCCGGCCGCGTCGCGGTACACATCGAAGCCCAGCGTCATCGTGTCCGTCGTCACGCCGCAGTCGGTGTCGATGTGGCAGTTCTCCGTGAACTGCGCGGCCTGGAAGATGGCGTTGTGCAGCGCCGCGCCGCCGAAGCGGTTGTCCAGCTGGTGCACCGGCTGGAGCGAGCGGACGCCCAGGGCGTGGAAGCGGTCCAGCTCCAGGCGCCAGTCCTTGGTGCCGAACAGCTTGCTCGTCTCGATGGAGAGCACCATGGCCAGCTTGCCCGAGGCGATGATGCTGCGCGCGTGCGACGGCGTCAGGGCGATCTCCACCCAGTCGGTGCGCGCGTCGAAGGCCCGCGCCATCTGGAGCTGCAGCTCCACGTCCACCATCTCGTCACACGGCCGGGAGATGTTCTGGTACGGCAATGCCTTGCAGAGGAACTCGTTGCTGACCAGCGACACCATGACCAGGGACATGCCGCCCTGGTGCGCCTGCCGCAGCCACCCCTCCCACGACTGCTGATGCGCGATGGTGTCCCAGCGCGGCCACTGCGTGTTCACCGACATGCGCCCCAGGTGGATGCCCGTGTCGCCCTCGGTGCCCTCGATCTTCCCGATGAACTCCGAGCCCACCGCGCCGCCCAGGCCAAAGAACGCCGCGAGCAACGGGTTGCCGCTCAGGTCCACCCCGGGGCAGAGGTTGAGCAGGTTGCTCAGGTCCATGCGCACCCGGGCGTGGTCACTCTCCGGCAGGCCACCGTCACAGCTCACCAGCGAGCCGGTGTGGCTGCCGTGGAACCACCCGCCGCCGAACGCCTCCTCCGCGAACATGTGGTGGTGCAGCTCCGCGAAGCCCGGCGCGGCCAGGGGCTGCGTCTGGGCCTCGGTGGCGACCTCGACGGGAGCCTCACCCTCCTGCACGGGGCCGCACGCGAGCCCGAGACAGAGGGTGAGAGGAAGGAGGGCCAGGGCTCCCTGGCGCCGACGGTGCTGAGACATGAACATGGAGGGGGATTCCTTCTGGGATGCAGGGGCGGACGGCTCCGCCTTCGCGCCCGGGAGGATACTCCCCGCACGACGGGCATATCGAGCAATCCACGCCCACCTCGAGACCGTGGTTTCAGGGGACGTCTCCGTGCGTCACGAGGAGTCGCCGGCCTGGAAGCGGCGGGCGCCGGGGTGTCGGTCCAATGACAGGCGCGTCTGAACCCGGTTGACGGCGTGGAGCGGAACAACAGACACAGTGCGGTAGGTCGGGCGCACATCCGCGCTACCAGAGCCATGCTGATACGATTGTCCTCGCCCATGGCGTCCCGCACTGGCGCGAGGTCGGCCGGGGTCTCGAAGGAGCAGTCATGTCCCTGCGCCGTGTCCTCCCGTGGAGCCTCGCCCTCCTGTTGTCCTTCACCACGGCCGTCTTCGCCGAGCCGACCGCCACCGAGGTCCTCGCGCCCGAGTCCAGCGAGCCCCAGGACGCGGCGAGTCTGGTCTGTGTCGCGGTCCGGTGCTCGACGGTGAGCGAGTGCTGGGCCGCGTGCCCTGGCGCGAGCAGCGTGAGCTGCGTCAGCAATGGGTGTCGATACACCCTTCCTGGTGGTGGTGGCGGCGGTGGAGGCCCGTGGTGCGAGCTGACGCGGTGCAGCGACGACGCCGACTGCGTGTGCAAGGGGCAACAGGGTTACTGCGAAGCCCGCGCCTGTCAGTACTGAAGTCGAGGTGCGCCTTGGGCCGTCCTCGCGGCGGCCCGAGGCAAGGCGGTATCCTCGTGCGCCGCACCTGGAACGCGTTCCGCGGTCCGGTGCGCCACAAGGGCTTATGCACCTGGACGACTACACGCGATACGACGCGATGGGGCTGGCGGAGCTGGTGCGTCGCAAGGAAGTGACTCCGACGGAGCTGACGCAAGCGGCGCTCGCGGCCATCGCCCGCGTCAATCCGAAGCTGAACGCGGTCATCGACGTCCGGGAAGCGGACGCGCGGGCCGCCGTGCAGACGGGGCTTCCCCAGGGTCCTTTCACCGGGGTGCCCTTCCTCATCAAGGACCTGGCGTTGCATGCGGCGGGCGTCCCGACGGACCTGGGGAGTCGGCTGACGCGCGGACTGATGCTGCCGTTCGACTCCGTGTTGATGGAGCGCTTTCGCCGCACGGGCGTGGTGTTGCTGGGCCGGACGAACACGCCGGAGTTCGGCAACAACGCGACGACGGAGCCGGTGCTGCATGGCCCCACGCGCAACCCATGGGATTTGGGACGCAGCTCCGGTGGCTCCAGTGGAGGCTCGGCGGCGGCGGTGGCGGCGGGCATCGTCCCGGTGGCCCATGGCAATGATGGCGGCGGCTCCCTGCGCATTCCCGCCGCCCTCTGTGGAGTGTTCGGCCTGAAGCCCACGCGCGGGCGCAACTCCGTGGGGCCCAATTCAGGAGAGGCCATCAACGGCCTGGGCGTGGAGCATGTGGTGACGCGCTCGGTCCGCGACAGCGCTGCGATGCTGGATGCCACCCACGGTCCCGCGGTGGGCGACCCGCACTACGCGCCGCCGCCGGAGCGGCCCTATCTCAACGAGGTCCGGCGGGAGCCGGGGCGGCTGCGCATCGCGATTTCGAGGAGGCCCGCGTCCGGAGGGCCCGTGAGCCCCGACAACGTCGCGGCGGTCGAGGACGCCGCGAAGCTATGCGCCTCCCTGGGGCACGACCTCGTCGAGGCAGCGCCCGTCTATGACGACGCCGCGCTGGTGGAGGCGATGGTGACGGTCTGGTCCTCGACCAACGCGGCCCTGGCGGGGATGCTGGGCGGGGCCCTGGGACGTCCCGTGGGCCCGGACACGCTGGAGGCCACCACCTGGGCGGCGGTGCAGCATGGCCGTTCGCTGAAGGCGACGGATCTCCAGGCAGCGCTGGGAGTGTTCAATCAGGTCAGCCGCGCCGTGGGCGCGTTCTACGTGGACCATGACCTGCTGCTGACGCCCACGGCGGCGGTGCCGCCCTACCCGCTGGGCGCGATGGATTCCAACAAGCCGATGAGCGCTGGCGAGTGGTACCGCCACGTGTTCTCGATGATTCCCTTCACCGCGCTCTACAACGTGACAGGACAGCCGGCGATGTCCGTGCCGCTGCACTGGAACGCGCAGGAGTTGCCCATCGGCGTCCAGTTCGTGAGCCGCTTCGCGGATGAGGCCACGTTGTTCCGCCTCGCGGGACAGTTGGAGGAGGCACGTCCGTGGTCCGTGCGCCGGCCTCCCGTGCATGCGGCGCGGGACGCCTGACACGCCCTTGAGTGAGCGGGCTGGGCCTCTCAAGGAAGAGAGGCTCAGCGCGGGAGCGGCAGGTATCGACCGAGCCCGTCCATGACCAGGCTCTCGATGCGCACCACCGTGCGCTTCGGGCCGACCTCCAGCCTGTCGAACTTCGTGAGGACGGAGAGGAACGGCGTCTCCCGCTTTCGCTCTCGAATCTCCGACCAGGGAATGAACAGGGGAGGATGGAAGGGCATGAAGACGGGAATCATCGAGATGTAGAGGCCATCCTCGTCCGCCCCCACGGTGAGCGAGTTCCTGTAATGGACCCAACCCATCCGCCCCGTGACACCACTGATGGCGCCCCTCGGCATGGGTTCGTCCGTGCGAAACCTCCGCGCGAGCCAGAACCAGCCCCCCTTGAGCGACGAGAAGAGCGCCAACGCCAGCAGGCCCACCACAAACAGCGGAATGCCCAACCAGAGCGGAATGGAGGTCGCGGCCAGCAGAAACACGGAGGGTGTCTCCATCATCGTCACTCTCCCTGCCGAGGCGCGCGTGCCCAGACCACATCCCAGATGGACGCAGGGGACGAAAACCCAGGCACCACGAGCCGGACCAGCACTTCCGTGGAGGCCACCTGGGCGCCCTGACTCCGCGCCTCCGCGAACAAGCCTCGGAGCAGCGCGGGCCCATCCACATACACCGCGGACAACAGCCCGGACTCGCCCACCGGAGCCGGCGGCGAGACGTCCGGGTCACGAGGCTTCAAGCCCCAGGCCTCGAGGATGTCGCGGTACAGCTCATCCAGGTCATACAGCGGCGCATGGATCCCCAACGCGCCACACGGACAATCCCAGCCAAAGCCCCGAGCCAATCCGCCCTGGTCCAGCATCCGGCCCCGCGCGGCCACTCCACAGAGGCCACACTTCACTGAACCCACCTCGCCTGTGAGCTCATGCCGGGCGTCGAAGGTGATGCTCAGCGTTTCCATCAGTTCGCCGGGGGCAGGTAGAAGTCGAGGGATTCCGTCACGGCGGCCCGGAGCCGAATGCGGGTGGAGTGCTCCCCCGCCCGAAACGTGTCGAGCTTCATGAAGAAGAACGACGTGACCTCCCTGTCATGAATCTCCGACCAGGGGATCCGCAGCGGGGGATGAAAGAGTCGGAAGATGAGATTCGGCACCAGGTAGAGCCCCTGCGCATCGCCGCCCACGGCAAGACAGTTCGTGTAGTCGATCCAGCCGATCTTCCCCGAAGTGAAGTTCCGCATGTCGCTCGGGGCGGGCCCGTCCGCGCGGAACTGCCTGGCGAGGCCATGCCAGCCACTCACCCACGACACCACGCGCAGGACCGACGCGAACCCCACGACGAACAGGAGCGTGGCTCCCCAGGGATGCGTCTTGACCAGGAGTTGGAGGAAGGGCGAGTGCATGAGCTCGGTCCTAAGTCGCCAGGGTCAGTCGCGAAAGCGCCTCGCGCAGTCGCTCGGGAATCGCCGTGGACTTGCGCGTCTGGCGGTCCACGAAGACGTGGACGAAGTGCCCGTGGGCCGCCGCTTCCGACGCCCCTTCCTTGAAGATGCCAATCCCATACGTCACCGAGCGCGTGCCCAGCTTGTCCACCCGAAGCCCCGCCCGCAGCGCGTCTGGATAGGCGAGCGGCGCGCGGTAGTGGCACTTCGACTCCACGACGAGCCCGATGACGGAGCTGCCGTGGATGTCCAACCCGCCCTCCTGGATGAGGAAGTGGTTCGCCACCGTGTCGAAGTAGCTGTAGTACGTGACGTTGTTGATGTGGCCGTAGACGTCGTTGTCCATCCACCGTGTGGTGATGGGCAGGAAGTAGCGATAGCGCTCGGCGGTCTCGACGTCACTCACGGATTCAGTCTCCCCATGACTACCAGTACCCCAGCGCCTGCTGGAACAGCCCACTCAACACGGGCCGCGACATCTCGCGGGGAGCATTCTGCAACAGTCGCTGCTGGGGGAAGGCCCCCTCCGTCAGCGCCGCCACGTCCGCCTCGGTGTACCCGACTCCGCCCAGTCCGTTCGGCATCCCCACCGCGCGCATGATGCGGATGAGCTTGTCCGCCAGCACCTCGCCCGCGTCCTTCGGCCCCGCGCCGCGCGCGTCCGCGCCCAGCCACGTCGCGGCCTCCAGGTGCCGCTCCGGACTCTCTTCCGCCGTGTACCGGAACACCGAAGGGGCGTTGAGAATGACCGCCATTCCATGGGGCACGAGCGGTTCGTCCTGGGGATAACCCGTGGGCCTGAACTCGCGCACCAGCCCCGCCACCGCGTAGGCCATGCCGTGGGGCGCATGCACGCCCGCGTTGCCGAACGCGATGCCCGCCAGCGTCGCCGCCCACATCAACTGCTCTCGTGCCTCGTGGTCTCCCGCGTCCTTCACGCCGCGCTCCAGATACAACCCCATCAACCGCAGGGCCTCGCGACATCCCAGGTCGCTCCACGGGTTGGCCCCCTGGCTCATGGGCCGCAGGCTGGGTCGCGGAGGCGCGGGGCGGCGGACATAGGGTCGCGCCGTATAGGACTCCAGCGCGTGGGAGAGCACGTCCAGGCCGCTGGCGGCCACCACCTCGCCCGGCAGCGTCGCGGTGCAGTCCGGGTCCACCAGGGCCTCGGTAGGACGCAGCGCGTGCGAGGCGATGCCCGTCTTCGCGCCCAACGAGAGCAGGTCGAAGATGGTGATGCCCGTCACCTCGCTGCCCGTCCCCGACGTCGTGGGGCAGGCGATGTGGGGCTTGAGGGGACCTGGCACCGGCCTGCCTTCTCCCACGGGGGCATTCACGTAGGTCAGGAAGTCGGAGGGCCACGTCGCATAGAGGTTCGCCGCCTTGCACGTGTCGATGACGGAGCCGCCACCGAGTGACACGTAGCCATCCGGGCGCAGGTCCGCGGCGAACCGCACCGCCTCCAGGAAGGAGCGGTCCGTGGGCTCGACGCGAACGTCCGTGAAGACGCCGACCTCGAGTCCGGCCGCGAGCAGCGAGGCGCGCACCTTCTCGAAGTGCGGCAGTCGGGCCACGCCCGCATCCGAGAACAGCGCCACGCGTCTCATGCCGAGCGCCCGGGCCCGCTCGCCCACCTCCGACAGACAGCCTCGACCGAAGGTGACGCGCGACGCATCCATCGTGAAGGCGGAGTCACACCCCTCGCCCACCGACTGGTAGTGGCAACAACCAAAGCCCATGACAGTCCTCCCACGCCGGTTGCAGCCGCAATCTAGCGTGGGTGGGAGGAAGAACGGGCGACATCCGCCAGCGCCAGGGGCTCGCGGCGGGAAAAAGGTACGGACGTCACAGCCCATCGCGGAGCGCGGGAGGGCCATCGAGCCCCTCCGCGCTCGTGGCTCGGGGTCCCGCATTCAACCCCTGAGGACTCCACCAAGCCGTGCTCAGAAGTCTTGGTTCGGAGGTGTGCCTCCGTCCGCCGAGCCCCTCCACTCGCGTGGCGAGGAACTCCATCGAGCCGTGCTCAGCAGTCGTAGTTCGGAGGCGTGCCGCCGTCCTCGACGGGCACCGGCGCGGGTCCGCCCTGCTTCGCGAGCGACTCCCCACAGTCCAGCGAGGCCTCTCCCGAGAGCGTGCGATAGAGCACACACGACGCCCGCTCGACGAAGAACGCCTGTCGCGGCCAGTCCGGTCCGCGCGCCGCGAGGATGGCCACCGCGTAGTGACCACCATCCGGCAGCCGCACCAGCCCCACCTCGTTGAGCACGTTGTAGCGCGAGTCATCCGAGCAGCACCCTGGAGGCAGCCAGCCCGCCTTGTGGCGCATCGAGGCCCGGACCTTCGCGGGCAGGAGCGTCCCCAGCCAACCGCCACACCCCTCGCGAGGCGTCAGCTCCATCCACGCGAGCATGCGCGAGGTGGGCTTTGGCTTCAGCAATTCGCCCGCGCTCAAGCGATGCAGGAAAGACACGGCGTCGGCAGCACAGAGGTAGTTGTCATTCCCCATCGCCTGGGGCGAGTTCGTCGCGCGGCGCGGCTTGCCGTAGTTCCACTTCGTCAGCGCGGTGTTCTTCACGTCCAGCGAGCGCAGATAGTCATTGATGGCGTCCGGCCCACCCACCAGGTCGATGACCGCGCCCGAGGCCTCGTTGTCCGAGGTCCGGAAGACCTTCTCCGCCAGCGGCGCCACCTTCGACTCCTCGGCCTTCTTCAAGGCCGCCGCCACCCAGAACACCTTCGCCGAACTGGCTGAGATGTGCGGCACCGTGTCGGAAGACCCCGCGTACTCTCCGGTGCGCAGGTCCTTCACCGCGATGGCCACGTCCGCTCCCGGAGCCAGGCGCGCGGCCTCCGCCGCCAGCGAATCCACGACGGACCGAAGTGCCTCGCGCTTCGGAGCCCCTGCTGCCGGAGCCGCCGCCAGGGCGCTTCCCATCGTGAGCCAGGACAGCGCCAAGGCCCCAAACCAACCACGCGGCACGAACCACGTTGTCATCATCGTCCTCCAGGAAGTGCTGCCCCCCGCGGGAGCCGCCGAGCCCGCCACGAAGGCCCCCAGGGCATCCGCGACGCCCAGCCGGGACGCTCTCTCGTAGTCGAAGTCCACCACGCCCGCCAGGGACACACCAGCGCCACCACGACCAAAGCCGGGGACGTAACGCGCCCGTCCGAGCGCGTGTCCAGTCACTGTTGACTCCCGGGTGACAACGACAGCCCTGCTTCAAGATTTCTCGGGAGTCTCGTGGAAGAGCCGCGCGAGAAAGCGCGTAAAGCGGAGGGAATCGCCCGAGGAGACGGCCCGTTCCGCTTCCAGCTCTCTCCAACAGAGGGTGATGCACTCGCGCCGGAGGCGGGCGATCTCCTGGTCCACCTCGACCAGCTCCACATGGTGCTCCCTCAATTGGTCGATGATTTGCTCGGCATGCGTCAGGGCCTTGCGGAACTCCCTCGACAGGATGCCATCCGCTCGCATCTGGACCGCCGCGGAGTCTTCTTCCAACTCCAGGGATTCACGCCGTGCGTCGAAGCGGGCCGCGAGCTCCTCGGCCTCGCGCTTGAACCGCAGTCGCACCTGTCTCTTCTCTTCGTCGGGGAGCCGGGCCTGGAGCGCCGCGTCTTCCTCCCAGCACTTGTGCTCGGCCTCCAGGTCCTTTCGAGCGTTGAGTTCCTCTCGGTCCACCTGGACACGCCGTCCGTCGACGCGGTCGAGCGCCGAGCGATCCACGTCGTGGTTGCGCTCACGAACCTCCTCCATCCAGCCATGGAGCGACTCCTGCTCACCCAGGAGTCGCGCGTGGGCCGCCTGGGCGCGCTGCGCCACGGCCGGTCGGTCCACTCGAAGCTGTTGAAGTCGCGCCTCCACATCGCCTCGGGACGCACGGGACTCGGCCCATTGCCTTTCCAACCGCAGGTGTTCCTGGGCCACGGGCTCCTTCCGATACAGCAAGAGCGCGCGCGAAAGCCCCAGTCCGCCCACGAGCCCCGCTCCCACCAACCACCACGGAGAAAACACCACGCCCGGGATGAGCCCCAGGATCGCGGTGACCAGCACGCCCCCGGTCATGCCGCGCTCCAGAGAGTCCTCACGAGAAAACTCGCGGGGGGCCAGCGACGCTGGAGCGATGAAGCGCGCCAGCGCCCGCGCGTGGGCTTGCGCGCGCGTCGGCTGCGGTCCGGGCTCCGGAACAAGTCGCTTGTCCAGTCCTTCGTCCAGGGTCAGCTCCGGCAAGCGCGAGGGCGCGAGTGCCAGCAGGGACAACAGGGTTCTCGGCACGTACTCGCGGATTCGAGCATGAGGCGAAGTCAGTAGCGCCTGGAGCAATGGAGAACGGGTCGGCTCGACAAAGTCCTTCCGCCGGAACAGGAGGCAGTCGTCGCCCCCCTGGAACCGCTCCCAGAGCGACGGGTCGTGCGCGAGCGCGACCAGCGAGAGCCAGACCCCCCACGCGGGGAAGAGGTCCAACTGGAGGTTGAGCGAGCCCGAGTCGCGCGCTGGATGCTGGTAGTTGGCGTGCCCCCGCTCATGGCTCTCGCGCCCACGCAGCGAGAACACACACATTCCATCGTAGTCGATGAGCCGCAGCCCTGAGTCCGTGACGAGGACATTGCCATGCTGGAGATCACCATGCGCGACGGCGGCGCGGCTCAGCGCCTTCACCAGGTCGAACCACTCGGCGGCGAGCTGGAACAGCTTCGCGGGCTCATGCAGGTGGCGCCCGACATAGCGCTCCAGGGACTCTCCCTGGACCCACTCCATCTTGACGATGGGCACCCACCGCCCTCGAACGTGGATGCCTCGGGGAAGGAACGTGAAGCCAACCATGTACGGCAGCCAGTGCTGCTCCAGATGACGTTGGATCTCCAGGTAGCGGGACTGCAAGTCGTAGGGAAATGGGCGGGTGAAACAACGCACGGCGTAGACCTTCTCGCCACACGTCACCTTGTAGATGGTCGCGAAGTTGCCCGCGCGCGGCCGCGGCAGGCCCGCCATCGCGCCCGTTCCCAGCTCGACGACGCCCTCTCTCAACTCGGGGTCGGCGAACGCCTGCCGAGGATGCTGGAGCGCCGTCTGGTAGTCGCTGTCCGAAGGGAGAATCACGACCTCACGCTCCCACCGTCAAGCGAAGCAACGTGACGTCATCGTTGCGGATGACCTTGTCCGTCCGCAGGCCATCCACGAAGCGAGCGAAGGACACCGGGAGGTCCTCCGACGTCCCCGTGGGAAGCGCGAGCCAGGGAGCCCCGTCCCGCTCGTGCTCGCCCAGGAACCAGTGGGCCAGCGCATCGGTCATCAGCAGCAGGAGGTCCCCGGGTCGCACGTCCCCCACTTCGCTCCGCGCCGCTTCGCCCACGCGCGCGTTCTGACCGGACTGAGTGGACACCAGGAACGGACGCGAGCCGAACGACACAGCCGTCTCCAGGGGAAAGGACCGCAGCAACCGGTCTCCTCGGACCTGGAAGAGACACGAATCCCCCACCGCCAGCGCCGTCCATGTGCCCACCGCGTCGCCACCGCGCGCGGACTCCAGGCGAACCCCCATCAGCGTGGCGAACGCGCCCTCCAGGAGCTTCTCCCGCGCGTACCAGGGAAGGTCCCGACTCCCGACGTCGGCGTGCCATCGCCGCTGCAGCCCGGGCAGGGCCTGGAGCAGCGCGGAGGGCTCACCCATCCGCCCCTCGGAGAACTCCCGCGCGAGCAGCCGGGCCCACAAGCCAGAGAACAAACTCTCCGTGGCGCCATCGGCGACAGCGACGTGCAGCACCTCGCCCTCGAACGTGGACGACTGCTCCGGCGCGCACGCGTCCTCGTTCTCGGAGGGCGTGTTGCCCGCCTTCTGCACCCACACCGCCTCGAGCTGGATTCTCACGGTGACGACGTCCTGGCCAGGGCTACCGCAGGTTGCTGGGGCGCGTTCCGATGTTCAGGAACTTGATGAGCGACACGATGTCCGCGTTGAAGGCGAAGCCCCGGGCCCCCTCCCGCACCGCCTGCCCCTCCTCTCGCGCGGCGGCGAGCATCCCCGGAGTCAGCGGGCTGGACAGGTCGAAGAGCAGCCGCGCATGCGCGTCCGGAAGCCCCACCTCCGCGTCGGGGAACTGGATGGGCGTCGCCGGGTTCGACGACAGATGCACGTTGAGCAGCAACACCGCGCCGTCGGAGCTTCGCAGCGCGCGCAGGGACGACGCGACGGCGGTCGGGTCTCCATCCGTGGGCTGCCCATCGGAGACATTCACGACGATGGGAGGAAAGCCCTCGGGGTGCTCGCGCAACCAGTCCCCCACCAGGGAAGACGCGCGGGAGAGCACCTCGCACATCGGCGTGGGGCCGTGCGCCACCGGCTCGAACCAGACAGGGAAGCGGACCTTCTCCCGCACCAGCCCGCCCATGCCGTCCTCCCGCTCCCGCGTGCGCTCCTCCAGCCGCGCGGGGGCGTGGCCAATCTCGCTGATGGGAACCAGCCCCCGACCCGCGAGCGGACCCGAGAACGCGGAGCCCACGCGCTCGCCATAACCCAGCACGCCCAGGTGGAAGTAGTCCCGGATGCCCTCCTCGCGGGCACAGCGCACCACCAGGTTCTGGAGCAGCCGGTTGGTGACGTCCGCGACGCCCTCGGCCTTCTTCCGCGAGCCACCCGGCCCACCAAAGGGGTCATCCATGGACCCGGACTGGTCAATCAAGAGGAGGATGCATGCGGGCGCGGTGCGGCTGATTTCCGCCGAGTAGGCCATGGCGGACGAGCGTACCGGTTCACCCTCTCGTGCGCGACGACAGACGACAGCGGCCCCCGCGTCCCACCGCACCCTCGAGACAGGCGGCGCGATGGAACGGGGAGCCTGGGCTTGCGAAGCTAGAGGCCCGTCGGGCCCGTCGGGCCCTTCGCCAGCTCCGCCACGAAGCCCGCGGCGATCTTGGAGAACTTGAGCGCGTGGTTGGCCGTGCTGCCGGACTTCGCGATGGTGTCGCCCGTCGTGTGGATGTAGGGATTGCCCTGGCTGACGACAGCCTCATGCGGGATGGAGGCCGCGAAGCCCGCGTTCGTCCACGACGCGTGGTCCGAGCAGGCATAGCCGCACGTGGTGTTCACGTGGGTGATGCCGGCACCGTAGGTGTTGATGACGTTGCGCAGGAACGTGTTCTGCGCGGAGTTGGTGTAGTCAGTGACGATGCCCACGTCGGCTGACGTGCCCCGGTAGTTGGTCATGTCGAGCTGGAGCACGCCCACCACGTTGATGCCGTTGTTCTTGTGGTACGCGGCGATCTCCTTGGAGCCGCGCAGGCCGACTTCCTCGGCCGCGTAGCCCATGAACTTCACCGTGCGCTGCGGCCGGTAGTTGCAGGCCACCGCCGCCCGGATGACCTCCGTGAAGGAGGCGATGCCGGAGGCGTTGTCATCCGCGCCCGGCGCCGTGCTGCCGGAGGAGATGGAGTCCAGGTGGCCACCCACCACGACGACTTCGTTGGGCAGCGTGGTGCCCCGGATGGTGAGGATGACGGAGGGCTGCGCCCAGGCGGTGTGCGTGAACAGCTCGGACGTGATGTCCGTGCGGCCGGCGGCCAGGGTCGCCCAGCGGCTGCGCAGCCAGTTCGCCGCGCTCACGCCCGTGCTCGACGTGTAGTAGCGCGTGGTGTACGCGGCCATGGAGTTGATGGTGCTGCGGACGTTCGCCTCCGTCATCTGGCCGATGAGGCAGTTGGCCGTGGCGGCGTTGTCGATGGTGTAGGTGATGAGGTCGCGCGTGGACGCGTCGGACGCGGGTACCAGCGACTGCTCCGCTTCGTCACGGCTCTCGAACGTCACGAACCCCGCACAGCGGTTGAACCGGTCGTGCATCACCTCGGCGATGCGCGACAGCTGCGACTCGCGCACGGGAATCACCACCACGTCCTCCTTCGACAGCGAGGGCGCGGGGACGCTCCAGCCTTCACGCGCGAAGGCCTCCGAAACAGGGGCCAGGGCGTCGGAGCCCAGCGAAATCCACAGCTCTTTGTCCTCGGCTTCAGCGAAGGCCGCGGTGGGGCTCAGCAATAACAGGGCAAACGGAATCAACCGCTTCATGGGCAGCGCTCCTCGGTGGGTGGGTGGTGCGACGCGGATCACCGCGGGCGGCCGCATCGCACGGCCTCCGCGTGTGGTCCCCAGGACGTGCGCAACGCCAACCCGCGCGCGTCGACGGAGACGGACCCGCACTTTCCGTTTTTCCGGTGAATCCCAGCAACACACCCCTCCCCTGAGCACGGGAGGGAAGTGTTCACTGGTCAACAGAAGCCCCTCGCCCGGCTGCGTCACCCTCCTGGACCGACACCGGCCCCATTCGTGGAAGCGGCCTTCAGTCGCCGGACCGCGCGGCCAGGGCGCCCAGGCCCGGGCGCACGGCGGCCAGGGGCGAATCGGACTCGGCGAGGCTCGCCTCGGTGCGCACCATGGGCAGGCCGTGGGGCTGGCCGCGAAGGAAGGCCATGAGCTTCTCGCGGACGATGCACCGCAGCTCGAAGGCCTTGCCGGAGTCCGACGCACTCACCAGCGCGCGCAGCTTCATGGTGCGCTCGGAGAGGTCCGTCACCTGGAGCGCCTGCACCTTGCCGTCCCACAGGCCGTTGGACTCCTGCTCCAGCACGCGCTTGAGCTCCGCGCGCACCGAGGGCACGTCCGTGCGGAAGTCCACGTACAGCTCCGCGGTGCCCATGATCTCCGGCGACACCTTGCTCCAGTTCTGGAAGGGCTTCTCCAGGAAGTGGCCCATGGGAATCACCAGCCGCCGCAAGTCCCACACCTTCACCACCACGTAGGTGAGCGTGATTTCCTCCACCCAGCCCCACTCGTTCTCGACGATGACGGTGTCGCCGATGCGGATGGGCTGGGTGATGGACAGCTGGATGCCCGCGAGCAGCGTGGAGATGGACTTCTGCGCGGCCAGGCCGATGAAGAGGCCGGCGATGCCCGCGGAGGCCAGGAGCGACACGCCCACGTTGCGCACCGCCTCGAACTGGAGCAGCAGCAGCGACGCGCAGATGAGCACCACCGCCACTTCAATCACCCGGCGCAGCACCGACAGCTGCGTGCGCAGCCCGCGCGCGCGGGCCACGTTGCCGCCCTGCTCCTCGCGCGCCACCGTCTGCTCGACGAAGCCCGCCGCCAGCTTCACGAAGCGCAGGAGGAACCACCCCACCGCGGCCAGCCCCACCGAGCGGGCCACCAGCTCCACGCCGTGCTTCGCCACGGGTGGCAGCTTCAACGCCCACAGCCCCGAGGCCACCAGCACGACGAAGAGCAGGTAGCGCACCGGCCCTCGCGCCGACGCCGCCAGTTGGTCATCCCAGCCGGACTTCGTCATCGACGTGGCCCGGTCCACCAGCCGCATCACCAGCCACTCCACGCCCCGCCCCAACAGCCACGCTCCCGCCACCAACACGCCCAGCCCCGCCCACTGCCACAGCTCCAGTCCACCCCAGGAGCCCTCCGGCACCGGCACGGGCAAGGGCGGCGCGGCCCCTTCCACACCGGAGGCCTCGGTGGGCAGGGCAAACAGCAGCGACTGCAGGGAGCTTGTACGAACCATGTCTCGGGCCTCTCGTGGCGGGACGCGTGCGAGCCAGCGCGCACCGGACGGTGTGCCCTGGCGGGTGCCTCCACCCTCGGGTGAATGTTTGAGGTCAAACCTACTAGCGGTATGAGTGGGCCGCGTCCATGAACTTCTCCGAGCCCGGACGCCCTGCGGCCCACGAGGCGTCAGCTCGGGGACAGCGACTCCCGGGGTCCAAACGACCCGGCGTGCTTTCCTGGGATGGCGGGGCTGAGCGACACTCGGGGTTCGTGCAGAGAGCCCTCGGGGCGCGCGGCGCCTGGCCGTGCGCTCCCTCATGGAACGCGAGGAGTCGACGATGAGCATCTGGAATGTGGCGGGTCGCTGGGCCCGGAACGTCCTTCAGCAGCCGGCCGCCGCCCCTGTCGGCAACGAGGCCCGGGCGAAGAATGGAAGCGCCGCGGAGACGCCGAAGGACTCCTTCACGCTGTCGCCTTCGCCGTGCCCCAGTCCCACCCGGCCGGAGCTGAACCCCGCGCCGCCGGAGGGGTACTCGAAGCCGGTGAAGGCGAACGAGCTGCCCGACGTGGGCAACGGCTCTGGCGTGCTGACGCTGAACCTGGCCAACGGCGCGGGCTCCAAGTACCGCACGGAGGACAACCGCGAGGACCAGGCCCGGCTCATTCGCGAGACGGGCGCGAACATCGCGGGCTTCCAGGAGGTGGACATCAACGTCGACCGCAGCGGCAACGCCAACACCGCGCTGAGTGTCGTCACCCACCTCAACCCGGCGTTCGAGGCCTTCAAGTCCGGCACGGTGCCCACGGTGCCCATCGGCGAGGACGCGCCGGCGACGGCCATCCGCAAGGGCAACGACGGCACCACGCTCTACCAGACGCCCGAGGGCACGCTGGTGACGGGCGAGTCCTTCTCCGGTGATGACCGGAACATCAAGGGCGACAGCGGCGCGGACGCGACGTACGGCAACGCGGTGTACGTGGGCGCGCCGGACAAGGTCGTCGACGCGTACACCATCACCCTGCCCGCCGCCGAGTCGGGCGGCCCCACGGTGTCCTCGCCGGAGCAGCTCGCGGCGCTGGGCGACGGCAAGGTCACCGACGCGGAACGCAACGAGCTGGGTCAGCGCAACGAGGCGCTGCGCAAGAACAGCCCCTCCGAGCCGCGCACCGCGCTGGTGACGCGCGTGGTGGGGCCGGACGGTCGGGAGAAGAGCATCATCAACGTGCACCTCGCGGCGGGCAGCGAGTCCAGCGGGCTGCGCGCGAAACAGCTCGCGTACCTGGCCGACATCGCCCGGGCGGAGGCGAAGGGCCCTCCGGCGCGCGAGCTGGTGGTGATGGGCGACTTCAACGACTCCACGAAGAACGTGGGCGACGCGCTGGAGGGCGCGGGCCTGCGCCGCGTGGTGGGCGGCAAGAAGGCCAACGGCGACAACTTCGACCAGGTCTGGGTATCGGGCGGGCTGGACACCGACACCAGCGCCCAGGTGAAGACGGAGGGCGTCAGCGACCACGCCCACGCCGGCTACACCGTCATCCGCTGAGCACGGCCCCGCGTGACGGCTGGCGGGCTACTTCTTGCCAGTCGTCGCGGGAGGCGCGGCCTTGGGCAGTCGCGAGATGTGGCTCGCGGCAATCCGCCAGCGCCCGTCGCGCTTGATGAGCGTGTCGGTGAAGCGGAAGTCCACGTCGAAGGGCGAGCCACCGGAGACGCCCTTCACGGAGGTGATGCCAATCACCACCGCCGTGTCGCCGTAGAGGCGGACCTTCATGTCGTGGTTGCGGAAGACCTCGTAGCGAGGCTCCTTCGCGCGGACCTCGGCCAGGGTGGCCGCGCGGTCCGTCACGTTTCCCGCCGAGTCCATCTGGGTGAAGCCGTCGGCGAGAAAGCCCTCCAGGAAGGCGACGTCGCCCTTCTGGAAGGCCTCGCACGCGGCGTGGAGCCCGTCGAGCACGGCCTTCTCATCCGCGCTCGGAGACGCGGCGACCGAAGGAGACGACAGCGCGAGGACCAACAGGGTGAGCATCGACTTGAGCATGGAGGGCCTTCCGGGAAAGGCCCTCGACGTACAGGGGATGCCACCGGCTGTCGAACCGTCGTTGCTTCTTGAAGCTCAGTCGTCGCTCGACGCCCGCTGGCGCAGCACGAGCAGCCTCGGCTCGGTCATGTCCTCGATGGCGTACTTCACGCCCTCCCGTCCCAGCCCCGAGCCCTTCACACCGCCATAGGGCATGGTGTCGACGCGGAAGCTCGGCACGTCACCCACCACGACTCCGCCGACCTCCAGCTCGTCCCACGCCCGCATCGCGCGCGACAGGTCATTGGTGAAGAGGCCGGCCTGCAAGCCGTAACGGCCCTCGTTCACCGTGCGCAGGGCCTCGGTGAAGGACGTGAAGGACTGGAGCAGCACCACCGGACCGAAGGCCTCCTCCGCGCAGAGCGGCTCGTCCGCGGGCACGCCCTCCACCACGGTGGCCTCCAAGAGCGCGCCCTTGCGACCACCGCCCGTCAGCACGCGAGCGCCTTTCGCGACCGCGCTCTGAATCCAGCCTTCGAGCCGCCGCGCCGCGGGCTCATCAATCATGGGACCGAGCGTCGTCGCCTCATCCCGGGGGTTGCCCGCGCGCAAGGCCTGGGCCCGCGTGACGAGCCGCTCCTTGAGCGCTTCGTAGTGAGAGGCATGCACGAGCACTCGCTGTACGGAGATGCAGCTCTGCCCCGACTGGAAGAAGGCACCGTGCGCCACCCGGTCCGCGATGACGTCCAGCGAGGCGCCGGGCTCGCGGTCCACCACGCAGGCCGCGTTGCCACCCAGCTCCAGCACCACCTTCTTGCGTCCGGCGCGGGCCTTGAGGTCCCAGCCCACCTTCTCCGAGCCGGTGAACGACAGCAGCTTGAGCCGCTCGTCCTCGATGAGCGGACCGATGTCCGCAAGCGAGGGGGTGATGACGGAGAAGGAGCCTTCGGGCAGGGCCGTCTCCGCGAGCACCTCCGCGAGCAGCATCGCGCTCACGGGTGTTCGGTCCGACGGTTTGAGGATGAAGGGGCAGCCCGCGGCGATGGCGGGGGCGACCTTGTGGGCGACGAGGTTGAGCGGGAAGTTGAAGGGGGTGATGAGCGACACGGGCCCCACCGGCACGCGGCGGGTGAAGCCTCGGTAGCCCTCCGCGCGCGGCGACACCTCCAGGTCCATCACTTCGCCCCCGCCCCGCACGGCCTCCTCGGCGGCGGCCTTGAAGGTCTCGATGAGGCGCGTGACTTCACCGCGTGCGTCGCGCAGGGGCTTGCCCGCCTCGATGCAGAGCACCAGGGCCAGTTCCTCGGCGCGCTCCTGGAAGCGGCGCACGCAGTGCTCCAGGACGGACTGTCGCGCGTGGGCCGGCAGCTTGCGCATGGGCTCGGCGGCGCGCACCGCGGAGGCGATGGCCTCTTCCACGGCGGCGGCGTCCGCGAGCGCGACTCGCGTCACCACCTCTCCGGAGTACTTGTCGACGACGGGCAGGTCCGAGTTGGGCTGGCGAGGACGATTGGCCAGATAGTACGGGTAGCGTTCAGCCAGCATGGAGCACCTCGAGTTCCTTGTCCCCGACGCCGAGCGCGCGGGTGTTGTCCGAGTAGTCGATGGGCAGGTCGATGACGTGGACGCCGCCCGCATCGAGGCTGCGCGCCAGCGTGGCGCCGAACTCCGACGCGCTCGTGGGCCGGTGACCCCTGGCACCGTAGGCCTCCGCGTAGCGGACGAAGTCGGGGTTGCCCAGGGCCATGCCGAAGTCCGGCAGGCCCATCTCCCCCTGCTTCCAGCGAATCATTCCGTAACCATCGTCGCGTACGACGATGACCACCAGGTCCAGGCCCAGGCGCACCGCCGTCTCCAGTTCCTGCGAGTTCATCATGAACCCACCGTCTCCGCAGACCGCGACCACCTTGCGGCGGGGGTGCACCATCCTGGCGGCGATCGCCGACGGGAGCCCCGCGCCCATCGTCGCCAGCGCGTTGTCGAGCAGCAGCGTGTTGGGCCGCCGCGTGCGGTAGTAGCGGGCGAACCACAGCTTGTACATGCCGTTGTCCAGGCAGACGATTCCGTCGTCCGGCAGCGCGCGGCGCACCTCCGCCACCAGTCGCGCGGGGTAGATGGGGAAGCGGTCATCCGCGAAGCCTTTCGCGAGCTGCGCCTCCAATCCCGCCCGAGCCTTCTCGAACGGCGTGAAGTCCCAGTTCGTGCGCGAGCCCAATCCCTCCGCGATGCGCCAGACGGCGTTGGCGATGTCGCCCGTCACCTCCAGCTTCGGGAAGTAGACGGGGTCCACCTCCGCCGAGGAGAAGTTGAGGTGGACCACGGCGCGGCGGCTGTCGCGCATGACGAAGGGCGGCTTCTCGATGACGTCGTGGCCCACGTTGATGATGCAGTCGGAGGCTTCGATGGCGCGGTGGACGAAGTCGCCGTCGGACAGCGCGGCGGTGCCCATCCACAGCGGGTGGGACTCATCGACGACGCCCTTGCCCATCTGCGTGCTGGAGAAGGGAATGCCCACCCGGTCCACGAGGACGCGGAGCATCTCCGACGTGAGCTTCCGGTTCGCGCCCGCGCCAATCATCAGCAGGGGCCGCTTGGCGGAGGCGATGGTCTCCACGGCCTGCGCGATGGAGCCTTCATCCGCCACGGGCCGCTTCCAGGCACTGGGGGCCAGGAGCGCGGCCTCGGTGGAGTCACGCGCCACGTCCTCGGGCAACTCCAGGTGCGTCGCGCCGGGCCGCTCCTCTTCCGCGCGACGGAAGGCCTCGCGCACCGCCGACGGGATGTGCTCCGCGGAGACAAGCGTGCGCGTCTGCTTGGTGAGCGGGCGCATCATCCCCACCACATCGACAATCTGGAAGTGGCCCTGCTTGCTCGCCTTGATGGGCTTCTGCCCGGTGAGCATCACCATGGGCATGGCGCCGAGCTGCGCGTACGCGGCGGGCGTGACGAGGTTGGTGGCGCCCGGCCCCAGCGTCGCCAGGCACACGCCCGCGCGCCCCGTCAGCCGCCCCCAGGTCGCGGCCATGAAGCCGGCCGCCTGCTCATGCCGGGTGACGACCAGCCGCAGGCCGGAGGCACGCATCGACTCCAGCAGGTCCAGGTTCTCCTCTCCGGGGAGTCCGAAGACGCAGCGCACGCCCTCCGCTTCGAGTGCTTTGACGAACAGGTCCGAGGCCTTCATCGCAGTCCTTCCTTCCGTGACAAGGGAAGTTCTACGGTCCGGGCTCGATTCGTACATTCGTTTGTTCGCATGGAGTCGATAGGCGCCATCTATGATGGCGCCATGGAGCTCAGGCACCTGCGCTACTTCACCGCCGTCGCCGACACGCTGCACTTCGGCCGGGCCGCGCGGCGGGTCCACGTCTCCCAGCCCACGCTGTCCCAGCAGATCCGCCAGCTCGAGGAGGAGCTCGGTACACCCCTCTTCGAGCGGGCCAGGACCGGGGTGCGGCTGACGCAGGCGGGGGAGCTGTTTCGCACCTACGCCTCGCGGGCACTGGAGGACGTGGACGCGGGTCGGATGGCGGTGGGCGCGCTGCGGGGCCTGGCGACAGGCTCGCTGCGCGTGGGCTATCCGCCCAGCATGCGCGGCCTCGTCGTGCCCGCGCTCGCCGCCGTGTTGCGCCGCCATCCAGGGCTGGTGTTGAGCGCGGAGGAAGCGGTGGTGCGGCGGCTGGAGCGACGACTGGCGGATGGAAAGCTGGACGTGGGGTTGGGCTATGCGCCGGCGCGCTCGCCGGACCTGGACACGGAGGCCGTGTTCGACAGCCGGCTCGCGCTCGTCGTGGCGCGCGGGCATGTGCTCGCGTCAGCGGAGTCGGTCGGGGCCCGGCAGCTCGCGAGCGAGCCCTTCGCCCTGCTCTCTCCGGGGCTGCGCGTGCGCTCCCGCGTGGATGCGTACTTCGCCACGCTGCGCCTGTCCCCGCGCATCGCGCTCGAATCGAACGCGGTCGCCACGGTGCTGGCCATCGTCCGCGCGGGGCTGGCCGTCACGGTGCTGCCCGAGCCCCGGCTCGCGGACGTGGAACGACTGGTGGTGAAGCGGCTGGCGCCCGCGCCACGCTCCGAGCTGGCCGCCCTCCTCTGGCGCAAGGGCGCGCCCCGTGCTCCCGCCGCCGAGCTGTTCGCCTCCGAGGTCCGCGCTCGCGCGAAGGAGACGGGCGACTGAGTGAAGCGCGTCCCGCATACTCACAACCAGGTGGTTGACTGTCACTTCGTCGCCGCTATGCTCAACAAAGTGGTTGAACGTCGTCCGGATGCCCCGTGGCGACTCCATCACCTCCCGAGGGAACGATGCGAATCCCCTTCTGCAGTCTGTTCGTCGATGACCAGGAAAAGGCGCTCAAGTTCTACACGGAGAAGATGGGCTTCGTGGAGAAGGTGAACGTTCCCGCGGGAGGCGCGCGGTGGATCACCGTGGTCTCCGCCGAGGACCCCAACGGCACCCAGCTCGTCCTGGAGCCCAATGGGCATCCTGCGGCGACGACGTACCAGAAGGCCCTCTTCGCGGATGGCATTCCCGCCACGGCGCTCATGTCCTCGGACATCCAGAAGGACTATGAGCGGCTGAGCGCACTTGGCGTGGAGTTCCGGCAGAAGCCCACGCAGATGGGGCCTGTCATGGGGGCCATCTTCGACGACACCTGCGGAAACCTCATCATGATCAACCAGCTCTGATTCAGGGTCCGAGGGGTGCGAACATCGCGCCCCCGGGAAGGTCGGGCCGTGGCGGCATCGCGACGAATCACCCCACATATCTGGGATTGCCTCGCCTCGTCTGACTCCGTCACGCTCCCTCTCAAACAGGGAGGAATACATGCAAGCAGAACGGAGTCTTTGCGGTGCATTGGGGATGGCCATCCTCATGCTGACGGGCTGCGCTCCTGACGAACTCTCGTTCGAGCACGAGGAGGCGCTTCTCGGCGACAACGAGCGAGCGCTGTCTCTCGATGATTCGGGAACCGCTGAGGACGCCGGAGAACCCGACGCGGGCGAGGAGGATGCGGGAGACCCAGACGCGGGCGACGAGGACGGGGGCTCGCCTGATGCCGGGGAACCTGACGCAGGTGAGCCAGGCCCCAGTGGCCCGACCCCGGACTACTGCTTTGGAAACTGGGAGACCTTCTACTATTCCAACATCCTCTACACGATCCCCGTGGGGAGGGCTCGCTGCAACTGCGGCTACTTCGCCCAGTTTGGCGAGACGACCTCTTGGAGCATCTCCACCAACCTCGGGTCCTGTCTGAAGTAAAGACAACCTGAATCATGAAGACCGCATCACCGCGCCCGGGCAGGAGGTCCGCCGCCCCGTGCCTGGGCGTGTTCTTCGTGGAGAGGAGGCCCCTGCTCACGCCGAGGGCCCCCCTCTCCACTTCAACCACCGTCCGCGATGCGAAGGTCGAGGACGTGTTCCCAGCTCAGTAGATGCACTTGAGGCCGAGGTTCAGCACGAACGGGACACCGGTGTTGGCATAGGTGTCCATCGTGCCCGTGGTATAGCCGAAGTGCTGGCAGACCCGGTTGACGGACCCGCGCAGGTGCCACCACGAGGCAAACGGCGGGTTCATGCCACTGAGGAACGGGAACCGGGAGTCATCGGTGTCGACCCCGCGAATCGCCACGAAGCTGCTCGAGACGCAGACCAGTCCGAAGAGATCCGCCGATGTATCCGCGAAGCCCGTGAAGAACCCCGCGCTGTAATAATTATTGCACTCATTATCCGCGATGGCTCCCCCGTTGAATGCCGCCTGCGAATCGAGCGAGGTGGAGCTGCCTTGCCACAAGGCCCATGCCCGCGCATCACTGCCAGGGATGTCCTGCCAGGTCACCATGTCCGAGGTGAAACAATGGATGCCCATCAACTCACCATCTTGATCGCCGGTGTACATCCCTCGCGCGTAACCGTAATTCGCACACACCGCCTCCGCGCTCCGGTTCGCGTAGGCCCAGCCCACGTCGTTGCGGTTCGCGATGGGAAAGCCACCCGCGCTTCGCATCGCAGCCGTCGTGTCGAACCATACCGTTCCGGCGAAAGCCGGAGCCGAGACCAGTGCGACGATGGTGGATGCAAGGGCTGTCACGAGCTTGGAAATTCGCACGGCTCCAAACATGCTTCTCTCTCCTGGAAGGGACATCGACTGAGGTAGCCGAGAGAGATACGGAGCCCTGGCAAATCCTGGTCGTCGTTGGCTGTGCATTCCCGAGAAGGGGTGCAGCGCACTGCACGATTCTCATACAATTGGATTCACAGATGCACGTCAGCACAGGGCCTGCTTCGGCCCAGCGGCTCCACGCAGCAAGCAAGCGTCGAGTCCTGCCTCCGCGCCCTGGGCAGCCAGGCTGTGCGGACAGGGGCCGTCGCTCATTCCGCTTCCCGCCGGGAGGGGTTGTCAGGCCCGGGAACGTCGGCCAGTCTCCCGCGTCCATGCACGAGACTCGCCTCACCGAGCTGCGCGCCGAGTTGTCCGCGACCCACCACGATGCTCGCGTCACCAGGATGGTCGAGTTGGGCCGCCTCGCGCCGACGAACCCCGAGGCCCGAGAGGTCCTTGGGCACTTGTCCGAGGGCGATGCCCATGACCGGCAGCTCGCGCTGTTCGCCCAGTACAGCTGGCGCGATGGGCGGCAGGTGCTCTCCGCCACCACCGACGTGTCCGCTCGCGTCCGTTCCCTGGCCTACCATCTGGTGGCCCTGGCCTGTGACGACACGCAGGCGCTGGAGGCGCTGAAGATGGCGCGCGTCGTTCGCCGGCAGGATGGACTCCTCCGAGGGCTCGTGCGGACCGAGCGGAGGGGCGTCATCGATGCGTATCTCGACGGGCTGGCCTCCTGTGCGGACGTGCCTGACTTCGCTGACGCCGTCCCCTGGGCCACCCCGGAGGGAATCCGCCGCCACCTCCCCCGAGCACTCACGCGCCCCAGCATGCGCTTCTGGAACCGGTTGGCGCACGACGCCCCCGGCATCCTCGCGGAGGTGCTCTCCGCGCGACTGAAGGCGGTGACGGGCGAGCCCGACCCCGTGACGAGGATGTACCTCCGGGCGTACCTGCCTCGCATCGCCGATCAGGCTCCCGACGCGGCCCTGGAAGTGTTCGAGCTGCTGCTCTCCCGCCACATCCACCCCGACACCTATGACTGGCATTGCCTGGTGCTTCATCGGCCCGAGGCCGCCGTGGCGCTGCTCCAGCGGCATGAGCACGCCCCTGTCTTCGAGAAGCAGTTCGCCCGCGCCGCGCCGCGATTGAGCGAGGACGCGCTCGTGTGGCTCGTTCGCCGCGCGCCCATCACGCTGGGGGACGCCAGGACCCTGCTGCCCCGGCTCTCTGAGTCCGCCCGTCGCGCCGTGGTCGAGGCGTGGTGCGCGGCCGTGGATGTGGCTCCGGACTGGGGCGCGCAGTTGCTCCGCTCCATCCCCGACACCCACGAGCGAGACCGCGTCCACGCGCGATGGAGCGTGGCCGCGAGGAATCCGGAGGGCATCATCCCTCCCGCCACGCTGACCGCGCTGCCCAACGATCTGCGTGAGCGCGAGGCGCGCCGACACCTCCACGAGGTCGTCGCCCTGGGCACCCGCCCCCTGCCGCGCATGGAGTACGCGCGACTGCTCTCGTGGGACGAGGCAGAAGCGGTCCTCAAGTCCCATCTGGGCCACCCGGAGGGCAACATCCGCGGCGAGGCGCTGGCTTCGCTGCTGGCCATCCCCGGGTTGCGCGCCGACGAGCCGGCCCTGGTGGACCGCGCCCTGCCCCTGGTCCTGGCACGCAAGAACGAGCAGGACCCCGTGCGCATGGCGATGCTGGGTGCGCTCGTGCTGTGGCCCCGCCGTGTGTGGCGCGCGGAGCACACCGAGGCCGTGGGCCGGATTCTGCGCGACGCGCTGGATGCGGCGGACCTGTCCCATCGGACCGCGGTGCTCGCCGAGACGCTGCTGCTGCGCACCTTCGCCCGGGCTCCCGCTTGGGGCGCGACGTGGTTGGCCACCCTGCTCAAGGAGCGCGGCCAGCTCTTCAACACGCGCCTGGGCGAGTTCCTCACGGATGACGAGGTCCGCACCGCCGCGCCCCACCTCCTGGGCATCGCCCGGGGATGGGCTCAGCGCGAGCGTGGGGGGCCGATGCTGGCGCTGGTGAACAGCCTGGGCGAGCGTGTGAGCCTGGTGCCGGGCCTGCCCGAGCTCGCCGCATCCATTCGCGACGAGACGCCCTGGTCCTTGCTCGCGCTGGGGCTGGCCCAGTGGCAGTCCAAGTACGACCGGGCGGGCTTCGAGTCCACCGTGGGCGCCGTGGTCCGGCGCTTCCACGACCGGGGTTGGTTCTCCGAAATCATCGCGCTGGCCCACTCGGAGGAGGAGGCACGGCCGCTGCACTCCGAGCTCGTCTCCGCACTGGAGCGTGTGGCGCTCCACATGGGGAAGGAGGCTCACTCCGCCTTGACGGTGCTCCGCTCCAGGGCGTGGATGGCCTTTGACGGGTTGCTGCCTCGGTTGCTGCGGTCTGATGCCAGCGTCATCTGCTTCCCCGTCGTTCACACGTACCTGCACCGCCGCAGGCAGGAGCTGCTGACGCCCTACCTGAGCGCGCCCGTCATCACGGGCCGCTTCGCGACGGCGAAGACCGGCTGGCTGCTGGCGTTCAACGCCAACGGCTTCCATCGGTGGACGTCGGAGCAGAGCGCCCTGTACTCGAACGCGGTGGGGCGGCTGGTCGAGGACCTGGAGCGCGACACGCCGACGTTGCTCTGGGGCGTCGCGACGCTCGCGGCGGTGGATTGGGCGCCGATGGAGGGGCTGTGCGCGCTGGTGGATGACGCGCGGCTCGCGGTGCGCGACAAGGCCATCCAGGTCCTGTCGCGGTGCGACCAGGGCCAGGGGGTGCCGACGCTGCTGCGCTGCCTGGAGGATGCCCGCGCGCGCGTCGCCATCTACGGACTGCGACGTGCTTTCAACGGCATGCCTCCCGGGCGTGTGCTGTCGCTGTTGGCCAGCGTCCCGCTCACCAAGGTCACCGTCGCCAAGGAGGTGGTGCGCCTGCTGGGGGAGCTGCGCGCGGACGCCGCCTACGAGCGACTCCTGGAGTTGGATGGAATGCGCCTGCATCGGGATGTGCGCATCGCCATGCTGCGCGCGCTCTGGGACCACCTGGAGCGCGAGCCCACCTGGACTGTCTTCGCCCGTGCGGTGGAGGACGCCGACTGGGTCATGGCCGCGCGCCTGGGCGACGTTCCCGCGGACCGGCTCACCGAGGACTCTGACCGCAAGCTGTCCGCGCTGCTCGGACGGGTGCTGGCGCGGCCCGAGCCGGAGGCGCGCATTGAACTGCTCCAGCGTGCGGCGTGGCTCGGCGTGAAGGATGTCGAGCGGACCTTCCTCTCCGCCTGTGGGGCTCGGCTGGCGTCGCCCTACGATGACGAGGGGGGCGCGGCCATGCGGGCCGTACTCCATCGCTCCAATGAGCATGACCTGGAGCGATTGGAGGGCATGTTGGAAGCAGTGGCCCCGGACCGGCGCGCGTTGACCGTGGCGCTGGAACAGCTCCTGCGCCTCGACGTGAAGTCCCGCGCCAGCTACGTGCTGGCGGCGCGTGCGGCCGAGCAGGTTCTCTCCCAGGACAGCCGCCTGGCGCCGCTGCGTGTGCGGTGCGCCACGGCGGCGCTGGCGCCTCGGGAGCTGGCGGAGCGACTGGTCCACATGGGCGAGGCGGGCCATCTGCATGCGGATGCGCTGGAGGCGTGCCGTGCCGCGGTGAACACGTTGCCCGTGGGCGACCTGGAAGCCGTGGAGGCCCGACTCACCATGAGCGGGAGCGCGGAGGCACGGCGCGTGGCGGTGTGGTGCCTGGTGCGCGACTCGGCGCCGGGGCGTGGATGGACGCCGGAGCGCCTGGGCCGGCTGAAGCGGCTCCAGCAGGACGTGTCGCCGCTGGTCTCCGGTGCCGCACAGGCCATCTTTCCGCCTCGCGAGCAGGTGTCGCCGGCCGTGGCGCCCTCCACGTAGGACCGCTCACCCTGGGCGGTCTGGCCTTCATCCATCGATAGGCATTGAGCCGAGGACGATTCCCATGACCCCTCCCCACCCTGCCCCCCTGTCTGTTCTAAGCGATGCCCAGGTCCAACAGTTCATCGAGGAAGGCTTCGTCCGGCTCGATGACGCATTTCCCAGACAGGTCGCGGACGCCGCGCGCGACATCCTCTGGCGCGATACGGGCTGCTCCCCGGAGGACCCATCCACCTGGACACGTCCCGTCATCCGGCTCGGTGAATACATCCAGGAGCCCTTCCGACAAGCAGCCAACACTCCTCGCTTGAGGGCCGCGTACGACCAGCTCGTCGGTCCCGGGAGATGGGCTCCCCGGATGAGCCTGGGCAGCTTTCCCATCCGCTTCCCCAGCGCCGAGAATCCCGGCGACGACGGTTGGCACGTCGACACCAGCTTCCCGCCTCCAGATGGCGGAACGGGCTCCTTCTTTGAGTGGCGCGCCAATGTCGCCTCCCAGGGGCGCGCGCTGCTGATGCTGTTCCTGTTCTCCGACGTCGGAGAGCACGACGCCCCCACGCGCATCCGCGTCGGCTCCCACCGGGACATCGCGAGACTCCTCGCCCCGGAAGGCGCCGCGGGACTGAGCTTCATGGAGATCGCGAGCAGGCTCGACACCACCACCCACTGTCCTGAAGCACGGGCCACCGGTGACGCGGGAACCGTCTACCTGTGCCACCCCTTCATCGTGCACGCGGCGCAGCCCCACCGGGGTGCCCGGCCACGCTTCATGGCCCAGCCTCCGCTGTTCCCCTCGGGGCCCAGGACGCTCGAAAGTAACGACGGTGACGAGTTTCCCGTCACGCGGGCGATTCGCCGGGCACTCGGCGCGACTCCCGCGCCCTGACGAACCGTCCGCCGCGTTCGAACATGGAGCGTGGAGCCGCCCCCCGCGGGTCGGCTCCACGCTCCCGTCGAATCCCAACCGCAACGGTCATCCCGCCCCGGACCCGCACCGCGTGGGGTGTGAGGAAGCAAGGCACGCTCCGGGGTGCATCTCCTGGAAGACACGCCCCGCGAACAGGTGGCGCATTTCTCGCGAGAGAATCTCCACCCGCGCCACAACCCCCTGGTTTCCCAACGCTTTCGCCAGCAAATCCCCTGAAGGGATTCAGGTGGGCGTCGCGTCTCGCATGACGCTGCGGATGCTCAGGTCCAATTGGCTCTGGAGCACGCGAAGCAGGCTGCTGAGCCCCTGGGTATCCTCGCCCAGTCGGGCCGCGAGGCGCTGGCGCACATCATCACGCAGCCGCTCCCGCGACTGCGCCAGCCACCGCTTCACCGTGGACCGGTCCACCTGATACGCGCGGGCAATCTGCGCCGTCCCCAACCCCTCCACCAGATGCAGGCGCAGGAGCGTCCGTGAGCGCGGCTCCAGCGCCTTGAGCGCCTCCTGGAACGCCGCCGCGAAGTCCTCGCGATAGTGCTCCTGGATGAACCGCCGGTCCGCGTCCACCTCCGGCACGCTCGTTTCCGCGAGCTTGGAGTCGTCCAGATCGAACGAAATCCGCCGCTCCCGCATCAGGTTGAGCGCGGTGCGCAGCGCCGCGACACGGAGCCACGCCAAGAGGGTGCCCTCTCCCTCGTAATCCGCGATTCGCGGAGCGCGATCACCGCTGGGAAGAAAAAGCTTCACGCGCAGCACCTGGAGCGCCTCGTCCACCACCGAGACTTCCATTCCTCGGTGCAGCAACGCTTTTCGGAGCTGCGGGACGTAGCGGGCCTCGAACTCCGCAAGGGCCTGCGCATCACCGCGAGCGCAGGCTCGCGCGAAAGACACGTCTACTTCATGGTCGGTGCCATTCATCGTCATGACCGCCCACGTCGGTTATCGTCCTCGCGTCATGGAATGCCTCGAGACGCGACGACTCTTCGCCTTCGCACAGGGTGAACTGGACGCAGAAGCGGCGCGCCAGGTGGAGCAGCATCTTGATTCCTGCGCCTCCTGTCGAGCACTCGTAGGGGAGGCGGCCCGCACGGAGGACGGGGAGGCAGGCTCGTCCACTCCGTCCCCTTCCTCGTCGGTCCCCCCGCTCTCCTGGCTCGAGCGCGGCGCGCTGCTGGGCCGCTACGTCGTGCTCGAGCGCATCGGAGCGGGCGGCATGGGCGTCGTCCACGCGGCATATGACCCGGAGCTGGACCGTCGCGTCGCGCTCAAGCTGATTCGCATCGACTCGACGACCCCCGCCCACCTGGAGCGCGCGCAGGCCCGACTGCTGCGCGAGGCCCAGGCCACCGCGCGCGTCATCCACCCCAACGTCATCACCATCCACGACGTGGGTCGCTTCGGGGAGCACGTCTTCCTCGCCATGGAGCTGGTGGACGGCACCACCCTGCGCTCGCACATCCGCGCTCGCAAGGGACGCAATGACTGGCGCGAGACACTGAGCCTCTTCATCCAAGCGGGACGCGGTCTCGCCGCCGCGCATGCCCAGGGACTGGTCCACCGCGACTTCAAGCCAGACAACGCGCTCGTCGGCAAGGACGGCCGCGTGCGCATCACCGACTTCGGACTGGCGCGCATCGTCGAGGGCATCGACGACACGCCCACGCCTCCGGGCTCCTCGTCTCCCGTTCCCCTGCGCTCCGAGTGGCACACCCGCTCGGACATGGTGCTGGGAACTCCCGCGTACATGGCTCCCGAGCAGAAACGCGGCGAGCCCTCCGATGCGCGCAGCGACCAGTACAGCTTCTGCGTCGCGCTCCATGAAGCGCTCTACGGCAAGCGGCCTTTCGCCAGGCCCGCAGCGGTGGTGAACGCCACGCCTGAGGCCCCCCTTCCCGAGCCAGGGCCGCGCCCGCCGCAGGGCTCGGATGTTCCCGCCTGGGTGCATCAGGTGATTCTCCAGGGGCTCTCCGCGTCACCCGACGCGCGCCACGACTCCATGGAGGCGCTGCTGCGCAGGCTCGGCCATGCCCCGGGAGAAAAATGGCGGCGCGCGGTGCTCGCCGCGAGCGCGGGCCTGTTGCTCCTCGCCGGTGGCGCGGCCCTTCACCGCTCCACCTCCGGAGACCCCTGCGCGGGCAGCGAGCAGTCCCTCATCGGCATCTGGGACGCCTCCCGCAAGGCCACCGTCCAGACCGTCTTCAAGAGCAGCCCCCTCCCCTACGCCGCCGGAGCCTGGAGCGAGGTGGAGCGCACCCTGGACGGCTTCGCGCGCAACTGGGTGGCGGCGAGTCACGAGGCCTGCGTCGCCACGCGAGTGAAGGGCCAGCAGACCGAACGCCTGCTCGAACGGCGCGTCATCTGCCTGGACCAGCGACTCAAGGACCTGGGCGCCGTGGTGGACACGCTCGCGACCGCGGACACGCAGGTCATCCAGAACTCGCCGCGCATGGCGCACGGCCTGGAGAACCTCTCGGTCTGCGCGAACCTCTCCGCGCTCGCCGCACCGGAGCCTCCGCCCACCGACGAGTCGAGCCAGAAACACATGGAGGCCGTGCGCGCTCAGCGCGCGCAGGTCCGCGCGAAGCTCACCGCGGGCCAGTTGGCCCCTGCCCTCGCGCTCGCGACCGAGGTGGCACGCGAGGCGCACGAGATTGGCTACGGGCCCCTGGAGGCCGAGGTCCTGGACCTCGTCGCCGAATCCCAGGGAAAGAACCTCGCCTACCGCGACGCCATCAAGACCCTGCACCACGCCATCCAGGTCGCCACCGCGAGCCGTCATGACCGCCAGGCCGCCGAGTCCTGGGCGGGGATGATCCGGCTCATCAGCCTGGTGGGGCCCGAAGTGGACCCCGATGGCGTGGCCCCGGCCCATGCGGAAGCCGCCCTCAAGCGGCTGGGCGAAGACGCACGCATCGAGGCGATGTACTTCCGCAACCTCGCCAGCCTGCACCGCACCCGAGGCCGCCCCGCGGAGGCGCTGGCCGCGAGCGAGAAGGCGGTGGAGCTCGCCCGGAAGGTCTACACCGCGAACGAACCCGAGCTCGGGACGGCGCTGCTCACGATGAGCCACGCACTCCATGAGTTCAATCGCCACGCGGAGGGCCTGCGCTACCTGCTCGAGGCGGAGGCCATCTACCGGAAGACCTACGGCCCCAATCATCCCTATCTGGCGACCGTCCTGGGCAACCTCTCCGTGTTCAGCATCCGGGTCGGCGACTCCGAGAGCGCGCTGAAATACGCCAGGGAGTCCCTGGCCATCCACCAGGGCGCCTATGGCGAGGAGAGCGAGCCCGCCGCCAGCGTGCTTCACAACATCGGCGGCTTCCTGCTGGAGTTGGGGCGCACGGAGGAGAGCATCCAGCACTATCAGCGGGCGATTCGCATCCGCGAGAAGGTGATGGGCCCCGAGCATCCCGAGGTCGCCTCCTCCCTGTCGAGGCTCGGGACCGCGCTGGCCTCCCTGGGGCACTTCGAGGAGGCCTTGAAGCATCACCAGCGCGCCTTGCTCATCAACGAGAAGAGCCTGGGCCCCCAACACTCCATGGTGGCGCTCGACCTGCTCGGCATCGGCGATGACTACCAGGGGCTCGGAGCCCCGAAGAAAGCCATTCCCGTCCTCGAGCGGTCGGTGACGGTCTACGAGAAACAGACGTCGACCAAGAACGACGACTTCCTCGCGGATGCCCGGTTCTCGCTCGCGCGTGCGCTCATGAGCACGTCCAACGGCCTGGAGCGGGCCCGCCAGCTCGCCACCGCCGCGCAGGAATACAACCACCGCTTCCCCAAGCCCCGAGCCCGGCAGGTCAAGGAAGTCGAGCAGTGGCTGGCGACCCATCGCGCGCCGGGCCCCCGCCAGGCTCCGAGCGAAGCCGAGACACGCGAACCCGGTCCCCATTATCCTCCGGCGCATGGCCAGCCCCTATGACGTGACACCGGTGCGCAGCCCCTCGGAGCTCGCGCGCATCCTGGACCTCCAGCGCAAGAACCTGCCGAAAGCCATCAGCACGGAGGAGATGCGCTCGCAGGGCTTCGTCACCGTGGAGCATGACGTGTCGGCCCTGGAGCGGATGCACGCCCTGGCCCCCAGCATCATCGCGAGCCACGCGGGAGAGCTCGTGGCCTACGCGCTGACGATGCCCCGGGAGTGCCGCTCGCTGATGCCCGTGCTCGTCCCCATGTTCGACCTGCTGGACACGTTGGACTACCAGGGCCGTCCGCTGGGTGAGCAGCGCTTCTATGTCATGGGGCAGATCTGCATCGACAAGGCCCACCGGGGCGTGGGGCTGTTCGACCAGCTCTATGCCGGGCATCGCGAGCTGTACCGCGAGCGCTTCGACGTGCTGGTGACGGAGGTCGCGACCCGGAACACCCGCTCCCTGCGCGCCCACGAGCGCGTGGGGTTCAAGCCGCTGCACACCTACCGCGACGCGACGGACGAGTGGGCCATCGTCGCCTGGGACTGGAGCGAGCCCTCCGCGTAGCCCGCCGATCCGGGCTCCGGCCGGCGCCCCGACAGCGGCGCGGCCGGCCCGTGATGCACGCGACGTCAGGACATCTTCGCCATGCGTCGGCAGGACTCGACGCAGCGGCGACAGGACTCCGCGCAGGCCTTCATCACCGCGTCGTCCGCCATGCGCTCGCACGCGACGGCACACCGCTCGCAGACCTCGGCGCAGACAGCGCACGTCTGCGGATGCAGCGGCGAGGCGCGAAGCATGAAGTCCGCGCTCGTCTTGCACATCTGCACACAGTCCTCCATCAGGCGGATGGTGTCCGCCGAGGCCATCTTCCCGCCCTTCTGGAGGCAGTACGTCATCGTCTGCAGGCACACGGCCGCGCAGGACATGCAGTTGCTGATGCAGGCGCGCATGTCATCCGTGAGTTGACTGTTCGCGCCGACGAGGAACGGCTGCATCTGGAACTTCTGGGATTCCACCTGAGCCATGCGACAACCTCCGTGCGTTGGGTTCGCGTACAGGTGGGGAGGGACAGGGCGCTTCACAACGGCCGCGGGGGCTTCGCAGGGGCGAGCGGAGAGACAGGGCCTGGGCACCATGGCTGGCGACCAGACGTGCTCGTGGTGGCCAGAGCGGACCGCCTGCTCATGAGGAAGGGGGCGTGGCTAGAACCAGGCCGAGCACTGCCCGGAGCTGGTGTTGCACAGCCGCAGATGGAAGCGCGCGACGCCCGAGTAGCTCCCATTCCACGCGGCGTTGACGACCCACCCATCGGCGTAGAACTGGAGCTTGACGCCACTGCCGTGGCTGCTGGTGGACCACGTGCCCTTGTAGTAGCCGCCGCCCGTGGCCGTCCACGTCTTGCACACGCTCGCCTTCCTGCCGCCCGGCGCCGTCAACGTGGTGCAAGCCCTGGCGAGTTCGGCATCGGCGGACGCGTCCGGGGCGGCATCGGGGACCGGGTTCGACCCGGCCACACCCGCCGCGGCCAGAATGCCTGCGAGGACCTGAAACATGGCGTGACGCTCCTGCCCGCATGGGGCCGTGCAGCCGATGCCGGCTGATGAGAGCGGCCAAGCTGCCGTCGAGGCCTCGGAGCGGCAATGCACCCCGGAGGGACCCTCTCTACCTGATGCGAGACACGTCACCGCGGGCCAGCGACCCGCACGCGGCCCCGCACCTCGACGCGGACGCCGCGCCAGGGCCCGACGACGGAAAAACGCCGGCCCCCCCGAAAGTCCTGGGGAGGTCCGGCGTCGCGCGCGGCCAGGATGGCCCTGGCCCGGGTCGCGCTAGAGCGCGGTGGCCCAACGCGTGTCGTGGTCGCTCCAGAAGCGGTGCAGGTAATTGTCGGCCTGCTGGATGATGACGGCCTCCGTCCCGTCATCGAGGACGGCCGTCACGGTGATGGCGTTCATGTTCCAGTTGTCACCCGTGGCGAAGATGTCCGGCTGGCCGGAGGTGAACTGGATGCTGAACTCGACGAGGTTGGCGAGCAGCATGCCCGTGGGCGTCACCATCGTCACGGTGTGCGAGGTCCAGTCAGGCCAGCGCGCGCCGTTGTTCAGGTTGATGCTGGCCGTGAGCTGGTTGCCGGACAGCCCCACGTACTTGATCGCGGCCACCGCGTGGCTGGCATTGCGCAGGTCGTCTCCGCCCGTGGCGACGGTGATGCGGAGCCGGGTGACGGAACGGAGTCCATCGTCGGCGTGCGCCATTCCGGGCAGCAGGAACAGCACGGCGGCGGCAAGCATCGCCATCAGGCTCGAACCAAAGCGAGGCGTCATCGCAGTGGGGAAAAGGGCAGCGGTCATCGTCGTCTCCTCTAGGGGTGGGTCACACTCGTGTGCATGGCGCGGCCCCAGGGGCCACGTCGCTCACGAAGCGAAGCCAAGGTGCCGCGAAGCCAGGAACCTGCCCACTGCCAGATTTCTTGCCCTGCCCCGGATGACGGCGAAGTGGAACCCTCGCGAGCATGGGAAGACTCGCGACACTCCCCCTGCTCCTGGGGCTGCTCTGGAGCACACCGCTGCTCGCCGCGACGGCCGAGGACTTCGGCACACAGCCGGAGGCGCTGCGAATCCAGGTGGTGACCTTCGGTCCCGGCACATACGTCCAGGAGCGCTTCGGACACAGCGCCCTCTGGGTCGAGGATACGCGGCTGGGTGAGGTCGCGCTCTACAGCTATGGCGTGACATCCCATGGCCCCGCCGCCGAGGTGCGCTACCTCCTGGAGCGACCCACCTATTGGGCCGCCCGGCTCTCGGTGGAGCATTCGTTCTTCCTCTATCGCGCGCGGGGGCGCTCCATCTTCCTCCAGGAGCTGGACCTGTCCGTGGAGCAGCGGCGCCGACTCCTCGCGCGCCTCGAACGCGACGTGAATCCCGAGACGCGCGAGTACGCGTATGACCCGCTGCGGGGAAACTGCGCGACGCGCCTGCGCGATGCATTGGACGACGCCCTGGGCGGAGCGCTGCACGCCCGGCTCGCGGGCCCCGCCGCGCTGACCCACCGCGAGCACCTTCGCCGCTACACCCGCGACACCCCGCTGTTCCAGTGGGCGCTGATGCTCTGGCTGAACGACGACGTGGACGCGCCGATGACCCGGTGGGAGGAGGCCGCCTTTCCCCTGGAGCTGGCCCGGGCACTCGCGGAGTTCTCCTTCATGAGCGAACAGGGCACTTCGACTCCGCTCGTGAGGCGAAGCCACGATGAGCACCTGACCACCACCATTCCTCCCCCGCTGGCCCCAGGCCCCACCGCTCTGACGCGAGGGCTCCTCGCCCTTCTCGTGGCGGGCGCGATGGTCCTGCTCGCGGTGCCCCGCGCGCATACGCACCGGCGCGCCTTCCAAATCACCTTCGGCCTGTACCACGCGTTCATCGGCGCGACGCTCGGCACGGCGGGCGCCATTGGCTTCGTCCTGATGCTCGGCTCCGAGCACCCCTACTTCGGCCTCAACGAGAACCAGTGGCTGGCCCATCCCCTCTCACTCGCGCTGCTCCCGCTCGGCCTGGGCATCGCCTGGGGGAATGAGCGCGCCGAGCGCCGAGCACGTCACTGCGTCGGCGTGCTCGCCCTCGGCTCCCTGCTGGCGGTGCTGCTCAAGCTGTCGCCCACGTCACACCAGGAAACGCTCGAGCCGATGACCGTCCTGCTCGCCGCGAACGTCGGACTGGCGCTCGTCCACGTGAAGCGGTGGCGGGCCCCCCAGACGCTCACCCACCGGCGAGGAGCATCACTTCGACCCGGGCCCCACCCTCCGGGAGATTCGACGCGCGCAGCGACCCTCCACTCGCCTCGATGAGCCCGCCCACCAGCCGCATCCCCAGGCCCGAGCCCTCCGACTTCGTCGTGCCTCCCGTGAGACGCGCCCCGTCCAGCAACCCCGCCCGGAAGCCCGGCCCGTCATCACTCACCCGCAGGAGGATGTTCCGAGTGCCGCCCTCCGGCTCGACGCTCACCTGGACGGTGCCGGCGCCACGTTGCCCATCCCCTTCACACGCATTCACGAGCAGGTTCGTCACCACGTGCGCCAGCCCCCGCTCGCCGCCCACCACCCAGACGCGCGGCCCCTGTCCCTCCGGTGCCCCGGGCCCGAGCAGGATTCGCACATGCGAGTAGCGCGTCTGGACCACGGCGGCCGCGTTGCGCAGGGTGGCGGAGACCTCGACGGGGGTCGCCTCGTCAATCATCGCCAGCTCGCCCAGGGCGCGTGACTTCACGCTCTCCACGAACTCCCACAGCTCGCGCAGGTCGGACGCCAGCCCCTGCACATGCCGCGAGCACGAGGCACCTCCCGGGTCTCTCAGGAGCAGGTCCGCGCGAAGTCGCGCCGCCGACAGGAGCGTCCGCGCATCGTGGTGCTCGCGCAGGATGACGCTCAGGTTCGTGCGCGCCCGTCGAATCCTCACCCCCTCCGCACCGGACTTGAGGACCATCCGGCGCGCCACGCCACACGCGACCGCGGCCACACTCCCCGCGCTGCCGACGAAGATGACGAGCAGCGCGACCTCCGAAACGCCATACGTCAGTTGACTGGCATTGAACCGGAAGTCGAGGGCGACGAGTCCCCCCAGGAGCAGCAGGTTCGCGCCGGTGCCCACCCAGGCGACACGAGGTGACAATCGCAACGCGGTGATGAAGACCACCGCGATGACGGCGGAGGGGTCCGGCATCCGCAACAGGCCGGTGTAGCTGTCGCCATGCCACAACAACGTGGACAGGAGCGTGCCCTGGGCGACGACGGCGTCCAGGAGCGCGGAGGCCACCAGCAGCCTCGGACCGAACAGTCGCCGCCGTCCCGCCCAGAACGCGGCGACGGACAGCGTCATGCCCGAAATCAACAAGGCCAGCTCCAGCACCGCGGCCGGCCAGCCCCCATCCGCGGCCACGCCCCCCAACGCCAGGAAGCGCGCCATGACCAGCGCGCAGAAGACGATGCGCACCGCGCTCACCAGCACCTCGCCATCGTTGGACGCATCGGTGAGGACCTTGCGTGTTATGCTTTCCTGTATGGCCATGGTCCAACACCTCCTGCTGATAGAGGACTCGGTCAGCCTGGCGCGCGTGCTCGAAGACGTCCTGCAATCCCGCGCTGAACGAATCACGCACGTCACCACCCTCGCCGCCGCGCGCGAGGTGCTGCGAACCCAACCTCCCGACGCGGTGCTCCTGGACGTCAGCCTTCCGGACGGCACCAGCGACTCCCTGCTGGATGACCTGCTCGCGGTGGAGCCCCTGCCGTATGTCATTGCCATCAGCGGCAGCGCGACGGCCGAGCAGGCCTTCCGACTGGCCGCCAGTGGCGTGCGCGCCTTCGTCCCCAAGCCGCTGGACCTCGCGCGGCTGGAAGCCGTGTGGACCCAGACGCTGTCAGGCCCTCCGGAGCTGGGCCCCGCGTTGAGGGCGAGCGCCGGCAAGGTGCCGCTGCATCACTTCGAGAGCCTGGTCCGCGACACCCTCGTGGACGAGGCCCTGGCCAAATCCGGAGGCAGCGTGCGCGGCGCCGCGAAGCTGCTCCAGATTTCCCGCCAGCTCCTCCAACACATTCTCAACGCCCGGGATTGAGTCGGGCCTCCTCGCGGCTACCTCCGGTCCGGCGTTCCGGCGAATCACCTGCGCTCCCTGGGACGAACGGCTCCCGCCCACAATCTTCAAGCGGCGTACCAGGGACGCGACGCGGCGTTCTCCCCCACGAGCGGCCTCGCGAATCACTCCCGCGCGAGCACCCACGCGTGGCCCCGAGGACAACCCGTTGGCCCGGTCCGTTGCCTCACGGGCCACAACCGCCATCGCGATTCCATCCTGGCGGAAGCGATGAGCCCCCACGAAGCACCTGCCCGGAGATCCACCATCAGCGCCCGGGTAGGAACCGAACCGGGGGGAATCCGCGAGAGGCCAATCCCACCCCCTACCACCCAGCGTCGCGGAACCCTGGCGTTCCGCATACGCCACGTGCGAATGAGCGCTGCGTTCCAGGTGGAATCGCGGGCGTCACGGCTCCGAATCCCAGCGCCGCGCGGCTTCTTCCCCTCCGGCCATGCGAGCGCGGCCGCCGCCCCACCCCTCTCGGCCCGGTGCGGGCGCGGCGTAGCATGGCCGAGTGAATACGGAGGCCCCTTGGCTCGTCCTCCGAGGCAATCCTCATTGGAGCCAATTGTCTCGTATATGATGCTTTGGTAGAGGACCGCCGCACGCAGCATCCGCCTTTTTCCCTGCCATCATGGTTTTTTCCGTCCACCACTGGGCCGCGTGGGCTCCCGGGCTTGTCGGGCAAGACGCCTGGCGGTCCTGGCTCTCACAGCCGCATCCGCTTCCGGCCGAGGGCACCCCGCCCTTGACCGAGATGCCGGCGATGATGCGCCGTCGGGTGGACCGGATGGGTCGCATCGCGCTGCAGGCGGCCTATTCGTGCCAGGCGGACGCGCCTCCGTGTCCCATGGTGTTCGCGTCGCGCTACGGGGACATGGGCCGCTCCGTGGAGCTGCTGGAGCAGTTGGCCCAGGCCACCCCGCTGTCGCCCACGTCCTTCAGCCTGTCGGTGCACAACGCCATTGGCGCGCTGTACTCCATCGCCCGGGGTGACCTGACGGCGCAGAGCGCGGTGGCCGCGGGCGCGGAGACGGTGGAGGCGGCCTTCGTGGAGGCGTGCGGCCTCTTGTCCGAGGGCGCCCCCGAGGTCCTCGTCGTCGTCTATGACGAGCCCCGCCCCGCCCCCTTCGCGCACTTCCCCGAGCAGGTGGCGCTCCCGCACGCCTGGGCCTGCAGCGTGCGGGCGGCCGGAGAAGGCCCCACCTACCAGCTCACCTGCGGCGCCTCGGAGGGCGCACCGGAGCGGGCGTCCGTGGACCCGCTGCCGGAGGAGCTCTCCGTGCTGCGCTTCCTCGTCTCCGGCGAGGCGCGCTTCGAGCACCACACGGGCTCCCGACTCTGGCGGTGGCACCGCGATGCTTGAGCGATTGGAGCGCGGCTGGCGGGTGATCGCCACGGGCATCTCCTTCGCCACCTTCGGCGTGGGGGGGCTGGCGCTGCGCCTGCTGTTCTTCCCCCTGCTGTCGCTCCTGGTCCGCGACAGGCCGCGCCGCACCCGGCTGGCCCGGCTGGCGGTGCACCACTCGTTCCGCTTCTTCGTCGGGCTGATGCACTTTTTGGGGTGCCTGGACTACCGCGTCGAGGGCGTGGAGAAGCTGGCGCGCCCCGGGCTGCTCATCCTCGCCAACCACCCCACGCTCATCGACGTCGTGTTCCTCATCTCGCTGGTGCCCAACGCGGACTGCGTGGTCAAGGCGAGCCTGGCGAACAACCCCTTCATGCGCGGCCCCATCGAGGCCACCGGCTACCTCTGCAATGACTCCGGCCCGGAGCTCGTAGAGGCCTGCATCGCGTCCGTGAAGGCGGGCAACAACCTCATCATCTTCCCGGAGGGCACCCGCACGCCCTTGTCCGGCCCCATGAAGCTGCAGCGCGGGGCGGCCAACATCGCGGTGCGAGGCCCGTGCGACATCACCCCGGTCACCATCCAGGTGGCGCCCATGGCGCTCACCAAGGGGATGCCGTGGTGGCGCGTGGCCCCCACCCGGATGAAGTTCAACATCGTGGTTCAAGACGACATTCGCGTGTCGTCGCTGGTCGAAGAGGCGCACGGAGAGGCCCTCGCGGCCCGCCATCTCACCGAGAGATTGCACGACTACTTCTCCACGGAGACACAACGCCATGCAGGCGCTTGAGCAGGAAATCAAGAAGCTGGTCATCGCGACGCTGAACCTCGAGGACCTCAAGCCGGAGGATATAGACCCGGCGGCGCCGCTATTCGTCGAGGGGCTGGGGCTCGATTCCATCGATGCCCTGGAACTCGGCCTGGCGCTCCAGAAGGCCTATGGGGTAGCGCTGGCGAGCGACTCCAAGGAGAACCGCCGTCACTTCGCCAGTGTGCGCGCCCTCGCGGATTTCGTGAGCGCCCACCGCAAGTCCTGAGGACCCGCACCACCCATTCGAGGGGGATATGCACATGACCAAGACCCAGCTCTTCGAGAACCTGCGCACGCTCCTGCAGGACACCTTCGACATCGACCCGGCCCGGATTACCCCCGAGGCCCGCCTCCGCGACGACCTGGACATCGACAGCATCGATGCCGTGGACCTGCTCGTGAAGCTCAAGCCCGTGACGGGCAAGCGGCTTCCGCCGGAGGTCTTCAAGTCGGTCCGGACGATTCAGGACGTCGTCGACGCCCTGCACAGCCTGCTCGACGAGTCCGTGGCGGCGTGAAGCTTCTGCGTCCAGCGCTGCTCGGCGTGCTGAGCCTCGCGTATCCGCTGCTGGTGTACTGGGGCCTGGGCCGGTTCGAGCCTCGCTGGATGGCGGTGCCCCTGGCGGGCATGGCCGTCGTGCGGGCCGTGGCCACGCGCGAGCGTGTCTGGCTCGTCACGGCCGCGGGGGCCCTGGTCCTCGCGAGCACCAGCCTGCTGGGCAACCACGCCCTGCCGCTGAAGCTCTATCCGGTGCTCGTGAACACGATGCTGCTCACCGTCTTCGCCACCAGCCTCGTGTCCCCGCCCAGCGTCATCGAACGGCTGGCGCGGCTGCGCGAGCCCGAGCTCCCCCCGTCCGGTGTGGCCTATACGCGGCGGGTCACGCAGGTGTGGTGCGGGTTCTTCGTCGTCAACGGGAGCATCGCGCTGGGCACCGCGCTGTGGGCCAGTGACGCCACGTGGGCGCTGTACAACGGGCTCATCGCCTATGGGCTGATGGGCGTGCTTTTCGCCGGGGAGTGGCTGGTGCGCCGACGCGTGAAGGCAAGCCACGCCCATGGCTGAGCGCATCGCCATCGAACACCTCCTCAGCCGTGGACGCCCCGCCGACTTCCCGGTGGCGTTTCGCGAGGGGCAGGTGCTCACCTTCGCGGACTTCGAGGCCCGGGCCGCCGGCTGGCGCGCGGCGTATGAGCGGCATGGGGGCCACCGCTTCGCCCTCTCCTTCGAGGACACCTTCGAGTTCGCCGCGGCCCTGCTCGGCGCCTGGCACGCGGGCCGGTGCGTCTATCTTCCCTCGGAGATCCAGCCCACCACTCGCGAGAAGCTCCGCGGCGAGGTGGACGGCTTCGCCGGCCAGATTCCCTCGTCCACCCCGCTCCTGAAGTTCCAGAAGGGCGCGCGCGCGGAGTGGACGCCGCTCTCCCCGGAGGCCCAGGCGCTGGTCGTCTACACCTCCGGCTCCAGCGGAGAGCCCGCCGCCATCCCCAAACACCTGGGGCAGCTCACCCGGGAGGTCGCCACGCTGGCGGACCTCTTCGATGACAGGCTCGGTCCCAGTCCCTGCCGCGTGCTCGCCACGGTGTCGCACCAGCACATCTACGGCCTGCTGTTCCGGGTCCTCTGGCCGCTGACGTCGGGCCGGCCGTTCCTGGCCCGGAGCCTGCCGTACCCCGAGGACATCGTCGCCGAGCTTTCGCACGGGCCGGCGGCGCTCATCGCCAGCCCCGCCCACCTCAAGCGGCTGCCGGACACGTTGGACTGGGCGGGCGTGCGGGGGAACCTGCGCTCGGTGTTCTCCTCGGGGGGCCCCCTGTCCACCGACGCTCTGCACGCCTGTCGCGGGCTGCTCGGGCAGGCGCCCGTGGAGGTCTACGGCAGCTCGGAGACCGGGGGCATCGCCTGGCGCCAGCGCACCCAGGACGAGGCGCTGAGCTGGAGGACGATGCCCGGCGTGGAGGTCCGCCTGACGGAGGACGCCCTGGCGGTCCGCTCCCCCCACCTGCCGGACGGGAACTGGTTCCAGACGGAGGACCGGGCCCGGGTACTGCCAGAGGGCTTCGAGCTGCTGGGGCGCATGGACCGGTTGCTCAAACTGGAGGAGAAGCGGGTCTCCTTGAGCGCCATGGAGCGGGCCCTGCTGGAGAGTGACCTCGTCCGCGAGGCGCGGGTGGTGCCCCTGTCCGAGGGAAATCGCTCGGTTCTGGGGGTGGTGGCCGTGCTGGGGCCCACCGGCCGGCACCTTCACGCCGACAGTGGAAAGCCCTTCCTGAACCGGGCCATCCGAAAGCACCTGTCTTCCCAGTTCGAGCCCAGTGTCCTTCCGCGTCGATTCCGGTATCTGGAGGCGATGCCAGTCAACTCCCAGGGCAAATCCACCGAGGCCGCGCTCGTCGCCCTCTTCGACTCCCGCCGCCCGCCCCTGCGCGTGCTCGAGCACACCGCGGACCGCGCCGTGCTGAGCATCGAGACACCGGCGAGCCTGCCGTACTTCAAGGGCCACTTCCCGGAGAAGGCCATCCTGCCCGGCGTGGCGCAAATCGAGTGGGCGCTCCATCTGGGCCGGGAGTTGTTCACGCTCCCGCCGGAGTTCCTCCGCATGGAGGCGGTGAAGTTCCAGCAGCTCATCGTCCCCGAGACGCTCCTCACCCTGGAGCTCACCTGGACGCAGGCCAAGGGCAGCCTCCAGTTCAAGTACACGTCCGAGGCCGGCACCCACGGGAGCGGCCGCATCCTGCTCGGTGAGGTCCGCGGATGAAGCTCTGCGTGGTGATTCCCGTCTACAACCACGGCGAGGCGGTGGGCGCGGTGGTGAACTCCGTGCGCGCGCACGGGCTGCCGTGCCTGCTGGTGGATGACGGCAGCGAGCCGGGCTGCGCGAAGGTCCTGGACACGCTGGCGGAGGCGGACAGGTCCGGCATCGAGCTGGTGCGCCTGCCCCGGAACGAGGGCAAGGGCGGGGCGATGATGGCGGGCTTCCGGGCGGCGAAGGCCTCCGGCTTCAGCCACGCGCTGCAGATTGACGCCGACGGCCAGCACGACACCCGGGACATCCCCCGCTTCGTCGAGCTGGCGGCCTCGGCCCCGGAAAAAATCATCTGTGGCACGCCCATCTACGACGAGTCGGTGCCCAAGGGCCGGCTGTACGGCCGCTACGCCACGCACATCTGGGTGTGGATCAACACGCTGTCACTGGCCATCCGCGATTCGATGTGCGGCTTCCGCGTGTATCCGCTGACGCCCACGCTCGCGCTCATCGACTCGGTGAGCATTGGCAGGCGCATGGACTTCGACGTGGAAGTCATCGTGCGGCTGTACTGGCGAGGGGTGGGCATCCTCAACCAACCCACCCAGGTGCGCTACCCCACCGACGGCATCTCCCACTTCGACGTGCTCTGGGACAACGTGCGCATCTCCCGCATGCACGCCCGGCTCTTCTTCGGGATGTTGCTGCGGCTGCCGCTGCTCTTGTGGCGGAAGGTCTCCGCATGAAGCCGCGGCATTGGGCGGAGATGGGCGAGAGCACCTTCGTGCTCGGCATCTGGCTGTTGTACTGGGTCCACCGGCTGCTGGGGCGCTGGCCGTTCCGCCTCTGTCTGTACCCCGTGGTCCTGGTGCACTGGCTGGCCCGCCCCGTGGTGCGCAAGGCATCGCTCCAGTACCTCTCGCGGGTGGAGCAGGCCACCGGCGCGCTCGGGCGCAAACCCGGGCGAGGCGACAGCCTGCGCCACATGGTCACCTTCGCGGAGACGATGCTCGACAAGCTCCTGGCCGTCAGCGGGAGATACCGCTTCGAGCAGGTCCACACCGAGGGGCGCGAGCAGTTCTACGAGGTGGTGAAGGCGGGCAAGGGCGGCATCATCGTCACCGCGCACATGGGCTGCCTGGAGCTGTGTCGCGCCATGGCGGAGAAGCGTGGCGAAGTGAAGCTCCACATCCTGGTGCACACCCGACATGCCGAGCAGTTCAACCGCCTGCTCAAGCGGCTCAATCCGGACAGCGGGTTCCAGTTGGTGGAAGTCACGGACATGGGGCCTGGGACGGCCGTCGCGCTGGAGAAGTACGTGACGGAGGGCGGGTTCGTGGTGATTGCCGGAGACCGGGTGCCGGTGAGCGCCAGTCAGACGGTGGACGTGGACTTCCTGGGGCACAAGGCCGCCTTCCCCGTGGGGCCCTACGTGCTGGCCTCGCTGTTCAAGTGCCCGCTGTACCTGCTGGGGTGCATCCACGAGAACAACGGATACACCATCCATTTCGAGACCCTGGCCGAGCGTGTCGAGCTCCCCCGGGGCAAGCGCGCGGCCGCGTTGACGGGCCACGCCCAACACTATGCCGAGCGGGTGACGGCGCTGCTGAAGCGCTCTCCGTTCGATTGGTTCAACTTCTTTCCCTTTTGGGATCAGGCGAATGCCTCCGCCAGGAATCAAGAATGAGCGTGCGGTCCGGTTCGATGGGAGCCGGCTCGCCATTGAAGACGTGTCCGCGCTGTCACGCCGGGAGCGTGACGCCGAGCTGAGCACTTCCACCGACTTCCGCCGCAGAATCACCCGGGGCGCGGAGTTCCTGGACCGGCTGCTGGCGGAGGACGGGAACATCTACGGCGTGACGACGGGGTACGGAGACTCGTGCACCGTCTCCATTCCGCCCGAGCTGATCGCCGAGCTGCCGCACCACCTCTACGCGTACCACGGCATTGGCGCGGGCCGGTTCCTGACGCCCGAGGAGACGCGCGCGGTGCTGGCGGCGCGGCTGGCCTCGCTGGCCCAGGGGGTGTCCGGCGTGGGGCTGGGGTTGCTCACCCAGTTGGAGCTGCTCCTGCGCCACGACATCCTGCCGCTGATTCCCGCCGAGGGTTCGGTGGGTGCCAGTGGCGACCTCACGCCGCTTTCCTACGTGGCGGCGGTGCTCTGCGGAGAGCGCGAGGTCTGGTACCGGGGCGAGCGACGTCCCGCCGCGGAGGTGCTCGCGCGGCACGACCTGAAGCCCTTGAAGCTGCGCCCCAAGGAAGGCCTGGCCATCATGAATGGCACGGCGGTGATGACCGCCCTGGCCTGCCTCGCGTGGGAGCGCGCCGAGTACCTGGGACGACTGGCCACCCGGCTCACCGCCTTCAACGTGGTGGCGAGCGCCGGCAACGCGCACCACTTCGACGAGGCGCTGTTCGCCCTCAAGCCGCACGTGGGACAGCAGCGCGTGGCCGCGCGACTGCGCGTGGACCTGGCCACGGACCGGCCGAGCCGCAACGAGCAGCGCCTGCAAGACCGCTACTCCCTGCGCTGCGCGCCACACGTGATTGGCGTGCTCGAGGACGCCCTGCCCTTCTTCCGGGCGCAAATCGAGAACGAGCTGAACAGCGCCAACGACAACCCGCTCATCGACCCCGACAGCGAGCGGGTGCTGCACGGCGGCCACTTCTATGGGGGCCACATCGCCTTCGCCATGGACGGGCTCAAGACGGCCGTGGCCAACGTGGCGGACCTGATGGACCGGCAGCTCGCGCTGCTGGTGGACACCCGCTACAACCACGGGCTGCCCTCCAACCTCTCCGGCTCCACGGGGCCCCGCGCGGCCATCAACCACGGCCTCAAGGCGGTGCAGATCAGCGTCTCCGCGTGGACGGCGGAGGCGCTCAAGCAGACGATGCCCGCGTCCGTGTTCTCCCGCTCCACCGAGTGCCACAACCAGGACAAGGTGAGCATGGGCACCATCGCCGCGCGCGACTGTCTCCGGGTGCTGGAGCTGTCCGAGCAGGTGGTGGCGGCGATGCTCATCGCGGCGCGTCAGGGAATCACCCTGCGCGGCCGGATTGCTCAAGAAATGAATCTGGCGCCGTCTCTTGCGTCGATGCAGGCCGATCTGGAGCAGCGAATCCCGCTGGTGGTGGAGGACCGAGCGTTGGACAAGGAGCTGCAAGGGCTGCTGGGCGCCATCCGCGCCCGCGAGTGGGGGCTCTATGAGGCCTGACCTCAGCCATGAAATCGAGCTGTCGCCGCCCTTCCATGACATCGACCTGATGGAGGTCGTCTGGCATGGCCACTACGTGAAGTACCTGGAGCTGGCGCGGTGCGCGCTCCTGGCGAAGTTCGATTACGACTACCCGCAGATGCTGGCGTCCGGCTTCGCGTGGCCCGTCGTGGACATGCGGCTGAAGTACGTGCAGCCCGCGCTCTACGGAAAGACGCTGAAGATTCGCGCCGAAATCACCGAATGGGAGAACCGGCTCCGTATCGACTATGTGATTCGAGACGCCTCCACGGGCCGCAAGGTGAACCAGGCCCACACCGTCCAGGTCGCCGTGTCGATGGCCACCAAGGAGCTCCAGTACATCTGTCCGCCGGTGCTCTGGCAGCGGCTGGGGGTGAAGCCCGAATGAAGCGCGCGCTCTTGCTGGTGATGCTGCTGGTGGGCTCGACGGCCAGCGCCGGTGACGACATCGTCGCGGGGGTCCGAGCCCGGCTGGCGGACGTGCCGCTGTTGCGGGGGGACTTCGAGCAGAAGAAGACGGTGGCCGGCTTCAAGAAGCCGCTCGTCTCGCGCGGGGCGTTCCTGCTGTCGCGGGAGCACGGCGTGCTGTGGGACACGCGGGTGCCCTTCGCGTCCACGCTCACGCTGACGCGCAAGTCGCTGAGCGCCGAGCAGGGAACGGGCGCGGCGGCCTATCGCCTGGACGCGAGCAAGGAGCCGGGGCTCGCGGCGATGAACGAGGTGATGTTCGCGCTCCTGTCCGGTGACGTGGCCGCGCTGTCCAAGCGCTTTCGCGTCGAGGGCGAGCTCGTGGGCACGACAGGCTGGAAGCTGACCCTGACGCCCACGGACGCGGGCCTCGCGCGGGTCTTCAAGAGCATCCATCTGGAGGGAGACTCGTACGTGAGGCAGGTCAAGCTGGACGAGGCGCGCGGCGACACCAGCGTCATCCAGTTCGACAAGCTGAGCCAGACACCCGCCCCCAATGACGCGGAAGCCGGGCGTCTTGCGAAATAGGGCCGCCATCCTCTGGCTGTTGGTGGTGCTGGCCGTGGGTGTGCACCAGGTCCAGTTCTGGCGCTCGGCGCGCCTGGACACCGACGTCCTGGCGCTCCTGCCCGAGGACGAGCAGGCCCCGGAGGTCGATGCCGCCACGCGCAAGCTCGCGGACCAGGCGGGCCGGGAGCTGGTGTTGCTGGTGGGTGCGCCGGATTGGGCATCCGCCCAGCGCGCGGCGGACCTCGTCACGGCGGAGCTTTCGAAGGACACCTCGCTCCTAAGCCCCTCCGCCCTGGACGCGTCCTCGCTGGATGCGGCGCTGGAGCTGTACCGTCCCTATCGAGACAGGCTGCTGACGCCCGCGCAGCGCACGTGGCTTTCGCGGGCGACACCGGAGGAGCTGGGCGGCACGGCGCTGATGAAGCTGTACCAGCCCGCGGGGCCCCACCTGACGGACTGGGAGGCGGACCCGCTGGGCCTGTGGCCGGACTGGTGGGCGGCGCGCGCCTCCGAAAGCACCGCGCGCCCGCGCGACGGTCGCCTCTGGCTGTCTGGCGAAGGCCGCGAGTGGGTGCTCCTGGCGTGGCACAGCCAGGTCTCCGCCTTCGCGCTGGGCGCTGACGGAAACATCACCACCGTGGTGGACCGCGCGCGGGCCGCCGTGACGACGCAGGTGCCCGGCAGCCGGGTGGTGGCCGCGGGCGTGCCGCTGTACGCGGAGGCCGCCGCGTCCCAGGCCAGCAACGAGATGTCCACCATTGGCATCGGCTCGCTGGTGGCGGTGCTCGTGCTGGTGTGGCTGACGTTCCGCTCGGTGCGGCCCATCATCCTGGTGGGTGTGTCGCTGGGCATCGGCTGCGCGGTGGCGATGAGTGTCACGGCGCTCGTGTTCGAGCGGGTCCACCTGCTCACGCTCGTCTTCGGCTCCAGCCTGGTCGGCGTGGCGGAGGACTACGGCTTCCACTACTTCGCCGCGCGCCAGGGCAAGCCGCCCTCCGAGCGCGGGCCACTGATGCGCAGCCTGCTGCCGGGCATGGTGATGGCGCTGCTCACCAGCGTGGTGGCGTATCTGGCCCTGGGCGTGGCGCCCTTCCCCGGGCTGCGGCAGATGGCGCTGTTCTCCGCCACGGGACTGGTGGGCGCGTTCCTGACGGTGGCCTGCTGGTTTCCGACGCTGGACACCGGCGCCCTGCCCGTGACGTCCTTCTCCACGCGCTTCGCCACATCCCTGGCGCGCTGGCCCCGCTTCGCCTCCACCCGCGCGTGGTGGGTGGGGACCGCGGCGCTCGTCCTGTTCATCGTCGGAGGGCTGTGGCGCGTGCGGACGCGCGATGACGTGCGACAGCTGCAGGGCGCGCCGGCGAATCTCATCGCCGACCAGCGCGAGTTGGGGCGCCTCTTGGGCCTGCCCAGCCCCGCCCAGTTCTTCCTCGTGGGAGGCCAGGACGAAGAGCAGGTGCTCTCGCGCGAGGCTTCGCTGAAGGCGCGCCTGGACCCGCTGGTGGCGGACAAGGTCCTCGCGGGCTATCGCGCGGTGTCGGACTGGTTGCCCAGCGCGGAGCAGCAGCGCTCGGACGCGAAGCTGAGCGCCCACGCGGAAGCGCAGGCGGTGGCCGCCGTGGCCCAGGCCACGGGAGAGGAGCCCACCCGCGCGCGCTTCGCGGACGACGTACTCACCCCGGAGCGGCTGCTCGCCAGTCCCGCCTCGGCGGCCATCCGGCAGCAGTGGTTGGGGCGCCTGGGCGAGAAGCACTTCAGCATCGTCATGCTGCGCGGGCTGAATGACCCGTCGGTGCTCCCGCGCATCGCCGACGCCGCCCAGGGGCTGGAGGGCGTGCGGTGGGTGGACAAGACGCAGGAGATCTCCCGGCTCTTGGAGCGCTACCGCCGGCTCATGGGCGGGCTCATCCTGCTGGGCTATGTCGCGGTGCTGTTGCTGCTCGTCGTGCGCTTCCGACGCGAGGCGTGGCGGGCCTGGCTGCCCACGGTGGTGGGCACGCTCGTCACGCTGGCGGTGTTCGGCTGGGTGGGCGAGCCGCTCCAGCTCTTCAGCGTGCTGGGCCTCATGCTGCTGCTGGGCATGGGCGTGGACTACGGAATCTTCATGTTGGAGCACCCGGGTGAGGGCTCCGCCTGGCTCGCGGTGGCACTCGCGGGCGTGAGCACCCTCCTCTCATTCGGTCTCCTGGGGCTCTCGGCCACTCCGGCCCTGCGCTCCTTTGGTCTCACCATGCTACTGGGCGAAGTCACCATCTGGTTGCTCACGCCCTGTTGCAGACTGCCTCCTGGCAAGGACGTGTCGTGAAGGTAGAAAAGACAGAAGTCGTCATCATTGGGGCGGGCCCCTCTGGCTCGGTGGCCGCGGGGATTCTGCGCAAGCAGGGTCGTCAGGTGTTGATCCTGGAGCGCGAGCAGTTCCCTCGCTTCTCCATCGGAGAGAGCCTGCTGCCGCAGAGCATGGAGTACATCGAGGAAGCGGGGATGATTCGCGACGTGGTGGAGGCGGGCTTCCAGTTCAAGAATGGAGCGGCCTTCGCGCGCGGCGAGACGTACACGGACTTCGATTTCCGCGACAAGTTCTCCAAGGGCTGGGGCACCACGTACCAGGTGCAGCGTGGAACCTTCGACCACGTGCTGGCGCTCGCCGCCGAGCGCATGGGCGCCACCCTGCGCTTCCGCCACACCGTCGAGTCCGTGGATGTCACCGGCGCGGAGCCCGAAATCACGGTGCGCTCGCCCGAGGGCGAAACGTACCGCGTGCAGGCGCGCTTCCTGCTCGACGCCAGCGGCTTCGGCCGTGTGCTGCCCCGCCTGCTCCAGTTGGAGACGCCGTCGAACTTCCCGGTGCGCGGCGCGCTCTTCACGCACGTGGAGGACCGCGTGCCGTCCGGCGGCAACTTCGACCGCAGCAAGATTCGCGTCACCGTGCATCCCAAGCACGTGGACGTCTGGTACTGGACCATCCCCTTCTCCAACGGGCGCTGCTCGTTGGGCGTGGTGGCCAAGCGCGAGTACCTGGAGCAGTTCCAGGGCACCGAGACCGAGCGGCTCAAGGCCATCGTCGCGGATGACCCGACGCTGTCGAAGCTCTTGAAGGACGCCGTCTGGGACACGCCCGCGCGCAGCATCACCGGCTACGCGGCGAACGTGAAGTCGCTGTGGGGCAACGGCTTCGCGCTCCTGGGCAACGCTGGCGAGTTCCTGGACCCGGTGTTCTCCTCGGGCGTCACCATCGCCGTCAAGTCCGCGAGCCTCGCGTCCAAGTGCATCGGCCGTGTGTTCGCGGGCGAGACGGTGGACTGGGAGCGCGACTACGCGGTGCCGCTCAAGGCGGGCGTGGACACGTTCCGCACCTTCGTCGAGTCCTGGTACGCGGGCGGCTTCCAGAACGTCATCTTCCACCCCAACGCGTCCCCCGAGGTGCGTCGGATGATCTCCGCCATCCTGGCCGGCTACGCCTGGGACAAGGAGAACCCCTTCGTGGCTGACAGCCGGCGACGGCTCGGCGTACTCGAGCAGCTGTGCGCCGCCTGATTCCCATCGTCGTCCTGTTCGGGCTCGTCTCCTGCGTCACCCCGCCCCCTCGGCGGGTGGCGCCGGAGGTGGCCCTGCCCACGCTCACGCTGGCTCCGGCGACGTTCGGAGGCAGCGTGAGCCTGTCGCAGCGCTTGAGCTTCGCGCATGACGCGGACCCGGGCGGACCTCGCTCGCTGGAGGCGCTCGTCGAAATCGACGCGTCGTCGCTCCAGCTGGCGGGGTTCGCGCTGGGCCAGCGCGTCTTCACCCTGCAGTGGGACGGCGCGAAGCTGGACGAGCAGCGGGACGCTCGCGTGCCCGAGCAGCTCCAGTCGCGCACGGTGCTGCGGGACCTCCAGCTGGTCTACTGGCCGGCCCCGGCGGTGCGCGCGGCCCTGCCGCCGGACTGGACGCTGGAGGATTCGCCGGGCATGCGCGTGCTGCGCCACGCGGACAAGGACTGGCTCACGGTGCGTTATGATGGAGAGCCGCGCTGGGTGGGCCGCGCGGAGCTGGTCAACCTGGCGGAGCATTACCGGCTGACCATCGAGTCACGCCCCTCGGAGGAATGAGCTCATGATTCCGCCCGTCTTCCTGAATCAGCTCGGCCTCGTCTGCGCCCTGGGACAAGGCCTGCTCGAGGTGGCCACGGCCCTCTTCGGTGACAGGCCCACGGGCGTCTCCGAGCGCTTCGACTTCGCGGACCGGCCACTCCACGTGGGGTACGTCACCAAGCCGCTCCCCCCCACGGACGAGCTGCCGGTGCCGCTGCGCAGCCGGAACAACGCGCTCCTCCTCTCCGCGCTCTCCCAGGTGCGTCCCGCCGTGGACGAGGCCATGCGGCGCTATGGCCCGGAGCGCGTGGCCGTGGTCCTGGGTACCAGCACCTCCGGCATCGGGGAGAGCGAGGCCGCCATCGTTTCGCGCGCGGCCACTGGCCAGCTCCCCTCCAACTTCGATGTCCGTCAACAAGAGTTGGGCTCTCCCGCCATGGCGCTGAACCATGTGCTGGGCGTGAAGGGCCCCTCGTTCGTCATCTCCACCGCGTGCTCGTCCAGCGCCAAGGCCCTGGCCACGGCGGCGCGGCTCTTGCGCTCCGGCGCGGCAGACGCCGTCATCACGGGCGGCGCGGACGCGCTGTGCCGCTTCACCATCGCGGGTTTCACGTCGCTCGACTCGGTGAGCGACGCGCGCTGCAACCCGATGAGCGTCCACCGCCGGGGCATCAACATCGGCGAGGGCGCGGCCCTGTTCCTGATGACGCGCGAGCCTGGGCCCGTGCGGCTCGCGGGCTGGGGCGAATCCTCGGACGCGCACCACCTCTCCGCGCCCGAGCCCGGGGGCCGGGGCGCGCTCATCGCCATGAGGACGGCGCTGGGGCGCGCGGGCATCACCCCGGCCGACGTGGGCTACGTCAACCTGCACGGCACCGCGACGCCGCAGAACGACGCCATGGAGAGCCGGGCGGTGAGCGCGCTTCTGGGGGGCAACGTGCCGTGCAGCTCCACGAAGCCGCTCACGGGCCACACGCTGGGGGCCGCGGGGGCGCTGGAGGCGGCGCTGTGCTGGCTCACCCTCACGGACGACGCCCAGGGGCGGCTGCCTCCGCACTGGTGGGATGGAGTGGCTGACCCGTCACTGCCCGCCCTCGCGCTGGTGAAGCCCGGTGAGGCGCTCGGGCGCCCGCCGCGCTATGTCCTGAGCAACTCGTTCGCCTTCGGTGGCAGCAATGCCGCCCTCATCCTGGGAAGGGCCTGATGCGCACGCCCATTGCCTTCGACATCTCCGAGATTGTGCCCCACGCCGACCGCATGCGGCTCATCGACCGCGCGGTGGAGGGCGACGAGGAGAGCCTCGTGGCCGAGGTGACGCTGCGCGAGGACTGCCTGTTCCAGGAGGCCGGCGCCGTGGGGGGCTGGGTGGGCATCGAGTTCATGGCCCAGGCCATCGCGGCCTACGCGGGCTGGCGGCAGCGGCTGCAGGGGGAGACGCAGCGGATGGGCTTCCTGCTCGGCACCCGTCGGTATGAGTGCAGCCGTCCCTCGTTCAAGGTGGGCGAGCAGCTGCGAATCGAAGTCCGCCGGCAGTTCTGGACGGACAACGGGATGAGCCAGTTCGATTGTACGCTCGGGATTGGAGACGAGACGGTGGCCACGGCCGCGCTGACGGTGTTCCAGCCCCCGGCCTCGATGGACGTGATGAAGGCGGGCACGGATGAGTGAGAAGTCGGTACTGGTGACGGGCTCCAGCCGGGGCATCGGCCGCGCCGTGGCGCTGAGGCTGGCGCGCGACGGCTTCGACGTCGTGGTGCACTGCCGCGCGAAGGTCGAGGAAGCGGAAGCGGTGGCCGCCCAGGTCCGCGAGCTGGGACGGGCCTCCCGCGTGCTGCGCTTCGACGTGGCGGACCGCGCCGAGACGGAGAAGGCGCTGCTCGCCGACGTCGAGGCACACGGCTGCTACTACGGCGTGGTGTGCAACGCGGGCATCACCCGGGACAACGCCTTCCCCGCCATGCCGCCCGAGGACTGGGACGCGGTGATTCACACCAACCTCGACGCCTTCTACAACGTGCTCAATCCCCTCTCCATGCCGATGGTCCGCCGGCGCAAGCCGGGGCGCATCGTCACGCTGTCCTCCGTCTCCGGGCTCACCGGCAACCGAGGCCAGGTGAACTACAGCGCGGCGAAGGCCGGCATCATCGGCGCCACGAAGGCGCTGGCGGTGGAGCTGGCGAGCCGGGGCATCACCGTCAACTGCGTGGCGCCCGGTTTGATTGACACGGAGATGGTGGAGCCGCACATCGTGGAGGAGGCGCTGAAGTTGATTCCGGCGAAGCGCCTGGGGCGGCCCGAGGAGGTCGCCGCCGCGGTGAGCTTCCTGATGAGCGAGGACGCGGGCTATGTCACGCGGCAGGTCATCTCCGTGAATGGAGGGCTGTTCGGATGAGGCGCGTCGTCGTCACGGGCTTTGGAGCCCTCAGCCCCCTGGGTCACGACTGGCCGCAAGTGGAGGCGCGGCTGAAGTCGCTGCGCAACGCGGTGCAGGTCATCGAGGACTGGAAGCAGTACGAGGGGCTGAACACGCAGGTGGGTGCCCCCGCCGCGCCCTTCGTGCTGCCGCCGCAGACGTACTCGCGCAAGACGATGCGGGGCATGGGCCGGGTGGCGCTGCTGGCCACGCGTGCCAGTGAGCTGGCGCTCGTCGATGCCGGGTTGTTGGGAGACCCGCTGCTGTCGAGCGGGAAGATGGGCGTGTCCTACGGCTCGTCCACGGGCTCGCCGCCGAGCATCGGTGACTTCGGACGGATGCTGGTGGCCAAGAGCACCGAGGGCATCACCGCTACGTCCTACGTGCGGTCCATGTCCCATACCGCCGCGGTCAACATCGGCGTCTTCTTTGGCCTCACGGGCCGCATCATCACCACCTCGAGCGCGTGTACGTCGGGGAGCCAGGGCATCGGGTACGCGTACGAGGCCATCAAGATGGGCCGGCAGGTGGCGATGCTCGCGGGCGGCGCCGAGGAGCTGGATGCCACGGGGGCCGCGGTGTTCGACACCCTGTTCGCCACCAGCACGAAGAACAACGGCACGCCCGAGCTGACGCCCCGGCCCTTCCACTCGCAGCGCGACGGCCTGGTCCTCGGCGAAGGCGCCTGCACGCTGGTGCTGGAGGAGCTGGAGCATGCCAGGGCCCGAGGCGCGCGCATCTACGCGGAGCTGGTCGGCTACGGCACGAACAGCGACGGGCGACACATCACCCAGCCCCACGCGGAGACCATGGCCCAGGCCATGCGCCTGTCGCTGGAGGACGCGGGCCTGGAGCCGGGCGTCGTGGAGTACGTGAATGCCCACGGCACGGCCACCGACACGGGCGACGTGGCGGAGACCACGGCGACGCAGCAGGTCTTCGGTGAGCGGATGCCCATCTCCTCGCTCAAGAGCTACATGGGGCACACCCTGGGGGCCTGCGGGGCGCTGGAGGCGTGGATGACCATCGAGATGATGCGCTCGGGCTGGTTCGCCCCGACGCTGCACCTGGACGCGGCCTCGGTGGATCCGCGCTGCGCTCCGCTGGACTATCTGGTGGGGGATGGCCGAAGAATCCAGACCGAGGTCGTCATGACCAATAACTTCGCCTTCGGCGGCATCAACACGTCGTTGATCTTCCGCCGGTGGCAGTGACGGAGAAACCCATGAAGAAGGCAATGCTGCTGTCGCTGCTCGCGCTCACCGTCTCCAGCCCCGCGCTGGCGCGAGACACCGTGACGATGATTCCGCTCGCCTCCGTCCTGTCGATGCCGCAGGCCCAGGGGAAGCTGGATGGCACGGTGAAGTTCTACCTGGCCGGCGCGAAGACGCCCGAAGTCACCAAGGAGCTGGGCGAGGACGTCTCCAACAAGAAGACCAGCGGCGTGGGCAAGTCCGACGAGGAGGGCTGCAAGTGGGCCATCCTGTCGGCGCTGATTGCGCTCCAGGAAGGCGCCCAGAAGCGTGGCGCCAACGCTGTCGTCAACATCGTCAGCTATTACAAGAGGAACGAGCTGCAGAACGCCTCCGAAATCGAGTGCCATGCCGGCACCTTCGCCGTCGGCGTGACGCTCAAGGGCACCTACGCGAAGGTCGCGGGCAAGAAGTAGCTGTTCGCCGGGTCGATGACGCGAGCGCACCTCGCGTCATCCCCGGGGTGCTCACGGCGGCCGCGTCCTCCTGGATAGGCTGCAATTCGCGAGTACCGAGGTGTCTGGGTTAGGCTTCCGCCCGTGACTCCCTACACGATGCTGCACCTGGCGCTCGCGGGGGCATTCTTCGTGCTCGCGCTGGTGCATTTCGCGACCTGGGCGGCGGTGCGCTCCCAACGTGTCCAGCTGTGGCTCGCGACGAGCTTCCTGGGCTTCGCGGCGCTGAGCCTCTCCGCGGGGGCCACTCGGCACGAGGTCGGGTGGATGTTCGTGGACACCCGTCCGTGGTTGTTGCTCGGCGCGCTGTGTTCCATTCCCCTGCCCTACACGTTGCTGCGAGTCCTCTGGGCCTTGCTGGACGTGCCGTTGACGCGCTCGCGGCGGGTGCTGCTGGGTGTGGCGGTGGCGTTCGGCGCGATGCGGGTCGCGGACGTGCTCGGGTCCGTGCTGGCGACGTCGGGGCCCCGGATGACGTCCGAGGACCTGTCCCGCGCGACGGTGGGGTTGGGGCTGCCGATGTTCTGGCTGCTGGCCGTGACGGTGGGAGGCACGTGGGCCCTGGAGGCCTTGCTGACACTGAAGCGTCGGGGCGCCATGGCCGCGGCGGTGCTTGGGGCCGCCCTGCTCGCGCTGGGCATCCTGGGGCGAGAGCTGGCGGTGGACGTCGGGTGGATTTCAGGTCCGCCCCTGTTCGCGCTCGTGGGTCTTCCGTTCCTGCTCCTGGCCACCACCTCGCTCGCCATCCTCACCGCTCGGTCCTTGAGGGGCGCGGACCTGGGCACGGGAATTCATCGCTACCGACGGCTCTCGCGCCTCGGACGTGGCGGCATGGGCGAGGTCTGGTTGGCGGTGCGCACGGGCCGCGCGGGGTTTCATCGGCTGGTGGTCCTCAAGCGGATGGTCGACGAGGACAGTGAAGACCCGGCCGTCCGGCTCCACCGTTTCATTGGAGAGGCTCGCACCGCCGCGCGCCTGCACCACCCGAACATCGTGTCCGTGCACGACCTGGGACAGGTGGACGGCGCGTGGTTCATCGTCATGGAGTACCTGAGCGGGGTGAACGCACTGAAGCTCGCGAGGCTGGTGCGACGCGGGGGCGAGGTGCCGCTCGAGGTCGTGGTGGAGATCTGCCTGCAGTCCCTGAAGGGGCTCGCGTACGCGCACGAGCGAGGCGTCATCCACCGCGACATCAGCGCGGACAACCTGGTGGTGACGTTCGACGGGGTGGTGAAGGTCGTCGACTTCGGCATCGCGCATGGGGTGGGCAGTCCGCAGGAGCAGCTGGCTTCGCGTTCGACGGCGTCTCTGCCTCCCGTGAGTCGGCTCACCCAGGCCGGCGATGTCATTGGCAAGCTCGCGTACATGCCTCCGGAGCGTCGGGCGGGTGCGGAGGCGACGACGTCGGGTGACATCTACGCGCTCGGCTGCGTCCTCCATGAGCTGCTCTGGGGAGACCTTCCGGGCATCAGCCTGAGCCTGCAACAGCGCGCGCGGTGGGAAGGCCCGGAGGCTCCCCCCGTGAATCGGCTGCTTCGTGGGATTGTGGAGAAGGCGCTGCACCTGACGCCCGCGAAGCGCTTCTCGGATGCGAGCGAGTTGGAGCAGGCGCTGCTCCCCGTGAGGCAGGCGCTTCCCGTGGTCGACCTCGCGAGCTGGCTGCGTGAGAACTACCCAGAACGCTGGTCGCATGAGCGCGAATTGTCCGAACTGAGCGACCCAACGCCCGAAGAGGTGCAGGCCCTGCTGTCCCGTGCGCCACCTTCCGCGCCTGCTGAGCTGGAGCCCACCCAGCTCATCTCGCCGAAGGAGAAGCCGCCCGAGGAGGAGGCAACCCGGCGCCTTGGGGGACCGGGCTGAGGCACGAGAGGCACCGGCGGAAGAAGAACTCGGGAGCCGCGCCAGCACGTGGGGCGGCGCTCAGCATTCCGCCAACAAAGACATATCAGCGGCTCGAACCGTCCGAGTCGAACGGACCCGGGCGAAGAATCCCGGTGTCTCGCGTTCGATTCCTGCGCGCGGCCCCCTGTCCCTCTGGATGGCGCCTCGCGTCCGCCAAGGGAAAGTCATGTTCATCGAGACATCAAGGCACCGAAACACCGGGCTCTCTGGAGCCCGAGGGCTCCTCCTTACCATGGGCGCAGGACTGCTCGTCGCGTGTGGCGCCCCCATGGACTCCTCTCCGACCACCGACGCATCCCTCGTGGCCATCGGCACGTCGGAGCAGTCGCTGTATGTCGACTCGGACGAAGTCTGGGGGCGCCCCAACCTGACGGTGTGCTGGGACACGCCGGGCTTCGCCACCGAGAAGGAGTGGGTGCGCACCTCCATCCGCGACACCTGGGAGAAGGAGAGCAACCTGGTGTTCTCCGGTTGGGGCGCCTGCCCCAGCTCCGCGGACATCCGCATCACCATCAGCGACGAGGGTCCTCACACCGAGGGACTGGGCACTGAAATCGAGGACGAGGACGAGGGCATGGTGCTCAACTTCACGTTCGCCAACTGGAGCCCTTCCTGTGCCTCCAGCACCGCGCAGCGTGAGCACTGCATCCGCTCCATCGGCGTTCACGAGTTCGGCCACGCCCTGGGCTTCGCGCACGAGCACAACCGCGGAGACACACCGTCCACCTGCACCACTCCGTCCCAGGGCAGTGACGGGGACACCTACGTGGGCGCGTGGGACTTGATGTCGGTGATGAACTACTGCAGCCCGACCTGGAACAACGGCGGGCAGCTCAGCACCACTGACATCCAGGGCGTGCGGCAGTTCTACGGGCAGCCTCGCGGGGCCGACCAGCAGTTCCACGTGGCCAAGGTGGACTCCGACTTCCGCGCGGACATCCTCCAGACGTACCGGGGCTGGGGTTCTATTCCCATGTGCCGCTCGACGGGGAGTGGATGGTCGTGCACCAACCCTTCCGCGACGGTCTACAACTGGGGTTCTCCGGAGCAGCGGTACGTCACGGGTGACTTCAACGGCGACGGACGCACGGACCTGGTGCAGACCTATCGCTTCTGGGCCAGCTACCCGGTCTGTTACTCCACGGGCCTGGGGGCCTGGTCCTGCGCCAATCCCTATGCGGACATCTACAACTGGGGAACCGGGAGCCAGCGCTTCATCACCGGCGACTTCAGCGGTGATGGGAAGACGGATATCGCGCAGGCGTACCACGACTCGTCGATGCTGCCCGTGTGTCGCTCCACTGGCACCGGCTGGTCCTGCAACAACCCGGCGGCCACACTCCGCACGACGGACTCTCCCGAGGTGCGCTACCTGTCGGGAGACTTCAATGGCGATGGACGGGATGACATCGCGCAGGCGTATCGCCGCTGGTTGACGCAGCCCGTGTGTCTGTCGACGGGCACGGCCTGGTCCTGCAGCAACCCCAGCGTAGCCATGTACGACGCGGGCAATGCCGAGCAGGACTTCCTCACCGGCGACTTCAACGGCGACGGGCGGGACGACATCCTCCAGTCCTATCGCGGATGGAATGCCATGCCGCTATGCTACGGCCTGGCCTCGGCGACCTGGTCCTGCAACATCCCGTCGGGCACGTTCTACAACTCGGGCTCGCATGAGCAGCAGATGCTGACGGGCGACTTCAACGGGGACGGGCGCACGGACGTCATCCAGACCTACCGTGGCTGGGGGAGCATCCCCACGTGCTACTCGACGGGCTCGGGCTGGAGCTGCAGCAACTCGCCGGCAACCATTTACAACTCGGGGTCCTCCGAGCAGCGGTTCATGGCGGCGGACGTCAACGGCGATGGCCGCACCGACGTCGTCCAGGTCCACCGCTCCTGGGCGCGCTACCCGGTGTGTCTGTCGACGGGCACTGGCTGGAATTGCGGCAACTGGCTGTCGACTGTCTACGACATCGGGACGTACTGAGCAGTCGAGTCTCGCTACTGCTCGGGTCGCTGCCTCACGGAGAAGATCCACCCCTCCCCCGTGCTTGCCGACGTGGGAGGGGCGCCGGTGAAACCCGAGGCCCACGCCGACGCGGCGGACAGTGCGGCCAGCAGTGCATCGAGCGCATCTCCGTCCGCGTCAGAGACCATCGTGAGCAGGTCGCTGTCGGGGATGAGGAGGTCCGTGGATGCGCGGACGCGCCGGAGGATTTCTCGCCGACGTTCCTCAACGCCTCGGCCCTTGTAGGTCTTGGGCAGGCCGAGCCATCGGACGACTTCGGCGGGAAGTACCTCCACCAGGGCCGGCCTGGGACTCGTGCTCCAGGGAGGAAAGGCGCCGCGACAGGAACCGAGTGCCCGCAGGCCCCAATAGGTCTGCTTGTACATGCGCAGGTTGGTGGGCGCGAACGGCGCGGAGCACGCCACCTCCGTGACGCGCTTCTTCTCTGGCCCGACGGCGGCCCTGAACGACTCCGCCGAGTCGAATGTCGCGCTGATGGCCCGGCCCAGTTCCTGAGGGCCCGTGGTGGGGAGCCCCAGCGAGGCCAGTTGGCTGGCTTCGAGGCTGAAGCAGAAGTCGAGTCCCACCACGTCGGCGACCTGGGCCGCCAGCCACGGGCCCAGGCCCTCCGACACCGCCTTCGCGCCTCGTGAAGTGAAAGGCCGCTGGAGTTGGACGAGGTGCCCCTGGTCGCCCCTGAAGCTCAGGGTCGCGGCCCAGACCTTCCGGTGTGCCTGGGCCGCACCGCTCCAGTCCACGCCCACCGCTCGTCCTTCATGAGGCAGCAACATTCGGCAGGAGCTCAGTCGCGGCGTCACATGCCTCTCCTGGTTGATCTCGACCGAGCCTCGCAAACTTCACGGCTGCAGCATGGCGCTCGGGAGTCTATCGCAGGGGCCACATCGGCCCGCGTCCGCGCGGGACTCGTTCATCGGTCTCCGCCCGGTGTCACGGTGACTTCGCGACACTGGGAGGAGACCTCCCGCGCCGGGCCTGGCAGGGCCTGACGCAGGAGCGACTCAGCAGTGGATCACGCGGCCTGGCTGTAGCGGTCGCAGATGGCCAGATACTCGTCGCTCGACATCTGGACGGCGGCGACGCGCAGTTGCTTGGCCTTGGGCTTCTTCAGAGTGGTCTTCACGACCACCGACTTCCCGATGGGGATGCCCATGTACGACTGGTCGACGTAGGTGTTCTCCTTCATGTCGTCCCAGGCAATCAGCACGCCATCCGGGAAGAGGATGCCGTCCCGGCCGATGGTCAGCACGGGCGTGTCCAGACTTCCCAGCGGCTTGACACAGTTGAAGATCATCCAGATGGACGTCGCCGTGATGAAGCCGCAGAAGGCCATGACGCCCGTCTCGCCAATGGAGCGGTAGGTGAGCGCGCCGAAGAAGGCCGTGGACAGCGTCCAGATGACAGCGCCCACGATGAGCTTCGTGCGCGAGTAGTAGAACGCGTGCGGCTGGTCCGACTTCGCCTTCGTCTTGGCAGAGCTATAGATTTCCATGAGGTGATGCCTGTTCGGGGTTGGGGGAAAAAGTCACTGCTCGAGACGGTCGGTCAGGTAGGCCAGGAGCACCGGGGCGTTGACGATCGTCTCCTCGTCGATCTTCCGGAACCTCCCGTGCGCCGTGATGATCAGCTCCCGGGTCGACACGCCCTGGTCGTGCCCGTCCTGGAAGCGGATGCTCTCGATGTCATCCCAGCGGATGAGCTGCTTCTTGTGCGTCAGTCCCTCGGAGCTGAGCGTCAGCGGGCCGAAGGCCACGGAATGCCCCGAGGCGACCTGGCGGCGCACCTTGTCCAGGAGCGCGGCGACGACACGGTCCGTCACCTCGGCCTCGAGTTCGTCCGAGTCGCTCCACAGGTTCAGCCGCAGCCGGTACTTGCCGCCGCGGTGGCGAAGCACGAGGCGGTCATGGTTGTGCTGGCGGACGATGCTGCCCACGTTCCCCCAGGCCAGCGTCGTGTCACCGGACGTGAGCCGCAGCGAGTCCACCGTCAGTGATTCAGGGGCGCGCAGCCAGACGAACAGGTCGCTGGCGCGCCACCCGATCACGTAGATGCCGCAGGGGATGCCCAGGATGAGGATGAAGAACCCGAAGTAGCTCCGCAGCAGGTCATGAACCATCGACAGCGGGAGCAGGTGGATGGACATGGGTGCGAGCACCGCCGCCATCACCACGTAGATGAGGATGAGGCCCACCACGAGCCAGTAAACGGCCGGCGTGGGGAAGACCAAGGTGTGTACGCGCTTCAGGGGACAGCTCCCAACGGGCCGGATGGGTTCACCGAGGGCCACAAGTCCCGGTGAATGAATGTTCGTTCACCCCTTTATAGACAATGACAGTCGCCTTTTCGACCACCAAACACTCGAGCGCCCGCAGACAGTCGGTGAAGTCACGCATTCCCTGGCAAGCCAAGGAAACCCAATCAATACAACACGCCAAACACTTCCAACCTCTCATGCACTGAGAGAGCCCTGAGCAAGATTTCACGCGCTGTGTGTTTTCAATCCCGTCGTGTTTCACCTCGGTCAGCGCCACGGAAAGGGGGTGGGCACTCGTCGCTTTCGCAGAGCACAGGAATGGCGCTCGCCTGCCCACGCAGACAGTCCCACGCGCGCCACACGTGTCCGCATCGACAGGACGCGAAGCGAACGACAGCGCCCTTTGCGACGCGAACGAGCCCACCTCGTCCCATCAATGAAGCCGATGCCAGGTCGGCGGGAACTTCGAGCCGAAGCAGCAGTCGCGCCCATCACCATCAGGCAGTGACTTGATGAAGAGCTCCACGGGAAGGTGAACGTGCTCGCCCACGGGTTAGGAGGCGCGATTCTTTCTGAAGGCCACGCACCATCTCGCGCCACAAAGGGCGAGCGCCCCTGCGATGAGCGCGAGGTCCGGAACCAAGAGCATCGCCCTCACGAGGAACGACGAAGGGCCCAAGACCCGCGTGAGAGCGCGTCACCCCCCAACAGGACAAGGAGGAGTCGCGCACTCCCGCGACAGACATGAGCGGCGCCCGCGACTTCCGCGGACCACCTCGCGCTCCGGATCCGAAGCAGCACTCGCGCCCTCTCCCCGAACGACGGAACACTCGCTCCCTCTGCGCCAGGGACGGCCTCATCGCCTTCGCAGGCCCCACGACAACCCCGACCCCAGAAACGACAAAAGCCCCCGAGTCTTTCGACTCGGAGGCTTCTATCGGAGTGCCCAGGGCGGGATTCGAACCCGCACACCTTTCGGCGCCACCCCCTCAAGATGGTGTGTCTACCAGTTCCACCACCTGGGCGTTTCTGCGCGGACCATCTACAGGACCGCACCGGATCACGCAACGAGTTTCTAACCGCTGCGTGCTCCAGATTTATTCGACGGGCCCTTACGGAGCCGGAGTCGGCGCCGCCGGCTGAGCAGGGGCCGACTGGCCCTCCGCCGGAGCCGCCGGAGCCTCACCACGAGGCTGCTCGACCGCGCCAGGCGCCGACTGCTCGCCCGCCGGAGCCGCCGCGCCCGGGGTCGCCGGAGCCGAAGCCGCTGGAGGAGGCGAAGCCACCGAGCCACCCGCCGCCACCGAGGAGCGAAGCCCCACGAAGGAGAGGCCGAGCGAAGTGAAGAAGAACATCGCGGCACAGACGCCCGTGAGCTTGCTCAGGAACGTCACGGCACCACGGCCACCAAAGGCGCTCGTGGCCGCGCCGCCGCCGAGGGCCGAGCCCATGCCAGCGTCCTTACCCGGCTGCAGCAGGATGACGAAGATCATGAACACGCAAACGAGGACGTGCACGATCGTGACGAAGGTCAGCATGAGAGATCTTTCGAACGTTCCGTGAAAAGGAGGCGCACCCTACACAAACTGCCGAATGGGTGACAACTTCTTCCGCCCGCCAGTGAGCCTACTCTAGGTGGCCGCCTTGATGATGGCCGCGAAATCGCCCGCCTTGAGGCTCGCCCCACCGACGAGCGCCCCATCAATGTCCGGCTGCCCCAGCAATTCCGCGGCGTTGTCGGGCTTCACACTGCCGCCGTACTGGATCCGCACCCGCCCGGCCGTCTCCCCGTCGTACAGCCGACCAAGGAGCCCCCGGATCGCCGCGTGGACCTCCTGCGCCTGCGCCGACGTCGCGTTGCGCCCCGTGCCGATGGCCCACACCGGCTCGTACGCCAGCACGAAGGTCGCCACGTCCTTCGCCTCGAAGCCCGCCAGCCCGCCCCGGACCTGACGCTCCACCACGTCCAGCGTCTGGTTCGCCTCGCGCTCGGCCAGCGTCTCGCCCACGCAGAGGATGGGCTTCATGCCAGCGGCCAGGACGGCCCGGGCCTTCTTGTTCACCGACTCGTCCGTCTCGCCGAACAGCTGCCGGCGCTCCGAGTGCCCCACGATGACGTAGGCGCACCCCAGCTCCGCCAGCATCGGCGCGGACACCTCGCCGGTGAAGGCACCGGACGACTCCCAGTGACAGTTCTGCGCGGCCAGCTGCAGCGGCGCCCCTTCCAGCGCGACGTGCAGCGGCTGCAGCGCCAGGAACGTCGGCGCCACCACCACCTCCACCACATCTCCGACGGCGGCCACGGTCCCCCGCAGCTCGCGCACCAGTGCCAGCGCCTCCGGCACCGTCTTGTTCATCTTCCAGTTGCCGGCGACGATCTTCCGACGACGAGCCGAGACGGCCATGAATCGCTCCCCCAGAGGTGTGGTGGTGTTGCTTGGCGGCGCGGAGACTACCGCGTTTCCAGCGCCTTGATGCCCGGCAGCTCGCGACCTTCCAGGAACTCCAGAGAGGCGCCTCCACCAGTGGACACATGGCTGAGCTGATCCGCCACGCCCATCTGCTCCACGGCCGCAGCGCTGTCGCCGCCGCCGATGACGGTGACAGCCTGCTTGTTGTTCGCCATGGCCGTGGCGACCGAGCGGGTGCCCTCGGCGAACTTCGCCACCTCGAACAGGCCCATGGGGCCGTTCCAGATGACCGTGCGCGCGTCGCGGATGTGCTGGGTGAAGATGGCGCGCGTCTTCGGGCCGATATCCAGGCCCATCATGCCCGTGGGCACCACGTTGTCCGGCGTCTCGAGCGCGAGGCTCTTGTCCGTCAGCTCCGTGCCGGCGATGTGGTCCACCGGCAGGACGATGGGCGTCTTCAGCCGCTGCGCCGCATCCAGGATGCGCGTGGCCAACGACAGCTTGTCCTCCTCGACGCGGGACTTGCCGACCTCCACGCCCTGCGCCTTGAGGAAGGTGTAGGCCATGGCGCCGCCGATGAGCAGCGCGTCCACCTTGGGCAGCAGGTTCTCGATGACCTTGATCTTATCGCTGACCTTGGAGCCCCCGAGGATGGCCACGAAGGGCTTCTCCGGGTTCTTCAGCACGCGGCCCAGGTACTCGATCTCCTTCTTCATCAGGAGGCCCGCGGCCTTCTCCTTCACGAAGGGCACCATGCCCGCCGTGGAGGCGTGGGCGCGGTGCGCGGTGCCGAAGGCGTCGTTGATGTAGACGTCGGCCAGCGCCGCCAGCTCGCGGGCGAAGGTCTCATCGTTGGCCTCCTCTTCCTTGTGGAAGCGGAGGTTCTCCAGGACGACGACCTGGCCTTCCTTCAGCTCCTTCACCTGCTTCTTCACGCCGTCCCCGATGCAGTCATCCGTGAGGATGACCTCGTGCTTGGGGCCGAGCAGCTCGGCCAGTCGCGCGGCGACCGGCTCGAGCGACAGCTTGGGGTCCGGGCCCTTGGGGCGGCCCAGGTGGGAGGCCAGCATGACCTTCCCGCCGAGCTCCAGCGCTCGCCGGATGGTGGGCAGCGCCTCTCGGATACGGGTGTCGTCCGTCACGCGCCGCCCCTCCAGCGGGACGTTGAAGTCCACGCGAATGAAGGTGCGCTTGCCGGTGAGCTGCAGCTCGTCGATGTAGCGGATCATCTGGTCTCCCCTGGGCCCCTGACGGGGACTAGACGCCCTTGGACACGAGGAACTTCGCCGTGTCCACCATGCGGTTGGAGAAACCCCACTCGTTGTCGTACCAGGCCATGACCTTGACCATGTTGTCGCCCATCACGAAGCAGTTCGTGGAGTCGAAGATGGCCGAGTGCGGGTTGCCGTTGTAGTCCACCGACACCGTCAGCGCGTCGCTGAACTCCAGGATGCCCTTGAGGGGGCCAGCGGCGGCCTTGCGGAACGCCTCGATGATGGCCTCGGCCGTCACGTTCTTGGTGGTGTTCACCGTCAGGTCCACCAGCGACACGTTCGGGGTGGGCACGCGCACCGACATGCCGTGCATCTTGCCCTTGAGCTGCGGCAGCACCTCGCCAATGGCCTTCGCGGCGCCGGTGCTCGAGGGAATCATGGACAGCGCGGCGGCGCGGGCGCGACGCATGTCATCGTGGGTGAGGTCCAGGATGCGCTGGTCGTTGGTGTAGCTGTGGATGGTCGTCATCAAGCCCTTCTCGATGCCGAAGCCGTCCAGCAGCACCTTGGCGACGGGCGCCAGGCAGTTGGTGGTGCACGACGCGTTCGAGACGATGTGGTGCTTGGCCGCGTCGTACTCGCCGTGGTTGATGCCGTAGGCGATGGTCAGGTCCGGGCCCTTGGCCGGCGCGGAGATGAGGACCTTCTTGGCGCCCGCCTTCAGGTGCTTCTCGGCGCCCTCGCGGCTGGTGAAGCGGCCGGTGCACTCCAGCACCACGTCCACGTTCATGCTCTTCCACGGCAGCACCGTGGGGTCCTTCTCCGCGGTGACGGTGATCTCCTTGCCGTCCACCACGATGCCCTTGTCCGTCGACTTCACCTCGCCCGGCCAGGTGCGGTGCACGGAGTCGTACTTGAACAGGTGCGCCAGCGCGGCGGGCTTGTCGAGGTCATTGATGGCGACGATCTCGAGGTCTTCCTTGCGGCTGAGGGCGGCGCGCAGGATGCAGCGACCGATGCGACCGAAGCCGTTGATGGCGATGCGGGTGGCCATGTTCGTGTCTCCTTGGGAGAGGTGGGCGCGGATGGGGCACCCACGGGTCATCACGTCAGAAAATAAGGGCCGCCGACCGTAGGCACGCGGCCCCGCCGAGTCAACGCTTCACGTCGCTCGCGCGACGACGCGCGCGCCGAAGCTGAACAATCACCCCGAGCAACAGCCAGAGTCCGGTGCCCGTTCCCGCGCTCGCCCCACAGCCGCAGCCGGAGTCACCGAGCGGATAGAACTGCGGCAGCGCGTCCAGGACGATGGGGGCCGGAGGCTCGGGCGGCTCCGGAGGATGCGGGTCCACCCCGCGCGGCGCCACGCATCCGCTCAGGAGGCCTGGGCCCGAATCGCCGGAGTCCCCGACGGGCGGAGTGGCCGGCGCGGGGAAGCCCGCGCGCACCAGGAACGCGGACAAGAGCCGCGCCCGGGCCGCCCGGTCCACCACCGACTCGAAGGGAACACCCAGCAGGAGCACCTGTCCCCCCGGCATGGAGAACACGCCAGCCGACAGGTTCGTCCCCGCGTACCGCAACACCGCCGAGCCCCCCGATGCCGGGGTGAGCACGTCCGTCACTCCCACCGGGTAGGCCCCCCGGGTGCCGTCGTCCAGCGTCAGCCCGGTCAGCTCGGAGAGGAAGTCCCCCGGCACGCCCTCCACGCTCAAGGGCGGAGTGCCCGTGCCAGGCGAGGCCCGGAGGATGTCCGCGAGGAACGCCTTGTCGTCCGCGTCTCCCGCCGACAGCGCGGAGGTCAACTGACCACCGGACAACAACAGGTGACCGCCCCCCGTCACGAAGGCGCGCAGCGCGTCCTGCTCGGCGCGCGTCGGACGGGCCCCCGCCTCGCCACCCCGGCCGGTGAACCAATCCACCACGCGGTACCCCGCTCCCACGGACACCAGCCCCGCCGCCACCGCGCCGCTCGTCGCGCTGTCGAAGGCGAGCCCGGACTGGCTCATCGCATCGCCATGGCGACGCACGTACGTGCCGTCGTTCATCGCCTCCAGCAGCACCCGCAGCGGAGCCTGGAGGTCATAGACGTCCAGCGCCTCGCCACAAGCCAGCGCCGAGTCCAGCCGCTCGAACGCGTTGACGACCAGCGCCGGCGGCGCCTCGCCCGAGCGAACTCCGACGATGGCGGAGGGGAAGCCCTCGCCGCCCGCATTCACCGCAGCGACTCGGAAGTAGCGCACGGTGCCCGCCGCCAGGGGCAGGCTGAAGGTCGTCTGCGTCACCTCGGTCCCCTCGTCCCAGCCCTGGCCATCCGCGCTCTGATAGACGCGGTACGCGGTGGGCGCGTCATGGCCCTCCTCGTCCGGGTTCGCCGCGGGCACGGCCCAGCGGACCTCCACCGTGCCCGCCGAGGCGTTGCGCGCCACCACCGCGCCCGGCGCCTCTGGAGGAAGCTGGATGGCCACGCCGTCGCGGGTGGCGAAGTACTTGATGAGCCCCTGGAGGATGGCGCGCGCGGCAACGCGGCGGAAGGCCGGCTCCTTGAGGCGGTTCGAGTCGGCGACGGCGTCGTGGTAGGCGATCTCCAGCAGCACGGACGGCATCTCCGAGTTGTGCGTGGGGTTCACCTCGCCCAGGTTCGCGGAGCGCAGGTTGCGCACGCGCCAGTTGGCGTCCACCTCTCGACGGACGTCCCGTCCCAGTTCGTCCAGCAGCGCTCGCGCCAGCACGTCACTGCCAGGCACGCCCGTGAAGTTCAGCGTGCCGTCCACCGGGTTCGGCCCGTACACGTAGGCCTCGGTGCCGACGACGTTTCCCGTCGTCGAAGCGTTGGTGTGCCAGGCCACGTAGACCGCATCCTCGCCCTCCTCGTGCAGCCACGCCGCGAAGCGCGCGCGCGCCGTCACGTCCGCGTTGCGCTCGTTGGCCAGGGCGTTGGCCCCGGTGGGCGCGTACACGGATGCCGGGGCACCACTGAACTGCACGTGGTAGCGCGCGGCCTCCTCGTAGCGGGGGCGCGGCAGCGCGGCCATCTGCGCATCGCCGATGACGCCACTGCCGCCGCCGAAGCGCACGGCGTCCAGCGACACCGTGCTCCCCTCCTCCGCGTCGTTCATCAGCACCACCGAGGCCGCCTCCGGCCCCGCGCCCGACTTGAAGAAAAAGCGGCCCAGCAGCACCCACGTCCCGCCATGGCGGCGCTGGTTGACACGGAAGTGGCTCTCCCCTCCCGAGTGGCGCACCACATAGTGTGCGTTCGTCGTCCGAGCGGGGTCCGCCCCATAGGAGGCATAGACGTTGTAGTGACCATCCGCCGGCACCACCGGCGCCCAGGTGGCCGACGCCGTGGGAGTGGTCGCGGTGGTGAGCACGCGCGTTGCCCCCAGCGTGAACGGCTCCACCGCGTTGCCCATGGGCGTCGGGGGCGTGCCCCAGCCCTTCTGCGCGGTGGTCTGGAACAGGCCGGCGTCCCCTTCCTGCGAGTAGCCCACGCCCCCTTCGTCGACGATGACCATGCGCGGGTTGAGGTCCGACTCGCGCACCGGCACCACCGTGGCGCCGGCGCCCATCAACATGGGCAGCAGGTACTGGTTCACAACCTCGGCGGAGATGAGGTCCTCCACCACCGCCCACGTGTTGGGCCGCTGCGTGGCCCAGCGCCCCAGGGGCGCGGCCCGGTAGAAGCCGTGGCCCGGGCTCAGATAGATGACCTTCCCGGACAGCGCTCCGGCCCGCGTCCGGGTCTGCGGTACGCCCGCGAGCGACGCACGCACCGTCCCATCGCGAGCTTCCCGCCTCACGACGGGCGCCTCGGTGGCGCTCAGCTTGCGCGTCTCATGCGCGCGGGGCGAGGGCGCCGGGAGGTACACCACACCGGGAGGCTCCAGCCCACAGGCGTTCACTTCTTCTTCTTGAACAGGGGCAGGGGCCTGGGCCCCCGCGAGTGACGACGTCAACAGGAAGGCCAGCAGCACGCCACCTGGACGCGCCCGGAAGAAGTTGGTGCTCATGGCGAGTGACCTTACCTATTCACATCTCCACGGCAATCGAACCCGTGAGTGCTAGCCTGCCCGCCCCTTCAGCTTCCGATGACCGTACCTGCCCGGCCACCTCCCCACTTCCCTCCTCGTCGCGGCTCGGGGCTCTTCGCCTCGTTCGGCCACGCATGGGCGGGCCTCATCCACACCGTCGTCCACCAGCGCAACATGCGCGTGCACCTCACCTCCGCCATGCTGGTGGGACTGGTGGGCAGCGGCATCGCCCTGGGGCTCGCGGAGAAGGTGACGCTCATCTTCTGCGTGCTGCTCATCTTCTTCGCGGAGATCCTCAACAGCGCGCTGGAGCACCTGGTCGACCTGGCCGTGCAGCAGTTCGACGAGAAGGCCCGGCTCACCAAGGACGCCGCCGCCGCGGGCGTGCTCGTGCTCGCGCTGGGCACGGTGGTCATCTTCGCGGCCATCCTCGTGCACAACTGGGAGACGGTGCGCACCAGCACGGACGCCATCATCCGACAGGTGGCGTTCGGCATCCCCCTGACGGCCTGTGTCCTCGTGCTCGTGCTCCCCCAGCGCCGCCCGCTCTGGGTGGATCTGCTCGCCTTCCTCGGCGGCGGTGTGCTGCTGGGCATCCTGGCGACGCGCTCGGCCAGCATGGTCTTCAGCGCGATGACGGCGGGGCTGCTCTTCGTCGCCGGGTCCGCGGCCTACACCCGCCGACGCGAAGCGCGCTCCACGGGGCAGCCACCGGGCGATTCGCCCATCAGCGGACATAAAAAAACCGGCTGACGCCGGTCCACCTGCCACCTCGTGGGCGGGAGCCCCGAAAACCAGTCCGGAGCCCGCTCACCCGCCGAGGGTCTATTCGGTGAAGTCTCGCACCATCAGGCGCGCTGGCGCCACTCGGAGCCCTGCTCCTGGGCCGGCACCGCGACTTCCTTGTCGCCTTCCTTCAGGTCCGACGTCACCAGATCAAGCAGCTCCGTGGCGATGCCGATGACCTGGTGCGGGGTGTACCCGCTCGCGCGCAGCTGGTTGAAGAAGGTGCGCGCCAGGATCCGGGTGCCCTTTTGATCGGTGCTCACAGTGAATGCCTCCAAATGGGGCGGCGAAATGAGGGGGGCCGCCGTGTAATCACGCGAGCCCTGTTCTTCAACCCCCGTGCCAGTCGTTCTCTTCCGGAATGATTCCGTAATAATTCCAATGGCTTGGATGAAAATATGGCCCGGCATGGCCCCGCCAGGGGTGCGAAGGAGCCTACGCACCCTGGGGAACCCCCGAGGGAAGTGGATGGCGGGGTGCATCACGGGATACGCACCCGGATGAGGGCTCGGGCCCCCCGTGGTTTCAAGTGCTTGCAATCTTTCACCGGGGTGAAGCAGATACGCGCCCCCACCAGGAGCGAACGGCAATGGCGTATCGGGTGAACAACATCGGGCTGTGGCTGGACGAGCCGGAGGAGCTGCTCGGTCAGCGGGCCGCGGAGAAGCTGGGCGTCACCCGCTCCGATCTGGCCTCCGTGCGGGTGGTGCGTTCAGTGCTGGACGCTCGCAAGAAGGGCAGCCCCCGCTACATCTACACCCTGGAAGTGGAGATGGCCCCCGGCCGCAAGCCGGCGCACATTCCGCCGGACGTGGGCGAAGCCCCTCCGCCGCCGGAAGTCCTTCCCCCGGTGAAGCCGCCCGAGCAGTGGCCCATCATCATCGGCACCGGCCCCGCCGGGCTGTTCTGCGCCCTGGGTCTCTTGGAGCGCGGCGTGCGCAGCATCCTGCTGGAGCGCGGCCGTGAAGTCGTCGCGCGCCGCAAGGACGTGGCGAAGCTGATGCGCGACGGCACGTTGGACCCGGAGAGCAACATGAACTTCGGGGAAGGCGGCGCGGGCGCGTACACGGACGGCAAGCTGTCCACGCGCATCAACCACCCCATGGTGCGCAAGGTCATCGAGGCGTTCGCCCGCTACGGCGCGCCGGACCACATCCTCATCGAGGGAAAGCCGCACATCGGCTCGGACCTCCTGCCGGGCGCGGTGGCGAAGCTGCGCGAGGAACTCATCGCCGGCGGCTGCCAGGTGCACTTCGAGCAGCGCGTGGACGACCTCCTCTACCGCGACGGGCACGTGGCCGGCGTGAAGCTGGCCGACGGGCGCACGCTGGAGAGCAATCGCGTCATCCTCGCGCCCGGCAACTCCGCGCGGGAATTGTACGAGCGCTTCGCCGCCGACGGCCGCGTCCTCGTGGAGGCCAAGCCCTTCGCGCTGGGCTTCCGCGCCGAGCACCCACAGGCGCTCATCAACGGCATCCAGTACGGCAGCGCCGCGAAGAATCCGAAGCTGCCCCCCGCCGACTACAAGCTGGCGGAGAACCTGGACGTGGATGGCGAGGTGCGGGGCGTCTATTCGTTCTGCATGTGCCCGGGTGGAATCGTGGTGCCCACGCCCACCCAGGACGGGCTCCAGTGCACCAATGGCATGAGCAACTCGCGCCGCAACGCGCGCTACGCCAACGCCGGCATCGTCGTCTCCGTCTCCGTGGCGGACTTCGAGCGCGAGGGCTTCCGTGGCCCGCTGGCGGGCCTGGAGTTCCAACGGCACTGGGAAGAGAAGGCCTATGAGTTGGGTGGCGGACGCTTCTTCGCGCCGGCGCAGACGATTCCGGACTACCTGGCCGGCCGCGTGAAGAAGGACCCGGGAGGCACCAGCTACCGTCCGGGGCTGGCGCACGTAGACCTCAACCGCCTGTTCCCGGAGCGGCTCACCACCTCGCTCAAGCAGGCGTTGAAGACGTTCGACCGGAAGATGCGCGGCTTCATCAGCGAGGAGGGCAAGCTGATTGGAATCGAGAGCCGCACCTCGTCGCCGGTGCGAGTCACGCGGAACGAACTTCTTCAGTCGGTGTCCATGAAGGGACTGTATCCGGCGGGCGAGGGCTGCGGTTACGCGGGCGGCATCGTCTCGTCGGCCATCGATGGTCTGCGCATCGCGGAGCAGATTGCCACCGAGCTGGCGTGAGGCGAGGTCGTGCCTCACGGAAGGAGAGCTGCCATGCGTTACATCGTGCGCACTCCGGACGGAGAGCTGACCTATCCCAGCCTGGGTGACGTGGAGCGCGCCTACACCCAGGGCCTGGTGGACCCGGACGACGAGGTGCGGGAGGAGAGCTCCAGCCTGTGGCGCAAGGCGGGCAGCCTGCCCGTGCTCGCGCAGGCACGCCGTCCGTCGTCGGGGCTGGCCGCTCGGGGACAGTGGCTGCCCGTGGCGGGCGCGGTGCTCGTGGGCGCGCTGGCCCTGGCGCTGGTGCTGCGCGACTCCTGGCACTTGCGAATCCTGGGCATCATCCTGGCGCTCGTCGTCAGCTCCATGCTCACCCGGGTGACGTTCAAGGCGTTCAAGCGGCCTCCACCCCAGCCGTGAGCATCAGAGGCCCGGCCCCCTCGGCCGAGGCGCTCCAAACGGCATCCCCCCGGCTTCACGGCTCGCCCCCTCCCCTGCCCTCCAGCGCGGGGGCCAGGCGTCCGCCGACATCGGCAAGCGCACGGCCCATGTTGTCCGCTGGAAGCAGTCCACGGGCGTCCGGTCCCGTGGCACCACGCGAGAGGGAGGACGCACCTTGCTCAGCACCTATCTGTCCCGGGATGCCGCCCGCCGCCTGAAACACGGCGCCCCCTGGCTGCGCCGGGAGGACATCGTCTCCATGGAGGGAACGCCCCAGCCCGGGGAGCCCGTGCAGCTCCGGGACGAGGACGGCGCGGTGCTGGGCCTGGGTGACGTGGACCTGGAGGCCTCGCGCGCCGTGCGCCGCCTGGGCATGCCGGACGAGGCCGTGGAGGGCCTGATTCCCCGCCACCTCCGCCACGCCTTCGAGCGCCGGGGCCGGCTGGTGGATGACCCGCGCTTCTGCCGGGTGGTCAACGATGACGGGGACGGCCTGCCCGGCCTCATCGTGGACCGGTACGACACGCACTTCGTCGTGCAGACCCTCACCCGCTCCATGGACGCGCGGCACCAGGAAATCACCCGCGCGCTGGTGGAGGTGACGGGCGCGAGCTCGGTGCTCCTGCGCAATGACTCCGGGCGCCGTCAGGTCCTGGGCCTGCCCACGCAGCGGCCCCACGTCCTCTACGGCACCCCGCCCCGCTGGTGCCGGCTCTTGGAGCTGGGCGCCCGGTTCACCGTGGACCTCACCTACGGCCAGGGCACGGGCTACGCGTATGACCAGCGCGAGCTGCGGCGCGTCGTCGGGCGCATGGCCTGGGACGGCCGCGTGCTGGACGCCAGTTGCAACGTGGGCGGCCTCTTCGTCCACGCGGGACTGCATGGCGCCCGACACATCCTCGCCTTCGACGCGGACGCGGATGCCGGAGACCTGGCCCGGGAGAACGCGGAGGCCAACGGGCTGTTCGGCCGGGTGATGGTGGAGAAGGGCACTGCCCTCCAGGCCCTGCGCGCGGTGCGAGAGACCTTCGACCTGGTGTTGCTGGACACGCCCCGGGTGGGCTCCGAGGAGGAGTTCGTGGAGCAGATCCGGTACGCCCTGCGGCGCACCCGCCATGGGGGCCGCTTGCTCGTGGTCGGCTACCACCCACCACTGGCCCTGGGCGGCTTCGACGAGCTGGTGGCCACCGCCTGCGAGGCGGAGGCGCGCATCGCCACCCGGCTGTCCCGTCCTGGACTCCCCCCGGACCACCCCACACTGGTGGGCTCCCCTGGCGCGGAGTACCTCGACGCGGTGGCGCTCGAAGTCACCTGACGCGAGTCCCCCGCGCCGCCTTCCGGGGTGCTAGTGTCCGCGCCCGCGATGACCAACGAAAACGTCCCCGATACCGCGACCCCCACCCCGGCAGGTTCCGTCGAGACCGTCCGCAAGGTGTACGCGGTCGACCTGCGTGAGAAGGACCGCGTCAACACTGTCTTCCGCGTCACCAAGAAGGAGAAGGTGACGGCCCGAAGTGGCAAGGTGTTCCTGGCCATGACGCTCGTCGACAAGAGCGGCGAGGTCGACGCGCGCGTCTTCGACAAGGTGGACGCGCTCGAGCCCGCCTTCCAGTCGGGCGACTTCGTGCTCGTCCAGGGCAACGTCATCCAGTTCCACGGCCGCACCCAGATTGTCGTGGAGGCCGTGGAGCGCCTGGATCCCGAGCCCCTGGACCCCAAGGAGTTCGAGCCGCCCCCCGCCCCGCCCCCGGAGGCGAAGCCCGCCGCCGAGGCGAAGCCCGCTCCCGAGCCGCGCGCCGAGAAGGCGGACAAGGTCGAGAAGGTAGAGAAGACGGACAAGGGCGAGGGCCGTCACGAGGGTGGTGGTGGCGCCCGGGCCGTGGGCCTCATCCGCGAAATCGTCAACGAGCGGGTCAGTGATCCGCACGTGAAGCAGCTCCTGATTGCCTTCCTGGAGGATCCGCAGGTGGCCTCGGGGCTGCCGGTGGCGCCGGCGGCCAAGGGCATGCACCACGCGTGGCGTGGCGGTCTGGCCGAGCACCTGCTGTCGGTGATGCGGCTGACGCTGCGGGTGGCGGACCACTACCCCATGGCGGACCGCGACCTGCTGCTGGCGGGCGCGCTGCTGCACGACGTGATGAAGGTGGCGGAGATCTCGCCGGACAAGGGCTTCGACTACACGGACGAAGGCAAGCTCGTGGGTCACCTGGTGATGACGGCCCAGAAGATTCGCGAGAAGACGCTGGCCATCCCCGGCTTCCCGCCGCTGCTGGAGCAGCACCTCACGCACCTGGTCATCTCCCACCACGGCCAGCTCGAGTACGGCAGCCCCAAGGTGCCGATGACGCTGGAGGCGCACATCGTCCACGCGCTGGACTCGTTGGACTCGCGCATTGCCTCGTGGCTGGAGGCCATGCAGCGCGACCCCAACGACAAGTGGACGGACGTGCTGCGCCACTACGACCGTCAGATCTGGAAGGGCCCCGCGCCCACCAGCCGGGGGCGCGCTCCGGTGGAGGGTGGCGGCGCTGGCGGAGGCCGTCGCAAGTCTCGCGAGGAGAAGCGCAAGGCCCGGGGCGAGAAGTCCCCGAGCCAGGGCACGCCGCCCGCCGAGGGCACCGCCCCCGCCGCGCGCGAGGAGTCTCCGCGTCCGCCCCGTGAGGATCGTCCGCCGCGCAAGGAGCGCCCGCCCCGCGAGGAGCGTGCCCGGGACGAGCAGCGTCCGCCCCGTGAGGACCGCCCGCCGCGTGAGGATCGTCCGCCTCGCGAGGAGCGTGCGCCCCGCCCTCCCCGTGAGGACCGTCCGGCTCGCGACCCGAGCGGCCTGCCCAAGGAGCTGACCTTCAAGCCCTTCAGCGCGCTCACGTCATTGCCCCCCGCCTCCGAGTCCACATCCAAGAATGGAGAGGGCTCCTCGGAAAGCTGAGTCGTCATGGCGAAGAAGCTGGGTGAGCGCCTCATCGAGGCAGGACTCGTCAACGCCGGGGCCGTGGAGCAGGCCCTGGAGCACCAGAAGATCACCGGCCACAAGCTGGGGGATTGTCTGGTGGAGTTGGGGCTCCTCCAGGAAGCGGCGTTGCTGCGCTTCCTGGCCGCGGAGTTCCAGACGCGCTTCGTGAGCGCGGACAAGCTGGCCAAGGCGAAGATTCCCACCGAGGTGCTCGACAGGCTCCCGGTGCGTCTGGCCGAGGCGCAGAACGTGCTGCCGCTCGCGGTGGACCCGGACAGGAAGCTGTTGTCCGTGGTCGCCGCGGAGCCGCAGAACAAGGCGCTGATGGACGAGATTGCCCTCGTCACGGGCATGTCGGAGGTCTACGCGTACGTGGGCCTGCGCGGCGCCATCGCCGCGGCCATCCGCAAGCACTACTACGGCGACCCCACCGCGTTCGCCGCGCTGCTGGAGTCGGCGAGCGCGCACTCGAACCCGACCGAGTCGACGTCGCGCACGGGGGCCGCGGAGCACAACCGCACCTCCACCAGCAACCGTACCAGCCTGTCGTTCCGGATGGAGACGGACGCGCGCATGCGGCTGCAGCGCGCCAGCGGCACGCAGGTGGCGGGGCGTCCCTCCTCCACGCAGCGGCGTGAGCCGGGCGGCCCTCGCGGGCTGGTCAGCGACATCGACTACGTGGAGACGCTGGGCATCCTCGTGGGGCTGCTGGAGCAGGACCGCCAGCGCCACCGGGGACACTCCGCGCAGCTCGCACGGCAGGCGGGCATCGTCGGCCAGCGCATGGGCATGCCCCACAAGGAGCTGGCCGCGCTGTCCATCTCCGCGTACCTGCATGACCTGGGCAAGCCCTCCGAGCGGCACTTCTCGCTCGCGAGCAATGCCGTCAACTCGGAGTGGAAGGCCCAGGCCCGCGCGGCCTGTCGCGCGCCCACCAAGCTGTTCGAGACGGTGCACCTGCCCACGCAGGTCAACACCATCCTCGCGCAGCTCTACGAAGCCTGGGACGGCTCAGGCACCCCGCAGGGCGCCAAGGGCGAGGAAATCACCCTGGGCGCGCGCATCCTCGCCGCGGTGGACAGCTTCCTGGAGCTGACGAAGAACCCCGGCAACGCGCTGGGCAAGGCGCTGACGAAGGAGCAGGCGCTGGAGCACCTGAAGACGAACTCAGGCGTGCTCTATGACCCCGTGGTGGCGGACATCGTCATCCAGCTCCAGAGCGGCGAACTCTTGCGCCACCGGCTGGAGAGCGAAGGCCGGCAGGTGCTCGTCGTGGAGCCGGATGAGACGGCCCGGGGCGAACTGCTGGAGGCGGTGCTCAAGCAGGGCCTGGTGGCCCACGCGCTGTCCACGCAGGAAGGCGCGCAGGACGGGCTGGCCCGGCAGGACTGCGACGTGCTGGTCGTGAGCCTGCGACTGGGGCAGCAAGAGGTGCTCGACCTGCTCCAGCAGGCGCGCTCCACGCCGGAGACGGCGGGCCTGCCCATCGCCGTGGTGGGCGAGCCGGATGCGTCCACGCGCGAGCGGCTGATGATGGGCGGCGCCACGGAGCTGCTGCCTCCCGGAGACAAGTCCCTGGTGGCCAAGGCGGTGCGCGCGATGCTCGAGGACCGGGTGCTGCACAACGGCCCGGGCCGCGTGGTGCGAGGCAGCTTCGACGAGCTGCCTCCTCGCGAGCTGCTGCGCACGCTGGGTGGCGGAAAGAAGAGCGGCAAGCTCCAGCTACGTCAGCACACGCTGGAGGGCTCACTCCACCTGGAGGGAGGCCGCGTCGTCTTCGCCTCCTTCGGCGGCCACACCGGAGAGCCCGCGCTGCAGGCCCTTCTGAAGCTCAAGCAGGCCGACTTCCAGTACGACCCGGACGCGCTGCTGCTCGACGTGCCGCAGATGGACCAGGACCTCCAGGCCCTGGCCGGCGGCGTCACCTCAGGGTGAGGTTGAAGAGGGCGGCGGCGTTGGCGGTGGTGACCTCTGTCACCGTCTCCAGCGCCACGCCCTTCAGCTCCGCCAGCTTCCGCGCCGTCTCCACCACGTGAGAGGGCTCGTTCTTCCGCCCCCGGTGTGGCACGGGCGCGAGGAACGGGCTGTCCGTCTCCACCATCAACCTGTCCAGCGGCGCGAAGCGCACGGCGTCCTGGAGCGCCTCCGTCTTCTTGTAGGTGATGACGCCGGACAGCGAGAGGAAGAAGCCCCTGTCCAGGTAGCGCCGCGCCGCGTCCGTGTCTCCGGTGAAGCAGTGGATGACGCCTCGGGAGACGCCCACTTCACCGAGAATCGCGTCGCAGTCCTCGTGCGCGTCACGCACGTGGACCACCAGCGGCTTGCCCAGCTTCACCGCGAGGGCGCACTGGTGCCGGAAGACGCGGGCCTGCACCTCACGGGGTGAGTGGTCGTAGTAGTAGTCGAGCCCGGCCTCGCCCACGGCGCGCACCTCCGGGCGGGCGCAGATGCGCTCCAGCGTGGCCAGGTCGTCTTCCGTGGCCCGCGCGGCTTCGTGCGGATGGATGCCGAGCGTGGGCGACAGGAACTCCGGATGCGCGGCGGCCAGCTCCAGCGCATTGCCCCACTCGCCGGGGCCGTGGAACTGCCCGACGACGATGGCGTGGACGATGCCCGCGGCGCGCGCCCGCTCCAGCACGGGGGCCACGTCCGCGAAGTCCTTCACTTCCAGGTGGCAGTGCGCATCCACCAGTCTCATGGCTCCTCCTGAAACAAGTCGTCCAGTTCCTGCCGGGCCTCGGGTGAGGTGAAGGTGCTCACCGAGGCGCGCACACGCTCGCGGCCCGCCTCGTCCCCCAGACGCCACACCCCATCGGCCGCATCCAACCGGTCCTCTTCGTCCGCGCTCACGTCCTGAAGCAGCGCGAGCAGCCAGGGCAGCGCCCGAGGGTCACCCAGCCGACCCAGGCCTCGCGCGGCGGCACCACGGCAGGAGTCCTTCACGTCGTCGAGGATGACCTTCAACCGCTCCAACGCGCCGGGGGCCTTCACTTCGCCGAGCAGCTCCACGGCGAGGGCGCGGTCCTGACTCCACTTCTTGCGCGAGCGCTGGAGCAGGTGCGCCGAGCCCGCGGCGTCACCCAGCTTCGCGAGCACACCCGCGGCCTGGGTCCTGTCGAAGGCGGGCAGGAGCCAGCGGCCGAACAGGCGCTTCACGGCAGGCAGGGCGCGCGCGTCCTCCAGTTCGGCCAGGGCACCGAGGGCGCGAAAGCGCAGCAGGTCCGCGTCGAGCGCGTCGATGAGCACGTCGAGTCCCGCCGGATGCTTGAGGGCGGCGATGCCCCGGGCGGCCTCGAAGCGAACCTCGGGGACGGAGTCTTCGAGCATGCCCGCCAGTGCCCCGCGCAGCTCCGGCCGGTACAGGTCCGCCAGTCGTCCGGTGGCCTCCAGGCGCACCAGCGACTCCGCGTCCCGCAGGTAGGAGATGAGCAGCGCGGGCAGCTCCTCGGGAGGAAGGACCACCGTCGCCAACGCGATACCCGAGCGCTTCACCTCCGGCTGGGCATCCGCCAGCAGCCGGGGCACCACTTCCGAGAAGTCCGCCGCGGGCGACGGGGCTTCCAACGCGAGGTGATGGAGCTGTTGCGCCGCCTCCGCTCGGAACGCCGGACGCTTCTCGCGCTCAAGGGTCAGCAAGGCCCGGTCTCGCTCCGCACGCCAATCCGTCACGTCCAGTCACCTCGCTGCCCGGCTGCCTCGCGGCCCCGAGCCCCATGAGTGGGGAATGGCCCCAACCTCACGCCCATCCGTCACGACTCGCCCTGGACAGCCACAGCCCGGGAGCGACATGCGGCTGACGACCGCTCTACCAGCGCTTCACCTGAAACTCGCTCCGGAAAGACCCAGCCCCGAGTCTCGCGAGACGGAACTCGACCGCTCCGCTCATCCGCGACGTGTCGGCCCGGGCTCGTGCGAGAGACAGCCTCCACGCGCCCGCACCGGGCCGGCGAGCGGAGCAGGTTCGCTCCGCCCACCGACACATCACTTCACTTCGCTGCCCGGCGGGACGTTGCCCGGATCCAACAAGGACAGGTCCTTGCCGCCAGGGCCCGCGGTCAGGAGCATCCCCTTCGACTCGATGCCCTTCAGGCTGCGCGGCTTCAGGTTCGCGACCACCACCACGTTGCGCCCGACGAGCGTCTCGGGAGCAAACGCCTCCGCGATGCCGGAGACGATGGTGCGCGGACCGCTCGGTTCACCCACGTCGACAGTGAGCTTGAGCAGTTTGTCCGCCTTGGCGACCTTCTCCGCCGCCAGCACCTTGCCGGACTTGAGCACCACCTTGACGAAGTCCCCGTACTCAATCTCCCCCGAGCCAGCGGCCTCCGCGGCCCCTGCCCCCGAGGACGCCTGAGTGACAGGCGCGGGCTCGGCCGGCTTCTTCTCGGCCTTCTTCTCCTTGCCGCCCCCTTCGGCCTTCTTCGCCTCGGGCGCGGGCGTGGCGGCGGGCTCCCCCGGCGGCGTCACGATGATGGCGTTGACGCGGTCCTCTTCCAGTCGCGGCAACAGCGGCTCCGGAGTGCCGATGGGACGGCTGCGATCCAGCAACGGATACTTCGCCCCCTCCAGCGCCTGGAACGTGAGCGGCGCGGCGCCCAGTTGTGCGAACAGCTTCTCCGACAACCGAGGTGTCACCGGCGCCAGCAGCGCGCCCAGCAGGTACACCACGTCGGCGGCGTCGGACAGGTCCGCGCGCGCGGCCTCCGCGTCCTTCTTCAGCAGAGCCCACGGCGCCGCCGTCTGCACGAAGGCATTCGCCGCGGAGGCGATGTCCGTGATGACGCGGATGGCGTTGCGGTACTCCAGCTTCTCGAAGGCCTCGCGAACCTCGGGAACACGAGCGAGCACGGACTCCACCAGCGCACGGCCCGGTCCCTCGGACCGACCTGGCGCGAGCGTCCCGCCCAGCGGCCCGGCCAACAGCGACAGCGCGCGGTTGGCAAGGTTGCCCACGTTGTTCACCAGCTCCCCGTTCACCCGCAGACGGAAGTCCTTGAGGTTGAGGTCCAGGTCCTCCACGCCCGCGCCCAGGTTGGCCGCGTAGAAGTAGCGCAGGTAGCTGGGGTCCAGCTGGTTGAGGTAGTCGCGCACCGGAACCATGGTGCCGCGGCTCTTCGACATCTTCTCCCCGTTCACCGTGAGGTGGCCGTGGACCTTGATCTCACTCGGGATGTGCAGGCCCGCCACGTCCAGCACCGCGGGCCAGAAGAGCGCGTGGAAGTAGACGATGTCCTTGCCGATGAAGTGGACGATGCGCGCGCCGCTGTCCTTGGCCCAGTAGTCCAGCGCGCTCTTCGCCTTGCCCGTCTCCTTCGCCCACTTCTCCGTCGTGGCGATGTAGCCGATGGGCGCGTCCAGCCAGACGTAGAAGTACTTGTCCGTCTCGCCCGGAATCGCGAAGCCGAAGTAGGGGCCGTCGCGGCTGATGTCCCAGTCCGCCAACCCCTTCTCGAAGAAGCCCTGGAGCTGCGCGGCGAGCCCGGGATGAATGAAGCCAGGCTTGCGCAGCAGCTCCTGCAGGAAGTCGGCGTGGCGAGACAGCTTGAAGAACAGGTGCTCGGACGTTTTGCGCACCGGCGGCGTCGAACACAGGGAACAGCGAGGGTCGATGAGGTCCGTGGGGCTGTACGCCTTGCCGCACTTCTCACAGGCGTCGCCGTACTGGTCCACGGCCTTGCAGTTGGGACAGGTGCCCTTGATGAAGCGGTCGGGCAGGAAGCGACGGTCCTTCTCGCAGTACGCCTGTTCGACGTCCTTGCGCTCGATGTCGCCCTTCTCCTTCAACCGCCCGTAGATGAGCTCCGCGTACTGGCGGTTCTCCGGCGAGTTGGTGGAGTGGAAGTAGTCGAACCGGACATCCAGGTCCTGGAAGTCCTTCTGATGCTCGTCCTGGAAACGGGCGATGAAGTCCTCGGGCTTGAGGCCCTGCTTCGCCGCGTTGAGTTCGATGGGTGTGCCGTGCGTGTCGTCAGCACAGAAGTAGACGACGTCCTTGCCGCTGGAGCGGAGGAAACGGACGTAGATATCGGTCTGGATGTACTCGACGGCATGGCCGATGTGGAGCGGGCCGTTCGCGTACGGAAGCGCACTGGTGACGAGGATTCTCTCCGCCATGGACTCTCCTGGGGGCGGCGGACATTAGCCGCTCGGTGGGCCGAGGTCATCGACGGCGTGGAGCCCGCGAGCACGAATGCACCGCGGGGCCGGGGATGTTATCGACCGGAAACGCATGTGCACCATCATCATCCTTCGCCAGGTCCATCCTGAGTGGCCGCTGGTGCTCGCGGCCAACCGGGACGAACTCCTCGCGCGTCCCGCGACAGGCCCACAAGTCCTGCTGGAGTCTCCCCGCGCCGTGGGGGGACGGGACGTGGAGCGCGGCGGGACGTGGATGGGCGTTACTAACGAGGGCCTCTTCGTGGGCCTGACGAACCAGCGCGGCGGGCAGGCGAGGGGCCCGGCCCCCCGTTCGAGGGGCGAAGTCGTCCTCCAGGCCCTCGGTGCGGGCACGGTCGAGGGCATCGAGCGCTACCTGGACACGCTCTCCGGCGAGGACTTCCTCCCCTTCAACCTGCTCTATGGCGACGCCCGGACACTCCGGGTGGCCTATGCCCGGCCCGGACAGTCCCGACTCCGACGCGAGGATGTCCCGCCGGGCATCCATGTCCTGCCCAACGACGTGCTCGACTCGACGGAGCTGCCCAAGGTCCAGCGGGCAAGGAAGCTCGCCGAGGGGCTGGTGCACGAGCCCTGGTCCCGGTTCGAGGGAGGCCTGAAGGCCCTGCTGGCGGACGACCTGCTGCCTCCCCTGGAGGCCCTGCCCGCGCAGCTCTCCGGCGAGTCGTTTCCCCAGGACTTCCGCCAGCAGCTCCAGGCGCTGTGCATCCACACGCCGGCCTATGGCACGCGCTCCTCGGCCATCGTCGCCCTCGCTCCCGGACGCGTCGGGCACTACCTGACGACAGAGGCGCGCCCCTGCGAGGGGCCCTGGCAGAACGTCACGGCGATGCTTGATGCGCCCCGCCCCCCAGCATAAGCCCCGCCCGTCCCGGCCCCAGTCGCGACAGCAGGCCCGCCAGCAGGACCCACAGCCGGGGCTCCCTCTCGAGTCCCGGTGCCCTCAGCGCCCGGTGCAACGCGACGAAGTCCCGCGCCACCTCCGGGTCGTCGAGCACCGCGCAGCCTCCGAGCAGCAGCTCTTCTCCAGGAGGCTCGTCCTCCGATTCCGGCCCCGAGGGAGAAGAACCGCCCAGGAACGCGGCCGGAACCAGCATTCCGCACAACACTCCCGGCCGCCCGCCTTCACCGCGCAGCGCGTGGACCTCTCCCGGGGGAATGACGACCAGACTTCCAGGCAGGGCAGTCAGCCGAGCGCCGCCACATGACACCTGCTGGACATGTCCGGCATCCAGCGTGAGCTGGAGCTCATCGTGGACATGCAGCGCCTGGGAGTTCGCTCGGCCACTCACCCGATACAGCACCAGCCCTGGATACGACACCGGGCGCCAGACCTGCGCCGTCGCATAGCCGTCCCATTCCGTCGCCATGGCCTGCTCCCGCCCCGTCATGCACGGGTGTCAGGAAAGCTAGACGCGACGACAGGCCCTCACAGCTGGCCGCGAGGCCCCGGGTTGCTGTCCGCTGCCGGGCAGTCCCCTTCAGCGCGGCGCGACAGGCGCGGGCTCGCCCACCAGGACGCGTGCACGGCCGTCCATGGAGAGCTGCACCTCTTCCACCGTGGCGAAGCCCGCCGTGCGAGCCAGCTCGGCCAGGTGCCGCATCCACGGGTTGTAGGGCATGCCGTTGTCGGAGCAGCAGGGCACCACGGCGAAGGGAAGGCCGTGCCGGGCCGCGTACTCGATGATGATGCGAGTGGCGCCATCGGGGTGCATGCCCACCACCAGCTCCGCGTCGCACGGCTCCTCCAGCGTGAACGGGCGCTGGGCGTACGTCACCGGCAGGTGCTTGTGCCGCAGGTCGAAGGTGGTGACGGCCCGACCGCGCCGGGTCAGCGCCTCGTTGAGACGCCCCTGGCCTCCCGCCACGTCGAAGACGCGAGGGGCCACGAAGCGCGACACGATGAAGTCCGCGAAGAGGTCGAAGCGACGCTTGTCCGCCATACCCGGCCTCCTCTACCCGAGCCAGACGCCAAGTGCACGTCCCCCGCCGCCCGCCCGCTCCTCAGGCGCCGAGGCACACCGTGGCCAGGAGGCGCTCGATGACGAGCCGCCCATTGCCGGAAGACTTGAGCGACAGGTCCGCCTCCGCGCACGCCACCAGCGAGCCCAGCAGCTCCTTGCGCTCGTAGCCGGCGGCGGCCTTCATGCTGAACGTGAGCGCCCAGGCGTTGGGCATCTTGCGCCGCGTGCCCTTCAACTCCGCCTCCAGCTTGGGAAACACCCGGGCCTCCACGTCCTTCGCGGTGCGTGGGGGGGTGCCCCCGGCGTAGCGGAACATCCACTCGTGGGCTTCCAGCAGGCCGCGAACGATGGAGGCCACCGCGCCCAGCAACTGGAGCGCATGGGTCCCTTGCCCCATCGCATCCTCGGCGTACGACAGCGCGCCGCGGAAGTCCCGCTTCTGGAGCGCCTCGGACAGCTCGAAGAACTCCTCCTCGCGAGCGTGGTGCACCAGGGAGACGACATCGGAGCGCTCGATGGCCGGCCCATCCGAGTAGGTGGCCAGCTTCTCCAGCTCCGACTGGAGCAGGCGGATGTTGCCGCCGACGCGCTCCTTGAGTTCCTCCAGCGCGCCGGGCCCCAGCTTCTTCTTGAAGGGCGCCAGGAACTCCTTGGCGATGTCGGAGAGGTCCAGGTCCTTGTGGCGAGCGGCCACCTTGCGCTCGACGACGTGGCCCTTGTCCTGCACCAGCTTCACCAGCGGATTCTTCGCGTCCACCTCCGTGGCCGCCATCACCAGCGAGTGCCCCGCGGGGACTCCCTTCTGGATGAGGTCCATCAGCACCGTGGCGTCGCCCTCCGGCGCGGTGATGCGCTCCTCCTTGCAGAAGGCGACGGCCTCCTTGAGGAAGGCCACGTCCGCTTCGGCGAGGTCGACGTTCAGCTCTTCCTTCCACTGCTCCACCGACGGAGCGCCAGACGCGGACGGGTCCAACCGGTCCACGCCCCACCCCGCGCGCGCGGCCAGCGCCAGCAGTCTCCGCGCGCCTTCCTTGCGCTTGCCCGCCTTCCACGCCTCGCGAGCCTTGGCCAGCGGATCTCCCCGCCCCTTCTTCGGCGCGAGGAACTCCGGGTCCCTCACGACGACGACCTTGCGGCCAGGGAACAGCGGCATGGTGGCCAGCTCCTGCGCCACCTCGCGCGGGCTGCCCGCGTCCAGCGTCACCAGGTTGAGCCCCACCGCCGCGTCGGGAACGAGCACCTTCACCAGCTCGTCGGCGCCCTTGCGGACCAGGTACTCCTCGCCCCACAGCAGGTACAGCGGAGAGACCTTGCCGGCCTTCACGCCCGCGAGCACGTCGTCCAGGTCCGAGCTCATCGTGCGGTCTCCGTGAACAGGTCGATGAGCATCCGCTCCAACTGCAGCCGGGGCGCGCCATTGCGAGCCACCGCCGCGCGCGCCGCCTCCAGCAGCGCGTGGCGACGGTGCAGCCCCGCATCGGAAATACGCGAGGCCACCTCCACCGCCAGCGAGCGCAGGTCCCGGTTCGCCAGCGAGTCCTCGCGACCGGCCCTCACCAGCGCCACGTCGCGCGTCCACAACACCAGCAACTCCAAGGTCGCCTCCGCGTCCTCGCGCGAGCCGCCGTGCTCGTCCGCGAAGCGCAAGAGGCCCACCGCGTTCTCGCCGCGCAGGGACTCGAAGGCGGTGACGACGTCCTTGCGTCGCGCCAACGCTTCCACGTCCAGCGCCAGCGCGCGGCCCAGGCTGCCACCGGCCATGATGGCCGCGAGCTGCGCGGTGTCCGCGTCCAGCTTGCGCTCGGTGCGCACGCGCTCGGCGACGAGTTCCACGGAGAGCGGACCGAAGTGCACCTTGCTGCACCGGCTGCGGATGGTGGGCAGGAGCTTGTCCATGGCGTTGGCCACCAGCACCAGCGTGGTCTCCGACGGAGGCTCCTCCAGCGTCTTGAGGAACGCGTTCTGCGCCTGCACGTTCATCGCCTGCGCGGAGATGACGATGGCCACCTTGCGACGAGACTCCAGGCCGCGCAGGGCCAGCCGCTCCTGGAGCCCACGAATCTGCTCCACGCGAAGTTCACGACTCGGCGTGCCCGTGAAGTCCGAGCGCCCCGCCAGCCCGCGCGACACGCGCTCATCGTCCGGCATCACCCACGTGACGTCGGGATGGAGTCCGCGCGCCACCCGCACGCAGCTCGCGCAGGCGCCACAGCCCACGTTCGGCTGCTCGGGGCAGGTCAGTGCCTGGGCGAGCCCCACGGCCGCGAGCTCCTTGCCCACCCCCTCCGGCCCAGCGAAGAGATACGCATGGTGCACCGCACCACCGCGAAGTGCCGCCTGAAGTGAATCAATCGCGCGGGGCTGTCCCAGCACCGATGCGAGCGTCATGGCGCGTGTATCCCTGCTTGCGCGCCACGCGTCAACCGCTGCCTTGACCCTCATGCGAGCGCGGGCCAGAGTCGGGGGGCTTTGCTGCCTTTCCTCCAGAGCAATCTGTCGCTGGCCGTGGGAGCGGTCCTGGTCCTCCTCCTGCTGGGCGCGCGAGCCTCCAGCGGCGACGCGGACCTGAAGCGGGACCTCACCGGGGCCCTCCGACTGCTGGTGATGTTCCTCGTGGTGCGAGTGGCCGCCTGGGCCCTGCCGCACACGACGCCCCCCGGGCCCATGAAGGCGCTGCAGGTGGCCTGGATGCTGACGTTCGCCTTCGGCGTCATCCGGGCAAGCGTGGGCTTCGGGCTGAAGCTGATGCGGCTGCGCTCCTCGGGCGTGGCGACGCCGAAGATTCTTCGCAACGTCATCGACTTCCTGCTCTACACGCTGGCCGCGGTCCCCATCCTCCAGACGCAGCTCAACCTGGATCTCACGGGACTGGTGGCCACGTCGGCGGTGCTGTCGGTGGTCATCGGTCTGGCGCTCCAGGAGACGCTGGGCAACCTCTTCGCGGGCCTGTCGCTGCAGCTCGACAAGCCCTTCGAGGTGGGCGACTTCATCCGCATCGGCGAGCACACCGGACGCGTGGCCCAGGTCAACTGGCGCTCCATCCGCATCATGACGTTCCGCCGCGAGCTGGTGACGTTGCCCAACTCGATGGTGGCCAAGGAGCAGCTCAAGACCTTCTCCCAGGACCGGGAGCCGGTGGGCGTGGACGCGCAGGTGCGGGCCACCTACGACACCCCTCCCAACGTGATGAAGGCGGCGCTGCTGGACGTGGTGCGGGAGATTCCCCAAGTCCTGGTGGACCCCGCGCCCATCGCCCGCACGCTCGCGTTCGACGAGCAGTGCGTGCGCTACATGGTCCGCTTCTTCGTGAATGACTTCTCGCTCGCGGACGCCGTCACGGCGGAGGTCTACACGCGGCTGTGGTACCGGCTGCGGCGCGACGGCGTGGAGCCGCCCGTGCCCCATCGCGTGGTGCGCATGCGCGAGGACGCCCTCAGGCCGGAGTTGCCCGCGCACACCGTGCTGCGGCTGCTGCGCGCGGTGGACCTGTTCGAGCCCCTGGCGGACGCGGACCTGGAGCGGCTGGGCCAGGAGGTCCACGTGCGCCGCTTCGGCCGCGACGAGCACGTCATCCAGGAGGGCGACGACGGCCGCACCTTCTACGTGCTCGCCTCCGGAGAGGTCAGCGTGCGCGCGGGCAAGTCCCAGGCGGAAGTCACTCGCCTGGGCCAGGGAGGCTACTTCGGGGAGATGTCGCTGCTCACCGGAGAGAAGCGCGCGGCCACCGTGGTCGCCCTGGAGGACTCGCTGCTGCTCGAGGTGGACCGCCCCACCTTCGCGCGGCTGTTCGCCGAACACCCCGGACTGGCCCGGCAGCTCTCCGCCATCCTGGCCCAGCGGCGCACCCAGCTGCGCGCCGTGGCCCAGGCCAGCGGCGCCGGCACGGACCCCATCCCCGCTGAAGTGGGCCGGATTCTGGGCCGGCTGCGCCAGATTTTCGGGCTGCACGCGTCGCACGAGTAGGCCCTGGAGACCCTCGTCCCCGGGGGCCCTTCGCGCCCCGGTTGGGCCTGCTCGCCCTACCCGTCAGGGAGTCCATCGGGCGGTGTCTCCGGCGCCGCCCCCGTCAGAGGGAATGTCAGACCCCTCCGGTAGTATGTCCTCATTCTCGCTACCGGAAAGGAAGTCGACATGACCACCCTTCGTGAGACCCCGTGCGTTTCCGTCAACCAGCTGGGCCAGTACCTCACCGGAACGCCGTCCCTCCGCAAGCGCATCATCCACGGGCAGCGCAACCCCGTGGACCCCCAGTACCTGCGCTACCCCGCGGCCGCCCAGGCCATCACCGAGTACCTCTGCGAGGGCCGTGACGAGGTCATCCTCCGCTACCACCAGCGCCGGCTGCTCAATGCCCAGCCCGACTCCGACTTCGACGCGCACCGACTGGCCTTGTGCGCCGAGGCCCTCCAGCGCTGCCTCGCCGCCGCGGACGACCTCGTCTCGTGCGCCGTCGCCAGTCCGGCGGACCTGGACCCGGCGCCCCTGGAAGTCGCCGGTGTCTCGGTCAAGGTCCGGCCGGAAGTGCTGCTGCGCGGCGTGGATGCGCGCGGGCAGATGCGCTCGGGCGTGCTGAAGCTCTACTTCTCCAAGCACGCGCCGCTGGATGAGCGCGCCGGCCAGTACATCGCCACCGTGCTCCACCGCTTCGCCGAGGAGCGGCTGGAGCAGCGGGGCCCCGTGGACCCTCGGTTGGTCGGCGTGTTCGACGTGTTCGCCGGCCGGCTCTTCGTGGCGCCCAAGTCCCAGCAGCGCCGGCTGAACGACGTCCTCCTCGCATGCGAGGAAATCGCCGGCTGCTGGAACCGGAACTGAAGGCTCGCCGGCCCCGTCCGACCCAGGTCGATACGGGGCCGGTGTTCATTTCCGGGACGCGACTTCCCGTATCCGCGAAGGCGCTTCGCGGATACGCGGGGGACCTCCCTGGGAAGCCAGGGGGTTTCCTGGCGTGAGAGACTGGCACGGCCTTCGCTTTGAGAGGCCGCCATGGACTCGCTCCGCCAGGATTTCCGTTACGCGCTGCGCACGCTGAGACACTCCCCGGGCTTCACGCTGGCCGCCGTATTGACGCTCGCGCTGGCCATCGGCGCGAACACCGTCCTCTTCAGCGCCATCCACGCCATGCTGCTGCGGCCGCTTCCGTTCCAGATGCCGGAGCAACTGGTTCGCCTGTGGTGCAAGCAGGAGGTCATCAGCACCGCCTCCCTCTCGCCTCCCGAGCTGCTCGGTTGGCGGGAGCACGGCCGCGGCTTCACCGGGCTCGCGGGCTTCACCCGGCAGGACTTGAGCCGCACGGGGGGCGACACTCCCGAACGGGTCCGCGCGGGCCGCGTCACCACCAACTTCTTCAAGCTGCTGGGGGTCGCCCCCGCCCAGGGGCGAGACTTCCTGGACGAGGACGCGCAACCTGGCAACAGCTCGAGCGTGGTGGTGGTGAGCCATCGCTTCTGGCGAAAGTCGCTCGGTGGCGCGGCGGACGCGGTGGGCTCGTCGTTGCAGTTGGACGGGCGCACCCACACGGTGGTGGGTATCCTGCCGGAGGGCTTCACCTTCCCTGAGTTCAACGAGGACGCGGACCTCTGGCAGCCCCACTGGCTGGACCCGGAGGCCCACGGCAACCACTACATGCAGGTGGTGGGGCGGATGGCGCCGGGCGTCACGCTGGAAGCGGCGACGGAGGACCTGCTGCGGGTGGCCCTGGCCATCGCCCGGACCGAACCGGGTGAGAAGCCGCACAAGGTGACGTCGGCGCTGTGGCAGCAGTACCTGACGTCCAGCAGCCGCCCGGTGCTGTGGACGCTTTGGGCAGCGGTGGGCTTCGTGCTCCTCATCGCCTGCGCGAACGTGGCCAACCTGCTCCTGGTACGCGCCCTGGCGCGGCAGCGGGACGGGGCCATCCGCGCCGCGCTCGGCGCCAGTCGGGGCCGCCGGATGCAGCAGGCGCTGGCGGAGAGCGTGCTCCTGGGCCTCTTCGGTGGCGCCCTGGGTCTGCTGTTGGTGCTGTGGGGCATGGAGCTGGTGCGCGCGCTGTTGCCCCAGTCGATGTTGCGCATGGCGCCCGTGGAGCTGAGTGTCCCGGCGCTGCTGTTCAGCCTCGCCCTCTCCGTGGGCGCCGGGCTCCTCTTCGGCCTCGCGCCCGCGCTGCACACCGCCGGCATGGATGTGCTGCCGCTGTTGAAGCAGTCCGGGAGCGCGGTGGGCGCCCGCGCCAACCACCCCCTGCGCAACGCGCTGGTGGCGGTGCAACTGGCGCTGGCGCTGGTGCTGCTGGTGGGCACGGTGCTGATGGTGCAGACGCTGCGCAACGTGCAGGCGGTGGACCCGGGGTTCGACGCGGAAGGCGTGCTGACAGCGCGGCTGTCACTGCCCGAGGTGAAGTACGGCACCCCCGACCGGCTGCGAGGCTTCTACGGCGAGTTGCTGGAGCGCCTGCGCGCGCTGCCCGACACGGAAGCGGTGGGTCTGGTCAACGACGCGCCCCTGGGAGGAACCAACGCCAACGGAAACTTCACCCTGGAGGGCGCGATGGACCAGAACACCGACCGCTACCTCACCGAGTTCCGCGTGGCCTCCCCTGACTACTTCCGTGCGATGCGCATCGCCGTGCGCCAGGGGAGGGAGTTCGGCGCCCAGGACTCCGCGAAGGGCGCTCCCACCATCATCGTCAACGAGGCCTTCGTGCGCGCGTTCCTGGAGGGCGGCAACGCCCTGGGGCGCAGGGTGCGACTGGACTGGAGCGACTCCGGCTCCTTCCGCGAAATCGTCGGCGTGGTGGAGGACGTGCGCCACTTCCGCCTGACGGAGCCCGCCACGCCTGAGGCGTACCTGCCTTATGAGCAGTATCCGGTGAAGACCATGTCGGTGCTGATGCGGACGCGGCGCGAGCCGTCGATGCTGGTGTCGTCTGTGCGCCAGGAGCTCAAGGCCGTGGACGCCGAGCAGCCCATCTATGACCTGGCGCCGTTCGCGGACCGGATGGACCGCCAGCTCTCGCGGCCCCTGGCCACGGCGAGACTGCTCGCGGCCTTCGCGCTGCTCGCCGTCATCCTGGCCGGCGTGGGTGTCTACGGCGTCATGGCCTACGCGGTGGGTCAGCGCACGCGGGAGCTGGGCATCCGCCTGGCGTTGGGCGCGCATCCCAGACAGGTGCTCGGGCTGGTGATGCGCCAGGGACTCCAGCTCACGCTGGTGGGCGTGGGCGTGGGGCTGCTGGCCGCGTTCGGCTGCATGCGGCTCCTGACGACGCTGTTGTACGGCGTGCAGGCCAACGAACCTGGCGTCTACGTCAGTGTCGCCGCGGTGCTCGCGAGCGTGTCGCTCATGGCCACGTGGTTCCCCGCGCTGCGCGCCAGCCGCGTGTCGCCGTCCATCTCGCTGCGGGCGGAGTAGCACCGCCACGACTCGCCGTGTGGGGAGGGGCAGTGCGGAACGCCCTTCCCCATCAGCGTCAAGCCCCTGGTCTCCGTCGCTCCTTGGGCTGACGAACACGTGGGTTGAGTTCACCCCATCCCCTTGCTTGGGTGACGAGGAGCGCACCAGCGGACGTCCCGGACAGTGGGCCCTTTGACGCTTGGCGATGGAAGGGTTTAAGAGTCCGCATGCACTTCGACTGGACCTTTCTGGTTCGCGTGAGCGCGCTGGTGTTGCCCGCCATGCTGCTCATGGTTCTGCATGGCGCGGCGGCGAACGCCGCGGAGACGAGCGCCCCGATGGAGAAGCTGGCGAGCCGCCGCATCTTCTTCGGACACCAGTCGGTGGGCGGCAACATCCTCGACGGAGTGAAGCAGCTTCCCGCCTCCCCGCAGGGACTGGTGCCGCGCGTGGTGGAGGTCCAGAGCCCCACCGAGTCGCTGGCGCCCGGCACCCTGGCCCACGCCATGGTGGGACAGAACGAGAAGCCCGAGTCGAAGATCGCCGACTTCGAGCGGATGATGGACGCGGGGCTCGCGAAGTCGACGGACGTGGCGTTCTTCAAGTTCTGCTACATCGACTTCAACGGAGCCACGGACACGCGCGCGCTGTTCGAGAAGTACCGCGTCGCGATGGAGGGCCTGAAGGCGCGTCACCCGGGCACCACGTTCGTCCACGTCACCGCGCCGCTCACCACGGTGCAGCGAGGCGCCAAGGCGTGGCTGAAGGAGCTGCTCGGCCGACCGGTGTGGGGCATCGCCGAGAACGTGCAGCGCGAGACGTTCAACGAGCTGATGCGCAAGGCGTATGGCGGCAAGGAGCCCCTCTTCGACCTGGCGCGCCTGGAGTCCACGGCGCCCGACGGGACACAGGAGACCTACGAGCTGAACGGGCAGACGTGGCCGGCGATGGTGCCGGGCTACTCGGACGACGGCGGCCACCTCAATGCGACGGCGCAGGCGCGGCTGGCGAAGGAGCTGCTCAACTTCCTGGCGGGCCTGCCCGCGCCCGTCGTGCAGCCTCCCATCCCCGCTGTCCAAGCCACGCCGTGACATGATGCCGTTCCATCAATCACTGTCGCGCGAGCTCGGGGGCCTCCTGTCCCGCCTGAAGTTGAGGCGATGTCAGGAGGTGGGGGACTCGCCCACGGTGCTGGGCCGCGTGTGGATTCACGGCGCGGGCCGCGTGCACGTGGGCTCCCGCGTGGTGCTGGATGGACGGCTGGCTCCCATCGAGCTTCACGCCATGTCCAGCGACAGCCTCATCATCCTGGGGGACGACGTCGCCATCGAAGGCGGCGCCTCCTTGGAGGCCCTGAGCTCCATCACCGTGGGCCCGGGCGCGAGGCTGGGGGCATTCATCAAGGCGATGGACAACCAGCACCACCCGCTGAGGGGCAACCGCCACGAGCGGCCTCCGTCGGTGCCGATGGTCATCGCGGAGGGGGTGACGGTGGGCAGCCGCGCCATCCTCCTGCCAGGAGCGCAGCTCCAGAAGGGCTGCACCGTGGCGCCCGGCACCGTCATCTCCCGCAAGATTCCCGCGGGCGTGACGGTGGGCGGCGCGCCCGCCCGGGTGTTGCGCAGGGAGGTGACGGGATGACGTCGCGAATGCCATTCGTCCGGGTGCCTGCCGTGGTGGCCCAGTTGGAAGCGCTGCGCAAGTCCGTGGAGCCTCGGGCCCAGCGCGCGGTGGCGATGGTGCGCGCCCGCTGGCTGTTCCGCGCCGTCCAGTCGGTGGGGCACAACGTGGCCGCGTACGGGCCCATCTCCGTACACAACGCGGGGGAGATGGTGCTGGGAGACCGGCTCACCTTCGTGGGCGGAATGCTGCCCAGCTCGCTCGTGTGCCATCCGGGCGCGCGCCTCAGCATCGGCGAGGAGACCCAGTTCAACTACGGTGTCTCTCTGGAGGCGTGGAAGTCGGTGAGCGTGGGAGCCCGGTGCATGTTCGCGTCGTTCATCCGGGTGGGAGACCGGGATGGACACCACACCGCGCCCATCGTCATCGAGGACGACGTCTGGGTGGCCCATGGCGCCATCATCATGCCCGGGGTGCGCGTGGGGGCTCGCTCGGTGGTCGCCGCCGGCAGCATCGTCACCCAGGACGTGCCGCCCGACACGCTGGCCATGGGCAATCCCGCACGCAACATGAGCCTGGAGCTGGTTGCTCGCGACACAGGCAGCTGAGCGCCTCAAGCCTTTTTCCCGGGTGCGTCTTCTTCACGCCCGGATTGCTTCCGCACCCTTCCACCGTATTTCCAGACAGGACTTCCTACCGTGAGCATTCGTGAACGCATTCGTACCTTCATCGTCGACACGTTCTTCGTGGACGAGTTCGGCGATGACGACTCCTTCCTGCGCAAGGGCCTCATCGACTCCACGGGGATGATGGAGCTGGTGGCGTTCCTGGAGCAGGACTTCGGCATCAAGCTGGAGGACAAGGAGCTGGTGCCGGAGAACCTGGACTCGCTCACGCGCGTCGTCGCCTTCGTCGAGCGCAAGCAGCAGCGCCTGCCGCAGGTCGGCTGAGAGCGAGCGCGCCATGTGTGGCATCGCGGGCTTCACCTACCCGGCGGGAGGGGGCGCCGGGGCCGCGCGGGCGGAATCCGCCGAGCGGCTGCGCCGGATGACGGCCAGCATCCGCCACCGGGGCCCGGACGCGCAGCGGGCCCTGTTGCTGGACGGCGTGGCCCTGGGCCATACGCGGCTGTCCATCGTCGACCTGGAGGGCGGACACCAGCCCATGCGGGACGCGGCGACGGGACTCACCGTCGTCTTCAACGGAGAGATCTTCAACCACGTGGAGCTGCGCGAGCAGCTGTCGGGGCAGTACGCCTTCCGCACGCGCTCGGACACGGAGGTCATCCTCGCGGCGTTCCTGGCGTGGGGCATCGACTGCGTGCGCCGCTTCGAGGGCCAGTGGGCCTTCGCGCTGTGGGACCCGCGTGACGCCACGCTGTGGATGTCGCGAGACAGGGTCGGCATCTGCCCGCTGTTCTACGCGGAGCTGCCCGGGGGACACCTGGCGTTCGGCTCGGAGGCCAAGGCCCTGTTCGCCAGCGGGCTGGTGACGCCGTCCCTGGACGCGCGTGGGCTCAAGCAGACCTTCCAGCTGTGGTCGCCGGTGGCGCCGCGCACCTCGTTCGAGGGCGTCCGATTGTTGCCGCCCGCGCACTCGGCGCGGTTCCGCGCGGGGACGCTGGAGACGTTCCGCTACTGGGACCTGGACTTCGGCGTGGAGCCGAGCACGGCAAGCAACGAGCGCATCCAGGAGGAGCTGGGCGAGGCGCTGGAGCGCGCCGTGCGGCTGCGGCTGCGCGCGGACGTGCCGGTGGCGGCGTACCTGTCGGGTGGACTGGACTCCAGCCTCCTGTGCTCGCTGGCGCAGGAGCAGTTGGGCGGGACGCTGCGGACGTTCTCCGTGGGCTTCGCTCACGCGCGCTTCGACGAGCGTCAGCATCAGGCCACGGTGGCGGAGCAACTGCGCACGCAGCACCGCGTGGTGGAGATGAGGGACGGAGACATCGGCACGCTGGTGCCCGGCGTCATCTTCCACGCGGAGCAGGCGATGATGCGCTCGGCGCCCGCACCCTTCCTGAGGCTGAGCGAGTGGGTGAGGGAGAACGGCATCCGGGTGGTGCTCACAGGAGAGGGCTCGGACGAGATGTTCCTCGGCTATGACCTCTTCAAGGAGACGAAGGTCCGGCAGTTCTGGGCGCGGCAGCCGAAGTCGAAGTGGCGGCCCCTGCTGTTGCGAAAGCTCTACCCCACCCTGTCGGTGAGCCAGCAGAACGTGGAGCTGCTGCGCGAGTTCTTCGGCATGGGATTGGAGGACCCGGGGAGCCTGGGCTTCTCGCATCTGGTGCGCTGGTCCAACAGCGGTCGAATCCTCCGGTTCCTCGCGCCGGACTTCGCGGCGAGCGTGGTGGACGAGGACCCGATGGCCTCGGTGCTGGCGACGGTGCCGAAACACGTGGCCTCGTGGCGGCCCCTGGCGCGCGCGCAGTACCTGGAGGCGAAGACGCTGCTGTCCGGATATCTGCTGTCCGCGCAGGGCGACCGCATGCTGTTGGGCAACGCGGTGGAGGGACGCTTCCCCTTCCTGGACACAGCGGTGATGGAGCTGGCGGCGCGAATCCCCGAGCGCGTGCGACTGAAGGGGCTGGACGAGAAGCATGTCCTCAAGCGGTTCGCCCAGGGCCGTGTCCCCGCGTCCATCCTGGAGCGCAGCAAGTTCCCGTACCGCGCCCCCATCGCCGGAGCACTGGTGGGGCCGGAGGCGCCCGCATGGGCCAGGGAGCTGCTGGCGCCAGAGGCCATCGCGAAGGTGGGCGTCTTCGACGCACGCAAGGCGGAGCGACTGGTGGCCAAGCTGCGCGCGCCCAACGCGGCGGAGAGCGAGGCCGACACCATGGCCCTGTTCGCCATCGCGTCCACGCAGTTGCTCGCGCAGCACTTTCTCACACCACGTCCGCTGCCGCAGGCCGACGTGGACGCCGTGGTGCTGGAGGCCGCATGAGCGCGACGGACTCCGCACCCACGTGGGTGCCTGGCCATGCCGAGCGCCAGACGGCCGCCCCTGCCTGGGGACGAGAGGGCTCATGAGCGCGACGGACTCCGCACCCGCATGGGTGCTTGGCCATGCGGAGCGAACGCCGGACGCGTCGGCGGTAGACTCACCGTGGACACGGCTCACGTATCGACAGCTCACCGAACGGATGCGGGCCCTCGCGGGACACCTGCAAGCAGCGGGCGTGATCCCCGGAGACAAGGTGCTCATCGCCCTGCCCCTGGGCTCGGCGGGCGCGGTGGCCGCGCTCGCGGTGCAGTCGCTGGGCGCATGCGCGGTGGAGCTGGACCGGGAGACGGGAGCGACGTCCGTCGACGCCATCCTCACGCAGACCGGCGCACGCCACGCCTTCATCTTCGGGCAGGACACACGCAAGTGGGCGGGCAAGCCAGGACTGGGACACCTGTACGTGGTGCACTCCGCGCGCCCACCCGAGCGGATGCTCCAGGCGCTGTCACCCGCGACGTGCACCTGGGTGCAGGAAGACGGAGCACTGGACGCAGACACCCAGGTGACGCCGCTGGACGCGCTGCCCGTGACGCCGGCCCACGCCCACGCGTCCATCGTCTACACGTCCGGCAGCACGGGCACACCCCGAGGCGTCATCCAGACCTTCGGCAACATCGCCGCGAACACGCGCTCCATCGTCGAGTACCTGGGCCTGTCCTCCCGTGACAGGGCGCACCTGGTCCTCCCCCTGCACTATTGCTACGGAAAGAGCGTCCTCCAGACTCACCTGCTCGTGGGCGGCTCGGTGTTCCTGGACCCGCGCTTCATGTACCCGCAGGTCGTGCTGGAGGCGATGGTGGCGGAGAAGAGCACGGGCTTCGCCGGCGTGCCGCTCACCTTCGAGCTCCTGCGCAGACAGGCCGGCGCGGAGGCCCTGTCGAAGCTGCGGCTGCGCTACGCGACTCAAGCCGGCGGCGGCATGTCACCCGACACGATTCAGTGGACGCGTGACGCGCTCTACCCCGCCGAGCTGTACGTCATGTATGGGCAGACCGAGGCCACCGCGCGACTGAGCTACCTGCCACCGACCCGCGCCACGGAGAAGGCCGGCTCCATCGGCGTGGCGATTCCCGGTGTCGAGCTGCGCGTGGTGGGCGAGGACGGCAAGGCACTGCCCACGGGCGAGACGGGCCACCTGGTGGCGCGCGGCGCCAACGTGACACCGGGCTACCTGGGCGACCCCGAGGAGACGGCGGCCATCCTCAGGGATGGCTTGCTCTGGACGGGCGACCTGGCGTGGCGGGACGCGGACGGCTTCATCTTCCTCGTCGGCCGCGCCAAGGAGATCCTCAAGGTGGGCGGCCACCGGGTGAGCCCCGCGGAGATGGAGCATCAGCTCGCACGGCACCCCTCGGTGCGAGAGGTCGCCGTCGTCGGCGTGCCGGACGCGCTGGGGGGTGAGGCGGCCTGCGCCGTGGTGGTGCTCCAGGAGGGCGTCGAGGTGAAGGAGGACGACCTGCGGCGGTTCTGCAGGGAGTCGCTGCCGGCGCACAAGGTGCCCCGGCACGTGGTGTTCGTGGGGGCGCTGCCGCGCGGGCCCAGTGGGAAGGTGCTCAAGGCGGAGCTGCGCACCCAATATTCGTCGGTCGGTTCTTCGTGAAGGGATTGAGAGGGGTCCACACAATGAGTTTCTCCAAGCAGGTGCTGGAACTGGATTGGGAGGCGAAAGCCACCGAGCTGTCCGAAGGGCTGCGCGAGACGGTGCTGAAGAAGCTGCGCAAGCGCGGCCTCGTGGTGGCGATCTCCGGCGGCATCGACTCCGCATGTGTCGCGGCGCTGGCCGTGCGCGCGCTGGGGCCCGAGCGCGTCTTCGGCATCCTCCTGCCGGAGAAGGACTCCAGCGGATGGAGCTCGCAGCTGGGCCGCAAGCTCTGCGAGAAGCTTGGAATCAAGTACCAGCTCCACGACATCGCCCCCATCCTCGAGGCCGCCGGCTGCTACCGGCAGCGCGACGAGGCGGTGCAGTCCGTCTTCCCTGAGTTCACGCCCGACATGAAGTGGAAGATTGTCATGCACGGCGACCGGCTGAACACGGACGCGGTGAACTTCTTCTACGTCGTGGTGCAAGTGAATGGAGAGGAGCGCCGCTTCCGGCTGCCGCCCCAGGCGTATACGCAGATTGTCGCCGCGACGAACTTCAAGCAGCGCACGCGGAAGATGATGGATTACTTCCACGCGGACCGGCTGAACTTCGCGGTGGCGGGCACGCCCAACCGTCTGGAGTATGACCAGGGCTTCTTCGTGAAGCTGGGCGACGGCGCAGCGGATGTAAAGCCTATCGCCGGCCTCTACAAAACCCAGACATACAAGCTGGCCAAACACCTGGGCGTCATCGACGAAATCACCAGCGGCGAGCCGACCACGGACACGTTCAGCCTTCCCCAGTCGCAGGAGGACTTCTACTTCTCCGTGCACTACTCGCAGCTGGACTTGCTGATGTGGGCCAAGAACCACGCGGTGTCCACGGAAGAAGCCGCGCAGGTGATGGGCCTGACGCCCACGCAGGTGCAGCGCGTCTACGACGACATCGACCAGAAGCGCCGCAGCACGGCCTACCTCCACTCGCCGCCGCTGCTGCTGGAGAAGGTGCCGGAGCTGGAGCCGTACAAGCTCGGCTGAGCCCGGAGCCCGCCCGAGTGGCGGGAGGCACTCCACCGCCTCCCGCCCGGCGCGCCGCTCATTCGAACTCGTCGCAAGCCTCTGCGCGGACAGGAATGCCCTTTCGCGCGTCGTCGCGGACGTACAGCTCGCCCTTGCGGAAGAAGTCCTGGCCGCCCTGCAGACGCACCACGTTGCGCTTCGCGTCCGCCACCGACCACTGCAGCGTCTCTCGCGTGCCTCCCGCGTACGCCACCTCCAGCGTGGACGCACCAGCGGTTCCCGCCTTCACGGCCGTCAGCTTGCCTGCGAGGCTGTCCTGCCCGAAGTCGACCTCCAGGGCGCCGTCCGACTTCACCGTCACCGCGGGGATGGCAGAGCCACAGGGCTGGTCGATGACATAGCCCTTCCCCTTGCGATGCACCTGCACCCACCGGCCCACGAGCGCCTTCACATCCATGGCGCCAGAAGCCGCCGAGGCCTCGCCACCCGCGCGCACGGGACAGTCCAGCTCCGAGTACGCCAGCTGCCCCACCCGCACCTGCTTCCCCTGCACGACGCGCACGGGCACCACGTCCGGCGGCGGTGACTCCGCGAACACCTGCACCGCCTCACCCGATGCCAGCGCCGCGCCGCGATTCGCCCCATCCACCGTCTTCAGCGCCGCCTGCGCCGCCTTCACCTTGCACGTCGCCAGCGCCGTCGAGGATGAACGCGAGAAGCCATCCTGGCCGGACCACCCCGCCCCGCAGCACCCCGTCCCAGGACCCTTCAACACCAGCCGCTCGGATTCCAGACTCAGCGTCCAAGTGCCTCCAGGTTGAAAAGTAGACAGTGTCCAATCCTTCGCGGACTTCTTCCGCACGGACAGGGTGCAGTCACATTCACCCATGCCCTTTCCTTGTGGAAAAGTTGATGTGTATTGGACGAGTGTCTGGTTGTCGCCCTCGAGCACCGCGAGGGTGCCGCCCTCTCTGGCATAGACGCCGGTGAGGGACTGTTGCTGCGCGGCGGCAAGAGTGGCCCACAGACACAATGACGCGCCTGCCACGAGCCCATAACGCAGTGCATTCATTCGCGACTCCTTGTTCGAGTTCCGCGGGGAATGTCGCCTGTCCTAGCTCTGGCGCACCCAGGAAGTCAGTCAATTCCGTGGGGGGTCGAGGCAACTCTAATTCTCAGCGCTCGACAATCCTGACATCTGTTGTTCCCACACCCCCATCGTGTCCAATCGCGGAGCGCCCATGTCCCCCCGCATTGAAGGTCGTCAGCAGACGTACTCGCCCACTTCGACGCAGGCCTCGGGCCTGCCGCAGGGCCGTGACGCGCAGTTGAACCTGCAGCAGCTCTGGCCGTACATCGAGAAGTACGCGCAGAAGTACGGCGCGGACCCGAAAGTCCTCGCGGGCATCGTCGCGCAGGAGTCGTCGTTCAAGAACCACGGCGTGCACCAGGACGGCACGGGCCACGGGCTCATCGGCCTGGACGACAACGGATTGCTGCCCTCGTTCGAGAAGTGGTCCGGCACGCAGGTGGGCCGCGGGGCGAACGCGCAGACGATTCCGCCCGAGAAGCAGATGGAGTTCCTCGCGAAGACGATTGGCGACTTGACCAAGAAGCACGGCAGCAGCCTGGCCGCCGCGCGCGAGTGGCACCGGGGCGCTGGCAACATGAACGACGCCCGGGGCCAGGACTACCAGAACAAGATCCAGAACCACATGAACACCCTGTTCCCCGGCGGCAAGACGCCGAGCGGAACGACGGCCAACGTGCCCGACAGCACGGTGACGGGTGGCAACACCAACACCACGCCGGGCACCAAGCCGGGTGTGGCGGCGAACCAGGCGGACCCGCGCAAGCCGGTGGGTGAGTCGGACTATCAGATCAAGAAGGGTGACACGCTCTGGGGCATCGCCTCGAAGCTCAAGGGCCAGGGCATGGAGGGCTCGCACTGGGATGTCATCAACCAGATTCGCGAGATGAACCCGAAGATCACCGACCCGAACCTCATCCTCGCGGGTGACTCGCTCAAGCTGCCCGGGGTCGCGGGCAAGGACCAGAGCACCTTCACGCCGGGCACGAACAAGCCGGGGCCGGTGGACCTCAACCCCAAGCCCACGGGCCCGCAGGCCACGGACGGCGCCGCCCCTGTCACGGGTGACGGCCGCGTGGACCCGAGCAAGGTTCCGCAGATCAGCCAGTACAACCCGGCGGGCAAGAACGGCTCGTACACGAACGGCCCGGCGAACTGCGGCCCCACGTCGATGGCGCAAATCGCCCGCGCCAACGGCTACGGCAAGGACATGACGGACGCGCAGCTCATCAACCACCTGGGCAAGATTGGCGGCACGTCGTCCAACGGCACGGGCGTCAACGGCATCTCCGCGATGGCGAAGGCGATGGGCAAGGAGTCGGTGATGAAGGGCCCCGGCGCCAACGTGGAGTGGATCACCGAGCAGCTCAAGGCGGGCAAGCTGGTGGTGGCCAACGGCGACTACCACGCCATGCCTCCGCACCAGAACGAAGGCCGCACGTCCGGCCACTACGTCACGGTGGCGGGCATGGATTCCAAGGGCAACTTCATCGTCCGGGACCCGGCCGATGCGAACGTGAAGACCATTACGCCGGAGCAGATGAAGCACTTCCTGAGCTCCAACCCCAACGGCGGCTACCAGATGGCCATCGGCTGATGCGGATGGAGTGAAGTAGGCTTGCGCGGACCGGCACTCCCTGGGTGTCGGTCCGTTGCGTTTCCACACCCCGAGGTCCCGCGATGACGCAGAGCAAACCGACGCACACCTGTCTCTCCTGCAAGAAGACCGAGGGGGGCGAGGTGATTGGCTCCAACTACATTTCCACGGGCGAGAACGGGATGATCGTCCGCTTCTGGATGTGTGACGCATGCGCCCTGACGATGGGCCCCGACCAGGGCCCCATCGACATGGACGAGCCCGCCGGGGCCGCGCAGCAGGGCTGAGACGAGCCCTCGCGCGGGGCGAGGAGCCGCGCGAGGGCCCGTATCGGCGGGTGGCCAGGAGTCCACGACGGGGTGGAGCACGGGCAGCGGGCGGGGTATGGAATACGGCGTCCCCGCCCCCGTCGGAGAAGTCATGAACAAGCTCCTTGGCCCTGTGTCCTTCGTCCTCGCCTCGGCCGCGCTCGCAGTGGCCCTCTGGGCCCCGGGGCGTACCGAGGCTCCCTCCGCCTCCGAGCGGCCCGAGCCTGTCGCCGCCCTGCCCGCCAGCCAGGAAGGCCTGGAGCGGCGCATCCAGGCGCTGGAGGACACCACGCTGAGCCTGTCCCGGCGCCTGATGGAGCTGGAGCGGCGGCCGGCGGTGGCCGGGACGGACGGGGGTGGCGTCGCGGCGCCCGCGCTGACGGCCGAGCTGGATCAGCTCCGCGCGGAGGTGCGGGGGCTGATGACTGGGGAGACCCTGAGCACGGAGGGTGGCCGCGAGGCGCTGAAGGACGCGATGCGTTCGGTGCAGGAGGAGATGCGCACCGAGCAGTTCCGCTCGCGGCAGGAGGAGTGGATGCAGGCGCAGGTCCGCTCGACGGCTCAGCGCACGGAGCGAATCAAGCGGCTCGTGTCCGAGGCGAAGCTGAACTACTCCCAGGAGCAGGAGCTGACGCGCCGGTTGGAGGCCGAGGAGACCACGCGCAACACCCTGTTCGAGGAGGTGCGCACTGGCACGAAGAATCCGCGTGAGATTCGCCAGGCGCTGCGGACGCAACGGGAGGAGACGGACCAGGCGATGACGGCCCTGCTCGATGAGGGCCAGCGGGCCAAGTACGACGTCATGCGGCGCGAGGAGCAGATGAACTCCCGCCCCCGTGGCAATCGCGAGGGTCGGTCTCAGGACCCGTAGTCTGGGATTGGGAGGAGCTGTCCTGGCAGGGCATGGCTGGCATCACAACCAGACAGGAAGAGCAGCCCTCGAAGTCATCCACACGAGCCTTGTCGCGCCCGGAAGAACGCCCCCGCGGAGGGAAAAGCTCGACCCCGTCGAGAGGTGGATTCGAGCCTTTCGCCCAGCTTCAACGCTCGACTACTCCTTGTACGAGGGAGGAACCGGGCGCGGGTCGCACGCAATGCCTGGGCACCGCTTGTTCTCCGAGCAGCTCCCATCGCAGCACTGGTACTGACGCGGCGGGCACACGGGGGCCCCAGCATCCTCCTCCAACCGCGGCGGCTCGGAGCGGACGTTCGCCTCACTCGATGCGTCTGGAGTTGGCGGCGCGGACGCATCGCGCTTCAGCTCATCCCCGGGCCCCCTGCATCCCAGTCCGACCAGCAACACCCCCGCCACCATCCACCGCGACCACTGATTCGACTTCACGAACATCGGCATCCTCCGTGAGGCTGCGGCCACTCCGCCCATGACGCGGCGGCCCTCTCAAAAACAAGGGGCGGCCCCGGAAACCTCCCGGGACCGCCCCTCACATTTTCCATTCCGACCTCATGCAGAGGTCGGACGAAGCACTAGCTCCGGCGACGACGGCGCAGCGCGAGCGCCAGCATGGCCAGGGCCGGCACCAGCGCACTGGTGGCACTGCCACCCGCCGCGCTGCAACCACCCTCGTCCGCCAGGTTCCGCACCGTCACCGCGACTTCGGCGGGCTCACTCGAGCTCAGGTCATCCTTCGCCCGGACGCGGAAGAGCAGCACCGTGGTCTCCGACACCTCGGGGGCGACGAAGAACGCCTCCGCGGTATCCGACTTCTCGAGCTGCACGGACGGACCCGCGACCTGCGTCCACTGCCACGTGATGTCATTGCCATCGGCGTCCTCGGCCGTGGCGCGCATCTTCACGCCCGAGCCTTCGTGCACCGTGTAGCTGCTCATCGTGGTAACCACCGGCGCGTGGTTGTCGCGCGTGACGGTGATGGTCACGATGCTCGCCGCGCTGGCCTGTCCATTGGCCGTCGCCACGAGGCTGAAGCGCAGGACGATGGACGCCCCCGTCACTTCCGGAGCGGTGAAGCGCGGGGAGCCGGTGTCCGCCCCCGTGAGTTCCACCGTCGGACCCTCGGTCTGGGTCCAGGCGAAGGTGATGTCCTCGCCGTCCTCATCCACTGCGCCGCCCAACAGCGTCACCGTGGAGCCCGAGCCAACCTGCCGGTCCCCGCCGGCGTCCGCCACCGGAGCACGGTCCAGCTGGCGAACGGTGATGGTGATCTCCGCCTCGCTATCGGCGATGCCGTCCGTTGCGATCAGGCTGAACGTGAAGGCGGTGTCCGCCGTCACTTCCGGCACAGCGAACGTCGGAGTGGCGCTGGTCTCGTCATCCAACGCCACCGCCGGACCCGCGGTCTGGGTCCACGAGAAGCTCAGCTCCTCGCCGTCCGCATCCGTCGAACCGGACGCATCGAGCGTGACGCTGCCCGAACGCTCATCCACCGTCGTGGGGCCGCCATCCTTCACGCGAGCCACGGCGACAGGGGGGTTGTTCACGTTGGCGACGAGGACCTGGACCACCTTGGGCTGGCTGGAGTCCGTGCCATCGCTCACCACGAGCTGGAACGTGAAGATGGTGTTCGCCGGAACCAGCGTGCTGAAGGTCGGCGTGGCCGTGTTCGCGCCGTTGAGCGTCACCGGCGGACCGCCAATCTGGGTCCACGCGTACGTCAGCGCGCTCTGCGCGGAGGCATCAGGATCGACGCTCCCCGTGCCGTTGAGGGTGATGACCCGGGGGGTCACCACACCACCAGCGCCCACGACGACCTCCGTCACCGTCTGGGACAGGCCCGCCTCGGCCACCGGCGCCACGTTGCAGGTCGGAGCCGTGCCCGTGCCGGTGAAGGTCTCCGCGACCAGCGAGTAGAACGGCGTCGTGTTGGTGATACCCGTGAGGCTGATGTTGGCGATATCCCAGCCATACGCGCCCACGCCACCGTCGGACGCGTGACGGAAGCGCACGCGCACCTGATGGCCCGCGAGGTCCTGCCCGAAGTTGGCCGTATACCGGACGAACGACGGGTAGCCCGCGCTCAGTTGAGCGAACCCCGGCCAGCCGCCCAGGTACGGATTCCCCTCGTCGATCAACGCGATGTTGGGATTCGCCGGGATGGGAGGCGTGAGGTAGAGGTACCAGCTCTCCCACGGCCCCTCGTCGACGGACAACTCGATGGCTCCACCATCGAAGTGGACCCAGGCCCCGCTCAGGTACGCCGACTCGAAGCTGAAGCGGTGGAAGAACGTCAGCGTGAAGTTCTGATTCGCCGCGACATTGAACAGCGGCGAGGTCAGCCGCTTGTCGAGCGAGGTCGCCTCGTTGGAGGTGTGCCAGTACCCGGTCGTGGCGTAGCCGTTGTCCCACATCGGACGGTAGTTGAAGGTCGAGGCCACCCACGGGGTGTTCTGCGCCTCGACGTAGTCCGTGTCCGACGTATTGGGCTTCTCGTCGTAGTTGACCTGGCTGCGGAACGCACGAAGGGTCGTGCCGTTCAGCAGGTTGTGCGGGAACGTCACGTCCACGCCCAGGAGCGCGAGCGCGCCCGAAGTCTGAGCGGGAGCCGCCGTCAGGGCGACAGCCACGCTCGCCGTCGCCGTCGCACCGCGAGCGATGTTGCCAAACGAGAGCGAGCTGCCGCTCGAGAAGGCGCCCACGACGCCCGGGCTCGAGCCGTTGAACGCCGCGGTGGCCGTCACCGCGCTCAGGTTCCCGGCGCCCGCGTTGCGCACCGTCACCTTGAGCAGGCCCGTCTCGCCGGCGTCCAGCACGCCGTCCTTGTCGCAGCCGACGCTCGAGTCATCCAGGGTGATGCTCACCACCTCGAGGGCATCGCCCGTCTGGTAGCTCTCCACGACACCGATGTGGTCCGCGCTGTTGCGGTCCGCGACGCGCGCACCGAAGCCGGCACCGCGCTTGGCGAAGGCGCTTACGAAGCGCTGGTAGTCGGCGGGATCGCTGGCGGCGGCGACAGACAGCAGCGCGTCACGCCCCTCCAGGAAGGTGGGGCTGACCGGCGTGGCCTTGTAGGCGGCCACCAGGTAGCGCTTCATCCGGTCCTGTGCCTCCTGGAACGGATGGGCGTTCAACAGGCTCGCGTAGCACTCCCACAACATCGAGGCCCAGACCTCGCCCGAGTTGTGGACCTCCGCGTTGTTCCCGCCCCCGTTGGTCGGGTGGGTGGTCGGAATGGCCGTGCCGTCCGCCATGTGGCGGAGCGTCAGGCCGTTCTTGGCCATGTTCGTGCTGTACGGAACGCGGCGGATGCCGAAGTAGTAGCCCTGGTTGCGACCACCGCTCTGGGTGTAGCCGGCCATGCCGTAGGTGCCCTGCCACTGGTTGTTGCCGGTCCGGGTCACGTCCTCGGCGCGCACCGACAACAGCATGGCGTGGAAGTCACCCCAGCCCTCGCCCATGGAGCCGCCCTGGTTGTTCGTCAGACCCGAGCCGTTACCGACGAGGCGGTTGGAGATGTAGTGCCCCCACTCGTGCGCGACGATCTCGTTGTCGAGCGTGCCATCGCGGTCGAGGTCCGCGTTGCGGCGGAGGCGGCCCTTGACAGGCGCCGTGGCCAGCGCCGTCCGCCAGGCGTCACCGTCCGGCTTGGTCACCAACAGCGAAGGGATGGTGATGGCGCGGTCGACAGCGGCGACACCACTGGCGCCCATGGGCCCCAGAGCACCCGCGGCGCTGTTGGTGATGAAGACGCCGATGGCGCCCGCGCGCTGGGCGTTGAGGACCTTGTAGGCGAAGGAGCAGGTGCCGCGCTCGATGAGCGCGATCTTACCGGTGAACGGCGTCGTGCCACCGTACGGGTCGGCGCCAGTGTCATTCGCGCAGCCAATCCGGTAGGCCAGCGTCGTCGCCGCGTCCGGCCCCGTGGGGGGCAGCGCAAAATCACCCTCGAGGTTGAAGACCGTCGGCCCGAAGGACGCGGTGTACGAGAGGTAGCCGCGCGCCAGGGGCGCCGGCTCGCTCACCGTGAGTTCCGCCACGCCGTCGAAGACGTACTGCTGCATGCGAGGACGGGCGCCGTCGGCCGGAGTCGCCATGTTGGCGTTGTTACGGCCGCCGGAGTCCTGCGCCTCCACGCGAAGGCTGTCGTTCTCCAGGCCACCCCGCCCGAAGTTGCTCAACTGGGCGTTGCCGGAGGCCTCGTCGAAGCCCGCGTCGTAGAACCAGTCGTGCAGGAAGTTGGTGATGTAGAACAGGTTCACCACGGCGGCCAGGCGCTGCGTCTGGTTCGCGGCGGGCGACTTCGTCAAATCGAACGTGTAGTCGAACCCGCGGCCCGCCACGTCGCTCAGCGGCGCACGCAGGTCGAAGCCCGGCTGGAAGCCGTCGCCACCACCGAGGTCCGCGTACGCATCGACGTTGTTACCCGTCGTCACCGTCGCGTTCGCCGGCAGCCACGGGTCATTGCGGCTGAACGGGAAGTTCTGCAGCGTCACCAGGTTGGCCGGGATGTTCAGGGGCGCCTGATAGCCATCCGGGGTGCCCGTGGGGTGCGGCGTGGCCTCGGTGCCCTGGGGACCGTCGTAGGGCAGCTTGCTCGCCGGGTCCGCCCACACGCGGTAACTGAACTGCTCCGACACGGTCAGGTTGTGCTTGAGCAGCAGCGAACCGTCGCGCGCGTCGATGACGTAGGCGGTGTAGGAGGCGTCCGGGTTGCTCTCCGGGCCCGCGTTGACTTCCACGTAGTACGCCGGCACCAGGCCGTCGGGCATCGGGAAGAGGACCTTCTTCGAGCGCGGCGCCTCACCAAAGCCGTGCGTCGACAACTGGCGGGAGTCCACCGTGTAGTGGCTGTAGTCACCCTTCGCGCCCGCGGGCACCAGCGCCCGGGCGTCGAGCTGAGCGCCCGTCAGGTCCTGGAACGCGCGGGAGATGGCCTGCGGCGCCGAGACGCGGAAGGCCGACGCCTGGGCGTTCTTCTCGTCGTCCTGCTGACGCGGCTGCAGGTAGCCGGAGATGGCCACCAACTGCTGGCTGGCGTCCATGACGACCTTGACCTCGTTGCGGAACACCTCGATGCCATTGACCCGGCGGCCGTAGGTCGCGACCACCGCGCCCTCGCCCCCCTTGGGCATGTGCACCTGGCGCAGCTCCGCGCTGTTCACCTCGGAGGCGTTCAGGCGGTACAGGTCCGCCACGCTCCGCAGGTGCTCACGCGCCGCGGTGTTCGCGCTGGCCTGCGTCAGCGGGCGCGAGGCCTTCGCCTGGGGACCCGCGCTCAGGGAGCGCTCACTGAAAACGAAGGTCGGTACGCCGAGACGACCTTCCACGCTGTTGATGCGCAGTCCGCGCTGGGACGCCGACGCGGCGGACTGAGGCAGGGAGCGATCCGCCGGCGTGAGGAGGAAGGCATCAACCGCGGCCTGCCTCGCATGAGCCTGCGGGGACCACATCAGCACGGCGAGCACGGCGCTCACCGTGCCCATCCAAAGACGCTTCATGAACGACGACCTCTTTCGGGTGGTGTTGAGGGCCCCACGCCGTCGGACGCCTGCTCGGCCAGGGCGTCCAGAGGTTAAGGATTATTTTGTTATCAACACAATAGCCCCCCCTTAACTCACCCGCCGTTCCCGCCAGTAAATCAAGAATAAACTTCTTTGCTGGCTGAAAATACGGAGAAGGCGTGCTTGCGGGATGCAGTTGCGCGAGGGGGAAAGGCGTGCTTCAGCCGAACGGAGGGCGGGCGTTGTGAGAGATGACGAGGACCTCGTCCGGCCGGGCCTCGGCGCGCGCGTACGTGAGGAGCGCGGCGAGGCCATCCGAGTGCTTGGGTCCGGCCGTCTCCAGCACCACTTCCTCCCGGTGGGGGTGGAAGAGGTCGGCCTCGCCCAGGTTCTGCTCCATCCACCGCCGCCAGCCCGGCAGCGGGGCGCCCAGTGAGGGCTGCAGCCCCACCACGTCGTAGCCCTCCGGCGTGAAGGCCCGGTGCAGCCCCACCACCGTGGCGCCGGTGCCGAAGCCGCTCACCACCAGCCGCACGGAGGGATACGCCTCGCGCACGAAGTCGCGCAGCTCCGAGGCCCAGCCCTCCACGCAGCCCACGAGCGCGCCATTGGAGAGCTGTCGCGGCCAGCACCAGCCCTGTCGCTCGTAGCCCAGGGCCACCTCCCAGGCCTCGGAGAGCCGCCGCACGGTACGCACCTCGCCACCGAACCCCTGCCCTCGCAGGTAGGCGGCGCCCGCCGTATCCGTGAGCGCGAGCACCGGCAGCCCGCGCTCCTTGCCCAGCGCGTCCAGCGCGAGCGAGGACGAGGAACCCGACAACTCCACCAGCCCGCAGGCTCCCTCGGGCATCGACTCCAGGTAGCGCGAAAACGTCAGGTACTTGAGCCCCCCGGAGGGAAGCTCTCCTCCCCAAAGCACCACCGGCCCAGCGGGGGACAGCCGTGACAGGGGAAAGTGCATGGGCGGACCTCCCTCAGTTGAGGCCCGCGTGGACACCCGGGCCCACGGCTGAACCTCGGCACCCTCTTGCCCCGGCGGCCAGTCCCCCCCTTCTCCCGCTGTCTTCCCGTGGACCGCGAGGCTGCCCGTCCGCTGACCTGGGACACTCGTCAGCCCCCGGGGGCGATGCGAAAGGTCTCCTGGGGCACCCTCCTGTGCGATAGTCACAATCAGCGAATCGCATGTTGCGCAGGCTCCTTCCCACGCTCGTGGCCCTGGGTTGTGGGCTCCTCGCCCTCGGTTGGGGGCTGGTGAGCCTTCAACGCATCTTCACGCGCGAGCGCGAGGACGCGCACGAGCAGGTCCGCTCCCGCCGCGATGCCCTGGCGCACGCCGCCACGGAGACCCTGCGACAAATCCTGGCCCGCCAGCTCGAGGAGCAGATCGCCGCCATCCACGCCGCCGTGGACAATCCGCTGGCTCCGGGCGAGGGCTTCTACCTCCAGTTCCGCGGCCACCAGTTCCTGCCGCGCCTCATCCACCCCCTGCCGGGCCAGGACATGCCCGCGCGCGCTCTCTACGAGATGCTCTCGGACCACGTCCGGGGTGGCGCCGCCCTGGGAGGCACCTGGGAGCCCCGGCTCACGCGACTGCGCGCGGCCGAGGCCGCCCTCCTCGCGGGCCAGACGTCGCGCGCCACGGCGCTGGTGGAGGAGTTCCTGCGGCACCACACCCGCCAGACGCTGCCCGTCGAGCAGGAGCTGCCCTTCCTGTTGCTCGCGGTGGAGCACCTGCAGCGCGGCCCCGCCACCACGCCGCTCATCCGGGCCCTGCTGCGCGAGGGACTTCCTGAGGAGTTCGGCGGCATCAGCCGGGGGGCGGGGCTGCAACGCGACTTGCTGCGCGAGCGCTCCCACTTCTCGCAGGCCGACTTCGACTTCCTCCAGTCCCGCATCCTCCGGCTGAGCCGCGCGCTGGGAGAGCCCACGCGCGACTTCCTGGAGCGCTCGCGCGAGGCGGGCGCCGGCATGCTGGTGATGCCCCCGGAGCTGGTGGAGCCGACCCTGCTGGGAGAGCAGTGGTACGTGGAGCCTCGCGGAGAGGTGCTGTACGGCATCTCCGTGGACATCGCGGCGCTGCTGGTCCCCATCGCCCAGGACATGCGCACGCGCGGGCTCTTCGAGTCGGACGGACAGATGCGGCTGGTGGGGGGACGCTCGGCGATGCCGGCACGGGAGCTCATGCTGCTCGTGGAGCTGCCCGAGTGGGCGCGCGTGGAGGCCAACATCGAGGCGCGCTATGGCCTGAAGACGTTGCTGGTGGCCGTGTGCGGTGCGCTGGCGGCGGCCATCGTCGCGCTGGCGCTGGTGGCGCAGCAGCGCAAGTACCGCTTCCTGGAGCTCAAGAGCGACTTCGTGGCCACCGTCTCGCACGAGCTGCGCACGCCGCTGGCCTCCATCCGACTGCTCGGCGAGACGCTGGAGCGCAAGCTGACCCATGCGCCCGAGATGCGCGACTACCCAGCCCGCATCGTCCAGGCCGCCGACGGCCTCCACTTCCTGGTGGAGAACATCCTGTCGTTCAACCGCATCGACAAGGGCCGCTGGACGCTGCGCGCCTCACGCGTGCGCCTGGAGGAGCTGGTCAACCCGCTGCGGGACGACCTGGCGTCGGCCACCTCCGTGCCGGTGGAGCTGACCACCGACATGGACGACGCGGAGCTGGAGGCGGACCCGTCGCTCTTGCGCCTGCTGTTCTCCAACCTGGGCCGCAACGCGTGCGCCTACAACCAGCGCAGCCCCGTGCGCATCTCCGTCAGTGCCCGCGTGTTCGAAGGCCACGGCTGCACGATGCTCTTCCGCGACAACGGCGTGGGCATCCCCGAGTCCGAATGGGAGAACGTCTTCCAGGACTTCTATCGTTTGATGCCTCCCGGGCAGGAGGTCCACGGCAGCGGGCTAGGCTTGGCGCTGTGCCGGAAAATCATGAAGCTGCACCATGGCGATATCCAGGTGGCCTCCTCCACGCCCGAGGGGACCACGTTCGCGCTGACCTTCCACGAGCCGCGTCGATGACCACCTCCACCCCACCCTCCTCCACCCGTCCCACCATCCTCATCGTCGAGGACGATGCGCACCTGCGCGTAGGGCTCCGGGACAACCTGCTGGACGAGGGCTACGACGTCTCCGAGGCCCCGAGTACCCGCGACGCGGAGCCGCTCTTGCGTCAGCGCGAGTTCGACCTGCTCATCCTGGACGTGATGCTCCCGGGCGAAGACGGCTACAGCTTCTGTCGCCGCCTGCGCGCGCAAGGCGTCAAGAGCCTGGTGATGATGCTCACCGCGCGTTCGCTCGAGGACGACATCGTCCGGGGCTTCGACGCGGGGGCGCAGGACTACCTCACCAAGCCCTACCGGTTGAGGGAGCTGCTCGCGCGCGTGGGCGCGCTGGTGCGCCGTGCGGGCGTCGCGCCGACCCAGGTGTCGACGTTCGGCGGCTACACGCTGGACATGGGCCGCCGCACCGTGACGAAGCCGGACGGCGTGGGCGTGGAGCTGACGCGCACGGAGTTCGACCTGCTCGCCTATCTGCTGCGCCACCGCGAGCGCGCGTTGCCCCGAGGAGAAATCCTGGACGCGGTGTGGGGCCGCGACGTGGTGGTGGACCCGCGCACGGTGGACAACTTCGTCTCCAGCCTGAAGAAGAAGCTCGGCTGGACGAGCGCGTCGGGCTTCACCATCCACACCCTTCGCGGGGTGGGCTACCGGATGGAGGTCTCCGCCTCATGACCGAACCGTGACGAAGAGATGGCCAGCCTCCGGCCATCCCACGTCGTGGACTCCGTAGGTTGAGTCCTGCGTGGACGGGGCGCTCCAAGCCAACTGCCCACGCCGGAGAACCACCGTGTGGTGCGGTGGACTCCGGGAGCGCCCGTCGGTGGGAGGAGGCTTCCGTGTTCAAGTCGGTCATCGAGCGGCAGCGAGCAGGGCGGTTGGGCCTGGGGTTGTGGTGGTCCGTGGCCGTCCACGCGGGGTTGTTCGGCGCGGTACTCGTCATCTCCGCCCGTCCCGCGGAGCTTCCCCCGGAGCCCGAGAAGGACCCCATCCTCACGCTGTACCAGGGTAGGCAGGTGGCCAAGGGGTACACGGCCCCGACCCAGCCCAAGCAGGCCGTGCAGCCGAAGCGGACCAAGCCCAAGCGCACCACGATGCCCACGCAGATCAACCCGCTTCCGGCGGACCCTCAGCCGGTCGAGCCGGAGCCGGCGGCGAACCCCTCGGATACCGACGAGGTGGTGCCTCCGGGTGATGGCGTGCCGGGGGGCCACCCGGACGGAGATCCGACCAGCAACATCACCGGCGTGGCATTCATCCCTGGCCTGCCGAATGGCGTCGGCGACGGCACGGGCGAAGAGGTGCTCCCGTTCGGACAGGGCATGACGCAGCCCGTGCTCATGGGAGGCCCTCCGCTCGAGTACACCGAGCAGGCCCGCATGGCCCGCGTGGAGGGGACCGTCATCGCCAAGTGCGTCGTGACCCGCGAGGGAGACGTGCGCGACTGCCGCATCATCAAGGGCCTGGCGCACATGGACGAGGAGGTGCTGGATGCACTGCACCACCGGCGCTACAGCCCGGTGACCTTCCAGGGGCGCCCGCAGAGCGTCTCCTACGTCTTCACCCTCCGCTTCAAGCTGCCTCGCTGACCTGGGCTCGCCGCGCGTCCGTCACAAGTCGTAGCCTCCCACGGCGGACGCCGGCACCAGGACGTGTTTGAGCACATACGCCTTGAGGCGCTGCCGGACGTCCTCGTCCAAGGTGAGGACGACCTGGGGGTGGATTCGAGCCCCCACCTCGAAGAGCACCGCCTGCATCAGCATGCCGTCATCGGTGATGGAGGCCAGGCGGTCCAGCGTGGGGTCGGAGCGCTCCGTCTCGCCCTTCTGCTTCTGACCCGCGTGGACGATGAGCGCCGAGCCCAGGCATTCCATCTCCTCCACCGTCGTGTAGTGCTCCTTCTCGGTGCCGGTCATCTCCTGACGGTGCGCGGGCTCGCCCAGCCACAGCGCCTTGCAGTTGGCGAAGGCGAGCCAGGACGGGTCGTGGTCCGGATCGAACTGGACGGTGACGCCCTGGCCGGCCCGCTCGGCGTAGCCTCGGGGGACGATGGCATCCTCACGGACGACGAGCCCCAGTCCGGCGTTGGCGCGGAAGAACTGCCGGATGATGGGGTAGCGCGGGTTGAGGACCAGGCACCACGCCCAGGAGTCCAGGGCCTCATCGAAGCGCCCCAGCCGCGCGAACGCGTTGCCCAGGAAGAACCACGAGCGGTGGTCATTCGGGTTGATGCGGGTCGCCTTCTGGTAGTGCTCCAGCGCGGTGGCCGCGTCGCCCGCGAAGTACGCCGCGTCTCCCCGGAAGTTCCACGCGAGATAGCAGTCCGGGCACACGCGCGTGGCCTGTTCGTACAGCTTCGCCGCCTCCGCGTAGCGCTTCGCCTGGAAGTGAGGCTCCGCCTCGTCGAGCAACGCCCGCGCCTCCGGGTGCTCGGGCCAGTCGAGGATGACGAACTCGCCCTGCTCCGTCACCACGCGAGGAGCCTCGCGCGAGGGCACCCGCTGCGGCCAGAGCTGATCCGCCCAGCCCCCGGGAGGCGAGTCCTTTCCCTCGATGTTGTACGACACCGGGGACGCCTCCATCCGCTTCACGATCTCCGCGGGATTGAGGAATGGAGGCTTGTCCGGCGCCTTCACCTCCGCGTCCGTCCCCGAGGTGAGCGCGGGTTTTTGCGTCGAAGCGCAGCCGGCCACGAGCACGAAGCAGAGGACGACGAGGGGGCGGCGCACGGGAGGCCCTTTCGGTGAGCGGTCGCCCCCAGTCTATGCCGCGCTCGTGCCCCGCTTGCCCACTCGTGAACGATTGAGCGCCTTCTCCCCTGGGGTGCCGCCGCCCCTGGCGCAGGCCAACTCGTTTTACAATGATGTCGGAGAGCGCCTGATTTCGAGCCACGGCGGTGACGCATCCGTTGCATTCACGAAGCGGGGAGGCAGGTCATGGAGCGAAGCATCGCGAAGGCAATCGTCCTGGTGAGCCTGGTGGCCTGGGGATGCGGCGGTGGACCCGAGCCGCTGGAGGCCGACGTCACCGCTTCGCGATGCGGGACGGAGGAGCCCTCGGAGGAGACGCTGACACGGGTGGCCCAGGAGTCGAACCGAGGCGGCGTGAGCGCGATGCGGCTGCCGGGCTCGGTGCGGGTGCCGACCTATGTACACGTCATTCGCCGGGGCACGGGCGTCGCCAATGGGGACGTCCCGCTGGCGACGATTCTCGCGCAGCTCGAAGTCCTGCGTGCGGCCTATGGCGCCACGCCCTTCTGGTTCGACCTGATGTCGGTGACGCGGACGACGAACGCCACCTGGTACGTGATGGCACCCGGCAGCGCGGCGGAAGCGGCTGCGAAGAACGCGCTGCACCAGGGTGGTAAGGAGTCCCTGAACCTGTACCTGGCGAATCCAGGGGGCGGCCTCCTCGCGTGGGCCACGTTTCCGTGGGGTGTCGCCGGTACGCCGCTCAGTGACGGCGTCGTGTTGTTGAATGCGGTGCTGCCCGGGGGCACCGCGTCGCCGTACGCCCTCGGAGATACGGCCGTGCACGAGGTGGGTCACTGGCTGGGCCTGCTGCACACCATGGCGGGCTGCACGACGGACGACGGCGTGAGCGACACGTCTCGATCCAAGCCGACGTACACGTGCGTGGTGGGTGGCGACTCGTGTCCGACCGACATGGGGCTCGACCCGGTCCGAAACTACATGGGCTACGTCGATGACGCGTGCATGTCCGAGTTCACCCCGGGCCAGTCGGCGCGCATGGACTCGATGGCGCTCATGTATCGCTGACACAGGGCTCCCGGGCCCCAAAGCACGCGCGTATCGGGGACTCGCCTGACTCAGCGATGAGCCAGCTCAGGCTCCGCTCTCAGCTGAGGCACCGCTCGCAGCTCCGTCACTCCGCCCTCGGCGAGGGGCTTCATCCGCGTCGTGGCGGTCAGCTCCGCGAGGAGGCTCACCGCCTCGCGTGCCGCGGCCTCCGGGCGCACGCTGGTATCGGAGATGCCCGCGATGAGCCGGGTGATGTCGTGGTCCGCCCTGCCCTGTCGCCCCCAGGTGGTCGCGGAGGGCGCCGTCAGGTACGCGGAGAAGGCATGGTGCCCTGAGCCCGGCCGCTCGCCGATGACGTGGATGAGTGCTCGTGGCGCGCGTTCTTCCGCGTCACCGAACAACAACTCGCCCACCTGATACCCGGCTCGCACGCGCCCGTGCTTCAGCACCAGGTGCTCCGGTGCCACCTTCCACCCCGCCGCGTCCAGCTCACGCCTCAGCTCCGTCAGGAACGGGTGCAGGTGCCCCTCATCCATCAGCGAGCGTGCATCCAGTCCGTCCGAGATGAGTATCTGCGCATCCCAGCGGCCCTCGTGCCTCAGCCGCAGCATCCGGACCGCCAGCTCTGAGGCCGAGTCCAGCCGCTCTCCCGACGGCGGATGCAGGATGTAGTCGCGACGGTCCTCCGCGCACGTGCGCAACATCACCGCCTCGGGAATCCCCGCCACCACCGAGTCCGTCAGCTCCGACCAGAGCCCCACCTTCGCGTCTTCGTACAGGGCACGCAGCTCTCGCTCCAGCGACGGCTCCAGCTCCCACGGCGTCTCGCCATGTCCCACGGCCAGCGGAACGCCCCGCTCACGCACCGCCGCCATCTCCGAGCGCGCCTCCTCCAGGATGCTCGCGTCCGAGCGCTCATCCCCCTTGCGGCGGCGATATTGGAGATAGACCCAGGCCGGGTCTCCGAAGTGCTCGGTGGGTCGCCCCGCTTCATCGATGACCCCGAGCGACTGGAAGAAGGCCCACATCCGGTCGTCGACCTTGAGGCCCCGCTTCTCGCGCAGCCGCACGTGGTCCTGGAAGCTCGTCGTCAGGTAGCTGAGCATCGGGTCATTGCGCGTGGGCAACGCCATCAGATAACCGGGCGCGGCCTCCACCACCTGCTCCAGACACCAGGTCAGGTCGTCCAGCGACACGTCCATGTGCAACGTCGAGCACACATCCAGGCCAATCATCAGCCCGTGCAGCTTGCCCATGACGATGTCCTCCAGGCAGCAGCGCACGAGCTGCTCCCGGGTGCGGAACACCTCCGGACCGATGAACCCCGCCACGTCATTCACATGAACCCACGGCGCGGGCGTCCGTCCCGCTCCGAGCTGCGCCAGCGACACCCGCGCCTTCAGCGCCCGGGCGAAGCCGTACTTGCGGGACTCATGCACCAGCATGTCACAACCGAAGTGGTGCCCGTTCGTCGCGTCCGCGCCCTGCCCCGTCTCGAAGTAGAGCCCGTATCGCCCCGTCCGGCTCGCCGCATGCTCCGCCATCTTCTCCAGCGTGACGTCGAAGGTCCGATTCGCCGCCTCGTTGCCCGCAAGGCTCTGGAACCAGATGCCCGTGGTGCCAGGCCGCAGCGCCTCCACCTTCGCCTGCACGTCGATGTGCGAGAGCACGCAGTGAGGCATCACCTCCGTCAGTCCGAAGGTGACGAGGAGGTCGTGCAGCGCCGCCTCCACCGCCGCCACGGACTCCGGCGCGGAAGACACGGGATTCGTCCCGAGCACCACATCGCCCACCGCGAAGGACCAGCCGTTGAACACCTGCCAGCGGATGTCGTCCGGGTGGTCCGTGGGCGAGTTCGGCTGGAGCCGCGCACCCAGATATCCCTTCGCGCCCAGGTTGCTGCCCGGCAACGGATGGAAGATGCGCGAGCCCACTGCCTTGAGCTCCGCGTCGCTCATCAGCTTCACGACACACGCGATGACGTCGCTGCCCAGGCCCCCCAGGATGCCTCGGACATCCGCCTCGTCGGCCGAGAGCAGGTACGCCTTGAGCTGCCCCAGCGTCCAGTCCTCCAACCGCTGGAGCTCCTCGACATCCAGGGCCTCCATCATGAAGGCGTGGAGCCGGTCCTCGAAGGGAGGGTGCGAATGCAGGTCGCCCAGCCGCGTGCGAGCCAGCAGCGCACGGGCATTCGCCCGGGAGTCCTGGTCGGCAGCGGCGATGCCGAGGGCCTCGTCACCCTCCTTGAACGCATTGGCTGCGCCGAGAATCCGCTGGAAGAGACGCGAGTCGAATGAACCTTGAACCCGATGGATGTAGCCGAACACGTCCTCACCTGTGAGGACGTCACGGAGACTGACGCTCATGGCGCGAGACAATGTATCCGGCGTTTCATTCCGGAAGCCATGCCCGCACCGCGCTGTCCGCTGGATGACGCCTGGGTGCTCGCCCGGCGGTCGGTCGGGAGTGGAGACCGCCTCACTCGTCCAGCAGGCTCGACCAGAAGCCCACCATCCGGACCACGTCCGCCGCCCCCGCCTTCCGGTCCACCTCCGCATGGCTGATGAGCGGCGTGGAGAGCTGGTGCACCTCCGTGTAGGGGCGCAATGCGTCCGCCAGCAGCACGGACTCCATGGATGGAATCACCGTGTCCCCCGCGCCATGGAGCAGATACACGGGCGAGGCAGGCGCGGGAGACCTACCCGGCGACATCGACGGGTCCGCGGCGAAGTCCCGGACGAGCGGCAGCAGCAGGGGCCCCAGCGCCGCCACGTTCCGCGTATTCACGTACCCCATCAGCTTCGACGCCGGCTCGGGCATGCGGGTCTCCAGCACCCGCGCGTGGGCGAAGGTCACTTCCGCCAGCTTCTGGTCCTTCTGCGTCTGGTGTGAAGCGCGCAGGAAGGTCCGGATGCCCTCGCGCAGGGGCTCCACCTGCTCCGGTGGCACCAGTCGGTCCGCGACGTTGAGCAGGATGATGACCACGCCATAGTCATGCGGCGCCAGATGGGAACCGTCCGGCAACACCCCGCTGCACAGGAAGGCCAGCACACGGGGCAGGTCTCCATGTCCTCCGAAAGAGAGCGTGGAGGAGACCTTGTCTCGCAACGCGGGCCGCCCCGCCGCCACCACGGAGAGCCCTCCCGCGAAGCTGATGCCGAACAGGTCCACCTTCCCGCCAGGCGCCAGGTCCTCGCGGGCGGCGGTCCACAGGGCCGCGTCCTCGATGATGTCGGGAAGGCGCGCGGTGATTTCGTAGCGCAGGAGGTCCGGCGGCTCGGGAGTGAGAACCGTCTGCCCGCCCGTGGCCAGGTCTTTGGCCAGCTTCACCAGCCGGGGCTCATCGATGCCGTCGGCATGGACGCCCGAGGTCAACACCACCGTACGCCCTCGGACCTCCCGTGGCCGATACAGCCGCGCACGCACGTCCCCGTGGCGCGTGGGGACAGTCAGCTCGCTGACCTCGAAGGGCCCGTTGCGCCATCGGGCCACGACCGCTGGAACCGAGCCCTCCATCCCCGCGGCGCGAACGACGAACGACAGGCCGCGCAGCCAGTCCATGCCCACCAGCACCACGCCCACCAGCACCACGACCAGGCCAAGGCCCAGGTTCCGCCGCGTCGCCCTCTTCATGGAAAGAGGTGCTCCACGAAGGTGCACAGGCGCTCGCGCTCGAAGGGCTTCTCCAACAGCCCTCTCGAATGGCGGCCCACGAACTCGCGCGCCTGCGCGGTGAAGGCCCCACCCGTCATCAATCCCGTGCGCAGCACCAGCTCGGGCGCCAGTCGCTCCAGCTCCACCACGAAGTCCATTCCGCTCATGCCCGGCATCATCAAGTCACACAGGATGGCATCGAATCGCTCGCCCGTGGACAGCCGTCGCAACGCCTCGCGTGCGTCCTGCACCGCGTGGACCTCATACACGTCGCGCACCAGCCGGCTCACCGAGTTGCCCACGGACGGCTCGTCATCGATGAGCAGGAGCCTGCGGCGGACCAACGACGGCACCACCGCGCCGAGCACCGGCGATTCGGGCGCGGCGACCGTTCCGACCGAGAGCGCCGGCAACACCACGCGGAAGGTGCTTCCCCAATCCTGCGCGCTGCTCACCTCGATACGGCCCCCCATGGCCTGTACCAGCGTGAGACAGATGGACAGGCCCAGCCCCGTCCCCTCCCCCACCGAGCGCGTGGTGAAGAAGGGGTCGAAGATGCGCCGCTGGACTTCCGGCGCCATGCCCATCCCGTTGTCGGTGACCTCCAGCTCCACCTGCCCCACGCGTCCGGTGCGCAGGCTGACACGGACCCGGTTCTCCTCGACGGGACGCGGAGGAAGCGCCTGGAGGGCGTTCACCAACAGGTTCAGCACCACCTGCCCCAGCCGCACCTCGTTGCCGTGAATGGGCGGCACGCGCTCCAGCGTGCACACCACGCGCGCCCGGTGCGTCAGCTCGTTGCGCACCAACCGCAGCGCGCCCTCCACCGCGCGCAGCACGTCCACCGGACCGTGATGATCCTCGTCCCCGCGAGCGAAGGTGCGCAGGTCCCGGACGATGGCGCAGACCCGTCCGGCTCCGTCGAGGGCGTCCGACACGACCTCTCGCAGCTCGGGCATTTGCTCCGAGGACAGCTCCTGCTGCGCCAGCAGGTCCCTCACGAACGCGAGGTTGGAGGTGACATAGGCCAGCGGGTTGTTGATTTCGTGCGCGACTCCGGCCGCCAGCGTGCCCACCGACGCCATCCGCTCGGCGAGCAGGAGCTGCGACTCCAGGCGCTTTCGGTCGGTGATGTCGCGGATGATGGCCACGAGGAACGTCTCTCCAGCGCCGCTGAACGTGGCCTTCTTCGTCACCAGCACCCGGGCCAGTCCCGTCCGGTCGGTCAGGGTCTCCTCCGTCTCGTCGGGGACACCCGAGCGGAACACCTGCTCGTCATTGCGCCAGAAGCTGTCCGCCTCGTGCGCGGGAACAAACTCGTGGTCGGAGCGGCCCAGCAAGGCCTCCGCGGGGTGCCCCATGAAGCGGCAGAAGGCGCTGTTGAGCGCCACCCAGCGGTGCTGCCGGTCCTTCACGAAGAGCGGCTCAGGCACCGCGTCCAGCGCGCTGCGGAGGAACTCACAGGTGCGGCGCAGGGCCTGCAAATCCCGCTCGCCCGTCTCCGTCTCCATGCGCCGACGCAAGGCCGCCAGTCGCGCGCCCCAGCCCGTCGCCGGGGAGGCCACGCACTCGTCGGCTCCGGCCTCCGCCATCGCCTGCGTCTCCGCGTCCGCGCGCGTCGTGAGCACCACCAGGTGCGTGCGAGCCGAAACCCGGAGCGCGTGGAGTCGACTCACGTCCGCGAGCACGTCCTCCAGCGGGCCCCCTGAATCCCACGTCACCAGGAGCCCCTCTTCCACCGGAGAGGCAATCACATCGGTGCCCGTCACGCACAACACGTGGCAGTGCTGTCCCGCTCCCGATGCGCGAACGCCGCGCTCCACTGCTTCCGCCACCGCCGGAGGCACCGCCACCAGTGTTGCGAGCACCGCTTCACGCTCCTCGGCCCGGGGAGGCCTCGATGTCCCCATCAAGAAGACACGGAGACACCCGACCGGATTGCAGCGCTCCGGCGCCCCACGGTCAACGACGTTCCCTGCGCGACACCGAGGAACCCCGCGGTCGCGAGGCACCAGGGACCCGACGGGTCGCCGCCGCCACCACGCGCGGCCCCACGAGGCAGGCGCCCAGGAGCGGACAGCGCTCGCAGTTCTCCGGCACCGGCTGCGCCGGGCACGCCCCGCTCATCCCATAGTGGCAGAGCGCGAAATCGTACCGGACGGGGTCTTCCGCATCCAGGGCCCGCAGCGACGCCGTCACCTCCTCCGCCGTGCGCCAGGTCAAATCCTTGCGACGCGTCAGGCCCAGGTGCCCGGCGATACGGCCGATGTGCGTGTCCAACGGAATCATCAGGACCGAGGGTGTCACCCGCTTCCAGATGCCGAAGTCGACCGCGTCCGGGCCTCGGACCATCCACCGCAGGAACAGGTTCAGCCGCTTGGCGGCGCCCGGCCCCAGCGGGGAAGGCAGCAGGTGGTGGAGCCCTCGCTCGGGTCCCATCGCCGCGCGCAAGGGTTCGAGCGGCACGCGCCGCAGCGCGGTGGTGAAGGCGCCCAGCGCGCCATGCAGACTCCCCTCGGCGGCGAGCCCCTGGACGAAGAGGGACTCCAAATCTCCATGCTCTCGCAGTGCGCGTCCCATGCCCAACAGCAACACCGCGACGTCGGTGCCCACGTTGAAGCGATAGACGAAGCCGTCCAGCAGCGCCTTCGCTCCCGGAATGTCGAGCGCGCGCACGAACGCCGCGGGAGACGGCCCCATGCGCTGGAGCAGCGAGTCCACCTTGGGACGGAACAGGTCCGCGCGGCCATAGGCCAGCGCGCAGGCGAGCAGCGCGCTCACCTCGATATCGCGAGCATCCTTGTAGCGGTGGGGGAACTCCACCGGGTCGAACCCGATGCGGGCCCGGGCATCCGTGGAGGCCAGGAAGGCGTCGAGCCGGGGGCGCAGGTGCTCGGCCGCCCGGGGGCTCAGGCCGGGATTCGACTTCGAGCGGCGTGTCACGTCGGGGCTCCCAAATGCTCCTGGAACGGCGGCCCGCCGCCCACGCTTCCCGAGACCTGGCGTCCCGGGAGTCCACGCCCCCTTCCGAACCGGGAAGGGGGCGCGGGGGGCATCCTATGGGGCTACGGGCTCACGGCGAACACGATGTCGTCGTGGTCGTCGTACGAGGTGGTCCCGCAGGGCGCCGCGCTGCCGTTGTAGCGGAAGCGGGCGCGCACGGCCTGCAGCGTGCCGGCGGGCAGCGTGTACGTGGCGGTCAGCGTCTGCTGGCCGGTCGCCACCGGGGCGACGGTGGCGATCTTCGTCCACACCGGGCTGTTGGCGTTCGCCGTGTAGTACAGGTCCAGCTTGTCCGGCCGGACGGCGAAGACCCACACGGTGGCCTCCACGCGCACCGTCTGGCCCGCCGCGAAGGGCGCGCCGCTGACGGTGGACACCCGGATGCGGTCGTTCGACTCGTCGGCGTGGTACGCGCCGGAGAGGCCGTCCGCGCAGGAGTTGTTGATGGTGTTGGGAGCGTGAAGCTCGGGCCCCAGGCCGGCGCGGCCGTTGAGCAGCGTGGTGGAGTCACACACGTTGCCCACGTTGGAGCAGCGCGGCACGCGCAGCACCGTGTCGTAGATGGCGTTGCTGGAGGCGTTGCTGCTGGTGACGGAGATGGAGGTGCTGTTGGCGGTGTTGCCGATGAGGTCGTAGGCCTTCGCCACCACGGTGTGGCTGCCGTTCGCGACGGCGGCGGAGTTCCACGAGGCCGAGTACGGAGACGCGGTGGCGGTGCCCACGACGTTGCCGTCCACCAGGAACTCCACGCGGCCGATGCCGGTGTTGTCCGCGGCGGTGGCGGAGAGCGTGACGCTGCCGGACACGGTGGCGCCATCGGAGGGGGCCGTGAGGCTCACGGTGGGCGGCTCGCTGTCGGCGAGGTTCGCGGTGCCCTTGGCGAGCTCCGCCACGTACGCGCCCGCGACCTTCGCGAACTTGAGCGCGTGCGTCGCGGTGTTGTTGCTCTTCGCCAGCGTGTCGCCGGAGGTGTGGATGAGGCTGTTGTGCTGGCCCATCAGCGCCTCGAACGGAATCGACGCGGCGAAGCCCGCGTTCGTCCACGAGGCGTGGTCCGAGCACGCGTAACCGCACGTGGAGTTCGCCGCCTGCACGCCCGGGACATAGGCGGAGATGAGGCTGGTGATGAAGGTGTTCTGCGCCGCGTTCGTGAAGTCCGTCATCAGCGCGACGTCGATGGTGGAGCCCTTGAAGTTCGTCATGTCGAGCTGCAGCGCGCCAATGACGTTGGCTCCCTGGTTCTTGTGCTGGTCGGCGATTTCCTTGGAGCCACGCAGGCCCACTTCCTCGGCGGCGTAGGCCATGAACTTCACCGTCTTGGCCGGGTGGTAGCCGTTGGCCATGGCCACGCGGATGACCTCGGTGAGGGTGGCGATGCCTGACGCGTCATCATCCGCGCCGGGGGCATTGCCGGAGGAGCTGGTGGAGTCCAGGTGACCGCCCACGACGACGATCTCCGACGGCGTCTCCGTGCCGGTGATGGTGAGGATGACGGACGGCTGCGCCCACGCCGCGTGGGTGAACAGCTGGACGGTGACGTCACCACCCGTCTGCGCACGCGCTCCCGCGTAACCTTCCCACAGGCCCTTGAGCCAGTTCGCCGCCTGCACGCCCGTCGCGGACGTGTAGTAGCGCGTGGCGTAGCTGGAGAGGTGGGTGATGTTCGCCAGGATGTTCGCCTCGGTCATGCTCCCGATCAGCGTGTTGACGACCGGGCCGTTGTCCAGCGTGTACGTCACCGCCAGAGGGCTGAGCTGCGTCTGGCCGACACCCGCGATGGCCGCGAGGGCCTCCGCCTCCGTGTCGTGGTAGACGAAACCACCACAGCGGTTGAGCTTGTCGTGCATCACCCGGGAGACCCGGTTGATTTCCGACTCGGGCAGCTTCAGCGCGACGACGTCGCCCTTCTGCCCTGCAAGTGAGGGAACCTTCGCCCCCGCGACGATGAACGCGGCGTTCACCTCCGAAAGCGCGTCCGAGCCGAGAGTGATCCACACCTCTCGCTCCGACGCCTTCGCGAACGCCGAGACACAACCGAGCATCAACACCAACGAAGCCAATCGCTTCATGTGCATGGGGCTCCTCCTCTTTCGGGAGGTCTGCTTTGTGGGGGACGACCTGCAAACCTATTCGCGACAGAGCAGCGAATGTTGACTACTCTGCGTAAACGTTGCCTGCGGGTCAATCCTCAAACCAGCCCCAATACAGAAAAACCGTATCAACGGCCAAACGCCAGAATTCCCGGATGTTGATTATCGAGTGAGTTCCCGCACCGCGTGGCCCAGTTCCGGGAGGATGAGCGCGTCCAGGGCCAGTCGCGCGGCCTGGGGCGAGCCCGGAAGCGCGAAAATTATCATTCCTTGATACGTGCCTGCGGTCGCCCGGGACATCATCGCGGGGCTGCCAATCTGTCGGTACGACAGCATGCGGAACAGCTCGCCGAAGCCGGGCAGCTCCTTCTCAAACAAAGCCCGCAGCGTCTCCACGGTGGTGTCGCGCCGGCCAATCCCGGTCCCCCCCGTGAAGAGGATGGCCCGAGCGCCCGAGGACTGGGCCTCCGCCACCGCGGCCCGGATGGCCTCCGGCTCGTCCTTCACGACGACGTAACCCGCGATGCCGTGGCCCGCGGCCTCCAGCCCTTCACGAAGGACCTTGCCGCTCGCGTCACGCGCGGCGTCACGGCTGTCCGAGCACGTCACGATGAAGGCGCTGACGTGGACCGGCGCACGCGACTTGTGCTCCCGCGGCACGTTCCCTTCCGCGGCCTCAGGGGTGTGGCCGTGGTTGTGTGAATGTGAGTGGCCATGCCCCCCGTGGCCGTGGTCATGACCCGCGTGCCCGTGCGAGTGGCCGTGGTCGTGGCCCCCGTGCTCGTGCGTGTGTCCGTGGCCATGGCCCCCTTGCTCGTGCGAGTGGCCGTGGTCATGGCCCCCTTGCTCGTGCGAGTGGCCGTGGTCATGGCCCCCTTGCGCGTGCGAGTGGCCGTGCTCGTGGCCCCCGTGCTCGTGCGCATGGGAGTGGTCATTGCCGTGGGCATGGGAGTGGTCATGCCCGTGGGCATGGGAGTGGTCATGCCCGTGGCCCTCGTCCTTGTGGGCATGGCCCTCGTGCCCGTGGCCGTGGTCATGCCCGTGCTCGTGGCCCCCATGCGCATGGGCATGGTCGTGGGCATCGCCCTTGTGGCCGTGGTCATGCCCATGGTCATGGCCTCCGTGCTCGTGCGCATGGGCATGGGCATGGTCGTGGGCATCGCCCTCGTGGCCGTGGTCATGGCCCCCGTGCTCGTGCGGGTGCTCATGCGCGTGGGTGTGCTCGTGCGCGTGGGACTGCCCGTCGCCGTGCTCATGGGGGTGGCTGTGCCCGTGATCATGCTTGTGTGCATGAGTGTGCACAGGGTCATTCCCGTGCGCGTGGCCGTGGTCATGCCCGTGTCCGTCGCCATGACGGGGGTCATGGTCGTGTCCGTCGTGTGCCATGAAGAGGACTCCGTTGCGTCTGGTGCTTCAGGAATTGTCGGGGAGGTCGACGACGAGGGCGCCGTCCTGGACCTCGACTGTCACTGTCGGCTGGTCGTCACAGACCCCCGGGGAGGTCTCGTTCCGGCCCGTATCCATGTCGAAGCCGACCTCATGACACGGGCAGACAACGAGGTTGTCCTCGAGGCGACCTCCGGACAGCAGGCACCCCGCGTGGTTGCACCAATCATCAAGGCCCTTGTATCGGCCGTGAATCTTCGCGATGCAGACGTTGCGCTTGCCCACTTCGTAGCCGCGCATTTCCTTTTCGGCGAAGTCCGCCGGTCCGAGCTTGATCTTCGTCATCGCCGTCCTTTTCCCATAACGAGGAGCGGCCTGCATCCCCGTTCCCCGGGCATTACCTTCCTCCGCGTGACTCCAGCCGTGACCGCTCCCATCGTCGACAAAGCCACCGTTGCCCAGGTCCTCCGGGACATCTCCCTGCTGCTCCAGCTCCAGGGCGAGAATGGCTTCCGCTCTCGCGCCTACGACATGGGGGCCGACCGCATCCTCGGCCTTACCCAAGACCTGGGCGCCATCGTCTCGGAAGGACGCCTGGAGAGCCTCCCGGGCATCGGCCCCGCGCTCGCCGAGAAGATCTCCGAGCTGGTGACCACCGGACGGATGACCTACTTCGAGGACCTGCGGGCGAAGTTCCCCCCAGGCCTGCTGGAGCTGATGAAGCTGCCGGACATCGGCCCGCGCAAGGTCGCCGCGCTCTGGAAGGAGCTGGGCATCGGCTCCGTCGAGGAGCTCGAAGCGGCCTGCCGCGAGGGCCGCGTGCGCGAGCTCAAGGGCTTCGGAGCGAAGAGCGAGGCGAAGATTCTGGAGGGCATCGCCCTGTTCCGGCGCGCTCGCGGCGAGCGCAAGCTCCTGGGAGACGTGCTCCCCATCGCCGAGGCCCTGCTGGAGCGCGTGCGCGCCTCGCCCGGCGTGGTGCGCGCGAGCCTGGGTGGCAGCGTGCGCCGCCGCGCGGAGACGGTGTCGGACGTGGACATCATCGCCTCGGCCGCGGTCGCCGGGCCCGTGCTGGACGCCCTGGCCACCTCGCCCGGTGTCGCCACCGTGCTCGGCAAGGGCGACAGCAAGTGCTCCGTGCGCATGGAGGCGGGAGACCTCCAGGTGGACCTGCGCGTCCTGCCGGACGAGGACTTCGCCACCGCCCTGCATCACTTCACCGGCTCCAAGGCCCACCACATCCGCTTGCGCAACCTGGGCCACGAGCGGGGCATGAAGATCTCCGAGTGGGGCGTGCACCGCGACGACGGCACCAAGCTTCAGGTGAACGACGAAGCGGCGCTCTACGCGCTGCTCGACATGCAGTTCGTCCCCCCGGAGCTGCGCGAGGACAATGGCGAAGTGGAGGCCGCGCGCGCGGGGAAGCTCCCCACCGACCTGGTCACGATGGACGACGTCCAGGGCGCGGTCCACGCGCACAGCACCTGGTCGGACGGACGCAACTCGCTGGAGGAGATGGCGCTCGCCGCGAAGGCGCTGGGCCTGAAGTACCTCACCATCACCGAGCACAGCGAGGCGGCCATCTACGCGGGCGGCCTCAAGGTGGAGGCGCTCAAGCGCCAGTGGGAGGAGATCGACCGCGTCAACGAAGCGGTGCCCGGCATGCGGCTGCTCAAGGGCATCGAGGTGGATATCCTGGAGTCCGGCGCGCTCGACTATGACGACAAGGTGCTCGAGCAACTCGAGGTCGTCATCGCCTCCATCCACGTGCGCCACGGCATGGATGAAGAACAGATGACGCGCAGGGTGCTCACCGCGATGGACAACCCGCACCTGCACATCCTCGGACACCCCACCGGCCGCCTCATCCAGAGCCGCGAGCCCTACCCGCTCCGGATGGAGGACATCCTGGAGCACGCCGCGAAGCGCGGGGTGTCGGTGGAGATCAACGGCAAGCCCGCACGGCTGGACATCAAGGCCGAGTATGTCCGGAAGGCCACCCAGCTCGGCGTGAAGCTGGTGGTCAGTTGCGACGCCCACCGCAAGGAGGACCTCGGCAACCTGGCCTATGCCGTGGCCACCGCGCGGCGCGGCTGGGCCCGAAAGCAGGACGTATTGAACACGCTGCCGGCGGAACGCTTCCTCACCGCGCTGCGCGCCGGGCGGTGATAGGCTGCGGCGCGCGCCGATGTCCCGCCTGTCTCCGCTCGCCCTCGCACTGTGTCTCGTCACCCTGCCCGCCGCCTCGGCGGACCCGGGGCGGCCCTCGCGCGCCGACCTCCAGCGGGTGCTGGAGCAGCACAGCCGCTCGGTGGTGAAGGTGAGCGGTCCCCGACGCGCCGGCCCGGGCATCTTCGTGGGCACCGCGGGACAGGTGCTCACTTCCATGGACCCCGTGGGCCTGGAGTACGTGGGCCTGAACGTCGCCACGGTGGAGCATGAGGGGCAGGCCCTGCCCGCGCGGGTGTTGCTCGCCAACGTGGCGCTGAAGGTCGCCGTCGTCGCCGCGCCAGATGGCGCCTACCCCGCCGTGCCCGTGCGCCTCCTCAAGGAGGGCGACAGCCTGGCGGGGCGCTGGGTGGTGGGCGTCATCCCTGGCGCCCGGAATCGCCCCGCGAAGCCCGAAGCGGCCCAGGCCTCACGCGCGCCGGCGCCCTTCTATGATGTCCCCCTGGCCCTGCCCCCCGGCAGTCCCCTGTTCGACTCGGACGGGCGACTGGTGGCGGTGGTGGTGCAACGCACCCGGAGCGGCTGCAGGGTGCTCCCCCTGGGCGAGGTGAAGCTCACCCTCGCCACCGCGAACGAGCCATGAGTCAAACGGTGGCGACCCCCTGGCGTCCCAACGCCGTGCAGGAAGCCGTGGGCCTGTGGGCCCTGGGCTTCGCGGGCATCATCGCCGCGTTCCTCATCTTCGGCGGCACCAGCATCCCCAAACTGGTGGCGACGGTGGGCTTCCTCTACCTGCCCCTCATCCCCATGCGCTGGCGGGACGAGGACTACCGCGACTACGGCCTGTCCCTGCGCGCGTGGCGCGAGGACGTGCGCCTGTTCCTGTTGTTCTCCGCGGTGGTGGGCCCGCTCTTCTTCCTGGCGTTCGCCGGCTTCGCGGAGCTGTTGCCGCACCTGCCCGAGACACTCGCGCGCCACCTCACGCCGCTGGGCGGAGAGGCCCACTTCCGCCTCCGGCTGCCTCCGCGCTTCGGGGAGTGGGTGGTGGATCAACTCTTCGTCGTGGCGCTGCCCGAGGAGTTCTTCTACCGGGGCTATCTGCAGACGCGCCTGCGCGACGCGTGGCCGCAGGGGCGCAAGTTCCTGGGCGTGCGGCTGGGGCCCGCGTTCTGGGTGACCGCGGTGCTGTTCGCCCTGGGGCACCTGGCCATCTTCCAGGCGTGGCGCCTGTCCGTCTTCTTCCCCGCCCTGCTGTTCGGATGGATGCGCGAGCGCACCGGCACCGTCGTGGGCGCCGCGCTGTTTCACGCGGCCTGCAACCTCTTCGTGCGAGTGCTCGAGGTCTCGTTCTTCGGCGGGCCCTGAGCCCCGCCTGGAGCCGCCATGTCTTCATTGGACCCCGCGACGAGCCCATCGCTCGACGCCCGCTGTGCCTTCCACCCGGAGATGACCGCCACCGCCGCTTGCCAGCGCTGTGGCACCTTCGCGTGCCACGACTGCCTGCGGTGGGCGCGCGACGGGCGGCGCTACTGCGGCTTCTGCGCGGTGAGGGCCCTGCCACCGCTGGCCTCCCGGGCAGACCGCTTCCTCGCCAACCTGGTGGACTCCATCGTCGTCTTCGTCCCCTTCACCGTGGGACTCGTCATGATGGCGCTCACCGAAGACCTGCCGGGCCGGGAGCTCTTCTCGCTCGTCTTCCTGCTGGGCGGAGTCCTCGGCTCCCTCCTGCTGTGCGGCGTGCAGCTCTACCTCGCGGCGAAGAACGGACAGAGCCTGGGCAAGCGCTGGCGCCACATCCGCGTGGTGAGGATGGACGGGAGCCATGTTTCACTCGTCCGAATCCTCCTCTTGCGAAACCTGCTCCCCAGCATCCTGAACCAGCTGCTGTGCGTGTCTGGCCTTGCCGACGCGCTCTGCATCTTCCGGGAGGACCGGCGCTGCATCCACGACTACCTGGCGGACACCCAGGTCATCGAGGTCCCCGAGCACGAGCGCGCCGGAACCCCGTCCTACCGGGGCTGATCCACCCCAGCTCCCCGGAAACCCTCATTTCTCCCCCTTTGAGGGTGGAAAAATGCCGGGATAATTCACCGTTAATTCCCGGGAGCCCCGCCCACGAGTCGGCTCGGACTCCACCCACAGCCCCCTCCGATTCCACCCCTGGCAGAACGAGACACACCTCCAGTCTCACAAGAGGGCTGAAATCACTGAAACACTGGCAAAAATAAGCGGAGAAAGCGGGGATGGCGCGTCGCAGCACTGAGATCCGAAACTCCATGTGACGTCAGCGCGACAATCCTGGCATCCCCCGCTGTCAATGAGCTTCGAATGACCATCCGTCGAGTCGACACCAAGCCCGTCAGCGTCCGTCCCGCAACCACCGAGGCCCAGCCGAAGAACACGGCGAAGGCCGCCACCCCGCTGACCACCAAGGACGGCTTCGGCCCCTCGGCGCGTCCCACGGAGCTGGCGCGTGCGGAGAAGACGCTGACCCAGGCCCCCGCTGGTCCTGGCCGGATCGCGCTGACCAGCCCCGAGGCGCAGCAGGCCGTGCAGGCCTCGCTGAACCACATCAACCCGTTGAAGGGCGCGCAGACGCTGCTGCCCCAGCCCACCACGTTCGTTCCCGCCAACGTCGAGCGCGACGCGCTCGGCATGACGCACGTCCGCCTGGACCGCGTTCACGAGGGCGTGAAGGTCTTCGGTGAGCAGATCATCTCCCACCTGGACAAGGACGGGAAGGTCACCGGCGTCACCGGCGAGCAGTCCACGGTGCCGGCGGGCCTGGGCCGTGAGCTGCCCAAGCTGAACACGCAGTCCGCCATCGACATCGCGCGCAAGGAGTTCGGCCTGAAGCCGGACAAGCAGCCGAACGCCGAGCGGGTCATCTACCAGGACAAGGCCGGCGAGTATCACTCCGCGTACCGCGTCCAGATGCAGGCGATCGAGGGCCAGGACCGCCCCCAGAAGATGAACTACCTGGTGGATGCGAACACCGGGAAGGTCTTCGAGTCCTTCAACGAGATTGGCGGGTTCTACGGTTCGAACCGCGCGGCCCCCAAGGGCGCGGCGGCTCCCGAGCCCATCACCGCGACGTCCACCACGAAGACGGAGATCGCCGACCAGGGCACCGTCACGTCGAAGATCGCGTTCGACAAGGACGTGACCATCGACAAGCTGAAGCTGGACCTGGACATCGCCCACACGTTCAAGGGCGACCTGAAGGTCACGCTGACCAGCCCCTCCGGCACGAGCGCCGTGGTGCACGACCGCAAGGGCGGCAGCACGGACGACGTGAAGGGCTCGTTCGACCTGAGCGCGTTCGCCGGTGAGAGCGCCAAGGGCGAGTGGACGCTGACCGTCGAGGACAAGGCCCGGCTGGACAAGGGCACGCTGAACGGCTGGGGCGTGAGCATCACCCCGACGGAGACCACGCCCCCCGTCGAGGAGCCCACCAACAAGACGGTGGACGACACCTCGCTGTACAGCGGCAAGGTCGCGCTGGAGACCACGAAGGGCGCGGACGGCAAGTACACGCTCGAGGACGGCACGCGCGGCAAGGGCGTGAACACCTACGACGCGATGAACAAGACGACGGCGTCGGGCAAGACGCAGATCACCGACGACAACAACGTCTGGGGCGAGGCCTCCGACGGCCCGCGCACCAAGGCGGCCGTGGACGCGCACTACGGCGCGGAGATGACCTACGATTTCTACAAGGAAATCCTGGGCCGTGACTCCATCGACGGCGCGGGCGAGGCGCTCAACTCCTTCGTCCACGTGCGCACCAACTACGTCAACGCGTTCTGGGACGGCACGAAGATGAGCTACGGCGACGGAGACGGCAAGACGTCCGGCCCGCTCACCGCGCTGGACATCGCCGGCCACGAGATCACCCACGGCCTGACGGAGCGCACCGCCGGCCTCATCTACCGCAACGAGTCCGGTGGTCTGAACGAGGCGTTCAGCGACATCATGGGCGCGGGCGTGGAGTGGTACGCGTCCACGAAGAACCCCGAGGTGAAGTTCAACTGGACGGTGGGCGAGACCGCCTGGACGCCGACGAACGGCTCCAACGAGGACGGCCTGCGCTACATGAACGACCCGAAGAAGGACGGGTACTCCATCGACAACTACAAGGACTACCCGAAGCAGACGGAAGTCCACGGGTCGAGCGGTATCGCGAACAACGCCTTCTACCTGCTGGCGAACGGCGGCACGAACAGCACGTCCAAGCTCGAGGTCAAGGACGGCATCGGCATGGACAAGGGCCTGAAGATCTACTACCGCGCCCTGGCCCACTACATGACGCCGAACACCACGTTCGCCCAGGCCCGCGCCGCGACCATCACCGCGGCCACGGACCTGTACGGCGCGGACTCGGCCGAGGTGGCGAAGGTCAAGGAGAGCTGGACCGCCGTCGGCGTGAACTAACGCTGACGTGAGCGCGGAGGGCGGGGACCGAACTCCTCGCCCTCTGGCTCCAGCCGCCACGACAGTGATTGCAGCCCCGAGGCCTGGGGACTCACGCCAGCCCACTGGTGCAAGAGTTCCCGGGCCTCGTTGCGTTCAGCCTCCGGCAGCTGCGAGATGCGCGCGCCGTGATTGCCTCCCGCCACCGTGTAGAGCACGGCCTCGCGAGCCCCACCCAGCTCGTACGCCGCCGCGCTCCACGGGTCATGGCCGCCGTAGATGAACATCAGCCGCTCGCCCTGGGTGGAGACCCAGTCCTGGATGTCCGGCATCGCCTCCGGACGGAACACGGGGCTCAGGCCGGGCGGGACGTACACCGCGGGCACGTCGGTGCCCGGATGCTGGAGCTGGCTGGCCAGGTGGACCTCGAAGGGCCTCGGGTGCCCCAGCTCCACGGCGGCCTGGTAGAAATACGGGCCATAGGCCTCCACGTCCGCGTCGGAGAAGAAGTCGAGCCCCACGCGCCCGTCCAGCTCGTCCATGAGCGCGGAGTCGCTCGCGGAGTCGTTCGGCACGGTGTTGCAGCGCGCGAGGCTGTCGTACTGCCAGAAGTAGAAGTAGTGCTCGATGATGGCGTGCTCGAAGGCGCGCTCCCGGCCCAGGTGCTGGAAGGTGAGGCCGCGCTGCTGGGCCCTCGCGTCCATCAGCGGCAGCAGGGCCGTGCGCCGGTCCAGGGCCGCGCGCTGGAAGGACTTCAGCCGCTCCCGACACGCCGCCTCGCCCACGGACTCCTGGAAGGTGATGAAGCGGTCATCGTCGAAGCGGGCGATGGGCGCCACGTAGGCCACCGTCGCGTCCACGTCCTGGGGATGGAAGCGGCGGAAGAACACCATCGTCTCGCCCCCCTTGCTCGCGCCCGTCGAAACCCACCGCAGGGGATACACCGGCTTGAACGCCTCGACGATGCGATGGAAGTCGTCCGCGGACTGCCGGATGGTGAGCTGGCTCCAGTCCGTTGGCGTGGGGCGGCTCGGCCCGAAGTAGCGATGCTCCACGGAGAGCTGATTGGCGTCGAGCAGTTGCGTGGGCTCGCGCCGCGACGGCTCGGTGGAGACGAAGTAGCCCCCCGAGTAGAGCACCATGGGACTGGAGCGCGAGATGTGCAGCAGCGTCAAACGCTGGCGGAAGCGCTGGCCGTCCGGATGGGCATGGTCCACCGGCTGCTCGAACTCCATGACGAAGAAGCGGTGGTTCGGCAGCTGCGGGCCCGCGGGCTCCTCGCGCACCGTGAGGCCAGGGATGCGGGCCAGTTGCACGAGGACGTCCTCTTCCGTCGGCGGCTCTCCCCCGTTGTCACAGGCCGACAGCAGACACAGAAGCAGGACGGATGCGAAACGCCCGCGGCGCAAGAGGGGCTCGGCGAAAGACATGGCGCTCCAGTTCCGGCCGGGCACCACCGCCTGCGAGATGCGAGCACGGGAGTCCGGCGCGTGACGCGGAGGCTACTCCGATTCGCGCGCCCCCTCGCTCGCGCGGGCACCGCGGGCGAAACCCGCTCAGGGAGCCGAGGACTCGGCGCTGGCGCCCGCCAGGGCCACCGCGTGCCGGTCATCCTGCGGCAGCCCGTCCATCAACAGCATCATCGTGTGGGCGCTCGCGTGGCGCAGCGCCTTGGCGGCGGCGTACTCGGGAGAGGACCACCAGGCGCGGGCCTGCTCGATGGTGGGGAACTCCAGCAGGGCGAAGCGGGGCGGCTGCCACGTCCCCTCGAGCGCCTCCGTCGCCCCACCCCGGACGAGATAACGGCCGCCATAGTGGGCGATGGAGGGAGGCGCGAGCTGCTTGTAGCGCTCGTAGGTCTGCACGTCATGCACCGAGATTTCGACGACGACGTAGGCAGGCATGGGCGCTCCTGATGTGGGATCAGAACACGAATGGGAACCGCACCGGCCCCCCCTGCTCATGGTGCTTGGGGAAGACCCAGGCGCCGACCTTGGCCTCGATGCAACGCGCGAACGACGTGCCGCGCAGAGAGGCCGTCTCGGTGACGACCTCGGACACTTCTCCACTCGGAAGGATGGACCAGCGCACCACCACGCGCGCGCCCTCGTCCACCGGACGCGGCTTGACGTCCGCGCACGCGGTGACTTCGCTCTTGTTGGCGAGCACCACCTCGAAGACATCCGACTGCGCCAGCGACACGCGCGGATTCTGGATGGGCGCCACCGGCGGGATGTAGACGGAAGGGGCGTCTTCCGGCCCACCCGAGCCTGGAGAAGGCCCCGCCAGCTCCCGCGCGAAGTCCTCATCCGGCCCCAGGTCGTCTTCCGAGCCGGGCTGCGGCGGGCTCGCGCGCACGGGTGCCTCGACGGGCGTGGGCGGCGGCGACACGGGACGCTCTCCAGAACCCAGCTTGACCTCGGAAATCCTCGGCGACACCGCCGCAACCGCCGGCGCGGCCTCCACGTCCCGGTCCATGGTGGACGAAGGCGCGGCGGCTCCCACGGACTTCGCGAGTCCCCCACCGGACACGGCCAGCACAGGCACCGCGCCACCCCGCTCCACGGCCGCGACCCCCGCGAGGGAAGGACGGACCGCCGCGACTGGCGGCAACGTCGGAGCGATGGGAGCGGCCACGACGTCCATCGCGATACCCCCACCGGACGGCGCGGAGACACCCTGCGCGGCACCCGCAAGGGCCGCCCCCGGCACGGACACGGGAGTCGTTGCCACGGCCTCGGGGACAGGCGCGCTCGCGACCACGGGCGGGGCCACGGCCACGACGGGCGGAGCCACCACCTGGGAGGGCGCGGGCTTGAAGAGCTCCGCGACATTCATGCGGGCGAGCAGCGCCGAGGCGCCATCCCAGCGACCGAACAGGCCCATGACGAGCGCGACCGTCACACCCCCCGCGACGCCACCGGCCAGGGTGAACCACCAGCCGCCCACTCGCGAGCGGGCCTCCACCTGCTCGGAGACCTCGGTGACTTCGGCGAGCACCGCGTGCGTTCCCACGGTTTCAACCGGTGAGCTGGACATCGCCCGAGGGGACGCCTCGACGGCCCATGCGGGAATGCCCGAGGCCTCCGCCACGGTGGCCGCGGGCAGCTCCGGCCCCTCGGAGAAAGCGGCCGACAGGGCCGCGTCCACGGCGGCGCTGAGCTCCAGCTCCAGGGGAAGCGGCGCCAGCGTTTGGAGCAGCTCCGGAACCTGCCCCAAGGGCAGCCATGCCGCGAAGCCCGCGCGCCAGCACAGCGAGTCAGGCCCCAGCTCGCCACGCTCCCACGCCCCCTTCAGGGCCTCCGCTTCGAAGGGCCCCGCGGGCCTGGCGCCCAGCGCGATGAACCACGCGTGCTTCTCGGTGGGAACCGGCGTCGGCGCGGGCTCCTCCTCCACCACGGACGACACGAGCGAACGACGCACGCCCTTGTGCAGCCGCTCACCATGCACGTCACCGCGAGCGCGCGACGTCGCCGCCGGCACGCGCGGGTTCTTGTCCGTGCGCAGCTTGCTGACGAAGACGTCGAGCTCCGCCTCGGAGACGCCACCGAACACGGGGGTGCCTCCGCCTTCAGGCTCCGTCGTGCCCGCCGAAACCTCCTCCGGCAAGGCCTTTCCTTCCCGTGAGTCGCCGACCATTCGCCAACTCCTTGATTCCGCCCCGCCCCAGCTCCATCCGAATCCCTCAATGGAATGCCGATGCGCGATTTCGTCAACGGAGAGTCTCTGCGCGAAGGTAGCCAGGGTCCACACTCAATGAGGATGCGGAATGGAATTCTCCACCGTCATTCCGGATAACTCGGCACACCTCCTCACATTCACATACGGATGCGGTGCCATGCCTTCAATCACTCCTGGGTCAGAGACGCTTCTCTCGGATCAGAAAGAGGGGGCGCCGGGGCTTGCCCGCAGTCGCCCCACGCCTCCGCTTGGAGCTACTCCTTCAGTGCGGAAGTGAACTGCATCAGCGTCTTCTTCGCGTCCCCCAGCACCATCATCGTGTTGGGGCGCACGAAGAGCTCGTTCTCGATTCCGGCGAAGCCCGGGTTGAGCGAGCGCTTGAGGACGACACACGTCTTCGCCATGTCCGCGGAGAGGATGGGCATGCCGTAGATGGGGCTGCTCTGGTTGGAGCGCGCCGCCGGATTGACCACGTCATTCGCTCCCACCACCAGCGCCACGTCCGTCGCCGTGAAGTCGTCGTTGATGACGTCCAGGTCGAACAGGTGGTCATACGGAACGTTGGCCTCGGCCAGCAACACGTTCATGTGCCCCGGCATCCGTCCGGCCACCGGATGGATGGCGTAGCGCACGTCGCAGCCATTGGCCTGAAGGACGTTGGCCAAATCCCTCACCGCGTGCTGTGCCTGCGACACGGCCATGCCGTAGCCCGGCACGACGATGACGGAGCGGGCCGCGCGCAGCACCTCCGCGGCCTCCTCCACGCTGCCCACGTTGGGCGCCGGACCCGAGGCGGATGCGCCCTCCGTGACGGCCTTCGCCTCCGGTGCCGCGCCGAACGCGCCGAAGAGCACGTTCGCGAACGAGCGGTTCATCGCCTTGGACATCATCATGCCCAGCAGGAAGCCGGAGAAGCCGTCCAGCGCGCCGCAGATGATGAGGACGTTGTTGCCCAGCGCGAAGCCCGTCGCCGCCGCCGCCAGGCCCGCATACGAGTTGAGCAGACAGATGACCACAGGCATGTCCGCGCCACCAATGGGCAGCACCAGCAACACCCCCAGCAGCACGCCCAGCGTCGCGACGGAATAGAAGGCCCACGACGCGTCGGGCGAATAGACGAGAAAGCCAATCAGCCCCAACGTGCCGACAATCATCAGCATGTTGGAGATGTTCTGTCCCGGGTAGGTGACGGGCCGGCCGGTGATGAAGCCCTGCAGCTTCCCGAAGGCCATGATGCTTCCGGTGAACGTCAGCGCGCCGAGCGCCACCTCCAGGCCCGTGGCGGTGATTTGCAGCGTGCTCATGTGGGGACCTCCGTGCTGGAGGTACTCGACGACGCCCACGAGCCCCACCGCCAGGCCGCCGAAGGCATGCGAGAGCGCGATGCGCTCGGGCATCTTCGTCATGGGAATCCATAGGCCCATGCCCGTGCCCACCGCGGAGCCGATGAGCAGCGCCACGACAATCCACTCCCAGCGCACGATGACCTGCGTCACGCCCACGCCGTACAGCAGCGTGCCCGCGACTGCGGCCACCATGCCAATCTCCGCGAGCAGCACGCCCCGCCGGGCCGTCTGCGCGTCGCCCAAATCCTTCAGGCCCAGCACGAAGAGGATGGAGGCGCCCAGGTACAGCAGTTGGACGAACGTCTCCGTCAGGGAGAGGGTCATCGCGCGCCACCCTTCTTCTTGAACATCCGCAGCATGCGGTCGGTGATGAGGAAGCCACCCACGACGTTGATGGTGGCGGCCAGCACCGCCACCGCGCCGAGCATCGTGGACACCGTCCCGTAGTGCCCACCCGCCGCGAGCAGCGAGCCCACCAGTGAGATTCCGGAGATGGCGTTGGTGAAGGCCATCAGCGGCGTGTGCAGGAGGTGCGGCACCTTGGAGATGACCTGGTAGCCCGTGAAGGCCGCCAGGAAGAAGACGTAGAGGCCGAAGATCAGCGTCAGCGACATGTCAGCCCTCTCTCCTGGCCTGGTCCGCCATGGCCATGTCCGCGACGGCCGGGTGGACCACGTCCCCGCCCCGGGTGATGAGCATTCCCTTCACGATTTCATCCGCGACATCCAGCTTGAGCACGCCGTCCTTGTCGGTGACGTGCGCGAGCAGCTTCTCCATGTTGCGCGAGTACATCGCACTGGCATGCACCGAAATCTGGCTGGGCAGGTTGCGCTCGCCGATGACGGTGACGCCCGTCTCGGTGCGGTAGCGCTCCCCCGCGCGCGTCAGCTCGCAGTTGCCACCCTGCTCCGCCGCGATGTCCACCACCACCGAGCCACTCTTCATCCGCCGCACCATCTCCGCGGGCAGGAGCACCGGCGCGCGCCGCCCCGGCACCAGCGCCGTGGTGATGACGACGTCCGACTTCGCCACGTGCGTCGCCAGCACCTCCGCCTGCTTGCGCTTCGCCTCATCGCCCAGCTCCTTCGCGTACCCGCCGGAGCCCGCCGCGTCCGCGATGTCGATGTTGACGAAGCGCGCCCCCAGGCTCTCCACCTGCTCCTTCACCACCTTGCGGACGTCGTACGCCTCCACCACCGCGCCCAGCCGCCGCGCCGTCGCGATGGCCTGCAGTCCCGCCACGCCCGCGCCCAGCACCAGCACCTTCGCGGGAGGAATGGTGCCCGCCGCCGTCATCAACATGGGGAACAGCCGGGGCAGCGCCTCCGCCGCCAGCAACACCGCGCGGTAGCCCGCGATGGTCGCCTGCGAGCTGAGCACATCCATCATCTGCGCCAACGTCGTGCGCGGAATCATGTCCACGGCCAGCAACGTCACCCGACGCTTCGCCACCTCTCGCGCCAGCGCCGGATTCGCCAGTGGGTACGCCAGGCTCACCAGCACCGAGTCCGCCTTGAGCCGGCCCAGCTCCGTCTCGTCCGGCGGCTGAATCTTGAGCAGCAGGTCGGCGGCGGCGTAGAGGGCGTCGACGCTCGACTCGACCCGGGCACCCGCGGCCCGCAGCTCGTCGTCGGAACACTCCGCGCCCAGGCCCGCACCGCTTTCGACCACCACTTCATGCTTCTTGCCGATGAGGCGTTTCACGCTCTCCGCCACGAGCGCGATCCGCCTTTCACCCGGCACCGTTTCACGGGGGATGGCGATGATCATGCGGGCGAGCATAGGCCCATCCCCTCCGCCCAATTCAATCCCAGCCAACGAAAGCCATTGCAATCCGTGTCAAGCACGGCCGCGTCACGAGTGTTCACCGTGCAAGGCGTTGTCGCGAACGTAAGGGGTTCCCCCGAGCCCCGACATCCCCCCACCCGGACGGTTCCACCCGAATCCGAGGCCCACACCGGCCCGACTCTTGCTGTCGGGGGCCGACGCACCCGTCCCCCCGTCGGATAGACTCGCCGGGAGAAAGCCACCATGCCCTTCGACCTCCGGGAAATCCTTCGCCAGTCCGAAGCCGCCTCCTCCGATGGAGGGCTCCCCACCTGGCTGAAGGAGAGCTGGAGTGACTCGGAGGGCTTCATCGCCGCGCTCGCCACCCACCACGCGGGCCGGGGTGGCCCCGCGCCGAAGAGCCGCCCGGGCCAGCACCACGACTTCTTCCATGACCTGGTCGTCCGCCACGCGGACTCCGGCGCCGCGGCCTTTCGCGCCTGGGACTCCGCGCGAGGCTGGCAGGCCCTGGGCTACCGGGAGCTGGGCGAGCGTGCGTCCCGCCGCGCCACGGAGTGGGCCGCCCAGGGCGTCAAGCCGGGCGTGAAGGTCGCGCTCGTCCATCCGCTGGGACAGGAGCTGCTCGTCTCGCTCATGGCCGCGCTGAAGCTGGGCGCGTGCATCAGCGTCCTGCCGCCCACCGGGCCCCTGTTCCTGTCGCGGAGGCTCGCGCTCCTGGAGCCCCAGCACATCTCCGCGGAGGCCCACCAGGCGCCGCTCATCAAGGGCTTCGAGAACCTCCTGCTGCGCTCCCGAGGGGACGCGGCGCCCTCGTTCGCCTCCCACACGTACCGCCCCGCCGACACGGTGGCCCTGCTGTTCTCGCCGCGAGTCGACCCGCCGGACACCCCCGTGCCCCTCAGCGCCGAGCGCGCGTGGACCGGCGCGCTGTGTGACGGGCTGCTCACCTTCGGCCTGGGCGCGGGCGACGTGCTCGCGGCGCCCGGCCTCCACTTCCTCCAGCACCAGCCCGCCCTGCTCTTCGCCTCGCTGCTGAGGGGCGCGACCTTCCTCCACCTGGAGCCCGCGGACCTGGAGCGCACCCCCGGCCTGCTGCTCGAGCACCCGCCGCGAGCGCTCGGCGTCTCTCCGGCCCTCCGAGACACGCTGACGCGCGCCCGCTCCGGGCCCCTCAAGGGCGTGGGGCACTGGTTCCGCTCCGTCGATGCCCTCCATGACTGGGAGGCCTGGCGGGAGTGGGTGCGGCAGTCGGAGCTGACCAGGGTGCCCCACGCGCTGGTGCTCATCGACGCGTCGGAGGGCGGCGTGGTGCTCGCGTCGCCCCGCCGCATCGGCGAGCTGAACGCGGCCATCGCCCCCGCACCCGGGCGCCCCTGGACGTTGAAGGACCTCAACCTGAGTGGCCAGGAGGCCGCGGGCGACGTGGGCGTCTTCACGCCGCTGCCGGACAAGGACCATCCCCCCGGCCACGTCATCCTCACCCGCCAGCGCGAGCAATTCCTCTACGCCGGAACGCGCGACGTCCGCCGCGACGGCCGCATCTACCCATCAACGGAAGTCGTGGAGGCGCTCGCCGACCTGCCGTTCTGCCAGGGGGCCTGCGTCAGCATCGCCGCGTCGGGAGGCACCGCACAGCACACACCTCACGTCCTGCTCGTCTTCACGGGCACCGAGGACGCGGAGCGCTTCACGCAGGAGGCGGGCAACCGACGCCTGGAGGTGCGCCGCCGGCTGGAGCTGCGGCTGGGCGCCGAGCACCTCCCGGACCGCATCGAGCTGTTCCCCCTTCTCCCGCACAGGACGAAGGACGGACAGGTCAACGCGGAGTGGTGCCGCTCCCAGTACCTCACGGGCGCGCTCCACCAGAAGTCGTCGGACCCCGTGTTCCAGGCCCTCACCGCGCTGAGGGGCCGCGCTCGCGAGAGCGTCCGGGGCCCCGGCGACGACGAGCGCTCCCGCTAGCGCGCGTACGCGGCGGACGCGCCCGCGTTCCCTGGCGACGCGTCCTGGCCGACCCGGCCCCCTCCCCCTTCGAGGCCCCAGAGGGAAACGGCCGGATCTGAACGCTGGCACGCGCCACGCAATGGCGTGGCTCAGCGTCTGACGTTCCATCCCGGAACCCACGACGCCCACGAGGTGCTCGCATGGGAGCCCAGGTCGTCATGGGAGCGATGCTGCAGTGCAGTTTCGGCCTCGCCCCCTCGTCGCTGGTGGTGCTGCCCACCAACAAGGTGGTCAGCCCGACGCCCGCGGCGAACGTCCTCGACAACAAGCCCCTGGTGAACATCCCTCCCTTCGGGATGTGCCAGTCGCTGGCCAACCCCACCGTGGCGGCGGCGACGGCGGCCGCGCTCGGCGTCCTCACGCCCATGCCCTGCATCCCCGCCACCGCGGCGCCCTGGGTGCCCGGCTGTCCCAAGCTGATGCTCGGCAACGCGCCCGCGCTGGAGAGCAACTCCAAGCTGATGTGCTCGTACGGCGGCGTCATCCAGGTCGTCTCCCCCGGACAGGTGAAGGTCATCGATGGCTGACCTGGCCCAAAGCCTGCCGCCCTTCGACGGCACCTTCCTGGAGCAGCCCCTGGAGGGCGAGCCTCCCCGCCTGGCACCGGGCGAAGAGCCCGACCCCCGCGTGGAGGCCGTCACGGAGGCCGTCGCCAGCGGCGACTACGCCAACGCGGCCCGCAGCGCGGAGGCCCTGCTGCGCGAGGGTCAGCGCGACACGCGACTCGTCGGCGCCTACCTCTTCGGCGCCTTCCAGGAGCAGGGCCTGCTCGCGATGCCGGGCCTCTTCCGCTCGCTCCTCCTGGTGCTCACCACCAGCCGCGCCGCGTTCGGCCCGGAGGCCAAGCGCGACATCTTCCTGGAGAGCGGACTGCGCTGGCTGTTGCGCTCGGTGAACAAGCACCTGGCGCACAACGAGAAGAAGCAGGACGCCTCGTGGCGGCGCTGGTGCGAGGCCGACAACCGCGCGCCCATCGAAGAAGCCCTCAAGCTCTCCGAGCCCATCCTCGCCGCGATGCCCTCCGCCCTTCCCAAGAATGGCTGCGAGGAGCCCATGCGCAACCTCAGCCACTGGCTGAGGCGTCACCTGGAGGCCCTGCCCCCACCCGCGCCGCCGCCCGCGCTCGCGCTCGCACCCCAGCCGCTCCCGGAGACCGCGCCCTCCCGCGACAACGCGCCCCCGGAGAAGTCCGCGCCCGCGCCCCGCGCCGAGCCGGCCGCGCCCACCGTGGGTGGCATGCCCATCTCCGCGCCGCTCGCGCTGCTGCTTCGCAAGCTGGAGGCGTTCAACACGCTGGTCGACCGCGGAGAGATGACGAAGGCGGGCGTGATTGCCGCGGACGTGCTGGCCACCGTGGAGCGGTTCGACCCGCGCGTGTACCTGCCCTCGCTCTTCACCCGCTTCTACTCCGGCCTGAGCGGCCACGCGCGCGACCTGGAGCCATTCCTGCAAGAGGCCGACTCGCTGCCCATGCGCGCGCTGGAGCAGCTCTACCGGGTGGACCTGGAAGCCTTCCTCGCCCAGCCCTCGCTGACCTCCAGAGAGGAGGACTGACGCCATGCTCGACGCCACGCCCACCTCCTCCACCCCGGCCGCCGGGGAGCCCTCCATCGAAGCGCGCATCATCGAGCGCGCCCACGAGTTCGACATCCCCGCGCTGGTGGAGCTGCTCTTCAAGGAGGGCTACGGCCCGGATGACCTGGAGCTGCGCAGCCACCGGGGCACCGTGCACGCCCCCCAGCTCGTCCACTCCATCGAGTTCGCGCGCAACCCGCGCCGCGCCATCATCACCGTCAACCTGGGACTGCTCAGCGTCCAGTCGCCCCTGCCCTCCTTCTTCCTCAAGGCGATGGAGTCGCTGCAGCACGACGCGATGGAGAGCTTCCTGGGCTACTTCGACCACCTGCTCCTGCGCGCGCGCTTCGCCGGCCTCTTCCCGGAGCGCGACGGCTCGCTCTTGCCGGGCTGGGAGGGCTCCGCCGCGCACCGCCTGCGCCTCTTGCGCCCCGCCTGTCCCTCCACGCTGCACTGGCTGTTCTCCCACGCGTACCCGGAGGCGGAGGTCCGCGTGCGGCGCGCCACCCGCCGCCAGCGCATCGACACGCGCGGCATCCAACTGGGCGGCGCGGCGCTGGGCGACGGCACCTCCATGGGCGGCTTCGCCACCGTGCCCACCGGCGGCCTCGAAGCCTGGCTGCACATGAACGAGGCCTTCTGTGGCACCGGCACTGCATGGGCCATTGAAGCGCGACGCCGGCTGCGCTCGCGCGTGTTGCCTCACCTCATCGACACACCGGTGTTCCTCACCGTGGTGCTGGTCATCAGGGACCAGCACGGACACGCCCGCGTCGAGGACTCCAGTCACCTGGGCTACGAGCCCATCATCGGCGGACCCGAGCAGTCGCGGCAGGTGGTCCTGTTCTCCGGTGACACCACGCCGACCTCACCGCCTCCGCAGTGACGCAGGACCCCGGCGCGTCCCGCCGGGTCGCAGAAAGGCCTTCCACCCGAGGGGAGTAACGTAGCCATGTCAATCCAGGAACAACTGCCCAAGTCGCGCATCACGCTCACGTACCGGACCACCATCAATGGCGAGCAGGAGGCGGTCGACCTGCCGCTGCGCATGCTGATGCTGGGAGACTTCTCGCTCGGCTCCTCCGAGGACCGGAAGGTGGACCTCGATGCGCGCAAGCTGCGCTCGGTCAACGGACGCAACCTGAACGAGCTGATGGCGGACATGAAGATGTCCGTGAACTTCCAGGTGCCCAACCGCATCAACCCGGACGTGGAAGCCGACCTGAACGTCGAGCTGCCCATCACCAAGATGAAGTCCTTCCACCCGGACGAAATCGTCAACCACGTCCCCAAGCTCAAGGCGCTGCGGCTGCTCAAGAAGCTGCTGTTGGAGATGCAGTCCAGCATCGACAACCAGAAGGCGCTGCGGAACATGGTCTACGAGCTGTTCTCCAACAAGGAGGCGCTCAAGGCCGTCCTCGCCGAGCTGAAGGACTACGAGTCGCTGAAGCTGCCCAAGGCGATTCCCGCGAACGCCACGCCCGCCGCCAACGGCGCTGGGGCCACCACGCCCGCCGCCACGGCCCCCGCGACCGCGCCGGCCACCGTCCCCGCCACCGTGAACTCGTAAGCCGCCGCTCACGTCCACTCTATTTCCACGAAGGTAACCGTCATGGCTGAAACCTCATATCTGCCTGGGTTGTTCAAGAGCGTGCGGCTGGAGCGTCCCGTGGACGCCAAGCCGATGATCTCCGAGAAGTTCGTCCCCGCACTCGATGAGAAGGAAGTCACCATCGAGGCGCGCTTCATGTCCTCGCTCGCCGCGCTCGTCCAGAACGTGTCCCCGGCGACGACGGATGCGGGCGACGCGGTGCGCTTCGACAAGGGCCAGGTGCTCGACGTCGTCGACCGCATCGACGCGATGATCAACGACCAGATGAACGAAATCCTCCACCACGAGCGCTTCCAGAAGATGGAGTCGGCGTGGCGGGGCCTGGAGGACCTGGTCTCCCACACCAACTTCAAGGCGAACATCGCCATCGACCTGCTGGACGCCGCGCAGGACGAGCTGGGTCAGGACTTCGAGAACAACTCCGCGGACGTGTTCGCCGGCTCGTTGTTCAACAAGGTCTACATCCAGGAGTACGACCAGTACGGCGGCCAGCCCTTCGGCGCCCTGGTGGGCCTGTACGAGTTCTCCTCCACGCCGGGCGACATCAAGTGGCTGACGCAGATGGGCAAGGTGGCCAACGCGGCGCACTGCCCGTTCATCGCCGCCGTCAGCCCCAAGTTCTTCGGCTGCGACAAGGTCGAGGAGATGGAGGCCATCAAGGACCTGGAGGGCGCGCTCGCCCACCCGCGCTACGGCAAGTGGAACGAGCTGCGCAACAGCGAGGAGGCCGCATACCTGGGCCTGACGTTCCCCCGCTACGTGCTGCGCCTGCCCTGGCATCCGGACAAGAACCCGTGCGACGACCTCCACTTCACGGAGGATTCGCAGGGTGACTCCAACAAGTACCTCTGGGGCAACTCGTCCATCCTCTTCGCCCGCAACATGGTGAAGGCGTTCGAGAACTCCGGCTGGTGCCAGTCCATCCGCGGCCCCAAGGGCGGCGGTCTGCTCACCGGCCTGCCGGTGGACACGTTCTTCATGCGCGGCCAGGAGGAGCTCAAGGCCCCGGTGGAGATCGCCATCCCGGACTACCGCGAGTTCGAGTTCGCGCGGTGCGGCTTCATGCCGCTCGTGTACAAGAAGGGCTCCAGCGAGGCGACGTTCTTCAGCACCCAGTCCGCCAAGGTCGCCAAGCGCTTCAAGGACCCGAAGGACTCGGAGAACTCGCAGCTCGTCACGAACCTGGCGTACACGTTCTCCATCACCCGCCTGGCGCACTACGTGAAGTGCATCATGCGCGACAACATCGGCAGCACCGCCGATGCGCCCTACATCCAGCGTCAGCTCGACGCGTGGCTGGCGGGCTACGTCACGACGGTGGCAAGCCCCGATGACCTCACGGTCCGCCGCTTCCCGTTCAAGGCCACCAGCGTGGTGGTGGAGCAGCGCACGGGTGAAATCGGCTGGTACGACTGCAAGGTCGCCGTCCTGCCGCACATCCAGTTCGAAGGCCTCAACGTGGAGCTGATGCTCGAGTCTCGGCTCGGGTAGTCCCCGCTTCTCTTCACCCAACCCCCAACCATCCAGGAGTGAGTCATGCCTCAATTCGCACGTGACTTGGACGTCTATCAGGGCTTCAACTTCAAGAAGGACAAGCAGACCCCCGTGGGCTTCATCACCTCCATCACCGTGGGCGGCATCGTCCTCGTGGCGGACCAGGAGACGATTGCCGACCCGGAGCAGCCGGACAAGGCGCTGGCCACCAAGTGTGTCGGCGTCCTGAACAGCTACCTGTGGGAGACGGGCGTCACCGACGCGCTGTACCTCTCCGCGCAGATCTCCACGGCGAACAAGCAGAAGATCGCCGAGATGCTGCTGGGCACGTTCTCCAACATCGAAGTGGTGATGAAGTACGTCATCTACGAGTACGACCCGCTCGCGAAGAAGTACTTCAAGTCCAACTTCGTGGACGCGGACCTCAACGGCCTGCTGGAGAAGAACGGCGACCGGCTGAACATCAACGTGGCGGACAACGAGTCGCGTGAGGTGCAGTCGCCCAAGAACTTCACGTTCCAGATTGGCGTGAAGCCCAAGACGCTGGAGCAGTCCATCAACGTCGCGGCGGCGTCCTCGAAGAACATCGTCAAGAAGTGGGGCGTCACGGAGACGGCGTAAGCCCCTCCGCCACGAAAACAACATGCCCCCCTTCAAGCTCGCACGGGTCCGGTGGCACGTCGGCCAGACGCTGCTTCCGGAGCATTTCGAGGCCCAGGAAGAGTCGCTGGAGGCACAGGTCCGCCTCCACGCCTCGCTGTCTGGCACGCCGGGTTACGGCGTGGCGGCGATGGCCTGGAGCGAGCCGTTGCTGGCCGGTGGAAGCCTGTCCGTCTCGACGTTGACGGCGGTCACCCCGGCTGGCTTCGTGGTGGATGTGCCCGGCAACGCGGTGCTGCCGCCCTTCTCGTTGGAGGGCACGGGCCGCGCGGAGGCCACGATCTACCTGCATGTGATGGGGGACACGACGAACGCGCAGAGCGTGCGGCTGTACGCCGAAGACCCGCCAGTGGTCGAGCGGGTGATGCGGCGGCTGCGCCTGTCCGCGGAGCCGGTCCTGGACGGAGCGAAGGACACGCTCCCCCTGGCCGTCTTCCGAAGGGATACCGAGGGCGTGTGGCGGCTGGCGGAGGACCTGGTTCCTCCGCTGCTGCTCGTGGGCCCCCACCCGTTCCTCGGGGCCCTGCTGGAGCGGCTGGAGGCGCTCCTGGAGCAGTCGCGGCTGCAGCTCATCGCCCGGCTCTCCGACAGCTACCTGCGCACGGACCGGCTCAGCAATGCCCGCCGCGCGCTGTGCGAGGTGCAGCGGCTGCAAGCCCTGCTGGAGGACATGCACCGCCATGTCTCCCCGCACCCGTATGTCTTCTTCGATTCCCTGCGCCGCCTGTACTTCGAGGCGTGCTGCTACCTGGAGCTGATGCCCGACAAGTCGCTGCCCACCTACCAGCACGAGGCCCCGGGCAAGGGGCTGAGCCGCTGGGTGGAGCTGCTCACGCGCGCGCTCCAGCCGGAGGCCACCCGCGCCACGCACCGGGCCTTCACGGCGCGCGACGGCCAGTTCATCTTCTCCCCGCTGCCGCCCGAGGTCCGGGAGAGCGGCGAATTGTACCTCCTGGTCCAGCGCCGCCTGGCCGGAGAGCCGCTGCCGGTGGACGGCGTGAAGCTGGCGGGGCCCTCGCGCCTGGCGACGGTGCGCCGCATGGCCCTCAAGGGCATCGCCTTCGAACACGTGCCGCACCCGTCCTTCCCGCACGCGCTGGGCCCTGAGATTGATTGGTACAAGCTGTCCCAGGGCGAGGAGTGGCAGTTCGCGCTGCGCGAGGACGGCCTGGCCTTCTACGCCACCCCGGCGCTCCAGGGCGCCCAGGTGTCCCTCTTCTGGCGCAGGTCCTGACATGGCCCGCGCTTCCTTCCTGGACAAGTTCGCGGTCCGTGGCGACAGCCGGGGCACCGGCCGCAAGGGCTCGAATGAGCTGGAGCACGTGCTGCGCAACCTGGAGGCCGTGCTGAACACCAAGGCGGGGTACGGCTTCTTCCGCCGCGACTTTGGACTGGGCGAGTACACGGAGAAGTACGGCACGCGCGAGCTGGTGGAGACGCTCACCCGCGAGCTGCGCGACGAGATTGCCCACCACGAGCCGCGCCTGTCGGACGTGGAGTTGACGCTGCGCGGGCGCGACGCGGGGCTGTGGCTGCACTTCGGCCTCACGGGCACCGTGGGCGGCGAGCGCCACAAGCTGCGCCTGCGCTTCGACACCCTCAGTGCCCACGTGCGCGTGGAGGAGGAGCCATGACGACCGGCGGCTTCGACGACAAGTTGGTGGTGTCCGTCACCCTGACGGCGGGCGGCACCGCGCACGCCATCCCCGCGGGCGACGTGAAGTCCTTCGCGCTGGAGCTGCGCCCCTGGGGCTTCGAGGGCCGCGTGGAGTTCGACCTCGCGGACAACACGTCCGCGGGAGGCATGGAGACGGACGCGCTCAAGGCCGCCTTCCTCCAGCAGGACTTGATGGAGGTCCAGCTCGAGCTCAAGAGCACGTTCACCGACACCGCGAAGCAGCCGGCGCTCACGTCCCTCAAGATCAAGGGCCTGGTCTCCGAGCGCACCCTGGTGGAGATGCCCGCGACGACCGCCCCTGGCGCGCCCCTGCTGCACCGCCGCTACGGGGTGACGTTCCAGGACGCGGCCCAGCTGCTGTGGAGCCAGCACTTCCCCTGCATCCTCTACACGCAGAAGTCGATGAAGGACGTGCTGGACGCCCACAAGGGCTCGCACATCACCTTCAACTACGACTGGAGCGCGGGCCTGGACAGCACCTGCCCGCAGTTGTTCCTGGGCCTCACGCCGGAGGAAGGCGCCAGCTTTTACGACTTCCTCCTCTGGTACGTGGACACGCGCAACGGCGTGCTGGCGTACGACTACGCGGCGGGCAAGTACGCGCTGTCCACGGCCAAGGCCGCGACGGGCACGCCCGTGCAGTTGGTGGGTCCGGAGATGGACCAGGTGGCGCTGCGCTTCCCCGAGGTGGCGCGCCACGACGTGAATGTGCTCAACGCGGTGGCCGAGGGCCCCGCCACCCGGCCCATCACCCAAGCGCGCGCCGTCACCGGCATCCGCCAGGACGTGCTCGTGCGCACCCCCATCACCACGGAGGTGGACGCGCGGGTGACGCTGGAGACCGGGCGGCTCAAGCTTCGCGGCATGGAGGTCGACCTGACGTGGAGGCGCTTCCCCGCCACCGCGCTGACGCCGGGCATGCTGGTGAAGCTGCCCACGACGCAGGCCTGGGCCGCGGCGGGGCTGGGCGCCGGGCAGACGTTCCGGGTGCGCTCCATCGCGTTGCGGGGGGACGCGCTCGCGTCCTCACCGGACGCGGACCACCTGGCCAAGAGCACCGGCTTCGACTTCGCCATGCACACCGTGCTGGAGCCCCAGGCGGAGACCTGGGTGGAGCTGCCCGCATACACCCCGCCCACCTGGCCCCGCTACGTGGAGGGACTCATCGTCAGCGAGATGGGCGAGCAGCCGCACGAGACGTGGCAGGCCTACACCGACTCGGCCACGTCGCAGGACGGCTACAAGGTGAAGATTCCCCTCTGGCAGAACCAGATTGTCACCCTCCCGTTCAACCCGAACCTCCTGCCCGGGCACTTCTACTTCCCGGCCTACAAGGGGGAGCGGGTGCTGGTGGGGCTGGACTTCCAGAAGGCCTGGCTCAAGCGCTTCCTGGACTGGCGTGACACGGCGCGCATGCCCGCGGACGGCCAGGGCACCCATCTGCTGGTGGGCAAGACGCCCGAAAACGGCACCTCCATGCGGCACTCCTATGCGGAGGGCAAGCCGGTCTTCCTCTTGCAAAGGACCAACGCCAAGGACACGGCCCGCATCGAAATCAAGGAGGGGACGCTGACCATCCGGGTGAAGGAAGAGCCCGCGTAGGCGCGCTTTGGAGGCGTGAAGGAACCATGGGAACGCTGGTCTGCACCATCGAGCTGGACAAGCAGAAGGGCATCACCGTCACGGTGGACAACGCCGACGGGCAGATTCTCCAGACGGTGACGATGGACGGCACCAGCATCACCCTCAAGGTGGCGGGCCAGACGGACACCAGCACCGTGGTGCAGAAGGCGGACAGCATCGTCGTCACCGTCAAGGACTTCAAGGTGGACGCGGAGACCATCACCCTCCTCTCCTCCAAGACGTCCGACTGGAAGAGTCAGGACACGCTGACGGTGGAGAGCACCAAGGACATGACCTTCACCTCGCAGGCGAAGCTCACGCAGAGCGCCATGCAGGACGCAAGCCTCTCCTCCTCGGCGAAGATCAACGTGGAGGCCACCCAGGCGCTGGCGATGAAGGGCATGACGGCGTCGATGCAGGCCACCGGCGGCGAGGCCAAGGTGGACGGCCTCACGCTGAAGCTGTCGGGGACGACGGAGGCCTCCATGAGCGGGCTGAACGTCAAGGTGTCGGGCCAGGCCGCGCTTGACCTGGAAGCGCAGGGCATGGCCAACCTCAAGGCCTCCGGAGTCACCAGCGTGTCCGGCGCGCTGGTGAAGCTGGGTTGAGGGAGCACACCCGATGAGCGGCACCAAGGACAAGCTGCACCAGGACTTCCTCGAGGAGATGGCCTCGCTGGAGCGCTTCCGTCAGCGCTTCCACGAGCGCTACCCCGCCGCCCCCCTGGAGCGCGAGGACCCGGACGTGCGCCGCCTCATCGAGGCGATGGCGTTCTTCTCCGTGCAGACGCGGCAGGCGACGCTGCACAACCTGCGCTCCACGTGGCGGCGCCTGTTCGCGGGCTTCTTCGACTTCCTGCTGGAGCCGCTGCCCACGCGCGCCGTCGTCCAGGCGATGCCCGCGGGGAAGATGGGCGAGCCGGTGCTGCTGCCGCGCGGCACGGAGCTGCGGCTGACGCCCACGGAGGGCGAGCCCGGCATCTTCCGGCTCCAGCGTGACTTGCGCGTGCTGCCCGTCACCCTGGAGTCCACGCAGGTACGCCCCCTGGTGCGCGGCGGCCACCGGCTCATCCTCCACTTCGAGTCGCGCCACGAGCGCGCGGACGCGGTGGAGACGATGAGCCTGCACGTGCGCCACCTGGACGAGTACCTGCCGTCGCTGGCCGTGTTCCACTCGCTGCGCCAGCACCTGCGCGACGTCAGCGTGGTGTACGGCGAGCTGGCGGACGAGCACTCCACGGGCGCGAAGTGCGAGGTGTCGTTCGACCGGGAGCCGCCCGCGCCGGATGACTCGGCGAGCTTCGCGCACCCCCTGCAGCGGCTGCGTTCGTTCTTCCTCTTCCCGGAGACGGAGCTGTTCCTCCACGTCGCGGTGCCGCCCACGCGCGGCGAGTGGCGGCGCTTCAGCCTCTGCTTCGACCTGGCGCAGGAGTGGACCGTGGGCCGCTCCCTGCGGCCGGACTTCCTGGTCCCCTTCGCCGTCCCGGTGGAGAACCTGCGCGCGGAGCCCGCCCAGGTCATCACCACGGACGGCACGCGCTCCGAACACCCCATCCGCAACATGAGCGCGGGGCGCGAGCTGGCGCTGCACTCGGTGACGGGCGTGTACGAGATGACGAAGGCGGGCCTGTCCCCGCTGCGGCCCGCCCACCTGCCCGGCAAGGGCCCCGGCTACGAGGTGGAGGAGGTCCCCACCCAGCACGGGCCTTCCCCCCACCTGGTGCTGCGCATGCCAGAGGCATTCTCCGCGCCCCGGAAGCTGCTGGTGGAGGCGCTGTGGCACCAGCCGCGCTTCGCCTCGGAGGCCCTGGGCCGGCTCACCGTGGGAGTGCCGGGGCGCCATATCGAGGGTCTGGACTGGCGGCTGGTGGGCCAGCTCCAGCCGGACCGCGAGAGCCCCCTGCGCGATGACCTGACGGCCCTCACCCAGTTGCTGGCCTGGAAGGCGCAGCCCACGCTGGGGCTGGAGGAGCTGCGCGCCGTGCTGGAGCACCTGGGCACCCCCGGCGAGGGCCCCTTCCGCCGCGTCCTTCCGCTCCTGCGCGAGCTGAGCGTGCAGCGCGTGCCGGACAGCGCCCGGCGCGGCTCGGGCCTGCGCCACGTGTACGAGGTGGTGCTGGAGCCCTTCGAGGAAGGTTTCGAACCCCTCGTCGTGTGCTTCCTGACGCGGGTACGGGAATTGCTGGACGTGTGGAACAACGAAGCGACGGTGGAGCTGCGAGCGACCATCGCCGGCGCGGGTCCCCTCGTCCTTCCGGGAGCCTCCTGACATGAAGATGTCTCACTGGAAAGCCATCCTCCTGGCCTATCGACGCGTGGAAGAGCTGCTCGAGCGGGAGCTGGGCTCACCGAGCCTGGACTCCGAGCTGCGCGAGCGGCTCTCCCCGGGCGCCATGGAGGCCATGTCGCGCGGCCTGGTCTTCGAGCTGGAGCAGCTGCGCATCCACCTGGGCGAAGGGCTGCGCTCAGACGACGTGGAGCAGGTGCTCCAGCCCTTCGCGTTCCTCGTGGACGAGAAGGTGCTCGGCCGGCTGGCGAATGACGACGCGCAGCACTGGCCGCTCTTGCAGCTCAAGGCCTTCGGCGTGGACTCCGGCGGCGACCTCTTCTTCGACCTGGCCGACGCGGGGCTGCGCAAGCAGGACACGCCGCCCTTGCTCTTCGAGATGCTGCACTTCTGCCTCACCGCGGGCTTCGTGGGCCGGCACGTGGGCCACCCCGCCCGGCTTCGCGACTACCGCGAGCAGCTGGTGGCCCGCATCCCCCAGCCGCACGCCGTCGCGCCGGAGGTCACCACCGAGGACATGGGCCCCCCGCCCACCCTCTACGACTTCCCCTGGCGCTACTACGCCGTGACGATGTCCATCATCGTCGCGGTCCCCGTGCTGCTCTGGCACCTGTCCAACTGAGAGCCACCCCATGAATCCGCCGCCCCCCGCGTCACGAATGGACGCGAGCGCGTCCCGGAAGGCCATGGCCGAGCTGGTGGAGCGGCTGGAGCAGGTCGTCACTTCGTCCCTGGGAAGCCTCGCGGAGGGCACCCGCCCCCTGCTGGACGTGCTTCGTGAGGGGGCCCGTGCCCTGGAACCCGGCCCTGGCGGCGCCCGGCTCTCCCCGAAGGAGCGGGAGGCATGGGGCGTGCAACTGGAGGCGACATTGGAGCGACTGGAGGACGTCCTCGAAGGACTCCAGCTCGCGGCCCGCGCGAAAGCGGGCGGGAAGAGGGATTGAGTCATGGCGGGCGAGAAGACCCCTATCGCCGCGGCCGCGAGCGCTGCGGCGAACGCGAGTCCTGCGACGGTGGAAGCAGCGAAGCCCTATCTGACCTGGGTGTTGATAGGTCTGGCGGTGCTGCTCGCCGTGGCCCTCGTCGTGGGGCTGGTGTGGTGGTGGCGCAAGCGGCGCCGCGCCGCGCCGCAGGTGGAGCCGCGCAGGAAGCTGGACGCGAACGCGCTGGTGCGCATCCGCAAGCAGTTCCTGAGCGCGCTGCCGTGGCGCTACCGCGTGGCGGTGATGGACTTCCCCACGGTGGTGGTGTTCGGCCCGGCGGGCGCCGGCAAGACGACGCTCATCGACCTGGAGGTGGACTGGCGGCGGCAGGAGCGCCAGTTCATGCCCAGCTTCACCTCGGACCCGCTGCTCCAGATCTTCCTCGGGCCCGACAAAATCGTGCAGGAGGTCTCCGCGTCCCTGCTGGAGGATGACACCCAGGAGGCGCGCCGCGCGCTGCGCCGCCTGTGGGAGGCGAGCTTCCGACGGCAGAAGGGCCGGGTCGCCATCGCGCTGGACGCACGCTGGCTGGCTGAGACTCCGCCGGATGAAGTGCGCCGGGTCATCCAGTTGGTGCGCGGGAAGATCAACCTGCTCTCCGAGGTGTGCAAGGGCGCCGTGGAGACGCGGCTGTGCCTGACGCACATGGATGCGATGGTGGGCTTCCCGGACTTCGCCCAGCTCTTGCGCAGCCATGGCATTCCCCTGCACTGGGACGTGCCGCCGCCGGGTGAGGAGGCGAAGCTGGCCGCGGGGCTCCAGCCGATGGAGCAGTACTTCGCGCTCGGGCTCGTGTCGCTGTCGGTGGAGGCCTTCAGCCGGCTGGAGGAGTTCTACGCGCGCGGTGGCGAGTCCTTCGCGGCGCTCTCGCGCTTCGTCACCGGGCTGTGGGAAGGCGGCACGCTGTCGTATCGCCCGGAGCTGTCGCGGGTGTACCTGTCGTCGCCCATGCCGGAGGCGCGCTCCACGGGCGTGTTCGCCATCGCCCCGGAGAAGCGAAACATCGAGCTGCGCGCGCGCTACCGCGGCAAGCACCTGAGCCGCTGCGCGCTGCTGCTCGCGGTGGGCTGTCTGCCGGTGCTCGGGGCCTACGGAAACTTCTACAAGAAGCTGGAGGAAGCCCAGCGGCACATGGAGGACTTCGAGGCGACGGTGCAGCGGCTGGGGCAGCAGCACCTGACGGCGTCGGGCGAAGTCGTGGTGGACAAGGGTCAGGGCGCGATGCAGTCCATGGACACGCTGCTGGCCGCGGCGCGCTACTTCCCGCTCTTGAGCCACAGCTTCCTCGACGAGCAGGAGGTGCTGAGAGATCAGCTCGCCAACACCGTCCGGCTGTCGTACCTCAAGCCGCTGTTGGAGAGCTGCCAGGAGCAGTGCCAGCGCTGCGGCACGCTCATCCCCGGCTGCGCGCCGGCGGAGCTGGTGGGCAACCGCTCGCGCTGGGCGCCGACGCACTCGGACGAGCGCTGCGAGCGCGAGACGCTGTGCCGCCCGGAGCAGATGCTGCACGTCATGGCGGTGACGCGCGCCTCTCGCGGCGACGACATGGGCCGCTTCATCCTGTCCGGACTGGACGTGCAGTACCGCAAGCGCTGGAACTGGGCCGCGGACTCCCTGGGCTTCATCGGGACGCACGCCGCCGCGAAGGAATCCAACTGGATGCAGGCCACCAAGCTGCGCGAGGAGGTGGTGGGCGACTACATCATCTCCAGCGACCAGGCGTGGCGCGCGGGGATGCAGGCGCAGGGGCAGTTGCCGTGGATGCGCTGGCCCTACGAGTGGCTGACGGAGGAAAGCTACCTGGGCCCGTGGCGAGACCACCTCCAGCGGCTCCAGCTGGTGATGGGCGCCAGCGAGCTGGACCTGGAGCAGTGGCGGGTGCTGACCAGTGAGCGCAAGCGACTCCAGATAACCCTGGCCCAGAGCGTCGCGTACACGTCCGCGCGCAAGATGCTCGCGCTGCTGGACGCCTCGGGTGCGCCGGAGAGTCAGGCGACGCTCAAGGGCGTGGAGAGCACGCTCGACTCGATTGACTGGCACCGCGAGCACGAGCCGATGCTGGCCGCGGTGCTGCGCATGGAGGAGGAGATCGACGCGGGCCTGAAGGCGGCCGCGGAGATGTCCACCGCGGAGCTGCTGACGCGCACCGGGGGCCTCTTCGTGCCCACCAACGGGGATGCGCGCCTGGAGGTGCGGGTGCTGCAGCAGTCGTTCGAGTTCCGCCCGAAGGAGCTGTCCCGCGTGCTGCTGGACAAGCTTCTGCGGCAGATGGAGCAGGGCCAGCGGCCGTTCCAAAGGCAGACGGTGCGCCTGCCGGCGGGCGCGGTGGCGTCCGCGTCGGAGATGGGGATGGGCATGTCCATGGAGGACGCGATGGACATGGGCCGGGTGGACACCCTGCCCTCGCGCCATGGTTCGGAGTGGCTGACCTTCGAGACGGACATCCGGCCGCTGGTGGACGAGTTCACCATCCGCATGACGGACTCGAAGCTGTCGCGGGCGGAGGCCGCGCAGCGCCAGGGCTATGTGCTGAAGAAGGTCTCCAACTTCGGACAGCGCTACCGCCAGGACCTCCTGGTGAAGTACCGCGACTACCGCTTCACCGCGTTGACGACGTCGCTGGCCTCGGAGCTGTCGGCGGTGACGCAGCCGACGTCGGAGCTGGTGTCGATGCTGCGCGAGGTCGCCACGGGGGCGGGCATCGGCCCCATGGAGGGCCCGTACTACGAGCCGCTCCGACAGGAGCTGTCCGCGTTCCGGCCCATCGTGCAGCTCATGACGCCGGACAAGGACGGCCAGACGGCGCAGCTCGCCGCCTATCTCTTGCTGGTGTCGCAGTTGCACACGGAGGTGTCGGGCTTCAACGCGGCGCCGGTGCTGGGAGAGCGCGTGGTCGTTCCCGCGTCGCTGCGCGCCGCGGGCGAGGAAGTGCCCGCGTCGACGGAGGAAGGCGGCCGGCAGCTCACGGACCTGCTCTCGCCGCTGGGCCGCGTGGGCCTGTCGATGCTGCTGGACGATGAAGGCTCCTACCTGCGCCGCGTGGATGCGTGGCTGGACAAGCAGGGCATCCTCGGGGAGCTGCGCCGGCCGTTCCGCGAGCCCTTCCTGATGACGCGAGAGCTGGGCCGGGCCGAGCTGGAGCGCGTGCTGGAGGAGCAGTGGGAGTGGCGCTTCCGGACGCTGCTCACGCCCCTCTTGCGGCGCTATCCGTTCGCCGTGGAGGCGAGCCAGGAGCTGGACCCCACGGAGCTGGAGGTGCTCAAGCGCAAGGACGGCGCCTTCTGGCAGTTCGTCAACCAGGTGCTGTCGCCGGTGGTGGAGGAGCGCGGCACGGAGTGGATGCTGCGCCGGGCGCTGCGTCAGCAGCTGTCCGTCCCCCCGCGAATGCTGGCGATGCTCGGGCGGCTTTCGAAGCTGGCGAAGCTGCTCTGGAATGACGAGGGCAAGCCCCAGGCGCTGATGCTCCAGGTGCGTCCGCTGCCGCTGCCGCCGTCGGGCGAGAACGGCTTCGTCACCATGTCCTTCCTGAAGTGCGGCGCGGCGGCGGCCTTCGGCTTCAACCAGACGCCCGCGTGGCAGGACTTCGCGCTGGCGTGGTGGGAGCCGCGGTCGGCGTCGGTGGGTGTCGAGCTGCGGGTGCCGGGGCGCGAGGGCAAGCGGTATCGCTCCACCGAGTTGTCGCGCTCGTCGTGGAACTGCTTCCGCATCCTGGATTCCGCCACGTTCGACGCCGAGCACAACGCCATCTGGCCGCTGCCGGGTCCGGATGGCTCGGAGCACTCGGAGATCCGCTTGCGCTTCGGCATGCGCGGTGGGCCGTGGACGCTGTTCCAGGAGGTGACGCGATGAGCGCGACGAAGGGGCCGTGGCTGGTGATGCTGGCGCTCGCGCTGGGCACGGTGGCCTGCGCGCCGACGCACCTAACCATCAACGTGAAGTCGCCGCCCGGGACGAACCAGGGACGGCCGATGCACATGCTGGTGCGCGCGGTGGACTCGCAGCGATACATGACGGAGTTCTACGCCGACGTGGCCGAGCGCGTGGTCCACCCGGATGACTCGGTGGTGCAGACGCTCGTCGTCTATCCCGGCGAGAAGACGCAGACGAAGGTGAAGATTCCGGAGGAGTCGCCGCTGGCCATCTCCTTCCTCTTCACCACGCCGGACGGGGCCTGGCAGGTGCTGCTGGACACGCCCATTCCGGGGCGCGTGGATATCGAGCTGGAAGAGAGCCGCATCCGCACGGACGCTCCGAAGAAGAAGCGCGCCCCCAAGGGCGAGGGGTCCAAGGTCGAACCCCCGAAAGTGGAACCGCCCAAGGTCGAGCCACCCAAGGTGGAGGGCCCGAAAATCGAGGCCCCCTCCGCCGGGAAGTAGTCCAAAGACGTCCCGTGCCGTCGCGCGGGGCGCAGCCCCACCGAAGCCCCTCACTTCGAGCAGACCCCATGAGCTACGACGACGTTCAGTTCATCGGCTATCACCACCAGCTTGGCTACAACGCGAAGAACCCGGGCGCCCCTGGGCGTATCTGGAACGGGACGCACAAGCTCTTCCCTGGCCCTCCGCACCGTGTCGTGGCCGGCAAGGGGACCCAGGCGTACAAGGGCCACGCGAACGACCGCACCGACCTGACGAACCGGTGCTCCTACGTGAAGAACGCCATCCTGGCGGCGGCCAACAGTCCGCACACGGACATGGACGCCACCACGCTCAAGGTGTTCGTGATGCCGGAGTTCTTCTTCCGGGGCGTCCGCGGCGGCTACCCGTTGGAGCTCATCGCCGACGTGCTCAAGGACTTCCGCAAGTGGTCGTTCAATGCGCGGCCGGACCGGTTCAGGAACTGGCTGTTCGTCCTCGGGACCATCATCGGGTACATGGATGTGATGGACCCCGTGGTGCCCAACAGGAAGACGGGCGTCGAGGTCTTCAACATCGCGCTCATCCAACAAGGGGGCTTCCTGAACCCGGACGGGAAGCACGAGCGGCTCGTCTACAAGGAATACGTCTCCGGCATCGACTACATCAACGAGACGACGACGACCTTCGATGCCGCCTGGGCTCGCATCGGACACGTTGACACGCGCGGAATGAGCCTGCTCGGCTCCGTCAACAAGTACCGCGCCACGGTGCCCACCCTGGGCTCTCACGACGCCTTGTCCCAGGCCCCTACCCGGAGCCAGAACCGCGACGAGTGGTCCACCAACTCCTTGCAGGGTGGCTGCATCTTCCGGCTCGGCGATGCCCACGAGGACATCAACGAGGTCTGCATCGGAGTGGAGGTCTGCCTGGACCACTTGCAGCGGCGCATGAAGAACAGCCCGGAGGGAATCGACACCATCGAGCCGATGATTCAAGTCATCCCCTCCGCCGGGATGGACATCAAGGACCCCGCCGTCCGTGTCGTGAACACGGGGTATGTCTTCAACGTCGACGGCCTGCGCACCCAGGCGAGCGCGCCGCCCGCCATTGAACTGAAGCAGTGGAACGGAGCGGCGACGGTCGCCCTGGAGACCCCGGGCACGTTCAACATCATCCCAGTCCCCAACCCCGTGCGCGTCGGCGGCGCGTTGGTCGCCACCGACTACTTCGCCTCCGCGGGCGAGGTGAAGATCTACGACACCCGGGTGATGCCCCCGCGCGTGCCCGTCGGTAACTTCCTGGCCAACCTGTTCGGGGAGTTGTAACGCCCAGGGTCCTGGAACATCCGACCAGGCTCCGTCGAGAAGACTCTTGCGAACGACTACGAGCCTGGATTCGTGCGAGTTGTCGCATGTCCGCGACAACCCCTTGTCTCGGAATCACCCGACGGATTGACAGCGACTCACGCCCGGAGCGGGCCTCCGGGCCCTGGTGTCACGGGAGGTGGCGGCAGCGCCATCCGCGCCTCCAGTGAGTCGAGCGACGCACCGACGGTGCCCGCCACGCCATCCACCTGGGACTTCAAACCCGTGCGCGCCGTGGTGACCTGCTCCTCGGCGGAAGCGCCCGCGGCCTCCATCTGAGCCTGGGCGGCCTGGGCCCCGGCGTCGACCTGTTGCTCCAGCGCGGGGAGTCGCGCCTTCACCTGGGTCTTCACCGCCTCCACCTGAGCGGCCATCTGGTCCTGGATGGCCGTGACTTGCGCGACAGCCTGGTCCCTCGCGGTCCCCACCTGCGTGACGGCGGCGGACACCGCGGCGTCCATCTGCGCGCTCGCGGGCTGCACCTGCGAGAGAACGGCCTGCTTCAGCGAGTCGACCTGCTGCACGAGCTGCTGCTGGAGCGTGTCCACCTGTTGGAGAGCCTGGGTCCGCACCGTGTCCACCTGGGTGAGCACCTGCTCCTGGAGCGACTGCATCTGCGTCGCCATCTGCGAGGAGAACGTGCCGAGCTGCGTGGTGATTTGCGTCACCACCTGCTGGATGGACTGCACCGCCGGAGTCACGAGCGGCTTGGGGAGGTTCGCCGCCGGAATCGCATCCAACAGCGTACTCACGCGCGTGAGCAGCGCCTCCAGCGAGCCGACGAGCGTCTGATACAGCGCCTGGAGTTGCTCCAGCACCGCGGGCAGCGGAGTGAAGAGCGACAGCACCTGCTCCTTCACCGTGGCCAATTGCGTGAGGACGGACTCCAGCGTCGCGAGCGCGGTGTTGACCGCCTGTTGCAGCGGCTCGCGGATGGCGGCGACGGCGGCGACCGCGCCTTTCACCAGGGCATCCAGCGCCTCGCTCGCCTGGGTGATGATGCCTTCCACCTGGGCCTGCGCGGGCACGACGGCCTTCTCCACCGTCTCCACCTGCGAGAGCAGGGACTCGACCTGCCCGGACATCGTCGACTCGAGCGTGCCCAGCGACGTCGCCGCGCCCTCGCGGCTCGAACGCAGTGGCGAGCCCACGCTCCCCTCCAGCGCGGCCAACGACGACGCCATCGATACGGAAGCGCCATCCACCTGGGTGCGCAGGGGGGACAACTCCGCGCGCAGCCTGGCCGCGTCCGCGTCGTCCTTTCGCGACGCCAGCTTCGCGTCGAGCGCGTCGATGCGCCCCAGGAGCGCCGCGAGCACGGGCTCCAGCTCGGGGCGAATCGACGTGATGAGGGCATCGATGCCACTTCCCACGGACTCGACGGCCGTGCGCGAGGAGCCCACGCGCGCCGTGCAGCCCGCCCCGCACGACTCCAGGTCGCCTCGAAGCTCCGTCAGCGTCCCCAGCAATGCCTTCACGGTTCGACCTCCCTTCGGCTCCGGGCCCACGCATGAAGGCCCCACGTCACTCGCGCCCATGGGCCGTGCCCGGGCGACAGGCCCTCGCGCGTCACTTGAGTCGCTCCAGCGCCACGCGTGCCTCGGCCGCGGCGCCATCCAGCGGAGCGGTGCTCCCGTTGAGTCCCGACAGGGCACCGTTGAGCGCGGCCCGCGTCTCGGCCACCTTCGCGTTCACCGCCGCCTGAGCGCCCTCCAGCTTCGCCTGCGTCTCCGCCGTGGCGCCGTCCAGCTTCGCTTGAGAGGCACCGGCCGCCGTCTTGTACGCGGCGGTCGTCTCGCCCATGGCCCCGCTCACGCCCGCCGTGAGGTCCGCGCGCGCCGTCTCGACTTGCGGCGAGACATCGTAGGTGGACTCGGCTGCGGCGGCGCCGGGCTCCTCCTTCGTGCGGAACATCATCACGCCCTCGGCCATGCGCACCGTCTCGGTGTCCGGACCGGAGACCCGGCGCAGGTGCCACACGGGCTTCATGTCCTGGTAGTCGTGGACGATGGACGTCTGACTGGTGTCGTTCTTCCCCAGCAGGATTCCGTCCCCCTGCCCTGCCTGGGGAAGCCGCGCGGCGTCAGCCCAGTCGAGGTGACGATGCAATTCCGCCCGGTCGAAGTGCAGCGCGACCAGCACGCGCGCGTTCTTATACGGCGGGAAGTAGAAGTGTCCGGGGAAGAAGCCCGGCTCGGCCGGCACGCTCACCGCCTTGTTCCACAGCGGTACCGTCACCCGCCACGTGAGCACCGAGGTCTTCTTGTCCTCCGACAGCAGATAGATGCGGTCCTTCTCCCCGCCTCCAGGGCTGAGCACCTTGCCCTCGACGTGGATGGGATAGCGCGGCGTCCGATGCACCGGCAGCGTCACCATGGTGTCCGTCGTGCGCTCCACCAGGAGCGACATCTCCACCGTGAACCCCGCGTCCTGCATCTGAAGCCCCGCGTGAGGCCCTTCGTTGAGCGTCCGAGCCTCCAGCTTCAGCTCCACGGAACGCAGGTCCTCCCCCATCCCCACCGCCGCGCTGCCCCACAGCACGCCCTCCAGCCGAATCCCCGCGCCGGGATTCACCGCGACGGTGGGGTAGTGGCGGAACGTGAGTCGCATCCGTCGTTGGGGGACGCGCAGGCGGGAGACCTCCAGCGTCTGCCGCTGCTCCACCTGGGAGACGATGGGCGTGCGCACCAGATGGTCCTGATGGAGCCCCACGACTCCCACGGTCGCCGGGACATCCAGCGTGGAGGGCTTGAGCGCCGAGACATTGAGGACCCGAGCTGCGTGCCGGGGCACGGCCGGCATCACCACCTCCACCCGCTCCACCTTCTCGCGTGAGAGGGGCGCGGCCGTGCCCACGGGCGCCTTGCGGCCCAGGAGCGCATAGCGGTCCTTCACGCTGTCATAGGTCCACACGCCGCCCCGGCTCGCCGCAAGCCACGCGACGAAGTCATGGAAGCCCACGCCCGGCGCGTCCTCTCCCAGCGCGAGACAGATGAGGGGCCGCTTCTCGTCGAGCACGTCCCAGTCACAGTCCAGCGCGAAGGCCCCCGCCGTGTGCTCCGTCAGCAGGGCCGCCAGGGTGGTGTCCGTGCGCAGCTCGGTGGGACGGTGCTGGCGCCAGAGCACCCGGGCGGCGTCCTCGAACTCCACCGTGTAGCGCCGGAAGCGCACCGGCGCGCCCTCCACCGGGCCGTGCGTCCGAGCTTCCATCCCCCGGGCACGCGCCAGCCCATGGAGGGTGAGCGGCTCCGGCGGCGTCTTCGGAACAGGGTAGCCCCCCTTGATGATGGAGAGCTTCACGTCCAGGAGGTCCTGGGTGGAGAACGCGGTGAAGAGCGCCGCGTCATCCTTCTCCAGTCCGGTCCAGAAGCGCACCGAGGCGGTGAAGCCGTGCGGCAGGAGCTGGACGGAGAAGGCCTCCACCTGTCCGCCGGGAATGACGAAGGTCTGCCCGCCCTGGGTCAGCGTGAGGGACAGCGCGAGTCGTTCCTGGAAGGCCATGCGTCCGCGAGCACTTGCCCGTTCCGTGCCAGCCCGAAGCCGGGCCCCTGGCCCCGAAACCCGCCGCCCTGCGCCTCGCTTGCGGTCCGCGAGGACGCAACCGCGTTCCACCGGCACGCATGACGAGGCCTCGCCTGGGGTGCTTGCGACGCAGCGGCCTTGGTACGTGCCTTGCTCTCGGCCTCAACCCGGCATGTGTCCGCGGGCTGTCTCCCGCATGAACCCCTTGTCTGTCACGTGCCATGGGATGCGGATGAGCGGTTGGCGCGCCAGGTGGCAGCGAAGATGGACTCTGGCGGCCTTGCTGCTGGCGCAGGTGGCTCGCGCCCAGGAGCCAGCGTCCCTTCCAGCATTCGCCCTGGAGCGCCTGGAGGTGAATCCAGGCCCTGGCCCCCTGGCGACGGGCGGCGGCACCGTGCTGCGCGACGGCGAGCTGCGGGTGATGGTGCTCGGTCACTATCAACACGAGCCGCTGACCTTGAACGCCAAGGGGGAGAACATGCCCCTGTTGCGCAGTCGCTCGACGGCGGTGTTCGTCATGGGCTGGGGCCTGAGCTCCCGGCTCCAGTTGGACGTCCGGCTGCCCGTGCTGACCCAGCGAGAGGGAGATGACCTGACGTCGCAAGGGGTCATCGCCCCCACGCGCCATGGCGTCGGCGCGCCGCGCGTGGGGGCCCGCGTGGGGCTCTTGCGCACGGAGGAGGACGACTCCGTGGACCTGGCCGCGGAGGTGGGGGTCTTCCTCCCCATGGGAACGCAGGGAGCGCTGGCGCGCGAAGCGGAGACGAGCCTCCTCGCGAAGGTGATGGTGGGAGGAAGGCTGGGCACCCGCTTCGCTCCGTCCTTCGAGCTGGGCATGCTGGTGCGCCCCACCGCGGTCATCCAGGTCCCCACGCTGGAGTCACGTGAGCTGGGAAGTGAGCTCCGGATTGGCGCGGGGTTGATGACGGTGGGCTCGCCGTTGCGGGCGGAGCTGGCGCTCAACGCGGGCCTCTCCTGGAAGCAGGCACGCGGCGCGGTGGAGCTGTTGGGAGGCGGGCGCTATGCACCTCGGGACGGCGTGGAGCTGTTCGCGCTCGGCGGCCTGGGCTTCGGCGCGGAGCCGGGCATCCCTCTCTTCCGGCTGCTCGCGGGCGTCTCCTTCTCGTACATGCTGGGGGAGGACTCGCGACCGGACTCGGACACGAGCATCGTCCACGAGTCCGTGCCCCTGCCCATCCCGACGAGGCGCGCGAGCGAGTTCCAGAGCAGCCAGGGTTCAATGATTCCGAATCCCGGGGAGATGTCGCCCATCGCGAACGTGTCGAGGGACCGCTTCGTGCTCGAGGGCAAGGTGTACTTCCGCAGTGGCAGCACGGAGCTGCCCGCCGAGTCCGCGGACCTGGACCGCGCCGTGGAGATGCTGCTCACGAATCCCGCGGTGAAGATGATGACGGTCGACGGGCATACGGATGACTCGACCGCGGAGACGTTCAATCCACGCCTGGGCCGAAGCCGCGCCGAGGCCGTGTGGCGCTACCTCGTGGAACACGGGGTGTCCCCCAACAAGCTGCGGCTCCGGAGCTACGGCCCGGAGCATCCCGCTCAAAGCAACAGCACCCCCGAGGGCCGGGAGCGAAACCGCCGGGTTGAGCTCCTCCTCATGCTGCCGACCACTCAGGAAGCCTCGCCATGAAATCATCGGGATGGATGCACCTTTTGACCTGCGCCCTGGCGCTGGTCGCGCTTCCCGCGTTCGCGGAGGCGGATGTCTTCGGGCTCGGCGCGGGGCGTGATGAGACGCTGACCGTCCAGGCGCATGAGAGCCGGGTCATCAACAGCTATGCCGCGGTGACGTCGCCCTTGAGCAAGGGGGACCACGAGCTTCAGGTCGACGCCCCCGAGGGCTTCGTCGCCGGTGACCTGGTGATGGTGTTGCAGACGCTGGGCGTCGGCCCCGTGCGGTCCTCGTCCGTGGCCACGTTCACCTTTGGCCCCCGGGAGCAGAGCCCGGGGGGAGTCTGGGAGCTGGCGCGAGTGGCGCGGGTGCGGGGAGCCGTGCTGACGCTGACCCGTCCCGTGCTGAATGACTTCGTGCCCCTGTCCACGCAGGTCATCCGCGTGCCTGAGTACACGAGCGTCACCATCCATCCGACCGGGGAGCTGAAGGCCCGGAGCTGGAATGGCACCTCTGGTGGCGTGGTGGCCTTCCTGGCCTCCGGCACGCTGCACAACGGCGGCATAATCACCGCGAGCGGCGCGCTGTTGCGTCAGCAGCCCCTGGGTGATGGCGGCGTCGTCTTCTTCCGGGCGCGCAAGCTCACGGGCGCGGGCCGCATCGAAGCCAATGGCCAGGCGTTGCCGTGGGACCTGGGCACCGAGGGCGGTGGCGAGGGAGGAAGCATCTCCGCGCGGCTGGTGGAGAGCGCCGAGTGCGAAGCGCTGATGGCCCAGGGTGGGCCCGGGGTTCCCGCGGAGTCCTTCGGCGCCCAGGAGGGATTTGGCCCTGGAGCGGGCGGCAAAGTGCTGCTCCAGGCAGGCAGCCTGACAGGCTGTCCCGTCCGCGTGACGGGCGGAGAGAGCGTCTCCGGCGATGTGGGGACGAGCGTGGGTGAACCGGGTGATGTCACGCTGGTGGAGCACGCGCTCATCATTCCGAGGACGCCGGTCATCACCACCCCCGGCGACGGCCAGGCGCTGACCGCTCCGACGCCGGTCGTCACGGGCACGGGAGATCCCGGCGCCACCGTCTTCCTGCGCATGGGCAACATCGAGCGCCCCGCCACGCCGGAGTGGGAGTTTCCCGCCACGCCGGTGGGCGACGCTGGAGACTTCTCGGTCCGTGTGCCAACGGACCTCGATGACGGCGTCTACTCGCTCACCGCGCACGCCGAGTTCGAAGGGCTGAGCAGCCTGTCGAGCGACCCCGTCTATTTCACCGTGGAAGCCTTCGCGCCCCCGCTCGCGCCCGTGATTCTGACGCCGACCGAAGGGGAATTGGTGGGCACCGGCGGCACCGACTTCTCGGGCACCGCCGAACCCGATAGCCGGGTGGACCTCCTGCTGGATGGCGTCCCCTACGCCACCATCGATGCGAGCCCCGCCGGCGAGTGGTCCTTCCTGCCGAGCACCCCGCTCACCGAGGGGGCGCGCACGCTGACCGCGACCGCTACCGACGCCGACGACAACACGAGCCCCGTCGCCGAGCGCCACTTCACCGTGGACACGACGCCGCCCCTCGCACCGGTGATTGAGACGCCGATCGACGCCGCACGGGTGGGCAGCGCCGGGACAGGCTTCTCTGGCACCGCGGAGAACTCGAGCACGGTGACGGTCCTCGTGGACGGCCTCCTCATCGGCACCGCGACGGCGCACACCACCACTGGCGCATGGTCGCTGCCCAACAACACCTCGCTCGCCGAAGGCTCCCGCACGATGACCGTCACGGCCAAAGACGCCACTGGCAATACGAGCCCCGCAGCGCAGCGCACCTTCTCCGTGGACAAGACGCCCCCCGTCGCACCGGTGATTCAGACGCCGATCAACGCCGCACGGGTGGGCAGCGCCGGAACAGACTTCTCGGGCACCGCCGAGAACTCGAGCACCGTGACAGTCCTCGTGGACGGCCTCCTCATCGGCACCGCGACGGCGCACACCACCACTGGCGCATGGTCGCTGCCCAACAACACCTCGCTCGCCGAGGGCTCCCGCACGATGACCGTCACGGCCAAAGACGCCGCTGGCAATACGAGCCCCACCGCGCAGCGCACCTTCACCGTGGACAAGACGCCGCCCGCCGTCCCCGTGATTCAGACGCCCGCTTCGGGCGCCGTGGTGGGCGCCACTGGAACGAACTTCTCGGGCACCGCCGAGAACTCGAGCACCGTCACGGTCCATCTGGATGGCAATTTCGTCGGCACCGCCACGGCGCACGCCACCACCGGTGCCTGGACGGTGCCCGCGAGCAGCTCCCAGGGAGCAGGGCCGCACACCGTGACGGCCACCGCCACCGACGCCGCCGGCAACATCAGCTCCACCGCGGAGAACGCCTTCACCGTGGACGCGGCGGCGCCTGACGCCCCCGTGATTCAGACACCCGCTTCGGGCGCCGCCGTGGGCACCGCTGGCACGGGCTTCTCCGGCACCGCCGAGAACTCGAGCACCGTGACGGTCCTCGTGGACGGCCTTCTCATCGGCACCGCGACGGCGCACACCACCACTGGCGCATGGTCGCTGCCCAACAACACCTCACTCGCCGAGGGCTCCCGCACGATGACCGTCACGGCCGAAGACGCCGCTGGCAACACGAGCCCCGCCGCGCAGCGCACCTTCACCGTGGACAAGACGCCCCCCGCCGTCCCCGTGATTCAGACGCCCGCCGCGAGCACCGTGGTGGGTGCCACTGGAACGGACTTCTCCGGCACCGCCGAGGCAAACAGCATCGTGACGGTCCTCGTGGACGGCCTCCTCATCGGCACCGCCACGGCGCACGCCACCACCGGTGTCTGGTCCCTGCCGACCAACACCTCGCTCGCCGAGGGCTCCCGCACGATGACTGTCACGGCCGAAGACGCCGCTGGCAATACGAGCCCCGCAGCGCAGCGCACTTTCACCGTGGACAAGACGCCCCCCGCCGTCCCCGTGATTCAGACGCCCGCTTCGGGCGCCGTGGTGGGCGCCGCTGGAACGGACTTCTCCGGCACCGCCGAGGCAAACAGCATCGTGACGGTCCACGTGGACGGAGCCTTCGTCGGCACCACCACGGCGCACGCCACCACGGGTGCCTGGACGGTCCCCGCGAGCAGCTCCCTGGATGAAGGGCCGCACACCGTGACGGCCACCGCCACCGACGGCGTCGGCAACATCAGCCCCACCGCGGAGAACGCCTTCGCCGTGGACGCGGCGGGGCCCGTTGTCCCCCTGATTCAGACACCCGTCGCGGGCACCGTGGTGGGCAGCGCCGGCACGACCTTCTCCGGAACCGCCGAGAACTCGAGCACCGTGACAGTCCTCGTGGACGGCCTTCTCATTGGCACCACCACGGCGCACGCAACCACCGGCGCCTGGTCCCTGCCCAACAACACCTCGCTCGCCGAAGGCTCGCACACGATGACCGTCACGGCCAAAGACGCCGCTGGCAACACGAGCCCCACCGCGCAGCGCACCTTCGCCGTGGACAAGACGCCGCCCGCCGTCCCCGTGATTCAGACGCCCGCCTCGGGCGCCGTGGTGGGCACCGCTGGAACGGGCTTCTCCGGCACCGCCGAGGCCAACAGCATCGTGACGGTCCGCGTGGGTACCACCGTCGTCGGCACCCCGCAGGCCACTGGCACGGGCGCCTGGTCGGTGCCCACGCAGACGGGCTTCACGCACGGCTCCTACACCGTGACGGTCACCGCCACCGATGCTGGCAACAACGTGGGCCCCGCCGCGACCCGCACCTTCACCGTGGACACCGCGGCGCCCTCCGCGCCTGTCATCCTGACGCCGAATCCCGACACAGTGGTGGGCCCCGCGGGCACGGGCTTCTCAGGCACCGCCGAGGCGAACAGCACCGTGAGCGTCAGCGTCGACGGAGTGCCCATCGGCAACGCCCAGGCGAGCGGCCCCGGCGGGGCATGGTCCCTTCCTGTCAGCACGGGCTTCGCCAACGGCACCCGCACGGTGTCCGCCACCGCCACGGACGCGGCGAACAACACCAGTCTCCCCACGGCCATCAGCTTCGTCGTGGACGTGACGCCGCCCGCCGCGCCCGTGATTCAGACCCCCAACCCCCTCACCGTGGTGGGCACGGCGGGAACGGGCTTCTCCGGCACCGCGGAGAACGTGAGCACCGTCACGGTCCGCGTGGATGGCGCGCCCGTCGGCACCACCCAGGCCGGCCCCAGTGGGAACTGGCTGCTCGCGCCCCAGGCTGGCTTCACCCATGGAACGCACACCGTGACGGCCATCGCCACCGACGCGCTCGGCAACACGAGCAGCACCGCGGAGAGCACCTTCACCGTGGACATCGCCGCTCCCGCCGCGCCCGTGATTCAGACGCCGGCGGAGGGCGCGGTCATCGGCCCGGCCGGCACTTCGTTCTCCGGCACCGCGGAGAACCTGAGCATGGTGAATGTCTACGTGGATGGCCAGTCCGTCGGCGGAATCCAGGCCTCCGGCACCGGCACCTGGTCCCTGCCCGTCCGGACGGGATTCACGAACGGCGCCCACACCGTGACGGCCACCGCCACCGATGCCGCGAACAACATCAGCGCCACCGCCAGCCATGGCATCGTTGTCGACATCATCGCCCCCTCCGCGCCTGTCATCCAGGTTCCCACCGAAGGCGCGGTGGTGGGCCCCGTTGGCACGGGGATCTCCGGCACCGCCGAGGCGAACAGCACGGTCAAGGTCAGCGTCGATGGCGCCGCGCATGGCACCGTCCAGGCCAACGGCCTGGGGGCCTGGTCCCTGCCCGTCAGCACGACCTTCACGCACGGCCCTCACACGGTAACGGCCACCACCACCGACGTGCAGGGCAACACGAGCGTCGTCGCGGAGCGCCACTTCTCCGTGGACATCGAGGCGCCCACCGCGCCGGTGATCCAGACGCCGAACTCCACCACGGTGGTGGGCCCCGCGGGAACGGGCTTCTCCGGTACCGCCGAGGCGGACAGCACGGTGAAGGTCAGCGTGGATGGCGCGCCCGTCGGCACCGCCCAGGCCAATACCTCCGGCGCCTGGTCCCTGCCCACGCAGGGCGGCTTCACGGACGGGGCACATACGGTGACCGCCACCGCCACCGACGCGTCGAACAACACGAGCGCCACCGCGACGTCCACCTTCACCGTGGACCTCACCGCCCCCGCGGCTCCCGTGATTCAGACCCCCAATCCCGACACCGTGGTGGGCGCCGCGGGCACGGCCTTCTCGGGCACGGCCGAGCGACTGAGCACCGTCCGGGTCAGCGTCGACGGCGGCCTCATCGCGTCCCCGCAGACCACCGCCGAGGGCACCTGGTCGATAGCGATTCGCACGGGCTTCGGCGCGGGCTCGCATACGGTGACGGCCATCGCCACCGACGCCTTGAACAACACGAGCACCACCGCGACGTCCACCTTCACCGTGGACCTGACGCCCCCCGCCGCGCCCGTCATCCTGACGCCGACCGTGGACATCGTGGTGGGCGAGGACGGAACGGGCTTCTCCGGCACCGCCGAGCCCCGCAGCAGCGTGAGAGTCCTCGTGGATGGGGACCTCGTCGGCACCGCCGTGGTGAATGGCGGCGGGAACTGGTCACTGCCCACCCTGGTGGAATATCCGCATGGCACCCACCTGGTGACAGCCACCGCCACGGATCCCGCGAACAACACCAGTGCGCCCGCGGAGGTCCGCTTCACCGTGGACGTGACGGACCCCAGCGCCCCCACCATCCTGAAACCCACGACGGGCACCCTGGTCAACGCGAACGGAACGGCCTTCGAGGGCACCGCCGAGCCACTGAGTACCGTGAAGCTCCTCATCAACGAGGCCGTGTTCGTCACGGCGGTGACGAACATCAACGGACAGTGGGCCGTGCCTGTGAGCACCACGCTGGGTGATGGCCCCCACACCGTGACGGCCACCGCCACCGACGTCGCGAAGAACGAGAGCGCCCCCTCCGTGGCCATCCAGATCACCGTGGATGCCTCCCGCCCGGCGATTCCCATCCTCACCAGCCCGGCCGCCGATGCCGTGGTGGGCAAGGCGCGCCCCGACTTCATCGGAACCACCGAGGCGGGCGCCAAGGTGAGCATCTTCATCGACGGCGCATTGGCGGGCGCCGTGACGGCGTCGAGCACCGGTGCCTGGACGTTCGCCCCCGTGGCGGGGCTGAGCCAGGCGAGACACGACGTTCAGGTCCAAGCCACCGACCTCGCCGGGAACACGGGAGACCCGTCCTCCTCGAGGTCCTTCCGCGTGGATACGACGCCTCCCACCACGGTGGTCTCCGTGCCCGCCCAGAACGCGACACTCACCACTCCCACCCCTCGAATCGAAGGGACGGCGGAGGCGGACAGCACCATCTTCATCACCCTGGATGGCACCACCCTCCCGGGTGTCACCGTGGATGGCGCGGGGAACTGGTTCTATGTGCCTCCCCAGGGCCTCGCCAACGGGCGGCACGACATGCTGGTGCAGGCGATGGACCTCGCCGGCAACGAGGGGCCTCGCATCACACGCGCCTTCACGCTCGACCTGGAGCCCCCGGGCAAGCCCGAGCTGCGGACCCCCACGAATGCCGCGCTCGTGAACTCGCCGACGCCGCTCATCGTCGGCACGGCCCCGCAGCAATGCGTCCTCACGGTGCGCCTGGATGGCCTGCCCCAGGACCAGCATCCGGTCATCGCCAGCACGGGCGAGTGGAAGTTCACGCCCTCGGCGGCCCTGTCGGATGGGCTCCATCTGGTCAATGCGTACTGCACGGACGCCTTCAAGCGGACCGGCCCCGATTCCACGACCCACGCCTTCACCGTGGACACCTCAAAGCCCGCCCCCCCCGTCGTCCTGACCCCGGCGGTCGACGCCATCGTCAGGCCGGACAACTACACCATCACCGGCACTTCGGAGCCGGGGACGACGCTCACCGCCACCCTCAACGGACTGACGGTGGGGACGACACTGGCCAACGAGCGCGGCGAGTGGACGGTGGCGGTGACGCTGGCCATCGTCACCGGACTGCAGGACCTGCGGGTCTTCGCCACGGATATGGCGGGCAACATTGGCGACAAGTCCACGCCTCGCACCTTCACGGTGGACAGCCTGCCGCCGACGACCACGCTGAGCGGGGGCCCCACGGGCACCAGCACGCTCTCGGAGGTCACCTTCACCCTGAACACCTCCGAGCCCGTCTCCGGCTTCAAGTGCACGCTGGACGGCGTGGAGCTGTCGCCCTGTGAGAATCCCCTCACCGTCCGCTCGCTGTCGGAGGGCATCCACTCGCTGGATGTATTGGCGACGGACATCGCGGGGAACGTGCAGATAACTCCCGCCCATCACCAGTGGAACGTCATCCGTCCCAGCCTGGTGGAGGGAGGCGGCGTGGGCTGCTCCAGCACCGCGGGCGCCCTCCCGCTCGGCCTCGTCTGGCTGGCTTGGGTGGGCCTGCTCGGGCTGCGCCGGCGGCGGTGAGCGGGTCGGCGTCCGGAGGTTCTCGCGCCTCCTCCGGACAGCCCTTTCAGGAGGCTCGGGCAGCGCCCTGCAGCGCGCGCTGGGCGGCCACCCAGCCCCGGGCTTCCTCTTCCGTTTCCACCATGCCGAACGGAGCGCCCTGCGTCCGCCCGAGCAGGGCCGAGGCCCGCCCCATCATGTTGGCCATGGTCCGCAAGGCGAAGCTCGCGCCGAAGAGGACGGTGCCCACGAAGGGCATCGCCTCCGGGTTCTCGCTCAGCGTCTTGCGCGCGTCCGCGGAGATGCTCGTCCCGCGACGCACATCGGAGATCAGATAGAGCCGGGGATGCGTCGCACTCAGCTCCAGCGCCACCTGGTTCAGCTCGTGGAGGAGCTTGAGGTCGAACACCCCGACGTTGACCAGTCGGATGATGTCGGGCGACTCGAGCCACACCTTGTTGTCACCGAACGTCCACATGCGGACCATGCCGTGTCTCCTCTCGGAAATCGAAGGGGTCAGCGCCGGGAGGTGGAGGTGTTGCCGCCACGCCCGGCCAGGTGCTGGAAGCAATCGCGCAGGCCTTCCTTCAGGCTGCCGAGCGTCTTCACTTCCCGCAGGTCCACGCCAATCTGGACCAGCGTCTGGGCAATCAGCGGGCTGATGCCCGTCACCACGCAGTAGGCGCCCAGCAGGCGCGCCGCGTTCACCATCTTGATGAAGTGGTTGGCCGTCATCGTGTCCACCACCTCCACGCCGGTGATGTCGATGATGACGCAGCGGGCCTTTCCCTGGACCACCCGCTGCAGGAGCCGCTCCGTCATCTCCACGGAGCGCTGCGTGTCCACCACGCCGACGATGGGCAGCGTGAGGATGTCCTCCCACAGCTCGATGATGGGCGTGGACAGGTCGCGGATGGCGTCGCGCTGCCGGTCGATGGTGGAGAGCTTCTCCTCCAGTTCGCGGTGACTCGCCGCCAGGCGCGTCAGGGCCTCCTCGTGCTCGCGGCGGGTGGTGGCCAGCTCGCGCACGAAGACGTTGAGCGTCTCCTCCAACGCGGCGAGCTCGTCCTGCTCACGGATGGAGATGGTGGTGCGCTCGGGCGAGAACTCCCCCACGGAGATGAGGGACAGGACGTCGATGATGCGCCCCACGCGCTCGGGGTCGACGGTCAGGGGTGTGGGCAGGGCGGTGCTCATGGAGTCTCCCTCAGACGACGTTCCTGGCCACGGGGGGAGCGATGATTCCGAGCATCTCGTCCGCGAGGCGCTGGGCCTCCTCGCGCTCCGATTCGGCCGTGCGCGCGCCCACCGCCCGGACGCCGAGCAGCGACAAGCCTTCCTCCAGCCCCAGCGCCGTCTCCACGCCGTCGAGCTGGATGCCCATGCTCTGGAGGGTGAGCGCCACGTCGGCGCCCATGCCGCACAGCACGGTGCGCGTGCCCATCAGCCGGGCCGAGGCGGCCAGCCGCGCCAGCACCGCGCACAGGTGGCTGTCCACGAGCCACAGGCCGGAGATGTCCACCACCATCCCCTTCGCGCTGGTGCGCTGGATGTCGCGCAGCACGTCCGAGCAGAGCTGCGCCGCCTGCGCGTCGGTGATGTCGCCCTGGAGGGGGACGATGAGCTGTCCCCACAGGGGGATGATGGGGATGCGCGACAGGTCGCGCGAAGGGAGGGGACTGTCCGGGTGGCTCACGACGGCTCCACATCCGCCACCAGCACGGTGGCGTCATCGGTGACACGGCCGAAGCGCTCCATCAGGAACGCGCAGGCCGCATCGGGGGACTGCGTACGGACCAGCTCCAGGTCCAGGCGAAAGCTCAAGCCGTCGGTGAAGACCGCCAGACGGTCTCCGGGCGACAGCACGGTGGAGACGGTGCGCAGCGTGCGGAAGGACTGGCCGAGGATGCCCGGCGTGGGAAGCACCGGCACGCGCGTGCCCACGGTGCGCAGCTCCACGTTGCCCACACCGCCACAGTGCAGCGTGTGCCCGTCGAACACGGCGAGCATGATGGCCGCGCCCCGGCCATGGCGCAGCGCCGCGTGCAGCGCCTCCATCAGCGGCTCCACGGACGGGCCCAGCGGCGCCTGGCCGAGGCAGCGCACGGCCTCCGCCGTCGCCTGTGCCGCCGCGGGCCCGTGGCCCAGCGAGTCCACCACCGCCAGCAGCGTGTGCGGCCCGTCGACGCGCACCACCACGCCGTCGCCGTTCTCCACCTCGCCCACCTTCGGACGGGTCCGGTGGGCGATGGACAACCTCACAGCCACACCTCGAACTCCACCTGCGTTCCGGTGGCGCCCGTCTTCACCTCGAACCGGTCCGCCAGCCGCTTGACGCCCAGGATGCCCAGGCCCATGCCCGTCTTGCTCCGGTAGGTGCCCGACAGCACGCGCTCCAGCTCCGGAATGCCCCGCCCCTGGTCCTCCGCGCGCACGCGCAACAGCTTGCGCGGCGTCTGCACGGGGATGAGCTGGATGGTGCCGCCGCCCGCGTAGGAGATCTGATTGCGCGCCAGCTCGCTCACCGCCGTCGCGACCTTCTGGCACTCGTAGCCGCGTCCCCCCATCGACTCGCACAGCGCGCGCGCCGCGAGCCGCGCATGGCTTGCGTCCGCCTCCGTCCGCACCAGGTACGTGGTGGGCCGCGCGTCCATCGTCGTCATCGCGGGGGCCGGCGTCGGCTCGCGCGCGGCGCTCAACCCCGAGGGGACGGTGGCCGTCGCGGTCAGGGCCCGCAACCGCGCGGCCAGGTCCGGACGTCGGGCCGGGTCCACGAAGTGGCGCGTGGCGGGCTCCAGCGCCTCGATGACCCGCGGCAGCTCCGCCGCGCCCAGCGTGTCCGCCGACAATCGCAGCGGCTCCAGCGTTCCTCGAAGCACCAGCCGCGCGGCGGTCTCCGTCATGAAGTGCTGCAAGACGCCCAGCAGCTGTGTACTCGTCACGCCCCGACTCACCACGGTCTCCTTGCTTCCAGTCTCATGCGCTTGCGCGCGAACACTTCCAGGCCACCGCCCTCGCGGTTGGACACGCGGACCTCGTCCGTCAGCCGTCGCACGGCGGCGCCGCCTTCACCCAGGCTCTCTCCTGGCAAAGGCCCTGGGCGTCCCTCGCGGCCGACGAAGAGCCGCTCCGGCTCCGCCATGCCCGGGCCCCGGTCCAGCGAGCGGATGCAGAGCCAGCCGTCCTCACACCACACCTCCACCGTCCCGCCCGCCCGCGTGTGACGCACCAGGTTGGTGGCCAGCTCGCTCACCACCACCGCGACCTCCGCGCTGGAGGCCGCCGACAATCCCGCGTCCCGGGCGAAGCGCCGGCCCATCGAGGCCGCCACCACCGCATCCACGGGATGGCGAACAACGACGGACAGCCGGGACTCAAGCGAAGCAGAGGAAGGCAGTGGCAGCGGCAAAACTCATTCCCGGAGTAAAACCCTTGGAATTACGCCAGTATGAGGCAACAAATCTGCGGGGCCTGTAAAGCGGTTCACATTCCACCCATGGAATCCGCTTCGGTTTCCCGGAAGAGGCGTCTAGATTCCTGGGTTTTTTCGTTTTACTCCCGTGCTTCACCCGCTTGCGCCGGGATGCTCCGGGAATCCGTCACTTCAGCTCCAGCGTCTCCGAGAGCCACGGGGCGGGAACGACCCACGCGAAGTGCGTGGGCGTTCGACCAGGAGAGCGCCTTCCGGGCTCAGCCGCCGTTGAGCAACTGCACCTGAAGGTCCAACCCCACGGCGAGGGTGGTTCCACGAGGCAGCTCCACCCAACTCCCCGGGCGCTTCAGGTGGCTGGCCAGGACGACGGTGCGGCGACGCCGGTGGGCGCCCACCGCGGGCTGCGACTCTGAAGAGCTGGCCGTCACTCCGCAGGGCACGCACTCCGCGCCGCCTTCGAGTCGCGAATAGAACAGCGGCTCCTCGCCGAAGCGGCAGGCCACGAGGAGGTATCCATTGGTGGCCACCAGGTTGAGCGTGGACGCGCGAGGGATGCCCGCGTCCACGGAGCGCTTGATGACCTCGCGCGCGGTGTCCGCCAGCATGCGACCGGCGACGTGCGCCTCCAGCCGGGGGTCGTCGGTGCGCCCCACGTCACGCAGGTGACGCAGGAAGAGGGCGAACAGGACTTCGCTGTCCGTTCCGCCGTGCACCTGACGCTGCAGGTGCTCTGGCAGCGAATCCAACAGGGCCGCGCGCAGTTCGTCGAAGCCGCTGACACTGCCCTGGTGGGCGAACAGCCAGCGGCGCGAGCGGAACGGCTGGGTGTTCTCCTCCAGCGACTGGCCCACCGGAATGCGGCTGGCGTGGAACAAGAGGGCTTCCGACTCACCCGGTGGGGCGAGCCCCACGAGCGAGGGCTCCCCTTCCGCGCTGGAGAAACGGCGCAGGAGGACCTCGTCCTGGGCGTACGCTCCCACCCCCACCGCGTTTGCGCGAGGCTCCGTCTGGACGAGCACCTGCTCGGCGAGCCGGTGGAGCTCGCACCTGAGCAGGTTCGGGTCTGACGTGAGGGCTGCGAGGACGACGGACATGAGGGAGAACTCCTTTGCTCCATAGATAATGACGTCCCCTCCCCCCCTCAAGCCAGCGGGCACGCCCCCTTGCCACTTCGCTAAGTGCTTGAAATGGCTGGGCTTTACATTGATCGAACATTGACACCTCTTCCGGAGGCTCCTAACCTCCGGGCGCTTCACCGACGGCCTCGGGCTAGACCCTTCACCGGAGATGGAATGTCGGACGACATCGCAATCGGCATCGACCTTGGCACGTCGTACTCGTGCGTGTCGGTGGTCCAGGATGGCCAGCCCATCGTCATCCCCAACGAGTGGGGAGAGACGACGCATGCCTCCTGCGTGTCCTTCCTCGAGGATGGCTCGGTGCTGGTGGGCAACGCGGCCAAGAAGAACATCATCACCAGCCCCGAGACGACGGTGTACTCGGCCAAGCGGCTCATCGGTCGCTACTACTTCTCCGACGAGGTGAAGAAGGCGCAGGCGGTGATGCCGTACCGCATCGTCGAGGGCGAGAACAACTCGGTGCGCATCGGGGTGAGGGAGCGTGCGTACTCGCTGCCTGAAATCTCCGCGCTGGTGCTCAAGGAGATGAAGGCCGTCGCGGAGACGTACCTGGGACGTGAGGTGACCAAGGCGGTCGTCACCGTTCCGGCGTACTTCAACGACAACCAGCGCCAGGCCACCAAGGACGCGGGCCGCATCGCCGGGCTGGAGGTGCTGCGCATCCTCAACGAGCCCACGGCGGCGGCGCTCGCGTACGGCTTTGGCCGGGACGTCAACCAGCGCGTCGTCGTCTACGACCTGGGCGGCGGCACGTTCGACGTGTCCATCCTGGAGATCGGCAAGGACGTCTTCGAGGTGCTCGCGACGGCGGGCGACACGTACCTGGGCGGCGACGACTTCGACGACCGCATCATGACGTGGCTGGCGGACGACTTCCTGGGCAAGACGCGGTTGGATTTGCGGCAGAACAAGTTCTGTCTGCAGATGCTGAAGGAGGCCGCGGAGAAGGCGAAGATCGACGTGGGGCAGACGGGCTCCGCGGACATCCTCTGCGCGGGCATCTGCCAGGACGCGCAGGGCAACGTGATGGACCTGCGCCACACGTTGAACCAGGACCAGTTCAACCGGATGGTGATGGACCTGGTGCAGCGCACGTTCAAGGTCTGCGACGAGGCGCTGCAGAGCGCGCGGCTGACGGCGGCGGACATCGACGCGGTCATCCTCGTCGGCGGGCCCACGCGGCTGCCCATCATCCGCAACTCCGTGAAGCACTACTTCCAGAAGGCTCCGCTGGAGGGCATCAACCCCGACCAGGTCGTGGCGATGGGCGCGGCGCTCCAGTCGCATGCGCTGCTGGACAGCAAGACGGAGACGTTCCTGGTGGACGTCACGCCGCTGACGCTGCGCATCGGCACGGTGGGGGGGTACACCGAGAAGATCATCGACAAGAACACGCCGGTGCCCATTGACCGCTCGAAGGCGTTCACCACCAGCCGTGACGGGCAGGAGAAGGTGAAGATTCGCGTGTATCAGGGCGAGTCCAACCGGGCCGACGAGTGCGAGATGCTCGGTGAGTTCGAGTTCGCGGGCTTCCGCATCGGCTATCGCGGCGAGGTGAAGATCGAAGTCACGTTCGAGATCAACACGGACGGCCTGGTGAACGTGTCCGCGTGTGACACGGAGACGGGACAGAAGACGTCGACGACCATCACCCTGTCGTCTGGCATGTCGGAGGACGACATCCAGAAGTCCATCCAGGCGAACCGGAGCACCCGCCTCGCCGGACACAACAACAACGACCTGCCCGCCGTGGCCCAGTAGACGAGCGCGATGTCCGAGCCTTCCGATCCCAGCTCCGGCAGGCCGCCGGGAAGCCCGCCCGGGACACCGGCGGCTCCCGCGCGCCCCGCCATTCCGCGGATGACGGCGGCCACCCCGGGCCCCGTGCCGCCCACTCCGGCGCCGGTGGCCAGGCCTCCCGCCGCCGCCCCGCCGCGTCCTCCCGGAACGGAAGCCGCGCCCGCTGGAGTGCCAACAGCAAGACCTCCGGGCGTCGCGGCGCCGGCCGTGCCTCCATCGCAGCGGCCCACCGTGTCCGTGCCCGCCATCACCGCGCCCACGCCGCAGCGCACGAGCGCCACGGGGCTGCCCTCGGTGGGAAGCCCCACCTCCACGCCCACGGGCGCGAGGCCCACGGTGGCCGCCATGCCCGCCGTCGGTGCGCCCGCGACTCCGGCGACGGGTGCGAGGCCCACTGTCTCCGCAGGGACTCCCGCCGTCGGTGCGCCCGCGACTCCGGCAACGGGTGCGAGGCCCACCGTCTCCACGGTGCCCGCTGTCGGTGCGCCCACGACTCCGGCGACAGGTGCGAGGCCCACTGTCTCCGCGGTGCCCGCTGTCGGTGCGCCCGCGACTCCGGCGACAGGTGCGAGGCCCACTGTCTCCGCGGTGCCCGCTGTCGGTGCGCCCACGACTCCGGCGACAGGTGCGAGGCCCTCGGTAGCGGGCGCCATTCCCGCTGTCGGTGCACCCGCGAGTCCAGCAACGGGTGGAAGGCCCACGGTCTCCGCAGGCGTTCCCGCCGTCGGTGCGCCCGCGACTCCAGCAACGGGTGCGAGGCCATCGATCGCCGCAGGCATTCCCGCCGTCGGTGCACCCACGAGTCCAGCAACGGGTGCGAGGCCATCGATCGCCGCAGGCATTCCCGCCGTTGGTGCGCCCGCGACTCCGGCAACAGGTGCGAGGCCCACGGTGGCTGCTGCCATGCCCGCCGCCGGCGGTGCACCCGCGAGTCCCGCAACGGGTACGCCGCAGGCTCAAGCGACAGCGAGGCCCACAGCGCCCGCCGCGCGAGCAGGACCACCGCCCTCGCCCCAAGGCGCACCTTCCGGGATCGCGCCGTTGACTCCCCCGCCTGTCGCGGGCGGGGCACCCGGGGGCGCAGTCCCCTCCGCTTCGGGACCCGCCCCGCGTCCGACTCCCGCGGGCCTCGCGCCGCTGACGCCTCCTCCCATCGCGGGCGCCACGCCCATGGGCACAGTCCCTTCCGCCCCGCGTCCGACTCCCGCGGGCATCGCGCCGCTGACGCCTCCTCCCGTCGCTGGCGCTGCGCCTCGCACGGCGCCCATGGGCACGGTACCGCCGCCTCCTCCAGGGTCGGGCCCGGCGCCGCGCGGGACTCCCGCCGGTCTCGCGCCGCTGACGCCGCCTCCTGTCGCCAGCACGCAACCTCGCGCGGCTCCGGTCGGCACCGTGCCGCCTCCTCCGCCTGTCGCGGGCACCCCGCCTCGCGTGACATCCGCCGGCACCTCGCCCCTGACGCCTCCGCCCGTCGCGCCTCGGGCCATCGTGCCGCCGCCACCTCCCGTCGCTGGCGCCGCGCCCCATGGTGCGGTGCCGAGCATTCCTCCCGGAGTCCCGTCCATCGCGCCCGCGGTGCCGAGCATCGCCCCGGCGGCCCCCTCCGTCCGTCCGGCGACCACTCCCCTGGCGGGACCGCCCCACACCACCGTTCCGAGCATCGCCCCGGCCGTACCGCCGCAAGGCGCCGCGCCACGGGGTCCCGCGCTCACGCCCCGTCCACCTCCGACGCTCGCCGTCGGACAGGTCGTCCCGCCTCCGCCGCCGACCCCAGCTCCGCAGGCACGTCCGGGCGCACGGCCCACGATGTCGCTGCCGGCACTGGCGCCCTCGGACCTGCCGCCCCGACCTCCCGCCGCGGCCACCGTCCCGGGCATCCCGCCGATGACGGCGCCCCGCGTTCCGGCCATCAGCCCCATGGTGCCGCCCATCGCGCCGGCGGTCCCTTCCATCGCGCCCATGGCGCCGCCTCCACCGCCGAGCGCGGCCAAGGGCCCGGGCCTGGATGAGCACCAGCTCGCGGACCTCCAGTCGCGCTGCGCGAAGCTGGACCAGCTCGACTACTTCGAGGTGCTCCTGCTGGAGCGCACGGCCACTCCCGCCGACATCAAGAAGGCGTTCTACCGGGAGAGCCGCACCTACCATCCGGACCGCTTCTTCCACATCGACGACAAGCAGCTCAAGGAGCAGGTGCACGAGCTCTACAAGCGCGTCACCGAGGCCTATTACGTCCTGCGCGACGACACGAAGCGCAAGAAGTACCTCGTCGATGTGACGGGCGCCGAGCGCGCGCAGAAGCTGCGCTTCACCGAGGCGTCCGAATCCGAGACGAAGGCCGCCGCGAAGAAGGAGCAGGAAGAACAGATTGGCACCCACCCCAAGGGGCGCCAGTTCTACCAGCAGTCCCAGAAGGACATCGACGCCGGCAACTGGTCCGCCGCCGAGCGCAACTTGAAGATGGCCCTCACCTACGAGCCCTCCAATCCCCGCTACAAGGAGAGCCTGGCCGAGGCGCAGAAGCGCCTGTCTGAAGAAGCCAAGGCCAAGGGCGACTCGTTCAAGATTCGCTGACGTCGTCCGGAGGCGCGGCAAAGCCCCATGGTCATCGACCTCATCATCCTGGGCATGGTGCTCTTCTTCGGGCTCATCGGCGCCCTCACCGGCGCCTCACGCCAGGTGGCCAACTGGGTGGGCCTGGCGCTGGGGTTCTTCGCCTCGCGCCGGCTGGGCCCCTTCGTCGCACCCCGGCTGGCGGAGGCACTCGACGGCCCGCTGCTGCTGGGCCTCCTGCTGGGCACGGTGCTGCTCTTCGTCGGCGTGTGGCTCACCGTGCGCTACGCGCTGGGCACCCTGCTCCAGCGCTTCCTCGCCACGGGCAAGCAGAACGAGAACCGGGGCATCGACCGGTTCCTCGGCTTCGTGCTGGGCGCGGGGAAGACGGCGGCCTTCGCCTGGATGGCCCTGAGCGCGATGACCTTCTTCGAGCAGCACGTCATCGTCGCCGGCAAGCGCATCGGCGTGTCGCCCAAGGACTCCCTGGCCGCCCACGCCGCGCGCCGCTACAACCTCTTCGAGATGACCCAGTTCGCCCCCATGGACGACATGGTCCAGGTGGCCAAGGCCGCGGGGGACCCGGAGCGCGCGGCGACACTGAAGAACGACCCCGCCTTCAAGGCCCTGCGCAAGGACCCGCGCTTCCAGCGGCTCCTCCAGGACGACAAGGTGAAGCAGGCGCTCGTCCGGGGCGACACGGCCGCGCTCCTGCGCAACGACCTGGTCCTCCAGCTCATCCAGGACCCGGACATCGCCGCCCGACTGGGAGCGGCGGCCCGGGCCTCGGAGCATGCCGGGGACGTCATACGTTGAGCTGCACGGCGTCCAGCCCCACCAGCCGGGGACGCACGTAATCCGCGTCCACCTTCAACTGCCGACGACGACGCTCGGGCGCCTCGAACATGATGTCCGCCATCACGTGCTCCAGGATGGAGCGCAGCCCACGAGCCCCCAGCCCGCGCGACACCGAGTAGTGCACCACCTCGCGCAGCGCCGCGTCGTCGAACTCCAGCTCCAGCTCGTCCATGGCCAACAGCTCACGGAACTCCCGGACGATGGAGTCCGGCGGCTCCGTGAGCACACGGATGAGGTCCGCCTCGCCCAGCAAATCCAACTGCACCACCACGGGCAGGCGGCCGAGGAATTCCGCCAGCATCCCGAACTCCACCAGTTGCTTGGTGCTGATGCGCTTGCGGAGCCGCTTGGAGGCGTCGTCCGCGCCGAAGCCCAGGGGCCTGCTGGACGCCTCGTCGCCGGCGTCGTGCAAGTCACTGAAGGTGCCCGCGCAGATGAAGAGGATGTCGCGCGTGTCCACCTGGACGAAGTCGCTCTTGTTCCAGGCCTGGGTGACGTTGAGCGGCACGTACACCTCACGGCCCTCCAGGAGCTTCAGCAGGGCCTGCTGGACGCCCTCTCCACCGATGTCCCGGCTGCCCGCACCGTTGCGGGCGCCCTGGGAGCGGCGGGCAATCTTGTCCACCTCGTCCACGAAGATGATTCCCCGCTGCGTGTCCTCGACGGAGTGGTTCGCCTTGAGGAGCAGGTCGGAGATCATCACCTCCACGTCTTTGCCGTAGTAGCCCGCCTCCGTGTACTCGGTGGCGTCCACGGTGGTGAAGGGCACCTGGAGGATGTCCGCCAGGTTGCGGGCGATGTGCGTCTTGCCGCTGCCAGTGGGGCCAATGAGCAGGATGTTGGATTTCTTGATGAGCGACTGCCGACGCAGCCTCCGGGCCTGCACGCGCTTGAGGTGATTGTGGGCGGCGATGGCCACCGCCCGCTTGGCGGCGTCCTGGCCGATGACGTAGCGGTCCAGTCGCTCGTAGATTTCTCGAGGGGTCAGCGGCGCTTCTTCCCTGCGTGCGGACGACTCCATGTACCCTTCCCTTCTATCCACGCGTCCTCCCGACACTCCGTCCAAAGGGTAGGAATCAGATGGAAGGTCCGCCCGCCAGGACAGGGGCCCGGGGTGGTCGCCTGCCCGCCAGCTTGCTCTCCCTTCAGCCGGCTGTTGTATGCGGGGGGGCTTTCCTATAGTTCCCGCGCCCCTCCAGTGTTGACTGGAGTCCACCCTCCATTTCCCTGGGAGCCTCGAACCGCCGATGCCCGCAAACGCCCCTCCGCACCGCTGGACCCTCGCTGACGCGCACGAGCTCTATGGAATCCGGAACTGGGGCTCGCCCTACTTCGGCATCAACGACAAGGGCCACGTCTGCGTCCATCCGGACGGCCCCCAGGCCCCCAGCATGGACTTGAAGGACCTGGTGGACGAAGTTCGTCGCCGGGGCATTGGACTGCCGCTGCTGCTGCGCTTCACGGATGTGCTGCGCCACCGCGTCGTCCACCTCAACGAGGCCTTCCGCAAGGCCATGGCCGACCAGGGCTTCAAGGGCGGCTACCGGGGCGTCTACCCCATCAAGGTGAACCAGCACCGCTACGTGGTGGAGACCATCATCGAGGCGGGCAAGGGCTACAACTACGGCCTGGAAGCCGGCAGCAAGCCGGAGCTGATGGCGGTGATGGCGCTGTTGGAGAACGAGGAAGCGCTCGTCATCTGCAACGGCTACAAGGACGAGGAGTACATCGAGACGGCCCTCTTCTATTCGCGCCTGGGCCGCAACGTCATCCTCGTCGTGGAGAAGCCCAGCGAGCTGCCCCTCATCGCGGAGGTCTCGCGCCGCACGGGCATCACCCCGCGGCTGGGCATGCGCGTGAAGCTGTCCACCCGTGGCGCCGGCAAGTGGGAGGCCAGCGGCGGAGACCGCTCCAAGTTCGGCCTGTCCTCGTCGGAGCTGATGAGCTGCATCAGCTTCATGAAGGACACGGGCCTGCTGCCCGCCTTCGAACTGCTGCACTTCCACCTGGGAAGCCAGATCTCCAACATCCGCAACGTGAAGAACGCGCTGCGCGAGGTGGGCTGCTTCTACGTGGAGGTGGCGCGTCAGGGCGCGCCGTTGAAGTACCTGGACGTGGGCGGTGGCCTGGGCGTGGACTACGACGGCTCCCAGACGAACTTCGCCTCCTCCATGAACTACACGACGGAGGAGTACGCCAACGACGTCGTCTTCGGCGTGATGGAGGCGTGTGACCGCGCTGGCGTGCCGCACCCGACGCTCGTCTCCGAGTCGGGCCGCGCCGTCGTCGCGCACCACGCGGTGCTGGTGGTGGACGTGCTGGGCACCAGCGAGTTCGACCCGGCCCACGTGCCAGACAAGGTGGACGAGAAGGCGCCCTCGGTGGTGCGCAACCTCCTGTCCACCTTCCGCGAGGTGACGAACAAGAACCTGCTGGAGGCGTGGCACGACGCGCAGGATGCCAAGGAGGAGAGCCTCACCCTCTTCTCGCTGGGTCACCTGTCGCTGGAGCAGCGCGTGGCGGCCGAGAACATCTACTGGGCCACCTGCCACAAGATCATGCGCATCGCGAAGGAGGCCGGCGAGATTCCCGAGGAGCTGGACTCGCTCGAGAAGGCGCTCAGCGACACGTACTTCTGCAACTTCTCCGTGTTCCAGTCGCTGCCGGACTCGTGGGCGATTGACCAGCTCTTCCCGATGATGCCCATCCACCGGCTGGCGGAGAAGCCGACGCGCCGCGCGACGCTGGCGGACATCACCTGCGACTCGGACGGCAAGATTGAGCACTTCATCGACAAGCGCGAGGTGAAGGACGCGCTGGAGCTGCACGCGCTCAACGATGACGACTACTACCTGGGCATCTTCCTGGTCGGCGCGTACCAGGAGATTCTCGGCGACTTGCACAACCTCTTCGGGGACACGCACACGGTGCAGGTGTCGCTGGCGCCCAACGGGGGCTACCTCATCGACCACGTGGTGGCCGGTGACACCGTGACGGAAGTGCTGAACTACGTCAGCTACAGCAGGGATGACCTGGTGGCCCGGCTGCGCAAGTTCACCGAGATGGCGCTGCGCCAGGGCCGCATCTCCCTGGACGAGTCGCGCACCCTGCTGCGCATGTACGAGGACGGCCTGTCCGGTTACACGTACCTGGAGCGCGGCGTGGACGCGACCTTCGCGGGCAGCGCCAGCCAGCTCCGTCTGGTGCCGGTGCCGGACGCCACCCGTCCTCCGGTGTCTCCGTCGGGCACGTAGTCACTTCGCCTTCGACGCTTCAAACCCCGCCCTCCGCCGCGCCCCTTGAGGGGAAGCGTCGGGGGGCGTGGTGTTTTCAGTAGCTGGCGATGGCGGGCTCCCCGGCGCCGAAGGGCGTGGGCTCGTCCGCGAAGGCGACATCCGCCGCGCGGGCGCGCAGCCGCTGGAGCCCCGCCTGTTGCAGCTCACCCCGGGCGACGAGCGACTCGAAGTCGAAGCCCGCCAGCCGCAAGTCGTGAAGTTGGAGCCGCGCCAGCGTGCTCCACAGGGACATGCGGCCCTCGGTGGCCGTGCACAGGCCCTCCAGTTCGATGAGGCGACTCAAGGGCGAGTAGCGCACCCAGTGGCCGTTGAGCTTCAGGCGGCCCGCCTTCTCCATCACCCACGCGACGCGGGACTTGAGCGGGTCCTTGCGCAGCTCCAGGGCCCGCATCACCGCCTCGAGCGTCCGCTGGTCCTGGCGCAGCTCCGGGATGAGCGCGGCCAGGAAGTGGCCCACGGGGTTGCTGTGATTCTCCGACTCGGTGCGCCGCGCCAGCGCGATGCCCGCCACCGAGCCCGCGTGGTGATCGCTGAGATAGATACCCAGTCGCTTCGCATCCATGCCGCCCCTCCCGGCCACGCGGCCCACACCGCCGCGGGGGAAGGGTTCTCACGCGGGAGCCTCCGGGCAGCAAAGGCCCGGAGGCTCCACTGGGGGACGGCCGGACAGCCGGGCGCCCGGCTCAGTCCGGGTAGCTGAACGTCAGCGGCAGCTTCACCTCGGGGTGGAGGCTGCGAGCCACCGGACACTCACGGCCCACCTGCTCCAGGCGAGCACGGTGCTCGGCGGACAGGCCCGCGGGCATCTGGATGTCCAGCACCAGTTCGCCAATGCGGCGCGGCGGCGGCGTCATCCGCTTCTCCACCTTCGCGCGAATCTCTCCCAGGGCGATGCCCTCGCGCGAGGCGAACAGGTGCATCGTCGTCACCGCGCAGGACATCAGCGCCGCGCCCACCAGGTCCGTGGGCGAGAAGCTGCCGCCGGTGCCGCCGTTGTCGCGAGGCGCCTCCGTCTGGAGACCCGCGCTGGAGGGGCCATGGGTGAGCTGCGTCTTGAACTGGGCGTGGCTGACCAGGGTCATCACCACGCCGGTGGCTGGGGGCTGTTGCGTGCTCATGGGTCGGAAGCTCCTTGGAGCCTGGGGGCCTGGGGCGTTCAGCGGACGTAGGCTTCGTGCTTCTTCGCGTCCTTCTTGGTGGAAGGCTCCGCCTCCTCCACGCTCCAGTCCAGCGTCTTCATCAGCGCCTTGCTGCGCTTCTTCACGTCGGCGTCGAGGAAGGTGATGGCCTCCGGCAGCCGGTCCATCAGCCGCATGGGCTTGCGCTTGTTCTTCGGCTCGTTGAGCAGCGCGTGCGTCAGCCAGGGGAACACCGCCGTCACGTCGCAGTGGACGTAGACGGAGCCCGTCTCCACCGCCTCCACGGAGACCTTGCCCCAGGTGTGGCCCTCGCCCGCGGGGCAGCTGGACAGCGCGCCGTTGTCCACCGGATCCACGCAGAACTGCACGTCGATGTCGAAGCCCGACGTGGGGACGTTGAGAATCTGGTCCAGCAGCGGCTCACCCTGGAGCGTGTAGTTCTTCGGCACGCCGCCGCCCAGAATCCAGATGGCCAGCCGCTTGCTGCCGTTGTGCCGGCAGAAGTGCTGCATCGCCGCCATGGAGTAGACGTCGTCGTTGATGTCGAGCTCGAACTTGAACTCGGGCCCGAGCAAGCGCTTGAGCTTGACGATGTTCAGGAAGATGGAGCCGTCCTGCACCGCGCCCACCCAGATGGGGACCGCGTGCTTGTAGCAGGTGGACAGGAGCGACGGCTGCTTCACGCCCAGCTGCTTTTCGATTCCGTGGATGGCCTTGCCGAGCAGGAAGTGGAACTCCGGCGTGGTCATCTTCTTCTGGAACTCGGGCTGCCGGATGATGGCGGAGAAGAGGCGGTCGGTGTCGAGCAGCGCCTCCTCCCAGAAACCCAGGTCATAGATGCGGATGATGCGCGCCAGCCGGTACTGGAGGTCGCCCGCGTTGGGGTTCACCTCGCGGATGGCGTGGCCGATGATGCGGTGGGCGTCGTGGTACAGATTCGCGCCCGTCGTGGTGATGGCGGAGATGACGCCCTTCTCGATGAGGGGAATCAGACAGCTCTGGTGCAGACCCGCCGGCGTCATCGCGCCCGACAGCGTGAGGAAGATGGACGCGTCGTCCTCCATCGACTTGGACATCAGCTCGAACGCGGTGCGCTCCTGGCGGCCCACGTAGGCGCTGAAGGCGTGGGCGAGCAGTTCCGCCGGCCTCTCCTTGCCGGTGATGGGACGGGGGTCCGCCTTGCGGGCGCCGGAGTACGCGGAGCGGAGGGACTTCTTCGGGTTCGAGGAGGTCTTGGCCATGGCGCGGCGATCTAACACCGCCCGCCCGCCAAGGGGAGCACCGCCTGAGCCCCCGCCCCTACTTGTCGCGCTTGCGACGGCTGCCGCGCTTCTGGGGGGCGGCGTCGACGGCGGGCGCGCTCAGCACCCGCTCCCGGACCTGCTCGGGCGTCAGGTCCCCGGTGTCCGCCACCACACAGGAGACGAAGGCCAGCTCCGCGAGGGCCCTCCGGGCACGCTCGCGCTCGGCGGAGTCCTTGGAGCCCAGCGCCTCCGAGGCCGCGGCCACGTAGCTGCTGGCGAGCGACTCGAAGAGGTACACCCGGTTCTCGATGCTCGTGTCGGATTTCTTGGCCATGGGCCGGGCAGTCTAGGCCCGCGCCGTCACGGCCGGCGAGCCGGTTTCCGACGGGGCCCGCAACTCTGTCATCGCCAGACGGTCCAGCGTGGTGGAGCGGTACACGTCCAGCATCCGCTGCTGCCCCAGCTTCCAGACGCCGTACATGGTGCAGCTGCCGGTGGCCTTGCAGCCATCGTGCTGCGTGTCCTGGCAGACATTGACGTGGACGGGCCCTTCCACCGCCTCGATGACCTCCAGGAACGTCACCTCGCGGGCGGGCCGGGACAGCGCGTAGCCCCCGTGCGCGCCCCGGGTGGACCGCACGAGCTTCTGGGAGACGAGGACCTTGAGAATCTTGGCGAGGAAGTCCTCGGGCACGTCCATCCGGCGCGCGATTTCCCGGAAGGGAACCATGCGCTCCAGGGGTTGTGAGGCCAGGAAGGTCATGGCTCGCAGCCCGTACTCAATCTTTCGTGAGATTTGGAGTGGGTGCTGCGGCATCGCTCTTGACGTTGTCCGTGGTTTGAAGAAGAGCCTAGGTCGCGACAGTGCGGCTTTCAACCGCTCGCCCCGGAGCCCGAGATGATCGACCTGCACTCCCACACCACCGCCAGCGACGGCCAGTACACGCCCACGGAGCTGATGGCGCGCGCGGCGGCGGCGGGGGTGACGGTGCTGTCGGTGACGGACCACGACACGGTGGCGGGGCTGGCGGAGGCCGGCGAAGCGGCGCGCGCTCACGGCGTGGAGCTGGTGCCGGGCATCGAGGTGTCCGCCTTCGTCCTGGGTCGCGAGGTACACATCCTCGGGCACTTCGTGAGGCCGGACGACGAGGACCTCGCGCGGTTCGCCCAGCGCCTGCGCGGCGAGCGCGAGCAGCGCATGGAGGCCATGGTGGCCCGGATGCAGCAACTGGGCTTCCCGGTGCGCATGGAGCATGTGCTGGCCGTCGCGGGGGATGCGCAGTTGGGCCGGCCGCACCTGGCGCGGGTGCTGGTGGACCAGGGCTGGGCGGTGGACATGAAGGCCGCGTTCGACCGCTTCCTGGGGACGCGGGGCATGGCCTGGGTGGAGCGCTTCAAGCTGGACGGCGCGGACGCCATCCGCCTCATCCGCAACGCGGGCGGCACGGCGACGCTGGCGCACCCGGGCTCGTCCAAGGCGGAGCGGATGGAGATTCGCGAGCTGACGAAGGCGGGGCTCTCCGGCCTGGAGGTGCTGCACGCGGACCACAACCCGGGGCTGCGGCAGAAGTATCTGGCTCTGGCGAAGGAGCACGACCTGGTGCCCACCGCCGGCAGTGACTTCCATGGAGAGGCCGTGTCGCCCGAGCACCGCCTGGGCACGGCCGCGATGCCGCCGGAGTTGTTCGCGAAGCTGAAGTCCCGCGCCGCCGCCTGAGCTCCCTGCCCGCCGAGCAGGCCCGCCGCCCATGTTGCGGCGCGTGGGTGAAGCGAATATACGAACCCCGCCGAGCCACCCGACGCTTCGATGGCGGTGCCAGTCCGGACCGTAGAGCGTTCAGGCGTGGTGTGTTCCTGGCGACAGCCCCCGCGCTTGTACCTCGTGGTCGCCGGGAGCAGCACGCATGGGAATCAGGGACTTCTGTCGGACGCACTTCCGTCACTTCAACGCCGCCGCGCTCGTGGACGCGGCCGAGGGCTACCGCCGTCACGTCGATGGCGGCGGAAAGATGCTGGTGACACTGGCGGGGGCCATGAGCACGGCCGAGCTGGGCATCTCCCTGGCGGAGATGATTCGCCAGGACAAGGTCCACGCCATCAGTTGCACCGGGGCGAACCTGGAAGAGGACCTCTTCAACCTCGTGGCCCACGAGGCGTACGAGCGGGTGCCGAACTACCGGGACCTCACGCCCGCGGATGAGCTGGCGTTGCTCGGGCGGCACATGAATCGCGTCACCGACACCTGCATCCCGGAGATGGAGGCGATGCGGCGCATCGAAGCGGTGGTGCTCGAGGAGTGGATGGCGGCGGACCGCGCGGGCGAGCGCTACTTCCCGCACGAGTTCATGTACCGCGTGCTGCGCGGCGGCAAGCTGGAGTCGAGCTACGAAATCGACCCGAAGAACAGCTGGCTGCTGGCCGCGTGCGAGAAGAACCTGCCCATCTGGGTGCCGGGCTGGGAGGACGCGACGCTCGGCAACATGTACGCGGGGCACTGCATCTCCGGGGACGTGAAGAACGTGCACACGGTACGCACCGGCATCGAGGCGATGCAGACACTGGCCGCCTGGTACACGGACGTGGCTCCGAAGACGCCCGTGGGTTTCTTCCAGATTGGCGGCGGCATCGCGGGCGACTTCCCCATCTGCGTGGTGCCCATGCTGCATCAAGATTTGCAGCGCACCGGCGTGCCGCTCTGGGGCTACTTCTGTCAGATCAGCGATTCGACGACGAGCTACGGCTCGTACTCGGGCGCGGTGCCGAACGAGAAGATCACCTGGGGCAAGCTGGGCCTCGACACGCCCAAGTACATCGTCGAGAGCGATGCCTCCATCGTCGCCCCCCTGCTGTTCGCCTACGTCCTGGACCAGTAGCGCGCGGCGCTTCAGCCCCAGGAGACGACGGGCTCCGGTGTCGGCGCGTCTTCGTCCCGCGTCTCCAGCCTCCGCGTGGGGCCGAAGACGCGGGCCACGAAGTCGTTGACGAACTTCCCATCGGGGTCCTGGGCGCGCTGCACGGTGCGCAGCGCGTGCCAGCGCACGCCATACATCCGCTCCATGTCCTCCTCGGTGGCGCGCGTCGCCTTCCCCAGATGAACCTGCCCGCCGTACTTGAGGAAGATCTGCTCCGCCTCCGCGAAGACGGAGCTCGAGTCGACGGACAGGCTGGGCGCCAGCTCCATGAAACACGTGCGCCGCCCCACGCCCGGCCCCACCGTGGCCATGGAGGTCGCGGGCGTGAAGCGCACCTCGACGATGCAGACGAAGCGCCGTCGCTTCAGCAGGTCGAACACCTCCTGGAGACACCGCTGATGCACGGCGAAGGGCACGCCGTACTCAATCTCATCGTGGTGGTAGAAGAGCTGGCGCGAGAAGGCGGAGCACATGGGGAGCACCGTCTTGCGTCCCTGCTGCGTGAGCTTCATGAAGAACAAGCCGACCTTCGCGAAGGGCTCCGTCAACATCAGCACCCGGGACAAGCCGAGCAGATAGCCCGACAGCGACATGTCCAGCAGCTCCAGCCCCATCTTCCGGAGGTGCCAGAACCGCGATGGAGGCCGCGTCGACCGGTTCCACACGTTCATCCGGACGTGCTCCGCGTCAATCCCGCCCACGTAATAGAAGCTGACGTGGTCATGGGTGCCGAGGATTTCGTCCAGGTGGTCCTCGGCCCACCGACGCGGGACGACCTCCAGGCGCTTCTCCAGGTTGAACGCGGGGACACACTGGAGCTCCAACTCGGTGACGACGCCGCAGGTGCCAATCGAGCCCGCCACCGCATGGAACTCGGGCGTGCCGCGCCGGAGCGTGCGCGCCTCGCCCGCGGCGTCCACCACGCGCAGCGACAGCACCTGCTCGGAGAGGAAGCCATGCGACCTGCCCGTGCCGTGCAGGTCCGTGCCAATCAGCGCCCCCAGGCTCTGCGCGTTCGTGGACCCGAGCACCGGTAACGCGAGGCCGTGCTCCAGGAGCCGCCGGGTGAAGTCGCGCAGCCGGATGCCAGCCTGGACGCGCACCACTCGCCGCTCCATGTCGACCTCCAGGACGCGGTTCTGCGCGTCGAGCGAAATCAGGGTCCCCTGGGTCAGCGGACAGCGGTTGAACGAATGTCCCCCGCCCACGACGCGGACCTTCTCCGACTCACGGACGATGCGACACAGCTCCGCCTCCGTGCCCGGCGTCTCGAAACGCTCGGGCTGACATTCGAAGGTCCGGCTCCAGTTGCGCCAGGTTCCGCGCCAGCGGGCGAAGTGACCTTCGTGAAGTGTCTTGGTGCCACCCGACGCGACATAGACAGCGGTGTTGAGCGTGTTGATGCGCCACGTGCGCGCGATGCGGCGAATGCGGTCCAGCGTCATGGGTCCCCCCTCGTTTCTCGAAAGAGGGAGGCGCAACGGCCGCGGGTGTGAGTCATTGGGGCGGGGCGACGCTCGCCTGGACGCACGGGTTCGGGAATGGAGCCGGCCGACCACTGCCCCGCAGGGCAAGTCGCCCCTCACACCACCCCGCCTCACCTTGCCTGTCGGCCGGACGGATTTCACCGACGGCGGGACAGCGGGGGGCGGAGCGAATGGCGTTCATCGGAAAATCCAAGAGCAAGGGCAACGGCAACGGCAACGGCCACGACAGCAAGCAGCCGGGGAAGAAGCCGAACATCCTGGTCATCTGGGGTGACGACATCGGCCTGTGGAACGTCAGCGCCTACAACCAGGGAATGATGGGTTACCGGACGCCCAACATCGACCGCATCGCGAAGGAGGGCGCGATGATGACGGACTGCTACGGCCAGCAGAGCTGCACCGCGGGCCGCGCCGCCTTCATCACGGGCATGAACCCGCTGCGCACGGGGCTCACGACCATCGGCATGCCAGGCGCCGCCTACGGCCTCCAGGACTCGGACCCCACCATCGCGGAGCTGCTCAAGCCCCAGGGCTACGTGTGCGGGCAGTTCGGCAAGAACCACCTGGGCGACTCGAATCGCTACCTGCCCACGGTGCACGGCTTCGACGAGTTCCACGGCAACCTCTACCACCTCAACGCGGAGAACGAGCCCGAGTGCCCCGACTACCCGAAGGACCCGGCGTTCAAGGAGCGCTTCGGTCCGCGAGGGGTGCTCCACTGCTGGTCCACGGACCGCGACGACCCGACGGAGGATCCACGCTGGGGCCGCGTGGGTCGGCAGAAGATTGTCGACACCGGGCCGCTCACGACGAAGCGCATGGAGACGGTGGACGAGGAGTTCCTCAAGTCCTCCCTGTCGTTCATGGAGCGCGCGGCGAAGGACGACAAGCCCTTCTTCCTCTGGCACAACAGCACGCGCACCCACGTGTGGACGTTCTTGCAGGAGAAGTACCGCAACAAGACGGGCAAGGGCCTGTACGCGGATGCAATGACGGAGCTGGATGACCACGTGGGCATGCTGCTGAAGAAGCTGGATGACCTGGGCATCGCGGACAACACCATCGTCGTGTTCTCCACCGACAACGGCGTGGAGAAGATGGGCTGGCCCGACGGCGGCAACTCGCCCTTCCGGGGCGAGAAGGGCTCCACGTGGGAGGGCGGCGTGCGTGTCCCCTGCGTCGTGAAGTGGCCCGGGGTCATCGAGCCAGGCACCGTCATCAACGACATCTTCGCGCACGAGGACTGGATGCCGACCTTCGTCGCGGCGTCGGGCGGTCCCGAGGATATCGTGGACAAGTGCAAGCAGGGCCACACCGTGGGGAAGAAGAAGTTCCGCGTGCACCTGGATGGGTATGACCAGCGCGGGCTGCTCGCGGGCAAGGAGCCGGGACAGCGACACGAGTTCATCTACGTGCTCGACAGCGGCAACATCGCGGCGGTGCGCTACGACGACTGGAAGGTCATCTTCAGCTACCAGGATGGCCGGGGCCCGGACATGTGGTTCAGCGGCAAGCGCTTCAACCCCTCCTGGCCCTACATCCTCAACCTGCGCTCGGACCCGTTCGAGGAGGCGCTCTTCTCCGGCCTGTACACGCAATGGTACGGCCAGCGCATGTTCCTCTTCGTCCCGGCCCAGGCGCTGGTGAAGAAGTTCGCGGAGAGCCTCATCGACTACGTGCCCAGTCAGGCCCCGGGCAGCCTGAGCATCGGCCCCCTCAAGGACAAGGTGAAGGAGAAGATGAAGGAGGCTCAGCGCGACGGGAAGTCGGAGGTCGGCGACCAGGTGATGGCGCTCGCCAACGAGGTGGAGGAGGCCCTCCACCGCTTCCAGCAGAGTCACGCCTGAGCCCGCGCCCAGGGCCGCGTGACGTGACTACGAGACCCTGAGCTCCTCCGCCGCCGCGAGCACCTCGTGAACCACCGTCGCCACGTCCTCGGGCGTGGTGCGGTGGTTCACGAAGCAGGCGCGCAGGAAGAAGCGTCCCTCCAGCGTCGCGTTGGAGATGTAGACACGGCCCCGCCGGTTGATTCGCGCCAGCAGTCGCGTGTTGAAGTCGTCGAGCCCCGCGTCCGGAAGTCCGCCCGTGTAGCGGAAGCACACCGCGCTCAGCGTCGCCGGGGAGCGGAGTTCCAGTCCCGCCGTGTCCCGGACGAGCGCCTCCAGGCGCTCCGCGTTCCGCACGTCGCGGCGGATGGCCTCGCGGAACGCGGCGAGCCCGTGGAAGCGGACGGAGAGCCACACCTTCAGTGCTCGAGCGCGACGTGACAGCTCCATCGACTCGTCGAAGAACGCGAAGCCCTCCACCGGGTCCGCGTTCAGGGCGCGCGCATAATCCCCCGTGAAGGAGAAGGCACGCCGCGCGGCCTTCGCGTCGCGGAACAGCAGCACGCCGCAGTCCGCTGGCTGATAGAGCCACTTGTGCGCATCCATGGACAGTGAGTCCACCAGACCCAGTCCCTCGAAGCGCTCCGGGAAGGCCATGGCCGCGAGCGCGCCGTAGGCGCCATCCACGTGCATCCACAGGCCGTGTTCGCGCGCCAGCGCCGCCACCGCCGTCAGCGGGTCCACCGCGCCGGTGTTCACCGTGCCCGCCGTCGCAACCACGGCCAGGGGACGTAGGCCCGCGGCCTTGTCCTCGGCTATCGCGCGAGCCAGCGCGTCCGGACGCATCCGCCACTGCGCATCCGTGGGAATCAGCCGCAGGTTCTTGCGCCCCAGGCCCAGGAGCGCGACAGCCTTGGGAATGGACATGTGGACTTCAGCCGACGCGTACACCACGCCGGACGGGGCGCCGTCCTCATTGGCGGGAGCGAGCGACTCACGCGCCATGGCCAGGGCCATGAGGTTGGCGGAGGAGCCTCCCCCCGCGAAGCTCCCGGTGAAGCCCTCGCAGCCCACCGCGCTCGCGAGGCTCCGAATCACCGAGCGCTCCAGGCTCACCACCGTGGGCGCCGATCGCCACGCGGTGACGTTCTGGTTCACCACGCTGGCCACGTAGTCGCCGAGCACACCCACCGGCTCGCCCGAGCCGAACACGTAGGCGAGGAACCGCGCGTTGCCCGCGCGAGAGCCCTCCATGAAGGGCCGCAGCGCATCCAGCGCGGCGTCTCCGAGGCCCTGCTCGGGGAGCCCTTCGGAGAACATCGCCTCCGATGCGGCGCCGGTGATGGAGGGCGCGATGGGGCGTGAGTCGAGCCCTTCGAGCCACTCCTCGGCCAGGGTGGAGACGCGGTCAGCCAGACGCCGGAAATGCGCGGGGGACAGTTCGAGCGAGCCCATGGGCGCGCACAGTAATGAAGTTCGACGGGTTTGCACGTCGCTGGCAGGATGAAGCGATGGCGAAGCGACCGAAGCGTGACATCGAGAAGGTCTATCCCCGCGCACAGTTCGTCGCGAAGCTGCGACGCCTCGCGGACGCGGTGGAGAGCGGCAAGGGGTTCAGCATCCAGGTGGCCGGCGAGCGCCTGCACGTCCCCGCCCATGCGCACTTCAGCATCGAGCACGAGCGCGAAGGCGACGTGGACGAGCTGGAGCTCCAGGTCCGCTGGACGCGCGACGAGTAGGCGCCTCTCTCAGCTCCGCGTCGTCTTGAAGCGACTGGTGACGGCGGTGAGCCCCTCGGCCACCGCCTGGAGGTCCTGGGCGATTCGCGTAGTGCGGCCCGTGGCGTCCACGCCCTGCTTCACCAGCTCCGCCACGTTGCGAGCGCCCTGCACCGCCTGCTCGCTGGACTGACGCTGCTGCCGCGTGGCGATGGTGATCTGCCGAGCGGCCTCGCTGGTGCCGCGCGCCAACTCCACGATTCGCTGGAACACCGAGGAAGCCTGCTCCGCCACCTCGACGCCCCGGTCGCTGGTGGCCATGCCCACGCGCGCCTTGGACGCGGCCTCCTCGCCGGAGTCCTGCACCTTCTCGACGATGCGGCCGATGTCCCGCGCGGAGGCCGACACGTTCTCCGCCAGCTTGCGCATCTCCGCCGCCACCAGCGAGAAGCCCCGCCCCACCTCGCCCGCCTTGGTGCCCTCCAGCGCCGCGTTCAACGCCAGCAGGTCCGAGCGCTCCGCCACCTGATTGATGACGTGGGCAATCTTGGACACCTGCTGCAGGTCCTGGTTGAGGCCGACAATCGCGTCCGCCACGCCCTTGGACTCGGTGCGGATGTCGTTGATGCCCGCGACCACCTGCGCCACCACCGCCATCGCCTCGGCCACGGCCTCGTGCGTGCGACGGGCGCTCGACTCCACGACTTCGGTGGAGCTGGAGATCTGCTCCGCCGTGCGGCTCAGCTCCTCGAACGTCGCGGCGATCTGCTGCGCGTACGCCGCCTGCTGACTGATGACGTGCTCCTGGTCCGCGGAGGCGCCCAGCAGTCCACGTGACGCGCCGGACAACTGCTCCGTGCGCGACACCAGCTCCAGCACCGTGATTCGCAGCGTGCCGAGCATCTGGTTGAAGGACTGCGCCATCAACCGCACCTCGCCCGTGGCCGGCACATCCAATTCCACGCGCGACACGTCTCCACGGGCCACGTCCCGCACCACGTCCGTCACCTGGGACACGGGCTCGACGATGGTCCGCCCGATGAGCGCCGCGAGCAGCAGCCCCAGCACCAGCGCGCCCACCAGCCCCGCCACCACGGAGCCCTTCAGCTCGGTGACGGAGGCCGCCGCCTCGTCCAGGCCCAGGCCCACGACATACGTCCGCTCGCCGCTCGCGCAGCGCACCGACACCTCGCGCAGCGCCAGGAGCGACGTCACACAGCCTTCCCGAGTCACCGCCGTCCGACCGCGCGCATGCTCGGGCAGCCGCGTCGCGGACTCATACACGGGGCGGCCGTCCGGCCCGAGCAGCCCCTGGTAGTTCACCGTGAAGCCACCCTCACCGTTGACGTCACGGGCCTCCAACTGGGCCAGCACGGTGTCCAGGCGCTCCTTGGAAGCCTCCGTGCCGTCCCACTCCCGCGTCGCCGGGTGGTTGGCCACGAGCGTGGCGAGGACCCGCGCCCGCTTCTGGAGCAGTTCCAGGGAGACCTCGCGCTGCCGGGCGGAGAAGTTCCAGATGCACAGGCCGATGACCGTGAGACAGGGCACGAGCACCGCGATGGCCACCTGCATCCGCAAGCCGAGCCGCCCCCACATGCCTGTCGTCTCCCAAGTGACGCGCTGATCGCCGGCCGCCGGCGCCGCCCGACGGTAGGCGTGCGTCCCCAGAAGCGTCAAACGAGCCCGCTGCTCGCGGGGCATGCGGGGAACCGTCCCAGGCCCCCTGCTCGCCGCCGGAGTCGACAAGCCCTGCTTTTCATCGTTATCTCAAGGGGTTGCGGCACCGAGCAGGGGGACTTTCCCTTTGACATGGCAAGGCCGGTGTCATTAGGTTCCGCGCGCGATGACTCCCTCTCCCCTCTCGCCCTACCTGCCCCTGGCGGTGGTGCTGCTGCTGGCCGGCATCATGGGCGTCGCGATTCCTTTCATCACGTCGCTGCTGGGCCCCAGTCGCCCGAGCGCCATCAAGTCCACTCCGTTCGAGGCCGGCTCCGAGTCGAGCGGCCCGGCACGCCAGCGCTTCGCCGTGAAGTTCTACGTCGTCGCGTTGTTGTTCATCGTGTTCGACGTGGAAGCCGTGTTCATGTACCCGTGGGCGGTGAACTTCCAGGCGCTCGGTTGGTTCGGGTACGTGGAGATGCTGGTCTTCGCGGTGACCCTGGTGGTGGGCCTCATCTACGTCTGGAAAAAGGGCGCCCTGGATTGGGAGAGCTGAGACATCATGGCTGATTCAGACATCGCTCCAGTGCTGACGACCCGCCGCGACGAAGCCATGGGCTTCTTCCAGCGCATGGTCTCCAAGGGCCTGGGTTGGGCCCGTAAGTACTCGCTGTTCACCTACCCGTACGCCACCGCCTGCTGCGGCATGGAGTACATGTCCGTGGCGGCCAGCCGTCACGACATCGCGCGCTTCGGCGCCGAGTTCCCCCGCTTCTCGCCGCGTCAGGCGGACCTCCTGATGGTGGTGGGCACCATCAACCTGAAGCAGGCCCCCATCCTCAAGCGCGTGTACGAGCAGATGACCGAGCCCAAGTGGGTCGTGTCCTTCGGCGTGTGCGCGTCCTCGGGCGGCTTCTACGACAACTACGCGGTGCTCCAGGGCATCGACCGCATCCTCCCGGTGGACGTCTACATCCCCGGCTGCCCGCCCCGTCCGGAGCAGGTGCTGGACGGTCTCATGCTCCTCCAGGACAAGATCGCCAACCAGGTCCACCGAATCGCTGACCGCGAGCAGCCCAACCAGACGGCCGCCCGGCACGACCTGCTCATCTCCATGGGCAAGTAGTCAAAAAGCCTTCGTCTTGCTCCCGGGGCCCCGCGTGCCTCCCCTCCAGAGGGGTGGCGTCGGGGCCCCTGGTGTTTCCGCCCTCACCAGCGGTGGTACGCGGGGTGGCCTTCCTTCACCGCGACGAAGGTGCCCCGGCACAGCGCCGTCACCTTGCCGCCCGCGGTGAGCGTGCCTTCAATCACCGCGCGGTCGCCCTTGAGCTCCACCGGCTTCGCCTCCAGCCGCACCGGCCCGGACATGGGCGTGGGGCGCTTGAGGGTGATGGAGTAGTCGGCCGTCACGGTACACGGAGGAGAGGACGCGCCCTGCGCCTTCATCAGGTGGTACGCCGCCGTCCAGTTGCAGTGACAGTCCAGCAGCGCGCCGATGATTCCGCCGTTGAGCACGCCCGGAAAGGCCTGGTGGTGCTCGGAGGGCGTCCACTCGGCGACGACGAGGTCACCCTCCACGCGGCTGCGGATGCGCAGGCCCTGGGTGTTGGCCGGGCCGCAGCCGAAGCAGCTGTTGTGGGGGGCGTACTGTTCCTGGAGAGACGGGGCGTCTGGAGTCGTCGACATGGCCGGCCACCTTACGCGAGTCCCCTTCCGGCGTCCGTCCTCGCACCGTGTCCAGCCACGACTCCAGCGCCAGCGCGTCCAGCCCTTCACAGTCCCCTTCACACACGCGCAGCAGGGTGCCATCCGCCTGCGGTCGGTCCACCCACCAACGCTGTCCGTCGAACGCGCCCCGGTCCTTCTCCAACACCACGGCTTCGTGCGCCGCGTCACCCAGCTCCACCACGCCGTCCGGGCGGATGCGGTACGCGTCGAACGCGCGAGGCGCGCCGGGCCAGTGCCCCCTGTCGAACACCTCGGGCGAGACGTGCGTGAAGCCCGTCTCCGCGTACAGGTTCAACGGCGAAAGCGACTCACCGCGCAAGAGCGGCGCCAGGGACACGCCGTCCACGCCGGAGAGCGCGGGCAGGCTCGACAGCTCCAGCAGCGTGGGCCCCACATCCACCAGACGCACCAGCGCCTCCGAGGTGGCGGGCGCACCCGCGCGTCCCTTCGGCGGCTTCACCGCGAGCAGGATGCGGTTCTCCAGCTCGGACAGCCGCGCGCCATGCACGGGCGTCGCGCCCGCCAGGTCCGGCCGGTCCTCGTGGAAGCTCTCGCCGTGGTCCGACATGAGGACGATGAGCGCGTCGTCATACCGCCCCGAGCGGCGCAGCGCGTCCAGCAACATGCCCACCTGCGCATCCGCCTGGGAGATGAGCTCGTCGTAGAGCGCCTCCGCCCCGTCGCGACTCCATCCGCCCTTCGCGCCGGGAGACACGGGGGCGAAGTGCATGCGCAGCCGGCGCTCCAGGGGCTCGGACGACGACACGAAGCGCCGGTAGAAGGGATGGACGGGGTCGCCCGGGAAGTGCGCGGCGGTGGCGTGGAAGGCGAACAGCGTGGGGCCCTGGCTCGCCTCGTCGAGCAGCGTGGACGTCAGCCGCCCGGCGTAGCCCATGGGGTCATGGATGCCAGCCAGCGCGCGGTTGTCGATGAACTCCGGCACCCACGCGGCACCGACGGCATGGTCCGCGAAGACACCCAGCGCGCGGTAGCGCAGCTTCTCCAGGAGGAAGTTCACCGCGCCCCGTGGAGGTTGCAACCGGGTGGCGAAACCCGAAGCGGGCCCCTCCGCGTGGAAGCGCGAGCAATCCGTGGCGAACACCGTGCGCCACCCCGCCCGAGCGAAGGACTCCGCGAAGGTGGGCTGGAGCTTCATCCGCGACTCGGACGTCAGCGCGTAGCGCACGCCCGTCTCGTGAGGCCAGCGCGCGGTGAGCAGCGAGCGCCACGCGGGCTCCGTCTGGGCCACCGGCGTATACGCCCGCGTGAAGAGCGTGGCGTCCTCCACGAACCGGTCCACGTGCGGCGCCACCTCGCCGTTTCCGCCCAGCGTGCGCAGCCGGTCCGGCCGGAAGGCATCGATGCCGATGAGCACCACCAGCGGAGGACTGGCGTCCGTCGTCCCGCCACCGCCCGCGCGCCCCGCGACGAACAGCACCACCACTGTGGCCACCAGTCCCAAGCCCACCTGGAGCCGGCGCTTCCACGTCCCCAGTCGGGCCAGGAGCACCGCGACATGCACCAGCGCGAGCAGCACCGCCGCCGCGCGCGGATGCCACGGTGCGCCATGGTCCACCAGCCAGGCCAGGAGCGGACGCACGGCGGGCAGGTCGTCGAAGAGCGCGGGCCGGGAGATGGCGCGGTCCCACGCCAGCAGCAGGACGAGCACGCACCAGCCTGTCGCCGTCGCCCCCACCCCACCCCGGCCCCAGACGCGAGCGAGCCCCCACGCCACGCCCGCGAGCACCATCCCCGCCACCAGGTAGACGGCCGCCACGCGCAGGAGCAGGCCCGGGAGCACCGGCCTCACCGCCGCCGCCAGCGCCGCGTAGGGCCCGTCCACGGGGATGTCCACGCCGACCAGCCCCGAGCGCAAGAGCAGCCAGGACTCTCCAGCGAACAACACCAACCCCAGGCCCGCGCCCAGCACGAGGCGCCAACCGAGCGAACGGAACGGATGAGGAGGAACGGACTCAGCCATGCATCCGCGTGTATACCGCAACGCGACAGGCTCGCGAGGCAAGGACCCTTTCCGGCCCGGAAGGTGCGAGCGCGGTCCAGACGGTGCAAGATGTGCGTGCTGCGGAAGTCGACCCGTGGAGCCTGGGATGGGGGGTGAGGGCCTGAGGTCCAACGCGCCAGAAGGCATCCAGGACTCGGTGAACCGGGCCCTCGACGACGAGCGGCGACGCAACGCGCGCCAGCTCTCAAGGATTCGCTTCGTCGCCGTCACCGTCATGCTCGTGATGTCGGCCTGTCTGGGCCTGGGCGTGGGCAAGGCGGACTGGGTCGAGTACCTCCGCCCCCTCTCCGTCTACTGGCTCTGCACCGCGGCGGTGTGGGTGGCCGTGGCCCGCTCGCCTCGCGCCGTGCGCTGGGCCGGCCTGTCCGTGGCCTTCATCGACGTGCCGGCGGTGTACTGGCTCCAGAGCCACGCGATTCCGGTGTCTCCCTCCCCCGGGGGCGTCGCCGGCTTCACGCTCGGCATCTTCGCGGTGCTGGTCATCCTCGCGGCGCTGTCGCTGCGCAACACCGTGACGCTCGTCGTCACCGCCTTCGCCGCCGTCGCGGAGATGGCGCTTCAGCACCAGGCCGGCATCGGCATCGGCGCCCAACTGGCCTCGGTGGTCATGCTCTCCGTGGCCGCCGCCGGCGCCCGCCACCTGCTCAACCGCATCCGCGCGCTCTCCGCCGCCGTCTCGGAAGAGGAGCTCAAGCGCGCCCGCCTGGGCCGCTACTTCGCCCCCGCCGTCGCCGAGCGACTCCAGCGCCTCGCCTCCCCGGAGCCGGAGCTGCGCGAGGTGACCGTCCTCTTCGCCGACATCCGCGACTTCACCTCGATGAGCGAGCGGCTCCCCCCGGGCGAGGTCGTCACGCTCCTCAACGCCTACTACGGCCGGATGGTGGAGGTGGTATTCCGCCATGGAGGAACGCTCGACAAGTTCATCGGGGACGCACTCATGGTGTACTTCGGGGCCCCGTTGGCGGACACCGAGCACGCCGAGCGCGCGGTGCGCTGCGCCCTGGCGATGGTGCGGGAGCTGGAGGACTTCAACGCGGACCGGGCGCTCCAGGGGGCTCCGGCCCTGCGGATGGGGGTGGGGGTCCACACCGGCCCCGTCATCCTGGGCAACATCGGCTCCACCGCCCGGCGCCTGGACTACACCGCCATTGGCGACACTGTGAACCTGGCCAGCCGGATTGAGGGGCTGACCAAGCGGGTGGGCGTCCCGGTGCTCGTCTCGGAGGCCACCCGGGACCAGGCGGGCCCCCTCTTCCACTGGGAGGCCATCACCCAGGCGCTCGTGCCCGGCAAGAGTCGGCCGGTGGCCACCTTCGTCCCCCTGGCGACGGCTCCCGCCCTCGTCGGCTCCCCGGGCTCGGCGGCCTGAATTCCTCCCCTTCCACCGATCCACACGCCCGCTCGGACGCCGCGTGCGCAACGCGGGCTTCTGGGCTTCCTAAGTGGCCTACATGGTTGAGGGTTTACGTTGACGCCCCCCTTCTGGGCTCCTTATAAAGCCGCGGATTCTTCTCCCTCAGTCATTGGGTCCCCCTTGAGCACTTTCGCGTTGGACAGGGTCTCCGCCCACTTTCCCGAGGCGGTGGTGGAGCGTTATGTGGACCGGGCCGGTGGCGCCTGGGCCGTGATCCATCCCGACTCGCTCCCGAAGGTCGCCGCGTTCCTCAAGGACGACGCGGAGCTGGAGTTCAAGCTCTTCGGCTCCATCGACGGCGTGGACCGGCTGCACCTGGCGGAGAACGACCCTCGGTTCGAGGTCGTCTACTTCCTCTACTCGTTCAAGCGCCATGAGCACGTGCGGCTCAAGGTGCGCGTGAGCGAGCACCAGCCGGTCATCCCCACGTTGGTGCCGGTGTACCGGGGCGCCAACTGGTGGGAGCGCCTGACCTTCGACTTCTACGGCATCCGCTTCGAGGGCCACCCGGACCTGCGCCGCATCCTCCTGTACGACGAGTTCCAGGGCCACCCGCTGCGCAAGGACTACGCGCTGCGAGACCGGCAGCCGCTCATCCCCGAGCGCCCCATCAAGGACATCTTCCGCGGTCCCGGCACCAGCGGGCACTCCTGAGGACGACAGACACCATGGCCGACAGCCACACGTTTGATGCGAAGGGCCACAATCCGGACACCGACGGCTCGCTGCCGCCGGAGGGCTCGGAGCTGGAGGCCCACCTCCAAAGCAAGCACATGGTCATCAACATGGGCCCGTCCCACCCGGCCACGCACGGCACCGTGCGGCTGAAGGTGGAGCTGGACGGCGAGACCATCGTCAAGATCGACCCCGAGATTGGCTTCCTGCACCGCGGCTTCCAGAAGAGCTGCGAGAACGTCACCTGGACGCAGTGCCTGCCGTACACGGACCGGCTCAACTACCTGTCCGCGATGATGAACAACTTCGGTTTCCTCAACGCCGTGGAGAAGCTCATCGGCCTGGAGATTCCGGAGCGCGCCCAGTACATCCGCGTCATCGGCAGCGAGCTGCACCGGCTGACGGACCACCTGACGTGCGTGGGCGCCACCGGCCTGGAGATGGGCGGCTTCGCGCCGTTCCTCTACGGCATGGAGGCCCGCGAGCTCATCCAGGACCGCGTCACGGAGCTGACCGGCGCGCGCCTCACCACCAGCTTCGGCCGCGTGGGTGGCATCAACCGCGACCTGCCCGAGGGCTGGGCGGACAAGGTCCACAAGACGCTCACCCGCACGGAGGAGCTGCTGGTGGAGATGGACGGGTTGCTCACGCGCAACCGCATCTTCGTGGACCGCACCAAGAACACCGGCGTCATCAGCGCCGAGGACGCCATCGACTACGGCTGGACGGGCCCGGCGCTGCGCGCGTGCGGCATCGACCACGACCTGCGCAAGGCGCACCCGTACTGGGTCTACGAGCGCTTCAACTTCAGCGTCGCGGTGGGCGAGCACGGCGACAACTACGACCGCTACCTCGTCCGCATGGAGGAGATGCGTCAGTCCATCAGCATCATCCGCCAGGCGTTGGAGACCATCCCCGCGGGCCCCATCATCGTGGATGACTGGCGCATCGCGCTGCCGCCCAAGCCGGAGGTCTACGGCACCATCGAAGGCGTGATGGCGCACTTCAAGCTCGTCATGGAGGGCATCCAGGTGCCGCCCGGCGAGTGCTACGACGCGACCGAGGCCTCGAACGGCGAGCTGGGCTGGTACCTGGTGAGCGACGGGCGCGGCCGTCCGTACAAGGTCCATGTGCGCGCCCCGGGCTTCCCGGTGCTCGCGGCGGTGCCCCATATCATCGAGGGGAAGATGCTGGCGGACCTCATCCCCACGTTTGACACCATCAACATGATTGGCGGCGAGGTCGAGCAGTGAGCAACGACGACACGAAGAAGCCGACCGGTGATGCGCAGCCGCCCCCCAAGGGCGCGCCCACGGACACCCCCGCGGCGAAGATCGGTCCCGAGCCCTCCAACCCTCCGGCCGGCGCGAAGCTGGACACGCCCCCCGCGGCGGCCAGCAGCGTCACTGCGCCTCCCAAGGCCGCCGCCCCCCCGGGCCCGCCGCCCAAGCCCGCGCCGAAGAACCCGGGCTTCGTCACCTGCACCATCGACGGCAAGGAAGTCGTCGTGAAGCCGGGGACGAACATGATCGAGGCGGCCAAGTCGGTCGGCTCGGAGATTCCGTACTACTGCTACCACCCGCGCCTCTCCATCGCGGCCAACTGCCGCATCTGCCTCATCGAGGCGTCCAACGCGCCCAAGATGGTGCCCGCGTGCCAGACGCCGCTCGCCGAAGGTGTGGTCGTGAAGACGACGACGCCCAAGGTGAAGGAGCAGCAGCGCTCGGTGATGGAGTTCCTGCTGCTCAACCACCCGGTCGACTGCTCCATCTGCGACCAGGCCGGTGAGTGCAAGCTGCAGGACTACTACATGAAGTACGACTACCGCCCCTCGCGCCTGGAGGGCGGCAAGGCCCTGAAGAACAAGCGCAAGGTGCTGGGGCCGCGCGTCGTGTTGGACCAGGAGCGCTGCATCATGTGCACCCGCTGCGTGCGCGTGATGAACGAAGTCGCCAAGGAGCCGCAGCTGGGCGTGTTCGGCCGCGGCAGCCACGAGCGCATCGACGTGTTCCCGGGCAACGAGCTGGACAGCGACTACTCGCTGAACACCGTGGACGTCTGCCCGGTGGGCGCGCTGCTCAGCCGCGACTTCCGCTTCAAGGCGCGCGCGTGGTTCCTCTCCGCCACCCCGTCCATCTGCACGGGCTGCGCGAAGGGCTGCAACACGTACGCGGACTGGATGTCGCAGGACACCTACCGCATCCGTCCTCGTGAGAACGAGGAGATCAACAAGAGCTGGATGTGTGACCAGGGCCGGCTCATGTACAAGTCCTTCAACCTGGGCCGCGTGCTCCAGGCGAGGATTGGCCGCGCCACGGTCCAGGCCGCTTCCGAGGTCGTTCCGGTGGTGACGCGCAAGGAGGCCGCTCAGGCCGCCGCCAAGGCGCTCAAGCCGCTGGTGGGCAGTGGCAAGCTCGCGGTGCTCGCCTCGCCGGTGTCCTCCAACGAGGAGCTGCTGGCGGGCCTCACCTTCGCGAAGGCCACGCTGGGCATCTCCACCGTCTACGTGGGCGGCCGTCCAGCGGGCAAGGCGGACCACTTCCTGAAGACGGCGGACAAGAACCCCAACCGCAAGGGCCTGGAGTGGATCGCCAAGGGCCTGGGCCTGAAGGTGGAGACCTTCGAGGCGCTCACCACGGCCCTGGACAAGGGTCAAGTCAAGGCGCTCTACGCCATCGGCACCGAGGTGCCGGGCGACGTGGAGGCCTTCGCCAAGGCCGCCTCCAAGCTGGACGTCTTCGTGGTGCAGGAGAAGAACGAGTCGCCGGTGACGGCGCAGGCGACGGTGCTCCTGCCCGCCTCGATTCACGTCGAGGACGAGGGCTCCTTCACGCAGATGGACGGCATCACCCAGCGCTTCCGCAAGGCGTACCCGCCCAAGGGCGACGTGACTCCGGGCTGGAAGTGGGTCGCGGAGCTGACGCGCGAAGTGGGCGGCGAGGCGCCGGCCTGGACCTCCGCGCGCGACGTGTGGCGCGAGCTGTCCGGCAAGGTGGCCGAGTTCGCCGAGTTCAACTGGGACAAGGCCTCTCCGCCGGACCGGGAGAAGCCGGGTATCAATCCGCTGCCCACCGGCGCCGATGGGCGTCCTCCGGGCTACCGTGAGTTCGGTTCTCCCCGGGTGAGGGGTATCTAGCGATGAAGCGCGTACTGACTGTCCTCTTCGCGACGGGCTTCATCGTCGCGACGCTCGCGGGTGTCTCGGCGGCGGCCTATGTGGTGGCCGGCCTGGCCGAGAAGCACCTCTTCCCGGGTGCGAGCCGGCTGTCGAACATCATCTTCCTGATGCTCGTCTTCGTGATGATCATCGCCACGCTCCTCACGCTCGCCGAGCGCAAGTGGAGCGCGCTGATGCAGGACCGCGTGGGCCCCAACCGCGCGCGCATCGACCTGCCCGGCCTGCGCAACCGCTCCCTCGCCGGCATCCCGCACATCCTCACGGACGTGCTGAAGATGCTGACGAAGGAGGACTTCATCCCCGGCACCGCGAACCGGTTCCTGTTCAAGCTGGGCCCCATCCTCGCCTTCGCGCCGGTGTTCGCGCTGTTCGCCGTGGTGCCCGCGGGCCCCTCGGTGACGGTGTTCGGTCACCGCGTGGACATGGTGGTCGCCACGCCGGACTTCGGCGTGCTGTACCTGCTCGCGATTGCGTCCCTGGCCGTCTACGGCACGGCGCTCGCGGGCTGGTCCTCCAACAACAAGTTCGCGCTGCTGGGCGGCGTGCGCGCGTCCTCGCAGATGATTTCGTACGAGGTGGCGCTGGGCCTGTCGCTGATCGGCCTGTTCATGGCGTTCTCCTCGCTGCAGCTGCCCGCGATCGTCGGTGAGCTGGGCCTCGCCGGAGCGCAGGCCACGGGCCAGGCGCAGTACCTGTGGCGCACGGAAGGCGGGTTCGACTTCGGCGTGCCGGCGTGGGGCTTCCTCCTGCAGCCCATCGGCTTCATTGGCTTCTTCGCCGCGTCCTTCGCGGAGACCAAGCGCGCGCCCTTCGACGTGCCGGAAGGCGAGTCGGAGATCATCGGCTACTTCGTGGAGTACTCCGGCATGAAGTTCGGCATGTTCATGATCTCCGAGTTCGTGGAGGTCGTGGTGCTGGCCGGCGTGACGACGGCGCTGTTCTTCGGCGGCCACCACCTGCCCTTCGGCGGCGAGTGGCTGGCGAGCCAGCCGCTGATGCAGGAGCACGGCTGGCTGTACGGCACGCTGCTCGGCACCGTGTTCTGGGTGAAGGTGGTCTTCCTCATCTGGGTGCAGCTGGTGATTCGTTGGACCTTCCCCCGCTTCCGCTACGACCAGATCCAGACGCTGGGCTGGAAGATCCTCCTGCCGCTGGCCCTGGTGAACGTGTTCGTCTCGGGTGCGCTGGTGCTGTGGGATCCGTCGCTGCGGGCGCTGGCGGTGGTGGGCATGCTGGAGATCGGCGTGCTGGTGGTGCTGACGATGACGAAGAAGGCAGAAGCGGCGGAGGGCGGTGCGCACGGCGCGCATGGAGCCCATGGCCATGACCACGGGCACGACGCGCATGGGCTGCCGTCCCACGCGAGCGCGACGTCTTCGCACTAGGCCCTAGGGCACCGGGAATCGAGACACCATCATGGCCATCAAGGTTACCAAGGTCACCCAGGACCCCCGCACGGACATCCGGGAGCGGATGTACATCCCGGGGCTGCTGCACGGTCTGGCCATCACGACCAAGCACTTCTTCCGCAACCTCTTCGGCACGCGTGACACGAACACGCAGGTGCAGGACCGCACGGGCACCAGCCTGATGACGACGGTCGAGTACCCCGAGGAGAAGCCCATCTACCCGGAGGGCTACCGCGGTCTGCACCGGCTGGTTCCGCGCGAGGACGGCAAGCCGCGCTGCGTGGCCTGCTACATGTGCGCGACCATCTGCCCGGCGCAGTGCATCTACATCGAGGCGGGTGAGTACGAGGAGACGGACGCTGACGGCGAGTCGCGCGTCATCGAGAAGTACCCCACCCAGTTCGTCATCGACGAGCTGCGCTGCATCGTGTGTGGCCTGTGCGTGGACGCGTGCCCCAAGGACGCCATCCGCATGGACACGTACATGCACACGCCCTCCGAGTACACGCGGCAGAACTTCGTCTACGACATCCCGAAGCTCTTGAAGGGGCCGGCCGTCTCGCACCCCTCGGATCCGTGGAACAAGCGCGAAGGCTCCGAGGAGCCGCACCACACGCACAAGGAGGCCCACACGCGCATTGGCGAGGGACTGGTGCAGCTCAAGACGCCGCAGCTGGGCGCGGGGCACGACCACCAGGGTGGGCACGGCAAGGCCGTCGTGACGCACGGACAGACCGTCGTCACACAGCAGGGCCCCATCCAGGTGACGAAGTTCCTCAAGTAGATCCATCCGCGCGCTCCGCGCGTACGGATGTGTAGCTGCCCCGGCCCGCCTCCCCGCTCCTCGAGCGGTAGGCGGGCCGGTCTCATTTCGGGGTGCGGGTGATGACGTTGCAGCTCTTCAATGGCCCTGGCGTCTGGCGTCCGGGCTTTCGTCCCCGGGACGGTGTGGAGTGCGGCCTGGCACACGAAGGTGGGGGCTGGCTGCTTTCGCTCGGGGCGTGGACTCCGTAGGGTGGGTGGTGTCTTGGCGATGAAGCGCTACCGCTTGTCCGTGTGCAAAGGGTCGACCTGCAAGGCCGGCGGCGCGGATGGTGTGTATGCCGCCGCCCGGGACTCGCTGTCCGAGCAGGGCCTGGTGCCGCGCTGCGAGCTGTACCGGGGCGGCTGCTACGGCTTCTGCCACATGGGGCCCAACGTCGTGGTCCGCGAGGACACGGGCCGCAAGAGGGACCCGCTGTCGCCCGAGGACTACCAGCTCATGGGTTGGGACGGCGAGGTGTACTACTCGGAGATGACGCCGGAGAAGATGCGCCGCGTGGTCAACGAGCACATCGCGAAGGACGCTCCCGTGAGCGAGCTGTTCGGCCAGCCGGACACGCCGGACCCCGACGACGGCTGACGCGGAACACCTCGCGATCCAGCGCGGAACGCGAGCACCGTCCGGCGGCGAAGCCCCTCACGCCACGACAGCGAACGCTCGCCGTTCGCTGGAGCGCCTCACGCCCCATGCATGGTGGCGAGCGCGCGCCGTCCGCTGGAGCGCCTCGCGCACAATCGCGACACGCGCGCGCCGTCCGCTGAAGCGTCTCGCGCACAATCGCGACACGCGCGCACCGTCCGCTGGAGCACCTCGCGCTCCATCGCGGCACGCGAGCGCCGTCCGCTGGCGAAGCCCCTCACGCCGCGACAGCGAGGTGCTCACCCTCTTCCACGCCGTGCACCCCGTCCCACTCCGCGGGCGGCGGCGTGACGATGAAACGGGCGCAGCGGGCGGCATACACGGAGGAGACGGTGTCCTTGAACTCGGTGGCGGAGCGCTCGAAGAGGGCGTGTGCCTCCGCGAAGCGTCGCTGGTGGTACGCGGTGAGCGCCTTCTCGTGCAGGGCGAGCTGCTCCTGCTGCGGGCTGGTGATTTCACCCTTCCGCCCCACCAGCTCGTGCACGCGCAGCGGCTCCGCGCGCCCCTTGAGTCGCACCCGGTCCACCACGCGGAAGACGTAGTTGTCGCCCGCGAGCGACACGGTGCCGTCCCCCACCAGCACGTAGGTGCCGTACACCTTGTTCAGCGACTCCAACCGGGCGGCCATGCCCACGGCGTCGCCGAGCACGGTGTAGTTCGACTTCAACTCGCTGCCCATGTCGCCGACGACGACTTCGCCCGTATCCACTCCGGCGCGGAAGCTCAGACGGCGGCCGTACTTCTTCTCCCAGGCGTCCTGCTTCTCCGCCAGCACCGCGCGCATCTTCAGCGCGGCCTCACAGGCCAGATGCGCGTGGCGCTCGGTGCGCACCGGCGCGCCCCAGAAGGCCATCACCGAGTCGCCGATGTACTTGTCCACCTGCCCCGCGGTGGAACGCACCACCGCCGCCATCTCCAGGAGGTACTCGTTGAAGAGGCCCACGAGCTGCTCGGGCGTCATGCCCTCCGACAAGCGGGTGAAGCCCTCGATGTCGCAGATGTACACCGACATCCGTCGGCGCTCGGGGCGCATCAGGCTCAAGTCCCGAGTCACCAGCCGGGCGACCTCCGGGCTGACGTAGCGGCCCAGCGCCGTCTGCACGAAGTCGCGAATCTGCTGCTCGTTGCGGAAGGCGTAGACGGTCGTGACGGCGAAGGCCCCCACCATGGCCAGCAGCGGGCCCGCCATCGCCACCCAGAGCCGCTGCTCGATGAACACGTAGAAGGCAGCCGCCGTGTAGCCCGCACCCGCGAGGGCCAGGCCACTCAGGTACAGCATCGCGCCCCGCAGCGAACGCAGGAGGAAGCTGAGCGACAGCGCGAGGAAGGCCCCCAGGAAGGCGAGGCCCACCGTCAGCCCCAGGTCGTAATCCGCTGGTGCGCGCGAGATGCCCTCGGAGCGCAGGATGTTGGCCAGCGCCTGCCCCAGAATCGCGCCCCCCGGCGTCTCCAGACCAATGGGCGTGGGCCGCAAGTGGCCTGACTCGCCCGCGGTGCGCGTGAGGACGACGGTGCGGCCCTCCAAATCGTTGTCGAAGCGCGCCGGGCGCTCGTCCGCCACGTCGAAGACATTGAGCAGCACGTTCCACGCACGGATGGAGCGCGCCAGGGAGCCGCGAGAGCCCCGCCCCGCCGTCGGTGCGTCCCAACGCATCAGGCTGAAGCCCGACGTGTCCATCGGCACCGAGTAAGCGTCTCCCACGTGCAGACGCCCGTCCGCGTAGCGAAGCGAGCGCGTATTGGCCAGCCGCATCGCCGCCGCGAGCGGCAACGAGGGCAGCACATGACGCCCATCCCTCGCCGTGTACGCCACCAGATGAGGGATTCCTCGCACCACACCGTCGGGGTCCGTCGTCAGGGTGGCGGCCCCATAGCCCGCGCCACCGCCCATGAGCGGCGCCACCGGGTGCTGGAGCTGACGGACCTCCACCAGCTTCGCGGGGTCCAACCCCACCACCTGCACCTCCGCCAGCGAGACGAAGAGCTCCGTCGGGCCGATGCGGAACGTGTCGTCCGCCGCACGGCGCTCCGCGACAGCGGCCCCCGGCGAGCCCAGCCGAGTCCCGAGTTCGCGCGCATCCGCCTCGTCCGAGGCACCACCCCAGACCTCCACCTGACTTCCAGCGGGGATGACGAACGCGGGCCGCTGCACGGCGAGGACCGCCTGCGCCTTCGCGCGCGCCTCGGAGGTGCCGGGGAACGTCCCCACCTTCACCCGGTAGGGCCAGAGGCGGCTGGCGGGAGGCAGCACCCGCGAGCCCTGCGACTCCCACGAGAAGGACAGCAGCGCCTTGCCCGAGTCTCGCTCCAGGAACTCTCGGAACGAGGCGTCGTCGCTGGAGATGGCGCCGGGTGACAGCTTCGGATTGACGCAGGCATTCGGGCTCAGCTCGGGGAACGGCAGGTCCAGCAGCACCAGCAGCGCCCCCTCCTCCACCAGTCGGTGCGCCATGGCGCCCACGAGCTGCCGGGGCCAGGGCTGGGTGGCGACGCCGGGCCTGTCGTCCTGCCGGGCCTCGGCGAGCGTCTCATCGTCGATGGCGACGACCACGGCCTCGTCCGGCCGCTCCGAGCGCGCGCCCAGCTCCAGCACGCGCCAGTCGTAGGTGCGCCGCTCCAGGCCTTCCAGCCAGCCCTGCGCCATCTCCACGACGCCCGAGGGCATCCACGAGGGCGAGTCTCCTCGCGGCGCCGCCGGCTGGGGTGCCCGCAGATAGACGAGGATCCCCAGCACACAGCCGAAGAAGGCGGCCATGGACAGGGAGAAGCCGAGCCGCTTGAAGAAGCGCCGGCTCGCGGAGTGAACGCGGTGTCCTTGCACGAGTGCCCGGAGGATACCCCGAGATGCCGAGTGCGCGGGGCTTGTCGCACGTGCCTGCTATGCTCGGCCGACTCGTCGCAACCCGGGAACTCCGATGAAACGCTTCCTCTTGTCCGCCGCCGTCGCTGCCCTCTCCCTTGCTCCCCTGGCGTGCGACCTGGAGAAGACGGGGGCCCAGCTCACCGCCGACCACGTCATGGTGGGCACCCTCCTGGCCACGCCCGAGGTGGAAATCAGCGCCCTGGCGCTCGCGGGCTTCGACGCCGGGACGGTCATCCCGGATGGGGGCGACGTCATCTCGCTGCCCGCTCAGACGGCGGCGGTCGTCTTCTTCGGCACCAAGTCCGGGGAGAACTCGCAGCCCTCGGGCGTGTCCGGCGCCACTGCCACGCTGCAGCCGGTGGGCGGCCAGGCCACGGCTCTGACGGAGGATGGCTCGGGCAGCTACAGCCGCACCAACGTGGCCGGGAGCGACCCGGAGCTGGCCTACCAGTCCGGCGCCACGTACCAGTTCATCGCCTCGCGCAACGGCACGCGCTACGTGGGTCAGGTCGACGACGCGCCGATTCAGGAGGCCATCACCCGGTTCCACCCCCCCGAGGGCTTCCTGCGGCACGCCTCGGGCACCGCGCTGACGTTCGACCGCGCGGCGGCGGCGGGGAACAAGGAGCGCACGCTGGGCTTCGTCACCGTGGTGCCCGTGAGCTCGGACGGAGAGAAGGGCCAGCCCACCTACTCCAACGTGCCCACCACGCCCGTGGAGTTCCTCCAGCTCGTCGCCGTCCCGGGCACGTACCGTGAGGCGCAGGTGACGATTCCGGGTACGGCCTTCCCGAAGGCCAATCAGACGTACCTGGTCATCTTCCAGGCCGTGCGCCTGGGCGGCGCGGAGTCCAACAACCTGTTCATCGGCAGCGCGCTGCTCGCGGGCACCGCCGACGTGGGCATCATCCGGACGAACTGAGTACCAGGTACGAGTGCCACGGCCTCCTCAATCCGAGGAGGTCGACCTCCACAGGGGCCCATCCTGTGAGAAGTGCTCGTGAATCCAGCGCTCGCTGGCCGTGGACAGTTGCCACTCGCCGCGGCCATTGAGGACCAGGACGTCACAGCGCGCGAGAAGCGGGAGCATCGTTCTCTGCGAGCGCTCATCCTCGAAGGCCGCCGCCGCTGAGGCGAAGCGCTCGGTGCCGCCCAGCGCGTCGTGCAACATGAGGCCGTAGGGGTCGACGAGCACGGGGGCGCCCTTGGGGATCCCTGGCAGTCGCCCCGCGACGATGCCCCACGAGGGCTCGAACACGCAGAGCGCCGAGTCAGCAGGCACACCGGCGCGGATGCTGCTCCCCAGCGCGAGAAGTCCACGGTCTTTCTGGTTCGCGCCTCGGAGGGAGGCCGGCAGTGGCGAGAGCGCGGCAATCCCCACCACTCCCGTCACGAGGGCGGCGACGGCGCGAGAGCGCGTATTCGCCCACCCGAGCAGCAACGAAGCGCCGAGCCCCGCGAGCACCGCCGTGGCCGGGGCCAGGCTCGCGTTGTACTGGCCCCAATAGCTCTTGGATGCGAGGAACGTCACACACGTGAGGACCCAGGCCCCCGCGAAGAGCCTCTCGGCGACGGCCTCCTTCCGCCGAGCGCGCATCAGCACGACGAGCAGCCCCAGCACGCTCAGCACGGAGACACCGACGTGGCCCTCGCCCAGCATCGAGAGGAGCCGACGCCAGCGCTCCAGCTCTCCATCGGGTGGCCTCATCAACTGGAAGCGCAGGAGTCCGTCAAACATCGGACCGGGCGCCAGCGCGAAGAAGGGCACGACCCAGAGCAGGCCCATTCCCACCGCGGCGCCCACGACTCTCACGACGCGCCTCCACTCCCCCGCCGCTCCGCGAGCCCACACCGCCGCGAGCACCCAGACGCCCGCCGTCAGCTTGATGGCGCAGGCCGTGGCCAGCAGCACCCCCGCCCACCCATCCTGTCGCCGAGCCACACCTTCCCCACCCGGGCGAAGCCACACCCATGCCATCCCGAGACAGGTGAGGTTGAGGAGTGGTTCGAGGAACGGGCCTCGCTCTGTCGCCGCGGCCTCAGGGTAGACCGCATACACGAGCGCCGCGACGAGCCCCGCCCGCATCCCCCACCGCTCCTGGGCGATGCGTCCGCTCAGCACCGTGCTCAGGGCGCCGAGGACAGGGATGAACCAGCGAACCACGGTGAAGGCCGTGGCTGAATCAAAGACACGGGTGAGCGCGGCCAGGGGCGACAGCAGCACCGCCAGGCCTGGAGGATGAACAAAGAAGTAGTCGCGATAGGGCAACACGCCCTGCGACAGGAGCGCGGCGGCGCTGAAATAGACGCCCTCGTCGTAGTCCACCGGGTAGCCCAACGCGCCGCCCCGGTGGAAGAAGCCCGCGACTCGAAGCAGCCAGGCACCAGCCCCCACCAGCAGCAGGGGCCACCACGGATGGCGCGAGGGACTGGGGCTCGAGGGGCTGGCGTCGGACACGGAGCGTCGCGTCTACCAGAGGTCGCCGCCATTTTCGAAGGCTGGGAGCCCAGTCCCTTCCATCGACTTCAGCCCGCTTCAATGTCCAGGTCGATGCGCCCCGCCAGCTTGAGGCGCAAGAGGTGCCCCGCGAAGCGCTCGGACTCCTCGCGGCCAAGGACGTTGCGAAACGTCGAGCCCTCCACCACCTCCACCTCGAGCACGGCCCCCCGCTGCAGGAGTCGGAAGAAGTCCTCTCCTCCTCCCGGACGCGGAACGGCCAGCGGCAACATGCCCTTCACCGGAAGCACCTCGCCCGCCGCGCGCACGCGCTCCACCAACGCGGAGGCATCCGGTCTCACGTCCGCGGACGCCACGCCCTCGTCCGGATAGAGCGGCGCGGGAGGCAGGGCCACATCCTCCGTCGAATCATCCAGGAGGAAGCCATACCGCGACGGAATCCTCCCCGTGAAGAGCATGCACAGCAGCACGGGCGTGTCGCCGGACACACGCCCGACATGGAGGATGGAGCGCTCCGTTCCCACGCGGCGCAGCAGCAACGTCAGGCGCGGACGATGCACCGCCAGGTGCCGCTGCACACGGTCCTTCAGGGTGGCGCGAATCTCCGCGAAGGCCGCCGAGTAGCCCGCCTCGGACTCGGCCTCGCGCGCCGCGAGCGCCTCGCGCGTCTTCGAAAGCTTCTCCTCGGCGTCGCGCAGGAAGTCACCCGCCGACGCCGACGTGGGCACCAGCCCCGGCTCCGGCGATGACGTCGACTCCAGGCCCGCCGCGCGCACGGCGCCCAGCAGGAAGGAGCCTTGCTGATCCAACCGCTCCCGCTCCTCTCGGAACCGCGCCGAGGAGGCCGCATGCTCCCCCTTCAACTCCAGCCACGCCTCGTAGCCCGACTCGAGCGTCTCCAGCGCGCGCAGCCGCGACAGCGCCGCCTCCGGCTCCGCCGCCGCGCTCACGGGCCCCAACGCCCCACCCTTCGTCGTCTCACTCACGGCAACGGAGTCTACACCCTGCCTCGAACAGAGCCGTTCTCATCCGGGCCTGGCGCCGCCCCTGCTCGCGAAAACACGAAGGCCCCCACCCGACGCCGACTCGCGGCACACGGATGGAGGCCCTCACGTCGCGGTCCGCGCTGTGCGCACGGACGCAAGGCTCACGCGGTGCGAGACACCGGCGGCTGCGCACCCTGGGAGGGCGACGTCTCACTCCGGCCCAGCGTGTTCGACAGGTAGTCCTGGCCGCTCTGCAGCCGCTGCTTGAGGTCATCGCGGAGCTGGTTGCCCGCCTTCGGGGCCAGGAGCAGGCCCAGGCCCGCGCCAACCAGGATGCCCGCCGCGAAGGCGCCCAGCACCGGCAACACATCCTCCGCCGCGCTGCGACGGCTCTCCAGACCGATGAGGTTGAGCAGGTCGTCCTTGTCCATCTTCTTGAGGGCGTTCAGGTTCATTCGCGACTCCAACAGGCTGTTACGTCGTGGGGAGATGAGACAGCAAACGCTAGTAGGACGGAGGGCGCGGAGTCCCAGCGGCGGACGCATCCGCCGACGCGGAGCCTTCCCGCGCGGGCGAGCCCACCACGCTCCGCCCCGTCTGATAACCCTGGAAGGCCGTCTCGGCCATGCCCAGCAGTTCGTCCTTCACGAAGGGCAGCGCCGCCAGCCGCACGCCCAGCTTGAGGATGCGCGCCGTCAGCGGCGTGAAGAGCCCACCGCCCAGCACGTAGCCCACGCCCAGCGCGGCCGCCATCATCCCGTACGGGTTGCGCTCCACGCGGCCCCGCAGGTCCAGCGTCTGTCCCAGGTCATCCACCGCGCCCCTCGCATCGCTCCAGAGCTGTTGCGCCTCCGAGCCAATCTGGTCCACCCGCTGGCCGAACCCCGCGTCGGAGCCATGCTCCCGCGACGAAGGGTTGCCGTTACCTGAAGCCCCTGGATAGTTCGTCATGAGTGCCCTCTCTCGTGTTTGCGTCAGCGGTGCCACTCAGCGACGCGAGGCGATGCGCCCCACCAGGAAGCCCACGGCCACCGCGCCCAACAGGCACGTCCCGGGGTTGGCGCGGATGAAGCTCACCACGCGGTTGTTCATGTCGACCAGGTTCTGCCGCGCCTCATCAATCTGCGGCACCACGCGGTCCTGAAGCTGTCGGGCCCGGTCGGCCACCTGCTGCGGGTTCATGTCCATGAAGGCGTTCTCCTCGATTCAAAGGGTGAAACCACGAAGTCGTCGGCCCGCGCGCTCAGCGGCGCGAGCCCAGCAGGAATCCCACCGCGAAGGCCGCGGCCACGCACTCGTGCGGATGACGGCGCACCCACTCGCGCCAGTCCGCGGCGACCGCCACTTCCTCGCGCAGCGCGCTCACCGACGTGGCCAGCTCCGCGCGCGTCCGCTCGATGTCCTCGCGCAGCCCCGCGCTGGTGCGAGGGCCCACGGGCTTGGGGTGTCCATTGCTAGCGCCCATTCGAAGACTCCTTCAAGAGCGGGTTGCCCACGGGTACCGGGGCCGGAGTGGAGAGGGCCGCCATGCTACGGGTCAACTCATCCGCCGTGTCGTCCATCATCCGCCGTGCCTTCAGTCGTTGCAGCGCCCAGGCGATGCCGCCCCCGCCCGCCACCAGGTTGAGCAGCGACACCGCCCCGAGCGCCCCGGCCCATCCCAGGTACGCGGACAGCACCGCCGCGAGCGCACCGCACGCGAAGGCATACCCCACCAGGATGAAGGGCACGAAGGCGGCGATCATCGCCACGTTCATGCCCGTGGCCTTCAAGTCCTCCGCGAGCTCCAGGCGCGCCAGTTGGAGATGTTGCGTCACCAGGCGGCTGAAGCTGTCCGCCATGCGGCCGACGAGCGCGGCGAGGCCACGCTCCGTCTGTTCGCTCCCCACGTGCATTCACTCTCCGGCCGGCGCTCACGTCCTCACAGAAGTGGCGCCAACCTAGGCACCCCTGCCCTCCGGGACAACCTCCTCCCGGCGTTTCTGTCCGGCGTTCGCAAGCGTCGGCCACTCAACGCGCCCGCCGTTCCCCCACGCTACCCGATGAGCTCCACCGGTGGAGAGGGGGACGACGCCACCTCGGCGATGGGCGCCGCGAAACGCAGGACGAGCGGCAGGTGGTCGGATGCAATCCGGCTGCGTTCCGTGCGGTGGGGGTGGATGGAGAGCGGCCGGACACCCGAGTCCACGTAAATCCGGTCCAGCCGCAGCACGGGCCACCGCGTGGGGTAGGTCCGTGCGGGAGTGCCCAGCTCCAGCGCCGCGTCGTGGATGGCCTGGCGCACCAGCGACGGCACCGCGCCGTTGCCCCAGTAGTTGAAGTCCCCGCACACCACGGCCGGGTCCTTGCGCACGGCGTCCCGGAGGATGTCCGAGCCCAGGAGCAACGCCTCCTGACGCCGACGCTCGGCCACCCGCAGGCCCAGGTGGAGCGAGAAGACGTGGAGCTGCTGTCCCCCGCCCAGGTCCAGGTCGCAGCGCAGCGCGCCCCGAGGCTCGCGCCGCCCCACGCTCAAGTCGTAGTTCTTCGAGTGGAGGATGGGCAGCCGCGTGAGGATGGCGTTGCCGTAGCGCCGGCCGTTGCGCACCACGTTGGGGCCAAAGGCCATGTGCATCCCGAGCATGTCCGCCAGGTGCTCGGGCTGGTCCTCGCGCGAGGTGCGCGCGCGGAAGTCGCCCACCTCCTGGAGTGCGACGATGTCTGCTCCGACTTCGCGGAGCACCTCACCCACGCGGCCCAGGTCGAACCGGCCGTCCGTCCCGATGCCGCTGTGGATGTTGTAACTGACGAGCGTCAGCTCCACGGGGCGCCGCTAGCCGTGGAGGGGATTGAGGCGCCGCGCCGCCAGGCGGATCACCTCGAAGGGCAGCGCCGCCAGCCTCGCCACCGCCTTGACCGCGTCCCCCAGACCGCCGCGCAGCGTCTGCAACTGGCGCCCCGCATCGTCGATGAGGTCCGGGAACCGGCCACGCGGAGGCTGCTCGCGCGTGGGAGGCAGCGCGCCAATGGGCAAGGTGCCCCGGATGACGGGCTCCCCCCTCGACGCCTGCTTCCTGTTCTGGTCCTCCCGGACCTTGTCCTCACGCGAGGCGCGCTTCGACGCCGCGCGGGCGGGCGTCGACATGCCGTGGGAGAACTTGCCGTCGGGTTCCTGACGCGCCAGCTCCTCGAGCTGAGCTTCCATCTGTCGCGCGTGGAAGTTCTCCTCCGTCTCGGAGAAGGACTTGCCGTAGTGGACTCCTTCGCGCGCCGCCAGCTCCTCCGTCTGCGAGCGGGATTGAGCGAGGTGCTCCTTGTCCCGCCGGCGCATGCTGCGGCTCTGCGGCAGAGTCTTCGGTACCTGGAAATGGTCGAAGCTATAGGGACGAGGCATCCACGAATCTCCAAAGGGTTATTGGGTTCGAGCAGAAGCTAGGAAGCCTGGAGGCGCGCCGGTACGGCTTGACGCCATGGCTGACAGTCGGCTGCCTGCCCTCCAGCCCACCGGGCCGCGATTCCAGGCCCCTGCGACGTCCAAGTGCCGACAATGTCTGGCGTGCGCCGCTCGCTCGCGGACCGAGGGGCCGGACGTCGCCAGGCAGGCACCCCAGCGGGCGCTCCCGGGGAAAGGGGCAGGCGTCCGACACCTGCTCTTCTCACCCTGGGAAGAATCCGGGACTTCGTGGTGTAAAGGACCGCTCATGGCTCCGCACCCCGCCCGCTGGTTGTATTCCGCGCCCTCCCACGCGCTGCTCGCACTGCTCGCCCTCGGTGCGAAGGCCCAGGCCGCCGAGCCGACGCCCGCGGCCGTCGTCGTCCCCGCCTCCTCGGTGCAGGCGCCCTCGGCGGCGCAGGGTCGCCCCCTGCTCTCGCTCCAGCCCGGCACGGCGAAGCCCGGCGACCCGGTGATGGTCGCGGTGCGGGGCATGGCGGGCATGCCCACGGGCACACTCGCGGGACGCGCGCTGCGCTTCTTCCCGTGGGGAGATGGCTTTCTCGCGGTGACGGGCCTCCCGGTGGAGCTGGCGCCCGGCAGCGCGCTGGTGCAGGTGGTGGGGCCGTCGTCGCTGGGCGGCGCGCCGCTGGAGCTGACGGGGACGCTGGACGTGGAGGAGCCGGGCTATCCGTCGCGCGAGCTGAAGGTGTCCGGCAAGTACGTGGCGCCTCCGGCCTCGGTGAAGGCCCGCATCGCCGCGGACCGGAAGGCCTTCGCGGCGGCCTTCTCCCAGCCCTTCAGCGCGCCGCACTTCGCGCAGAACTTCGTCTGGCCCCGGCAGGACCGCATCACCGCGCCCTTCGGAGACCGGCGGACCTTCAACGGCAAGCTGTCCAGCCAGCACTTCGGCGTGGACATCGACGGGGACCCGGGCGCGCAGGTGACGGCCAGCAACGAGGGCACCGTGGTGATGGCGCGCGACAACTACTCCGCTGGGAAGACGGTGCTCGTGCACCACGGCGGAGACCTGTTCACCGCGTACTTCCACCTGTCGCGCATCCAGGTGCGCACGGGCGACAAGGTGGAGCAGGGACAGCACCTGGGCCTCGTGGGCAGCACCGGCCGCGTCACCGGCCCCCACCTCCACTGGGGTGTGAAGGTGGACGGCATCTGGGTGGATGGCGAGTCGCTGCTGCGCCTGGACTTCTTCCCGTCCGCCGCGCCCGCCGTGGCCAGCGGGGACACCGCGCTCGGCGTGCCCTGAGCGCGGCGGCGACGACGCTCAGCGGTCGTTCCACTTCGGCGCGCGCTTCTCCATGAACGCGGAGACGCCCTCGCCGGCATCGTCCGCGAGCACGTTGAGCGACAACTGCGAGGCGAGGAACTCCAGCGCCGCGGGCAGCGGCAGGTCCTCCGCCGTGAAGAAGGCACGCCGGCCCAGGGCGAGCACCGCCTGGCTCTTGCCGGCCAGCTTCCCCGCCAGCGCCGCGACGGCGGCGTCCAGCTCCGAGGCGGGCACCACCCGGTTGACCAGGCCCAGCGCCAGCGCGTCGCGCGCGGGGAGCCTGTCCCCCGTCAGCACCAGCTCCAGCGCCCGCTTGCGGCCCACGTGGCGCTGCAGCAGCGCCATCATCATCATCGGGAACAGGCCCACGTCGATTTCGGGCGTCCCGAAGTCCGCGGTCTCCACCGCCACGGCCAGGTCACACGCGAGCACCAACCCCAGGCCACCGGCCAGCGCGTGCCCGTTGACGCGCGCCACGGTGGGCTTGCGCGCCTCCTGGAACCGGGTCAGCAGCTTCCCGTAGGAGCGGCGCCCCTCGTGGGTGGCGAGGAAGCCGCCGTCGCCCACCATCTGCCCCAGGTCTCCGCCCGCGCAGAAGACCTTTTCGCCCGCGCCCGTGAGCACCACCACTCGGACGGAGGGGTCCGCCTCCGCGCGCTCCAGCCCGTCCATCAGCGCCTTCACCACCGTGGGCGACAAGGCGTTGCGCGCCTTGGGCCGATTGATGGTCAGGTGCGCTTGGGGGCCTTGGACTTCGTAGAGGACTTCTCCGACGACGGCTTCTCCGGCTTCCATGCGGCGGTCTCCGCGCCTGGCGACGCGTCCGCCAGCACGCCATGAAGGAAGGTATCGGCGATCTGCGCCTTCGCCCGCTCCAGGGCCTGCGCGTCGCGCGAGTCCGCCAGCCCCGTCACGAACGCCGTCAGCCCCATCTCGATGGCGCCAAACAGGAGCGCGGAGGACAGCAACGGGTCCGTGTCCGCGCGCAGCTCCCCCGCCTCCTTCGCCCGGATGAACAGCTCCGAGCTCAGGCGGATGGCGTCCACGAAGGCCGTCTGCCGGTTGATGCGGGAACCCGCTGGGCTGCGGGCAATCTCCAGGATGAGGACCTTCACCGCGCGCGGGTCCACCCGGTACGCCTCGAAGGCCACGTCCACCACGCCGTACACCTTGGCCGAAAGCGCCCCCTCCCCCTCCACCACCGCGCGCACGCGCGTGACGAAGCCGCTCCAGCCCGTGTCGAACACGGTCTCCAGCAGCTCATCCTTGTTCTTGAAGTAGTGGTAGACGAGGCCGTAGGCGACACCGGCCTCCTTCGCCACGTCCGCGATGCGGCAGCCGTGATAGCCCTTTCGGGCGAACACATCGATGGCTGCCCGCAGGATGGTCCGGCGGCGCTCGCTCTCGCGATTCCCGTTGTCCGCCGCCGACTTGCTCTGGCCCACGACGTCCTCCACCGGCCGGTTGATTCTTCAATCAGCCGGTGTGGACCCTACGAACGCGGGCCCCCGGGGTCAATGGGTACTTCTCCGGGAGGCCCGCGCGAGACGGCGGACTAGAGCACGTCGCCCGTGACGAGGGGCGCGGTGACGAACACCTTGTGACCCTCGAGCTGCGCGGCGGTGTACTTGCAGAGGGCTTCCGTCTTCCAGGCAACGGGCGCGGGGAACGGCGAGGGCTGCGGCTCCTGGGTGATGTCGTGCTTGTCGCTGATGAGGTAGCGCTCCACGCTGTACGACGGGTACGTGAGCGGAATCATCCCGGTGACGAACGGGTCGACCTGCACGGGGCCCTCGGCGCCGCCGGTGCAGCCATCCGACTCGGAGTTCTGGGCCATGTGGTTGAACCAGGGGTCCGACACGAGGAAGGTGGCGCTGGCTGAGCCGAAGTGGTCGATGTGGACGTTGGTCGCCGGCGGCGGCGGGGAGATCTGCCGCACCGTGTCCACCTTGTCCAACCCGTGGGGCACGCCCGTCCAGAGGATGCGCTCCTGGACCCAGATGAGCGTGGACACGTCATAGGCGCCGTTGCCGCCGTTCCACCGGCCATCGCCGTTGGTGTCGACGAAGCGCTCGCCCGCATCCCAGGTGCCGTTGTCGTTGTTGTCGACGAAGGGCTCGGTCAGGTCTTCGTAGTCCTCGCCGGTGTCGAACTGGCCGTTGTTGTTGTCGTCGTTGAACGCCTCTTCGCCCGTGGTGAGGGCGATGAGGGCGACCAGGTTGTCGCGCGGGTTGTTGGTGATGCCCGGGCGGATGGGGTCGGCGCGCTCGGGCTCGGCACGGTCGATGAACGGCTGTGCCGGCGTCCCATGGGCCGCCAGGGGGTTCCTCTCCCAGAGGAACGGCTCCATCCACAGCGGGGCGATGTAGTCACCCGTGTGGGTGGCGTCCTTGACGGGATTCCAGGTGAACACGCCCGGCGCCACGTCCTGCGGCAGCGGCAGCGAGGTCTTGTAGAGGACCTCCGCGTTGCCCACCACGTCGGTGGTCGACGTGGCCGTGGGGCCAATGGTGCCGGCCTCGGTGAGGAAGGACACCTGCGCGCCCTCGATGCCGTCGCCGTTGCGATCACCCACGTGGGCGATGCAGCGCACCTTCACGCCGGCGATCAGGTGCCGCGCCTCATCCCAGGCGCCAATGGCGTGGTGCAGACCGGAACCATCACCGGACCACGAGCCACACTGGAACGTGAGCTGACGGGAGCTGGAGTTGGTGCCCGCGAAGCTGATGACCGGGGAGATGACCGACTTGGCCTCCGCACCCGTTCCCGCCGACGCGACCACGACCACCGAGGCGACACGGCCTCCTCGGGCGACCACCTGCATGGAGACAAGTCCATCACCGGGGTTGGTCGTCCCCTCGGTGGGAGAAATCTCAACACCCGGTACCGGTGACTGGAGGGTGAAAGTCACCTGCGTGCCGGCTTGCGCCATGCCTCGCGAGTCCACCGCGCGGAAGCGCAGTGTGGTGATTTCTCCCAGTCGCGGCCTAGCCGGAGACTGATCCACGAACTCAAGCGTGGCAGGAGCTGGCGAAGAGCACGCCAACAACACCATGCTCGTGAAGGCCATCCACGAGGCCAGACCCGGACGCATCAGCGACGACTCCTTGACGAAGAAGGAAGCACGCTGTGCGCGAGCAGCGCACAGCGCATTTCCATCATCTTCCCGGTCTACCTACCGTCCAGTCAAGGACAGGACAGGAAGACCGATGGGCCCCTTGCGTCCGGCGAGGGGCCCCCCGGGGTGGAATTCAGGCGACGGTGCCGCTGAACATCACCCGGGCGACCCCCAGCAGGCGGTCCACGTCCCGTGCCGTGAGGCCCCGGGCGCGCGCGAAATCAGACAGAGGACGCAGCAGGTCCTCCGTCTGGGCAAGGGTCTGCTCCGTTCCGGTGAAAAGCTCTCCAAGGCTGACGCCAAGGGCGTTGGCCAGGGCGGCGAGCGTTTCCACGTGGGGGACACGCTCTCCACGCTCGATCATGGAAAGGAAAGAGACGCTGATTTGAGCCCGCTCCGCGAGCTCCTCCTGCGTCCACCGCTCCGGCCTCTGCGTACGAAGCTCGCGGATGCGCTGGCCGATTCGTTTTCCGAGGTCCGACACGAAATACTTCTCCTGGCTGCTTGGGGGTTGGTGGAACCACCATGCACATGGGGTGATTCCTAGCCGCCCGAACCGAATGATCCGACACCCGCGACGCTGACATTCACATCGGAAAATTCCAACCCGATATCACGTCGCAGAGTCACAACCCCTTCGATGCGCCAGCAGTCACACGCTGGCCCATACGACACGCCCAGTGTCTGCTGGGCGAGGGGCTTGTACTCTTGGGTTATTTGATCTTGGTAAAGGGGCTGCACCAGAGCTTCGTACCGCACCCCGAGGCCAAATCCGAGCTTCAAACGCGCACCCGCGATGAGAGCTTGAGACCGCTCGGCCGGAGGGAGGCCGGGCGTTTCTCGGGATACACCGCCTACCAAGGCATCTAGAGGGCGGCGGAGGGTATCGGGACCCTGGGCGAAGGGGGAATCACCCTTGGCGAGGGCTTCCCGGCTGGTAGTGAGGATGTCGTCGTAGCGCGCGTACAGGGCGTTGCCCTTGCCGTCGTCGATGGCGAAGTCCGCGCTGAGCTGGGTGATGCGGCCAGACCTGGGGTCGAGCCGGACCAGCCCTCCGGCGTTCAACACGCCGGCGCTCGCGCTGAGTCGCGCGAAGGTGTCCCGCAGGACGGGCTCGGGGTCTCCCAGCTTGTTGGCGGCCGGCACGTAGCGCGTCAGGTCGAACCCCTGACCGATGCGAAGCCGAAGGGGCTCACGGACCTGGGTGCCCGTCTTGACGCGCAGGGACTGGTCCACGGCGAGCACACCCTGGAGGAAGCCCCGGGTGGAGCCATCAAGCGCGAGCGGCACCGCCCGATCAATCTGGTCGTAGGGCTGGGCAAGGCCTCCATCCTCGGCGCCCGCCGAAGGCACCCGCCCCCACCCTCCCGGCACGTAGCGAAGCTCCAGGGAGGGCGCGAAGCTGTGGCGGTAGCTCGTCTTCGCGCCCGTCCAGGTCCGGCTCAGCTGCGTGTCCAGCATGAGCCCGCCGATGGGATAGCCGCGCTGCCACGACTTGCCGGAGTACTCACCGGCCCACACGTCCTGGCGCAGCGACAACGACGGCGTCACGCGCGCGACGTCCCCCAGCGCCACCGACGTCGACAGCCGGGACGTGAAGTCGATGCGGTCCCTGGCCTCGCGGTCCCTCGAGTCGAAGAGGGCATTGGATTGACCGGGGTCCGGCGCGTCACCGACCCCCAGGAGGAGGTAGTTGCCATTGGGTCGGAAGATGCCGTCGACGCCTTCGTCCCCGAAGCCTTCATGGATGGGGGCCAGGCGGGTGAACTCCGCGCGCAGTCCTCCGGTGAGGCCCCCGAGGAGGGGGCGCTCGGGCAGCGACAGGACCAGCCCGGGCAGTCGCTGGAAGGTCCTCGGTGAGGGCAGGTCCGACCGCAGCGGGTCGACTTCCGCCGGCACGCGGTTGTCCTGGAAGAAGCGGTAGGGCCAGCGGATGTCCTGGCGCAGGGAGACGTCCAGGCCCGCGTAGGAGTCCTCCTGTCGCCGGAAGACGGTGGCGGTGCTGCGCAGGTAATCCAGCCCCTGGACGAGGATGTCTGCGGTGAGGTCGCGGGTGTAGTTGCCGTCCGAGACGACCGACGCGTCCACCCGGTCGTACCAACCCGAGCCCAGGTCCTGGAAGTGCTGCCAGGAAGCCTCTCCTCGCAGTCCGCGCGGGGCGTCGATGATTTTTCTGATCCCGTTCGGATCCACCGGATAGCGGAAGAAGTCGAGGGTCGTGGGGTCCAGCTTGGGCCGCGAGTCGTAGAGGAACCCGAGCGTGGCGCGCCCCCGCGTCCGCTCGCTGGGCACGTAGCGGAACTCAGTGAGCAACCGGGGGCCCTTCACGCCGTTGGGCCGCGGTTCCTCGTAGGTAATCGTGTTCTTCGTCTCGGAATTGCCATCGGGGTCGTGCGTCTTTTCCACGAGCGCGCCATGGTAGTAGCCCGGGGTGAACGTCAAATCGTAGCTGCGACCCAGCGTGACGAAGAGGGGCTGCTCCAGGCCGAGGCCATTGAGGCTGGAGAACTGCGGACTGGGGAAGAGGAAGCCCGTGCGTCGCTCCGCCAGCGGCAGATACACCCAGGGCAGCGCGAAGATGGGGACGGACTGGATGTAGACGACGGGCCAGGTCAGCGTGGCGCGCTCGCCGAGGATGACGTTGGCGGAGCTCGCCTCCATGCGCCAGGTCGGCGTTCCGGGGCCGCACTCGCACGGGGTGAAGGCCAGGTCATCCACCACGAAGGCGTTGGGACCGGTGCGACGGATGCGCGAGCCGCTGAGGATGATGGGCGTCTCCCCCATCGCACGCAGCTCCTGGGGCGTCTTCGCCGTGAGCAGCGCCTCCTGGGTGACACCCTTCTTCTGCATGAAGAGGCCGCCCTTGAGGGTGGCCACGAAGGTGCGGATGTCCACGTGCACGTCGTCCGCCACCGCGGCCATGCCGTCGGGGCCCACGAACATGACGTTGCCGGTGGCGGTGGCCACCTGGTTCGCCTCGTCGTACGTCACCTCGTCGGAGCGCAGCAGCATCTCACCGGTGCGCAGCTCGCAGTGGCCGCGCGCGGTGAGCAGTTGCTTGTCGGCCTCGTAGGTGAGGAAGTCCGCGGCCAGCTCCACCGTCTCGCCGGAGGGGAGCTGGACCTGGGTGGCGAGCGGAATCTGCGCTGACGACACCAGCAGCGCTGCGGCGAGCGGAACGAGGAGGCTCATTCAGGGGTGCAGGGTATGCCGCGCCACGGCCGCGCGGTCGCCCTTATCACCGAGCCGTGCGCTGAAAATCCAACGAAATGACGTTGCCGTCCTGCCGCGCCTGCACCGGGGCCTGCTGCCGGAGCTGGATGGTGACACGCACATCGCGGCCGTTCGCGTCCGCCTCCACCCGCGTGACGGGCGAGTTGAAGAAGGACGTGTCCAGCGGGTGGGTGTTGTTGTTCAGGTCGATGCGGCTGTTCTCCAACTCCAGCACCACCGCGTTGCCCTGCTCGCTCACCGTGTAGCGCGCCGGCTCGTTGGTGCGGATGAAGACGCGCGAGACTCCCGGCTGCTGCTGGAAGCCCACCAGCGTCATCGTCTTGCGCCGCGACGACACCTCCGCGGACGAGTCCGAGCCGCTGGCCACCTCGCGACGCGGACGCGGCGTGGCGGAGGCCACCCGCTCCTGCTGGCGACGCTCGCGCTCGGCGCGGGCCTCTTCCTCACGCTGACGGCGGGCCTCGACGGCCTCGTCCGCGGCGGCCTTGGCGGCGGCCTGCTTCTCCTCGGCGGCGGCCTTCGCGGCGGCACGCGCCTCCTCCTTCTGGCGCTTCTTCTCCTCGGCGGCGGACTCGGAGGAGGCACGGCGCTCATCGGCGGCGGCCTGCGCGGAGGCACGGGCCTCCTCTTCCTGACGCTTGCGCTCGTCGGCGGCGGCCTGCGCGGAGGCACGGGCCTCCTCTTCGTGACGCTTGCGCTCGTCGGCGGCGGCCTTCGCGGCGCGCTGCTCATCCTCTCGCTGGGACGTGGCGCGGGCCTCGGCCTCCTGCTGGCGCTGGCGCTCAGCATCCGCGTCCTGCTTGGCGCGGGCGGTCGCCTCGGCGGCGGCCTTCTCCTGCGCCTGACGGTCCGCTTCGGCGCGGGCGGTGGCTTCGGCGGCGGCCTTCTCCTGGGCCTGGCGCTCGGTTTCGGCCGCGGCGGCGGCCTTCGCGGCGGTGCCGTCCGTGGTGGGCTGCGCGGCGGCGGGCTCCGGCTGTGTGGTGGGAGCCTGGGCCACGGCCTGTCCGCCCCCGCCGACCACCTTGACGACGAGCTGCGTGTCGGTGGCCTGGATGTCCGTCTCCACCTCGCGCTCGAAGCCGATGAGCACACGGGCGATGGCGGAGTCATCCGAGCCATAGCTGGCGGTGCGGATGCCCGTCACCGTGCCATTGCCCACCTGCGTCTCCTCGGGGACGCCGGAGAAGACGGCCTCCGCGATGTCGATGACGAGCCGGGGCGGGTCCGTCATGGTGAAGGTGGTGAAGTTCGCCTTCTTCGAGCCGGTGATGGTCACCGTCCCGCCATTCACCTGCACGCCGGTGATGGTGTTCAGGTTCGCCGGAGCCTGCGCGAGCGCCCAGAAGGGCACGAGCACCACACCGAGCAGCCACACCGCTGAGGCCTTCATCAACCACTCCCCTTCACGTTGACAGTGGGCGCGGATGCTAACACGCGCGCCTCACCCTCCAACTTTCCAGCCGTACGGCCCTCAGCGAAGGCGCGGCAGGGCCGGCGTGCGGTGACGGTGCGTCCGGGCGTACTCGATGAGGTTCTTGATGTCGTAGCAGATCTGCCGGATGTCGTGCCCCATCGTCAGCTCGATGTGGCTGTTGCCCTTCACCGGTCGCCAGAGGAGGTACTCGCTCTTGGCGGCGCGATACACGCTCCGGGTGGACTCCACCGACGCCAGCGGGTCCATGTCCCCGAAGATGATGGCCATGGGGATTTGAATCTTCTCGAAGCCGCGCTTGAAGTCGAAACCGGTGCGGTAGCAGACCATCTCCCCGCGACGAATCCAGCGGGCGAACTGCTCCAGCACCTTGCGCGGCTCGCGCTCACCGCCCTCGCGCAACAACCAGCGGATGTCGTCGGAGCCCACGCGCTCCGGGTTGATGAGCCGGTTCATCCGCGTGGTGAGCTGTTGATACAGCGGCGAGTCCTCCGCCTTGCCAATCTGCCGCTCGACGAACTTGAGGATGAGGTCCACCGGCATCGCGTTGAAGCGCAGCTTGCGGCGCGCCTCGGGCTCAAGCCTCTTGCCCAGCTTCGCGTTCACCGTGCCCACGCCTCGCGCGAGCACCTTCCTGCCCAGCCCCTCCACCTCACCCCCCAGATTCAGTCCCGCGAGCGTCAGGTCCACCATGCCGCCGAGCATCGGCGCGCCGCGCGCCACCATGCGCAGCAGCATGAAGCCCCGCCCCAGGTCCGCTGGAGCGCCGATGGTGATGAGGCCCTCGAAGTCGTCGTGGATGCCGGTGTAGCCGTAGCCCAGCATCCCGCCCATGGAGTGGCCGCAGTAGAAGATGCGCTCGCGACGGGTGATGCGCTTCACGCCGGAGACGGCGGCGGGCAGGTCGTAGAGGAAATAGCTGTCGATGTCCCAGCCGTAGTCCAGGTCTGGAGGCAGGGGGCGCTTGAAGCGCTCGGCCCGCTCCTTCTGGAAGGCGATGGAGCTCTTGCCGTGCCCTCGCAGCTCCAGGATGTGGATGTCCACGCCGAAGAAGAGGAGGTTCTTGACGAACTGTCCGCTCGTCCACGTGTGCCGGTTCTGGGAGAAGCCATGCACCAGCAGCAGGGGCTCACCGAACAGCGGCTGGGCGAAGGGTTGCTTCACCGGCCGGTAGCGAGTGATGACCAACGACCAGCCGTCCGCCGTCTCCACCACGTACTTCGTCTTCGAGTAAAGCGCCCGGAAGTCGACTTCATCGATGGAGGGGATGGCTGGTCCCGTGGTCGTCGCGGCTCTCCAGTCCGGCAGGCGCATATCTTGAATCTACGGCGGCTGATGCAGCGCGCCAAGGATTCAGTCCCTCTGCTCACCCGTCTTGCTCAGCGAAGACCGAAGGTCCACCCTACAAGGTCACCCCAACGAGCCTCGTCTGGAGAGCCCTGGTCCTGCTGGGTGAAACACCGTCGTCCAGGTGTCTCGAGGTGGCCCTTCAGGGCGTTCGGGTCCGGTCTTTCCGGGCTCGCACCATGCCGACCAGGAAGAGAGAACCCGTGCACAGCACGACGCCGTCCACGCCCGCTCGCCGCCGGGCTTCCGCCAGCGCGGCATCCACGTCGGGCCATGCGGCCACGTCGGCGGACAGGGCGCGCGCTTCGTCCAGATAGGCCGCCGGTGACAACGAGCGCGGGGTGTCCAGGGGCGTGAGCTGTACGGAAGCACACGCGGGAAAGAGGGCCCGCATCATCGGCCCCCGGTCCTTGTCCGCCACCACGCCGAAGACGCAGTGGATGGGGCGACCCGCATACAGCGCCCGCAGGGACGCCAGCAGCACCGCCACACCCGCGGGGTTGTGGGCTCCGTCCAACAGGACAGTGGGCCCCTGCCCTACTTCCTCCAGCCGTCCCGGCCAGCGCGCCGAGCCCAGCCCCGCTCGCGCCGCCTCGGGGGTGACGGCGATGCCTCGCGCGTCGAGGGCCTCCAGACAGGCCAGCGCCACTCCAGCGTTCTGGAGTTGATGCGGTCCGCGCAGCGAGGTCCGCAATCCGTCCAGCCTCCAGCCCGGTCCCCTGTAGGCCAGGCTGCCGTCGGCCTGGGTCTCGACGGAGAAGTCCCGGCCCTCCACCCAGAGCGGCACGGACAGGGCACGGGCACGGGCCTCGATGGCCTCCAGGGCCTCGGGCTCCTGCCGGGCGACGACGCACGGCACGCCGGGCTTGAGGATGCCGGCCTTCTCACCGGCGATGGAGCCCAGGGTGTTGCCCAGGTACTCCATGTGGTCGAAGGAGACGGGGGTGATGGCGGTGACAATCGACGGCGCGGCGGTGGTGGCGTCCAGCCGCCCACCCAGGCCCGTCTCCAGCACCACCACGTCCACGCCAGTTTGCGCGAAGTGCCACAGGGCGACGACGGTGCCGAACTCGAAGTACGTCATCGGCTCCGCGACGGCGGAGGGATAGCGCTCCAACACGTCGAGGATGGCGCGGCCGAAGTCCTCGTCGGAGATGTCCTCGCCGCCCACGCGGATGCGCTCGTTGATGCGCACCAGATGCGGGGACGTGTAGAGCCCCACGCGGTGGCCCGCGGACTGGAGCGCGGTGGCGGCGAAGGCGCAGGTGCTGCCCTTGCCGTTGGTGCCCGCGACGTGGAGCACCGGATAGCGGCGCTCCGGGTGGCCCAGGGCCTCGAGCGCCTCGCGCACCCGTTCCAGCCCCAGCTTGATGCCGGAAGGGTTGAGCCGGGAGAGGAAGCCCAGGGCCTCCTCCGGTGTGCGGGGCGCGCTCATGCCAGGGACGCGAGCCGCGCGGACTCAGCCCAGCAGGCCGAGAATCTGCCCGAGCTTCGCGCGCAGGTCCTTGCGGTTGACGATGCTGTCGATCATCCCGTGCTCGAGCAGGAACTCCGAGCGCTGGAAGCCCTCCGGCAGCTTCTGGCGGATGGTCTGCTCGATGACGCGCGGACCGGCGAAGCCGATGAGCGCCTTGGGCTCGGCGATGATGACGTCGCCCAGCCAGGAGAAGGACGCCGCCACGCCACCCGTCGTCGGGTGCAGCAGCACGGAGATGTACGGCTTGTTGCCGGTGCGGAAGCGGGCGATGGCCGCGGACGTCTTCGCCATCTGCATCAGGGAGAAGATGCCCTCCTGCATGCGAGCGCCGCCGGAGGCCGAGAAGATGAGCGCCGAGCACTTCAGCTCGTGGGCGCGCTCGAAGGTCCTCGCCACCTTCTCGCCCACCACCGAGCCCATGGAGCCGCCCATGAACTCGAAGATGAACGCGCCCACGGAGACCTGGTGGCCGGCGATGCGGCCCACGCCCGAGACGAAGGCGTCGTTCTCCTCCAGGTTCTTGCGCGTGGACTTCAGCCGGTCCTTGTACTTCTTCGTGTCACTGAACCCGAGCGGGTCCTGCGGCTCCAGCTCCTTGTCGAACTCCTCGAAGCTGTCCGGGTCCAGCAGCGTCGCCAGCCGCGCGCGCGCGTTCCACGGATGATGGTGGTCGCAGTGCGGACACACCATCCAGTGCTTCTCCAGCTCCTGCCGGTAGATGATCTCGTCGCAGTTCTCGCACTTGGCCCACAAGCCCTCCATGCGAGACGGACCGGGCTCGGGTTGCTGCTGGGTGTCGACGGCGATGCGGGGCTTCTTCGAAAACCAGGCCATGAGGGGCCGGGGGTTAATCCGACCGTCCCCGCCCGTCAACCGTTCCGTGTGGCGCGCCGCGTCGTCCCTCTTGGGACGGGGCTAGAACTCGAAGGTGTCGTTCAGCTCCAGGACTTCCACCGGCATGCTCGCCAGCTCCTTCTTGAGCTGGGCCACGAAGGCTGGCTTGAGGTGGTAGAGCATCACGGAGGTCCCGTTGCGCTCGAACTTCTGGAGCTCCAGGCCCAGGGTGTGGGGTGTGAGGTGGCCGGAGATGTCGGCCAGCGACTGGAGGGCGTTGGGGAAGGACGTCTCCAACAGGAGCGCCTTGAGGTCGCGCGTCTGGTTGAGGGCCTTCCAGAGCTTGTCGGTGGGGCCGGTGTCGCCGCTCATGGCGAGCGACGTCTTCCCGTTGGAGATGATGAAGCCGCAGGACTCCACGGGGTGGCTCACCGGCACGCTGCGCACGGTGTAGGGCCCCACCTCGAAGGTGCCGCCGGCGCGGAACGTCTTGATGCGCAGGACGGGGTTGGCCTTGGTCGGGATGCGGGTGAAGTCCGGCCAGAGCGCGTTGTTGAACATGTTGTCGCGCAGGGCCTTGGCGCACTCGCGCGAGGCGTGGATGGTGACGGGCTTGTCGCGGCGACCGATGACCAGGTCCGCCATCAGCGGCAGGTCCTTCACATGGTCGAAGTGACTGTGGCCCACGAGGACGTGGTCCACCCGACACAGCTCCTCCAACGAGAGCGTCCCCGTCAGTGCGCCCGCATCGAGCGCCAGCACGTCATCGACGAGAAAACACGTGCTCTTGCACGTGGGAAGCTCGCCACCGTGGCAGCCGAGGACTCGGAGCTTCACGCTAGAGGTCTCCGAACTTCCACTTCATCTCCAGGTATTGGAGGAAGTCGTGGAGTCTGGCCGTGTCATACACGGTGACTCTGTCACCACTGCGTGAGATGAGGCCGGCCCGGATCATCCGGTCCAGCACGTTGCGCACTGCGGGCTCGCCCACGCCAATCTGGCGGGGCATGTCGCGGACCACGAAATCAACCTCTGTGCCCTCTTCGGACGGGCGACTCCGGGTCTGGGACAGCAGGATGAGCTGGTGGACGACCCGGCTGGCCGGATCATTGTGGAGCAGGTTCTCAATCTGGGCGTCCGCCTCGGAGAGCCGCCCCGCCAGCGTCTTGATCATCCGGACGGCGATCTCGGCGTTGCCGCGGATCATCGCCTCGAACGTCTTGGGGTCGATGACCAGCAGGCGAGCGTCCTCGTTGACGACCGCGGACGCATTGCGGGGCTTGTTGGAGATGATGGCCATCTCCCCGAAGAATTCTCCGGCACCCAGCACGGCAAGCGTCTTCTCCACGTCGCGCACGCGCTTCGTGATGGAGACCTTGCCCGCCTGGATGACGTACATCTCCCGGCCGGCCTCTCCCTCGCGGAAGAGCTCGGTGCCCTTTGAGAATTCCTTGCCGAAACGTTGAAAGAGGGTTTCCTCGGCGCCCATCCTGCGAGGAGTCAATCAGCCCCTCCCCCCCTGGTCAAATTCCATGTTGTGCGGATCAGTGGGACAGCGAGTGTGTGCAGGCGTCCGCGCCTCAAACCCGACACCCCCTTTTCGCTGGCCGAGACAACGGGCGCGCCGGCCGATAGAAGGCCGCCCGTGGGAACGACCTACAAGCAGTCCGGAGTGGATATCGAGGCCGGCGACGCCTTCGTCGACCGAATCAAGCCCTTCGCCGCGCGGACGATGCGTCCGGAGGTGTTGGCGGGCGTCGGCGGTTTCGGCGGGCTGTTCGCCCTGCCGCCGGGAAAGTACCGGGAGCCGGTGCTGGTGGCGGGCACGGACGGGGTGGGCACCAAGCTGAAGGTGGCCTTCTCCGCGGGCCGGCACGGCACGGTGGGCATCGACCTGGTGGCCATGTCGGTGAACGACATCCTCACCTGTGGCGCGGAGCCGCTGTTCTTCCTGGACTACTTCGCCACCGGGCGCCTGGAGGTGGACGCGGCGGCCGAGGTCGTGAAGGGCATTGCCCTGGGCTGCGAGCAGGCCGGCTGCGCGCTGTTGGGCGGCGAGACGGCGGAGATGCCGGGCTTCTACGCGCGGGGCGAGTACGACCTGGCGGGCTTCTGCGTGGGCGTGGTGGAGCGGTCGGCCATCATCGACGGCAAGAGCGTGAAGCCGGGTGACGCGCTCATCGGGCTGACGTCCTCGGGGCTGCACAGCAACGGGTACTCGCTGGCGCGCAAGGTGCTGCTGGAGGACTCGAAGCTCGCGCTGGACGCGACGCCCGAGGGCCTGGGGCGTCCGCTGGGCGACGCGCTGCTGGAGCCCACGCGCATCTACGTGAAGGACGCGTTGGCGCTGCTGGCCGAGGTGAAGGTGAAGGGCATGGCGCACATCACCGGCAGCGGGATTCCGGGCAACCTGCCCCGGTGCCTGCCGGATGGGACGCGCGCGGTGCTGAGCGAGAAGTCCTGGGTGAAGCCGCCCATCTTCGACCTCATCGCGAAGCTGGGCAGCGTGGCCCGGGACGAGATGTTCAACACGTTCAACATGGGCCTGGGCCTCATCGTCGTGGTGGCACAGGAGGACGTCGCGAAGGCGCTGGAGGTGCTGCGCGGACGGGGCGTGGAGGCCAGCGAGGTGGGCCGCGTGGAAGCGGGCCAGGGCGAGGCCACGGCGGTCATCGAGCCATGAGCGGACGGCGGGTCCGGCTGGGCGTGCTCGTCAGCGGCAGCGGGAGCAATCTCCAGGCGCTGCTCGACGCGTGCGCCCGGGAGGACTTCCCGGCCGAGGTGGCCTGCGTCGTTTCGAACATGCCTGGCGCCTACGCGCTCGAGCGGGCTCGCGCGGCGGGAGTTCCGGCCGTGGTGGTGGACCACAAGGCCCACGCGTCGAAGGTGGAGTTCGAGGCGGCGCTGTTGGAGGCGCTGCGCGCGGCGGGCGTGGAGTGGGTGTGCCTTGCGGGGTTCATGCGGCTGCTCAGCGCGGACCTCCTGGGGCGCTTCACGGGCAAGGTGCTGAACGTCCACCCTTCCCTGCTGCCGTCATTCCCAGGGCTGCATGCGCAGCGGCAGGCCTTGGAGCGTGGCGTGAAGGTGGCCGGGTGCACGGTGCACTTCGTGGACGCGGGCACGGACACCGGGCCCATCATCGGACAGGCGGCCGTGCCGGTGCTGCCGGATGATGATGAGAAGAGCCTGAGCGCTCGCATCCTCGTCGAGGAGCATCGGCTCTATCCATTGGCCGTGCGGCTCGCGGTGACGGGGCAGGTCGCGCTGGATGGGATGCGCACTCGTGTGACGGCGGTGGCGACGGCGGGAGAGCTGGCGCTGCGCAGTCCCGGGGCCGTGAAGTGACGGGCTCGCGAGAGCCAGGAAGCACCTGCGCGGACCCGGCAAAGGACGACAGGCGCGCGGCGCTTCGCGAGGCATCCACGGTGCTCGTGAGCGCGTGCCTGCTCGGGGAAGCCTGCCGGTACGACGGTCGCTCGCAGCGCTCCGAGAGAGTGCTCGCGGCGCTGGAGGGCAAGGCAGTCGTTCCCGTCTGCCCCGAAGTGGGCTCGGGCCTTCCCATCCCTCGTCCTCCCGTGGACCTCTGCGGTGGCTCGGGTGTCGACGTCTGGGCGGGACAGGCGCGGGCGCTGGAACGAGAAGCTCGCGTCGACCGGACCGAGGACTTCAAGCGAGGCGCCCAACTGGCCCTGGATGCCGCGCGCAACTTCGGTGCTTCGGTAGCGCTGTTGAAGGAGAAGAGTCCTTCCTGCGGAAGCCAGCGCGTCTACGAGTCCGGGACACTGCGGCCCGGTGAGGGCATCACCACGGCGCTGCTCCGCTCCGAGGGCGTCACCGTCGTCAGCGACGAGGACCTGTAGCCTGTCGCGCCAGAGCCCTTCCATGTCCGTGCTCTCGCCCTGTCCCGAGAAGATTCGCCGCAGGGGTGGAGAGGTGCTCGGCGACGAGGACTTCGAGCTCGTCCGCTGCGCCTCGTGCGAGACGCAGTACCTGCACGACTCGGAAACAGAGGCGCTCTACCTCGACCCGGCGGACCTCACCATCGTCTGGCGCAACGTCGGCGGCCTGCCTCCTCCATGCAGGGGCTGTGGCCGCCTGGACTGGGACTTCCAGGTCCTCCCCAATCCCAGCGACGAAGCCGCCCGCCAGGGCCCGTGGAGCTGGGCGCTCTCATCTAGTTCGACGACACGACGAACTCGTCACCCGCCCGAGGCGCGAAGCACGCCTCCACGTCCGCCTCGGTGACATCGCCCAGCGTGCCCGGGTGCCAGCGCGGCTTGTTGTCCTTGTCCACGAGCACCGCGCGAATGCCCTCGCGGAAGTCCGCGCGCGCCGTCATCGACTGGCTCAGCCGGTACTCCACCGCCACCATCTCGTCGTAGTCCCGCGTGCGCCCCATCCGAAGCTGGCGCAGTGACACCTTGAGACTCGTCGGACACATGCGCACCAGCGTCGCCCACGTCTCCTGGGCCCACGCCGAGCCCTCCGCCTCTAGCGCCTGCTGGATGTCCTCCACGCGCTCCGCCGCGAAGCACCGGTCCATCGCCGCGTGCTGCGTGGCGAGCACCGACGTCCCCGCGTCCGCGTGGAAGCCCGCGAGGATCCGCTCCACCACCGCGCTCGCCGGCCCCGTCCCCCACTCCGCCTTCACCAGCGCCTCCAACACCGAGGCGAGCCGCGCGGACTCCACGTGGTGCGTCCCGTAGCCGAGCCACATCGCGTCCGCCGCGCTACACCGGGCCCCGGTGAGCCCCAGATACGTCCCCGACTCACCCGGGAAGCGCGGCAGGAACCAGCCGCCCCCCACGTCCGGGAACAACCCCAGCGCGGTCTCCGGCATCGCCAGCACCAGCTTCTCCGTCACGACCCGGTACGCCCCGTGGATGGAGAGCCCCACCCCGCCGCCCATGCAGACGCCGTCCACCAGCGACACGTACGGCTTGCCGAAGTGGTGGATGCGGTGGTTCAGCGCGTACTCGGCGCGGAAGAACTCACGCGACACCCGCTCCTGCTCGCCCCGAGGAGACTCGGCCACGGACGCCGCCACCGCGCGCACGTCGCCTCCCGCACAGAAGGCCCGGCCACCCGCGCCCTGGATGACCACGGCCTTCACCGCCGGGTCCGCCGCCCACGCATCCAACTGGGGATGCAGCTGTCGGCACATCTCCAGATTCAGCGCGTTCAGCGCCTTCGGACGGTTCAGCGTCACCACGCCCACCGCCCCACGCGTCTCCATCAGCACGCCATCACTCATGTGGAGCCCCGAATATCAGTCATGTCGGCCTGACGCGCGCGATTCGTGGACCGCCCCGTCCCCCGCCGCGCTATGGGTGGGAAACCATGACACCTTCCGACACGCCCCTGCGCGCCGCCGTGTTCGACATGGACGGTACCCTCGTCGACAACATGGTGTTCCACAACCAGGCCTGGGTGGCGCTCGCGCGCAAGCTCGGCCTGTCCCTCACCGCCGACGACTTCCAGACCCGCTTCGCCGGCAAGAAGAACGAAGAAATCCTCCCGGAGCTGCTCGGCCGCGCGCTCGCCCCCGACGAACTGGAGCGGCTCGCGGACGAGAAGGAGAACCACTACCGCACCCTCTACCGGCCCCACCTGCGGCTGCACCGGGGCGCCGAAGCCTTCATCTCCCGCCTGCGTGCGGCCGGCATCCCCATGGCCATCGCCACCGCGGCCCCCCACGGCAACCGGGAGCTGGTGATTGACGGGCTGGGCCTGCGCCCCGTCTTCCACCGCATCGTCGGCGCCGAGGAGGTCTCCCGGGGCAAGCCCTTCCCGGACATCTTCCTCGCGGCCGCGCAGGGCCTGGGCGTCGACCCCTCCCAGTGCCTGGCCTTCGAGGACGCCATCCTCGGCGTCATGTCCGCGCACGACGCTGGAATGCCCGTGGTGGGAATCACCACCACGACGTCCTCGACGCAGCTGCGACAGGCCGGCGCCCTCTGGACGCTCCCGGACTTCACCACCCTTCCGCCCGAGCTGGAGACGCGCCTCTTCGGCGTGGGGAGCTGAGCCCGGGGCCGGGTCACTCCGCCCCCACCGGCCTTCACGGCGCGCCAAAAGGGAGCCAGCGGCGCGGGACGTTGTGTAGTGTTGCCCGCCTCATGACGTCCGCAGCCAAACTCAAGCTTCCCTCGGGTCCATCCCGGCACGTGTATGACGTCATCGTGCTGGGCAGTCAGCTGGGTGGTGCGCTCTCGGCCGCGTTGCTCGCCAAGCGCGGCCATCGCGTCCTGCTGGTGGAGCACGACGGCATGGGCCCGGGTTACGAGCACGGCGGCTACGTGCTCCCCTACGCGCCCTTCGTCGCGCCGCCCCTCAAGGCCATGCCCGCCGTGGAGGAGGCCCTCACCGAGCTGGGCCTCACCACCACCGTGCAGCGCGCGCTGCGCCCCCACTCCCCCGAGCTGCAGCTCGTCCTGCCAAGAAACCGCATGGACCTGCACTCCGACGCCACGCGCCGCAAGGCCGAGGTGACGCGCGAGCTGGGCGAGGAAGGCGAGGCGCTGCTGGGCGCGCTGGTCGGCACCACCGCGCAGCACGAGGCGAGCGACGCCTTTTTCAAGGCCCACCCCGCCCTGCCCCCGGATGGATTCTTCGAGGGATGGGGCCTCAAGAAGCTCATCAAGGCCCACCCCGGGCTGGAGACTCCGCTCCGGCTGGCCTCGGACACCCCCGCGGCCTCCCTGGTGCGCGGCCTGCGCCCCTTCATCAACCACCTGGAGAAGCCGGAGTCGCCGCTCGCGCTCACCCGGACCTTGTCCCAGGTGCTGGCGGCGCCCTCCTTCTTCGCCGGCGGCCACGACGGCCTGCGCGAGATGCTCACCCGGCGGCTGGCGGAGCTGGGCGGCGACGTGCTCGGACGCGACAGCCCCACCGGCTTCATCGTCGAGGAGCTGTCCTTCGACGGCAGCAAGTTCGCCGGCGTGAAGCTGGTCCGCTCGGACACGATCTACCGCGCGGCCTGCCTGGTGGCCGCCACCGACTCCGGCGCGCTGCGGCGGCTGGTGACGGACAAGAAGCACCACCGTGGCCTGATGGAGCACCTGGATCAGTCCACGACCAAATCCATCCTCTTCACCGTCAACTGGGTGGTGCCGGAGACAGCGCTCCCTCGTGGCCTGGGCGAGCTGACGCTCGTGGACACCCAGGACGCGGAGCTGGGCGCCATGCTGCTGCAGCTCCACCCCGCGCGCGCCTCGGCCACGGGTGGCAAGGAGAGCAAGGACGCGGAGGCCCTGCGCGTCGTGTGCGCCGGCGTCTTCATCCCCGCGTCCGCTCGGGAGCTGGGCGAGGAGCACCTTCAGGCCCTGGCCACCCGCATCGACGCGCAGTTGGACGCCGTCATGCCCTTCACCGCGCAGCACCGGCTCTTGCGCTCCGTGCCCTACCTCGACGCCAGCGGCTCGCGCGGCACGCGGCTGATGCCGCACCCGCTCTACAGCTTCGAGTCGGAAGCAGTGCTGGGCGTCACCGGTTTGAGTCAGCGAACCCCGGTGAAGAACCTGCTGCTCGCGGGCCGCGAGGTGCTTCCCGGCCTCGGCCTGGAGGGCGAACTGCTCGCCGGAGTGCGCGCCGCACGCCTGGTTCAAGACATGTTGAACAAGAAGGATCCGCTCAAGGGCTGATCCAAACGGCTGAAAGGCTGGATTTCCAAGCGGCTTTCTGGCAGGTTCCGCCGCTCTTTATCGGCAGGCGTCCAACGCCCCAGTTTTCAAGGAGTTAGAGGTCATGGCGTGGAAGTGTGACATCTGTGGCAAGCGTCCGCTCGTCGGCAACAACGTCAGCCACGCGAACAACAAGACCAAGAAGCGAACCCTCCCGAACCTGCAGAAGGTCCGGGCCAGCGTCGAGGGCCGCACGGAGCGCGTTCTCGCCTGCACCCGCTGCATCAAAGCGGGCAAGGTGACGAAGGCGGCTTGAAGTAATGCGCTCGGGGGTGGGGTCCTCACGCGCTTCATCCAAGAAACTCCCTCCCACCGAGCGGCTTCATCCCCGCGCGGACGACCTTGATCTACGCTCCATCGGGTCGGTCGTCCGCCGGTTACATGACGAGGACGTCGTTGCCGTCCGTGCGGTTCGCCCCGCGTTGCCCGCTGTCACCCAGGCAGCGACGGCCGTGGCGAATGCGTTGCGGGCGGGCGGCAGATTTCTCTACGTAGGTGCTGGCACCAGTGGACGTCTGGGCGTGCTCGACGCCAGCGAGTGTCCTCCTACGTTCGGCAGCTCCCCTTCCCAGGTCCAGGCGCGCATCGCCGGTGGACGCCGGGCGTTGACTCGCGCCGTGGAAGGCGCCGAGGACGACGCCGACGCGGGCGCCTCCGACGTGCGCGCCTTCGACGCCGGCCCTCTCGACGTCGTGTGCGGCATCTCCGCCAGCTCCTCCACGCCGTATGTCCGGGGCGCGCTGCGTGAAGCGAAGCGGCGTGGGGCGCACACGGTGCTGGTGTGCTGCAACCCTCCCAGAGCTCGCGCGGACGTGGACACCCTGGTGCTGGCGCGCACGGGGCCGGAGCTGGTGGCCGGCTCGACGCGGCTGAAGGCCGGCACGGCGACGAAGCTGATCCTCAACGCCATCACCACCGCGGCCTTCGTGGCGCTGGGCAAGGTGTACCGGGGCCGCATGGTGGACGTGCGCCCCGCCAACGCGAAGCTGCGAGCCCGCGCCGCGCGAATGGTGGCCGAGCTGACGCACCTGCCCGCTCCGGAAGCCTCCCGTCTGCTGGAGGCCTCCGGCGGCGAGGTGAAGGTGGCCGTGGCCATGCACTTCACGGGGCTGGACGCCCGGGGGGCCCGGAAGCGTCTCCAGGAGAACGGCTTGCGTGCGCTTGGCGGCCCAGGACGTAAGGGCGCGCACGCACTGAGCCCCCGCTCGCCCGGCCGCTGACGGCGCGGCGTGGGGGGCGAGTCTTAGACTTGGAGGCATGCGCCTCCAACCTCCCCTCCCTGACTCCCAGCGCCCGCGCCTGTGCGTCGGGTTGCTGTCCGGCACCAGCGCGGATGCGGTGGAGGCCGCGCTGTGCGAGGTGACGGGCACGGGCGGCGGAGCCCGGCTGCACCTGCTGTCCCACGTCTCCGCGCCCTTTCCCCCAGAGCTGGTGGTCCGGATGCTGGGGCCCCAGGACGCCCGCTCCCTGAGTCAGCTCGACTTCGAATTGGCGGAGCACTTCGCTCGCGCCGCGCTCCAGGCGATTGAGCGGGCCGGGGTGGCGCTCTCGGACGTGAGCGCCATCGGCTCTCACGGGCAGACGATGGCGCACCTGCCACCGGGGACCTCGGCCTTCCCCTCCACCTTGCAGATTGGCGAACCCTCCGTCATCGCCGAGCGCACGGGACTGCCCGTCGTCAGCGACTTCCGCACAAGGGACGTAGCCGCCGGGGGCCATGGCGCGCCGCTGGTGCCCTACTTCGACTGGGTGGCCTTCCGAAACCCCGAGGCCCCTCGCGCCCTGCAGAACATCGGCGGTATCGCCAACGTGTCCGTCGTCAGCGCGCGACTGGATGACACCCTCGCCTTCGACACCGGGCCCGGCAACATGGTGATGGACGGGCTGGCGCGGCGCGTTACCCAGGGAAAACTGGCGTGCGATCTGGACGGGAGCCTGTCGCGACAGGGCCAGGTGATTCCGGCGCTGCTGGCGGACCTGCTCACGGACGCGTTCCTCGCGCAGCCTCCTCCCAAGAGCACCGGGCGCGAGCGCTACGGTGATGTGATGGTGGAGCGCCTGTGGGCGCGCTACGCGGACCGCCCCCATGATTTGATGGCCACCGCGCTGGAGTTCACCGTGGAGAGCACCGCGCGGGCGTACGAGACGTGGGTCCTGCCTCGCACTCCAGGTCTGGAGGCGATGTACGCCTCGGGAGGGGGTACCCGGAATCCCCGGTTGATGGAGCGGCTTGAGGAGCGGCTGGCCCCCCTTCCCGTCCGCCGGCTTGATACCCTGGGATTTCCGGAAGGAGCGAAGGAAGCGGCCCTGTTCGCGTTGCTGGCCGCCGAATTCCTCGTGGGAACCCCCGCGAATGTCCCGTCCGCAACTGGCGCGAAGCGTCGAGTCGTTCTAGGAAAGCTGACACCGTGAGCAGCGTGAACCTGATGGCCCGCGAGGTGGCCGCCAAAATCGTCTTTTACGGACCTGGCTTGTCCGGCAAGACGACCTCGCTGCGGAAGATCTACGAAACCGTCCGGCCCGCGCACCGGGGCGAGATGATGTCCATCGCCACCGAAGGCGACCGGACGCTCTTCTTCGACTTCCTCCCCGTGAAGGTGGAGCGCGTCGGGGACTGCTCGGTGCGGCTGGCGCTGTACACCGTGCCCGGCCAGGTCTTCTACAACGCGACGCGGAAGCTGGTGCTCCAGGGCGCCGACGGCGTCGTCTTCGTGGCGGACTCGCAGCCGGACGCGATGGACGCCAACCGCGAGTCGCTGGCGAACCTGGAAGAGAACCTCTTCGAGCACGGCATCCGGCTGGACCGCTTCCCGCTGGTGATGCAGTGGAACAAGCGGGACCTGGAGAACGTGCTGCCCGTGGAGCAGCTCCGCCAGGAGCTCAACCCGCGCGGCGTGCCGGACTTCGAGACCGCCGCCACCAATGGGCGCGGGGTGCTCGACACGCTCAAGGCCATCACCCGGCTGGTCATCAAGGACCTGCGCGCCAAGCGCATCGTCCCGCCGCCGCGCCCGGTGGCCCCCGTCGGTGGCGCGCAGCCCGCGGGTCTGGAAGCGCAGCTCGCCCAGCACCTCCAGCACCGGCAGCCGCCCCCTTCGACGCATCTGGCCCCGCCCTCGGGCCATGGCCCCGCCGTGGCGATGATGCCGACGCCGGTGCCTCATCGTCCTTCGGGCTCGTTCCCCGCGATTGCTCCCCCGCCTCGGGTGGAGCCCATGGTGGCGCCGCCTCCGCCTCCCATCGCGGCCCCCATCTCGCAGGCCACCTCCGCCAAATTGCTCGGCGCGGTGAGCGCGCTGGCGCCGGGAGACCTGTTCGACCACGCGCGCGCGGCCGAGGCCGCGTTCATGGCGGGCAACTACTCCACCTGCGTCACCGCCTGCACGGACGCCATCCGGCGCTCGCTGGCGTTCGCTGGTGAGGGCACGCTGGCGCAACAGGCGTTCCTGCTCCGCGTGGATGGGGCGGATCTGCTGCGCATCCAGGGACTTGCCACCCAGCAACACCTGCGCGTCGATGACGCCGCGTTCGCCCTCTACGTGCTGATGCAGACCTTCGTCCGCCTCAACGCGGTGGGCCTCCCCGCCTCGGAGTAGCTTGGATGGTGGAGCGCCCCGGCACCTCGCACGGGGCGAGGAGCCGACTCGGGCGCCTGCGCCAACACGGAGGCGACTCCGGCGCCTCGTTCCGCGTGGAGCAGACTCCGCCGCCTCGGCCAGCACGGAGGCGACTCCGGCGCCTCCCTCGTTCCGCGTGGAGCCGACTCCGCCGCCTCGGCCAGCACGGAGGCGACTCCGGCGCCTCCCTCGTTCCGCGTGGAGCCGACTCCGCCGCCTCGGCCAGCACGGAGGCGACTCCAGCGCCTCGGTCCGCGTGAAGTCGACTCGGGCGCCTCAGCCCGTACGGAGGCGACTCCGGCGCTTCGGTCCGCGTGGAGCCGACTCCGCCGCCTCGGTCGGGCGGAGCCGACTCGGGCGCCTCGATCAGCGCGGCGCGGTGAGCTGCAGCAACCCCATGCGGTGCAACTTCGCGAGCGTCTTGAGCGTCTCCAGCTCCCTCGCGGGACTCGCCAGGACGATGGTGGACACATCCCACGTCCCGCTCACGAGGCCCGCGATCTGCCGCTCCTCGGGCTTGAGCAGCGACATGCCCTGCGGGTCGTGAATCACGAGGGGAACCAGCAGCGGCGGCATGTCCGAGTACAGCGCCGCGACGTGCTCACGCTGCACCAGTCGCGCGAACTCGCGCACGCGCCGGTCCGCGGGGTCGCTCGCCAGCAGGGACGCGCAGACGATGCCCGCCGCGTCGAACTGGCCCTCACGCATCAGCACCGCGCCCTTCTCCAGCATCTCCGCCACCGGGTCCGCCTCCACCTGCGGCGCGCCATCCACCTCCACCAGCTTCGCCCGGAGCAACTCGTACACCCGCCGCGTCACCGACGAGCGGGACACGCCCATCGACAGCCGCAGACGTCCCAGGTTCTGCGGCGTCGCGCACAACCCCAGGATGATTCGATGCATCAGCGGCTGGCTCGGGCTGGGCGGCGTCAACGCGCGGACGCTGAGCGCGTCGATGGGCAGCGCCTTGTCCACGTCCGGCTGCTCATCCACCCAGCGCAGCGATTCGAACAACAGCTCGCGGATGCTCATGTCGGACGGAACCCAGTCCTCGCCCGAGCGGTCCGCGTCCTCCGTCCAGTGGAACGTCCCCCGCTCGGCAATCGTCAGGTCCGTCATCGCCGCGAACAGCTCCTCGCGGCCCAAATCCCGAATCCACCGCGACTGGAGCCCGTGCACGTCGAACGCGGCGTCCACGTCCGGCGTGCGCGACAGCTCGTCGAAGGCGGCGAGCACCTTGGCGCCCGAGGCGAGCTTCGCCAGCGCGAGGAGCCGGGCCACCCTCCCACGCAGGCCTTCCGAGGCCGTGGCCCCGACCTGACCGGAGAGAAGGAAGAGCTTCCGCTCGCCGGCCTCCCAGGAGAGCTGGAGCGTCCCCGTCTTGCGGGAGCTGTCCAACCATTGAAGGAACTCGGGAAGCGGATAGCTGAAGAGGTCGCCGTGGAGGGCCATGCGTTCTGTTTCGAGGATACAGTCGCGAGCCGTGCGCGTCGCGCTCCTGTTCATCGATGGTGTGGGCATTGGCCGGAAGGACCCGGCCATCAACCCGCTCGCCCACCGTGAACACCTGCTTTCCTTCTTCCAGGACGCCCCAGGCCCCACCCTGCCGGACGGAGGGCGCTGTATTCCCGTGGACACGACGTTCGGCGTGTCCGGAAGGCCCCAGTCCGCCTCGAACCAGACGGCCATCCTCACGGGAGACCCGGCCCCCGCCCTCATCGGCCAGCACGTGCTGGGCTACCCCAACGCCCCCTTGCGCGGAATGCTCGCGGACCGCTCCATCGTCAAGCGCCTGCTCGCGGCCGGCCGCACCGCCACCTTCGCCAACGCCTACCCCGCGCCCTACCTGGACGCGCTCGGCGTCCCCCGGCGCCCCACCACCCTGCCTCCGGAGTTCACCCCGACACCCGAGGCCCGGCGCCGCATGAAGCCCTCCGCGTCCAAGCTGGCCTTCGCCGCGGGCCCCGTGCCCCTGCGCACCCTGGAGGACGCCCGGGCCGGAGACGGCCTCACCCCGGACATCACCGGCGCCAACGCTCGCGCCTACGGCCTGCCCGCCCCCGAGCGCACGCCCGAGGAGGCCGCCGACATCTTCTGGCGCGTGGCCGCGGGCGCGGACTTCACCTTCTTCGAGCACTACCTCGCGGACGAGGCCGGCCACGCGCAGGACTTCGTCGCGGCCCATGCCGCGCTGGACACCTTCGACGCCTTCCTGCGCGCCGTGGTGGCACACCGTCCCGCCGATGCCCGGGTGATGGTGTGCAGCGACCACGGCAACGTCGAGGACCTGTCCACGCGAGGACACACCCTGCACCGCGTCCCCGTGCTCTACTTCGGCCCCCCCGCGCCGGACGTCGACGGCTTCACCACCGTCGCGGACGTGGGGCGCGCGGTGCTGCGCTGGCTCGGGGTGGAGTGAGGCTCGTGACGAGGGGATGGATGCGAAGACAGGGGAGCCTCGGCCACGCCCTGGTCCTGCTGGTGCTGGGCTTTCTCGCCGGCTGCTCCGCGCCGCGACGAACCACCATGGACGTTCCGACGGACGCCATGCGAAGGCCCGGCACGCCCACCGCCAGCGGAGCGCGCATCACCCTGGAGTTCCAGCCGCGAGACTCCGACGCCGCCACCCAGGTCCGCCTCGCCGTCGAACGCGCCCTGCCGCGCATGGCCCGCTGGGGCACATTCGACGACTCCGTCGCCATCATCATCCACCCCAACCACGCCGCCCTGGAGCGCGCCGCCAACCGCCCGGACCATGACTTCCTGCGCGCGTGGGCCCGCTATGAGCAGATCGAACTCCAGAGCCCCCGCACCTGGACGCTCCTGGGCGCAAGCCAGGCCCAGGTGGACGAGCTGCTGTTGCACGAGCTCACCCACAGCCTGATGTATCAGGTGGCCTCGGACCGCCTGGGCTGGACGCGCAAGCGCATCCCCCTGTGGTTCCGCGAGGGCATGGCCTCGTACACCGCCGAGCAGGGCTACCGCGTCACCTCCCTCGAGGACCTCGCCCGCTACTGGAGCACCCATCCCCGCGCGGACCCGCTGGCCCAGGCCGACACCCTCTACCGACGCGAGAGCGACATCGTCTACGGGGCCGCCCACCACGCCTTCACCTTCCTGGCCCGCCGCTACGGCGAGCCCGTGGTGCGGGGCATCCTCCACGCCATGAGCCAGGGGCCCGACTTCGCCGAGGCCTTCACCCAGGCCGTGGGCCTCTCCCCCGACACCTTCCTCCAGGACTTCCGCCGCTACATCCAATGGCGCGGATTCAAGGGCGGCAGGCAACTTCGCCTCGCGCCCCCTCCTACTCCGGAGCCGCTGGGCATCCCTCCCCCCACCTCCCCCTGAGTCGCCGCCACCACCTGTTGCCCGGTTGCATTTTTTAAAACTGCACACTGGATGCAGAGAACAAACTGGTGGCACAATTTCGGCCGAGCTGAAATCCGCGCCACAGGTTGGGGAAGCCTGTGCGGGGACGGGAGGGGGTAATCAATGGCCGAGCAGCAGCGGAGCAGCCCAGCGCTGTCCGCCGAGGCAACGGACTCTCGGACACTGCTGGAGCGACTCCAGCAGTCCGCCGACGTCCTGGATCAACTCAGCGTGACGCGAGCCCCGGGGCTTCCCGAGGGCGCGCAGGTGACATTGCGCCAGGAAGCCGAGGCCCTGCGGGAGATGCGCGGGGAGTTGGGGCTCCTGCTCAAGAGCTGGTCGCTGCTCACCGACACGTCCCAGAAGCTGCTCAACCTGCCACCCGACGAATTGGAGGCTGGCGTCCGCGCCGCGCTGGAAGTGCTTGGCCGGCAGATCGACGCGCAGCGCGGTTACGTCAACCTGCTCTCCGACGACGGCGAGCACCTGTCGGACTCCTACGAGTGGTGCACTCACGGCATGCAGCCCCACGGACTGGCGACCCACCGGGGACGCTCCGTGGTGGACTTCCGCTGGTCGCTGGACGAGCTGCGCGCGGGCCGCATGGTGACGGTGACGGACGCGGCGAAGCTTCCCCTCGAAGCCACCGAGGAGCGGCGCCTCTGCGCACTGCTGTCCATCCGCTCCTACATCAACGCGCCGCTGCTGCTCGCGGGCCGGTTGATCGGCTGGATGGGGTTCGACGCCATGGACCAGCCGCGGGAGTGGAAGCCGGAAGAGCGGCACCTGATGCGCCTGACGGGCCACGTGCTGGTCAACGCGGTGGAGCGCAAGCGCCGGGATGCGCAGCTCCTCCAGGAGAAGGAGCGGGAGCAGCGCGCGCAGTCCCTCGGCATCCTCGCGGCGGGGCTGGCGCACGAAATCAACAACCCGCTCGCGTACACGGCGGGCAACCTCGAATACCTGCGCGAGCGACTGCCCGGCCCCAACGAGCCCACCGACGAGGAATGTCGCCAGGTCCTCGACGAAGCCCTGGAGGGCACGCTGCGAATCCAGCGCATCGTCGCGGACCTCAAGGCCCTCTCGGCCACGAGCGCCGAGGCCATGGAGCCGGTGGACCTCAAGGCCGTCACGGAGAGCACGCTCCGGATGGCGGCCAACCAACTGCGCCACCGGGCGCAAGTCGTGCGCGACTACGACACGGAAGTGCCCCGGGTGCGTGGCACCGCGACGAAGCTGGGCCAGGTGCTGCTCAACCTGGTGCTCAACGCCGCCCACGCCATCCCCGACGGGCACGCCTCCCAGCATCGCATCACCGTCGCGTTGCGCGCCGAGGCCGATGAGGTGCGGCTCTCCATCAGCGACACCGGCTGCGGCATCGCCGCGGACGTCATGCCCCGCATCTTCGACCCGCTCTTCACCACGCGTCGCTCGGGCGAAGGCATGGGCATGGGCCTGGCCATCTGTCGCGACATCATCTCCGCGCTGGGGGGACGCATTGGCGTGAGCAGTGAGCCAGGCCAGGGGACCACCGTGGAAGTGTTCCTGCCTCGCGCGGAGCATGACGCCTTCGTCGCACCGCTCCCCCGGGTCGGCCCTCCGTCCCTGGGGCGACGCGTGCTGGTGGTGGATGACGAGCCTCGCGTGCTCGACTTGATGCGCAGGCTGCTGCGAGGCCACGAGCTGGTCACCGTCGCCAATGGTCGCGAGGCACTGGCGCACCTGGGCCAGGACAGGGCCTTCGATGTCATCCTCTGCGACTTGATGATGCCGGAGCTGACGGGCATGGACGTGTACCACTCCGTCCGCGACACCTGGCCGGGGCTGCATGACCGCATCGTCTTCATCAGCGGCGGCGCGTTCACCCCGGAGACGAAGCGCTTCCTCCAGGAAGTGCGCAACCCGGTGCTCGCCAAGCCCTTCGAGGCGCAGCACCTGCGCGACATGGTGATGACGGTGGGCTCCGCGCGGCTGGAGTGAGCGCCGGGCGGAGGCTCGCGACTCAGGGAGGCGACGGCTCCGCGACCAACTCCACGCGGCGGCTGCGCGCGAAGCACCCTGGCGTCCCGTCATCACACGGAGGCTGGTCCGCGCCGTGTGTCTCCAGCAGCAGGCGGCTTCCCTCCACGCCGAGCGCCTCGAGTCTCGCGGCCACGGACTGAGCGCGCCCCAATCCCAGCGAAGCGTTGACGGACTCGGTCCCCAGCACATCCGCGTGGCCCCGCAGCCGGACGCGCACGCTCGGACGCTCACGAAGACAGTCCGCCGCGCGCAGCAGCGAGGCTTCCCCGTCCGGGGAGAGTCGGGTGTCGAAGAAGGCGAAGAAGATGGGCTCCAGTTCGCAGGTGCCAGGAGGCTCGGCACCAGAGGACACGGAGGCCGTGGCCACGGATTGAATGGGAGACAGCCGTCGAGCCTCCGCGAGCACCTCATCGACGACCCGCGCCGCCACGTCCTCCGGGAGCGGCCTGTTCGCAGCGGCGCCGTACTCGATTCCCACCACCGCTTCCTGGGGCTGCCCCATGAGCAGGAAGGCGGGACGTTGCTGCCACTGCACGGTGACGCCGTCGCGCTCATACGCCGTGGAGGTGATGCGCACCGTGTCGCCGGGCCGCGCGTCGAGCGTCACGCGCCCGCGCATCACGAAGCGATAGCCCTCCACGTACGAGAAGACGTCCGAGCGTCCCTCATACACCGTCGTCACGTCGAGCCAGTGCAGCCCGAGCGGCAGCTCATGCCGGGGACCGCCCGACGCGCTCCGCGCGCCATCTTCTGGGGCCGATGGCAGGGGGCGTCCATCCAACGTGGACTCCACCGAGATGAGATCCCAGTTACCACCCGGGCTCAGCCTGTCCTCATGCACCAACTCCAACCACGCTTCGCCCGTGGGCAGGGGTTCCGCGCCTCCGACACCGCCCACGAGGAGCACGAACAGGACACCCAACGCGGACAGCAGACTCCTCGCGACACGACCTTCGTCATGAGACGTCGCACGACTCCACGCAACGCCAGTCCTTGCTCGCGGCGCCATGCGGCTCAACAGACTCCTCGCGACGCAACTTACGTCCCGGGACTTCGCATGACTCCACACGACGCCAGTCCTCGCTCGCGGCACAGCGAGGCTCCAACCAGGCCAGTTGCCCTCCGCGCCTGAATCAGCGGCTCGAGCCGACAGCAGACGCCACACGACACGGGCTCCCCTCAGGAGCACCGCGCCGCTCTCCGCCCATCCGCCCGGCGGTGCCGGACGTTCTTTGTGCCATGCCCCCCGCATTGGCGAATCAGGGCTTCTCGCGAGCCGGCGACGCCTGCAGTGTCGTCGGGCTGGGGAGGATGGGCGGACGGTCCTTGCCTTCGACCGCGCGCTGGAGCTCGATCTCCTGAAGCAGCGCCGCGGGCGCCACCGTGGACACGGGCACGTTGCCGCTCTCCGCGCCGCAGAAGCCGTTGAAGATGCCCCGCTTCTCGCCGGTGGCCATGATGCGGTTCACCGCTGACAGCGGCGTGCCCACAATCTCCACGCCACGCACCAGCGACTCCTTCCCCGTCTTCACATCCACCCGGTACACCATGCGCGGAACCCCCTTGAAGGCCTGGTAGCCGTAGCTGGACGTGTTGGTGTTGCCCCCGGTGATGTCGCGGATGATGAGGCCATAGGGCTTGTTCTGCCGCTTCGCCTCGTCGATGAGCATCTGCTTCAGCTTCGCGTCGCTCACCTGCCGCGTGCTCTCCACCATCAGATTCGCCATGCGCGCCACCGGCTTCAGCGTGCCCTGGCTGCGACCGTGTCCGTTGGAGTTGAGGAACCCATCCACCGGACGTCGACCCAGCAGGTAGTTCCGCAGCACGCCCTTCTCCACCAGCGTCACCCGATGCCCCTTCACACCCTCTTCGTCATAGAGGTAGTACCCGTTGAGCGGCTCCCCGGCCAGTGCACGTTGGGACGGGTCATCGTGGATGGACAGGAACGCGGGCAGCACCAGCTTCCCGATCTGCCCCTTGAAGGTCTTCCCCTCGTTGTCCCCATCCTGCCTGTCGCCCTCCAGCCGGTGCCCCACCGTCTCGTGGAAGAGCACGCCCGAGGCCTCCGGCGCGAGAATGGCGGGCCCCGAGTACGGGTCGATGGCGGGAGCCTGCCGCAGCGCGAGCAGCTCCTCGATGACCTTCGCCGCCGCCGCGCGCACGCGTTCATCGTCCGGGAGCCCCGCCTCCGTGGGCGCGTAGAAGTCACGCGAGTCATCCAGGAGCTGCCCGTCCGGCGCCCGCGTCACCGCCGTGACATGGAGCCCGTACAACGTCTCCTCCGTCACCAGCCGCGTGCCCTCCGTGGACACGAACAGCCGAGTCACCTTGTCCGAGGTGACTCGGACCTCCGAATCGAAGATCTCCGGATGCGCGTTGAACTGCGCGGACACCTCACGCGACAGCTTCACCCAGCGCTCGCGGTTGAACGGGTTCGCCACCGGCGGCTGGACGAAGCTGCTCGCCTTCTCCTTCGTGAAGGAGGCCGGACGCTTCGGGTCCTCCACCGAGTAGACGTCCTCGCCCTTCTTCTTCAGGAACTGGAAGAGCGCCGACTTGTACTTCTCGTCGGTGATGAGCCACAGCGCGGTGCGCAGCGCCAGCGGCGAGTCATCCAGCGGGCCTTCCTTGCGCGAGGTGTAGCTGGTGCCCTTGGTGGAGAAGGAGAACTCCAGCCCCTCCTCGACCGAGCTGTCGAAGGCATAGTCGCCCACCCGCGTGTCGACGTAGAGCCGACGCTCGCGGTAGCCGTCGTCCAGGAAGACGGCGCCATAACGCGCGGCCACGACCTCCTGCGCGTAGTCCTTGAGCTGGTAGCTCATGAAGTACGGCGGCTCGTGACTCTGGAGCTTGAGCTGCTGTTGGTTGCGCGACAGCTCGCTCGACATCGCATCGAGCAGCGTCAGTCGCGAGTCCTGCGCGGGCGTCGCCGCCAGCAACACGGCCGAGGCCGCCAGCAGGGGGAGAACGGGTCGGGTGAGGGAATTCACGGCCCCCACTGTACCCAAACCACCCCGCAAGACGAGCAGGTCCGCCGACCCCAGGTGCCCCTCCCGACACCTGGAGTCGTGGACCCCTGCCCGGAGGGTCGGCTTCCGGGCCCCTGCTTACGCCTTGGTCACCTTCTCGCGGCCCAGGGACACGCCCTTGGTCGCGTTGCGGGTGTCAATCACACACGACGAATTCGCCACCACCGCCGCGTAGTCGATGTTGGAGTGGTCCGTGAGGATGATGACGACGTCGTAGTCGCCCAGCTTCTCCGGCACCAACGGGACGGACTTCATCTCCATGTTGAAGCCGTGGCCCTTGTGCAGCTCGGGCACGTACGGGTCATGGTAGCTGATGTCCGCGCCCTTCTCCGCCAGGAGCGTCATGATGCGCAGGGAAGGACTCTCGCGCATGTCGTCGATGTCCTTCTTGTACGCGGCGCCCAGGCAGAGCACGCGCGCGCCGTTGAGCGTCTTGCGGCTCTTGTTGAGCGCTTCCATGGTGCGCTGCACCACGTAGTACGGCATCTGCCAGTTCACCTCGCCGGCCAGCTCGATGAACTTGGTGTGGAACTCGTACTCGCGCGCCTTCCACGTCAGGTAGAACGGGTCGATGGGGATGCAGTGCCCACCGAGCCCCGGGCCCGGGTAGAACGGCTGGAAGCCGAAGGGCTTGGTGCTGGCGGCCTGGATGACCTCCCACACGTCCACGTTCATCCGGTCGCAGAGCATCTTCATCTCGTTGACCATGGCGATGTTCACGCAGCGGTAGATGTTCTCCAGCAGCTTGGCGAGCTCCGCCACGCGGGTGGAGGACACCGGCACCACTTCCTTCAGCGCGCTGCCGTACAGCGCGGCCGCCACCTCGGAGCACTCCGGGGTGTAGCCACCGACAATCTTCGGAATCGTCTTCGTGTTGAAGTTCTTGTTGCCCGGGTCCTCGCGCTCGGGGCTGAAGGCCAGGTGGAAGTCCACGCCCGCCTTGAGGCCGTTCTTCTCGAGCAGGGGCTTGAGCACCTCCTCGGTGGTGCCCGGGTACGTCGTGGACTCCAGGATGAAGAGCTGTCCCCGGCGCACGTGCGGCGCGAGCGACTCACCCGTCTGGATGATGTAGCTCATGTCCGGCTCACGCGAAGCCGTCAACGGCGTGGGCACGCAGATGATGACGCAGTCCAGGTCCTTCGCCTTCGCGAAGTCGTTCGTCGCCTTCAGCTTGCCGGACTTCGTGAGCTCCGCCAGCGGCCCGCTGGGGATGTGCTTGATGTAGCTCTCGCCCTTCTCAATCTTGTCGAGTTTGCGCTTGTCGACGTCGAGCCCCAACACCGGGAAGCCCGCCTCCGCGAACGCCATACCCAAAGGAAGACCGACGTACCCCAACCCCACCACACCGACCTTCGCCTCCCGCCGACGAATACGCTCCAACAGCGGGCTGCCGACCATCACCCTCATCGTCCTCACCTCTCCTGATGCGACGTGCCGTCAAGACGGTCACGCCCCGACCCGAAACTCACCTGAAGACAACCAACCACCTCAAACCCGTCGGAGGCTTCACCTGCCTCCGGAACTCCACCGTCATCGCCGGCACCACCCGCCCGTAGCCGGGTGAATACCCAGACGCCACCAGTCCAGACTCCAGTCCGCGCTCCAGCAGAATCCATGCGAGCGGCGCGCCCGCGGGGCCCAGCTCCACCGCGAGGGGCTCGAACTCCAGCGGTTCCTCCGCCGCGCGCTGCGCCCGGGCGAGCACCTGCGCATCCGGCGTCACGCGCCGCGCCTGCTCGTCGGGGAGATGAAAGCGTCCAATGACTTCGTGCTGCCCGGTGCCGATGAAGCTGTCGCACCCCGCCAACGCGCGCTCGTGCCGGTTCAACCGGAACGTGCGCTCGATGCCCACCGGCGCGGGGAGCATGCGGTACCCATCATGACGGACACGCAATCTGTCCACGCTCGAGCCAGGAAGGAAGGCCACCACGCGCGCCTTCGCACCCTCGGGCAGCGCGAACAACCGCGCGGGGTCCAACGGGGCCTGCTCCGCCCCATCCACCTGCACGGTGTTGTGCGCGGCCGTGCCACGAAACGCGTTCCGCATCGCCGGCTCTCTCGTGTACGAGCCCGTGCCAGGGTCGACGATGAGAGGACGGCCGCCCAGGTGCAACTCGAAGGACAGCTTGTCGTTGTGGCTGTGCCCGCCCACTCCGCGCTGCCCCTGCTTGCCCGCGCTCACCGTGACGACGGCTCCCGCGCCCCGCAGCACGTGGAAGCCTCCCTCGGGAAAGCTCACGGACAGAGAAGGCGCCGCGGGCGACAGCCGACGGTGACGCTCCATGCCCGCCTGGCCCAGGAGCCACGCCGCCTCGTCCGGCGGCTCGCCGCCTCCCAGGCCCGCGTCTCCGAAGAGGGCCGCGCCCAGGCCCACCAGATAGCCCTGCTCCAGGTCGCCCCGCTCCCGCAGGGGGAAGACGCGACCGGAGTCGTTGTCACCCAACTGCGGCGCCAGCCCCGTCTCCGAGCACCACGCGCGCACGACATGGAACATCCTGCGCAGGCGCGTCTCATAGGCCGTGCCCAGCGCCACGCCCGAGCCCCGCGCCACCAGCAGCGCCAGGGTGAACAGCTCCACCGACAGCCGGTGGTAGGGAATGGAGCCCTCGAAGGACGTGCCCTCGACATGCACCTGCGCGGACATCTGCTCGCACAGGCCCGACACCGCCACCGACACCTGGCGCGACGTGTCCGGCAGTTGGGGGAAGAGCAGCCCCACCACGAGCAGGCCGACGTAGTTGGAGACCAGGTGGTTGTTGGGCACCGCGCCCCGGTCCTCGAGATGCGCCTCCACCCAGGACAGATGGTCCGCGAGCGAGCCCAGCACCGGCACCAGGAACTCCGGACGGCGCACCACGGCGGCATCGGAGAACATGACCAGCGCCTGCGCGAGATTGGCCGCGCGCAGCGCCACCTCCATGGCGCACGTCCAGTGGACGCCCTGCCCCACGGGATTGGCCTGCAGGAAGTCGAGCACCTGCATGGCGAAGGCGGAGGACAGCCTGGCGCGCTCGTCCGGTGACGTCTCCACCCAGTAGCCCTGGGCCAGCGCGACGGCGCTGTCGAGCCGCCCCATCACCCAGGGGTACTTCGGGTCATTCCCCTTCGAGTGGAGCGGCATCCGATCCACGGGGGCCAGGGGATATCGGTGGCCACTGAGCGCGTCCAGCGACCAGTCCACCGGGCGTCCCTCCCCAAAGGCGACGCGCGTTCCAAAGACGTCCCATTCCTGACGGAGCGCGGCCTGGGCGCGGGCCCTGGCACGCTCACGCGCTCCGGGAATGGCCGCGAGCGCCTCCAGCACGGAGTCACGCTGGGACAGCTCACACCAGACACGGGAGGCTCGATTGCCGAGGGCTCTTTCCGCCAGCTCCTCCGCACGGGCCGCGCCGAAGGCTTGAAGCAGCAACACCTCATCGGTGCGCTCGCGCCTTCGATATCGCGCCTGCCGTGCCACGCCTTGCACTCGCCGCATCGCACTGAGGGCCAGGGCCCCCGGAGCGAGTCTCGCGATTGCCGCGTAGTAGTCGAGAGTCCCCATTCGTCCCTTCCGCAGCCCGTCGCAGTGGCCGTTAGCAAGGGTCCGGCCAAGGGGTGCATGCGAGGAGTTGAGCGGGTTTGGGCGATCACCCTGCCCCGCGGGACAGTAAAAAGTCGGGAGCCCATCGGCGCACGTGGGTAAAGGATTGCCGGTAGGCGTCCCTTTCTTTGCCCTCCGTGGGCAGTGTTGCGCCCTGACCGAGGCGTGCCCATACCTCTGCGCGTGCAAGCCGGTGCTTGGAGTGGGCGGAGCGTGGACCTCACGCTCGACGCAGGGGTGGAGCAGGCGCTCGCGGCGGTGGCCGAGCGCGCGCTGCGCTGTGGCTCCCATGCGGGGATGGAGTTGCTGCTGCGCGAGACGCTCCGGCTGACGGAGGCCTCCGGCGCGGCCCTCTATGATGGGCGCACCTGCGTGGCCAGGGCGGGCACGGGCGTCGCCGGTCCATCGTCGGGAGGCGGACGGCTCCTGAAGGTGTGGCCCGAGCGAACAGGACGCTCGGACGAGCGGGTGCTCGAACGGCTGTCCGCCTTCGCGAGCGCCCTGCTCGCCGCGCATGCCCGCGAGTCCGCCGCCGAAGCCCGCCACGCGCGCCTGTTGGCCTCACGACGCGAACAGGAACGCAACGCGGCCAGTTGGGAGCAGCGCCGCTCGCTCGCGGCACATGACCTGCGAACCCCGTTGATGGTCATCAAGGGCTACCTGGACATGATGATGAAGGGCACCGCCGGACCCTTGAGCGCGACGATGCAGCGCTATCTGGACCGGATGATGCGCTCGGCCCAGGACCAGCGGGCCCTCATCGACTTCCGGCTGGGACGAGGCAGCGCCACGGACCTGTGTCCACTGCTCCACTCGGCGTTCGGCCCCGATACGAAGCGGGCGTCCCGGTGGAGTGTCGCGCTGGCGGTGCCGGACCGGGCGGTGATGGTGAAGGCAAGCCCGGCGCAGTTGGAGGCCTGGGTGCGAGCCCTGGTGCGCGGGCTCGCGTCGACGCATGCCACGTCCGTGACACTTCAACTGGAGTTGCTCGAACCCATGCGCTGCTGGCGACTGGCCGCATCGACAGAAGGAGGACGCGAGCCAGGTGAGCGCCCGTTCATGTTGCTGGGAGAACTCACGCGGCGACTCGGCGGCAGCGTGCGCTCCCCTGCCCCGGGCGTACACCCTTGGGTCCTCCAGCTCCCGGCGGAGCTGGGACCTCCGGGAGCCTCTAGTTCCTGAGCGACTTCAGCGGGTCGGCAGGAGCTGCCGCACGAGTTCGAGCAGCTTGCCGCGCTCCACCTCGCGCTTGACGAGGTAGCCGTCCGCGCCCGCCTCGAGCCCCGCGGCGCGGTCCTCCGGACTGTCGAGCGAGGTGACGAGGATGACGGGTGTGGAGTGCAGCGTCGGGTGGGACTTGATGCGTCGGGCGAGCCCCACGCCATCCAGTCGCGGCATCTGCCAGTCACTCACGACGAGCTGACACGGCGTGCGCTCCAGGATGCCCCACGCTTCTTCACCGTCCGCCGCCGTCACCACCGGGAAGCCGGCAATCTCGAGCAGCGACTTCATGGCGAAGCGCGTGGTGAGCGCGTCGTCGCACACGAGGATGCGCGGACGCCGCACCTCCGCCGCCATCGAGCGCGTCTCCGGCCGGGCCACGCGAACGAGCTCCGGCGCGTTGAGCACCGGCACCACGCGACCGTCATCCAGCACCGCCGCGCCGGCGAGGTGCCGCACGGTTTGGAGATGTTTGCCCAGGGAGCGCACGACGATTTCCTGCTGCCCCACCACCTCGTCGATGGCGTACAGCACCTTGTCGCCGCCGACGACGATCAGCGCCGCCGTCTGCACGTTCCCCGACTCGATGGCCAGGGGAAGCCGGGGCAGGCCAATGGCCTCCGCCAGCGGCAGGAAGGTCAGCTGCGAGCCGTCCACGCGGGCCACCACGCGCCCCGCCACCGTGCCCACGTCCTCGGGCTTCAGGCGCAGCACGCGCTCCACGCTGTCGGAAGGAATGGCGGACACCGTCGTGCCCGTGCGAACCAGGAGCCCCAGCGCGGAGGCCAGCGTCAGCGGCAGGTCCACCGTGAAGCGCGTGCCCCGACCGGCCCAGAACTCCACGTCGACGGAGCCCTGGAGCCGCGCCGCCATGGCCTGCACCACGTCCAGCCCCACGCCGCGTCCCGAGGTCGCCGTCACCTGCTCTCGCGTGGAGAAGCCCGGCTGGAACACCAGCCGCGCGGCCTGCGCGTCGGAGAGCCGGGCTGCCTCTTCTTCCGACAGCAGCCCCCGCCGCACGGCCGTGGCGCGCACGCGCTCCGGTGACAGGCCGTAGCCATCATCCTCCACCACCACGCCAATGCGCGCGCCCCGAGGCTCCACTCGCACCGTCAGGCGGCCCGTCTCCAGCTTGCCCGCGGCGCGCCGCTCCGCCGGAGACTCCAGCCCGTGGTCGATGGCGTTGCGCACCAGGTGCAGCAGCGGGTCCTTGAGCGCATCGAGGATGCGCCGGTCCAACCGCACATCGCCGCCAGTGAGCTCCAGCGCCACGTCCTTGCCCAGCCGCGTGGCCACCTCGCGCACGGTGCGGCGCAGCGGCTCCAGGAGCTGGGACGCGGGCACCATGCGCAAATCACGCAGGTCATCGCGCGCCACCTGCGCCACCAGCGCCAGCTGCTCGCCGTCGCGGTGCGCCTCGCGCGACACCTCCAGCAAGCGCTTCTGCATCGTCCGCATCAGCGCCACGCCGGAGCGCAGCGACTCCAGCGCCGGCCCGCCACCCGCCAGCGTGAGCTGCGACGACGCGCGCTCCAGGTGTCGCAGCACCTCGTGCGTCCCATCCGACAGGGCGCGATAGCCTTCCGAGCGCCGCGCCTGCTGCGCGCGCCCCGCCACGAGCAGCTCCACCTGGAGCGCCAGCGACTCGAGCGTCTTCACCGCCACGCGCACCGTGTGGTCGGCCGTGGTGCCTCGCACCTCCGGCTGCGGCGCGGGCGCCTGCGCGCCTGGGGTGCCCGAGTCAGCGGGAGTCGGCGCGGGCACGGCACGCAGCGCATCCACCGTGCGCGCCATGTTACCCTGCGCCCCACCCTCTTCCAGTTGGGCCCGCAGCTCCACCAGCGTACCGGCCACGTCGGAAGCGGCCAGGCTCGCCGCGTCACCTCCGGGCTCCATGCGCGCGAAGCCCAGCGCGGCGGACTCGGCCAGCGTCGCCAGTCGCGTGGCGCCGGACTCCTGCGCCGCGCCTCGCAGCGTGCGCGCCCGCTCCATCGCCTTGCGCACGACGGCCGCCCTGTCCGGGACGTCCGGAGAGCAGAGCGCGCCGAGCGAGGCCTCGAGGAAGTCCAGCGCCTCCATCCCCTGGGCGGACAGGCCCGAGGCCACCGTCGTCGACTGGGGAATGGAGACGTCGCGCCCCAGCAGCTTCAGGAGCGCGCTCAGGCCTTCCACCTCGGGAGACTGGCCGGCGTCACCCCGGGCCATGGCCGCTTCGATGCCGGACAGGCCGCGCAGCATGGACTCCACGGCGGCGCGAGGCAGGCCCGTATCCGGCTCGATGTGGGTCAGCCCGTCTTCGATGGCGTGCACCACCTGCTCGATGTCGTCCAGCCCCAGGCTCGCCGCCGAGCCCTTGAGGCTGTGCACCAGTCGCTTGAGCGAGGGCAACAGGTCCGCCTCGCGCTCGCGAGCCGGGCCCTCCAACCCGAGCACCTTCGCTCCAATGGCTTGGATCTGCTCACGCGTCTCCGCGGAGAACACCGGCCAGATGCTGCGCAAGAGCTGCGGGTCCATGTCGCGCCTCTATTCCCGCGCCTGGGCGGCCGGGCCTCCGAGCTGCTCCAACTCCAGCACCGTCAGCCGGTCCGGAGTCAGGTACAGGAAGGGTCCTGGCGGGGGCTCCGAGAGCTCGGACTTCGGCAACTCCTTGCGGCCCTCCACCAACTCCGCCGCCAGGCCGAACGTCTCCTCACCGACCTCCACCACCACGATTTTTCCCAGGTCCGACATGCCGCCACCCTCCAGCCCGAGCAACTGGCGGAGGTCCAACACCGGCACCACCCGCGAGCGGCTGGCCAGCGCGCCCAGCACATGCGGCGGCGCGCCGGGCAACGGGGAGATGCCACGCGCTTCCAGCACATGGTCCACGTGCTCGATGCGCACCGCGTAGCGCTCGCCTCCCACCTGGAAGGCGAGCACCGACAGCACCTCGTGGTGCTCCTCGTGACGAGATTCGGCCAGGGCACGCGCGCGGGCGCCGAGCACCTCGCGGCGCTTGTCCGCGCTCACCCCGGGCGCGTGGGAAACGTCGAGCTGGGGCTGGGGGCCCAAGGAGTCGTTCACCTTGACCTCGTCACTCGGCATGCGGGCATCACCGGGTCTTCGCGGGCAGCTTCAACATGTCACTCACCTTCGAGCGCAGGTCATCCACCGACACCGGCTTGTTGAGGAACGCGTTGGCACCCACCAGCTTGCCCTTCTGGCGACTCGCGTCGTCCTTCAGGGAGGTGAGCATCATGAAGGGGATGTTGTGCAACTGGGTGTCCGCGCGGACGGCCGCGCACAGGGCGAACCCGTCCATCAGCGGCATCTGCACGTCGGAGATGATGAGATCGGGCTTGAGGTCTCTTGCCTTGCTCAAACCCTCCACGCCGTTGGGCGCGTCGAAGAACTCCAATCCCCATCCCATCAGGTAGACCTGGAGCAAGTTGGTGATGGTCCTTGTGTCCTCGACGATGAGGACCTTCAAGGCCTGTCGTGACGTCGCCACGTTCGCGTTCATAGCTGGTACCTACCCACCAGGTCCGAGAAGCGCTTCGAGAGATTGGTCAGGTTTCCAGCCACCTGTTCGATGCGTCGCGTCCCTATGACGGAGTCTCCCATGGCGGACGTCAGCTCGCCCATCGCCGCGGCGATTTGCTCGACGCCAATCGTCTGCTGCCGGGTATTGCCGGCGATCTGTCGGGCCGCTCCGGACGACTCGCGAATGACTTCGGACAGTCCGAGGATGGCCGAGCCCGCGCCGCGCGCCAGCTCCATCGCGGCCTGTGCCCGTCGGCTCCCTTCTTCCGTCGCGCTGACGGCCGCGCGCGTTCCCTTCTGCACTTCGTTGAGCAGTCCGCGCACCTGCTCCGCGGCCAGTCGGGACTGCTCCGCCAGGGTGCGCATCTCGGTGGCCACCACCGCGAAGCCGCGCCCGTGTTCACCCGCCTTGGCCGCCTCGATGGAGGCGTTGAGCGCCAGCAGGTTGGACTGTTCAGCGACGTCCTTCACCGTGCTGATGATGTCGCCAATCTGAAGGGTGCGCTCACTCAGGTCGGTAATGGACAGGGCGATGGCCTTCACCTGCTCGCCCAGCTTCTCCATGCCGGCCACGCTCTCCGAGACGACCTTCTGGCCCTCGGTGCTGAGCACCTCCGACTTCTGCGTCTGGGAGATGACGGAGTCCGCGTAGGCGGTCGCCTGCTTGGACGTCTGGGCGATTTCGGCCACGGTGGTGCTCGTCTCGCTGATGGCGGACGCCTGCTGGTGCGCCATGGCCGACTGCTGCGTGGACGTGGTCAGCACCCCGACGGCTTCCTTCTCCATCTCCGCCGCCGCGCCGCGCAGGTCCTCCAGCAGGTGCGCCAGGCCCTCGGACATGGCCGCGAAGCTGCGCGACACCTCGCCAATCTCATCCGAGGCCACCGTGTCGAACTGCTGGCGCAGGTTGCCACCCGCGATACCCGACGCCGCGCGCGCCAGCCGCTCCAGCGGGACGACGAGCAGCCCCGACATGAACCACGACGCCAGCAGGCACGCGGACAGGATGAAGAGTCCGAGCACCAGGGTGAAGCGGGTGGTGCCCTTCAGCGCGTTGGTGAGCGCCTCCTCGTGGAGCGCCACCTGCACGGTGCCCACGCGGCGGTTGGAGCCCCCTTGCGGCGCGAGCACGGGCACGGTGGACTCCAGCACCGACTCGCCGTGGATGACGAGCCTGCGCTCCACCGCGTCCTCGCCCTCGGCGGACGCCTGGTCCGCGCCCGCGAAGCGCTCCGCGGCGACCTCCGCCAACAGCTCGCCCTTCGCATCGCGCACCAGCACGTAGGCCACGTCGGGCACGTGGCGCAGGACGCCGTGCGCCGTGGCCTGGATGCGGCTTGCGTCCTGGTTGGCCACCAGCATGGGCGCCAGCGTCCTGGACAGCTCCGAGCTCACCGAGCGCGAGCGCCGCGCCAGGTCCTCCCGCTGCGCGCCGCTCATCTGCACCCAGAAGGCGAGGATGAGGATGCCGGCCACCAGCACGCCCGTCACGCCCGTCACGGCGACAATCTTGAAACGCAGGCTGAGGCGTCCCACCGCGAGCCGTCCCGGCAGCGTCAGCTTCGTCTCTTTGTCGTCCACGTTGCCTCCCACCGGTGAAGGACGCGCGCCATCAGCGCACACCCTGCCAGCCGGACTGCGTTCTTGGAGCCAGGGCCTGTCGCAGGCCTCCGGCGGTCATCGTTTCCACTCCGCGCAACGGCTGCTCGTCGTCCAGCCCCTCGAGCGCGCGCAGCGCATTCTGTCGTGCGCGCTCCGCGTCCGCGGGCCGGTCCATGCGCCCATAGAGCGCCACCAGCGTCGCGTGACCGAGCGCCAACCTCGGGTCCAGATACAGCGCCTTGCGCACCGCCTCCACCGCCCCGTTCAGCTCTCCGCGCCCCTCCGCCACCATCGCCAGCAGCAGGTACGCCTCCGGCACCAGCGCCTTCGCGGCCTCGCGCGCCAGCGCCTCCGCCTCCTCGAACTGTCCGGCCCGCGCCGCGTCCACCGCGCGCGCCATCGGGTCCTTGAGGGCGGAGACAGGGGGCGCTGCCGTCGGGGCCACGACGACGGGCTTCGGCGAAGGCTCCACGGGGGGCGGAGGACGAGGCGGCAGCGCGCGCGCCGCGGCACGCAGCGCGGTGGCGGCGTCGCGAACAGCGCGCGGAGTCGGCGGCGCGGGACGCGTCCATCCGGGAGGAGGCACCCTCAGCGCCACGCTGCCCTCTGCGTCCACCGCCTCCAGGCCCAGCCCGTTGGTGAGGGGCACCTCGGCGGGCGAGACGAAGAGCAGCCCCCCCGGCGCGAGCACGGAGACGAAGTGCTCCAGCACCCGCCGCACCAGCTCCGGTGGGAAGTAGATGAGGACATTGCGGCAGAAGATGGCGCTCGGTGCGCTCAGGGGTGGCGGCTCCGTGGCCAGGTTGTGGCGGCGGAACTCCACCATACGCCGCACCTGGGCCACGACGGAGAGCTGTTCGCCCCGAGGCTCCAGGAAGCGCCGCTCCAATTCCGGCTCGATGTGGCGCAGGGACCAGGGGCCATACAGCCCGTCCCGCGCGCGCTCCAACGCCCGGCCCGACACGTCCGTGGCCAGCACGCGGAACTGCCCCTCCGGCACGCCCGCCGCGAGCAACGCCATGGCGATGCTGTAGGGCTCCTCGCCGCTGGCGCAGCCCGCGCTCCACACCTGGAAGAACGGGCCGGCCTGGGGAAGCGCCAGCCGCGCGAGCGAGCGAAGGTGCTCCGGGTGACGGAAGAAGTACGTCTCGCCGATGACGGCGTACTCGATGAAGGTCTCCACCGCCTGCGCGTCCCGCCGCAAGAGGCCGCGCAGGAAGGACTCGGGCTCCAGGCCGCGAGACTCCGCGGAGCGCGCCAGCGCCGTCTCCAATGAGCGTCGCAGGCTGTGCGCGAGCGTCAGGCCGCAGGCGGCCCGGAGGACCTCCTCGACCTTCACGAGCGTCGCGTCGTCGAGGACGGCCTCGCTCACGTCTCCTCCGACCCCACCAGCACCGCGGAGATGCGCAGCAGCGGGCGAATCCCCTCGGGCGTCCGGCACAGGCCCGCCATCAACCCGGTGCCATCCCACGGCAGGGCCACGTCACCATCCGGAGTGCCCTCCACGAGCACCGGCGCCTCGACAAGGTCGCGGACCCTGTCCACCAGCACGGCGACCGGCCGAGCGCCCTTGCAGATGACCAGGTGCGCATCCAGCGCCGGCTCGCGCGTCACGCCCAGCAGCACGGCCAGGTCCACGGCGACAGCGGGGCTTCCTCTGTAGATGAAGGTCCCCGCGACATGAGGGGGGGCTCCCGGCAGCGGCTCCAGCTCCACCAGACGGACCACCTCCTGGACCGCGTCCGCCACCAGCAGCGCGCTGGTGCCCGCCGCGTCCAGGGTGAGATAGAGGCCCGGCAGTCGCAGCTCTCCCGACAGGGAGACCAGCTCCTGGCGCAGTCGCGCCTGCTCGACCTCCAGCGCGCCAAGACGCTCCTGAACGGAGGCGCGGCGAAGCTGTGCATCCACGACGGGGGAGTTGGGGGTGTCTGCCATGGGGGGCGTCCCCGCCCGCTTCAGCCCTGGCGCGCGGGTGGACTCACGGTAGTCCGGGCCGTGAAGGAGTTCAATGCGGGGTGAAATGGACCGTCCCACACCCGACGGCCCAGGTGTGTGCTGTCAGCCGCCTTGGTACGTCGTGGATCCGCGAGGCCGGGAGTGCGTCCGGAAGTGGAGATATGGTTTGATGCGTACCCGGCACACTCCTGGAGAATCCATGTTGCTTGTAGTCAGGGGGTACGAATGATCAAGGGCGACTCGCCGAACCCCGAGACGCCCGCCGCGACGGGCGCGGATCCGCTCATCGGCCGGACCCTGAACGGTCGATTCAGCATCCTGGATCCCCTGGGCATCGGCGGCATGGGAAAGGTCTACCGAGCCCTCCAGGCCCCCCTGGAGCGAGTCGTCGCGCTCAAGGTCCTCAACCCCAGCTACTCCAGCACCCGGGACCCCGGCTTCCAGAAGCGCTTCCTGCGCGAGGCCTCCCTCACCTCGAAGCTGCGCCATCCCAACACCGTCACCGTCATCGACTACGGGCAGACGGACGATGGCATCTTCTACATCGCCATGGAGTACCTGGACGGCCGCACGCTGGCCCAGGTGCTCGGGCAGGTGGGGCCGCTGTCGTGGTCGCGCGCCATCGCCATCACCCAGCAGATCTGCCGCTCGCTGCGCGAGGCGCACAGCCTGGGCATCATCCACCGGGACCTGAAGCCCGCGAACATCATGCTGCTCAACGAGCAGGATCAGGACCTGGTCAAGGTCCTGGACTTCGGGCTCGTGAAGTCGGTGGCCGAGCCGCAGGAAGGGCAGATCGCCCCGGAGATCACCCAGAACGGCACGTTCCTCGGCTCGCCGCAGTACATGGCGCCGGAGCAGGCGCGCAACGCGACGGACGCGCGCAGCGACGTGTACTCGCTGGGCATCGTCCTCTTCCAGATGCTGATGGGGCGCCCGCCGTTCATCGCGCGGGACCACATCGAGCTCATCTTCGCTCATTACAAGGAAGCCCCGCCCACCTTCCAGCAGCTGCGCCCGGACATCGCGGTGCCGCCGGAAATCGAGGCGGTGGTGCGCCGCTGCCTGGAGAAGGACCCGGCGCGTCGCTTCCAGACGATGGACGAGCTGCTGGAGGGCCTGCGCGAGGCGAGCATGTCCGCGGGCGGCAACAGCGGCATCTTCAAGCGCCCCGGTGGCGCGACGACGACGGGCCCCTACCCCTCCCCGCTGTTCTCCAGCGCCGGCAGCTCGGGGACGGACTCTGGTGACACGCTCGCGGTGGACATCAGCGTGGAGGTGCCGGTGGCCGTCCAGCGCGCCCGTCAGCGCACGCTGGCCATCGGCGGACTGGGCGGACTGGCGGTGGCGGGACTCGTCGCCGTGGGCGCCGTCTTCTTCATGAGCAACAAGGACCCCGTCAAGCCGCCGGAGACGAAGCCGGAGGCGGTGGCGCAGGCCCCCGTGCAGGCTCCGCCCACGGCGCCCGCGCAGGAGGCGCCCATTCCCGCCGGCGCGCACAAGGTCCGCTTCAAGCTGATGAGCCAGCCCAGCGGCGCGCGCGTCTTCTACCGGGGCAAGGAGCGCGGCACGACGCCCTTCACCCTGGAGCTGCCGGCGGGACAGGACGGCTCCATCACCGTGGAGCTCACCTTCGCGATGGAGGGCTACCAGATGGAGACCGTCGTCACGGGCGGCTCCGGTGACGTGGTGCTGTCGCAGAAGCTCCAGAAGCGCCGGGGTGGCGCGGGTCGGGGCGGTGGCGTGGAGGTGGCGTCCGTCTCCGCCGCCACGGACGAAGTCGAAGTGGCCGAGCCCGTGGCGACGCCGGGTGGAATGTCCGCGCCGGTGCTGCTGTCGCCCACCCAGGCGATTGCCGCCGAGCCGGCGGCTCCGCAGACCGCGGGCGGCGTGGGTGCGGCGGCGGCGACGCAGGCCAAGGGCGTGTCGGGTGGGCTGGCGGTGCCGGTGCTGCCCACCGCGGCGCTCGCCTCCGCGCGCGGCGACGTGCTGCCCTACAACGAGGACATGTCCCGCCCGGAGATGGTCGACCAGAGCAAGGACCTCGTCTACACGCGCGAGGCGATGGCGGCGAAGGCCGAGGGCGTGATGATTGTCCGCTGCACCATCACCACCAAGGGCCGCGTGGAGAAGTGCCGCGTCATCAAGTCCGTCACGTACATGGAGAAGCCGGTGCTGGATTCGCTCCAGTCCCGCACCTACAAGCCCATCATGTACCAGGGCCATCCGGTGAACGTGGACTACACCTTCAGCATGCGGTTGGTCGCGCCGCGCCGCTGAGGTCCGCGCGACTCGCCGGGCCTTGGGCGTCGCGCGCTCAGGGCCCGGTGGAAGGCACCACCGGAGGCGCGGGCGGCAAGGACATGGCGCCCCCTCCGGACGGAACACCCCAGCTCACCACCGGCCAGCCTCGCTTCCGGGCCTCGCGCTTCAGCCGGTGGTCGGGATGCACGGCCACCGGCCGCCCCACCACCTCCAGCACGGACAAGTCCGAGTACGAGTCCGTGTAGAAGGCACACGCGGCCAGCGGCACGCCCACTTCGCGAGCGTAGCCCTCCGCGTACGTGAGCTTGCCTTCGCCGAAGCAGATGGGCCCCAGCGGACGGCCCGTGTGCAGACCTTCGGCATCCACCTCGAAGCGGTTGCAGAGCACCGCGTCCAGCCGCAGCTCGCGCGCCACCCACTCCGACAGGTAGCCCGACGAGGACGTCAAGAGCGCCAGCCTTTCACCGGCGCGGCGGTGCTCCTCCACTGCGACGAGCGCACCCGGGCGATAGAGCGACCGCACCGTCTGCTCGTAGAAGTCCGCGGTGCGCTGCTGGATGGGACGGGCCCGCGAGCCCGCGAGCAGAGCGACCGCGCGCTCCACCGCGTCCCGCATGGATACGAAGCCCAGGTGGTAGCGGGCAATCCACAGGCTCGCGCGCAAGGCCTGCCACCGGGTGATGTGCCCCAGCTCCAGCTCGCGGCGGACCCACAGCGAGCCGGAGTTGGCGGCAATCAACGTCTTGTCGAGGTCGAAGAAAGCGACAGCCACGTTCTTCGTTCTAAGTCCGCTCGCGTGTGGACGCAGTGCCATCCCGACGTCCGCCCGTCCGCCGCCTCCCGCGCAAGAAGGCCAGGGCAGCCAGCCAGGCCCCCATGACACCCGCGTCAGGAGCGGCGGCGCAACCGGTGCCCCGCCCGTCCGCCAGGAGCACGATGCCCGCCTCCGCGCGCATGAGGCACTGATTGGGTGGAAGGCCCCGGGGATAGATGGAGCAGAAGCCGGCGGCGGAGCCCGCGTCGATGATGCGCTTGCGCGTCTCGCCCGGCGGCGCGGTGGGCTCCATGGTGGCCCCGGAGATGGGCACGTGGTCCAGCCCCACGACGTGGCCAATCTCATGCGTCATGGTGTTCTGCAGGTCCGTGGCCACGCAGTTCGTGGCCGGGACGCCCAGGCACGGCGGCGAGTCCACCGTGGTGAAGAGGAAGCCCGTGCTGCCTCCGGGCTGGGACGCGTTCAGCTCGATGTCCGAGTCGAGCACACGGCCGTCGGTGAAGCTGAACGTGGAGGTGGTGAGGCCGATGGTGCCATCGCCGTGCTCCCAGCACGTGTACTGGTTTCCGCACGTCTCCGCGTCCCAGCACGGGTCGTCCGCCGCGACGACGTCATCACACGACGTCTCGCGGAACGTGACGATGTTGTAGTTGGCGAAGGGCCGCTCCTGGTCGTAGCCCACGACCACGGGAAGGCTCCAGTCGTCACCGCGCTTGAAGGCGTAGTCGCTGCACGTCTTCGACACCTGTCGCCAGGACTCGAAGGACGCCTCGATGGCGGCGACCTCGGTGTCCCCCGGCGTGCGCGCGCTGCCGTCCGCGTCCAGGTGGTAGATGTACTCGCGCACCGGCCACAGCAGACACAAGGGCCTGCCCGGAACGACGGTGCGACGATAGGGGAACTCCTCCTGCGCCAGGGCGGGCGAGGAGGCGAGGAGCACAAGGCCCAGCAGCCACCGCGTCCTCATGAGCGGCCCTCCCGCGCACGACGTCGCCGCCACAGCACCCAGGCCATCAGCGCGGGGCCGAGCGACGAAGCGCCTGTCGCGGAGCAGCCCCCACCCTTGGGTCCCAGCTCGTCGTTCATCACTGGATGCAGACACGCCTGACTGGCGCCGCCCTTGGCGTAGACGGAGCAGACGAAGTCGCGGGAGCCGGAGTCGATGGTCCGCTTGGACACTTCTCCGGCCTGAGCGCTCGGGTACATCGTGGAGCTCGCGAGGCGCGTGTGGTCCAGGCCGACGAAGTGACCAATCTCGTGCGTGGCGGTGTTCTGCACGTCGGTGGAGACACAGTTCGTCGTCACGGGAGGAAAGCAGGTGGGCCCGTTCGCCGTGGTGAAGACGTACTGGCTCGCGTTGAAGGAGATATCCGAGTCGTAGATGATGCCCGAGCGCTTGTCGTACGTCGTCAGGGTGATGGCGAGGGTGCTCTCGTCGTCATCCCAGCAGTCGTATTGATTGCCGCACGTCTCCGCCTTCCAACACGCGTCCGTGGCCGCCACCAGCGCGCTACAGACCTTCGTGCGGAAGAGCACCACGTTCTGGTTCTGCTGTCCGCGCAGATAGCCCGCCTTGCGCTCGTCGATGACGGGGCCCTGCCGCAGCGTCAGGTTGCCGCAGGCGGCGAAGATGTCCTCCCAGCTCTGGAAGGCGACGCGGATGGCCTCGAACTCCGTGTCGCTCGTCGTGTCCGGATTGCCGAAGCTGCTCTGGTTCCAGGTGATGCTCGGCTGCGTCCAGTACAGACACTGGGTGGCGTCATCGCCCGGGGTCACCCGACTGCGGACATAGGGGTCGACCTGTCCCAGCACGAGGACCGCGAGCAGGGTTGCCGCGGGCGTCACGGCGCCGGCTCCGTCAGCGCGGCGCGGATGGCCGCCTTGAGCTCCGCGAGGGTCCTCGGCTTCTCCACCACCGTGCTCGGCTGACGCGTGACGGGGTCCAGCAGGAGCGCCTCCGAGGGCTCCGGGACGGCCATCGCGGGCTTGCCCGCCTCCTCGCGCACCACCTGGTACTTGCCCTGGGCCTGACCGGAGAGACGGAAGGCCTGCGTGCCGCGCTTGCGCAGGAAGATGACGACCTCCTCGCCCGTTTTGAAAGACGCGAGCCCGTGCACCACCTGTCCGATATCGCCCACCTGACCGCCGGGCTGCGTCACGAGCACCGTGCCCCCAGGCTGTCCCTTGAGCGGCTCCTTCACCTCGACTTCGACGTCGGTGACGATGCGCCGACCATCACCGCTCCATCGGCTCTCCACTCGACGCACGACCCCGTGAATGACGGCGTCCGAGTCCCGGGAGAGCTGCGACAGGTCCACCCGGAGCTGCGTGGTGGCGGCCGCGGGCAGGGCGCCCAACAGCGCCACCGTCACCATCCCCATGCGAAATAGCTGACGAATCGACATACGCTTTCTCTCCTCGGCGCGCACCATACCTCAGCGTGCCCATCCGCGTTGACCCCCTACCGCCTCCCTGCTAATCCGCGCGCCCGTATGCCCACTGCCCCACGCGTCCGCTTCGCCCCCTCGCCCACCGGCTACCTCCACATTGGCGGTGCCCGTACGGCGCTGATGAACTACCTCCAGGCCCGGAGGTTCGGCGGCACGTTCATCGTTCGCATGGAGGACACCGACCGCGTGCGTTCCACCGCCGAGTCGGTGCAGGCCATCCTCGACGGGTTGGTGTGGCTGGGCATCGACTGGACCGAGGGCCCCGGCAAGGAGGGCCCGCACGCGCCCTACTTCCAGACGCAGCGCCTGGACACCTATCGCGAGCACTCCCAGCGGCTGCTCTCCGAGGGCAAGGCCTACCGCTGCTACTGCACGAAGCAGGACCTGGAGGCCCAGCGCGAGTCGATGGAGAAGTCCGGCGGCTTCTACAAGTACCCGGGTACGTGCCGCGACTTGAAGGGTCCTCCGGCGGGCCGTCGCGAGGAGGAGGCCGTCATCCGCTTCAAGATGCCCTCCACCGAGGGCACCGTGTCGTTCGACGACAAGGCGCTGGGTGTCATCACCAAGCCGTACTCGGACCTGGACGACTGGGTCATGCTGCGCGCGGACGGCATCCCGCTCTACAACTTCGGCTGCGTCATCGATGACCACCTGATGGAGATCACCCTGGTGGCGCGCGGGCAGGAGCACGTCAACTCCACCTTCCCGCAGCTGATGCTCTACCAGGCACTGGGCTGGCAGCCGCCTGAGTTCGCGCACCTGCCGCTCATCCTCGGGCCGGACCGCGAGAAGCTCTCCAAGCGCAAGCACCCGGAGGCGGATGTGATGCTGCACAAGCGCACCGGCATCATGCCGGAGGCGCTGAGCAACTTCGTCATCCGCCTGGGTTGGAGCCACGGCAACGACGAGGTCATCACCCGCGAGCAGATGGAGGAGTGGTTCGACTTCTCTGATGTCGGCACGACGTCCGGCGTGTGGAACCCGGAGAAGCTGCTGTGGCTCAACCAGCAGTGGATGAAGCTCCTGCCGGAGGCCACCGTCGCCGAGCGACTGGTGCCCTTCCTCGAGGCCAAGGGCTTCCAGGCGAAGGGCGACTCGCGGCTGGTTCCGCTGGTGCATGCGCTCAAGGAGCGCGCTCGCACGCTGGAGGAGATGGCCACCACGGCGGCGCTCTACTTCGGCACGGGCGTCACGCTCGACGAGAAGGCCGCGGCCAAGCACCTCGTCGGTGATTCGCTCGTGCTGCTGCGCAAGGTGCGCGACGGCGTCGCCGCGCTGTCCGAGTGGACGGTGGAGTCGCTGGACGGCGTGGTGAAGGCCGTCAGCGAGTCCTCCAGCGTGGGCATGGGCAAGGTGGCGCAGCCGGTGCGGGTCGCCATCACCGGCAACACCACGAGCCCGGGCATCGGAGAGACGCTGCTGCTCGCGGGGCGGGACGAGGCCCTGCGTCGCATCGACGCCGCGCTCACGCGGGGCGGGTGACGTACCGCCCGACGAAGCGGTGGACGTCCGCCGCTTCGGCACCTATCTTCACCACCCATGATGCGTGCACTTGACACCATGAAACGGCATTTCTATAAGGCGCGCCCGCTCGGTGCGGCGCTGTGTGCGCTCTGGGTGGCGGGGGCGAGTGCCGACGTGGTCAGCGGCGCGCAGCTTCCGGACGGTGCTCAGAAGGTGGGGGAGAACCGTTACAGGGTGCCGAAGGACTTCGAGGCGACGCTGGACTACTACCGCTCGGTCTACTCGACGAGCAGCTATCCACGACGGCAGATCGTCAACCAGCCGGGCGTGAAAGCGGTCCACATCACCAACCCCTCGGGGAAGAACTTCGCGGGGCTGAATATTTACGAGGCGAACGAGGAAGTTCGCATCTACATCGTCCCGACCCAGCAGGCGGTCAAGCCGGTGAAAAAGCCGGAGACGAAGTCGGGGAAGAAGAAGTAGAAGTCGCAGCAGCAGCCGCCCACCGAAGTTGTTGCAGTCGCTGGGCGGTGTTGGTAGTAGAGGCAGCCGCAGTGATTGGGGAATCGTCTAACGGCAGGACAGCAGACTCTGACTCTGCTTATCTAGGTTCGAATCCTAGTTCCCCAGCTCGCAGCACCGCAGTCCGCAGCACCTCAGGAAGCTCGAAATCAGAAGGTTGACGAGAGCAAAACGAGAATGTAGGAAGCAGCAGCAGAAACACGGTGGTTGCAGCGAAATGTCGGCCCTGTCGTCTAGCGGTTAGGACGGAGCCCTCTCACGGCTCAAACTCGGGTTCGAATCCCGGCAGGGTCACTCCGACGCCGCCTTCTGAAAAGAAGGCGGCGTTTTGTTTTTCCGGAGCACGCGCTGGTGGCGCATTGCTCCGAGGACCGCCACGGCGGGCGGCCCCCTCCCCATTGAGCTGTCTCAAGCCGACGGCGTGGGGATGCTCCGGCGGAACACGGAGAGCGCGGCGGCGAGCCGGTCCTGTGCCCGCTGCACGCCCCGGCGCAGGAGCAGCATCCGCACCTTCTCCGGAAGCGCGCTCGCGCCCTGCGTGCTGCCAAATCCCACCAGGTCCATGCGCAGGGTGATGGCCTCCAGCAGGTCCCCCAGGTCCGCCTGCGGACTGGCCAGCAGCAGCACGTCCGGAGGCCGTCGCTGGAGGCGCTCCGCCAGCGTGCGCCACTGCGGATCGCCCGTCTCGACAACGACGACGTCCACCGTCTCCAGCTCAGGCGCGTACGGCGCCACCTCTCGCACCTCGAAGCCCGCCTCCCTCAGCGCGCGGAGCGCATCCTCGCTGCCCACCACCGCCACCTTCCCCTCCAGCACCGTGCGAGAGGACTCCTCGTAGGCCCGCAGCTCCACCTCCAGCGCCACGTGCGCCGGCTCCGGTGCGTCCTGCCCTGCCGCTAGCAGCGCGGCCGCTTCCCGGGCCTGCTCCCGCGCCTGCTCCCGCACCTGCGTCCCGGACGTCCGCCGCTCCAGCGCCGCCCGCACCTTGGCGCGCAGCACGCGCAAGTCGTCGAAAGGCTTGAGGATGTAGTCACTCGCCCCCGCGGCGAACGCGGCGATGACGGACTCGCTGCTCGCGTAGGCCGTAATCATCAGCGCCTCCATCGTGGGCTGGAGGTTGCGCGCCTCCGCGACGAGCTCCACCCCACCCATGCCGGGCAGGTTCTTGTCCGTCACCAGCACGTCGACGCGCTGCTCGCGAAGAATGGGCAGCGCATCCTCCGCGCTCGCCGCCACCAACACCACCAGGTCCGACTCGCGCTCCAATAGCCGCGCGCAGATGTCGAGCACGACGGGCTCGTCGTCCACCACCAACACCGTCGAGGCGAGCGTTCCCCCCTCCCCACCGCCGCCCTCACCGGTCTCGAACGGGAGATCCATGACTTGGGAGATTCGCACAGCTTCACGCGGACTTCGAGGCTCGCATGCGAGGGCCGCTATGCTGCCGTCCGTGGCGAGCTTCGAGGACGCGTTGCTGGAGAACCGGGTGCCCCCGCTGCTGGGGGACGTGCGCCTGCGTTACGACGGGGGGCGGCTGCTGGGCGAATCCCTCCCTCCGCGCTGGGAGCGGAGAATGCTGCCGGGACTGTGTGTGGGTGTCGCCGTGGGCTGCGCGCTGGGCGCCGCCGTCATGGTGGGCCTCGAGAAGGGCGCCTTCCCCATCACAGCCGGGACGCTGGCCCTCGTCGCCGCGGCCCTCGTCGGAGTGGCCCTGCGATTCGAGGCCCGGCTGGGACGCCGCCGATTCGTGCTGCACTTCCGCTCGGAGACGCTGCGCCTGGAGCGGCTGGCCTGGACCCCCGGCGCCACCCGCTCGGAGCTGGTGCCCTTCGACGCCGTGCGCGCGGTGCACCTCGTCGAGCGTCCCGGGCCCCGCTACGCGCTCGTCGTGGAGTACGCCCGAGAAGGGGCGCAGCCCCAGCGCGCGGTGCTGGTGGAGGACGTGCGCCGCTCGGAAGGCGAGTCACTCCACCGGATGTGGCGCGTGCTCAGCAACGCCTTCGGCCTCAGGGGAGCGGGGCTCGCCGGAGGGTGATTTCGATGTCCGTGCCCTCGCCCGGCGTGGACGACAGCCGCAGGTTGCCACCCGCCTGCGTCACCAGCTCCCGGCAGATGGACAGGCCCAGGCCCGTGCCGATGCCCACCGGCTTCGTGGTGAACAGCGGCTGGAAGACGCGCTCCTGCAGGTCCATGGGGATGCCGCAGCCGTTGTCCGCCACCGTGAGGACCACGTCCTCGGGGCGTACGGACCAGCGCACCTCGATGCGCCCCTGACGTCCCGTGCCACCCATGGCCTGCGCCGCGTTGACCACGAGGTTGAGCAACACCTGGCACAACTTCACCGGACCGAAGACGACCCGCACCGGCTCGCCGTTGCTCGTCAGCCGCGCCCTGTCTCGAACCTCCGCCCGCGCCAGCTTCACCGCGAAGGAGACCACTTCGGCCACGTCCGCCGTGCCCTCCATGTCCTCGCCACGCGCCTGCGCGCGCAGCCCGAGCGCCACCTGCCGCAGATGCTCCGCGCCGTCCGCCAGGTCCTTGATGAGCGCGGGCAGGTCCTCCACCGTCTCCGCGACAGGAGGACTCGGGTCCGCCGGCAGATGCTTCGACACGTACTGGATGCCGCTGGTCAGGTCGCGCTGCAGCGACGCCACGTTCTGCGACAGGTAGCCCACCGGGCCCATCAGCTCGTGGGCGATGCCCGCCGTCACCTGGCCCAGCGTGGCCAGACGCTCCGACTTCATCATCCGCCCTTCCACCTCGCGGATGCGCAGCTCCAGCCGGGCAATCTTCAGCGCGTCGTCCAGCGCCGCCTGAAGCTCCGAGCGGTCCCACGGCTTGACGAAGTAGCGCGTCACCTGGCCGCGGTTCACCGCGTCGATGACGGCCTGCATGTCCGCATACGCCGTGACGAGCATGCGCTTGGCGTCGGGCGCAATCGAACGCGCCCGCTCCAGCAGCTCCACGCCCGTCATCCCCGGCATGCGCTGGTCGGAGAGGATGACGCCAATCTCTCCCTTGCGCTGCTCGAGCAGCGTCAACGCCTCGCTTGGCGATGCGCTGCGGAAGATGCGGAAGCGTTGTCCGAAGTTCGCGTCGAAGACCCGCAGGTTCAGGGCGTCGTCGTCGACGTACAGCACCGCGGGTAGCTCAGACGGGTTCATGACGCTCCTCCTGGCCGGCTATCCCACGACGAGGCCAGGCTGGTGACGCCTAGGATAGCGCCTCCTCCGACTCCCTTTCTTCTGGGTGCCGACGGAACCGTCCCCCCGGGACGCAATGCCTCCTCAACTCTAGAGCAACCAGACAGGTTTGACCCCCAGGAAAATCCAGACGACCGCATGGTTCCCTGCCTGGGCACGGAGGTGCCAGGCGGCTTTGCATGGACACGCCGGGAGAGCGCCCGGCGCGCCTGGGAGGGAGGATTCAGCGGGGAGATGTGAGGGTGGAGTCGCGCGTCTCGGGGAGCTGCTCCGCGTGGGCGGCATCCTGCTCGAGGGCCACGGCCACCGCGTCCACGGAGGGGAAGCTGCCCCTGGGCAGCACGCCCAGCAGCGAGAGCACCGTGGGCGGGGCCTCGTTCTCCCGGGCCACCCAGGTGAGCTCTTCAGCGGTGAGGGGGAACACCGCGCCGAGCAGGGCCTGGTGCAGCGACTGCGCGAGAGGCAGCGGCTGGCCCACCCGCTCCTCCAACTCCGACACACCCTGGACGAGCCGTTCGCGTGTCATGTCGTCGTTCATTTGGACGAAGTTAAGCAGCGAACCGACGCGGCTGCCGGCCTTTTTTTCGTGCCTGCTCAGCAAGCGAGGGAACGGGCCTTGCGGCGGGGCCTCGGGGTGGACGCCTATCGCCTCGCGTCACACCGTTGACGGAGGGACTCCGCACGAGTCTCCACCCCCAGGAGGACAGCGCCATGGCGCACCAGGACAAGCCGGACGACGTGCCGCGCAATGCGGCCAGTGACAGTGATTACGTGGAGCACATCGAACACGTAGAGGCCACGCGCCCCGAGCCCTGGCCGGGCATGAGGGGCCGTTCGCTGGGAGACGAGCATGACCTGCCCACGGGCACGAGCCGCGAGCAGCAGGCGAGCGTGACGTGCGAGCAGCGACGACTGGAAGAGGAAGCGCGCCGCGAAGAGCCGACGCGCCAGTGACGAAGCGGCCCGCTCCCGTGCGCCCCTGAGAATGGGGCACGACGAGGAGCGGGCCACGAGAACGGCCTAGAAGAGCAGCCGCGTCGGGTGCTCGAGCAGGCCGCGCAGCTCCCGCAGGAACTCCGCGCCGATGGCACCGTCGATGATGCGGTGGTCGCACGACAGCGTCGCCGTCATCATCTTGCGAATCACCATCTGCCCGTCCCGCGCCACCACCTTGTCCGCCACCGCGCCCACCGCGAGGATGGACGCCTGCGGCGGGTTGATGATGGCGACGAACTGGTCGATGCCGTACATGCCCAGGTTGCTCACGGTGATGGAGCCGCCCGTGTACTCCTCGGGCTTGAGGGCGCGCTTGCGGGCGCGCTCCGCCAGCTCACGCACCTCCGTGGAGATCGCCTGGAGCCCCTTGGTGTCCGCGTCGCGGATGACGGGCGTGATGAGCCCCTGCTCCAGCGCCACGGCGATACCCACGTCCACCGAGCCGTGGTGGACCACCTGGTCCCCCTGGAGCGAGACGTTGATCTTCGGGTAGCGACGCACGGCCATCGCCACGGCCTTCACGATGAGGTCGTTGACGGAGACCTTGAGCTCCATCGCCTTCGCCTCCTCGCGCACCTTCACCGCGGCATCCATCTCCACCTCGAGGGTGAGATAGAAGTGCGGCACGCCGGGCTTCACCTCCGTCATCCGCTGCGCGATGACCTTGCGCATGGACGACAGCGGCTCGGACCGCGCCTCGGGCCGGGCCACCGTCGCCGCGGACGGAGCCTTGCGCGCGGCGGGCGCCGAGGGAGCGGCCGCCGGAGCCTTCACGCCCCGAGCCAGCGCCTCCTCGATGTCGCGCTTCACCACGCGACCCGACGGGCCGGAGCCCTGCACCTGGGCGATGTCCAGGCCCCGGTCCTTGGCGATCTTCTTCGCCAGCGGGCTGGCCCGGACGCGTCGTCCTCCGGAGGCCACCGGTGCCGACGCGGCAGGCGTGGCCTGTGCGGCGGGCGCTGGGGGCCTGGGCGCGGCGGCCTCGACGGGCTTCGGCACGGCGGCCGGAGTCGGAGCAGCGGCGGCCTTGCCACCCTTGGGCGTGAGGTAGGCGATGGGCGAGCCGACGGGCGCCGACTGGTTCTCCCCGACGACGATCTCCGCCAGCGTCCCTTCGTCATAGGCTTCGATTTCGAGGTTGGACTTGTCCGTCTCCAGCTCGGCGAGCGCCTCGCCAGAGGAGACCTTGTCCCCCACCTTCTTCAGCCACTTGACGATCTTCCCCTCCGTCATCGTCGGGGAGAGGCTCGGCAACTGGATGGCGATGCGACCACCGCCCGTCGCGGGAGCGGCGGCCGGGGCCACGGGGGCCTCGACCTTCGCGGCGGGAGCAGGCGTGGGAGCGGGGGCGGGCGCGGCGGCCTTGGGCGCGGGAGCGCCACCCGCCGCCACCTTCTCGCCCTGCGCGCCGATATAGGCGATGGGCGCGCCGACGGGGGCCGACTGGTCCTCGCCGACGAGAATCTGAAGCAGGTAGCCGTCGTCGTAGGCTTCGATTTCGAGGTTGGACTTGTCCGTCTCCAGCTCGGCGAGTGCCTCACCGGAGGAGACCTTGTCCCCCACCTTCTTCAGCCACTTGACGATCTTCCCCTCCGTCATCGTCGGGGAGAGGCTCGGCATTTGAATGGGCGTGGCCATACGGGTCAGGCTCCCTGGCGGTACAACACCTTCTTCACGGCCGCGATGATCTTGGGCGCGTCCGGCTGGGTCGCGTTCTCCAGGTTCGCCGCATAGGACATGTTCACATCGAGCCCCGTCACGCGCTCCACCGGCGCGTCCAGCTCGTCGAACGCCTTGGACTGGATGATGTCCACCACGGAAGCGCCGATACCCGCCAGCGCCCAGCCCTCCTCGACGATGACGGCGCGGTTCGTCTTGCGCACGCTCGCCAGGATGGCCTCCTCATCCAGGGGCCGCAGCGTGCGCAGGTCCAGGACCTCCACGCTGATGCCCTCCTTCGCCAACTCCTCGGCCGCCTGCATGCAGAAGTAATACATGCGGCTCCAGGTGATGACGGTGACGTCCGTCCCCTCGCGCTTCACGTCCGCCTTGCCCAGCGGCACGACGTGCTCGCCCTCGGGCACCTCGCCCTTGAGCGCGTAGAGCCGCTCGCCCTCGAACATGATGACGGGGTTCTCGTCGCGGATGGCCGCCTTGAGCATCCCCTTGGCGTCCGCGGGCGTCGCGGGCGCAATCACCTTCAGGCCCGGGAAGTGCGCGTAGTTGGACTCCAGCGCCTGGCTGTGCTGGCTGGACAGCCGGCCACCGGCGCCGCCCGGTCCCCGGAAGACGATGGGGCAGCGCAGCTGACCGCCGGACATGTGGCGCAGCTTGGCCGCGTTGTTGACGATCTGGTCCATCGCGAGAATCGCGAAGTTCCAGGTCATCATCTCCACCACCGGACGCAGGCCCACCATGGCCGCGCCCACGCTCATGCCGCCGAAGCCCAGCTCGGAGATGGGCGCGTCGATGATGCGCGCGCTCCCGAACTTGTCCAGCAGCCCCTGCGACACCTTGAAGGCGCCGTTGTAGCGACCCACTTCCTCGCCAATCAGGAAGACGTTGGCGTCGCGCTCCATCTCCTCGGCGAGCGCCTGGTTCAGGGCCTCGCGGTACATCAACTCGGGCATCGTCGGCTCCGACTCGAAATCAAAAAGGTTGGTTTGGTCAGGGGGCGGGGGGACTAGCGGGTCAGGCCCGCCTTCTTGTCCGCAAGCTCCGCCTGCTCACGCGGCTCCAGGTCCCATGTCACCTTCAGCTCCTGGCCGCTCGGGTACGACGGCCAGTTCGTCACCTTCGTGCCCAGCACCCGCTCACGGGGACGCACGTCCGGCTCACCCGGCTCGACGATGGTGTCGCGCCACAGCTCTTCCAGGCTCGGCTCCGGAGACTCGTCCGCGAACTTCACCGCGGCGTCCACCTGCGCCTTCACCTCTTCTTCGATTCGCTCGAAGTCCGCGTCCGCGCCCAGGCCGTTCTTGATGGCGTAGTCGCGCAGCTTGGGGATGGGGTCGCCCTTGCGCTCCTCCTCCACCTCCTGCTTGGAGCGGTAGGTCGCCGGGTCCGCCATGGAGTGGCCACGGAAGCGGTACGTGTTCGCCTCCAGCAGCACGGGGCCCTTGCCCGCGCGGCACCACGCGGCCGCGTCCTTCACGGCCTCGTACATCTTCAGCACGTCCATGCCGTCCACCGGCTCGCCGCGCATGTCGTAGGCGGCGGCGCGCTTGTAGATCTCCGGCACCGCCGACGTGCGGGAGATGGCCGTGCCCATGCCGTAGCGGTTGTTCTCGCAGATGTAGATGACCGGCAGCTTCCACTTCGACGCCATGTTGAACGTCTCGTGGAGCGCGCCCTGGTTGGCCGCCGCGTCGCCGAAGTAGCAGACCGTCACGCGGTCCTCGTTGCGATAACGGCTGGCGAAGGCCATGCCGGCCGCCAGCGGAATCTGCCCGCCGACGATGCCGTAGCCTCCGTAGAACTGGTGCTCGATGTCGAAGATGTGCATCGAGCCGCCCTTGCCCTTGCTGTAGCCGGTGCCCCGGCCGAACAGCTCCGCCATCACCATGCCCGCGTCGCTGCCGCGCGCCAGGGGCTGGCCGTGGTCGCGGTACGCGCTGAGCATGTAATCTTCCTTCCGGATGGCCTCGATGGGGCCCACCGCCACGGCTTCCTGGCCAATGTACAGATGGCAGAAGCCGGCGATCTTCCCCAGCGTGTACTGCTGGCCCGCGCGCTCCTCGAAACGGCGGATGAGGTACATCTTCCGGTACATCGTCAACAGCAAGTCTTTCGAGTACGGGCTGGCCACCGCGGGTGCCTCCATGCTGTCCGCCCCTCCTCACCCGGGGCGGCAAACGCCGTGCGCCTCATAGCGCGCGGCAGGGGGACTTCAAAGCCTTTCAAACCCCTCAGGGCCGCACCTGTGTTCCAGGCGCGGTGCGTCAGGAAACGAGGGTGAAATGCGGGACGCTGATGATGCCGTCCAACAGCGTCACCGGTCGACCGGAATGATCCGTGGCCAGGTGAATCACGGTGGCCTCGGGGAAGCGCACCCGGTAGTCGTTGGCGTGGGTGGGCTCGTTGTCGAAGGCGGCCACCACGGTGCCCAGCCGACCCAGCCTCGCGTGCGCCTCTCGCTTGAACGCGTCGTCGTCCTCGCGCAGCGTGGGCTTCATCAAGAGCAGCACCCGCGCGTCGTCCGGCACCGCCATGCCGTGGCGCCGCATGCAGGCGACGGAGCCCTCGCGCATGCCCTCGTGGCGCCCGGTGACGTAGACGAGCCGCGCGCCCGTCGCCACCACGGCGTGCGTGAAGGCCGCCGCGCCGTCGATGGCCTCGTCCACCTCGCAGTACTCGCTGGTGAAGAAGCGCTCGCCCCAGAAGCGGCGGGCCTCCGGGAAGTGGGCCTGCACCTGGGCTTCCTCCAGGCCACAGGCACGCATCGCGTCACGCATGTCCCAGCCGGAGGTCCAGTGCTCGGGGCCACAGGCGGCGAGGCTCGCCACGGCCTGGGCCTCGCCATATTCCCGGAGGATACGGGCCTGCCGGTGCCGGTTGTCGAGCAGGGTGGAGTCCAGGTCGAACGCCAGCACCGCCCGCTCGCCGAGGGAGCGGGCCCGAGCCAGGATGGCGTTCAGGCTGTCGCGCCAGTCGTCGCGGATGCGCTTCTTGAAGTCTTCGTGGGCCATGGGCGCGGCGAAGACTACCCGCGCGCGCCCGCCCGTGCCGCCGAAACCGCCTGTGTCAGGCGGCTGACTGCCAGGGCATGGGGCCAGGGGGCGCGCCCGGCGCCGTGTCCGCGAAGCGCAGCATGCGCTGGATGCCGTTGCGGTCCAGCACCAGCCGCACCAGCTGCGTGCTCTCCTGGCGGCGGTCCGTCTCCTCCTCCTCCACCGTGAAGCGGAACACCACGTCCACGGGGTAGCGCTTGGCGCCCCGGATGTGCCCCACCGACAGGTCCGCCAGGTCCACGTACTCCAGCGCCAGTTCGGGCTCGTCCATGTCCCGCAGGAAGCGCTCCACGTTGAGCCGGAGGATGTCCGTGACGCCCGACAGGCCCCGGTCCGAGCGCGGCAGGAGGCGCGCGTCCAGGATGATGTGCTTGCGGTAGCGGATGACCGTCTCCGTCAGCTCGCCCTGGGACACGGTGAGGAAGTCGTCCTGGTGCCGCAGCGCCGCCACCGAGTCCGGCACCTTGGGCCCGTAGTCCACGCGCTCCTCGCACCTGCCGATGGTGCGCCCCGTCACCGGGTCCACCAGGTCCGCGGTGCGGTCCGACAGGTGCGTGGCCGCCACGCGGCTCGACAGCCGCCGCAGGCCCTCCTTGATGCGGTCCTTCATCATGTAGCCGACCACGGCGATGAGGAAGAAGTTGAGGCTCACCTGGGTGAAGCGGATCTGCGCCCACAGCGCCACCGCCGTGGCGAACGCCATCGCGATGCCCGCAGCCAGCGCGAACAGCACCTCTTCCCACCCCTGCCGCTTCTGCAGGCGGCGCGAGGACAGGAAGAGCACGTTCATGCAGAACTTCTTCAGCATGCCCAGCCGCTGGATGTACTCCTCGTTGTCGCCCGTGGGGCTCAGCACGCTGCGCAGCCGGTGCTCCTTGCGGTAGGACTCCTCGCGCAGCACCGCCTCCATCAGCCCCTTGCGCAGCCCCAGCCACGGCTCTCCGCGCGGCAGCGACTTCATGTCCGCCACCGAGCGCCGGAAGCCGTTCTCCACCAACAGGCTCACGTACTCGTCCACCAGCCGCAGCGACGCGCGGGAGCGCTCCTGCAGGCGCAGCTCCCCCACCGAGCGCAGCCACTGACGGAAGCGCGCCAGCACCTGCGTCACCCCCGCCTGCATCGCCACGACTTCCGACTCCAGCGTCGCGCACGCGTCGGTGGGCAGCGCCACCGGCCCCTCGCAGCGGGACTCCACGCCCGTGGCGAAGCGCCGCAGCGCCCCGCGCAGCACGCACGACAGGAGCTTCGCCTGGTAGACGACGTCCCGCTCCGAGCCCAACCCCGTGCGCAGCCACGCCTCCAGCCGCACCAGCGGCGAGGTGTCCGACGAGAGCAGCTCCTGCACCGCCATCACCGGCGTCTTGAAGCGCACGTAGTTGTGGATGTCCGCGTAGAAGTCCGCGCGGGGGTACGTCTCCTGGTCGATGTTCAAGCTGCCAGGGAGGAACAGATGCGCCTCCACGAGGTAGCGCGTCTCGTCCACGCCCGAGGGCTGGTACTCGAGCTTGATCTCGAACTGCTTCCGGTCGTGAACCTCGAAGCGGCTATGGAGCGGTGCGGGTGCCTGGGACACACCGCCACTCTACGTTACAACCCTGTCACGGGGGAGTGACGCCCCCGTGACGTCCAGCGGTCCACAGGGGGCTCAGCCCCCGGTACCAGTCTTGGGAGCTGCAACTGTCTGCGTGACAGCGGAAGCGCCCGAGGCGGGGGCGGCCTTGGACTGGGGCCGGGCGTTCCAGACCTTGGTGGCCAGCAGCAGGCCCGCGAAGGACAGGGGCAGCATGGCCAGGGGCCAGTTGCCCCAGTTGTGGGGGTCCTTGGCCACCTCCCCCGCCGGCAGGATGCGCCCGAGCAGCAACGACTGGAGCGCCGTGCCCGCATACACCGCGCCGTCGATGATGCCCACCGCGAGGCCCGCGTTCTTCTTGCCACCGAAGTCCATGCTGGCCGTGCCGGACAACATGCCGTGCACGCCGATGACACACAGGGACATGAAGATGACCGTCCACCCCAGCGCGGGGCTGCCCAGGAGGAACAGCGTGGCCACCGCGCCCACGCTCATGCCCGCGTAGAGCACCGCGGAGACAGGACCCCGGCGCGAGTCGAACACGCGGTCGCTGATGACGCCGGCGAACATGCCGCCAGTGATGCCCGCCACGCAGAGCAGCATGCCCCAGTTGGCCGCGACGAAACCGTCGGCGATGCCCGTCGCCTTCGCGAACTTGGGGTACCACTGCATGATGGCGTTGCGCATGAAGCCGCTGCAGAACTCCACCATCAGGATGATGATGATGGTGCGGTTGGTGATCATCTTCTTGAAGACGGGCCACACGCCCAGGCCCGCCTGGGACTCTCCGCTGGATGCGTCCGCGGTGTCGAAGTCCGGGTGACCCGTGTGGCTGGGCGTGTCGCGGATGACGAAGTAGTCCACCACCACGAAGGCCGCGAGGATGGCGGCGGGCACGAAGAACACCCAGTACGTGGGCGCCGCCTTGGCGATGAAACGGCTCCAGTCGTAGGCGAAGTACACGCCCAGGGAGATGAGGATGCCGAACACGCCGCCCAGCTGGCCGCGCTCGCGCACGTGGAACCAGGACGCGTTCACCTTGACGATGGAGACCGCGCCAAAGCTCTGGAAGTACATGTTGACGGCGTAGAGGAACGACAGCGTCCCCACGATTCCACCCGGCGGCTGCCAGCCGTCCGTGAGCACCTTGTAGACGACGATGCCCATCAGCACGTTCGCCACGGACGAGCCCGCGGCCGACAGCAGGATGGTCTTCCGCCCGCCGAGCCGGTCCGTCAGCGGACCGTTGAGCAGGAAGGCGCAGCCGTACACGAGCGTGCCCCAGAAGAAGATGGTGCCGAAGTCCGCGTTGGACGTGTGGCCCTTCATCGCGCTGGTGGCTTCGTTGAGGTTGTAGCGCCCCATGTAGAGGAACGCGTACGTCATCCCCAGTGGGAACCAGTTGAAGAAGCGGCGGCGACGGAACGCGTCCGTGTGACCCAGCTCCACCTTGGGCAGGCGGGCCAGCACGAGCGAGATGGCCCCCAGCAGGATGAGAATGGGCAACAGGTTGGCCAGCCACGGGGGCAGCGACGACATGCAGCGACCTCGTCAGTGGAGTGCGGAAACGCCGCGCACCCTACCCTGGCACGCGGCCCGCGAGAAACCCCACGGACATGTCTCAGCCCAGTCGGGCGAGCAGCCTCGTCAGCGACACCTCCGTCTTCGCATCCGGGATGTCACCGCGCCGGCACGCGTCGAGGACCTCCTGGAGCGTCCGCCACTGAAGCAGCGTCCCCTCTTCCAGGGGCGACCCATCCCCCTCCGGCTCCTCCTGCTTCACGTCCGTGACGTCCACCGCAGAGGGGAACACCTTCTCCGAGAGGATGCCCGGCGCCAGGAAGAACGAGCCCCCCAGCAACTGGATGTCCTCGGGGCGCACCGCGTAGCCCGCCTCCTCGCGGACTTCTTCGGCCGCGCGGCGCCGCAGGCCCTCCTCACCCTTGTCCTCCGGCTCCAGCAACCCCGCGACGATCTCCTCCACCCGCAGGTAGCCCGCACCGGGGTCCGGCACCGTCATCGCGTCCCGCTGATCCTTCCGGAAGTATGCCGCGGGCCTCAGGTTCATCCGCGTCAACACCTCCAGTCCCGCCGCACCGCGTCGATAAACGAGCACCGACACCGCATCGAGTCGGGGCCTGTCCACCACGTCCACCCGGTAGACTGGCGAGGAAGAGCCGTCCGCGCGTCGATTGCGACACCGCAGGCGCTTCACTCGGAGGAAACCCTCGTCGCAGCGCGCCGTGGCCGAGAAATCCTCGATGATCTCGATGTCAGTCACACTGGAATGGCTCTGCCGCATGTCTGCCTGCTCTCCTGGAGTTGAACGGTCAAGGTGTGCGAGTAGGAATGCCATGGCGGCGTAGCTTGCCCGCCCGTGTCCGATACCGTACCTTGCGCGCGCTTTACTCCCGACGTCCTACCGAAACACGGATTCTTCCTGATGCGTCGCCTCCTGCTCGGCCTTCTTAGTGCCCTGGCCACCGCCTCATGCATGCCAGTGGTGGAGGGCCAGGACTACCACCTCGAGGGGCAGGAGGTGCGCCTCACGCTCCTTCATACCTCGGACATCCATTCCCGGCTCATCCCGTATGACTTCGCTCCGCTGAAAACGGACCAGGACCTGGGCCTCGTGCCCGAGGCCGGTCCCTTCGGTGGCGCGACGCGCATGGCCGCCATCCTCAAGCGCGAGCGCGCGAGGGGCGAGCGGGTGATGCACGTCGACTCGGGCGACTGCTTCCAGGGCGCTCCGATCTTCAACCTCAACAACGGTGAAGTGGAGTTCCGCTTCCTGTCGCAGGCACGTCTGGATGCCGCGGTGGTGGGCAACCACGAGTTCGACGCCGGCGCGCTGAACTTCACGCAGCAGGCCAAGCAGAACGCCACCTTCCCGCTGCTCGCCGCCAACTACAACTGGAATGACTGGCGGCAGAACGGCAGCAACGAGACGGGGCTGGAGACCTCGCCGTACACCATCCGCAACATCAAGGGCCTGCGGGTGGGCATCGTCGGCATGGCCAACATCTCCTCGCTCAACTCCATCGTCGAGGGTGGCAACAGCCTGCAGGTCACCCCCCTGGAGCAGAACGAGGTCGTCCGCGCCTATGTGGCGCTCCTTCGGCCGGTGACGGACCTCATCGTCCTCGTCAGCCACCTGGGCCTCACCGAGGACCAGGACGTCGTCCAGGGCTACGAGGCCTATTACGAGTACGGCCGCGCCCGCAGCTTCATCCGCCGCGAGGACAGCCCCTGGCAGGTGCTGGAGTGGTTCGGTCCGGAGGGCAACGAGAACTCGGTCGTCCGCGTGTTCGTCCCCGGCGTTTCCGGCGTCGACGTCATCATGGGCGGCCACCTGCACGTGGTGCTCAACCCGCCGCAGCTGCTGGCGGACCCGAGCGGCCGCAAGGTGGTGCTCGCGCACTCTGGCGCCTTCTCCAAGTACGTGGGCCGGCTGGAGCTGGTCGTGAAGATGCCGGACGTGCTCGGCACGGGTGAAGGCGGCGAGGTCCTCAGCCAGGACTACCGCGTGTTCCCCATCGACGGGCTCTGGTGCGACGACGCCATGCGCCGCTACCGCTACGACTCCAACATCTTCTGGGAGGACGGCCAGTTCATCCAGACCCCCGCCGTGCGCGCGGCCATCGACGCCTGCCGCGAGCAGGAGGACCGGCAGACGACGCACCTGCTCCAGCCCTACATCATCGGGATGGACATGAAGCTGCAGCTCACGAACATCTTCGCGTACGCGCCCACGGACGTGACGCGCCGGAACAACTCGACGGGTGGCGACTCGCCGCTGGGCAACATCGCCGCGGACTCGATGCGCAAGCGTCGCCGCGTGGACGCGCAGATGGCGCTCACCAACTCGCTGGGCATCCGCGACAACCTCTACTCCGGCGTCGTGTCCCAGGAGTCGATGTTCAACGTGTTCCCGTTCGAGAACACCATCAACATCATGTACCTGTCGGGCAAGGAGATGCAGGAGATGTTCGACTTCGTGGCCGAGCGCTCCTCCGAGCGTGGCTGCGTGAGTCAGGCGCAGATCTCCGGTGCCAGCTTCACCATGGACTGCGCCCAGGTGCAGATCAACGACCTGCGCGTCGAGTGCAAGCTCTCGCTGGAGGGCGCGGACTGCCCCCCGGACAACCGCGAAGGCCACGCCCCCTGGCAGTGCATCCAGGACACGAGCACCTCGGCCACGACGGGCCGCTGCTACGCCCACCCCGGCACGAACATCGTGGTGGGCGGCAAGCCGCTCAACCCGTTCGGCACCTACCGCGTGGCGGTGAACGACTACATCGCCAAGGGTGGCTCGGGCTTCAACGTGCTCAAGCGCAACACCACGCGCCAGGAGACGGGCATCTCCCTGCGCGACTCGCTCATCGGCTACATGCAGGACTTCTGCACCTGCGACGACATCAACGCGGGCTACGCGACGCGTGGCAACCGGGCTGACGGGCAGCGCTGTGGCTCGCTGGTGAACGGCCAGTGGGTCATCAATGATCGCCTGCGCGCCTCCTGTCGGGAGATGCAGGACTATGAGAACGAGCTGTCCGCCAAGGTGGGGAGCTGCTCCTGCGAGGACCTGCTGCGCAACGGCTACAACCCGTCGAGCTGCGGTGTCGCCTCCGTCACCAACCCCGACCAGGCCCGCGCGGCCTGCATCGCCGCCAAGCAGGTGGGCACCTGCACCTGCGGAGATCTGGCGGCCCGGGGCTACAACCCGGATGGCTGCAACATCCCCGACGTCACCACCGCCCTGGAGGCCCAGGCCGCCTGCGCGGTCTCCGCGGGCCCGTTCACCGGCCGGTGTGACTGCCGCGAAGTCATGAGTGGAATCAACCCCGTGTGCGGAACGGTGACGCAGCAGCTGCGCAACTTCTGCACGAACCCGACGGCGATGCCCATCGCCGACGCCGTGGAAGACGGCCGCATTGGCCGGAGGGTGAAGTAATGAAGAAGCTCATGCTGCTGTCGGCGCTGGCCCTGGTCGGCTGTTACACCGAGGAGTCGCCTCAGCCGAAGGGCCTCGCGTCGTTCGAAGTCACCGTGAAGGGCTTCTACGTCGCGGACTCCAATCCGCGCGCGTCGCTGCCCGTGGTGGCCAGCTGCGTTGCCCAGCACGGTGGCACCCAGGCCGCCGTGCCCATGGAGCTGCGTGGCACCCCGGACTGCCGCCTGGCCATGCCTCGCGGTCCGGTGGATATCGACTTCGATATCCAGGCGGTGGACGTGAAGGGCCAGCCGATGGATGCGTTCAACGGCCCCGTCTCCTTCCGCACCGTCCCGGGAAACCTCACCGGCCCCTATCGCTACCGGTGGGTGCAGCTCACCAATGGCAAGGGCACGGGCACCGTGCGCAGCGCGCAGCTCTACGGTGAAGCCCACGTGTGGGTGGAGGACGAGCCCGTCCAGGTCGACTACGCCGAGGGTGAGGTCGTCGCCGGAGAGCTCCCCGAGGAGCCCGCCACGCGCACCTTCTCCACCGGCCTGTCGCGCTCCATGCACTTCGAGGAGCCCACCATCTCCACGGTGCAGGTGCCGCAGAACAGCGACCAGCTCACCGCGTACAACGGCACGTTCATGCGCATTGGTCGCGCGCCCGAGGCGGGCTCGCCGCTGATCCAGAACTGCGAGCCGGACGACCCGAACTACAACCAGCCGGTGACGCTGCTGGTGACGGGCACGGACCCGGGCGGCTTCTTCGTGACGGACCTGACGGCGTGCCGCGTGCGCGAGGGAAGCATCCCCGGCGCCAACACCCAGACGGCGGAGCCCTCGGGCTTCTTCCCAGGCCGCTTCAACGCCCTCTACATCTACAACTACTCCTTCCCGGAAGGGTTGGATCCGGGCGACCTGCTGTGGTCCATCGCGGGCTCCGTGCAGGAGTTCACCGCGACCACGCAGCTGACGTTCCCCTCGTGGAGCATCCGCGAGAAGGTCCGCCTGCTGCCCCAGGCCGAGTGGAACAAGTACCTGGCCCTGGCGCCGCCGACGGAGATCAACGGCCGGCTGTGCGGCTTCAGCGGCTCGCCCTACATCACGGACGTGATGTGCGGCTACAGCTACGGCAACTACAAGATGGAGGGCCTGGAGTCCTCGCTGGTGAAGATTCGCCGGGTGAAGTTCCCGCAGGTCTTCCGGAGCTGCGACGCCAACGGCAACAACAGCGTGCCCTTCTTCTGTCCCGACCCGCGCACCAACGTCTTCGGCGCCTGCGGCGAGGACGACCCCAATGACCCGGACGTCCCCGAGCGTAAGTGCAACGTCGACTGCACGCTGGGCCTGGGCGAGTACCGTGGGCAGATCTGCGCGGAGAAGACGACCTACGACAACTTCGGCCAGTTCGTGGTGGAGATGAACCCGACGGGCGCCGCCGAAGCGGGCCTGGACGCCACCGTGAACGGCCGACTGCACGCGCTCAACGCGCTGCCGCCCGTGTCCCCCGCCACCGAGGCGTGGACGCGCTCCTCCAACGCCTACACCACGGGCGTGACGGTGAACATCTGGTGCGACAAGGCCGTGAATGTGCGGTTCGGCGGCAGCAGCGTGCCCGGAGTGGCGACCAACGTCGCCCTGGCCGCGGCCACGCGCCTGGAGCACACGCTCAAGGACAACCAGTTGTTCGTGTGGGTCTCCGTGCAGGACGCGGTGAACGGCTCGGCCAGTTGCAAGGTGAGCCAGCACCCGCGTACCCGCATCAACCTGGTGACCAAGGACGCCGTACCGGACCTGGTGGTCAACTGCAGCGAGACGGATGCCGACGCGGAGCGCGCCGAGCAGTGCCGGTTCCTGCATGGAGCGACCTTCGACATCGTGGGCCATCTGCGCCACGTCAGCGCGGCTCGGCCTCGCTGGATTGTGCTGCCCCGAGATCAGGACGACCTCTGCTGCTACCCTGGCCCGGGCATGGAGTGCCCGCGTCCCATCGAACCTTGCGTGAATCCGTAGGCTTTTGACGAAACTCGCGCCCCGGGTCACCGGGGTGCAGGGAGGAGCGAACCCAAGCGGGCGCTCCGTGGAGAGGGACATTGAAAACGCTGCAGAAGCTGGCCCTGACCGGCCTTATCTCCCTGAGTGTGCCCGCCTGGGCCAGTGACTTCGTGGACACGCGTCTGTCGTTCGTGTTCGCGGACGACAACGTGCTCGCGGGCTCGGGTGAAACCACGCCCAACAGCCCCAACGCACGGTTTGGCGCGGGCAACCAGAACACCCAGTTCTACGACAACTTCAACACGCGCTTCTCCGGCTTCGAGTCGCTGTCGAACATCGTGCTCTACAAGCGGGCACCGGCGTTCTTCGAGGGACTGACGACGGAGGCGGCCCTGACGCTGCTGGTGCTGGAGCGCCCGAGCGGTCAGGTCGCCATCCAGGACAACTCCAGCTACATCCGGCTCAACTACCAGCCCCCGGGCTGGGGTGAGAAGGAAGGCATCTCGCTGGTGGGCTTCCCGGTGTCCGCGGACCGCTTCCGGCTGGGCTATGCGTACCGCATCTCCTGGGGCGGCAGCGGCGTGTTCACCACCCGCTCGGCCACCAACGGCGTGCCGGGTGCCAAGCTGCAGATCACCCGCGACAGGTGGTACGCGTACGTGGGCGGCAAGACGGCGCTGGTGCAGAACGAGCTCGTCCTCGAGGAAGAGACGCTCTACGGCGTGATGGCCGGCGCGGGCGTGGACATCCTGGAGACGCTGCGCGTCGAGGCGGGCGGCGGCTACTTCCAGAAGGGCCTGGTCCCCGGGCTCGCGACGCTGGGTGTGGAGGCGCCGGTGAACGCCGCGGGCGTGTCCGCGCAGGTCGTCTACCACGTGGGCGTGCCCGTCGGCACGAGCGTGGACTTCCGGCTCTACAAGAACGACCCGGAGATCTACGAGCGCTTCTTCGCTCCGGAGAAGTACCCGGGTGGCCTGTCCTACTCCGTGTCGCTGGAAGGCAGCTACCTGTCCCAGACGCTGGAGAAGCCGGACCAGTTCGGCGCGACGGAGCCCCAGGGCGCCACGGCGCTGGCGCTGCAGGCCCGCGCGAAGCTGGGCTTCCTGCGCCTGAGCCTGCTCGGCCTGTACCGCAGCCTCTCGTACATCCAGTTCGACGTGCCGGGCTTCCCTCCGTTCCAGGACTTCCCCGAGGGGACGGAGCTGAACCCGGAGATCTTCCTGGCGTTGGGTGCGGACTACCACCTGCCGGCGCTGCACTTCACGCCGGGCTTCATCTTCGGCATCCAGCGTCCGGCGTCGTTCCGCAGCCCGACGTCGCTGCTCGGTGGCAACAACCCGCCGCCGAACCTGGTGGGCACGCGCACCGTCGTGGTGCGTGACGTGAATCAGCTGAGCATCCTGCCGGAGACGTGCGGTGGCTCGGGAGCGTGCGGCGCGGAGCCCATCTACTCCGCCAAGGCGACGTTCCGCTGGGACCTGTCCGACTCCGTCGCGGCGGTGGGCGAGGTCTACTACACGTACGACACCAACCGGACCACGTTCCGGGACGACATCACGGGCGTGGCGCAGGCCACGTTCGAGAAGCCGCACGCGCTGGGCTTCAACACCCTGCTGCAGGCGCGCTTCTAGGCGTTCGCTCGGTTGAGCAGACATCGCGGCCCGGTTCCCTTCGCGGGGGACCGGGCCGTTGTCGTTTCATCCCGGTGTGGCTCGACCAGCCCATCAATACGGCAGCGCGAGGCCATGCTCCTGGAGCGCAGCCGCATAGCGCTCCTGAGCATCCCGAAGCTGTTCGACCGACTCTTGAAGTAGCTCCTGAGCAGTCGAGGTGTCCCCCTGCATCAGGGCCGAGAGGGCCTCGGACGTGGTGATCACCATGGAATGCAGCGTGTCTCCCTGGATGACGACGCCGGGAAAACGGCGTCCTGGGAGACGAATCACTGCGTTGTTGCCGGGCGTCGTGAACAGTTCAACTTCGATGAGCGTCATTGGAGTGACTCCGAGCCCACATGAGGTGACGGGACTTCAGCCAGGGCCCACAAAGACACGGGTCTTGGATGGCTCATCAGGACACGCGGAGTGGAGCAATACTAGATGAACCAGCCAACACAAACCCAACGCTGACTGTTTCAGAAAACCATACACCATGCCGCTTCGAGCCGTCCTCGCATGCATGACCTGGCGCAATTCCTGTCAAGTCAGATACAGGTGGCCGCAGGACTCCCACCCTGTCAGCGAGAGTCCTGTCCACGCCCTGCCTCACGCCGAAGTCATGCGCACCACTTCGTCGAAAGCCGTGAGCCCTTGAGCCAGCTTGCGCACGGCGGCCTCGCGCAACGTGCGCATGCCTCCGCGCCGAGCCACTTCCACCAGCTTCTCGTAGGGAGCCTCGCGTGAAATCTGCTCGCGCAGCTCTCCATTCGTGGTGACGATTTCGAAGACGCCCGTGCGGCCCACGTAGCCGGTGCCTCGGCAGCGCACGCAGCCCGCCCCCTTCAGCAGGCGCACCCCACCCGGCAACAAGGGCAGCGGCGCCTGAAGCGCGAGGAGCTCATCTGGAGTCAGCGTCGCCTCCTCCGCGCAATGACTGCACACGCGCCGCAGCAGACGCTGGGCCATGACGCCCAACAAGCTCTGTGCCAGGAGGAACGACGGGACGCCCAAATCCCTCATGCGCGCCACGGCGCCCAGCGCGTCGTTGGTGTGCAACGTGGAGAGGACGAGGTGTCCGGTGAGCGCGGACTGGATGGCGTTCTCCGCCGTCTCCTGGTCACGAATCTCACCCACCATGATGACGTCCGGGTCCTGCCGCAGGATGTGGCGCAGCGCGCTCGCGAAATCGAGCCCCAGCTTGGGCTGCACCTGCACCTGATTGAAGGCGTCCCACACCATCTCGATAGGGTCTTCAATCGTGGTGACGTTGACGTCCGGGCCCGCGAGCGCCTTGAGCGCTGAGTAGAGCGTCGTCGTCTTGCCACTGCCCGTTGGCCCCGTGACGAGGATGAGGCCGTGGGGCTGGTCAATCCACGACTCGAAGGAACTCTTCTCGTCCGGCTCGAACCCGAGCTGGGCGATGTCCTGCACCAGCGTCTCCGGGTCGAAGATGCGGATGACCACCTTCTCGCCAAAGGCCGTGGGCAGCGTGCTGACACGCAACTCCACCTCACGCCCGTCCCGCTCCGTCTTGATACGCCCGTCCTGGGGCTTGCGCTTCTCGGAGATGTCGATGCGCGAGAGCATCTTCACGCGCGACACAATCGGCGGATGCACCTGCGCCGGCAACGAGTACACCGGGTGCAACACACCGTCGATGCGCAACCGAACCACACTGGTGGCCCGCTTGGGCTCGATGTGGATATCCGAAGCGCGGTTGTCGAAGGCGTAGCGCAGCAGATAGTCCACGGCCTGCACCACGGGCCGGTCCGACGCCTCCAACTCCTGCGTGCCGCTGAGCGACACGAGCTGCTCGAAGTTGGAGAGCTGCCCCCCACCCGCCGCCACGCTGAAGTCATCCGCCGCGCGGGCCAGCGTCCTCTTGAAGCCGTAGATGTCGGAGATGGACTTGAGGATGTCCGCCTTCGAGCTCAGCACCGGCTCCACTGGGAGACTGGTGAGGCGATGGAAGCTCTCGAACAGCTCCCGGTCGAACGGGTTGGCCACCGCCACCAACAACCGCCCCTGCGCCGTACGCTCCAGCGGAAGCAACACGTGCTTCTGCGCATACGGCCGGGACACCGTTCGCGTGGCAAGCGTCATGTCCAGCTTGAGCGGGTCGATCTTCCGGTAGGCGATGCCCGCGGCGCGCGCGGCGGCCTCCGTGACGCGGTCCTCGTCCAGCACGCCCCGGCCACTGGCCAGGGGCACCTGGAAGGCCGCCACCACCTCCACCGGCGACACGTCGTAGCGCGCGGCCTCCTTGCCACTCGCGGCTGTCTGCGCCTTGAGGACTCGCGCTCGCGCGGCCCCCTCCTTCGCGAGGATTTCCTGGGCCTGCTGGGCCGTCAGCAGCCCCTGCCCCACCAACGCCTCCAGCACGAAGAGCGTGGTGAAGTCATCCCGGCTCCGTGCGGGAGGGTTGCCAGAGCCGCTCACTGCTTGTGCCAAGTCCGTCTCCTTCCCGCCACCAGCAGCAGCAGGACCAATCCACCCAGGAATGCCGCGGCCGAGACAGGAGCACCCGTACAACCACAGCCATCCGGACCATTGACGCTGCCCTGAGGAGGCCCCGCGTCCACGGGCGGTGGCGGCTGGGTGCCACCATCGTTGCACAGCGTGCACGGGCCGGCGTCGGGCCGCGCCAGCGGATCGTAACAGGTGCCCCCGGAAGCACAGAGCATGTTGGGCGCGCAGTCCTGGTTGGAAAGACAGACAGGCAGGCAGGCGGAGCTCCCCTGCTCCACCGCGCCACACCGCAGCGTCGAGGGACACGAGCTGGTGGAGCACGCCCGGACGCAGGCTCGCTCACCGTCCTTGTTCACCACCTGGCACGACGTTCCACCCGGGCAGGCGCACGCCGAGACGGAGCACTGCTGCGCACACACGCCCTGCGTGCCCCCTTCCGCGAAGAGGCAGTATTGGTTGGTGCCGCACTCGGCGTTCGCCGCGCACGCATCGCCCACCTGCTTGCCCGCCGTCTGCTTCGGAACACAGACACGGTCACACGTCCGGCAGACGGAGTTGCTGTCACAGTCCAGGTCGCCATAGCAGCCGGGGACACAGAGGTCGCCCTCGGGCCGGGTCTCACAGGTATAGCCAGGGCGGCAGTCACTGCCACCGGGCGTACAGTCCTTGAGACAGATGGAGCCCTGCCCGGCCACGTTGGAGCACTCCGAGCCCGCGGGGCACGAACCGGAGCCGCTGCACGTCTCCGTGCAGTATCCATTGTCCCACCGGTCGAACTCGCCGTTGCCAGACGGAGGGGCCACCGGGGCGATGCAGTCGCCATTCGTGTTGCCGCAGCTTCTCGGGCCAGGCGTGCACTCGCGGCCCACGGGGGTGACTCCGTCAGGCAGGGCCGGCAGACAGGCCCGCGTGTACCCGGAGACCGCCGTGGACTCGCGACAGACATAGGGGGCCGGACACTCGCCGGAGGTACTGCCGAAGCAGCCCTTCGCACAGACCTTGAGGTCCGCGCCAGAAACGGTGGACGGAGCGGTGACACACGTCAGGCCAGTGGTGCACGCGGTGCTGTCACAGGGCGAACCGACGGCGCCCGTCTTCGGATAGAAGCGGCACAGCGCCGTCCTGTCGTAGTCCGCGAGCTGGCGTCGGCTCTCGCCCCTCGGAATGTCGAAGAACATCACCGCGCCAATGGCCTCGAAGGAGTCGCCCAGGCCCAGGCAGTGGCCAATCTCGTGCGTCAGCACACTCTGGATGTCGTATTGGCCCGCGGGCGTGGGCGTCAGCGTGGACCAGGTGAAGTCCACGGCGTTGAGGAAGATGTCGCACTGGTACACGTAGCCGCTGAAGGTCAGTGGACGCGCGGCGGAGGGCCTGTCCCCGCCATTGAGCGTGTCCGTGTAGCGCGGGTCGCTCGCGCTCGTCACCCAGACGGGCACCACGTTGAAGCGGTCGGTGGGGTCATTGACGTTCGCCATGGGCGAGCCCGTCGTGGCCACGCCACCGTCCTGGGGGAAGGAGAAGGTCGGCCACGAGCAGCTCACCTGCCACGTCTGGGCCGCCGCGCGGCTGGCGGCCACCACCAGGTTGAGGTCATTGCCCGCGGGCTGTGCCTGGCGGCCGTCCACGTAGAAGACGAAGGGGTCCGCGGGGGTGCTGAGCACCCGGTGGCCCAGGTCCTTGTATTCCAACACCTGTTGCGCCGCCGCGGTGACGGACAACAACAACCCGAGTACGACGGCGCTCCGCTGCGAACCCCGAATCATCGAAGACCCCTCCACGTCGACCATCCCCGGGTACGCATTCGCCCGGACGTCGACGGGAAGGACAGTCTACCCGCGAACGGCGCGGAGGCTCACACCCGTGACTCAAGCGGGGCCGCCTCCCGCGACGGGCAAGGCCGAATCCCCCGGGCTACCCGCACATAGCGCGGACCGTGGCATCCACCCACGACTCGGGCCGAGGACGCTCCGCGACAGCCGAGGCCAACTCCCGTGAGCTACCCCCGCACCGCTCGGACCGTGGCATCCACCAGCGCCTCGGGCGTGGGCTTCTCCGCGACGGCGGTGGCAGGCAGACCGAGTTGCTCCAGTGCGGACGCCGTGGTGGGGCCAATCGCCACCACTCGCGCGGGCCCCAGCCGCTCGCGACCCGCCGCTTCCAGGAAGGCCTCGACGGTGCGCGGCGAGGCGAACACCGCGACGTCCGGCGGTGAACCGGCGAGCAGCTCCAGCGCCTCTGGCGAAAGCTCCGCTGGAAGAGAGCGATAGGCCGTCACGCGGGTGACGAGCACGCCCGCGTCTCGCAATGCATCCTCGAGTTCGCGCCGTCCCTCTTCCGCCGCGGGCAACAACACCTCGTCACCCGACTGGAGCGCGTCCTTGAGTACCTCGAAGAGCGCTTCCCCCGTCCCATCATCCGGCTCCGCGGCGACGTCCAGGCCATAACCCCTCACGGCGCGCGCCGTGCGAGGCCCCACCGCCGCCAGCTTCACGCGGGTGAGCCGCTGCGCCGTGCCCGCCTCGCGCAGCGCATCCATCAGCGCGTCCACCGAGGAGGGACTCGCGAACACCACCCAGCGATAGCGCTGGATGTGCTCGGCGGCGGACGCCAGCGGCCGAGGGTCCTCCGGAGGACGCAACTCCAGCAGCGGCAGGCTGAGCACCTCCGCGCCCTCGTCCTCCAGGAGAAAACACAGCTCCTCGGCCCGCTCACGCGGGCGCGTCACCAAGACTCGGATGCCTTCCAGTCGCCGTTCCACGCGGGCGACAGTCTAGGGCCGGGCGTCCGGGCGGCGAGCGAAATCACGCAGGATGTCCGCCGCGCCCTGCGACAGCAAGTCCTCGGCCAGCGCCTCGCCCAGCTCCCGCGCCTGTGCCACGGGCCCACGGACCTCGCCTCGCACCACGCGTGCGCCATCCGGCCGGCCCACGAGTCCGCGCAGGTGCACCATGCCCTCGGACACCGTGGCGTGCCCCGCCAGCGGCACGGTGCATCCCCCCTCGAGCTTCGCCAGCAGCGCGCGCTCGGCCGTCACCGCCACCCGAGTCGTCGCATCCTCCAGCGGGGCAAGCAGCCCACACACCCGCGCATCGGCACCTCTGCACTGGATGGCGAGCACACCCTGCCCCACCGCGGGCAGGCTCACCTCGGTGGACAACACCTGGGTGATGACACCCTCCAGGCCCAGACGCTTGAGTCCCGCGTACGCCAGCACCGCGCCCGCGAGCCCCAGCTCCTTCGTCTTCTGCAACCGCGTCTGCACGTTGCCACGCAGGCTGACGATTTCGAGGTCCGGCCGACGCGAGCGCAGGATGCAGCTGCGACGCAGCGACGACGTACCCACGCGCGCGCCCTGAGGCAGCGAGTCCAACGTCTGTCCCTCCAGGCCACAGAAGGCATCGCGAGGATCCTCGCGCGTCGGCACCGCCGCGAGCACCAGGCCCTCCGGCAGCTCGGACGTCATGTCCTTCAGGCTGTGCACCGCGAGGTCGGCGCGACCGTCGATGAGCGCCTGCTCGATTTCCTTCACGAACAGACCCTTGCCGCCCACTGCGGACAGCGGCGCGGACAGGAAGCGGTCTCCCTCGGTGGTCATCTCCACGAAGGACACCTCCAGGCCGGGATGATGCGCGGCCAGGAGCGCTCCCACGTGACGCGCCTGCCAGAGCGCCAGCGGACTCTGTCGGGTGGCGATGCGCACGGACTTCATCGCTTCGCCCCCGTGGCGACCTGTTGTGGAACAGGGGCCAGGGCGGAAGAAGCCGCGTCCGCCGCCTCGAGCTCCGCCTCCAGCAGACCGAACAGCTCCGCGGCGGCACCCGCCAGCCGGTTGCCCTCGCCCTCCGGCCCCACGGCGCGCAGTCGCGAGGTGGGCTCATGCAATAGCTTGTTCACGATGGCGCGCCCCATGGCCTCGATGCTCTTGCGCTGCTTGTCCGTCAGCCCGTCACCCAACGCCGTCAACGTGCGCTCCACTTCCGTGCGGGCAATCGCCTCCGCGCGCTGACGCAGCCTCGCGAGCACGGGCATGCCCTCGCGCAGCGCGCGCTCCTTGACGAAGCGAGCCACCTCCTGCGCCACCAGCACGCCCGCCTTGTGCGCCTCCTCGGCGCGCGCGGCCGCGTTGTCCGCGACAAACTTCTGGATGTCGTCCACGTCGTAGGCGTGCACCCAGTCCAGCGTGCCCACCCCGGGGTCGATGTCTCGAGGCACCGCCAGGTCCACCATGAACAGCGGCCGGCCCTTGCGCCCCTTGCCCACCGCGCTCACGTTCTCCCGCGTGAAGAGGGGCACGGGCGACGCGGTGCTGCACACCACCACGTCCGCGGCGCCCAGGAGCGTGAACAGCTCCTCGAAGGGACGCGCCACCCCACCCACCTCCGTCGCCAGCGCCTCCGCGCGAGCCAACGTCCGGTTGGTGATGAACAGCTTCGTCGCGCCCGCCTGCTGCAGATGGCGCGCCGCCAGCTCTCCCATCTCCCCCGCTCCCACGACCAGCACCGTCTTGCCCTTCAAGCCGTCGAACACCTTGCTGGCCAGTTGCACCGCCGCGGACGCCATGGACGTCGCCGCGCGGCCGATGGCCGTCTCCGTGCGCACGCGCTTGGCACACCCGAACGCCGCCGCGCACGCCCGCGTCAATTCACCCCGCACCGCCCCCGCGCCCTGCCCTCGCTCGAAGGCGTCCTTCACCTGCCCGAGAATCTGCGCCTCGCCCAGCACCATGGAGTCCAGGCTGGAGGCCACGCGGAACAGGTGGATGAGGGCCGCCTCGCCGCGGTGCTCGTACAGGTGCTCCAACGCCTCTTCACCGCCGAGCGCCTGGAGCTCCATCACCGCGCGCTCCCGAGCCACCAGCCCGTCCGGCGCGGACAGATACACCTCCACGCGGTTGCAAGTGGACACCCAGAGCACCTCCACCGGCGACTGGGCCAGCCGCTGGAGCACCTCCACCTGACGCGTCTCGGACAGGGCCAACCGCTCGCGCACCACCAGGGGCGCCGTACGGTGGGACAGGCCAATGCAGACGAGCTCCATACTCAGGGAATCCTCAGGGCGGCCGCCGTGCTCGTCGTCACGTCGTACGAAGTGAGGAACGACACCAGCACCAGACAGAACCCCGCCATGGTCAGCAACGCCACCCGGCGTCCCCTCCAGCCCGCGAAGATGCGCGCGTTGACGAGCGCGGCGAAGACGGCCCACGCCACCACCGTGGCAATCGACTTGCCGTCCCACTGCCAGCCCACCGTCGTGGCGACGAAGAACGCGCCCGTCGCCAGGGTGATGGACAGCGCGATGAAGCCCCACACCACCAAACGCCGATTGAGGGTGTCGAGGAACTCCAGCGACGGCAGCCGGGAGAAGAGCAGGCCGAAGCGCTTGGCGCGCACCTGCCGCTCCATCAACAGGTACATGACGCCCACGCCCGCGGCCACCGCGAACGCCGCCAGCCCCAGCAACGCCAGGGTGATGTGCAGCGGAAGCAGCGGCTGTCGCACCCCCGGCGGAAGCGGCGACTGCCCTCCGTGCATCAAGAGCCCGGGTATCAGCACCGTCACCGCCAGCGGTGTGAGGAAAGCGCCAATGACGGGGCGGCGGTAGCGCACATCCAGCGCCAGGAAGATGGCCAGCAACAGGAAGGCCAGCGTGGAGAAGCCCTGGGCCATCCCCACGGGGCGGCCAGACTGGGCCCCCAGCAGTTCGAACAGGGCCACCCCGTGCAGCACGAGCCCCCCACCCACCAGCACGCGCCCGGCCATGGCCAGCGCGTCCGACTGGCGGACCAGGTAGGCCAGATAGGCCACGGCGGCGATGCCGTAGGCGTGGCAGGCGAGCGATACGAGCGTGTGGCTCATGGATTCAGGCAATAACCGTGACAGACGAGCGAATCAGCCCATCTTGTTGAGAAGGAACGCCGCCAACAGGTCGGTCTCCGAATCGGGTTTCTTGCCCGCCGCCTCCGGCTTCGGCGCCCCGGAGGGCACCTCCGTCACATACCCTGGAACGACCTCGTAGGCGGACTCCCCCACCAGCACCGAGTCGGCCATCTGCTCGGCCCCCAGGCGGGAGAGCTGCTCCTCGGTCTTCACCTTGGCCACCAGACCGTGGGTGTCCTCGCCCGACACGAGTTGCAGGAAATGCACGGCGGGAGAGACGGCGAAGGCGGTGCCGCCCTCGGCCATGACCACCAGCCGGCCATCCCGCACGTCCGCTTTGTCGGCCAGTGCCCACTCCTCGAGCTGGGACTGGGGCAGAAAGAGCTTCGTCACGCCCGCCAGCCTACACCAGCGCCGGGCTTCTATGGGGAGCCGTTCGGAATGACGGGTGAAACCCCCGCTTGTCCACCGCATCATTTCTGGCAGATCGGCTGACGGTCCGCCGATTCTTGCAGGCTCCCGGGGCACGTACTAGACGACGCGCCGTGCAGGCCGGAGAGGGCCCGAAGGAGACACCATGGCAGGCGACAACGTGAAGGCGGTCGGAGATGGCGACTTCAAGCAGCTGGTGCTGGACTCCCAGGAGCCCGTGCTGGTGGATTTCTGGGCGACCTGGTGCGCGCCGTGCCGCGCCATCGCCCCGTCCATCGACGCGCTCGCCACCCAGTATGGCGGTCAGGTGAAGTTCACCAAGATGAACATCGACGACAACCAGCAAACGCCGCAGGACTACAACATCCGGTCCATCCCCACGCTGCTGCTCTTCAAGGGCGGCAAGGTCGTGGAGCAGATTGTCGGCGCCGTCCCCAAGGCGCGCATCGAAGACGCCATCAAGAAGGCGCTGTAGGCCGCTTCGCCGGGCCTGTGCGCACGTGAGGACCTCGAGTCCCACGTCGCGCCTCGCCCGGCCTTGTTGTCACCCCAAGGGCACTGTCGCCCTTTCGCGCTGTCGGGTCGTGGGATGAGTTCCAGCGTCCCCCCGAGCGCCTCTGGCCGGCGTGATGCCCGCCCCGTTCGTTCCACGGACTGACTCCACGAAGCATGGCTTGTCAGCGGATCCTTCTCGCGAGCCCGGAACCGTTGGAGCAGCGGCTTTGCCCTGCCGCGGCACTGACTCAATCCAACCCAACACCCGAATCGACTCGCGCGACGTTGTCGTGACGAGCCTTCAGCGATTTCTCAGACTCCGCGTCATTTTCACCCCTGCGGACAAATACAGCGCGGATACCGAATGCTCGTCCGCCACGCCTGCGGGAAACACGTATCCCTTTGCAGTCTTGTCATCAATTTTCCGCGCGGGTTTTGCGAGTCAGACGAGACCCCTCCCTGGTTGTATTGACAGCGTTGACATCCACCGCCAAATAGGCGCATTGGAAGCCTTGTTTGTTTTGACTGTTTTCACGGGAGTTTTCATGGCACGACCACGTAAGGAGTTGTCGAAGGTCCCCCTGACCCCCGCATTGGTGAATTGGGCGGAAGCGCTTGGCGATGCGATTGGCCGAGGCGTCCTCCGGGCGATGAACCAGGGCATCCCCACGGGTGGCAACAGCAACGGCATGGCGGCAAGCCGTCGCCGCGGCCGTCCGCCCAAGGCCCTTGCGGGCAACATGGTGGCATCAGACCGGCGCTGCACCATGCCGGACTGCACGCGGGAGCAGCGCTCGAAGGGACTGTGTTCAGCGCATTACCAGGCGGAGCGGCGACGCCTGCTGGCGGGTGGCAAGCCCGCCTGAGACAGGCGGTTCGCGGTGGCGCCCACGGCCCTGGGCGAGCCGCTCCTCAATCCGTGTCTCCAGCAAATCCCCCCCACCCTTCCATGGCTGGCCGACCCTCGGAGTGGGGTGTCAGGCGTTATTTGGCCTGCCAGGGGTCCGCTTCGGTGCTCGTCGCCTTGAGCAGCTCCCACGCCGAAAGGACATCCACCACGCGCTCCAGTTCGTTGGGCAGCGAACGCGCCCGCTGGGAGTGCAGGTAGTCTTCCGCGAAGGCTCGCAGCCGGGCCCCCACGAAGAGCCGCGCCAGGGCGACCTCCGTCTGTCCACTGAAGTCGAGGAAGCGGATGCCGAAGCCGCTGCGTCCCTCGGGGCCGTCCTCACGCTCCTCCCGGACGATTTCCGCCCGCGCCCGCACCGGCGAGGCGCCTGGCTCCAGCGAGAAGCTCACGCCCAGCACCGTGCCCATGGGCAGGTAGAAGGTGCTCTCCAGGAAGGCCCCGCTGACGCTGACGTTGATGGAGGCCAGGCTCGCGGCGAAGCGCCGCCCGCCTTCCGCGTCATCCACCCAGACCTCGAAACGCGTCGTCAGCTGCGCCCGGGGAAACTCCCGGTGCTCCGGCTCCCCCTGGTTGCGCTCGATGAGGGGCGAGAACGTCGGCAGCGACGCCGCCGGTTTTCGGACCTCGTCCTTCACCACGACGGGGGCCCGCGCCACGGGCGCTGGCGCCGGGGGCTTCACGTCCCTCGCCGCCACGGGAATCTCCGCCACGCGGACACTCCCACTCACCTTCTGCCCGACCTTCCTCTGCATGCCTGACCTCCACCGGCCCGAGAGGGACTCGCCCTCCCCCCGGAATTGGTGGGGTGATTCATACACCACCCGCGAGCAGCCGCCGAGCGCTCCTCGCCATCCTTCGCTTCGGAGCACCGGTTCGAGCGTCGCGGCTCGCGACGTCTCAGAACATGTGACGCCGCATGCTGATGTTCACCAACAAGCCAATGCTGAGCATCACGGACATCATGGAAGACCCGCCATAACTCATCAGCGGCAGGGTAATTCCCGTCACCGGGAGCAGGCCGATGACCATGCCGATGTTCTCGAACACCTGCCAGAAGAGCATGGCGACGACGCCCACGGCCACGAAGGCGCCGAACCTGTCGCGGGCGTTGAACCCCACGCCCAGGCCGAAGATGAAGATGGCGCCGTAGAGGACGAGCAGGAGCGTGCACAGCACGAAGCCGTGCTCCTCCGCCCAGACGGAGAAGATGAAGTCGGTGTGCTGCTCGGGCAGGAAGCGCAGGCCCGTCTGGGTGCCCTCGCGCCAGCCCTTGCCGGACACACCGCCGCTGCCCACCGCGATTTTCGACTGGGCCGCGTGGTACCCGCTGCCGCGCAGGTCCGCCTCCGGGTCCAACCAGCCTGAGATGCGCTGACTCTGGTGCTTCTTCAGGTGGTGCCGGACGATGGTGGGCCGGGGCTCCGGCACGTCGCGCACGTAGTCGTTCCAGATGACGATGGCGCCCGCGAGGATGGCCGCGACGAGCGTGGCCACCAGGTACCAGCGCACCTTGCCGAAGAGGATGACGGTGAGCGAGGACAGGCCAATCATCAGCGCGGTGCCCAGGTCCGGCTGGACGAGCACGAGGACGAAGGGCACGCCCACGACGAGGACCGGCTTCCACAGACGGACCAGGCCGTAGGACGGCTCATTGGGGCGGAAGTCGTCGTGGTAGACCTTGGCCAGCATCAGCACGACGCCAATCTTCATGAACTCCGCGGGCTGGAGGCGGAACGGGCCGATGACGAACCAGCTCTCCGCGCCCTTGGCCGTGTGGCCGATGAAGCGCAGCGCGATGAGCGCCAGGATGTTGGCGACGTAGATGGGCATCGCCATGCGCTGAATCCAGCGGTAGTCCACCAGACACACCACCAGCACGGCGACGACGCCCAGCCCCAGGTAGAGCGCCTGGCTGGACCACACCGGCGCGAGCGGAGGACGCGACGCCGAGGCGAGGTTCCAGATGCCCAGGAGCGACACGCCCAGCACGCAGATGATGAGGCCCCAGGGAACGTGGGGCACCATCCGCCGCTCAATCCGGAGTTGCATGGGTGTCCTCCAAGGCCTCTTCGTCGCCCGGCAGCAGCTTCGGGGGCTTCACCCCGCGCGTCAGGGCCGCCTCGTCCGGAGACGGCGCGCGCAGCACCGAGGGGGTGTAGGGCTGATTGGGACGCGGCGGCGGCGCCGAGGCATCCAGCTTCTTCAGGTCCAGGTACTTCTGGATGACGGCCATCGCCGTCGGCGCGGCATCCACGCCACCGTGACCACCGTGCTCGTTGAGCACGACGACGGCGATCTCCGGTTTGTCCGCCGGGGCGAAGCCCGCGAACCAGGCATGGTCTCTCTCGAAGTAGCTCATCTGGTGCGTCCTGAGGCGGATGGCGCCCAGGCGCGCCACCTGGGCGGTGCCCGTCTTCGCCGCGACGAGGACGTCCAAGTCGCGCATGCCCTTGAGGCGTGAGCGGTAGGAGGTGCCGCCCGGCTCGTGGGCCACCTTCACCAGGCCCTCGATGACGGACTTCAGGTGCGCCGGGGGGAGCTCCACCCGACGGACGACCTCTGGCTTGAACTCCTGGACCACCTGCCCGTCCAGGTTCTCCAGCCGTTGGACCATCTGCGGCTTGTAGAGCGTGCCGCCATTGGCGATGGCCGCGTACATCAGCGCGAGCTGGAGCGGCGTGACGTTGTTGTCGCCCTGGCCGATGGCGCTGTTGAGCGCCATGCCCTTGGTGTAGCCGCCCGGAGAGGCTTTGTCGTGGTACGCGCTGGTCGGCATGATGCCCGGCACTTCCGCCACCACGCTGATACCGGTGGGGCTGCCCAGGCCCAGCGACTTGCCCATCTCTCCAATGGGGTCCAGGCCGATGGTGTCCGCCACTTTGTAGAACCACGTGTCACACGAGCTCTTCATCGCGTCCAGGCCGTTGACCGGGCCGTGGCCGCGGTCCAGGTGGCAGCGCCAGGTGCGCGCGCCCAGCCGGTAACCACCCGGGCAGTTCACCACCGTCTCCGGACGGAAGGCGCCGGACTTGAACGCCGCGAGCGCGGTGACGACCTTGAACGTGGAGCCCGGGCTGTAGTGCTCCGCGGCCACGCGGTTGACCATGGGCTCCAGCGGGTCTCTGGACAGTTGCGCCATCTGCGTGGGCGTCACGCGGCCCGTCAGGAGGTTGGGGTCGAAGCCGGGCCGCGACACCAGCGCGCGGATGAAGCCCGTGTGCACGTCGATGGCGACGACAGCGCCCGTCACGCCGGGAAAGGCGCGCTCGGCCTCTTCCTGCAGGCGCATGTCGATGGAGAGGACCAGGTTGCTGCCCGCCTGGGGCTGCACCACGGCGTTGTCGCCCAGCTTGACGTTGAGCTCTTCAATCTTCTGGCCGCGCGCGTTGACCACTTCCTTGCGCACGCCGTCCTGGCCGCGCAGGCGCTGCTCGAAGTAACGCTCCAGGCCGCGACGACCGATGTAATCCCCCAGCGCGTAGCGCGAGCCGTCGCCGTTGAGGCGCTCCAGCTCCTCCTGGGTGATTTCGTTCATGTAGCCCAGCACGTGCGACAGCACCGTGTTGGTCCGGTAGTGGCGGTGCGGCACGGGGGCCACTTCCACGCCGTCCAGGATGTCGCGGCGGGCGGCCAGCCGGTCGTACTCGTCCCGCGTCAGGTCCACGCGCACCGGCACGGGCTGGAAGGGCGCGTTGCGCCGGCCCTGGCGCACCAGGTCCTCCACCTTCTTCGCCTGGTCGGCGTCCCACTGGAGCAGCTCCGCCAGCCGGGGGATGACCTGCTCGGAGCAGTCGGTGCAGAAGGCGGGTGTGACGACAGCGTCGAAAGACGGGCGGCTGTCGACGAGGATGGTGCCGCGCGCGTCCTTGATGACGCCGCGGTCGGCGCGCAGGCGCACCTCCTTGACGAAGTTGGCCACGCTCTTGGCGGAGTACTCCTCGCCCCGGGTGATTTGCAGCCGGTAGAGCTGGATGGACAACACGCCCAGCAACACCGTCATGGCCAGGCCCAGCCACAGGAAGCGCCGGCGCAGTTCGCGGCCCGGCGTCGTGTTGCCCAGCGTCGGAGGTGTCACCTCAGCAACCCCGCCGGACGGTCCTGCGCCGCCTCGAAACGCCGCAGCAACGGGAAGAGCGCCAGGGCCGCGGCTCCGGTGAGCGCCACCTGCACGGGCAGCCCCGCCAGCACGGGCCCCGTGCCACCGTCCTTCACCGTCAGCCAGGTGAAGAAGGTCGCCAGAAGGCCGTGCCCCACATCCGCGCCCATGGCGAACAGCGCGAAGGACAGGCCGCCTCGCACGTCCACGAAGGTCGACACGAGCCGCCCCACCAGGAAGGTGAAGACGGCGAGGAAGGTGAACAGCCCCGTGGGCTGGCCGCTCATCAAGTCCAACAGGTAGCCCACCGCGAACGCGGAGAAGGCGCCTTCCAGCAGCGTGGCGCGCAGGGCGAGGAACGCCACCAGCACCACGGTGACGTCGATGCGGCCCAGCACCAGGCCCGCCTGCTTGACGACCACGGACTCCAACGTGAGCAGCGCCAGCGCGATGCCCACCGTCACCAGGAACTTCATTTCGACGCACCCTCCGCCGCGCTGCCCTGCGCCATCGCGCTGTAGGGACTGCCCACCACCAACACCTCTTCCAGCTTGCTGGTGTCCACCGCCGGCACGATGTCCCCACCCTGGAACATGCCGTGTTCCTTCTTCTCTAGATGGGTCACCCGGCCCACCACCAGCCCCGGTGGGTAGATGCCATCCGTGCCCGAGGTGATGATGAGGTCTCCGTTGTCCACGTCCTCGGTGCGCAGCATGTTCTCCAGCTTCAAAGGTCCGCTGCCAGCACCCGACGCCGTGCCCCGCGCCCTGGAGCGCTGCACCCGCACCGCCACCCGGCTCTGGGAGTCCGTCACCAGCGCCACGTCCGAATAGCTCCCCGTGGCCCGGATGACCTGTCCCACGATTCCATCCGGCGTCACCACCGACATGCCCCGGAAGACGCCCTCCTTCTCCCCCGCGCTGATGCGCACCGACAAGAGCTTGGCCACCGGATTGACGCCCACCACCCGCGCCGGAATCTCCGGCCCCGCCGCGGCCTCCGCGTAGCCCAACAGCTTGCGCAACCGCTCGTTCTCCGTGCGCGACTCGCCCAGCGCCTGCACCGAGGCCCGGAGCTGGAGGTTCTCCAACCGCAGGGCGTCATTCTCCTGCCGCACCCCGCGCAAATCCAGGTAGTGCCGCACCGCCGACACCGAACCCTCGATGGAGGCCGTGAGCACCTGCTGGACGGGCGACGTCACCGCGATGACCGCCCGGTCGATGGGGTTGGGGTCCCTGCCCTTTCGCCCGCTCAGCAGGAAGGCGACCAGCGGGTAGAGCAGCAGGACGCCGACCATGAGGGGGCGCCGATATCGCTTGAGGAGCGACAGCACAGAGGGGAATTCCGGGGTGGGAGGGAAGTGCGGAGGGTGGGGGTCCGGCTAAACTCTCTAAATCGCTTGCATTTTCCGGTGCAGTGTCCTAGGCAGTCAAGGCCCTGTGACGGGGGTGGCCGCAGGTCAACCACCCTTCGGCCGGGCTACCAACAACACCGCGTCGCGAGTCCTTCCGCACGACTTTTCTCGGCGCGTTTGCTCTCGAAGTGACGACAATGGACGGTCTGAACCCCCGGAAGGTCTTTTCCCTGCTGTTCATCATCGGCATCGCGGTGGTGTTCACGCTTTCGTTCGGGCCGGGCAGCTCCGGCTTCGGCTCCACGGGTCCCGCCACCACGGCGCCGGGCTCGGTGGCCAAGGTGAACGGCAAGGAAATCCCGCTGCGCGACTTCGCCACGGCCTGGGCCCGGCAGATGAGCTTCCTGCGATCGCAGGGCAGCCCCATCCCCGAGTCCGTGGCCCGGCAATTCGGCATGCACAACCAGGTGATGGACAGGTTGGTGAACACGGAGCTCCTGGCCCAGGCGGCCGAGCAGCGTGGCATCACCCCGTCCGACGAGGAGCTGCGCAAGCTCATCCACCAGAACACGGACTTTCACGCCAAGGAGGGCGGGTTCGACTTCTCGCGCTACCAGCAAGTACTGCGCGACTTCTACCGGAAGACGCCCCAGGAGTTCGAGACCGAGCTGCGCCGCCAGCTGGCCGCGCAGAAGATGATCGAGGTCGTCCGCGCCAACGCGGTCGTCTCCGATGACGAGGTCCGGGCCCGCTACGAGAAGGACGGCAACCAGGCCAAGGTCGTCTTCGCGCGCTTCCTGCCCACCATGTTCGCGGACAAGGTGACGGCGCCCACGCCCGCGCAGCTGGCGGACTGGAAGAAGGCGCACGAGAAGGAGATCAAGGACTACTACGAGGCCAACCGCTTCGTGTACCAGCAGCCCGAGCGTATCCGCGCCCGTCAGGTGCTGGTGAAGCTGCCCCCGGAGGCCACCGCCGAGCAGAAGGCGGAGGCGCTCAAGAAGGCGGAGGCGCTCAAGAAGGAGATCGACGGCGGCAAGGACTTCGCCACGGTCGCCCGCGAGAGCAGCGAAGACCCGGGCAGCAAGGCGCGCGGCGGCGACCTGGGCTGGGTGGAGCGCGGCAGCTGGGAGCCGGCGCTGGCGGACGCGGCCTTCGCGCTCACCGCGGGCGGCGTCACGCAGCCGGTGGAGACGAAGTTCGGCGTGCACCTCGTGAAGGTCGAGGAGAAGCAGCCGGCGCAGGACAAGAAGCTGGAGGAGGTCCAGGACGAGATCGCCACCACGCTCTACAAGCAGGAGCGCGCCAAGGAGCTGGCGAAGACGGAGGCCGAGAAGGCGCTGGCCACCGTGCAGGGCGGCAAGACGCTGAAGGAGCTGTTCCCGCCGGAGAAGGAGCAGCCCGCGCTCTTGCGCTTCGAGACGGAGACGCGTCCGGAGGCCGTGGAGACGGACAGCTTCACCGCCGAGGGTGAGGCCGTGCCGCACCTGGGCCCCGCGCCCGCGCTGGTGAAGGCGGCCTTCGCGGCCACCGGTCCCCAGGTGCTGGGTGAGACGTTCCCCGTGGGCGAGGGCTTCGTGGTGGCGCAAGTGGTGGAGCGCCAGAAGCCGGACGCCGTGGGCTTCGAGGCGAAGAAGGACACCCTGCGCGCCCAGGCCCAGCAGGCCAAGCAGATTGAAGTGACGGAGTCCTTCCTCAAGGCACTGAAGAAGAACGGCAACGTCGTGACGAACACCGAGGCCATCGACTCGGTGGTGGGCGCCGGGTAGTCGTCGTCCCGCACGACGCAGTCCCACGAGGGCCGGGCCGAGGGTGTTCCCCTCCCCGGCCCTCGGCCTTTGCGGGCCAGGTGCTTCAGCGCGCCGGGAAATCGGAGCCGTTGCCGCTGCCTGTATCCGGCCCCCCGGGCTCGGCGACACAGATGGCGTCCCGGCCCCGGGCCTTGGCCCCGTACATGGCGAAGTCCGCCGAGCGGATGAGCTCCAACGCGGAGGTGGCGTGATCCGGGAACGTGGCCACGCCCACGCTGGCGGTGACGCGCACGTCCAGGCCGTGCTCCTGGAGGAAGGAGCGCCCGCGAAACGCCTCGCACACGCGCTGGGCAATCTGGGCCGCGCCGTCCTGGTCCGTCTCCACCAGGAGGATGGCGAACTCGTCGCCGCCGTAGCGGAAGACGGCGTCCAGGCCGTTGCGCCCCAGGGACATGAGCAGGTCGCCCACCTCCTTCAGCGTGGCGCTGCCCATCAGGTGCCCGTGCCGGTCGTTGACGCTCTTGAAGTGGTCCAGGTCCAGGAAGACGAGCGACAGCGGATGCCGGAAGCGCGCGGAGCGCTTCACCTCCGTATCGAGCAGCGCGCGCAGGTGCCGGGCGTTGTAGCAGCCGGTGTGCTCGTCGGTGATGGTGAGCTCCTGCACCCGGCGGAAGTTGCGCGCGTTCTCGATCGCGATGGCCGCGTAGTCCGCGATGGCCGTGAGGGTGGTGAGGTCGTCGTTGGAGAACGGCGGGTCCGTGGGGCCGTTGACCAGCTCGATGACGCCCAGCACGTGGCCTCGGGACAAGAGGGGCACGGCGAGGATGGAGCGGGTGTGGAAGGCGGAGGCCTCGTCGAAGCGGGGCGAGAAGCTGGGGTCGCCGCCCACGTCGTGGACGAGCCGGGCCACGCCCGAGGAGAAGACGGCGCCCGCGATGCCCTCGCCGGGGTTGAGCTGCAGGCCCTTGAGGACGCCCGCTCCCTCGCCCACGGCGATTTCGAAGTAGAGCTTTCCGGTGCGCTCATCCTGGAGGATGAGGGACCAGTTGCGGGGCAGCAGCAGGCTGCTGACCTTCTGCATGACGAGCGCGAGCACCTCGCGCAGCTCCAGCGTGGACGTCAACGCCTTCGCCATCTCGTTGAAGGCGGCCAGTTGTTCCACTGTCCGCTTCATGGCCGACAGGAGGTCCGCGGGATTCATCCGTAGAGTCCACTCCGAGGCGCAAGTCTGCTAAGGACGCGACGCCTGGAGCCGTAACATGCACACGCACGCTGATCAAACGTTGCTCGTCCTGGCCTCCGGTTCTCCCCGCCGCAGGGACTTCCTGTCGCAACTGGGTCTCACTTTTACCGTCTCCGCGGCGGACATCGACGAGACACCCCGCCCTGGCGAGGAGGCAGGCCCCTACGTCCTCCGGCTGGCCCGCGAGAAGGCCGCCGTCGTGGCCGCCCGCTCCCCAGGCGCCTGGGTGCTGGCCGCGGACACCACCGTGGCCCTGGGCTCGGAGCTCCTGGGCAAGCCCCAGGACCCGGCCGAGGCCCGCGCCATGCTCGGCCGACTGTCCGGCAGGACGCATGACGTCCACACCGGTGTCGCGCTCGCGGGCCGCCACGAGGAGGCGCTCGTCGTGCGCACCCGCGTCACGTTCCGGGAACTGAGCGCAGCGGAGATCGCCTGGTACGTCGGCACCGGAGAGCCCGTGGACCGGGCGGGCGCCTACGCCATTCAGGGCAAGGGCGGCTTCCTCGTCGCCACCGTGGACGGAAGCCCCACCAACGTCGTCGGACTCCCCCTGGGGGAAACGCTCGCGCTGCTCGAGCGCGCCGGCGTGCCCCTGGCCTGGAAGCGATGACCATGGGCTCTGACGTCGCGGAGCGGCTGGCGTCGGTGCGAGCGCGGGTGACCTCCGCGTGTGCTCGCGCGGGGCGCCCCGTGGAGTCGGTGACGCTGGTGGCGGTCTCCAAGCTGAAGCCCGCGGCGCTGATCCGCGAGGCCTACGCCGCGGGCCAGCGCGACTTCGGGGAGAACTACGCGCAGGAGCTGCGGGACAAGGCCGTGGAGCTGGCGGACCTGGAGGGGCTGCGCTGGCACGCGATTGGCCCCCTGCAGACCAACAAGGTGAAGTACGTGGCGAAGGTGGCCAGCACCTTCCACGCCCTGGAGCGGCTGGAAGTGGCGCGCGAGCTGTCCAAGCGGCGCGAGGGCCTGGCTCCCCTGCCCTGCTACGTCGAGGTCAACGTGGGCGGCGAGGCCACCAAGTCCGGCCTGGAGCCCTCGGCGCTGCCCGACTTCCTGGCGCAGGTGCGCGAGCTGCCCGGGCTGCGGCTGGTGGGACTGATGTCCCTGCCCCCGCCCACCGACGACGAGGCCCGCGCGCGCGGCTACTTCCAGGCGCTGCACGAGCTCGGGCAACGCCACGCGCTGACCGAGTTGTCCATGGGCACCACGCACGACTTCGAGCTGGCCATCGAGGCGGGCGCGACGCTGGTGCGCGTGGGCACCGCCATCTTCGGCGAGCGGACCTGAGACGACCGAGCTGGCTCGCTGGCGGGCCGCCTCAGATCTCCTTGAACTTCATGCGGCCTTCCGCGCCGATGCGAACGCTGTATTCGCACCCGCAGTAGTTGCAGCGCAGCTCGTCACCGTCCCCGAAGCCGTCAGGCACGGGGTTGTTGGCGTCGCAGCCCGGGCAGTCGAACTCCTTGTTCTTCCCCACCGGGGCCGATTCCTTGTGGTCGTCATCGTCGAAGTCGTAGTTGCCGGCCATGTTCCCGTGCCTCCGTGGCAAGGCGCCGCCTACCTGTAGGCGCCAGTTCGGAAGGCTAGCAGCGGTGTCGGCCGGTGGACATGGCCGGCTTGCTGGAGGGCGGCCGGGCCTGGGCCGCGAAGAGGCGCCCGGGGGCCCTCGCGTGCGAGACTGCGTCCCCGCTCGGCCCTTGCGTCGCCCCCACGGCCAGGGAACGAGCGTCCGTTGAATGCCCGGGGGACGGGCACGTCCATGGAAATGTGGAGTGGCGGGAATGGTTCGGGGGCAGGGCCTGGCAGGTAGCAGGCAGGCTACTTAACTTCCTAGCGATGGAGCTCAACCGATGCGTGCGCAGTCCAATTGGGGGTTCGCGGCGATGCTGGCGGGCCTGGTCTGGTCAGCATCGGCCGTGGCCCAGGAGCCTTCCGCGAACCCGGCGTTCGGCCCCGGTGAGCAGGCGCAGTATCGCGTGAAGTACCTCGGTGTGACCGCGGGCACCGCGCAGGTGACGGTGGGCTCTCCCATGAAGCAGTGGGGCGAGGACGTGTGGCCCATCGTCGCGGTGGCGCGCTCCGACGCGCTCATCGGCGTGTGGCCCATCAAGGACAAGTTCGTGTCGTACTGGAAGGCCAGCACCCAGCGCGTCGTCGGCAGTGACCTGCACGCGGACGAGAACGGCAAGCGCCGCCGGCAGCGCATCAAGATGCAGCCGGATGGCAAGAGCGTCTTCGTCGTCAAACAGAAGGAAGGCGAGTCGCCGCGCGAGTCCACCGCCGAGGTCGTCGAAGGGACGCTGGACGTGACGGGCGCCACCTTCGCGCTGCGCAACCAGGAGCTGGCGGTGGGCGGTGAGTACGCCTACCCCGTGTTCACCGGCAGCAAGAGCTTCACCATGCGCGCCAAGGTGGAGTCGCGCGAGACGATGAAGACGGAGCTGGGCACCCTGGAGGTGTTCAAGACGCGGGTGCAGGCGGAGTTCGGCGGCAGCCTGACGTCGAAGCGGGACATGTTCGTCTACCTCACCACGGACGCGCGTCACGTGCCGGTGCGGGTGGAGGCTGAGTTCGCGCTGGGCATGGTGGTGGCGGAAATCACCGACTACCAGCCCGGGCGCACCATGACGGTGGCGAGTGCCGAGAGCGGTGGGTAGCACCGCTGGAGAGTGAAGGGGGCGGATGGGCGCGGGCTGGGCGTGGGTGGTGATGGCGGCGGTGGCCGCTACACCGGAGCCAATGGTGGTCTCGGCCCTGGTCAAGGTGCGGCCCGGTGCCGCGCTCCAGGGGCGGCCCCAGGCACGCCTGAGCGTCGCGCGCGGCGAGTGCGAAGGCGTGCAGGTGGTGCTCCCCGGCACGGCCCGGCAGCTCCAGGTGACGCCCCTGTTCCTCGGAGGCCCCGGGGAAGCGCTGCCCGCGGCCCTCTGGCGCGAGGGCTACCTCCCGGTCCACCTCGCGTCCAACAGCCAGGGCGCCCAGGGAGCCTGGCCGGATCCGCTGCTGCCGCTGAGCGCCCCCGTCCCCGACGGAGACCCGGACCTGCCCACCGTCCTCTACGTGGAGGTGTGCGCGCCGGAGGGCCAGTCTCCGGGCACCTACCGGGGCACGCTGAGGGCACGCTTCAACAAGGTGGAGCGCGTCGCGGTGCCCTTCACGGTGGAGGTGCAGCCCTTCGTGCTGCCAGCGACGTCCTCGCTGCCCACCAGCTTCGGCATCTCCCTCTACAGCATCGCCCGGGGACACGGCCTGAACCCGGACTCACCGGAGGCGCGCGCGCTGCTGCGCGCGTACGCACGCGTCCTGCTGGAGCACCGCGTGAGCGCGCACGGCATGAGCATGACGCCGCCCCCGGTGCGCTTCGAGGACGGCAAGGCCCTCCTGGACTGGAGCGCCTACGACGCGGAGATGGGGCCCTTCCTCGAAGGGACCCTGCTGGACTCCGGCGCCCGCTTCACCACCGCTGACCTGCGCGACAACAAGCAGGCCGTCACCGAGGAAGAGAAGGTGGCGTACTACCGCGCCTTCGCCGAGCACTTCCAGACGAAGGGCTGGCCCGCGCAGCTCTTCTTCTACACCAAGGACGAGCCGAAGCCGGAGGACGTGCCTCTGGTGCTTGCACAGTCGCGCCGGGTGCGCGCCGCCGGTGGAAGCCGGGTGCTCATCACCAGCCCGTTCGACGCCACGCTCGCGCCCGCCGCGGACATCCTCGCGCCCACGCTCAACTGCTTCTATCCCCGCTCGGGCCCCGCCACCTGTCGCGCCGTGCACGAACTCGCGGAGCTGCGCGCGAAGCTGCCCGAGGCCACCCAGGTGTGGTGGTATCAGAGTTGCAATTCGCATGGTTGCAACGGCGGCCCCGCTCCGGACTCCGCGCGGGAGCGTGCCTACAGCGGCTGGGCCTCGTACATGGTGGACCACCCCGCCCCGCTCAACCGGGCCATGGGCCCGCTGGCGTTCGCGAGTGGCGTGGATGGCGAGCTCTATTTCGACACCGTCTTTGCCTACAACACGAAGGAGGACCCCTGGACGGACCTCCTCGAGTTCGGCGGCAACGGCGACGGCACCCTCTTCTATCCGGGCACGCCCAGACACCTGGGAGATTCCGGACACCACCCGGTGCAGTCGCTGCGGCTCAAACACCTGCGAGACGGCCTGGAGGACTACGAGTACCTCCGTCTCCTCTCCGAGCTGGGAGACCAGGCGTTCGCCCGAGACGCGGCACGTCACCTGGTCCGGTCGGGTTGGGACATCAGCCGGGATGCGCGAGAATGGACCCAGGTCCGCCAGCTCGTGACTGCCCGGCTCCGGCAGCGATGGTCGACGTCCGAATTTGCGAAGCGTCCGGGCCGTCACACGCCCCAGAGCACCCCGTAGTCCCTTGTGGAAGGAAGATGGATGAGCTCCCTGCGCACCCTCCTCGCGGCCTGGCTGATGCTGTCCTCCGGCGGCACCGCCTGGGCTCAGCTCCCGGACACGGAGGCCGACAAGCCCGAAGCCGACAAACCCGCTGAAGCCAGCGCGGCGGCGACACCCGAAGAGCCCCCCATCACCGTGGAACCGTGCGCCCAGGCGCTGCCCGCGCTGCGCATGCCGTTGGCCTTCATGCCCGGCGAGGTGCTCGAGTTCGACCTGGACGCCATGGGCGCGCAGGCGGGCAAGATGACCCTGCGAGTCCAGAAGCAGCAGGACGGGCAGATCCCCGTGCTGGCCGAGGCGCAGACCAACTCCTTCTTCTCCAAGGTCCGCCGCGTCCGGGGCAGCGCCACTACGTGGCTCCACCCGAAAACACTGCGCCCCAAGCGCTACGTGGAGGACGCCACGGAGAACGAGATGCGCCGCAAGGTGGAGGTCGCGTTCACCCACAAGGACCGCGCCATCAAGGTGGACTACCAGATCGGCCAGCGCGCCAAGGGCCAGTACAACTACACCTACGACAAGGACGGCCTGGACGTGGCGGGCTCCATCTACCTGCTGCGTCAGCTCCCCCTCGAGGAGAACATGTCCGTCTGCTTCGACGTGTACGGCGTGCGCCGGCTGTGGCGCATGCAGGGACAGGTCCTCAAGAAGGAGCAGGTGACGACGCCCCTGGGCCAGTTCACCGCGTGGCACCTGCAGGGCACCGCGGTTCGGTTGGACCGCCCCAAGCAGAAGCGCGAAGTGCACGTGTGGCTCTCCGACGATGCACGCCGCCTGCCCCTGGCCGCCGTGGGCACCCTGGACCTGGGCGCCGTGCGCGCCACCCTCACCTCCGTCAGCCGTCCCGGCGAGAAGCGCCAGGAAGCCGGCCCCGGCAAGGAAGAGATGAAGTGGTGACGAGGGGCTGAAGTCCCCTCTGGAGAGGCCCGGTGCGCGGTATTCCGGGCCTTTCTTGCTGAACACAATTTGATTCTGGTTTGCAAAATCAAAATCGCGAGCGTAGGGTGCGCGCCGCTCCGATGCGCCCACGCTCTTGCTTCGTCCGTTCATCCCTGCTGCTCTGTTCCACGCTGGTGTTCTCCGGCACGGTTGCCCGAGCCGAAGCTCCGGCCGGTCCCCAGGCGCCCCCAGCCCCTCAAGCCGAGCCCGCCGTGGAGCCGCCTTCGGCGCCCCAGGTGGAGCCCGCGCCTTCGGCTCCGACCATCGCCGAGCCCGCGCAGCCCGCTCCGGTTCCCGCCGCGCCGCCCGCGACGCCCCCGTTGGGGCCCACGCGTCCCAAGATTGACGTCTACGTCACGGCGTACGGTGAGTTGCAGTTCGCCTACTTCAACTACGGGCTGGACCAGAACCGGGCGGGTGGCGCGCAGCGCGACTCGCGCATCGAGTTCGACACCAACCGCTTCGTGATTGAAGTGAAGGGCGGCCTGCCCGACTACGGTCTCGAGGCCGAGGTCGAAGTCGAATTCGAGCACGGCGGCACCGGCTCCGCGATGGAGCTGGAGTACGAGGAGTTCGGCGAGTTCGACCAGGAGCTGGACAAGGGCGGCGAAATCCTCGTCGAGGAGATGTTCCTCTCGAAGAAGCTGGGGGCCAACGCCGCGCTCGCGGTGGGCCGCTTCTACGTGGCGGTGGGCACGCTGAGTGAGTTCTCGCGGCCCACCGACTACCTGGGCACCAACCGCGACGAGGCGGAGACGAGCATCATCCCCAACACGTGGGACGAGATGGGCGTGCGCCTGCGCTACAAGTTCCCCTGGGGGCTGCGGCTCACGGGCCAGTTGGTGAACGGCCTGGACTCCACCGGCTTCAGCTCACAGCTCTGGTCGGCGGGCGGACACCAGCGCCGCTTCGAGGTGCAGCGGGCCACGGACATGGCGCTCGTCGTCCGGGCGGACGTCACGCACTTCGACGGGTTCACCTTCGGCGTGTCCGCCTACCACGGCGACACCACGCGCAACCGTCCCAAGGCGGACCTGGTGAAGAGCTGCGAGGAGGCGAACCCCCGGGAAGTAGCGCCGTGCGGCTACGTGTCGGCTCCGCTGACGTTGCTCGACGCGCACCTGTCCGTGCGCAAGGGCCCGTGGAGCGCGAAGGCCCTGGTGATGTACGGCCACCTGAAGAACGCGGAGCTGGTCTCGCAGCGCAACGCGCGCCTGTCCAACCTGCTGGGAGTGATACGCACGCCGGTGTCCGACAACGCGTTGGCCGTGTGGGGCGAGCTTGGCTACGACATCGCGAGCGTGGTGGGGCTGAGCGACTCGCACCACCTCTTCCCGTTCGTCCGTTACGACTACGCGGACACGCAGTTCAAGCCGCGCGAGGAGCTGTACGACAACCCGCGCTTCCGCCGCTCCGTCTACACCGTGGGCCTGTCCTACAACCTGATGAACGTGGCGTTCGCGAAGCTCGACTTCGGGCACCGCCGGCTGGGCTCCTCCGCCTTCCGGCCGGAGAACACCCTGCGCTTCGCCACCGGCTTCAACTACTGACGTCGGCCCAGGTGCCTGCGTCCACCAACCCCCAACGAAAGGTCAGTCATGAAGCGTATGTCCCTGCCCCTCCGCCTGGCGCTCGCGCCGGCGCTCCTGTCCAGCGCACTGTTCCTCGGCGCCTGCGGCGACGACTCCGACAACCCCACCGACGACTCCAAGGTCACCCAGGAGCTCGTCGTCACGTTCGCGGACAAGGTCGTGGTGCCGACCTACGCGCGGCTGGCCACGCGGCTCACCGAGCTGGACGCGGCCTGTGTCTCGCTGGCGGCGGCGCCCACGGCGGACAAGCTGGCGGCGGCCAAGGCGGCGTGGCGCGCGGCGCGCATTCCCTGGGAGCAGAGCGAGGGCTTCCTGTTCGGTCCCGTGGACAGCTTCGGCTATGACCCGGCGCTGGACAGCTGGCCGGTCAGCCACACCGAGTTGGAGGCCGTGCTGGCCAACAACGACGCCCTCACGCAGCAGTACGTGAGCAACCTCAAGAACGAGCAGAAGGGCTTCCACACGCTGGAGTACATCATCTTCGGCAATGGCGGCACCAAGACGGTGGGCCAGCTCACGGCCCGCGAGTTCGAGTACCTCAAGGCCCTGTCCGCGGAGCTCAAGGCCGTGGGCCAGATTCTGCACGGCCGGTGGGTCCAGTCGGTGGAAGGCAACGCGCCGTTCCGTGACACGCTGGCGACCGCGGGCCAGTCGGGCAACTCCGCGTACCCGTCCGTGCAGGCCGCCGCGCAGGAGATGGTGGGCGGCATCACCACCATCCTGGACGAGGTCGCCAACGGGAAGATCGCCGAGCCGTACGACACCCGCGAGCCGGACGTGGTGGAGAGCCAGTTCGCGTACAACTCGCTGGAGGACTTCACCAACAACATCCGCAGCGTGGAGAACGCCTACCTGGGCCACCTGCCGGGTGAGACGAAGACGGGCAGCTCCCTGCGCGACGTGGTGGGCGTGGACAGCACGCTCGACGTCAAGATCCGCCAGCAGATCGCCGGGTCCATCAGCGCCCTGGCCGCCATCGCCGAGCCGTTCCGCGAGTCCATCACCAACGAGACGGAGCGCCCCAAGATCGTGGCGGCGCAGGAAGCCATCCGCACCCTGCACGACACCTTCCAGGGCGAAGTGCTGCCCCTGGTGACGAAGTAACGTAGGGTGACAAGCGAAGGTGAACGCCATGCGACGTGCCGTGATGATGGGGGCCTTGCTGTTGTGGACCGCTGGCTGCGGAGAGGAGGCACCCCAGGTGCCTTTCGCTCCGCCGAGGGCGGGCGGGGCCACCACCGTCGACAATCGCACGTCGCTGGCGTTCGCCCAGCCCGCCGCCAATCTGCGACCTGAGTATGACCGGCTGCACCGGGACGGCGACGCGGCCTTCGAGGCCATCTTCGTCCCGGCGCCTTCGCGTGTGAACCCAGGGCTCGGGCCGACGTACAACAACGTCTCATGCAACGGCTGTCATCTGCGCAACGGGCGCGGCATGCCGGTGATGGGGCCGACCGCCCAGCGCACCCAGCTCCTCGTGCGAGTGAGCCTTCCCGAGGGAATGCCCGAGCATCCATACGGCGCGGTGCCGGTCCCTGGCCTGGGGTTGCAGGTGAGGGACCAGGCCGTCTATGGCGCCATGCCACCCGCCGCACTCACGCTTTCATGGGTGGAGAGCACCGGGCAGTACGCGGACGGCACGCCGTACTCGCTGCGCTCGCCGCGCGTGAACATCGCACCGTCGGATGGCTCCGCGTTGCCCGCGAACATGTTGATGTCGCTGCGGCTTCCTCCTCCCGTGTTCGGGCTGGGGTTGCTGGAAGCCCTGCCGCTCGAGACGCTGCGCGCCCTGGAGGACCCTGATGACAGGGACGGCGATGGCATCTCCGGGCGGATGAACGAGGTCTGGGACGCGGCGCTGCACACGCTCGTGCCCGGGCGCTTCGGGTGGAAGGCGAACAGCCCTCATCTGCTGCAGCAGTCCGCCGAGGCGTACTTCAACGACATGGGCATCAGCAGCCCGCTCTTCCCGGAGCCCGACGGGACGCATGAACTCACGCCCGAACTCCTGGAGGCCGCCGTCTTCTATTCGCAGTCGCTCGGCGTTCCCGCGCGCACGGCGCTGGAAGACCCGGTGGTCCAGCGCGGAGAGAAGCTGTTCCGCTCACTGGGCTGCGAATCCTGCCACCGCGAGACGCTCGAAACGGGCGCGTCCGCTTACGAGGAACTCGCCTTTCAGAGCATCCATCCGTACACGGACATGCTGCTGCACGACATGGGCCCGGAGCTCGCGGATGGCAGGCCGGATGGCGCGGCCACCGGCACCGAGTGGCGCACGCCCGCGCTGTGGGGCCTGGGGCTGACGCACACGGTGCTGCCCTACTCCGGGTTCCTGCATGACGGTCGCGCCCGGACGATAGAAGAAGCGGTGCTGTGGCACGGGGGCGAGGCCCTCGCCGCCCGTGAGGGCTTCCGCGCGCTCTCCAGCGACGACCGCGCCGCGCTGATGAAGTTCCTCGGCTCGCTCTGACAGCGAAGGGGCGCGGGACGGCACCGCGCTCCGGCTCAAGGTGGAAACGGGCGCTGCTTCAGCGTCTCCAGGAGGAAATCGCGGAAGGCGGCCACCTTCCGTGGCATGTGCCGCTCCGCGGTGGAGACGAACCACACGCTGCCCCCGGGCATGCTCCATTTCGGGAGCACCGGGACGAGCCGCCCCTCCGCGACCTCGGGCTCCGCGAGCATCGACGGCAGGAAGCCGATGCCCGCGCCCAGGCGCAGCGTCTCCCGCATGAAGAACATGTCATCGCACCGGATGGAGCCCGACTGAGGGACGCGCATCGTCTCCCCGGGTCCCACCAGCGAGAAGGGCTTCACGCTCCGGAAGGAGACCCACGTGTGACTGGTCAGCTCGCGAGGATGGCGCGGAGTGCCCCGGCGCGCGAGGTACGCGGGTGAGCCGTACAGGCGCAGCGAGAAGGGCCCCAGCCGGCGGGCACGCAGGGAGGAGTCCTTGAGCGTGTTGGAGGACAACCTGAGGGCGGCGTCGAAGCCCTCGGCCACCAGGTCCACCACGCGGTTGTCCAGGTGCAGGTCCACCTTCACCGCTGGGTAGCGCGCCACGAAGCGGGTGATGATCTCCGCCAGCACGGTGGTGCCCCAGTCCACCACCGCCGTCAGCCGAAGCTCGCCCGAGGGCTCGTCCTCCAACTCCGGCAGCTCCCCCACGGACTTGCGCAGCGAGGCGAGCATGGGCGACACGCGCTCATACAGCGCCTGGCCCGCGGTGCTGAGCGCCACCCGACGCGTCGTGCGATGGATGAGCTGCACGCCCAGCGAGGACTCCAGACTGGAGATGCCTCGACTCACGGATGACTTCGGCATGCCCAGCTTCTTCGCGGCGGTGGAGAAGCTGGCCCCTTCGGCGACAGCGACGAAGAGCGCGAGCTGGTTGAGGTCCATTGTTCCCTCCCTGGAACAGTATGCTCCACGAGGAGGCATTGTGCAGCAGTGAGTCCGGGGATTAACCCAAGGGTCGAAGATCACGTCACCCCGCTGCTCCGGAGAGTCCCCATGTCCGCCCCCCTGCTCGTCACCGGCGCGTCCGGCCACCTTGGCCGTCGCGTCGTCGAGTTGCTCCTGGAGTCCCACAAGGGCTCGCTCATCGTCACCACCCGGGAGCCGTCGAAGCTCTCGGACCTCGCGGCGCGCGGCGTCGTCGTGCGCAAGGCGGACTTCGATGATGCGAAGTCGCTCGACACCGCCTTCGCGGGCGCGGAGCGGCTGTTGCTCATCAGCACGGACTCGCTCGACGTCCCCGGACGCCGCATCACCCAGCACCAGAATGCCTTGGACGCGGCGCTCCGCGTCGGTGTCCGGCACATCGTCTACACGTCCCTCACCCGCCCCGAGCCAGACTCGCCCATCACCCTCGCGAAGGACCACTGGGCGACGGAGCAGGCGCTGGCGAAGAGCGGGCTGGGCTACACGGTGCTGCGCAACAACATCTACGCGGACATGCTGCTGCACAGCCTGCCGCAGGCCATCGCCACGGGACAACTCGTGGCCGCCACCGGCACGGGCTCGACGGCGTTCATCGCCCGCGAGGACTGCGCTCGCATCGCAGTGGCCGCGCTGATGTCCACCTTCGAGGGCAAGCGCACGCTGGAAGTGACGGGCCCGTCGGCGGTGAGTCACGCGGAGCTGGCGCGACTGGCGAGCGAGCTGTCCGGCCGTCCCGTGCAGTTCGTTCCGGTGGATGCCACGAGCCTCAAGGCGGGCATGGTGGCGCACGGGTTGCCCGCGCCGCTGGCGGAGGCCTATGCCTCGTTCGACGTGGCGGTGGCCGAGGGACGCATGGGCGAAGCGACGGGAAGTGTCGCGGAGCTCACGGGCAAGGCTCCCACCAGCGTGGCGAGCTTCCTGACGAGCCATCGCGAGACGTTGAAGGCCGCCGGGCGCTGAGGCCCTACGCACCGGGGACGCGAGGGCGGGAAAATTGACGGGGTGCTACGGGCCTGTAGCGTCGAGGCCATGCCCCCTCTCGCCCTCGCCGCCCCCGTGCTGTCGCGCCAGGCCGACCCGGTCCGAGTGGCCACCGAGCGCCTGGCTCGGACCCTGCCCTCTCGCACCGACGCAACCGTGCTCGTCGATATGCTCGAGGATGACTTGCGGGAAGGCCTGGATGCGCTCGGCGACGTGGAGGCCCACTTCTCGGACCTGCTGAGCACGCTGCGCACCGCGCCCCTGACACCGGTGAACCTGGTGAACGCAGGGGATGATCCGCGCATCATCGAGCGGCTCGACTATCTCCAACACCTGGTCCTCCAGCTTCGCAAGCGCCTGTCCCAGGCCGCCGCGATGGCGCGACAGACGCCCCCTTCTCGCGTCCGCTGAACGACGCGCGCCCGTCCTCGACGCTGTCGGGTGGGCGCCACGACCCACGCCCGCGCGCCAATCGCTCCGCGCGAAACGCGCCCAGAGCCGCTGAATCCACGGCCCTGGCCCGCTGGCGTGTCGCCCGGCGCCCTCAGTTCGCGGGCGTACCCGCCGGTGCCGCCGCGGGCGCTCCGGTCGAGCCCACGCCTGTCGCGGGCGCCGCATTGGCCGGCGCCGGCGTGGCGGGCAGCCCCGTGGCCGGCGCCGCGTTCAGTGGCGTGGGCGACCCCAGCAGCGGGGGCGCCGACGCGGCATTGAGCGGCGCGGGAGCCCCCAGCAACGCGGCGGGCGGCGTCGCCGAGTCCGCGTTCAGCGGCGGCGCGGTGCCGATGATGCCCGGGCTCACCTGCGCCGTACCGGAGAACGCATCGAAGCTGGGCGCGGTCAGCGACGGCACGGAGAACGAGCCCGTGGTCGACAGGTTCGCCGGAGTCCCGAAGGCGCTCACCGTGGAATTCACCCCCGGGGCCGTCGTGCCCGAAATCACCGTCTGGTCCCCTGCGAACGACGGGCCCAGCACGGGCGTCCCCGGCAGCACCTGCGAAGTGTTCACCGGTGGATTCGGCGTGCTCGTGATGGGGGAGACGCCGCTCGTCACCTCGGGTTCCCGAGGCGCCACGAGGACGTTCGCCCCGGTGCCCAGCGTGGCACCGCCTTCCGTCACCACCTGGCCATCACTCCCGCCCACGAGCACCCGCGTGCTTCCTCCAGGAATGACCACCGACGGCTCCTGCCCCGCCGCCGCGGACGTCGCCAGCCCACTGCCGCCGGTCCCCGTCTGCTGTACCGGCGCGGGCGGAAGCGGGGGCGGAACTCCGGGATAGACACCCGCCGGCACGGGCGTCAGCAGATACGGGTCTCCCGTCACATGGCCCGTGTTCTCCACCACCGCCACCGAGCGCACGGACACCCCATCCACCTGGATGGCCACGTCCTCGAAGATGAACTGGAGGAACCCTCGCGGCTCCGCCTCCGGAGGCAGGTTCCACACCAGCACCACGAGCTCCGCGTCACCCACGCGCGCCTGACGCAGCATCCGGTGCGTGTCGTCGTCCGCGAATGCCCCCGCATCCAACGCCCCGACGTGCACGAAGGCCGTGTCCGTCAGCAGCCGCCCGTTGCGCCACACGCTGCCCACGCCCCACACCGCCACCGCGGCATGCGTGCGGGTCATCGCTGACCACCCCAGGCCACTGTTGCCGTAGAGCGGCACGTTCAGCAGCACGCCGCCGGCCACGGTATGCGGCGGGGGTGGAGGGAGCGGCCGGGAAGGCGCCTGTGCAAGGGCCTGGGCGGGCGGGAAACCAGCCTGGGACAGCTCCACCCGGTAGTCGGTGGCCCCCAGGCGGAAAGACGCGAAGAAGCTCGCCTTGTCGCCGTAGGTGGCTTCGGGGGCGTCGACCCGGTCCTCGACGGTGAGGTCCGCGCTCCCTCGGCCGCTTTCGGCCAGGTCCGTGAAGGGCAGCGGTCCTTGGATGAAGAAGGCGTCCGGCTGCTCGGTCCGCGCGCTGGCCTGCCGGCCCTCGAACGTGAACCCGCCTGGCCCCGCGGCCAGCAACCCGGACAAGAGAAACGCGGTGAGAGGTCCCGCCATCGACGCTGCCTCCTTGTAAAACAAGGTAGGCAGCGGAGCGGGGAACGGCAGTCCCCTCTCCCCCAAGAAAACTAGATGAGGCCTCGAGCCCGGCGGATCTGCTCCACCGTCTTGTTGTACTCGATGTCGAAGGCGCTGGTGCCCTCCTGCAGGTGCTTCAGGCGGGAGCGAGCCTCCTTGTCGATTTCATCATCCACGTCCAGGTGCCGCTTCATCACCGCGAAAATCTTCTGACGCAGCGAGTTGTCGGCCGAGTAGACCTCCTCCACGTTCCGGCTGATGAGGAGGAATTCGATCATCTGGTTGATGACGTACTCGATGCCCTCGTCGCCCATCTTGAAGCCGCGGACATCCGCCATCTCGCGCTTCACCTGGTTGAACTTGGAGTAGTCATATCCGCGACGCTCCAACGCCTCGCGCGTCGCCTGGTTCACACGCTCTTCATTCGCGAGGTACTCACGCATGATGGCCGACAGGTCCATCTCGGCGTCCGCCACGCGCATCGGCTCCACCTCGATGTCCCCATCCTGCATGAGCTGCTGAATCGCCTCTCGCGAGATGATCGGGATCACCTTCGGATACAGCCTCATGTCGGTCCCTCGCCCTCTTTGGACGGCTCGAATCGTCAACCGCTATAAATCAGCGCCGAGCCCAGTCGCAATTAAAAACCCCAGGAACGTCGCGGTTCCAGCGCACTTCCCCCGCAGTCCGAAGTGGAAATTAATCACGCGGCACCGGGTGGCGACCCTCCCTGCGATTTTTCGTTCGCCGGTTCGACGGCATCGTCGAGGGATGCTTCCCGGACAGGGTCTTCCTCCTCTTCGTCGGGGTGTCCGTGAAGCCCCGCATGGACACGCTCAGCGACGGCGGGGCCCACCACGTCGGCCAGCTCCTCGATGCTCGCCTCGCCCACGCGCTTGAGTGAACCGAAGTGCCGCAAGAGCGTCTTGCGCCGCACCTCCCCCACTCCCGGGATGTCCTCCAGCGCCGAACGCACCCGACTCTTGCGCATCACCTGCTTCTGGAAGGTGATGGCGAAGCGGTGCGCCTCGTCCCTCATGCGCGTCAGCATGAACATCTCCGCCGAGTTCTGAGCCAGGACGATGGGGTCCTTTCGCCCCACGACGAACACCCGCTCGGGGCTTCGAGCGCTCTCCGCATCCCGGTCGAAGACCTCCAAGTCGCGGCTCTTGGCCAGGCCCACCACGTCGACGGAGTCCACGCCCAGGTCCTTCATGGCCGCGTGCGCGCTCGCCAGCTGCCCCTTGCCGCCGTCGATGACGAGCAGGTCCGGCAGGTCGCCGTCCTCCAGCCCTCGCTTGAGGCGCCGCGTCACGACCTCGTACATGCTCGCGAAGTCGTCCTGCTTCTCCAGCGTCTTTATCTTGTACTTCCGGTACCGGGACTTGTCCGCGTCGCCATCCGTGACGGCCACCTGCGAGGCGACGATGGCGGAGCTCTGGAAGTGCGAGATGTCGAAGCACTCCATGCGGCGCGGAAAGTTCTTGAGGTTCAGCCGCTGTTGGAGGCGTGAGAGGACCTGGTCCGTCTCGTCCTTGGTGCGGCGGCGCTCCAGGAAGGCCTGTTCGGCGTTCTTCACCGCCATCTGCACCAGTTCGTGCTTCTCCCCTCGCTTGGGGACCAACACGCGCACGCGCTCGCCCTTCCGCTCGGAGAGCAGGCCTTCGAGTCCGTCGGTGCCGTCCTCGGGGTCCAGCGGCAGCAGCACCTCCTCCGGCACGAAGCTGCCCTGGTCGTAGTAGAGGTTCACGAACGAGGCGAGCAGCTCCTCGTTGGGGAACTCCTGGTTGCCGAAGGGGAACGCCTGGCCGCCGTTGAGCCGGCCCTGCCGCACCCAGAGGACGTAGAACATGATGCGGTCGCCTTCGCGGAACAGCGCGAAGACGTCCTGGTCCTTGAAGTCCGTGGTGGCGATCTTCTGGCGCTCCAGGCTGCGCTCAATCGCCAAGAGCTGGTCTCTGACCCGCGCGGCCTCCTCGAACTTCAGCTCCTGGGCGGAGCGCTTCATGCGCAGACGGAGACCCTCCACCAGCTCGCTGGCCTTGCCCTCCAGGAACATCACCACTTCGTCCACGCTGCGGTGGTAGTCGTCCTCGGGCACCGGGTGGACGCAGGGCGCCGGGCAGCGGCCGATCTGGAACAGCAGACAGGGCCGCTTGCGGTTGGCCAGCACATGGTCCGTGCAGGTGCGCAGGCGGAAGTAGCGGTTGATGATGCGCAGCGTTTCGCGGATGGCGCCCGCGCTGGAGTACGGGCCGAAGTAGCGCGCGCCGTCGCGCTCGTACTTGCGGACGACTTCCAGGCGCGGGTACGCGTGGGTCCGGTCCAGGCGAAGGGAGATGAACTGCTTGTCGTCTTTGAGCAGGACGTTGAAGCGCGGCCGGTGCTTCTTGATGAGCTCGTTCTCGAGGAGCAGCGCTTCCTTCTCGTTGTGGACGAGCACCGTCTCGAGGTCGCCGAGCAGCTCATCCAGCAGCGACACGAAGACGCGCGTGTCCCCGGTGCGCGTGAAGTACGAGCGCACGCGGCTGCGCAGGTTGATGGCCTTGCCCACGTAGATGATCTGCCCCCGGCGGTCCTTCATCAGGTACACGCCGGGCTCGGTGGGAAGGGCGTCGAGCTTCTCCTGAAGCTTCACGTCCATGGCAGACGCCTCCTAACGGCGCCCTCGCGCCCGGCCGCCCTTGCCCCGTCCACGCTTCGGGGCTTCGTCCGGCGCCTTCGTGGGCCCCTTCAGCAGGAAGCGCGAGGCGGGCTTGAGCCCCAGGTCCATGTCCTTGAGCAACTGGACCTTGTCCCGGTACTCGGCGGCCTTCTCGAACTCCATCGACTCGGCGGCGCGCTGCATCTCCTCGGTGAACTCCTTCACCAGCCGCCGGATCTCCTTCGCTTCGAGCAAGTCGTCCTCACCCTCGGCCGCCATGGGCAACGTGCCGCCGCCCTCCGCGTCGTAGGCGTGGTCGGAGAAGTTGAGGATGTTGCTCTTGATGGAGCGAGGCGTGATGCCGTGGGCCTTGTTGTGCTGCCGCTGGATTTCGCGGCGGCGCGTCGTCTCCTCCAGCGCCTTCTTCATCGAATCGGTGATGGAGTCCGCGTACATGATGACGCGGCCATTCAGGTTGCGCGCGGCGCGGCCGATGGTCTGGATGAGCGACACGTGGCTGCGCAGGAAGCCCTCCTTGTCCGCGTCGAGGATGGCGACCAGGGACACCTCGGGGATGTCCAGGCCCTCGCGCAGGAGGTTGATGCCCACCAGCACGTCGAACTCGCCCTTGCGCAGGTCCCTGATGATGGCCATGCGCTCAATCGCGTCGATGTCCGAGTGCAGGTAGCGCACGCGCACGCCCACGTCCGCGTAGTACTCGGTGAGGTCCTCCGCCATGCGCTTGGTGAGCGTCGTCACCAGGACACGCTCGCCGCGCGTGACACGCAGGCGGACCTCCTCGAGCAGGTCATCCACCTGGTTGCCGACAGGGCGCGTTTCGACTTCCGGGTCCGTCAGGCCGGTGGGGCGGATGATCTGCTCCACCACCACGCCCTGGGATTTCTGCAGCTCGTACTCGGAAGGCGTCGCCGAGACGAAGACGGCCTGGGGCACCAGCTCCTCGAACTCACCGAACGTCAGCGGGCGGTTGTCCAGCGCGCTGGGCATGCGGAAGCCGAAGGTGACCAGCGTCTCCTTGCGCGCGCGGTCTCCCCGGTACATCGCGCCAATCTGCGGCACCGTCTGGTGGCTCTCGTCGATGAGGACCAGCAGGTTGCGCGGGAAGTAGTCGATGAGGCACGGAGGCGGCTCGCCCGTGGCGCGGCCCGAGAAGTGCCGCGAGTAGTTCTCGATGCCGTTGCAGTAGCCGACCTGTTCAATCATCTCCAGGTCGAACATCGTGCGCTGCTCCAGCCGCTGCGCCTCCAGCAGCTTGCCCTCGCGTTTGAACGTCTGGAGCTGCTCGGACAGCTCGTCGCGGATGGTCTGCAGCGCGCGCTTGCGCACGTCCTCACCCGCGACGTAGTGGCTGGCGGGGAAGATGACGATCTTGTCCAGCGTGCCCAACGTGACGCCGCGCAGCGGGTCGAACTCGGTGATTCGCTCCACCTCGTCGCCGAAGAAGCTGATGCGCACCGCGCGCTCCTCCTCGTAGGCGGGAAACACCTCCACGGTGTCGCCGCGCGTGCGGAAGGTGCCTCGGTGGAAGTCCATGTCGTTGCGGTCGTACTGGCCCTCCACCAGGCGGCGCATGAACGTGTCGCGCCCCATCTCCCCGCCCACGTCCACGCGCACCGCCAGGTCCACGTAGCTCCGGGCCGCGCCCAGGCCGTAGATGCAGGACACGCTAGCGACAATCACCACGTCGTCGCGCGTGCGCAGCGAGTGGGTGGCCGAGTGGCGCATCCGCTCGATGTTGTCGTTGATGGACGAGTCCTTCTCGATGAAGGTGTCCGACGACGGGACGTAGGCCTCGGGCTGGTAGTAGTCGTAGTACGAGACGAAGTACTCGACGGCGTTGTTCGGGAAGAGGCTCTTGAACTCACCGTAGAGCTGGGCGGCCAGCGTCTTGTTGTGGGCGATGACCAGGGTGGGCCGCTGCACCTTGGCGATGATGTTCGCCATGGTGAACGTCTTGCCGGACCCCGTGACGCCCAGGAGCGTCTGGTAGCGGTCGCCCCGAAGCACGCCCTCCGTGAGCTCGCCAATGGCCCTTGGCTGGTCACCCTCGGGCTGGTGGTCGCTGACGATCTGGAACTCAGGCATATCCGCGAGGTTTAACACCCTCGCGGGGCGAAACACTGGACATTTGTACCCGCCCGTCGAGCGGCGGACGAAGCGCTTCCAGCCCTACTTCGATGCCCCCTCGGAGGGCGGCGTCCGGGGGGCCTTGAGCGCTTCCAGCGCCTCCAGGCGAGCGGCCTCGAACTCGTCCCCCTTGTTCCAGCGCGGCAGCTCCGGAGCGCGGGCGACATGGGCCCCCAGCAGGAAGAACAGGCGCGCGTCCTCCACCGCGCCCGTCATGTCCCACTCCGGGCGCAGCTCGTCCGACGGCTGGTGGTAGTGCTTCGCCTCCCAGGCCTCGCGCTGCTGGCGGCCCCATCCTTCCGGGCGACCGATGAAGTCCATGCCGCTGCCGAAGTAGGCGGCGGGGATGCCGCGCCGCGCGAAGTTGAACTGGTCCGAGCGGTAGAAGAAGCCCCGGTCCGAAAGCTGGTCCGCCTTCACCACGCGGTTCTGCGTCTTCGCCAGCGCGGTGATGACGCCATCCAGGTTGGACTTGCCCAGGCCAATGACGGTGATGTCGCGCGTGCGGCCATGGATGTTGGCGCCGTCGATGTTGACGTTGGCGGCGATGCGGCCGGCCGGCACGGGCGGATGCTCCGACAGGTACTGCGAGCCCAACAGCCCCTGCTCCTCGGCGGCCACCGCGGCGAAGAGGATGGAGCGGCGCGGAGCCTGCGGCATCGCACGGTACGCCCGCGCCACCGCCAGCATCGCGGACACGCCCGCCGCGTTGTCGAGCGCGCCGTTGTAGATGGTGTCCTCACCCGGCTTGCCACCCTCCTTCTTGCCCAGGTGGTCATGGTGCGCGCTGTAGAGCACCACCTCGCCGGACAGCTTCGCGTCGCTGCCGGGCAGCATCGCCAGCACGTTGGCCGTGGGGCGACGACGGACGTCGTTCGCGAAGCGAGTGGACACCGTCACCCCCAGCGGCACCGGCTGGAAGTCGCGCGACTGCGCCGCGGCACGGAGCGTCTCCAGTTCCCGCCCCGCGAGCTGCAACACCCGGCGCGTGGCGTCCTCGGTGGCCCAGGCCTTCACTTGAAGACGGGGGCCCGACGTCGCGGGCAGCTCGAACTGTTCGCCCGTCCACGACGACTGCACCACCTGCCACGGGTAACCCGCGCTGGCCGTGGTGTGGAGGATGATGGCGCCCGCCGCGCCCACCTTCGCCGCCTGCTCGTACTTGTAATCCCAGCGGCCGTACCAGAGGCGCGTGCGCCCCCCGAAGAGCCGTGGATCATCCTCCGGGTCGCTGTTGAGGATGAGCAGCGTCTTGCCGCGCAGATCCATCCCCTTGAAGTCGTCCCACGCGTACTCGGGCGCCTGGATGCCGTAGCCCACGAAGACGAGCTCGGACGCGTCCAGCTTCGCCTCGGGCACCTGCACGCCCGACACCGCGATGAAGTCCTCGTGGAACTTCAGCTCCGCGGCGCCCAGCGGCGCGCGGATGGACATCGTCTCCGGATGGCCGGTGACACCCACCAGGTCGAACGGTTGGAAGAACGTGCCGTCGGTGCCCGCGGGCTTCAGCCCCAGGGCCTCCAGTTGCGCCGCGATGTACGCCTGCCCCAGCGCGTCACCCCGGGTGCCAGGGCCTCGACCCTCGAGCAGGTCACTCGCGAGGAAGCGCACGTGCGCGCGCAACACATCCGGGTCGATGCTGCTCGCGGCGGCCTTCTCCGCGGGAGTGCTCAAGGGCACTCGCTGGGCGAGCGCGGGAACGGACGTCAGGGCCAGGAACAGTGACAGCAGGTGCTTCATGGTGCCCCGAGCCCTAACACGAAGGCCCGGGGCACCGCAGCCCTTCAGCCCTGCGCGGTCGCCACCTTCCACGAGGTGCCGCCAGCCGTATCCATGATTTCCACGCCCTTCTCCTTCAGCGTGGCCCGCACCCGGTCCGCCGCGGCGAAGTCCTTCGCGGCCCGAGCGGTCGTCCGCTCACCGAGCAGCCGCTCGACCTCCGCCACGTCGATGCCGCGCTCGCGCACCGCGCGCTCACGACGCCGCAGGAGCCACGCGCTCGGGTCGTCTTCAAACAGGCCGAGCACGCCGGACACCTTGCGCACGTCCTCACGCAACGCCTGAAGCGTCCGCCCCACCATCGGCTTGTCCTTCACCGGTGGCTTGTCGGTCAGCTCGTTCATCAGGCCGAAGAGGCCGGACAGCGCGCCCAGGCCTCCCGCGCTGTTGAAGTCGTCGTCCATGGAGGATTCGAACTCCGCGAGGAAGCGGTGCGGCTCGCCGTGAAGCGCTCCCGTGCCGAAGTCCTTGCCCGCGAGGCGCTCATCCACCTTGCGCAGCGTCTCGTAGAAGTACTCCATGCGCGCCTCCGAGTCGGCCAGGGCCTTGTCGGAGAAGCTGAGCGGATGGCGGTAGTGCGTGGAGAGGAAGAAGAAGCGCAGGGCCTCCGCGTCCACCTTCTCCAGCGCGTCGCGCAGGCGCACCACGTTGCCCAGCGACTTGGACATCTTCGCGCCTTCGAGGTCCAGGAAGCCGCAGTGCATCCAGTACTTCGCGAACTGCTGCCCGTTGGCGGACTCGCTCTGCGCGATTTCGTTCTCGTGGTGGGGGAAGATGAGGTCCAACGCCCCGCCGTGGATGTCGAACGTCTCGCCGAGGTACTTCGCGCTCATCGCGGAGCACTCGATGTGCCAGCCAGGACGGCCGAGCCCCCACGGGCTTTCCCACGCGGGCTCTCCTGGCTTGGCGCCCTTCCACAGCGCGAAGTCGAGCTGCTCGCGCTTCTGATCTCCCGGCTGCACGCGCTCGCCAACGCACAGCTCGTCCAGGTGCCGCTTGGACAGCTTCGCGTAGTCCTTGTCGGCGCTCACCGAGAAGTACACGTCACCCTGGGACGCGTAGGCGAAGCCCTTGTCCACCAGCTTCTGGATGATGGCGATGATTTCGGGAAGGTGGTCGCTCACCTTCGGCTCCACGTCCGGGTCCTGCATGTGGAGCGCCCTGACGTCCTCGTGGAAGATGTCCACGAAGCGCGAGGCCAACGCCACGGGGGCCTCGCCCGTCTCGTGCGCGGCCTTGATGATCTTGTCGTCCACGTCCGTGAAGTTCCGGACGTAGCGAACCTTCAGGCCCCGGTACCGGAGATAGCGGACCACCACGTCAAAGGACGTGAAGGTGCGAGCATTCCCGATATGAATGTAACTGTAGACGGTAGGACCACAGACGTAGACCCCGACGCAGCCCGGGACAGCGGGCTCCAGCAGCTCCTTCTGCATGGTCATCGTATTGAAGAGCCGGATGGGTGGGGGAGTCACTTGCGCCATTCCTCCTGGGGGGTCCGTCTTTGTGCGTGTGGCCGCCACTCTAGATTCGCGGTCCCTGAACAGGCCAGCATTCACGAGGTCCTCGGTGCCGGGATGACTCCGGAATCCACCGGACGTGGACAACTTCGGACGACCCGGGCCTGAGAACCTTCCAGCCGGTCCTCAATCAGCGAGAATGGTGTTCATGGCTCCACCGAATCCCAAGCGCCCGCCCCGCCCTCCCCGTCCGCCGGGTACGCAGGCGCCGAAGGAGCCCGAGGTGGAGCTGCCCTTCGACGACGATGAGGTGGCCCCCCTCCAGGCCGACGACCCTCGCCCCCAGCGGGTGCCCCAGTTTCCGGCGGGCTCTCGCAAGGGACGCTCGAAGAGCGGCGGCAAGGGCCGGGAAAAGAACGACCGGGAGTTGTCCGGCCGGTTCGACTGGGGACGCGAGTACTCGAACCCCGGACATCCACCGGCCTTCCTCTACGTCGAGCGAGGCCCCGGGGCGGGTCAGCTCGTGCCCGTGCAGCAGGGGCCCCTGGTGTTGGGGCGGTCGTCCTCGTCGGACCTGCGGCTCCAGCATCCGTCCATCAGCCGGCGTCACGCGCAAATCACCCGCCAGGGCGACCAGGTCTTCATCAAGGACCTGGGCAGCCAGAACGGCACCTTCATCAACCGCAACCGCGTCACCGATGAAGTCGAGGTGATGCAGGGTGACGAAATCACCCTGGGCAACGCGATGCTGCGGCTGCGCGGTCCGGGTGGCACGCCCGCCGCGGGCATCCCCGCCCTCACCGGCGCCACCCCCGAACCCCTTCCGCGCAAGCGAGGTCTCGGCCCCTGGGGCGTGGGACTCGTCGCCGCGGGCCTGGGCTCCACCGTGGCGGCCCTCATCACCGTGCTCGCGGTGGGACTGAGCTCGAATCGGACGGCACCCACCAACGAGGCGACGCGCTCGGGTGGCTCCGCTTCCACGCGAGGGCAGACTCCGCCGTCCGAGCCCGCCCAACCGGAGGATGATCGTCCCCTCCTCGTGGACACGGGGAACGTGCGTCCCACCGCCAGAGCCACGGACCGTGCGCCCACGGGCGACGACACGGTCGGCGAAACACCGGCGAGGACGCGGAGAAGCGGCACCGAACGTGACGAGCCTCGCGCCGCCAGTCGGACTGAGGAGCGCAAGGCTCAGGCGGCTCCGTCCGGGGATGACGATTCACGCGCCCCTGACAAGGTCCGACCGGCCCAGGGCGGCTCGTCCACGTCGACGGCGGGCCTGAGCGCACGGGACATCGCGTCGGGCGCTACACGGGCTTCGCGGACCGACACGTCCGCCGCGCCACCAGAACCGCGCGCGACGGCCCTGGCCACGACCTCGGCGCGTCCGTCGCGGACAGACACCGCTGCTTCGCCCTCGAGCCTCAGCGCGAGCGACCTGGCCACGGGAGCGGTCCGCGCACCCCCGCGTGGGACGCGTGACACGACGGAAGAAGTCCCCGCGTTCCAGGCCATGTCCTCCGATGACGAGGCCGTTTCCGCTGAGAAGGTCGTCACGAACACGAAGGCCCGTGACACCAAGCCCCTGGGCCCTCCGACGGAAGCAGAGGTCCTGCGGCTCTATGAAGCCGGAGAGGTGACGTCCGCCATGGAGATGGCGAAGTCCGGTCGGTTCACGGCGCTGCACGCGAAGCTCGTCCGCTTCGACGCCGCGGGCAGCGAGGCGCGCAAGGCCCTGGCGAAGGGCGATACGACTCGCGCCATCACCCAACTCACCGTCGCCGTCAACGTCGACCAGGAGCTGTCCAGGGGGTGGAGCCGCCTGGGGCCCCAGCTGCGCGCGCAGCTCTCGACGCTGTATGTCCGCTCTGGCGCGGACCACATGAAGGCCCAAGACTCCGACGCGGCCCGCTCGGCCTTCCAGCAGGCCCTGAAGTACGACGCGGGCAACCGCAGGGCCACCGAGGGACTCAGGCGGCTCGAGCAGGCCCCTTGAGCGCCTTGTAGAGCAGCACCGCGTTGAGCACGCCGAAGGCGAGCAGTGCCAGGCAGGCCAGGACGAGCCCACGGTCCTCGCCCGGCCGCTCGCCCTCGATGAGCAACCACAGCTTGCCTTCGTGGGCCTGGAGCTCCCCCATGCCTCGCAACAGCGCGAGCGCATCGCGGTAGCGCGGCGCATCGTCCTCCGAGAGCAGACGCCCCCGGATGCCGAAGGGCCTCGGGTCCGGAGGAGGCGGCGGCCGCCCCGTCACCCAGTCCTCGCCGGGCAACGCGGGCCGGCGCACGACGAAGGGCGACTCGCGCAGGCCCACCAGCACGAACAGAGCGCTCCCATCCCGCTCGTAGGCGCCTCGCGCCGTGGGAAGTCCATGCACCTGGGCGTAGCGATTGGAGGCGAGCGCGTCGAAGCGGTAGTCCCCCTCCACGCCCAAGGTCAGGGGAACCCGGGACGAGAAGAAGTACGCCAGCTCCCGACGCTGCATCATCAGGAGCGCCAGGCTCACCACGATGCCCAGCACGGCCGCCAGCGGCCTGACACCCACGCGACGCCGCGCGAGGCTCGACTCGAGTTCGGCGATGCGCGCGTCTCGCTCGGCCTGTACCGAGGAGGAGGAAGGCGACTCGTTCATGGCGTGAAAAGACGAAGCCCCGAGTTCCCTTCGCGGGAACCCGGGGCAAGGAGTCTCTCGGGCGGAAGCCCGTGTAGCTCAGGCGAGGTTGAAGATCTTCTTCAGGTCCGACTCGATCTCTTCCTCGGTGCAGTCCTTGGCCAGCGACAGCTCCTTGATGAGCAGCGAACGCGCCGTGTCGAGCATCTTCCGCTCGCCGAAGGACAGGTCCTTGTCGCCCTTCAGGAGGTAGAGGTCGCGCAGCACTTCGGCGATCTCGAAGACGGAGCCCGTCTTGATCTTCTCCATGTACTCCCGGTAGCGCCGGTTCCAGGTCGTGGAGTCGACCGAGATGTCCTTCTCCCTGAGGATGGAATAGACCTGCTTGACGTCCTCCTCGCTGATGATCTCCCGGAGGCCGACCGACCCGACCTTGTTGATCGGGATCATGATCCGCATCCCGTTCTCCAAGATGCGCAGCACGTAGAACGACTGGCGCTGCCCGGCCACCTCGGTGTGCTCGATACCCATCACCTCACCGACGCCCTGGCCCGGATAAACCGCCTTGTCACCAGTCTTGAAGCTGGTCTGCACTAACTGCCTCCTTGAAAGACTCGCTCCCGGCCTTCCATCACCAAGCCGGGCACTACTACCACAAACCACATCCACGGGCAACGATATCGCCTTGACCACCCAGGACGCGCCCGACTACGTTGTCGGTTTTCGTACGCGGTATCGCTCGGTGTACGAGCCGGCGTGACGGACGGTGTTGGGCGGGGTGGCGGGTGGATCGTTACGCGTGGCGCGACCTGGGGACGCGTCCCCTTTTCTTTCCTTCGTTGAGCTTGCTGCTAGGCGCTCTCTGGTCTCCCGGAACGGACGGCCCGGCGGAGCTATTTCTGGTCTGCGGGGTTTTGCTGGGAGTGGCCGGGCTGGCGCTCGCCCGGCTGCCTGGTGCTCATCTGGCGGTGCTGGGCGCACTCTGGATGGCCGGTGCGGGCCTGGCGCGCTGGGAATCCCAGACCCTGGTTCCGACGGCCCTGGCGAAGGGCGGCGAGGCCGTGGTGGAGGGCGAAGCCGAGCGGGTGGACCTCCTGGACGGAGCCACCCGGGTCCGGCTCGCGGTGGTTCGCGCGGGGCCCGAGAAAGGGGCGCTCGAGAGTGCCCGCTTCAAGCTGAACCTGACGCTTCGCGGAGCCACGCCGCCACTGCTGCCGGGTCAACGACTGCGGGCCAGGGTGCGCCTTGCTCCGGACGCGCCCGCCGCCAATCCAGGCGAGAAGGACTTCACGTCGGTCCGGCGCAGGCAGGGTGTGGCCTTCACAGGGGCGACGAGCGCGGAGCGTGTGCTGGTGCTGTCACTCGCGCCCGCGTGGCGCTGGGTGATGGAGGACACGAGGGAGCGACTGGCCGAGGCGACGCACCGGGTGGCGCCCTCGCGTGACTCCGCGGCCCTCTTCCTCACGCTCGCGGCGGGGCGGCGAGCGGAGCTGGACGCGGATTGGGAAGAGGCCTTCTCGCGGGCGGGTCTCGCGCACGTGCTGAGCGTGAGCGGGCTGCATGTCGCGGCCCTGGCGCTGATGACCCTCGCGCTGTTGCGGCGTCTGCTGGTGCGGGCGGGAGCCCGGTGGCGGAAGCTGGATGCTCGACGGGTGGCGGCGCCCGCGGCGGTGCCCTTCGTCTGGGCCTACGTGCTGTTCACCGGCAGCCAGCCGCCGGCGGTGCGCTCAGCCGTGATGGCCACGGTGGTGTTGTTGGGACTGGCGTGGTGGAAGCGCGCGGACGGGTTGAATGGCCTCTCCGCCGCCGCGCTGGTGCTGGTGCTGTGTGCGCCCTCCAGCGTGGAGGACCTGTCACTGCGACTGTCGTTCCTCGCGGTGCTCGGACTCGTGCTGCTCGTGCCGGCCCTGCGACTGGCCCTGCCCTTCCCTCGGCCGGACCCGCGCGAGCCACGTCGATGGGCGCGACTCTGGGGACAGGGACGCGAGGCCGTGGCACAGACGCTGTGCGCGAGCGCGGCGGCAACACTCGCGGGACTGCCCGTGGCGGCGTCGGCCTTCGGGCGGGTGAGCCTGGCGGGGCTCCTCTCCAATGTCGTCGCCCTGCCCCTGTGCGGGCTGCTCACGGGACTCGCGGCGGGCGGGGCGGCGCTGTTCGTGGTGGCACCTCCCCTGGCGACTCCCGTGCTGTGGGCGGGAGCCTGGGCGTCGGAGGCCCTGCTGTGGCTCACCCGGGTGTTCGCCGCCATGCCCCTGGCCTCTGTGGAGGTACCGCCACTCGGGGCCTGGTCGGCGCTGTATGCCTTCGGACTGTTGACGTGGGCCCTGGGAACGGGCCGGTGGCGCGGGGGCGGATGGCTGGCGCCGGTGGCCCTGGTCGCCGCGGCGCTCGCTCCACGGCTCGCGCCCGAGCCGGGCCTGCGCGTCACCTTCCTCTCGGTCGGCCAGGGAGACGCGGTGGTGCTCAGTTCGCGCGGACACCATGCGCTCGTGGATGGCGGTGGCTCGCCAGGAGGCGCCGACACAGGGCTGCGCTTCATCGTCCCCTACCTCCGACACCAGGGCATCTCCACGCTGGACCTGACGGTGCTGTCCCATCCGCATCCGGACCATGCGCTCGGGTTGGTGTCCACGCTGGAGCACGTGCCCACCGCGCGCCTGTGGTTGCCGGCGGGCGACGAGGGCGGACCGCTGTCTCGGCGGGTGGTGTCGGCCGCGCGCGATGCGAGCGTGGAGGAAGTGCAGGCCGGACATCCCTCGCTGCGCCTGGGCGAGGCGACGGTGGAGGTCCTGGGCCCGCCGGGGGACGCGGAGCGCGAGCTGTTGGAAGGCGTGAATGACCGCAGCGTGGTGCTGCGGGTCCGCCACGGTGACGTCACGGTGCTGCTGCCCGGAGACATGGAGCACGACGCGGAGGAGCTGCTGGCTGACAGCCTGGGCCCGGTGACGGTGCTGAAGGCCCCGCACCACGGCTCACGCACGTCCTCCACGCAGGCCCTGGTGGACCGCATACGCCCCAAGCACGTGGTGTTCTGTGTCGGCCGGCGCAACCGCTTCGGCTTTCCCCATCCGGAGGTGGAGGCGCGCTATCGCGCCGCGGGCAGCGAGTGTTGGAGGACGGACATCGACGGCGCCGTCACCGTGGAGAGTGACGGGCGGGATGTCCGGCTGGTCCCTCACCTGACGCGCGAGCCCGCCGGTGAGGACGCTCGACTTGCCGTTGATGCGCGGCATTCCCATCGTTGAGGCGATGAATCCCGAGGACATCGACCTGCGGCAACTGACGGCGGACCTGAAGGACGCGCTGGGCCCTGGAGAACCCGTGGGCTACCTGCGCGGCAAGTCGCTCATGCGGGACTTGCTCGTGGACCTGAAGGGCTTCTCCCAGCAGGAAGCCGAGGAGCTCATCGATACGCTGGAGCTCCAGGGCTACCTCCGCTTCCTCGGGGACCCTTCCGAGCGCTCCGTGGCGGATGCCCAGTGGGACATCACTCCGCACGCGTGAGCGCGCGCGGCACGGGCGTCTTCACTGGAAGGTCAGCCACGCGAAGCGCGGCAGTGCATGGAAGTCACCGACGAAGAGGGGCGAGAAGGCCTGCCCCTCCACGGTGCGGCGGCCATGGTGCTCCAGGCGGTAGAGATTGAAGCGCCAGCGCGCTCCCGGCTGGGGAGGCACCTGGGGGACCTCGGCGAGCTTCGCGAAGGGAATCCGCATCTCCACGGACCAGCCCTCGTCCTTGTCGGAGGCGTCGTCCAGCGTGCCCCGGACCTTCACCGCCGTCGTCATCCCCGAGTCCCAGGACAGGTCCATTCCCTGCCGACGCGCGGGGAAGTACGCATCGAAGTTGACGTTGTGCGGTGACACCTGCAGCTCGTTGTACGTGCGCCCGTCCGCGTTGGCGTCGAGGAAGATTTCCACCACCTCCTGCTCGTAGATGGGGTCGTCGCGCTTGCGCAGCGTGCCCCAGACGTCGGGGTCCTCGCTGTCGAAGGCCACATAGAGGTACGCGTTGTCGTAGGCGAGACGCGCCTCGGTGCGCAGTCGCACCGCGCGCCCGTCGAAGCTGCCCCTCAACACCACGGGCGCGGCCTCCTTCCAGACCGCGTCGTCGAGCACACCGTCGATGGTGGGCGCGGTGCCCGCCCTGCGGACGACATACTCGGGCAGCTCCGGAGCCGCGCCGCCGAGCTGGGGACCAAGCATTCGGTGTGCCCCGTCGTGAGAGGCGGCGTCATCCACAGGCAGCCGCTCGTCGCCGCGCCAGAAGCCCAGCATCGCCCGAGAGGGCACGGGCGGCATCGGCACGGAGTGGATGTCCTCGACGACCTTGCCCACCGGCCATGAGGCCAGCGGCGCCGCGCCGTCCTGAATCTCGTGGTCCGCGTTGACGAGCATTCCGCCGGTCGCCGCGTCCACCACGTGGACGAAGAAGCCGTACCCCTGCGGAGGCGGACGCACCGCCTGGAAGTAGTGCGCCAGCCGGACCTGCTCGCCCGGGGCGGCATGAGCAGGCGTCACCTTCGAGCCCAGGTACACCACCGAGCCCCCCGCGAACGTGGCGCCGCTTCGGTACGTCAGGTCCGAGGGCGCGGTGTCCAGGACGCGGGCCTTCGCGGGCTCGGGCAGACGGGACGTGCGCGGCTTGGGGCCCGCCTGTTCATCGCGGCACGCGGCCACGAGGCACGAGAGGGTCAGGAGAAGGACGGTGGAAGGGGTGCGCATCGGCGGCGGGCATCCTAGCGACTTCACGGTGGGGAGTGGGCCCGTTCGCCACGAGGGGAAGCCCTGGCGGCCCTGCGCGCACCTGCCCGGCCGTGCCCCCTGCGTCCCATTCGCGGGGCGCAGGCTCCATCTTCAAGCCGGCACCTTCCGGGAGGTTTCGCTCATGTCGCGTAGTCGGTTGCTCGCACCCACGGCCCTGCTCTGCGCGGTGTTGACATCCCTCTTCGCGATGGCGGCTTCCGACGACTCCGTATCCACGGGCTCCACCTGGCTGGACGCGAAGCCCCTGCCCACCTGGAACACGTCGGGCGCTCGCCTGCCCAAGGCGCTCCCGGGCGATGGCCAGTCCCTTCGCACCGGACGCTGCGCACGGTTCGCGCGCAAGCCCACCACCGCGTCGGACCGGGCCTTGGTGAAGGCGGGGTGGACGCTGCTGGGCCCGCTCCAGGTCTTCGACACGACGGAGGTCATCACCGCCGCCGCGGAAGGCGACGGCATGTGCCGCGCCATGGGCTTCCAGGTGTTCGTCTTCGTCGACGGCCGCTTCGCGGGCACCCTGGCACCGGAGCCGATGACGGACCGCTTCGACGGAGCCATGGGTGAGGTCCGCCTCTACAGCCCCAGGAACCTGACGGCTACCGTGCGTCGCTACGCCGCGGACGACCCGCTCTGCTGTCCATCGCGACAGGGCTCCGTGCAGTACGAGCTCCAGCCAGGCCCCAAGGGGCCCGTGGTGACGGCGACCCAGGCCACGACGAGTCCCACCCCACCGCAGTGACGAAGGGCCCACGACATGGACACGCCCGCGACGGTTCCGCCCGAACTCAAGAAGGAGATCGCCGACGCGCTCCTCCACCTCCGTCCCGCGCATGAGCGGCGCCGTGAGTACGTGCTGGAGCTCCTGGCCACCGTGCTGCTGGCCCTCGCCACCGTCGGGTCCGCATGGACCGCCTACCAGTCGACCCGGTGGAGCGGAGACCAATCCTTCCAGTACAGCAAGGCGAACGCGCTGCGCGCCGAGTCGGTGCGCGCCTCCACGACGATGGCGCTGCTGGTTGAAATCGACACCAGCCTCTTCGAGAGCTGGGCGGACGCGTGGACCGACGGCGACTCGCAAAGGCTCGACTTCTACGAGCGCCGCTTCCGGGAGGAATTCAGACCCGCCTTCGAAGCCTGGCGCGCGGAGGCAACCCGCCCGGGCGAGGCTCCAGAGGGAACGCCCTTCACCCGACCCGAGTACCACCCCGCCACGCTCGACAAGAGTCGGGAGCTGGCCGCAGAAGCCGAGAAGGCCTTCGAACAGGCGCGACAGTCCAACCAGAACGGCGACAACTTCACCTTCTGCGTCGTCCTCTTCGCCTCCGTCCTCTTCTTCGCGGGCGTGTCGACGAAGCTGCTCCACCCCTCGCTGAAGATCGCCCTCCTCGCGCTGGCAGGGGTGATGATGGTGGTGGCGACCCTCTACATGTTCTCGCTGCCACAAAACATCGGCTTCCGAATCCAGTAAGCCGGCGTGCCGGGAAGGATGCGCCGGCCAGGACGTCGCGGCTTCGCGCGCATTACGAAGGGGCATGCGCCCCTTTCTCACGGCCACGTGGCGGTACCTCGTGATGCTCAACTACGAGGTGGACCCGAAGGTGCTCGCGCCGCTCGTGCCGCGGGGCACGGAGCTGGACACGTGGCAGGGGAAGACCTTCGTCAGCATGGTGGGCTTCCGCTTCCTGGACACCCGCGTGCGCGGACTCGCGGTGCCCTTCCACCGGGAATTCGACGAGGTGAACCTGCGCTACTACGTGCGCCATCGCGGCCCCGAAGGCTGGCGGCGCGGCGTGGCCTTCGTGCGGGAGCTGGTCCCTCGCTGGGCCATCGCCACCGTGGCGCGCGTCGTCTACAACGAGCCCTATCTCGCGCTGCCCATGCGGCACATCGTGGAGATGGAGGGCGCCGAGCAGGGCGCTCCGGGCCGGCTGGAATACGCGTGGAAGCACGAGGGCCGCTGGCAGCGCCTGGCGGCGAGCACTCGCGGCCGCCCTGTCGCCAGCGCCCCCGACTCGCAGGAAGAGTTCATCACCGAGCACTACTGGGGTTACACGCCCCAGCGCGATGGCGGCTGCGCCGAGTACCGCGTGGAGCACCCGCGGTGGTCCGTGTGGCAGGCGGACGACGTGGCCTTCGACTGTGACGTCTCGCGGCTGTATGGCGACCGCTTCACGTCCGTCCTGAGCGGGACTCCCACGTCGGCGTTCGTCGCGGATGGCTCGGGCGTGGCGGTGTATCCGGGCGAGCGTCTCGCCGTGGGGATGGACTGACGCCGTCCCGGACGCTCACGCCCGGTAAGCGCGCGATTCCCCGAGCGGCGTGCCGGTCCGCGCGTTGCTCCACGTCGGGCCATGCGCTTCGAGTTCCAACACCTGGGCACCACCACGCCCTTCGAACTGCCCGAAGGACACCACCTGCTGGGCGGCGGTCCCGACGACCACATCCGCCTGGAGTCCCTCCCGCCCAAGCTGTTGACCCTGCGCATCGAAGGGTCCCAGCTCATGGTGGAGGCGACGCGGACCTTCAACGTCAACGGCGTGCTCGTGCCACCCGGTGTGTCCCGACTGGTCCTCCCGGGTGAAGTGCTGGGACTGCCCGACACGATGCTCCTGAGCGTGCTGCCGGAAGCCCCCATGGAGCGCGGCCTGGGCACGGTCGCCGTGCTCAAGGGATTGCTCACGGGCCTGGACGCACCCGCCCCGTCCCGAGCCGCCACCCTCACCTGTCTGACGGGGCTGGACGTGGGCCGCACCCACGCGCTCGCGGAGGCACGCACCAGGCTGGGTCGCGGCCAGGAGGCGACGCTGCGCCTTCGAGACCGCGCCGTCTCGCGCAGCCACGCCTGCATCCTCCACGACGAGGACGAGGGCACCTTCACCCTGGAGGACCTGGGCAGTCCCAACGGTGTCTTCGTCAATGGTCAGCGGGTGAGAGAACAGGTGCCCCTGTCCGATGGCGACGTCCTGGAGCTGGGCCGGACGCTGCTGCGATTCCAGGCCCCGCTGGAGGAACTCGCACCTGATTCCGTCGCCAGTGAGCCCCCTTCACGGCCCCCGGAAGGAATCGTCGAGGTTCCGACACCCGACGGCGAGGGGGCCGAGGCAAAGGGGCCCTCGGAGGCTCGGCCCACCGTGCGCCGCGCTCACGCGGAATGGTGGCTCATTGGATTGGGCGGAGCGGCGGCGCTGGCGGGGTTGCTCGTCACCTATGTGCTGGCGACGGGATAGTCAGCCCGGCAGAGGCCCCAACCCGGCACGTTCGACGAGAATCCGGGCGAGCGTCTGGTGGTGCCGGAAGAAGCTCGTGAAGTGTACGAATCCCCACTGTCCACGAATCGCGTAGACGGTGACGGGCCCCGGCAGGACGTCCACGTTGCGGATATCCGCGAAGGAGAACCGCCGGGTTCGCACCATGCCCCGGTAGGTGATGCCCCGGGCATCCACGACGATGAGCGTTCGCGCGTAGTACGTGAGCGAGACGCCGAAGAAGAGGATGAAGAAGCCCGCCGAGAGGAAGGTCTTCAGCGGGACCCCTTCGAACTTGAAGAGGTAGAGAAGCACCGCCACCCAGAGCAGGCCAGCCACCGCCATCGAGGCCGCCAGCCCCCGGCGGGGGCGGAAAACCTGCCGTTCGTCCATCTCCGCGTCGCGCACGGCCATGCATCCAAATTAGTGCCTGGGACTGACAGGATCCACCTGCCCCGGCGCCCGCCTGCCAGCCGGTCAACGCAGCTTCGTGGCCTTCTGTCGAGATTCCTCCTGGAGCTGAGGTCGGACATCCGCGGCGGACGAAGCGGCGTAGCGCTCGTAGAGGCCACGGGCCTCGGCGTTGCGACCGAGGGCGCGGTAGGACTCAGCCAACCCGTAAAGGGGGGAGGCCACCTGGGGCTCCAACTCCAACGCGAACTGGTAGTCCGCCGCGGCCTCCGCGTAGCGACGCAGGCCGATGTTCGCGCTGCCGCGCGCGGTGTAGGCGACCGCCAGCATGGGCTCGAGCTGGATGGCCTGGGTCAGATGCGTCAGCGCGGTGGCGAAGTCCCGCGCACCGATGCGCTGCACGCCCTGCTCATAGGCTCGCCGGGCCTGGGTGCGCGTCGTGTCAGCGACAGGTCCGGAGCCAGGTGCCTGCCCCGCGGCCTGGGGTGAAGCGCCCGCCTGGGCCAGCTTCGCGCGAGCCCGGGTGATGTTGTCCTGCGCGCTCTGACGGATGGCGGCGTCCTGCGTGAGCCGCGTCGCCGTCTCCCACTTCTCCACCGCCTGCCCGTAGTAGCCGAGCACCGCCAACGCATTGCCCAGCTTGAAGAGGGCCTCCACATGGCTGGCATCCGCGTGCGACGCGTCCAGGAACGCGAAGGCCGCCTCACGGTAGCGGCGCTCCTTCATCAGCGCATCGCCATCACGAATGCGCGAGGCCGCGAGCGCCGGGTTCGACGGCCGCTCCTGGGAGCCCTCCGTGGCCGCGCGGGTCGACGGGAAGGGCAGCGGATCCTGGCCCGCGTTCCCCGTGGGCGAGGCGGACTCAGCCTGGGCAAGACCCGCCACCGGGCTCGCGCTCCCCGCCGGAGCGACAGTCCCAGCCTGGGCAGCGGTCCCCTTCTGCCCGCTGCTCCCCTCCGGGGAGGCACTTCCCGCCACGGGCGTGGCGCTCGGGGTGCTCCCCTTCTCACGCACGCCGCCCGCGGGCTCCGCGCTCCCCACGGGAGGGACGGCCTCGCTCGCGGGAACAACGGATGAAGGCGGCGGCGCGGCGGCGACACGCGGGCCCGTGCGCTCGGCCGTCGCGGGCAGGGGCACTCCGCCCAGGGCCTTCAGGTGCCCTCGCGCCTTCTGCACCCAGATCTGCTCCGAGGGCCGCCGCTCAAGGGCGATGTAGCCCTGATACGCGGCAATCGCCTGGGCCTTGTCACCGAGCTGACGGTGGCTCTCCGCCAGTCCGTAGTAGCCGTCCGCGTCGTCGGGCTCGAGCTGGACGTAGCGCGCATACGCTCGCGCGGCGGTGGAGGCATCCCCGGCCTTGCGCGCGGCATAGCCCAGGTTGAAGAACGCCATCTTGTGCTGGGGGTCCGCTTCCGTGGCCTCGATGAAGCGCGCCATGGCGTCCTTCAACTGGCCCTGGCGGAACAGGACACTGCCCAGGCCATTGAGCGCCGGGGCGTATCCAGGCGTGGCGGCCAGCGCCTCGCGATAGGCGATGGTGGCCTCATCCAGACGACCACCGGAGAGCGCTGACTCACCGCGAGCGAAGGCAGCCCGGGCGGGCTCGGAAGGCTCCGCGGCGCCGAGCAGCAACACCGCGGTCAGGGCGATGACGGACCTGCTCACGAAAACCATGACGTCCCCCAGGGGGTGGCTCCCGACTGCCGTAGCAGAAACCGGGGACGGCGTCACGGCGCTCCCGCACCCTCGGTGGGAAGTTTCCTCCGAGGGTGCGCTTCCCCGCCTCAGCTGCGGAAGGGGTTCTGCAGCAAAACCGTCTCGCCACGGTCAGCGCCCACGGAGACGCACACCACGGGGACGCCGCTGATCTCCTCCACGCGACGGACGTAGCGCTTCGCGTTCTCCGGCAGCTCGTCGAAGCTGCGCACGCCGGCGAGCTTCTCGTCCCAACCGGGCAGCGTCTCGTAGATGGGCTTGACGCGCGCCAGGTCCTCGTAGTCCCCGGGCAGCTCGGTGACCTTCTGGCCATCCAGGTCGTACGCGTTGCAGAGCTGGAGCGACTTGAGCCCGCTGAGCACGTCGAGCTTGGTGAGCGCGATGCCCCACAGGCCGTTGACGCGCACCGCGTAGCGCAGCACCACGCCATCCAACCAGCCGCAGCGGCGGGGGCGACCCGTCGTCGCGCCGAACTCATCACCGACCTTGCGCAGCTGATCGCCAATCGCGTCGTTCAGCTCCGTGGGGAACGGACCGCCGCCCACGCGCGTGGTGTAGGCCTTGCTGATGCCCATCACCTTGTCGATGGCCGTGGGCCCCAGGCCCGAGCCCACCGCCGCGTTGCCGGCCACGCAGTTCGACGACGTGACGAAGGGATAGGTGCCGTGGTCCACGTCGAGCAGCGTGCCCTGCGCGCCCTCGAAGAGGATGCGCGCGCCCTTGCGCACCTGCTCCGCGAGGAACAACGAGGCGTCGTGCACGTAGGGCTTGAGTCGCTCGCCCAGCGCGGAGAACTCGGCCAGGACCTGCGGCACCTCCAGCTGCGGCACCGGAACGCCCGCCTTCGCGCACAGTTCCTTGAGCTCCTCGAGCGCCTGCGGCAGCCGCTCCTCGATGCGCTTGCGCAGCCGGTCCGAATTGAGCAGGTCACGCATGCGGATGCCCCGGCGCGCGACCTTGTCCTCGTAGGACGGGCCGATACCGCGACCGGTGGTCCCAATGGCGCTGCCACCGCGGGCCTTCTCGCGGAAGCTGTCCAGCAGCTTGTGCCACGGGAAGATGACGTGGGCATTGTCGGAGATGAGGAGCTGCGAGTCCTCCTTGAGGAAACCGCGCGCCTTGAGCGCATCGATTTCACCCACGAGCACCGCGGGGTCCACCACCACTCCGTTGCCAATGACACACGTCTTGCCCGGGTGGAGGATGCCCGAGGGAATCAGGTGAAGGACGGTCTTCTGGCCACCCACCACGAGCGTATGGCCCGCGTTATTGCCGCCCTGGAAGCGGACGACCAACTGGGCATGCTCGGTAAGCAGGTCGACGACCTTGCCCTTACCCTCATCTCCCCACTGCGCTCCGATGACGACGACGTTCGGCATGGTGCCCGCCGCTTAGCACGCGGAAGGGGCCGGGTGACAGTGTTCCGAGAAGCCACAATGCAGGGCCTGGCAGGTCGCCACCTCTCGTCCCGCCCAGGCACCTCGGACCTCTCCTCGGGCCAGCGCCCGCGCGCCGTCGGCGAGCCGCCTGGCCGCTTCCTCTTGACCCACCCCGTCCATGCTCCACTCGGGCTCGGGCCGGGCCTCGCCCAGGAAGACCACGCCCACACGGACGGGGACTCCAGGCCGCACCATCCGTCGAGCCGCCAACGCCAGCGCCGCCAGCTCGTGTGTATACGCGGCGGCCCCCAGGGGATGTCGTCCACCCGACTTGTAGGCGACCACCACCGCCTCACCGCGAGGTGATTCCCACAGGACATCCACCTCGCCCTCCAGGGAGACGCCGTCCTCCAGGGACAGCGAGAAGGCCAGGCTCCGGTGCACCATGCGCGAGGGAGACTCCGCCACCGAGCGAGCGAAGTCCGTGACGAGGAAGCGCTCCACGGTCGACAGGACATCCTCCATGCCCTCGTCGTCCGGAAGCGAGCCTGCCTCGCGCAACAATGACTCCAGATGCGCTCGGCGCTCCGTCACGTCCACGTCACGCGCCGAGGCGAGTCGCAGGTCCGCTCTCCGCAACAACTCACGCACCAGCTCCGCTGGACTCTTCGCGGGCAGCCACCCCTCCGGGTCGACCAGCAGCGGCGCGTCCCGGACAGGGGCTTCCCAGGGCCAGGGCGCCGCGCGCAACCCCAGCCGGTGCACGTAGTGGAAGCGCCGAGGACAGGCGAGGAAGTCCTGCACCGCGCTCACGGGAGCGGAGACTCCACCGGGTGATTCGCCCATCTCCACCAGCCCGCCGCGCACGCGCAGCAGCGCGGCCTCCACTCGAGCCCCCGCGCGCGCGAGCGACTCCGGTCCCGGTGGCTCCGGGTCCGCGGGCGGTGGCAGTTCGTCCACGTCCACGTCGTCGACGAACTCGCGCGTGGTGACGTCTTCCAACCGCGCATCGATGAGATGCCACCACGAGTCCTTGCCCGCGCGAGGCTCCTCCCCTCCAGAGAGGACCAACAAGTCCCTCGCGCGCGTGAGGGCCACGTAGAGCAGGCGGCGGTACTCGGCGTCCTCGCGCGCCTTGAGTTCCTGTCGCACCGCCTCGAAGCGATTGGAGGTGTAGCCCTCCAACGAGTCCGGCACCCACGGCCGCAGGGCGATGCCATGAGAGCGCTCGAAGTGCGCGCGCCCGGAGGTGCTCCGACGCCGGCCGCCCATGCCCGGCACCACGACGACAGGCCACTCCAGGCCCTTGGCGCGGTGGATGGTGAGCAACTGCACCGCGCGTGGGTCACCCGCGTCCAGCAGGTCCGCCTGCGCCTCGGTGGGGTCGGACTCGGCCAGCATGCGCAGCTCTCGCGCGAAGGCCACACAGCCCCCCGTGCCACGCTCGTCACGCCGCGACGCCAGCGACAGCAGCTTCTCCACGTTGGCGCTCGCCTGCTCCGCGTAGGGCGAGCCCGCCAACGCCTCGCGATACCCCGTCATGTCCAGCGCCGCGAGCAGCAGCTCCCTCACACCCAGGCGGTCCCTCTCCTGGCGCAACGCGGGCAGCGCGGCGAGGAAGTCCACCAGGCGCACCCGCTCGCGCTCGGGCAGCGACTCCAGCACCGTGGGGTCCGACAAGCGCGGCGACGCCAGCGACAACGGCTGCTCCCCCGCGAGTTGGAACAGGGACGCATCCGACAGCCCCACGAGCGGTGAGCGCAGCACGGCCGCGAACGCGAGCGCGTCCTCCGAGTCCGCCAACAGCGCCAGCAACGAGGCCAGGTCCAACACCTCCTGCGCGCCGTAGAAGCCGCGTCCGCGCAACACCCGGTGCGGCACACCGTGACGGATGAGCGCCTGTCGATAGACCTCCAGATGCGTGAAGGTCCGGAACAGCATGGCCACGTCCCCACCGCGCGCGGGCCGGGCCCCTTCGCCATCCTCGCGCGCCACGGTGGGGGCCGCGCCCGGCGCGAGCATGATGCGCAGCCGTCGCGCCACGCAGTCCGCATCCAGCCAGCGCAAGTCGCCCGCGGTCTCCTGCTCCTCCAGGTGGAGCCGCTCCACGGCGGCCGTCTCGGAGAGCGAGGCACGCACCGGAGACAGGTCGTCCTCCTCCGGGACGTAGATGACCTCGAACGGACGCGGCGCCTGCGAATCCGCCGCCACCAGCACGCCGGCGAAGGCGTGATTGAAGAAGGACAACAGCCCCGGCACCGAGCGGCGGTTGTGCTGCAGGAAGCCGCGCGTGCCCCCCTCGTCTTCAATCTTCTTGGCGAGCACGGTGAACACGGAGACATCCGCGCCACGGAACTCGTAGATGGACTGCTTGCGGTCTCCCACCGCGCAGAGGAACGCGGGCTCCAGGGGCAGCGCGGTGGCCAGGTCCACGTCCGGCGCCAGCTCGCGCGGGCCTTCCTCGCGCCGCTCCGAGAGCAACAACACCAACTCCAACTGGAGACGGTTGGTGTCCTGGAACTCGTCCACCAGCAGCGAGCCCACGCGCTCCTGCACCTGTCGGCGGAACTCGGGGTAGTCCCTGAGCAGGTCCCTCGCCTTCACCAGCAACGACGTGAAGTCGAAGACGTTGCGACGGGAGAACTCCGCGTCGTGCCGGGTCTCCACGCGGCCCAGCAGCTCACGGAACGTGGCCTCGAAGGGCGCCGTGCGCCACGCGGCCCAGGAATCCTCCAGCCTGCGCACCGAGCCGTCGCTCTTGCCGAACGTCCGCCAGTACAGCTCACGCACCGGCGCCGCGGCGCCCTTGCTGAGCCTCGCGAAGTTGCGCCCATCCGCCGCGAAGCTGGCGCGCAACCACGGGTAGCGGTCTCCCTGATGGAAGTTCTCCGCCGTCATCCCGTTCAGCGCCTTCTCCAGGGCGCCCACCAGCCGGCTCCACTCGCCCTTCGCATCCAGCGCGCGCGCTTCACCGCACAGCCGCAGGCTCTGCGTCAGGGCTTCATCCAGGTCCTCGCGAGCCTCCGCCACGTCTCCCACGGCGGCCGACGCGGCCTTCAACCCCTCCTCGCGCAGCTTGCCGTAGACCGACACCAGCGCGGCCACCAGTCCGTCGGAGAAGCCCGAGCCGGAGAAGCCCAGCTCCTGGCACAGCTCGCGCACCTGCGCGTCCCCGCCCTCCAGCGACTCCAACACCACGCGCTCGGCCACGTCCTGCACGAGGCTGGAGGCCTCCAGTTCGTCGAGCACCTCGAAGCTCGGGTCGATGCCCACCGCAGGAGGAGCCCGTCGCAACAACTGGCCACAGAGCGAGTGGAAGGTTCCCACCGTGGCCGAGCCCAGCTCCTCGCGCATCTGCCGCCACGCATCGGGCAACGGGAAGGGCCGGCCCAGCCGTTCGAGCGACTCGCGCAGCTCCACTTCCTGGTCCAGGCGAGCATCCCCCTGGGCCAGCCCATCCAGACGCTGGCGCACGCGGGAGCGCATCTCCGCCGCGGCCTTGTCCGTGAAGGTCAACATGCACAGCCGCGCGGGACGAATCGCCGCGCCTGCCTCGCGCGCACCGGCCAGCAGGTGCAGCGTCATCGTCACCAGGCTGTACGTCTTGCCCGCGCCAGCGCCCGCCATCAACGCGAGGTTGCGCTCCAGCGCGAGCAGGGAGGGAGCCACGCTCATCCGCCCTCCTCCGTCATCCGGCGCTCGGTGATGCGGCACACGGCGCGGAAGCCACACATGCCGCAGTCCTGGGGCCGCGCGGCGAACTGTCCCTCTCGCAGCGTCTTCACGAGTGACTCCACCGCGTTGGGCAGGTTGCGTCCACCCTCCTTCGCGGCGACTCTCGCCCGCACCTCCGGGTCCGTGGACAGCAGCTCATCCAGCTCCTGCGCGGGGACGACGTCGGACAGATGGATGGTGGCGCCGGTGCGCAGCGAGAACCACGCGGCCTGACTCGCCGTCGCGTGCCCACTCTCCCGCGCCGCGAAGAGGTACAGCGGCAACTGGAAGTCCGACGTGAGCAGCCGCTTCTTCAGCTCGTTCTTGTCCAGCTTCCCGGACTTGTAGTCGATGACGCCCACCTCCGAGCCCGCCACGTCGAGCCGGTCGATCTTCCCCTCGAAGACGATGGCGTCCCCTTCGATGGGAAGGACGACGTGGCGCCAACGGTCGTCCGTGGCCGCGGGGCCGAACTGGAGTTCGAAGCCCTCTGGCACCAACCGCTCGAACGGAAGCCCGCGCCGCTCATCCACGAGGATGCGACGGGCCATCGCCCGCGCGCGCTCATGCGCCAGCTTCCACAGCGCGGGATGCCCCACGTGATGGAACTTCTCGAAGTGCGCCACCGCCGACTGGAGCGCCGTGTCCAGCACCTCGTCCGGCACGTCCTCCGGCGCCTTGCCCAGGAGCTGGTGCTCCTTGAGCGCCTGGAACACCTCCTCGACGACGCGGTGCCAGAAGGTGCCGCGGCCCCTCGCGTCGAACTCCTCGCCCGGACGGTCCGGCTCGGCCACCTTCAGGCCATACGTGAGGAAGCCCTGGAAGCCACAGTTGCCGAAGCGCGCGAGCGCGGAAGCGGACAGCGGCCGAGTGAGGTCGAAGCGGAACGCCTCACGCAAGGACGCGCGCTGCGTGTTCCCGTCCACCGAGCCCGTGAAGGGCCCCGGCTTCTTGTTCGGGTCACCGAAGAAGAACAGCCGCTCCACTTCCACCAGGGACAGCTCGCGGGCGCCCGAGTACCAGGCTTCCTTGTCGAAGTGACGCTTGAGCAGGCTCGCCGCCGCGTCCGGCTCGGTGACGCGCAGCTTCGGCTGCGCCAGGGCTTCCAGCGCCACGCAGCGACGCAGCTCGGACTCCGTCAGCACCTCGTCGAGCGGAGGGATGGGCGGCAGCGAGCGCGGCTGCCACTTCAGCGCGGTGAGCCGGCGCACTTCCTCCAGGAACGAGGACGGCACCTGCTCCTGGCCTCCCGAGCCCTCCATCGCGAAGGACAGGCTCAGCGTCTCCTCCGCCGCCGCGAGCGCGCTGGCGAACAGCAGCCGGTCCTCGGTGAGCCGCCACGGCGCTCGCTCCTCGAACTCGCCTCCCGTCAGCCGGAACACATCCCGTCCCAGGTGCTGGTTGAGCGCGGAGCGCTCCGCGTCCCCGAGCAACGGAGAGGGCGCATCCCTTCCAGGGAAACGTCCCTCGGTGAGCCCCGCGAGGAACAGATGTCGGAACGAGCGCCCGGGAACCTCGGCGGCATCCAGCACCTCCACCGCGGAGCCACGAGGCCCTCGCGCGGGCAGGTGCGCGTCCGCCATCGCATCGCGCAGCCAGCGTCCGAAGGTACGCCGACGCAACACCGGGCCGCCGCCCACCGCCTTCATCGTCCGCAGCAGTCCCTGGACTCGCAGCCGGAGCGCCTCGCGCGCGGCCTCGTCACGGGCTCGCGCATCCAGGGCCCGCGCCGCGAGCCCGCCTTCGTCACGACCCTCCAGCGGCCCTTCCGAGTCCATCAACCCCAGCCGCTCCACCACGTGCCACCACGTGGCCAGCAGCTCCGCGACGGTGCCCTTCTCGGGAATCCGTCGGCAGTAGTCCACCAGCAACTGGCAGCGCTCGCGCAGCAGCCGCACCGCATGGATGCGCGCGCTCCCGTCCTTCTTCTGCGCACCCTGCAACGCCTGGAGTCGACGCGCGAGCCCATCCAGCCGGATGTCATAGGCGCCACGCCCGCGCAGCGCGCCCAGCCGGTCATCACGCACGGCGGCCAGGGCGAAGAAGCTCGCGGGCGCCTCCGGTCCTCCCCGCGACAACGTGGGCGCGTAGCGACTGCCCACCAGCTCCGCCACGCGCTCGGCCGGAAAGCCATCCTCCACCAGGAACGGCAGGTCCAGCGCCAGGCGCACCGGCCCCGCCAGCGCGAGCGGCTCGCCCCAGGGAAGACGCACGGGCACCCCCAGCTCGCCCAGCGATTCAGCAAGCCACCCGGCCTCCGGTCCCAGCTCGCGGTAGGCGATGGCGATGTCCGAAGGAGACGCCCCGTCGGCGATGAGTCGGCGCACGTCCCGGGCGACCAGTCGCGCTTCTTCCCGCGCCGTGGCCGCGCTCCACACACGAGGCTGGAGCTCCACGTCCTTCAGCGCCTCGCGCGGCGCCCGGGGCGAGAAGACGAAGCGCCCCAGGTCGATGAAGGGCCGGGCCTCGAAGGTGACGTCCGCCTTGAAGAGGTCCACGTGCGGCATCGTCTCGCCACGGTTCTCGAACGCGCGGAACAGCGAGGCCAGCGCCGCGTCCGCCACCGGAGAGCCACCCACCGGCGTCTCCACCCGCAGCGTCACGCGCCGCGATTCACACGCGGCCGCCAGCGCCAGCAACAGCTCCAGGCCCGAGGGGCGCACGTCGTAAACGCCATGCAGGACGAGCGTGCCCACGCCATCCCAGCTCGTGGGCCACTCGCCCCGACCGAGCGCCTCGCGCGAGCCCCTCAACACGTCCTCACGGTCAGCGAGGCCCAGCTCCGCCAGCTTCTGCTCGTACAGGTGGTACAGCCGGGCGAGCACCCGCACGTGCTTCTGCCGCTCGGGCGGGAGGACCTCCACCGCGTCCTGCAGCTCGCGCGGCGACAGGCGCCCCGCCTTGAGGTCCAGCACCACGTCCAGCCCCGCGCGCGCGAAGGCCGGCTCCCGGACGTACTCGCCGAAGTGCGTGGGACCCAGCAACGCCCCCAGCGAGGACATCACCGCGCGCGCACCCACCGCCGGGCACGGACGCCGGTTCAGCTCGCGAGCGCCCCCGAGCACGCCCAGCAGCTCATCCCAGGTGAGCAGGTCCGTCCCCATCGCCAGGCCCCGGGCGCTCCGCTCCGCACGCAAGGCGGCCTGACGCCGACTGGCATCGGGGAACACGTGGAGGGTACGGATGGGGCGGGCCATGGATGCGCGGAGTGTAGAACGACCGAGCGGGTCGCTTTCATGCTCCATTCCACGCTCGGCGCCCAGTGTGTTTGCAAGCCCGCCTGCTTGCCCACCTGTTTCACACGATTCACGAGTGAACCGGACCTCCGTGCCGGGTTTATCCCGAAGCCCCGGCGCATCCGGGCGCCTCGGCCGTCACTCGGGACGCCCCCGGAAGACGTCCTGACCGGCGGCCAGGGCCTCCATCGCGGGGGCCAGGCGCGGCCGACTCTCCGCCAGGAACTCGGGGAGGATGGCGTCCTCCAGCTTCTGGCGCTGCTCCTTGGGGAGGTCGCCCAGGGACGCATGGGTCCGCGCCACGACGTTCCCCGCCCAGCAGCAGGCATGGTCCGCTTCCTGGATGACCCGTGCGCTCACGTCCCCCAGCACGATGAGCATGTTGTCGTTGCCCTGCCCCTCGATGAGGGGAATGTCCACGTCGCCCAGGAGCTGCATGTCGCCCGAGGTGACGAGTCCCGGAGCCGTGACGCGTCCGACGATGGTGACAGACGAGTCGGGACCACAATCGTACAGGGGCAGCGTGGACAGGACGCTCCCGAGGAACACGAGCGGCGCACGCCACCGCACCGGGCCCGTGAGGACGACGTTCGCGGCGATGACCCGGGGTTCGTTCCAGGCCTGTTCATCGAGCGTCAGCGTGGGCAGCTCCGCCGGATGGAGCTCTCTCAAGGCGAGCGCCCACACCGCTTGCAGGGTCGGATTGCCGCCTTCCGCCTTCCATTGCGCGGGGCCCTCGCTGGCGACTTTCGCGAACCCGGCGGGGTCAGGCAGCAGCGAGGTCGCGGCGAGCACCTCCCGCTGAGACTCGTTGAGCCGGGCCAGGGCCCGAGCCCAGGCATGCTCCCAATCCTGGGGTTTGAAATCGGGTCGATGGTCGAGCCACTCCTGCATGACGTCGCGCTCCCCTGCCCTCGCCACGGGCACGCGCGGAGGTAACAGGACTCCGTGTCTTCGTCACGCTCCCACGGAGGGGTAAGCCTCCCCATCTCGGCAGGGTGGACTTGATTGGCAGTCGCTCCGCTTCGAGGCGCGGTGTAGCGTTTCGACTCGAATGACGCTCGAAGAGGCTCGCGGGGAGCTGGGGGTGACCGCCGAGGCGGAGCCCGAACTCGTCCGCAGGACGTATCTGCGCATGTTGAAGACCCGCAAGCCGGAAGTGGACCCCCAAGGGTTCGCCCGGCTGCGCGAAGCATATGAGCTGCTCAAGGCCGCGCACGACGGCACCGAGGCACCGCGCACGAGCGCCGCTCCGGAACCGGTGGCTCCCGCCACGGTCGACGCGCCACACGCGTCCGGGCCCCTGAGCGCCGACGCGCGGCTCGACACCTTTCGGGCCCGCTTCAGCACACTGCCTTCGGATGCTCCCACGGATGCGCCCATCCTGATTGCTCGCGAGGCGGTGGAAGCCCTTCCCGAGGCAGGCGAGGCCCGCCACTGGCTCATCAAGGCCCTGATGGCGTCGAACCGGAAGGAGGAGGCGACGCAAGCCTTCCGGGACGCGTTCAACCAGGGGCACCCCGAGTTCCTCCTGGCGTTCGCGCAGACCTTTCCGCAGCGGTTGACCGAAGCGGAAATCAACCTGCTCGGAACGACCGCCGCGCATCCCTTCTTGTGGGGACTCGCCGAGGAGCTGGGCACCTCCGATGACTGGGACAAGGCGGGTCAGGCCGCGCTCGTGGCGCTGGCCGCCATCAAGCGCCATCCCGAACATCCACCGCCGAAACCCACCTGGGTGCTCGCCTTCCTGCTGCAGTTGCACCTGAATGGCCGGCCCCGCGAAGCGCGTGCGCTGCAGGCGAGCTACTCAGCGTGGCTGGAGGCCGAGGGACTCCTCGACGCGTTCCAGGAACAGGATGAGGCGTGGGTGTGGAGGCTGGTTCAGGAGCTGGCGGAGCTGGATGACGACGTCTCTCCCGGCGTGCGCAAGCTGCTCGCCGATGCGGTGCTGAACGGAAACCTGGAGAACACCCGGGAGCAGATGCGCGCCTATCGCCGCCGCGAGCCCGAGCGCGCCGCCCATGCCCTGGAGCAGATTCGCGCCCGCTGTCCTTCCTTCCAGGCCGCGCTCGGGGAGAGCCTGGTGCCCAAGGGGCCGCCGCCCGGAGTGACCCGCCCTTCCCCGCCGAAGAAAGCCCCCGCTGACGCGAAGCCGCCGGCGCCCGACACGGGACGGAGCGCCTCGCGGTACACCACGTACGCGCTCGCGTCCGTCGGCGTGTTGATGGCGACCATGGTCGCCGTGGGAGTCATGACCTTCGGGCCGAAGTCGGGTCCTGGAGGCACCGAGGAGGTCACTCGTGAGGAGCGCGTGTCGGCGGCGCGCGAGGCAGCCCGAGTGCTGTGCGCGGCAATCCCCGGCACTGACTCAAAGGAAGCCTGTACGGGGCTCACCAAGCTGGTCGACTCGGTGGAGGCGGAGGACTGTCCCGACGTGTCGAGGAAGTACATGAAGGTCCTCGCGGTGGTGCAGGAACAGACCGCCCGAGTCCCCGCGAACGAGCAGGACCCCGCCGCGCGCCAGGCGCGAATGACCGCCGCCCGGTTCCGTCTCACGGACGAACTCCGGGGACTCTGCCCCCAATCCCTATGAGTCCTTCTTCCAAGTCTCCCATCCTCGGCATCGACCTGGGCACCACCTACTCGCTGGTGTCCGTGTTCAGCGAGGGCCGGCCGGTCCTCATTCCCAATTCCCTCGGCGAGTTCCTGACACCCAGCGCTGTCGCGCTCGACGAACAGGGTCAGGTGCTGGTGGGCGCGGCGGCTCGCTCTCGCGGAGTCCTCCACCCCGAGCAGGCGGCGCTCGCCTTCAAGCGAGACATGGGGACCTCGCGGGTCTATCGACTGGGAGACCGGACGTACTCGCCCCAGGAGCTGTCGGCGCTGGTGCTCGCCGCGCTCAAGCGCGACGCCGAGGCCTTCCTGGGAATGGCGGTTGAAGAGGCCGTCATCACCGTCCCCGCTTATTTCGGGGACCCGCAGCGACAGGCCACTCGGGACGCCGGAGCCATCGCGGGACTCAAGGTCGAGCGCATCATCAACGAGCCCACGGCGGCGGCGCTGGCCTATGGGCTGCACGAGCGCAACCGGGAGCTGAAAGCCGTTGTGTTGGACCTGGGTGGCGGGACGTTCGACGTCACGGTGTTGGAGATCATCGAGGGCGTGGTGGAGATCCAGTCCTCGGCGGGTGATGCGCGGCTGGGCGGCGAGGACTTCGACACGTTGCTGGCGCGCCATGTCGCCCAGCGGTTGCGACAGGACAAGGGCTTCGACCTGGAGGCCCACGCACCGGGCTGGGCGCGCTTGCGGGAGGCGTGTGAAGCCGCGAAGCGGCGGCTTTCGCAAACGGAGAGCACGCGCATCGTCCTTCCCGAGCTGCCGGTGGCGGAAGGCAAGAAGCTGGACTTCGAGTTCGCGCTCACCCGTGAGGATGCCGAGTACGCCTGGGCCTCCGCGCTCGAGCGCATGCGCGGGCCGATTCATCGGGCGTTGCAGGATGCGTCACTGAAGGCCACGGACATCGAGGAGGTGCTGCTCGTCGGAGGTTCGACGCGCATGCCGTGCGTGACGACCTTCGCGACGCAGGTGTTTGGACGGTTGCCGTTGCGCAAGCTGCCGCCGGACGAGGCCGTGTCCATGGGCGCCGCGGTGCAGGCGGCGATGAAGGCGGGAGACCAGGCCGTGGATGACCTGGTCGTCACGGACGTCGCGCCGTTCACGCTGGGGGTGAGCACCGCCGCGCAGGCGGGCCACCGGCGAATCACCGGAATCTTCAGTCCCATCCTGGAGCGCGGCACGGTCATCCCCGCGAGCCGCGTGGAGCGTTACTGGACGGCCGGCGACTTCCAGCGAGAGATTCGGCTGGAGGTGTACCAGGGCGAGCATGCGCAGTGCAGCGACAACGTGAAGCTGGGCGAGTATGCCTTCTCGGGGCTGCCACCGGCCCCGGCGGGAGAGCAGTCCATCGACGTGCGCTTCTCGTATGACCTCAATGGCATCCTCGAGGTGGAGGTCACCGTCGTCACCACGGGTCGCAAGGAAGCCTTCGTCATCGAGCAGCGCCCGGGCAAGCTGTCACCGGGGCAAATCGAAGAGGCGCGGCGCTCCATGGCTGCGCTGAAGCTGCATCCCCAGGATGCCCTGCCGAACACGACGGCGCTCGCGCGAGCAGATGCCTTGCATGTCCAGCTCACGGGACGGGCCCGCGAGGAATTGGCGGCGGCCATCGCCTCGTTCCGGCTCGCGCTCCAGACGCAGCGGCCGGAAGTCATCACCCCCGCGAGGGAGCACCTGACAGGACTCACGGCCCACCTGCGCGAGCGGTGAGCCACACTCACTTCGCGTCTGGCGAAAAGTCGAGCACGAGTTCCAACTGAGACAGGGCGGGATGCGTGAAGCCCGCCCCCAGGAAGAAGCGCTCGCACAGGCCCTCTGGAACGATGGCGCTCACCGCCAGCGCCTTCCCGGGATGCGCGGCGGCCAGTGCCCGCAGCAACCTGCGCCCCGCGCCCTGCCCTCGCGACGCGGGCTCCACCACGAATGACCGCACCCCCAGCGTCGGCGCGGAGACATCCGCCACCACCGCGCACGCCGGCCCCAACCGGAACGCCTTCGCCGGAGATGACAACCCCCGCACCGTCGCCGCATCGAGCTGCCATGGCAACCCGTCCGGAAGCAGCCTCGCGCACTCCTGCAGCCCCACCTCCTCCAACGCCCCCGACTCCGGCGTCGGCGTCCCCACGAACCCCACGAGTCGCCGCACACGCCGGAAACCCAGCCGCTCGTAAAGCTTCACCGCTGGCGCATTCTGCTCGATGACCTCCAGCACCATCCGCGCATCCCCGCGTGCTCGCGCCTCCGCCATCAACGGCCGCAGCATCTCCCCACCCAGTCCCTGTCCCCGTCGACTGGGAATGATGCCCATGCCCGCGACGCGACTGACCCGCCCGCGCCTTGCCATCAACACCAGCCCCGCCCACTCTCCGTCCACCCGCGCGACCCGACTCTCCATGAGCGAGATGTGCTCGCTCCGCACCCGCGCATCGAAGGCCTGGGGTGCGTCGGGAATCGGGACGAAGTAGCCCTCGAACGAACGGGCGAACAACGTGGACAAGGCCAGGAACGGCAACTCCGCTGCGGAAATGAGGTCCATGGAATGTCGCTCGAACCCCGGAGGTCGCGGTCCATTCCGCGCCACGGCGATGACGTCTCCGGAACTCAGCACCCTCCCTACCACTCTCGCTCCCGCCCTCGGAGCCTCGTGATGCGCCGCTCGGCTACGGGCTGTCCCAAGGCTCGCCAGCGAGCCGCTCCGCCACGAAGGCGACGAACGCTCGCGCCTTCGACGCCACCAGTCGCCCAGGTGGGTGGACGGCGAACACCCCCACCTCCGGTATCGACCAGTCCTCCAACACCCGCACGAGCCGACCCGCGCGCAGGTCCTCTCCCACCAGGAAGGTCGCCAGCGCCGAGACACCACAGCCCCCCAACGCGGCGAGCCTCAGCGCCTCGGCGTTGTCCGCCCTCAGCGCGGGCCGCACGCGGACCGTGGCGCGCTCCGCCCCCCGCGAGAACGTCCAGGTCTCTCCGTCCGCGAAGTGGCTGAACTGGAGACAGGGATGGGCCGACAGGTCCTGCGGCCGCGCGGGCGGCTTTCGTCCCCGCAGATAGCGAGGTGACGCCACCAGCAGACGCCGCACCGTGGCCAGACGACGCGCCACCAGGCTGGAGTCCGGCAACGCGCCAATCCGGATGGCGACGTCGACCCCTTCCTCGACGAGGTCGACGTAACGATCCTCGAAGGTGAGCTCCAGCTCGATGCACGGATAGCGACGCATGAAGTCCGCGATGAGCGGCGCGACGTGGAGCTGGCCGAAGAGGTTGGGCAGCGCCACTCGAAGCCTGCCCTTCGGGTCGCCTCCGAGCCCGGACACGAGCGCTTCCGCCTCCTCGACGCGATGGAGCACATCCGTGCAACGCTCCAGGTACAGGGCGCCCGCCTCGGTGAGCGAGACATGACGGGTGGTGCGACGCAGCAGCGCGGTCCCCAGGGCCGCCTCCAGTCGCGCCACACGGCGGCTCAATGTGGAGGCGCTCACCCGCAGCTCCCTCGCCGCATCCGCGAAGCTCAGTGCCTTCGCCACGGCGGAGAAGCCCAGCATGTCCTCCAGTCGGTCCCTCAACTCCAAGCGCTCCACGCCCGACCTCCGATTGTTGCGACTTCCGCACGAGTCTAATGCGCCCACTTCCGATGATGGGGCACCACTCCCGGGTTACTTCCCTCGTGTCCCCGCGAGTCCGTCCTCTCTCGCAGGTATGCCGTGACGAAGCGCGGCGAGGCCCACGGGCCTCGTGCGCCCTTCACGAACCCGCACTGCGCGGCTCGATGAAGTCCCCTCTCCTTGCCTCGGGAGTCCACTGGATGTGCTCGCCATCCCTCGCTGGTGCCTTGACCGCCCTGCTGCTCGCCTCCACCCCGGCGGCGTCACCTCCCGCCCCCGCCTCCTCGGCCTCCGACGTGAGCGCGAAGTCGCGTCCCCGCGTTACCGAGCAGTTGCCACTCCCTCCCGATTTCACCATTCCGAACGGCATCGCCCACGCCGTGGACGGGACGCTTTATGTCGGCTCCGTGGCGGATGGCCGCGTGCTCCGACGCGCGCCCGGAGGTGCATGGACAGAGCTGTTTCCCGGCTCGGAGCAGGTGTTCTCCGCGACGAGCCTCCGTCTGGATGCACCTCGGAACCTGCTGTGGGGGACGTCTCCCGATGCCATGGGCTTGCTGCGCCCCAAGGGCACCATGGGTGGACGACGTCACGCTCGAATCTTCGCGCTCGACGCTCGCACGGGGGCGCTGCGCAAGCTCGTCCACCTGCCGGAAGGCGCGCTCGGAAATGACCTCACCGTGGCGCCGGATGGCGGCCTCTATGTCACGGACAGCGCCCGTGCCTCCGTGCTGTACCTGCGCCCCGGTGGTGAACACCTGGAGACGTGGGTGACAGACCCGCGCTTCAAGGCGCAGGGCACGGGCATGAGCGCGGTCGGCCCCGCCGGGATCGCGCTCGCCGCGGATGGGCGCACGCTCGCCGTCAATACCTACGGGCCAGGGCGGCTGTTCTTGATTCACCCCGGAGCGTCGTCCGACGCCCCGCCCCGAGTCACCGAGGTGGAGCTGCCTCGCCGTCTGGAGAACCCAGATGGGATGCGCTTCGCACCGGATGGCCGCCTGCTGCTCGTCGAAGGCTCGATTCAGAGCGGCGACGGACGCCTCATCCGCGTCGAGGTCCTCGGGAAGACACAGGGCCCGAGGACGCTGGAAGTGCTCGCCTCGGAGTTGGAGTCGCCCGTCAACCTCACCGTGTCGGACGAGGGCATGGTGTGGGTGACGGAGGCGCGTCTTCGCGACCGACTCCTCAAGGGCACGTCGGTGCCTCTGCCGGAGACCTTCTGGGTGGCTTCGGTACCACTGTCCCGCTGAAGCCCCGGCTGCCTCCACCCTCTGGAAAGACGGTGGAGGCAGAGAGTCTTCCCTCGCGGCTCAGGTGGTCAGCGAGAAGGTGATGCGGATACCGCCCAGCAGGTACTCCTCACCATCCGCCACCTGCCGACGGGTGATGCGGGTGTTGTCGAACCACGTGCCATTCGAGGACTTGAGGTCCTCGATGAAGACCTCATCGCCGTCGCGCTGAATGACCGCGTGCTCGCGAGACACCCTCGCGGATTTCACCATCAGGTCGGCGCTCGGCCCACGCCCGATGATGAACCGCTCGCGCGCGACGAGCACGGGCTCGCCCTCGTCGAGCTTGACGTGCACCTTCAGCTCCGGCGGCGCCTGGACGATGATGGTCTTGTCCGGCTTGACGGCGGCGCCTGTCTTCCGCTCGTCCTTGGCCTGGGTCACCAGGTCGGCGGAGTCATCGTCCGCCAGGGCGGGACCACTCGCGGCCTCGTCCTCTTCGTCCGCGTCTTCGTCTCCCTCGGCATCCTCATTCGAGTCGTCAGCGTCCTTGCCCGAATCCGTGTCGTCGGAGTCCTCCTCATCGGCGTCGTCATCCGAGCCCTCGTCATCCGAGTCCTCGTCATCAGCGTCGTCGTCCGAGTCTTCAGCGCCCTCGTCCGAATCCTCCTCGTCCGTTTCCTCGCCGTCAGCGTCGTCGTCCGAGTCCTCGTCGTCCGAGTCCTCCTCCGGCTTCGCTTCCACGGGCTCGACCCATTGATCGACATCCCGCACGAGGTCCCGGACTCGCGCGCCGACGGCCTCTCGCAGCGCCTCCACATCGACGGGAGCCTCCGCGACGGCGGCCTTCTCCTCCGGCGCCGCGTCACTGGCCAAGGCCTCATCCGAATCCGGTGAGCCTTCGTGCTCCCCGGTCTTGGACTCGTCCTCCTCCGTATCCGCCAGCTCGACAGCCGGTGGTGCCGGCCGCGGCTCCACCTTCTGCTCGACCTCGCGGACAATCTCCCGAACGCGCTCGGCGACCTCGACGCTCGGCGTGGCGTCACTGGGTTCCGTCTTCGTCTCGACGGGGGCCTTCGCCACCGTCAGCTCGGGCGGGGCGACGGCGACAACGACCGCGGGTGCCGCCACCGGCGCGGGCGACGCCACTGCGACCACCGCCGGAGCAGCCACCGCTTCCGCGAGGCTGACCTGCGTGGGCTGGATGAACCCGAACTGTCGCGCGAGCGAGAAGACGGCCTGATTGACGAGGACGTCGCGGTCCACGCCCATCTCCCGGCTCATCGTCTCCAGCGCGGTCCAGAGCGGATCCGCGATTTCGACCTTTCGAGGAGTCCTGTTCATGACTCAGCTCCCCCTCAGGTTGTCCTGCCAGGGAGACACATTGTCGCTGTCGGCCATCCAGTAGAACATCGCCTGCACCTCGCCGTATTGCTGCTCGACGATGCCCACCAGGTTGGGGTGGACATTGTCGATGTCGATACCCTCGAACTTGAAGCTGGCGGCCCCTGACGCCTGCGCGCCCCGGCCTCCCGTCACGCGGCGATCCCTCGCGCGCCACAACCGCTGACTGGCCATGCCCGCCGCGTGGCCGAAGTCCTTCGGCGGCGACAGCTTCCGAGGCATCACTACCTGCGTCTCACCACAGGCCCACAGCAGCCACGTCAGCGCGGCCCACTCCGCGCGAGCCGTGCGCACCAGGTCCGGCAGCCCCAGCGTCCCCACGGCGAGCGTCTCGTCCACGGCGACCGAGTCCTCGCCAATCTCCACTTCGTCCTCCGCCAGCTCCACCGGCCCGTCAGGAAGCAGCGCCGACACATCCGGCGGCATCCAGGGCATGGCCGCGCCCGGCTTGAAGCGCTTGAGCAGCTCCGTGCGAAGCATCTGCAGCCGCGTCGCGTACTTCTGGGCGACCCGCTGGATGGCCTTCAGCTGCTGCGCGGGCTTCTCCGGCAGGTCGTTGTACGTCGAGTGCGGCGTCTCCTTCGCCGGCCAGAAATCGAACCGGGGGAAGAGGCAGTGCGCATAGGCCCGCAGGAAGTCCGCCGTGCCGGGCTCCGACTTCGCCAGCCCATCGGCATCCACCAGCGCGTGCTCGTCCATCCCGAGGTTCAGCAGGATGAGGCCGCGCGTGAACAGGAACGCCGTCCGCGTCGGCTCGAACAGCAGCGCCGCGTTGACGAAGTCCAGCGCCGCCCGAGGCCGGTCCGTCTGGTCCAGCAGCACCGCGTAGCCCCGCAGCAACATGGCCACGTCACCCCCATGGACCAGCGTCTCCGCCATGGGCGACCAGGAGTCCGACGCCTTCTCCAGCACCTGACCCGCCGTCGCCTGCGCGTTCTCTGGCGTGCGCGGCAGCGTCACGCGCTCCACCCACTCCTTCAGCGGCCCCACCTGCTGGTCGCTCGAGGTCGCACGGGCCAGCGCCAGGAGGGCCTCGCGGTACTTGCGCGCCGCGATGCACGTGTCCGCGTATTCACGCCACGCCGCCGCCGACCGGGGCAGATTGGAGAAGACCGGCGAGGCCTTCATCTCGTCTTCGCCCTGAGCGACACCCAGGTCCCGCGTCAGCACCACCTTGCGGTCCTGGTCGAACAGCGTCCAGGTGCCACAGGCGTCGTCTCCCTCGAACCGCCCCTCGTCGAACATCACCCGAGGGTCCGCGTACTCGTCCTTCGCCAGCGAGCGGTACACGCCATGGCGATTGCCGTCGACGAACTCTCCCTCCCAGAGCAGCTCGCCGTCCTGGGTCCAGAAGCGCGCCAGGCCGTGACGCTCACCCTCCGCGTTCAGATTCACATGGGACCACTGGTTCAGGTCCTCGCGCAGCTCCGCCTCCACGGGAATGCCCGCGGGCCGGTCCGGGTACGGCTCTCCCGTCGACGGCACCACACGGCGGTCCTCGCCGTCGTAGTGCTTCACGCCGACGACGCGGCCGTGGTCATAGGTCATGACCGTCTTGCGCACCTTCTCCGAGACGCCGTTCTCGTGCATGCGCTCGGTGGTGAACTTGTCGGAGGCGAACCACGTCCGGGGGCCGTGAAGGTCGCCCTTCACGAACTCGCCGTCCTGGGACACCTCGCCGCTCTCATGGAAGCGCTTGAAGGGGCCGTGCGGCTTGCCCTGCTCGAAGGTGCACTCGTTGCAGAGCGTGCCGTCCGCGCGCCAATACCGATAGGGCCCGTGGTTGCGACCCTTGGCGTCCTTGCCGCCGTGGACCCACTCGCTGTCGTTGTCATCCCATTCCGCTTCGGGATGAACGCCGGGAGGAGCGATGCCCTGCTCGGTGAGCTTCTTGTTCTCCTCGGCCTGCCGGGCGACGGCGGCGTCCAGCGCCTTCAGGGACCGGACCAGCGTGTCCAGGCGCCCCGGCGACATCGCGCCGCTGGAGCGGTGGACGACGACACCGTCCTTGAACGCCATGAGCGTGGGGATGGACTGAATCTCGAACCGGCCTGACAGCTCCTGCTGTGCCTCGGTGTCGACCTTGCCGAACACGACGTCCGGATGTTTCGCCGAGGTGGACGCATAGGTGGGGGCGAAGGCGCGGCAGGGACCGCACCACTCCGCCCAGAAATCCACCAGGACCAGACCCGGCTTGCCAGTCGTCTGCTCGAAGGTCTCGGCCGTCAAATCGACGGGGTGATCACTCACGATGGTGCCTCGGAATGCGAATGGAAGTCGGCTGCTTGTAGTCAAACCCATCGCGGCACGCCAGCGACGGCTGCCCCCTTCAGCCCCCGCATCCGGTTCTTCGAAAACGAGACGAAGCCCCTTATGCTGCGAACCGTGCGCTCGTCCTTTTCCAGTCTCGTGCTGGGTCTCCTCCTCGTGGTCGCTCCCTCGACTCCGGCCCTGGCCCAGGCGGCGGAGGATGCACCCCGCCTGCATGAGCTGCGGTTCGACTGGGCTCGCGACAGCGTCATCACCGGCTCGGCCGCGGTGCTCTGGATTTCGAGCGAGGCGTTCTTCAAGAGCGACCTGGCGCCGGCGACGTGCCGCTGGTGTGACCGGGCGCCGGATGGGACGGACACCCTCAACCGGGTGGACCGTTGGGGCCGGGGGCTCGCGGGGAGCACGGAGGCGTCGCGCCACCGGGCAGGAACATGGAGCAACATCCTGGGCTTCGGCGTGCTGCCCGCCGGAGTGATGGGCCTGCAGTTCGCGATGGGACGCGCGTCGGACAGCCCGGACCGGTTCTTCGCCCAGGACGCGACCATCATCCTGGAGAGCGCCATGCTGGCGACGCTGGCCAACCAGACGGTGAAGTTCCTCGTCGGTCGCGAGCGCCCCTTCGTCCACGTGCTGCCGGAGGACCAGAAGGGCCTCACCGAGCAGCCCAGCGACAACAACCTGTCGTTCTACAGTGGACACACCAACCTCGCCTTCTCGCTGGTGGTCTCCGCCGGCACGGTGGCCGCGCTGCGAGGCTACGAGCATCAGGCGTGGATCTGGGCGGTGGGGCTGCCGCTGGCGACCTCCGTGGGCTTGCTGCGCATGGGCGCCGACAAGCACTACCTCACCGACGTGGCCACCGGGGCCCTGCTGGGCGCGGCCTTCGGCGTCGCGGTGCCCCTGCTGCTTCACGGGCGCACCGGCACCGTGGAAGCCAACGCCTCTCGCCGCTCTTCTTCCGCCGCCCGGTTGATGCCCGTCGCCGGCGCGCGCATGGCTGGCATCTCGGGCGTCTTCTGAGCGCCTCCAGCCACGCGGCGTGGCTCGGCGCGGCGCCACCGCGCAGGCACCGGACCGCGCGATGGCTCGGTGCCCTGGCCGCGCTGCTGCTCGTGACGGGCTGCCAGTCCGCGAGCAGGTTCGCGCCCACCTACCTGCTGGTTCCTCCGCAGCCGGTGGTGCTGACTCCGCCCCTGTGGGGACAGCTCGAAGCGGGGCCCTGGAACGTGGGGCTGCGCGTGCGGACCCTCCCTCCAGACGTGGCGGGCGCATCGACGCTCCAGCTCACCCTCTGGTATCCCGCGCGAGGTGGGGACCCGACGCGCCGCGTGCACTATCGCGACTACGTGGGGCTCACCAGCTCCGAGGAGCATCCCGAGGCCACGGGTGACGCGCTCCTCGCGAACGAGGCCGTGACGCGGTACGAGCAGGGCCTCGTCGACCGAGGCATTCCCGAGGAGAGCACGAGCGCCTGGCTCGACTCGCCCATGGCCGCGGTACCTGACGCGCCGCCCGCGCCGGGCCGCTTCCCGCTCGTGCTGGTGGCCCAGGGCCGCTACCACTCCGCCCAGCATCAGGCCGTGCTGGCCGAGTACCTGGCGAGCCACGGCTACGTCGTGGCGACCACGCCCTCACCCACTCGGCGCGCGCCGCCTGGACCGGACCTCGACGTGCTCGCCACCGCCCGGGCCCAGGCGCACGAGCTCGAACGCGCGCTGCACCAGCTCCAGTCGGACAGCCGCATCGACTCCACCCGCGTGGCGCTGGTGGGACACAGCCTGGGCGCTCGGGCCGCGTTCCTCTTCGTGCTCGCGCATCCCGAAGCCGCCGCCCTGGTGAGCCTGGATGGCGGCCTCGCGAACCAGGCGGGCAAGGACTGGCTGACGGGCCTGCCGTACTTCTACCCCGAGCGCTATCGCGTCCCGCTGCTCCACATCTACCAGGAGGGGGATGCGGAGGTGGTGCCCGACTTCGAGTTGCTGGAGTCCCTGCGCGGCGCGGAGCGATGGACGCTGCGCATCGCGGGGATGCGGCACCTGGACTTCACCAGCGTGGGTGCGGCGAGCGTGCTGGCCCCGGGCCTCGCGCCCGCGCGGTCCGCGGCGGACATCGCCCAGGGCTGGGCCACGACGGCGAGCGCCACGCGCCGGTTCCTCGATGCGAACGTGCGGCGCAGGCTGGTCATCCCGGGAGCCCCGCCCCCTCCGCCCAGCCCGCTCGTGACACCCGACCCGCGGGTGACGCTCACGCATTGGGGCGAAGGACAACCCTGAGCGGCGCTACATCGCGCCGACCGGTGCGTCGTCGGCGGTGGCCTCGCTCTCCACGGGGGCAGGCGGCAGCGCGGACATGTCCCAGCGTTGGCCTGCCTCCCACGCCACCTGCCCGGTGGTGCCCCACCCGACGCGCTGGACCGTCGAGCCGTCGTACTCCAGCCAGAAGACCGACTCCTCCGGCCGGGTGGCCTGGTCCAGACAGGCGATGCGCGTGGCGGGCCGCCCCACTCCCTCCAACGTCACCGCGAAGGACTTGTGCGAGTGACCGCACAACAGCCACTTCGGCTGCACCGTGTCCACCACCCGCCGCGTCACCGCGTTCCCAATCCAGTACGAAGGCAGGGGCCGGGGCGGCGAGGGATTCTCCTCGCGGGCGCGCTGGACGATGCCGCGCGGCCACTCGTGCACCAGCATCAGGTCCACGTCTCGCAGGGACATCACGCGCTCGACCTCCGCCGCGCGGAAGTATCCCGCCTGCTTCATCAGGTCCTGCGTCACGGGCCGCTTCAGCGGCTGGTCGATGAAACGCGGCGCATGGATGCCGGAGAGGTAGGCCACGCGAAGCCCGCATAGCTCCCGCACGCCCGCACGCCCCAGATAGGACACGCCCGGCGCCAGCTCGCCTCCGTCCAGGAAGTCGTGCAGCGCATCGAAGTCCTCGTTGTTGCCCCCGATGAAATAGAGCGGCCGCTTCACGCGCCGCACCCCGTCCGCGTACTCGGCGAACTCGGCGGGCATCATCCGCTTGGCGGCCTTGCGACGGTGGTCATCCGCGCGGCGGAACGCCTCCACGTCCCCCACCGCGAGCACCATTCCCACACGCCGCCCACGAGACTCCTCCAGCGCGTCCAACCACGTCTCCACGCGGTGGAAGCGACCGTGGACGTCACCCAGGGCAGCAACCAGGAGGGGCTCCGGCATCGCGTCCGCAAGGCTGCACCCGCTCCTCCACCCTGTCGAGTCATCCGTGCCCCAGGGGACCGACCGCTGACAGAAAACCCACACTTCAGTGCGGGTGCCCCCCACGAGGCCATCCCTTCCCCGGACCCCAATCACAAACAAAACCAATGTTTCAAACACCGCTCCAACTGGAAGACGGGACCCGGGGAATTAGTGCCTCAATATTTCTCAAATCCACGCCAACTCGATGAATTCACTGGGCTTCAATGACGTTCCCAGCGCGACGGGGTGATGAAGGAAACCTCACCGGCGCACGAAACAAATATTCGCGCTTTATCGACAAACATTCCAAACCCTCTCAGCGGAGAACGAAATGACCATCCGGTCCCTCCTTCACTCTCTTGCCGCGCGCCCCGTGCGGAGTCCTTCCCACGACACGTCTCGTCCCTCCGGGACAGCCGCCTCCGGACGGACGGCGCCGCGCCAACGCACGGATGCCTTCGACGCCCCGGGGCCTTCCCCGCGCAGGGCCGAGGATACGAAGGGGCTGAAGCACCTCGGGCGTGCCGTCGGCACCGAACTCCGCGAGGCCGCCGACCAGGCACGGCGGAACGAGAAGCTCGATGAGCTGGGCGAGGCACTTCGAGCGCGGATGCTCCGTGAGTCGCTCCGCGACGCGGGGCGTGGCGAGAAGCTCGAGGACCTCGGCGCCGCGCTCAGGCAGCACGCCTTGCGCGAAGCGCTCGGCGACCCCGGGCGGGACGAGCAGATGGCGAAGCTTGAAGCCCTCCTCCTCCAGCATGCGCTTCGTGAGCAGGGTGCCCAGATGACGGAGGCACTGAGAAACAGTGTTCCACCCGGCTTGCCGGAGGCCCCGACCACCGACTGGCAGGTGCAACCCGGCGACACCGTGGGGGATATCTCGTGGAGCCTGATGCAGCAAGGCGTGCCGGGCCCCGTCGAGGACATCGCGCGACAAATCGTGGAGCTCAACGGCCTGGAGAACCCGGACCTCATCCACACAGGCAGCACGCTCCAGGTTCCCGCCCCTCCCACCCCCACCGACGGCCCCTCGCCGTCCGTCCCCACCCAGGATTCCGCTCCGACGCCGGGAGCCACGCCAACGCCGGGCTCAACGCCCTCCACCCCCTCCGCGCCGGGTGAGCGCTACCCCGTGCCGTACATCAATCAGATCTCCTCCGAGGGCACCGAGGACGACTGGAACCGCTTCTCCAACTGCGGCCCCACGACGATGGCGATGATTCTCAAGGGCTACGGGCTCGGCGAGGGCCTGTCCGACGGCGCCTTCATCAACCAGCTCGCCAACTCCATCGGCATGGGCGCCGAAGGCACCGGCTACGTCGGCATCGAGCAGATGGCCGCGAACCAGGGACTCACATCGGAGACCCACGCCGGCTCCGATACGGCCTGGATTCAGCAACAGCTCGAAGCGGGCAACCTCGTCGCCGTCAACGGTGAGAGCAGCGTGATGCTCGCCAACGAGCAGCCGCCCAACGCCTCCGGCACCTTCTCCGGAGGCCACTGGATTGCCGTGACGGGCATGACGCCCGAGGGCAACTTCATCGTCCACGACCCGTCCAGCACCTGCCGCGAACTCACTCCGGACCAGCTCTCCCGCTTCCTCGCCGAGCACCACGCCGGAGGCTTCGCCACCGCCATCCACCCGCCGCGGGAATGACTCGGCGCGGTACGAGCACTCGGCCCCGGCGCGCCCTCGGGCTGGAACAGGAGCCAGCGTTGTACACTCCCAACCGCATGGACCCACCCCGCCCCGATGAGGACGCGTACCTCAGGGCCCGCGCCGCCTGGCCCGGCGTGGTGCTCGAACGCGGCGTCTTCCTCGCGCACCTGAGCGCACGCGGCGGGACGGACCCGGTCCGACACGTGGAGGACCTGTACCTCGCCTGCGCGTGCGCACGGGGCCTTCCGGCGGCGCTCGCGCTCTTCGAGCGTCGCCTCCTCCCCGCCGCGCGCCAGGCCCTGGCTCGAAGGAACATGGTCCCCGACGTGGTGGACGAAGCCATGCAACGGCTGCGCGAACGCCTGCTGCTAGCCCGCGAGGATGCCCCACCCCGTCTTGCCGAATACGACGGTCGTGGCCCCCTGGAGACCTGGGTCCGCACCGTGGCCCTTCGGCTCGCGCTCACGGAGCTGCGTGAGCGCGCCGCCCGCCCCATCGCCCTGGAGGAAGCGCTGCTGCCTGTCCAGGACGCCTCCTTCGCCGCACTGAAGCACCGCCACCACGCGGACATCGAAGCGTCCATCGCCTCCGCGCTCGCTTCGATGGAGCTTCGCGAGCGCGCCTTCCTCCGGCTGCACCTCGTGGAGAACGTGGGCGTGGAGGACATTGGCCGGGTGCATGGCGTGAGTCGCGCCACCATGACGCGATGGCTCAAGGCCGCCAGGGACACGCTCACCGAGCGCACCCACGCGGAGCTGCGACGACGACTGAAGGTCGACGCATCCGAGCTGGAAAGTCTGGCCCGCACGCTCCTGAGCGGACTGGACTTGAGCGTGAGGCACCTGCTGCGCTGAGTGAGGCCATGGACTGCCCCGACGAAAACACCCTCCTGGCGTACTGCGAGCGGGCCCTGGAACCGTCCCAGTCCCAGGCCGTGGAGGCCCACGTGGACCGTTGCTCGGCGTGCCTCGCGCTGGTGGGTGAGGCGGCTCGGGGCGCCGCGCGCACCACGCTGATGGACGCGCCCGGAGCCAAACCCGGCACCGACAAGCCGGCGGCCGCCCCCTCGTCCTCGCCCGGGCGAGGCACCCAGTTGGGCCGCTACGTGGTCCTGGACCGCGTGGGCGCCGGAGGCATGGGGGTGGTGCTGAGCGCGTATGACCCTCGGCTGGACCGCAGGGTCGCCCTCAAGTTGGTGCGCGCGCTCGACGGTGACGGCGCCAGGGAGCTGGAGCAGCGCCTGCTCCGCGAGGCCCAGGCCGTGGCCCGACTCTCCCATCCCCACGTCATCACCGTCTTCGACGTGGGCACCGTGGACGGCCGACTCTTCATGGCCATGGAGTTCGTCGAGGGCCCCACCCTGCGCCAGTGGCTCAAGGCCAGCCCTCGCTCGTGGCGAGAGGTGCTGCACCTGTTCAAGCAGGCGGGCCAGGGGCTCGCGGCCGCGCATGCCGCGCAGCTCATCCACCGCGACTTCAAGCCCGACAACGTGCTCGTCGATGGCCAGGGCCGCGCGCGTGTGACGGACTTCGGACTCGCGCGCCTCCAGGACACCACCCCCGCCCTGGCCACGCCTCCGCGCGCGAACGTGCCCGATGACGACGCCGCGCCCCTGACGCGCACGGGCTCCCTGGTGGGAACCCCGGCCTACATGCCGCCCGAGCAATGGAGCGGCGAACCCATGGATGCCCGGGGGGACCAGTTCAGCTTCTGCGTCGCCTTGTACGAAGCCCTCTTCCGCATCCGCCCCTTCGCCAGGGGCCAGCCTCCTGACTTCGAGCACCTCCAGGCCCCCGCGCACGACACGGACGTCCCCGCCTGGGTGCGTCGCGTGGTGCTGCGCGGCCTCGGCATCAAGCCCGCGGACCGCTACGCCTCCATGACCGCGCTCCTGGAGGACCTCGGGAAGGACCCGGCCCGCCGGCGCGCGCGGCTGCTCGCCACCGGGTGCGCTGTCGCCGGGGTGTCCGCCCTCGCCCTCCTGCCATGGCTGCGCGCCGAGCCCGCGCCCTGCACCGGTGCCGCCGCGCGCCTCGCTCCGGTGTGGAGCGCCCCCCGCGAGGCCAGGGTGCGCGCCGCCATGCTCGCCACCGGTGCTTCCCTGGCGGGGTCCACCATGGACGCGGTATCCCGACACCTCTCCGACTACGCGCGGGCCTGGGAGGCGGGCTACACCGAGACGTGCGAGGCCACCCACGTGCGCCACGAGCAACCGGAGAACGTGCTCGCGCTGCGCATGGCCTGCCTGGAATCCCGGCGCCAATCCCTTGACGTGCTCGCTGACACGTTGGAGCGCGCCGATTCGGCCCTGGTGCAGAAAGCCGCCGAGGCCTCCCTGCGCCTCCCCTCGGTCTCCGACTGCTCACGCGTGGAGTCCATCCTCTCCCTCGCGCCCGAACCCCAGGACCCCGCCGTGCGCGCCCGGATGGAGCAGGCGCGGCTGCGGCTGTCGCGCGCCCAGGTGCTGCTGGAGACGGGGCGCTACGCGCAGGGGAAAACGGAGGCCACCGCGGCGCTGGAGGAGGCCCGCGCGCTCGGCTACCGCCCGCTGGAGGCGGAGGTGCTCCATGTCGCGGGCTGGCTGGAGCATCGGCTCGCCCGGAACGAAGAGGCCGAGCGCTCCTGGACCGAGGCCATGCGGGCCGCGCTCGCCGGACGTCATGACGTGCTGGCCCTGCGTGCGAGCACGGACCTGGTCTTCGTCATCGGCTACGAGTTGGAGGACATGAAGCGCGGGCTGGAGCACGCCGCCCAGGCGCGGGCGCTGATGGAGCGCGTGGGCTCGGCGGACGAGAGCGCGGCCCGGCTGGAGAACAACCTGGGCCTGGTGTACTTCGGCGAAGGCCAGCTCCCCCAGTCCCTGGAGCACTACCAGCGCGCCCTCGCCTTGCGCGAGCGAACCCTCGGGCCCGAGCACCTCGACACGGCCAAGGTCCTCACCAACCTCGCCCTCGTGCGCACGCGGCAGGGGAGCCCGCTCGATGCCGTCTCGCTCTACGAGCGGGCGCTCGCCATCCAGCGACGCGAGCTGGGAGCAGGACACCCCCTGGTCGCCAACACCCTCATCCTCCTGGGAGACGCACGTCGATGGGTGGAGGGCCCCGAGGCCGCGATCGCCTTCTACGAGCAAGCCCTCGCGCTTCGCGAAGCCACGCTCGGAGAAACGCACCTGGACACCATCCGCCTCCACAACGACCTGGGCCGCCTGCACGAGCAACTCGAGCGCTTCGATTCAGCCCGGGTGCACCACGAGAAGGCCCTGGCGCTGACGGCCCACGCCTTCGGCGAAGAGCATGCGGAGTACGCCCAGTCCCTGCTGGCCCTGGCCTCGCTCGAGAACCGTCAGGGCCACTTCGCCGCGGCGCTGAAGGGGTATGACCGGACGCTGGCCCTCCAGGCGCGGCTGCTCGGGGCGAAGGACTCCTCCACGTTGCGCACGCGGGAGGAGCGCGCGGCCGTGCTGCGCAAGACGGGCCGGCCGCGTGAAGCCCTGGCGGAGTTGGAGGAGGTGCTCGCGCGAAAGGAGGCGGATGGTGGCCCGCGTCAGCCCCGCCTCGTCACGTCGCTCGTCGAGCTGGCTCGCACCTGGCTGGAGTTGAAGCAGCCCGAGCGCGCCCGCGTCGCCGCACAGCGCGCGCTCGATATCATCCAGCCGCTGGGGTGGAGCCCCACGCGCAGGGCGGAGCTCCAGTTCACCCTGGCCCAGGCCCTCTGGGACGCGAAGTCATCACGAGGCCAGGCGCTCGCGCTCGTCGACGAGGCCCTCGCGGCCTTCACCTCCGCGGGCAAAGCCAAACAGGCCCAGGCCCGCGAGGTGGCCCTCTGGAAGCAAGCTCATTCCAGGCCTTGAGCACTCATCGGCAACTCTGCCCTTGGTTTCCTGGAGAATGAAGCAAGCCTGAATTCAGAAGTCAGGAGCTCCCTCATGTTGCCTCCCTTGCGTCACGCGGCGGTCGCGCTGCGGCGTCTCGCCGCGCAGCCACGCCCGAAATCTTCCCAGCCCACCGGAGACCGGCAGCACGGGTCCGCCCCGCTCCACCAGGCCCTGAAGGGTCGCTCGACGTTCGCCGCTTCCGCGCGCGTCGCTCGGGGTGGAGACCCCAGCACGGATGGCGACAGCCCCACCAGTACGCGCCCCATGGGGGGTCCCCTGCTTCCGCCCATCATCCGGGCGGTCTTCGAGCGGGTGTTCCCGAACCTCTTCCCGCCCTCGGGACAGGTTCGCTCCGATCCCAGCGCGGACCCCGACAGCCCCAGCAGCAGCCGGGGCACTGCACATGGGAACGATGACACCACCGTGTAGGCCATCAGCCCGCGGCCCAGGGGAGACAGTCACCCCCGAATGCGTCTCCCTGGGGCCACACGCCGCCTGCGATTGTCCGAGCCCAGGTCTTGCTATGGGGTCTGGATATGTGGCCCCCCAGCCTCGCCGCGTCCCTGGTGCTGTCCGTCCTGGAAGCTTCCGCACCTTCGTCACCTCCACCCGCGCAGGGGAAGGTGACGGTCATGACCTACAACGTCCTCTACTCCGCGCCGCCAGAGGATGTGGCGAAGTCGCTGGACCTCATCGAGAAGGAGGCGCCGGATATCCTCTGTCTGCGCGAGCTGACGCCAGGGTTCGCCAGCGCCTTCCGGAAACGGCTCGGGAAGGAGTATCCCCATGTCCGGCTCGTCCCCCGGAAGGGGACCTGGGGCGTGGGCATCGCGAGTCGCCATCCGATGACTCGCACGGAGCACTTCTCCCAGGAGCCACACCGCATGCCGGCCCTGGAAGCGGACGTGCGCCTCGCGGGGCGGACCTTGAAGGTCTCCTGTGTGCACCTGATGGCGCCGGGGGCCACGCATCGCAAGGACGACGACCTGGTTGAGTCCATGGCGAAGAACGCGGTGCTCCGAAAGAAGCAGGCCGACGCCCTGATGAAGCGCTATTCGAAGGAGCAGGGTCCCCTGCTGCTGCTCGGGGACATGAACGAAGGCCGCGCGGGTGATGCGATGAAGGCCTTCGCTTCCGCGGACTTCCAGCACGCGTGTGAAGGGCCGGGCGAGAGCTGTGGCTCCACCTGGCCGGGCGCGGCCTCCGTCCTTCCGGCCATCGTGGAGATCGACCACATCCTCGGCCGGCGAATCACGCTGTCGGATGCCAAGGTGCTGCGCAACGGGGGCTCGGACCACGACGCGGTCCGTGCTTCCCTCGAGTTCCCACCGTGACGTCCCGCGCCGCGAGGGAATGCGAAACGCCGCGCTCCACCCGAAGGTAAAGCGCGGCGCCGTCACTGCCTCGCGAGCAATCCCTAGTTGCAGCCCAGCGGGTACGTCACCTCCACCAACGAGCCGGGCGCGGGGGCCGCGTCACGGTCGAAGATGATGGTGTTGGTGCGCGCGTCGTAGTGCCAACCCGTGGTGACCTGCACCCCGTCCACCTCGACGACGATGCGCGTCGAGTCGGCGGGCACCTCGGTCAGCGGGAAGTTGCGGTTGGGACCGAAGGCGCTGTTGGAGAGCTTCTCCAGCGACGAGGCCCAGTTCGGCGTGCAGATGCTCTCCACCACGCCGCCCGTCGCGCTCGCGAGCTGGAGGTAGCGACTGCCGGAGCTGCTCGACGTGGGGCAGGTGGCCAGGTCCATGGGGCCGACAATCGCGTTGATGCTGAGCTTGGACTTGTCGTTGCCCTTCAGCGCCAGGAAGTACGTCTCGTAGAAGGACACCGGCTGCGAGCTGAAGTCCTCCTCGTCCGAGAGGAAGATGATGGCCAGCTTCGCCTCCTCGCGCAGGAACCCGCCGTTGCCGTCGTTGGCCAGCGGGGTGCGGACGTCATCCAGGTTGTAGAGCAGCGGGTCCGACAGGGCACGGTGCGCCGCGTCCAGGCCCTGCTCGTTCCAATGACACACACCCACCTGCGTGTTGGCGGCGAAGACCCCCGCCGCGTTCGGCGTGTCCGGGGTGATGATGCGGGGCCGAGAGCCATCCACCGGGAACAGACGCCCGTTCTCTCCGCCCTGCGCGCCACCGGGGCACTCGGACCAGCCACCTGGAGATGGGTCCAACCCCGTCGTGGTGACACCGATGCGGTAGTCCACCGCCGCCGCGCTCGCCGCGCTCAGGAAGGCCGCGAAGTTCTGCCCCAGGCTCTGCTGCTCCTCCATCATCGAGCCCGAGTTATCCACCACGAAGAGGACGTCCACCTTCGCCTTCGACTCCTGGAAGAAGCGGTCCGTCTGCTCCGCCTTCGTCACGCCCCGGCCCACCAGGCCCGCCGTGTACTCGCCCCCATCCTCCAGCCGGAAGCGCAGCGCCGCCGCGTCATCCCCGTCGTCCGTCGGCGTGTAGCGCGCCGTCAGCTTCACCCGCGCGCCCGGGGCAATCGTCGCCGGGAAGGGGTTGGCCGACGCCACCTCGAACTCGCTGCCCGTCTGCTCCAACTCCATGCCCGCGACCTTCACCGGGCCAATGCACTCGTTGATGGCCAGCAGCTCCCGCGTGCGCGGGCCGCAGGACAGCTTGGTGATGCCGAAGTCCACCGTGGTGGGCTGCACCGCGAAGCAGCCCTTCACGCCCTCGCCCACCAGCGTCACCAGCGGGTGTCCCAGCGACGGGTGGTTCACCCACGCCTCCGCGAGCCCCTCGAAGGCACCCTCGGCCTCCGGCTTGAAGCGCACGACGAGCGTGGCCTTCTGGCCGGGCTGGAGCACGCCATTGGGCACCGCCGCGGCGACGAAGGACGGGTCCGAGCCCGCCACCAGTTGCATGGAGGCCAGGTAGCACGCCTCCGCGCCGGTGTTGCGCAGCGACACGCCCAACGCCACCTCCGCGCCCACCGGCACCTTGCCGAAGCGCAGCTGCTGCGGCAGCGCGTACTGGCACGGCTTGAACGCGCGGCCCTCACCCTTCAGCTCCACCGCCTCCGTCGACGTCGTGCTCCCCGCCCGCACCGTGACGGCGAGCTGTCCCTCGCTGGCACCCGCCGCGCCCACGCGAGGGCTGAACGTCACGCCCACGAAGGCCGACTGCCCCGAGGGCACCGTCACGCTGGCCGGCGCCTGCGCCAGGGTGAAGTAGCCCCCCTGCGCCGTGTCCAGCCGCAGGTTGTTGACGAGCACGCTGTCGCGGCAGCGGTTGACGACCTCCACCGCGCGCGTCGCCGTCATCCCCTCCGCCACCACGCCGAAGTCCACCTTGCGCGGCAGCACCGCCACGCAGGACGTGCCACCCTCGCCTGTCAGCGACACCTTGGGGCCCGGCGCGGAGGATCCCTGCTCCCGCACCCCCACCTCCACCCGGCCCTCACCCGCGCGCCCCAGCACCACGGGCGTGAAGGCCACGCGCACCTCCACGCTGGCGCTCGGGGGCAGGATGCCACCGCTGAGCACCGGCTCGCTGACCACGCGGTAGACCCCGCCGGGATTGGCCTGAAGGTCGACGCCCGACCAGCGCAGGGGCTCCGTGCCCTGGTTGCGCACGGTGATGGACTGCTCCGCGCTGGCCCCCAGCGCCACGCGCCCGAAGTCCAGGCGCAGCGGCGTCACCTCCAGCTTGGAGGCCACGCCCATGCCCTTGAGCGGCACCACGGCCGGCTCACAGCCCTCGCACACCACGACACGCAACTCCGCCGTCGCGAAGCCCAGTCGCCGAGGCGCGAAGGCCACCGACAGCACGCGCTGTTCACCGGGCGCCAGCATCTCCGGCTCGCCGCGCTCCGCGGTGAACTGGTCCGCGTCCGCGCCCTGGACGGACAGGCCCAGCGCCGTGTCCACGTCCGACGTGTTGCGCACCGTCACCTGCCGCATCTCCACGAAGCCCATGGACACGTTGCCGAAGTCCAGCTCCGTGTCGGGCACCTCCAGGAAGGCCTTCACGCCCCGCCCGGACACCGGCACCTCGCCCTGCGAGTCCGCATCCGTGAGGAGCTCCAGCGAGCCCTGCACGGAGCCTTCGACGTCCGGCTTGAAGTGAACCTCGATTTCGCGCTCCGCCCCCGCGCCCAGGGTGAACGGCTCGAACGGAGGCACGGACACATTGGGGATGCTGGAGACGGCGCCTTCCACGCGGTACGACGCGCGGCCAGCGTTGGTCACCTTCAGCTTGAAGCTCTTGGTGCGACCCAGCGCCGCGGGGCCAAAGTCGATGGTCTCGGGGCGCACCACGAAGGCGCTCTTCGCTCGCTGCGAGGACGGGCGCTCACAGCCCATCCCAAAGACCAACGCCGCCGCCACCCACGCCACCCAAAACACACGTCGCATGCCTGCCTCCCCACGACTCCCCAAGCCCGGATCCCGCGCGGCCTCGCACCCCGCGATTCCGGCGGAGGGGGCGCTTTGCAACCCGAGTGCCCGGACCAAAGAGGGGTCCGAAGTCCACCGGCCAACGTGGCAAGCCGTGGGCCTGCCTGGGAAAGGGCCTTCCCCGACGTGGGAACAACATTTCCCACGGAGCGGGTGGGACTGGAATTCCTTCAGGAACGGCGGGTAACAGTCAGGAGAAACCGCCACCCATCCGGGGGCTCAGGTCGCGGTGCGGGCCGGCGCGGAGCGCCAGCGGTCCAGCATTCCCGTGCCCCAGAGAACGCCCACCATGCACACCAGGGCGCCCGTCACGGCCAGCGGCGAGACGGCCTCGCCCAGCAGCACCGCGCCCAGCACCCAGGAGAAGACGGGCGTCAACTGCGTGGCGACGCCGCCGGCCACCGCGGTGACGTAGCCAAACGCATACGTGAAGGTCATCTGCGCCACCACGGAGGTCAAACCCACGCCCAGAAGAGGAAGGGCGACATCCCAGCCGAGCGGCCTCCAGTCGTGCAGCGCGAAGGGCAGGCTGAACAGCAGGCCGAACAGACAGAAGGAGAGGAAGACGGTGGCCGCGTCCGTCTCGTGGCGCAGCGCGCGCACCACGACGACCGCCGCGCCGCCCAGCACCGCGGAGCCCATGCCCGCCCATGCGCCCAGGCCCAGGGTCAGCGACACGCCACCGTCCATCGTGCTCCACATGACGAGCCCCGCGCCCACCGTCGTGAGCACCAGTCCCGCGAGCAGGGGTCCCGTCACCCGCTCCTTCAAGAAGGCCCAGCCGATGATGGCCGCGTAGATGGGCCAGCACGCGTTGAGCAGCACCGCGGGGCCCACCGTCATCCGGTCGATGGCGACGAAGTACAGATAGACGGCCGCGCCGCCGAAGATGCCTCGCAAGCACCACAGCGGCAGGCGACCGAAGCGGGGCCCGCGGCCCATCACCGGATAGTAGATGGCCAGGAAGAGCAGGCCGATGAGGAAGCGGCCGGACGCCACCTGGCCTGGAGACAGGCGGCCGGAGAGCAGGCGGGTACACAGCGCCATCACCGCGAACAGCACGCTCGAGAAGACGAGCAGCGGCGTGCCGCGGAAGCGCACGGGGAGGACCCAGCGGGGTGTCATGGAGGGCGCCCCCTCTATCGGATTCCCCCGCCATCCTCCAGTGGTCTCGGGCCGCACGCCTGGAGGCCGGCCTCGGGTGGGAGTGGCGGCGCAACGCCGCGCGTTGACGACCATCCACCCACCGTCACGAGTTTTCCCACTACCGGAACACCTATTCAGTGGTAAATCGCCCGCCCATCATGTCCGAGCCCGACGTCATTTCCCTCCGAGGCGCCAAGGAGCACAACCTCAAGAACGTCTCCCTGGACATCCCGAAGAAGAAGCTCGTCGTCTTCACGGGAGTCTCAGGGTCCGGCAAGAGCTCGCTCGCCTTCGACACGCTCTACGCGGAAGGTCAGCGACGCTACGTCGAGAGCCTCTCCGCCTATGCCCGCCAGTTCCTCGGGCAGATGGAGAAGCCCAAGTACGACACCATCCGGGGCCTGTCGCCCACCATCTCCATCGAGCAGAAGGCGGCGAGCAACAACCCGCGCTCGACGGTGGGCACCGTCACGGAAGTGCACGACTACCTGCGCGTGCTCTACGCCTCCATCGGCGTGCAGCACTGCCCCAACTGCGGCCGCAAGGTGGGCAAGCAGAGCGCGCAGCAGATCGTCGACGAAATCCTGAAGATGCCCGCGGGCAGCAAGGTGCAGGTGCTGGCGCCGCTGGTCACCAACCGCAAGGGCGAGCACAAGGACCTGCTCACCGAGGCGCAGAAGCGCGGCTTCGCTCGCGCCCGCATCGACGGGAAGCTCAAGAGCCTGGAGGAGCGCGTCGAGCTGGACAAGAAGTCCAAGCACGACATCGAGCTCGTCATTGACCGGCTGGTGCTCAAGCCGGACATCAAGACGCGGCTCACCGACTCGGTGGAGACGGCGCTGCGCGAGGGCAAGGGCACCCTCATCATCACCGACGAGGCGGGCGCGTCCACGTCGGACCGGGTGATGAGCGAGCTGAACGCGTGCCCCGCCTGCGGCATCTCCTTTGGAGACCTGACGCCCGCGTCGTTCTCCTTCAACAACCCGCTGGGCATGTGCACGGACTGCAACGGCCTGGGCACCCGGCCGGAGATGGACCCGGACCTCATCGTCCCGGACCCGTCGCGCAGCATCCGCGACGGCGCCATTGAACCCTGGGCCAGCGGCATGAATCGCGGCGAGGGCTGGACGGCGGACTTCGTGGAGAGCCTGGCGAAGGCGTTCAAGATTGATTTGGACGTGCCCTACGGGAAGCTGTCCAAGCGCGAGCGCGACACGCTGATGAACGGCGGCAAGGGCAAGAGCTTCACCGTCGAGTGGGGCGAGAACGGCCAGTACAAGATGGAGTGGGAGGGGCTCGTCGAGCGCTTGATGCGCAACTTCAAGACGACCACGTCCGAGGCCCGGCGCACCGAGCTGCAGAAGTACTTCAGCAACAAGCCCTGCCCCTCCTGCAAGGGCGAGCGCCTGCGGCCGGAGAGCCGCGCGGTGAAGGTGCACGGGCACTCGATTGTCGCCCTGAGCCGGCTGACCATCTCCGACGCGCTCGGGTTCCTGGGCGAGCTGGGGTTGACGGCGCAGGAGCGGAAGATCGCCACGGAGCTCCTGAAGGAGATTCGCAGCCGCCTGTCCTTCCTGGTCGACGTGGGCCTGGGATATCTGATGTTGGACCGCACCGCGTCCACGCTGTCGGGCGGCGAGAGCCAGCGCATCCGGCTGGCGTCGCAGATGGGCAGCGAGCTGACGGGCGTCATCTACATCCTGGACGAGCCCTCCATCGGCCTGCACCAGCGCGACAACGGCAAGCTCCTGACGACGCTCAAGCGCCTGCGGGATTTGGGCAACTCCGTCATCGTCGTGGAGCACGACGAGGAGACGATGGAGGAGGCGGACTGGCTGGTGGACTTCGGCCCGGGCGCCGGCGAGCTGGGGGGACAGGTGGTGTCCCAGGGCACGCCGAAGCAGGTGATGGCGGACGAGAACAGCACCACCGGCGGCTACCTGTCCGGGCGGCTGGAGATTGAAATCCCCGAGCAGCGCCGCGCGCCCAATCCCAAACACCAGCTGGTGATTCAAGGGGCGAAGGAGAACAACCTGCGCGACGTGGACGCGGTGATTCCGCTGGGCATCTTCACCGCCGTCACCGGCGTGTCCGGCGCGGGCAAGTCCACGCTCATCAACGAGATTCTCTACCCCGCGCTCGCCAAGCACCTGTACGACAGCCGCGAGTCTCCCGGGAAGCACAAGGCCGTGCTGGGCTTCGAGCACCTGGACAAGGTCATCGACATCGACCAGCGGCCCATTGGCCGCACCCCGCGCAGCAACCCCGCCACGTACACCAAGCTGTTCGACGCCATCCGTGAAGTGTTCGCGATGACGCCGGAGGCGCGCACGTTCGGCTACGGCCCGGGCCGCTTCAGCTTCAACGTCAAGGGCGGCCGTTGCGAGTCGTGCGAGGGCGACGGCGTCAAGCTGGTGGAGATGCACTTCCTGGCGGACGTGTACGTGCCGTGCGAGGTGTGCGCCGGCAAGCGCTTCAACGAGGCGACGCTGCGCGTGCGCTACAAGGGGAAGAACATCGCGGAGACGCTCGACATGAGCGTGCGCGAGGCCATGGAGCACTTCTCCGCGCACAAGGACCTCATGCGCGTGCTCCAGACGCTGGGCGACGTGGGCCTGGGCTACATCCGCCTGGGCCAGCCCTCCCCCACCCTGTCCGGTGGCGAGGCCCAGCGCATCAAGCTGGCGCGAGAGCTGGCGCGCGTGGCCACCGGCCGCACGCTCTACATCCTCGACGAGCCCACCACCGGCCTGCACTTCGAGGACATCCGCAAGCTGCTGTCCGTGCTCAACCGGCTGGTGGCCGCAGGCAACAGCGTGCTCGTCATCGAGCACAACCTGGATGTCATCAAGAGCGCGGACTGGCTCATCGACATGGGCCCCGAGGGTGGCGCGGGCGGCGGCCAGGTGCTCGCCGTGGGCACCCCGGAGAGCGTCTCCAAGGTTCAGGGCAGCCACACCGGCCGCTACCTGGCGCACGTGCTGGGAAAGAGCCGGCGCGCTCGCGTCGGCAAGCGCGTGGATGGCTCGACGCCCGTGCAGCACGCCGCACCGGGCTGAACACTCCCACCGCATCCAAAACATGGAGCGGGGGGCTGAGGGTGCCTTCATTCACCCCCAACCCCCCGTCCACCTTGGAGGAAGACTTCACAGGTGGGGTGTGAGCCTCGAAATCATTGACAACGCCTGTTGCATTCTAGGGCCTTATCAATTCCTGTCAAACCAGCCCAGCCCGCTTAAGGTGTATCAACAAAGACGCACTGTCACCGGAACCGGGCCTTGGGCAGACGGGAGATTTCCGGTGGGACTGCGAAGCGGAGCGTGAAGCACGTGGCCCGCACGGGTTGAAGGCAGGCGGACCGCGAGGCCGGGTTGGAGGTCGCCCCTCCGTGGAGGAGAGGGCCGCCCGCCTGGACGAGAGGACGTGCCGCGAGGGGCTTCGGTGGAGTCCGGGCCCCGCGTTGGGTAGGGTTGGGCCTCTTGTCTTCTTGGAGCCCCCACCTTTCTCCACCAGGGAGCACCCCGCCTCATGGCTGAGAGTCCCGCCGCGCAGAACAACAAGTTCCCGCCGCAGATACCGTTCATCATCGGCAACGAGGCGTGTGAGCGCTTCAGCTTCTACGGGATGCGGAACATCCTCACGGTGTTCCTCATCGACTACCTGCTGAAGAACGCGGTGCCCGACTCAGGGCTGCGCGAGGCACAGGGCAAGAGCCTGATGCACACCTTCATGGCGGGGGTGTACTTCTTCCCGCTCATCGGTGGCTATCTCGCGGACCGCTTCTTCGGGAAGTACCGCACCATCCTCTGGCTGAGCATCGTGTACTGCGTGGGACACGCGTTTCTCGCCATCTTCGAGAACAACGCCACGGGCTTCTTCGCGGGCCTGACGCTGATTGCGGTGGGCAGCGGCGGAATCAAACCGTGTGTCGCGGCCATGGCGGGCGACCAGTTCAACGAGTCCAACAGCCACCTGGTGAAGAAGCTCTTCGCCATCTTCTACTGGACCATCAACTTCGGCTCGTTCTTCGCGTCGCTGTTCATCCCGCTGTTGCTCAAGAACTTCGGGCCGGCCGTCGCGTTCGGCATCCCCGGCGTGTTGATGTTCATCGCGACCATCATCTTCTGGTTGGGCCGGCGCCACTACGTCATCGTCCCGCCGACGGGGGCCAACCCGCACTCGTTCTTCAAGGTGGTGGGCAGCGCGCTGAAGAACCGGGGCCAGGGCGGCCACTGGCTGGACGGCGCCAAGGCGGCGCACCCCTCGGAGTCGGTGGAGGGCGTCAAGGCGGTGTTCCGGGTGAGCGGGCTGATGCTGCCCTTCGTGCCGTTCTTCTGGATGCTGTTCGACCAGAAGGCGTCCACCTGGGTGGTGCAGGCGCGCTCCATGGACCTGAACATCCTGGGGTTCGCCTTCCAGCCCAGTCAGATGCAGTTCATCAACCCGCTGCTGGTGATGCTGCTCATCCCCCTGCTGACGGCGGTGGTGTACCCGCTGTTCCAGCGCTCCGGCTGGGAGCTGACGCCGCTCAGGCGCATGCCGCTGGGGCTCGTGTTCGGCGCGGTGTCGTTCATCATCGCCGGCTTCTTCCAGGTGGCGATGGAGAGCGGCACGGTGCTGAACATCTCCTGGCAGATCCTCCCGTACATCGTGCTGACGCTGGGCGAAATCCTCATGTCCACCACGGGCCTGGAGTTCGCGTACACGCAGGCGCCCCGGGAGATGAAGGGCACCATCCAGAGCGTGTGGCTGGTGACGAACACGCTGGCCAACGTGGCGGTGGCCATCTCCGCGGCGCTCAACATCTTCTCCGGCTCCGGGCAGTTCTTCTTCTACGCGGGCATGGCGCTCATCGCCGCCGTGGGGATGACGCTGGTCGCCCGCCGCTACGTGGTGCGCGACTACTTCCAGACGTCCGCGCCCCTCCCCACCGAGGAGCGCAACGCCGCGGGAATCACCGCCCGGTCGGCCTGAGAAAAGAGCAACGCCGGAGCCCTCGAATCCGAGAGGAGCTCCGGCGTCAGGTGCTTCACCCGAAGAGGCGCGCTTCCCTCAGGGAGCGCGCCTCTCGTCGTCTGGACTCAGGCCGCGGCCACCGAGGAACCATCCTGCGTCGACGCGCCCTGGGGCGCGGGCGGCTTCTCTTCGTCCGTGCCGTGCATCATCCGCTTCAGGATGGGCGCCACGCCCAGCAGGATGAGTCCCGAAACGCCCGTGCCCAGGCTGATGTAGAGGAACACGTCGAACTCACCCAGCTTCTCCGAGTACGCGCCGATGACGCCGGAGAGCTTGTTCGCCGCCGCGTTCGCCAGGAACCACACGCCCATCATCGCGGAGACGATGCGCGCCGGCGCCACCTTGGACACCATCGACAGACCCACCGGCGACAGACACAGCTCACCCATGGTGTGGAACAGGTAGGCCAGGATGACCCAGTGCGCCGCCGCCTTGCCCATCGTCGCGCTCTGGCTCGACGCGCCCAGCATGAAGACGAAGCCCGTGGACAGGAAGACGAGCCCCAGGCCCATCTTCACCGGGATGCTCGGAGCCTTGCCCCGAATCGACAGCCAGCTCCACAGCCCCGCGAACACCGGCGCCAGCGCGACGATGAAGAACGAGTTGAAGTTCTGGAACCACGTGGTGGGAACCTCCCAGCCGAACATCGTCCGGTCGACCTTCTCGTTCGTGTAGAGATTCATCAGGCCACCGGCCTGCTCGAAGCCCGTCCAGAACGCCACCACGAACACCGCGATGATGAAGATGACGACGATGCGGTCAATCTCGTCCTTGGAGAACCCCTTCTTCTCCGCGGTCCCGTTGGCCCGCGCCTCCAGCGACGGCTTCACCGGCGCCAGTCCCACCGGGCCCAAGAGCTTCTTCTGCATCAGCATGAAGACCACGAGGCCCAGGAACATGCCCACGCCCGCGGAGCCAAAGCCGTAGTGCCAGCCGTACTTCTCACCCAGGGTGCCGCAGATGAAGTTGCCCAACATCGCGCCCAGGTTGATGCCCATGTAGAAGATGGTGAAGGCGCTGTCGCGACGACCATCCCCCGGCGCGTACAGCCCGCCCACCATGGTGGAGATGTTCGGCTTGAAGAAGCCGTTGCCCACAATCAGGAAGCCCAGGCCCGCGTAGAACATCGTCACGTTGGGGAGCGCCAGGACGAGGTGGCCGATCATCATCAGCGTGCCGCCGAGCACCACCGCCTTGCGCTGACCGATGAACCGGTCCGCGATGAAGCCTCCGACGATGGGCGTCAGATACACCAGGCCGGTGTACGTCCCGTAAAGGCTGAGCGCCTCGCCAGTGGTCCACCCGAACCCACCGTTGACCTTGCTCGTGAGGAAGAGGACGAGCAGGCCTCGCATGCCGTAATACGACATGCGCTCCCACATCTCGGTGAAGAACAGGAGATACAGCCCTCGCGGGTGCCCCTGGCGGGCAGCGCCCGCGGCTACGGTTCCTTGCATGCCGTGGTTTCCTTCGCTTCGGTGGTCGGGTGTGACTGAAAGAGCACTTGACTGTAGCAGACAGCGCAACAGCTATGCGCAAGTGGACAACAGGGGCGGCCGAGAATTCCCCAGCCCCCTGGCCCGCTCAGTTCACGTCAGGGCGCGTCGTGAAGCCCGCACCTCAACCCAGCCGACCCACGCGCGACTCACCCTGCCCCTCGGAGCCGTTGCCTGACGAGGAGCGTCCCCCCGGGGGACGAAGGGGCAGGTGCACCTCTACCTGAGTGCCCTTCCCCGGTGTGCTACGGACCTGAATGCGCCCGCCATGGCTCAAGATGATGCGCCGGCTGAGAGCCAGGCCCAGGCCCGTCCCCTCGCCCGCGGCGCGGGTGGAGAAGAAGGGCTGGAACAGCCGCTCCATGTCCTCGGCGCGGATGCCCACGCCATTGTCGCTGATGGTGACGACGGCCTCGTCGCCCTGGCAGGCCGTGGCGACTCGGACGCGGCCCTGCTCGCCCACGGCGCGCAAAGCGTTGTCCAGGAGGTTGAGCCACACCTGGTTGAGCGAGCCGGGGTCTCCCTGGATGGGCATGGTGCATTCGTAGGCCCGCTCCACGGTGACACCCGAGGGCACCTTCCACGTCAGCACGCCGAGCGTCGAGTCCAGCAGCGTGTCCAGCGACAGCATGATGGGCGCGTCGGAGGAGCGGGTGAAGGCGAGCAGCGACTCGGCGAGGTGGCGGATGCGCTGGCCGCACTCCTCCATCACCTCCACCATCGCGCGGCTCATCTCCGCGTCCGGAGAGCTGTCCGACAGCACCTCCTTCAGCGGCGTCAGCGCGTTCATCAGCCCGTTGAGCGGATTGCGCACCTCGTGCGCGAAGCCCGACGTCAGCAGGCCGATGGCCGCCAGCCGCTCATTCTCCGCGGAGCGCACCGCCGCTTCGCGCAGGCGCAACTGCGTTTCGATTCGCGCCAGCAGCTCGCGCGGGCTGAAGGGCTTGCCCAGGTAGTCATTGGCGCCCGTGCCCAGCGCCTCCACCTTGGCGGAGACCTCCTGCCGCGCGGTGAGCAGGATGACGGGGATGTCCACCGTCGCGGTCTGCTCGCGCAGGGCCACCAGCATCTGGAGGCCGGACAGCACGGGCATCATCACATCCGACACGATGAGGTCCGGCCGCTCCGCCATGGCGCGCTGCCGGCCCTCCTCACCGTTGACGGCCTCCATCACCCGGTAGTGCTGCTTCAGCAGACCCGCGATGAAGCCGCGAATCTCCACGTCGTCCTCCACCACGAGGATGCGGGGCGCATCCGGCCCCGGCCCCGCGTGGTCCCTGGCTGGAGCCACCACGGACGCGCGGCCGTTGTCGGGTACGCCCGTTTCCAGCGACGGGAACGAGCCGGAGATGCGGCGCTCCCGGCGCACGGGCATCTCCGCGCGGCGGCGCTCGCGCAGGTCCTCGCGGATGTGCGCGCGGCCCTTGGGCAGCCGCACGCGGAAGGTGGAGCCCTTGCCCAGCTCGCTCGTCACGCTGATGCCGCCGGAGTGCAGCTCCAGCGTCTCCTTCACCAGCGCAAGTCCAATGCCCGTGCCGCCAAAGCGGCGCGTGCCGCTGTTGTCCGCCTGGGCGAAGCGGTCGAAGATGACCTTCGTGTCCTGCTGGGAGATGCCCTGGCCGGTGTCCTCCACGTCCACCAGCACGTCCTTGTCGTCCTCGTGCACGCGCACCGTCACCCCGCCCGTCTGGGTGAACTTCAGCGCGTTGGACAGCAGGTTCTGGAAGACGATGTCCATGCGCTCGTGGTCCACCTCCACGGGCGTCACCTCCTGCCCCTCCAGGCGCAGGTAGACGTCCTGCCGCTCCGCCATGGCGTGGAACGGCGGCAGCACGGTGCTCAGGAAGCCGTTGAGCTCCAGCGGCTGGTAGCGCAGGCGCGCCTTGCCCGATTCGAGCTGCGCCAGGTCCAGCAGGTTGTTGATGAGGCGCAACAGGCGCTGGGCGCTACGCTCCATGGTGGCCACGTGCTGCATGACCACTTCCGGGTTGTTCTCCTCGCCCCGGCGCTCCAGCGACTCCAGCGTCAGCAGGATGAGGGTGAGCGGGGTGCGCAGCTCGTGGCTGACGTTGTCGAAGAACTCGCTCTTGAGCCGGTCCAGCTCCTGCTGGCGCAAGAGCGCGTCGCCCAGCTTGCCGTTGGCCTCCTTGAGGGCCTGGGTGCGCTCCGCGACGCGGTCCTCGAGGGCCACGTTGGCGCGGAAGATTTCGTCGTAGCGCTGCTGCAGCTCCACCAGCGAGCCCATGATGGCCTGGTTCTGGGAGCGGAGCGCTTCGTCCTTGCGCTTCAGCTCGCGCCGCCCGTCCAGCCAGCCGCCCATGGAGAAGCCGGCGGTGGCCAGCGACGCCACGCCGAAGACGGGGTGCGCCCAGCCCAGCGCGCCAACGACGAGCCCGCTCACCGTGCCCAGCAAGAGGCCCAGGTGGTGGCCCCACTGCGACATCGGGTCCGCCCAAGACAGGTGATAGCGGCAGACCGGCGCGCCCAGCACCTGACACTCCGACTCGCGCACCTCCGCGGGCAGCAGGCCCCAGATGGTGGGGATGGAGGCGAACTGCCCCATGCGCAGCTCACAGATGTTGCGGCTCTTCTCCGGCGTCTTGCTGGAGTACGTGAGCACCAGCTGCTTCTGCTCCAGGAACTCCACGTGGAAGCTGCCCACGCGGTTGTAGCTGGGCGCCAGCTCGATGGTCTTCAGGTAGCACATGCGCGGCGAGCCAAAGGCCCGCAGCAGGTAGAACGCGAAGCCCATCGCCTCCGGCGTGGCCAGGAAGAGGCCCGCGTTGCGCATGAAGTGCACATCGCCGGACTCCTTCATCAAGAGCGCGGACAGCCGCTCCAGGAAGGGCAGCGAGATGTAGTTGGCGTGCGTGCGCAGGTACTCCAGCGACAGCGGGATGTCGTGCCGGGCCCACAGCGCCTGCAGCCGCTCCACGCCGTACGTGCGCTCGAAGTACAGCAGCAACGTGGACGTCGTGCGCACGCTGACTTCGGGGGCATTGTCGGGCGTCTCCGGCCCCCCGCCTGACATGACTTCCCCTATCCCTTCGCTCAAGCACGCACTCCCTCGGTGACGACCAGCACCGAATACTTGAGCGTATCCGGATCTCGCAGCATCCGCAGGTAGGCCTGGCAGAACTCACCATAGGCGACCTCGGAGCCGAAGGCGGGCGTCACCACGGGAGCCAGCGCCGCGAAGCGCGTCTCCCAGTCCGCCAGGAAACGGTCATCCGCCGTGCCGGCGACGACATACTGGGGCGTCACGTGCACCCGGATGTCGCGCAGACCCGCCCGACGGAAGGACTGGAACAGCTTGCGCCCGACGAACAAATCGAACCCCTGGGAGGCGAGCCCCCGCTCGAAGCACCGCGCGCCCTCCTCCAGCCCCGCCGGGAGCGGCCAGTTGTTGAGGCCCTGACCGTCGATTTCGGACACCACGACGCGGCCACCCGGCCGGGTGACGCGGATGAGCTCCGCGAGCGCGGCGTCCCGGTCCGACAGGTACTCCAGCACGTACTGGCTCCAGGTGTAGTCGAACGCGGCGTCGGGCAGGCCCGTGCGGCGGATGTCTCCCCGGATGAAGCGCGCCTGGGGCAGCCCCGCGCAGCGCTGGATGGCCTCGGCCAGCCGCACGTCGCTCAGGTCCATGCCCAGGACGCTGCCCTCACCGCCGACGATGCGCGCCATGGTCCGAGAGATTCCACCCGGGCCACAGCCCGCATCCAGCGCCCGGGCCCCCGGCGTCAGCCCGGTGGCCAGTAGCAGCGCGCGGGCGTCGTCCGCCTGCTCCTGAAGGAGCAGCCGGCGCGTCTCCGCCTCGGACTCCATGATGTAGCTCAAGCCTTCCCCCGCGCCGCGCGGCCGCGCGCCCGCGCCTCTCCTCCCGTGCGCTGGACACGCTCGAAGATGGAACGGAACAGCTCCACCCACCGGCGCACCATGGAGCGGTGGAAGAACCACTCGGAGAAGCGGCCGTGGGACGTGAAGCCCGCGGCCTCCAGTGCCTTGAAGTCCTCGTCGGCCGCGAGCGCCACCACGGCGGAGCGTCCGTGCTCCCGGGCGTGCTCCTCGCAACGCTGGATGAGCGCGCGCACCGCGGCGGCCTCGTCCGGGTGCCCCGGCTCCAGCACCACGAACCAGAAGGCATTGGTCTTCTCGATGAGGTTGATGCCCGGGCTGCCCTCTTCCTGGAGCGCGATGGCCAGCGGGCCCGTCTCGCCATCCACGACGAAGACACGCCGGGCCCGGTGGAGCCCGTGGGCCGCGTAGCGCGACGACAGGGCCTCCAGCCGCATCTGGTCCGCCTGCAGGTCCTCGGCGAGCACGCGCACCACCTCGCCCCGCTCCCGCAGGAAGAACTCCAGGCGCGCGCAGTCGGCGTCGGACGCCTCGCGCACCGCGGGCAGCGAGCCCTGGGGCGAAGGCTCCGTGCCGTCCAGCTCCAGGCGCATGTACTGGAAGTGCCGCAGCCAGCTCAGCCCGTGGCTGTCCATGACGCGCAGCAACCACGTGCCGAGCCGGCTCGGCCACCGGTTGTCCTCGCGCCAGGAGAAGCGGATGAAGTCGATATCCTCGTGGGCCTCGCCCAGCTCGATGGCCAGCGCGGACAGCTCGTGGGCAATCTGGTCCTGCCGGTGGAAGCCCGGCCGCACCGCCAGGTGCTGCACCAGCCACGTGCGGGAGTGGATGCGCAGGCCCGCGACGTGCCCCTGCACGCCATCCGCGTCGTTGTAGACAAGCGAGCTGCCCAGCTCCCCGGACGCGCACAGCTGATGGTGCGTCCGCTCCAGGTCGTCGAGGTATCTGGCCTCGCCGCCGAAGGGGTAGTCCGGATGGAAGCCGTAGTGGGCCGCCTCCATCATCCGCCAGATGTCCTGGAACGGGAACCGTCCGCCGTCCGCCACCGTCTGGTTGCGCGAGGAGATGAAGGCGGAGAGGACCGCGTTGCGGACCGAGGGAGGAACCTCCAGGAACCGCACGCCGCAGCGGTACGGCCGCAGCGGGTTGTCCGCGCCCTCACCGGAGGACACCCCATCCACCGAGCGGACCTCCGCGCGACACGCCACCTCGCTGCCGTCGGGCAGCAGGAGCGACATGTCCAGCTGGGAGCCGGCGGGGAGGACTTCGCAGGAGGCGTCGATGGCGAAGGACAGGCCGCGGCTGCTCATGTCCAGCACGGAGCGCGTCATGCGCTTGCCGCTGAACGGCGCGCTGAAGGAGACGAGGAAGCGGTGGTCCGGTCCCGGGCGGAAGCGCTGCAGGCCCCGCCGGTTCTGCACCCCCAGGGTGCGCGGCACGCTCAGGGTGACGGCCCCCTCCCCTCGCTGCAGGACGCTGGTGACGCCCAGGTAGCTCTGCCCGCTCACCTCGAAGGAGAGGTTCAGCACGTCGCCGGCGGAGATGGGACAGCCGCCGACGTTGACACCCCTCAGCACCGAGCGGCCATCGACCAGGTCCACCAGGGGCGCCTCGAGGATGAACTGCACCGAGGGGGTGTCCGGGTAGTGCACCCACAGGGCGGAGCCCCGGCGGACCGCCTTGCGCAGGGCGGCCAGCACACTCACCGGGTCGCGCACCACGGCGAGGGGCGCCGCCGACGTCTCCTCCAGCGAGCCGCTCCAGGAGAGCCCCAGCCGCAGCGCGTGCTCCGCGCCATTGCGCACCGGACTGACGTGACGCACCAGGGCCCGGCGGGACTTCAGGACCCAGCGGCCCTCACGTTCGATGTGCAGGTCATCCAGCACGGCGCCGGGAAGGAAGGCGCCTACCGACGCATCCATGGGGACCTGGAGCGCGGCGCCGAAGTTGCCCACGTCCAGACAGCGCGCGGTGTAGCCCCGGCCCAGGAGCCGGAAGCCCGCTTCCATCCGCGAGTTGGGCGTGACGCGCGCGGAGGCGCGAAGCTGGAGGATGTTGGTGATGCGCCGGCCCAGCTCGGGGATGGTGAGACTGTCGTCCAGCGTATTGAAGACGTGCCCCTCCGCGGCCGTCTCCACGAGCTCCTCCAGTCCCTGGCGGTCCGACTGCGCGCACACGAAGACGCGCACGGCCTCCGGGGCGGCCCTGTCGACATGTCTCAGGAAACGCCGCGCGTTCTCCGGGGGCGCGATGATGAGGGTGGGCGCGGAGGACTCCATCCTCCGTGTGGCTTCGACCTGGGACTCCACCGCCACCACGCGGTGAATTCCCAGGACCTCGGCCAGCGCGGCGCGCCGGCCCTCGTTCGGATGCACAATCAGGACGTCCTGAGTGGGGACACTCATGCTCTCTCCTCGACGGGAAAGGCGTTCAGATGGAGAAGGGGCAGAGCCATCGTCTGCCCACGGGCCACAGGTCCGGTGCCGCCCCCTCTCCACCAGCCGATCGCGTGTTCTCGACCCCGAATGTGTGGCTTGTCCAAGCTTGACAGCAAGGCGACTGCCTCCCTCCGGGCCGACCCGGAGGATTGCGCGCAGTCTACCCTCTCCGCGCCGTCAGGTGATGCGACCATCCACCGCTCTTGCACGAAGGGGGACGGTGGCAGAGTCGACCCAGGGCGCGCCAGCGACAGGCGTCCGTCCGCCCGGCAGCCAACTTCCGACGAGGTGGCCTGGCACCGGCGGGCGAGTTAAATGTCGACCAGGCCAGGAGGGCCCATGAGCACCGAGGTGGATTACGCGCAGGAAATCCAGGAGCTCAAGCGTTCCATGAACGCTGTGATTCTTGCGCACTACTACCAGGAGAGCGAAGTCCAGGATGTCGCGGACTTCGTTGGAGACAGCCTCGCTTTGGCGCAGGCGGCGGAGCGCACGGAAGCGGACGTCATCGTCTTCTGCGGTGTGCACTTCATGGCGGAGACGGCCAAGATCCTGAATCCGACGCGGCAGGTCCTGCTGCCGGACCTGAAGGCGGGGTGTTCGCTGTCGGACCGGTGCCCGCCCGCGGCCTTCAAGGTTTTCAAGGAGAAGCACCCGGGCGCCTTCGTGGTGAGCTACGTCAACAGCTCCGCGGCGGTGAAGGCGATGAGCGACGTCATCTGCACGTCCTCGAACGCGGTGAAGATCGTGAACCAGGTGCCCAGGGACCGGCAGATCCTCTTCGCCCCGGACCAGCACCTGGGACGCCACGTCATGAAACAGACCGGCCGGGACATGGTGCTGTGGCCGGGCAGCTGCATCGTCCACGAAATCTTCAGCGAGAAGAAGCTGGTGGGGCTCAAGGTCGAGCATCCGGACGCGGAGGTCGTCGCCCATCCGGAGTGTGAGCAGGCGGTGCTGCGGCACGCGGACTTCATCGGCTCCACGAAGGGGCTGTTGGATTACGTGCTCAAGAGCCCGAAGCAGAAGTTCATCGTCGTGACGGAGGCGGGCATCCTCCATCAGATGAAGAAGGGCGCGCCCCAGAAGACCTTCATCCCCGCGCCCCCCGACAACGGCTGCGCGTGCAACGAGTGCCCGTACATGCGGCTCAACACGCTGGAGAAGCTCTGGAAGTGCATGAAGGAGCGGACCCCGGAGCTGACCATGCGGGAGGACCTGCGCGAGGCGGCCCGGGCGCCGTTGCAGCTCATGCTGGAGTGGTCCAGATAGAGCGGAATCTGTCGTCACAGCGGACATTTGCCAACTCGCGTCTTGCGCCGGAAAGGCCGGGGTGCAATGGAGCCATCCGTGGCCTTCCGATTTCTCGCAGTCCCGTCGCACCGGCTGGTGAATCACCCCCAGTCGCTGCCGGTTGATGAGCGCCTCGAGCCGGACCTCCCCCCGGTCCATGAGGCGGTGGAGCGTGCCCTGGCGGGCGCCGAGTTCCGCGATGTCCGCGCCAAGGACCGCATGCGCGCCCTGCTCCAGGGGGACCGACCTCCCACGCTGGGTTCCCCCGAGGCGGGGTTCGGTCCGTCGGCCGTCTTCGCCCAGCCGCCCCAGGACCTGCCCGCGCTGCTCAGGCTCGCGGACGAGCTGGAGAGCCTGGCCCGTCGCGAGGCCGGCGAGCGCGCGCTGGTGTGGAAGTGCGGCGACTGTGGTGCCCGGTACGCGGTGCCCGTGGCGCTGGTGCGGCAGGTGTCCATCCGCTGCGAGCGGTGTGGGACGCCGGTGGAGCTCAACGCCACCCGCAGCCTGGGCGAGGAAGCCCTCATCGACCCGTTCCAGGGCGCGGTGAACCACAGCCGCAAGGAGCTGGCGGTGTTCTTCCGCGAAGCCATGGCCCGGGGCTGGCCCGTCCTGGTGGCCGAGGACAAGCGGGTGGCGGCGGCCCCGAGCGGCCCGTCCGCCTGAAGCGGTCCGCGGCATACAAAGCGGTTCTCGCGCCGGACGGGGGACGGTAGCCTCCGCCGCTCATGCGGCACGCGCTCGTCCAGCTCCTTCGTTGCCCTCGCTGCCGCAGAGGCGCCCTCCGTCCCGAGGCGCCCACGCCGGTGTTGATGTTCGGCCCCCTGCGCTGCCCGGAGTGCCGCGCCAGCTATCCGGTGGCCGAGGGCGTCGCTGACCTCGTGCTGGAGCATGGCTCCGCCGGAGGACTGCAGCGGGGCCTGGAGAGTCGCTGGGTGGCGCGCTCCTACGAGCGTCATGTGCGCCCCGCGCTCCAGCGCGCCCTCTTGCGCCAGCCGCTCGACACGGACAGCGAGTACCTCCTCTACCGCAGCCTGCTGGGCACGCCCGACGGACCGGTGCTGGACCTGGGCTGCGGCACGGGCCTGGTGGCGAGGCGGCTCGCGCGAGAGCCGGCCTTTCCCCTCGTCGCGGGCCAGGACCTGTCCCCCGCCATGCTGGAAGAAGGCGTGGCCCAGGCACGCGAGGCGGGCGCCACGGTGGACTTCCTCCGGGCACAGGCCCCCGCGCTCCCCTTCCTCGACGGCACGCTCGGCGCGGTGTTGATGGCCGACTCGCTGCATTACCTGGAAGACCTGGGCCGACTGATGCTGGAAGTGGCGCGGGTGCTGCGTCCGGGGGGCCGCTGGGTGGCGAGCACCTATGCGCCGCCGGGCTCCGCGTCCGGATTCCTGCACCGCCGCGTGGGCCTTCACCCTCGGGCGGAGGCGACATTGCGCGCGGCGACCAGCGCGGCGGGACTGGTGCGCTTCGAGCGCGTGGCCCTGCCGCCGCTGCTGGTGCTCAAGGCGGAGAAGGGCTCCGCCGAGTCGCTCAGATGAAGATGCCGGCGGAGGCGTCGTAGCGACGGGCCTCGTCCAGCTTCAGCTCGGCGGGACGGCCGCGCAGCGCGTCCATCACCTGCCGCTTGGGCTTCTGGCACTTGGAGCACTCGCACGAGCCCTTCTTGCAGGTGCAGTCCGCCTTGCTGCCACACTGGCACTTGGCGGCCATCAGCGAGTCGAGCGCGTCCAGTGGACGGTCCACCTCACCGCCCGTGGGCCGCGCCTTCTCGGGGGCGGGAGCCGCCTCCGAAGAGGCGCTGTCGGGCGACGGCTTCTGGGCCTCCGCCGACTTCTCCCGTGCCGCCTGGGCGTGGGCCTCACAGGCGCTCGCCGCGCGGGGAGCGAGCAGCAGCAGACCGCTGGCCAGCAGCCCCGCGGCCACCATCGTCGCGTTGCGTGTCATGTGCATGCTCTCCTTCGGGAGACTCTCGGCCTCGGCTCCCGTCCATCGGCGCCTATAGCGCAGCCCCCGTCGACTGCCAAGGTCGACGGCCATACCTTTGTCTACCCCGACGCGCTGCTCCAGACGCCCCGCGTCGGTTGCTCGCCGGGCAGGAAAGCGGCGCATACAGTCCGGCACCTCTCGTGACGAACCCCAACGCTCGCTTTATTCACATCGCCGCCCTGGTGCTGGGCGCACTGCCCCTCTGGGTTTCGCGCCACCTGCCCATGGTGGACCTGCCGCAGCACCTGTACCTCATCTCCGTGCTGCACCGGCTGGATGACCCGAGCACGTTGTACCCCCAGCTGTTCGAGGCACGACACGCGCTGACGCCCTATCTGGGCTACTACTACCTGGTCAGCGCGCTGAACTGGGTGTTGCCGCTGGACCTGGCCAACCGCGTCTTCCTCACCGCGTACGTGGTGGGCCTGCCGCTGAGCCTGGGCTTCCTGCTGCGCTCGCTGGGCCGGCCCACGTGGCCCGCGCTGCTCGCCCTGCCCTTCGCGTACGGCGACAGCTTCGGTTGGGGCTTCATCAACTACTGCGCGGCCCTGCCGCTGACGCTGTTGTGCTGCGGCTTCTTCGTGCGGGCGCTGGAGGACGTGCCCCGGCGACGAGGCTGGACGGCGGCGCTGGCGGTCTGCCTCGTCACGGTGCTGCTGTTCCATGTCCAGGCCTTCGGGTTCCTCGCGCTCGGGCTGCCCTGGCTGCTGCTCACCACCGCCGTGCCTGAGGACGCCACCGCTCGTGGACTCGCGCAGCGGCTGCGGCCCCGCGTGCCGGCCTTGCTGGGCGTGGTGCCGGGCGTGGCGTTGTTCCTGGGCTGGGTGGTGCTGCGCTTCGGCGAGCCGCCGGACATCCAGCCCGGCGCGCCCTGGAAGGCGTGGGGCCCGACGTTCTCCCCGCAGAACCTGGGCTGGAAGAGCTTCGCGCAGAACCGCGCGGAGCTGTTCGACGTGCTCGCCAACACGCTGCGCGACGGCTCGGACCGGTGGGCGATGTACGCGGTGGGCGCGGTGGCGCTCGCGGGCTGGGTGGCGGCGCTCGTGCGTCCGGGGCCCACGGGCACACAAGGTCCGGTGGCACGCGCGCGGCTGCTGGGGCTGGGGGTGCTGGCGCTCGCGCTCTACTTCCTGCTGCCGTTCGATATCCGCGGCTACGTCTACTACCTCAACACGCGCTACGCGCACCTGGCCGCCGCGCTGCTGGTGGCCACCGCGCCCGCGACGATTCCGGAGTGGCGGCTGCCCCTCAAGTGGGCCGCCGCGGCCTGCACGCTGGTGCTGGCCTTCACGCTGGGCCGGGGCTTCCGAGCCTTCTCCCGCGAGGCGACGGAGTGGGAGGGACTGGTGGCGGCCACCGCCCAGAGGCCTCGCGTCATGGGCCTCATCTACGACCCGGGCTCGCGCGTGGTGCGCTTCCCCGTGTTCATCCACTCCGCGGCGGTGCTGGCCCGCGAGCGCGGAGGCGTGCCGAACTTCACGTTTGCCTCCACGCCGCACTCTCCGCTGCGCTATCGCGACGAGGTGCCGCCCACCTTCCCGTCCGAGTGGCGCCCGCAGGACGTGGACCTGGACACGCAGGGGGCCTGGTACGACACCTTCGTGGTGCGCGGCGTCCACCCCTCGCAGGTGTTCGGCGCGCGACTCCAGACGGAGCTGACGGTGGTGGGCCAGTCGGGCCGAAGCTGGCTGGTGCGCCGCCGCTGAAGCCGCGCCGCGCACGAATGTGGGCCAGTGGGCGGCGTGCCGGCCCGAGCGATGCCCGGGACCCGCTTCGCGCGTTACAAGGCCCGCATGAAATCCTCCGCCCTGGACCCTCGCTCCCTGCTGGACGCGCTGCGCGCCGGCACCTCGCTGCCTGACCTCCCCGTCCAGGCGGTGGAGTCCGCGCGGGCGCTCGCGAAGGACCTGGGCACCGCGACGCCGGCCTCCGTGGAAGCCCTCCCGGAGCCCCTCGCCGCCGCGCTCCTCGAGGCCGCCGTGCTCAACGGCCAGGTCGCGCTGCCCGAGGCCCTGTCCGCCTCGGCGGTGAAGCCCCTGGCCAAGCTCGCCAAGAAGGCGCTGTACCGGTTGCGCTCACGCGGCGTCGCCATCGCCGAGCCCCCTCGCACGGCGCCCCCGGAGGCCCCTCGGCCCTCCCCCTCCCCCGAGGCGCTCCCGGCCCTGGCCAGCACGGTGACGGGCCGAGGTGAGCGGGCCCTCGTCATGGGCCGCGTGCTGCGCGCGGGTGGCATCGAGATGGTCCAGGCCCTCATCTCCGACGAGGAGGGCGTCCTCCAGTTGCAGCTCCAGGAGGCGAGCCGGAGCATCTGGCGCCGCATCCTCAAGGACGGACTGGAGCAGGGCGGCACGGTGGAGCTGCCCCAGCACGAGGCGGCGGCCCTGCTGGCCGAGGCCGCCGGCCTCAATCTGCGCGCCCACACGCCCTTTCCCGAGGGGCTCGATGTCGCGCTGCGCCACTTCGGCGTGCAGCCCCAGCTCGAGCCCACCACCCTCCCCCCGCCCGAGCCGGAGGACGTCCGCCACGCGCTCGACGGAGACCTGCTGCACGAGACACCGGAGCTGGCAGCGTGGCTCCCACCGGAGTCCATCACCAGGCGCCTGCTCGCGAAGTTGGACGAGGTGGTGGTCAGCCCCCTGGCGCTCAGCGACGTACAGCGCCAGGACCAGCTCCAGGGCGCGGTGCGCACGGTGACGCAGGAGTACTTCACCCCCGACATGTCCCGTCGCTACGCCCTGCGGCTGTGGAGAATGGCGGACTTCTTCGAGCGGACCGGGAGGAAGCGCGAGGCCGAAGTCGCCCGGGGCGAGGCACGGCGCCTCTTCCACGGCGCCACGCAGCCCTTCTCCCGCTTCGCCGAGCATCTCTTCGAGAAGGTGGTTGGTCTGGTCGCCGCCGCCGGAGCCCGCGAAGAGGCCGCCGCCCGGCGAGCTGGGGGGGCCCCTGGCGCCAGTGCGCCCTCGCCCGCGGAGGCCGCCCCCACCCAGGAGCGGCGCAGCCCCGGCGGCCTCATCCTCCCCTGAGCCCTGGGGAGGATGGGCCCTGCCGAGTCCTTCAGTCCGGCGAGACGCGGGCGCGCAGCAGCAGGTCCAGGTTCTCCTGCTCCCAGGCCTGGGCCCGCGTGTAGTCGTGGAAGCGCTTCTCGTGCTCGATGAGCTCCGGCGGGTGGATGCACCGCCGCCCGTCGTCGCCCTTCCTCGTCCGGTAGATGTGGTGGAGCATCTCGTGGAAGACAATCCACTCCACGAAGTAGCGGGGCACCACCGGCTGGTCCAACGCCGGATGGATGCGGATGACCTTGGAGTCCGCCGAGTAGGAGCCCATCTTGATGCTCTTGCGGGGCCCCTTCACCCGAGGCGCCGGGCCGTAGGTGATGGCCGCATCGATGCGACGGGTGCTGAAGTACCGCTCGTTGAGCCGTTCGAAGATGCGCTCCAGGTCGTGGTGCTGACCCAGGGGCTCCAGCCGGATGCGCTTGCGCATCTGCGCCGGAGACAGCCGCCGGATGTACATCTTGTTGCGCTCGATGTAGCGGTCCAACAGCGTGCTCGCCTCCGGGTCCCCTTTGCGCACGAAGCTGGCCAGGGCCTGCACGACGTCATCCGGCGCCGCCAGGAACATGTGGTGCAGCCGCAGCCGCCACATCGCCCGGTGACGTTGGAAGGTCAGCATCGTGTGCGTGTTGTCGTGGACCTCCACCGCCACCTTCGCGCGTAAGCGCGTGCGGAGGCGGCGTTCGAGCACGCGTCTCCAAACCTTCACGAGCCGGTTCGGTTCTGGTGCGACAGGCTGCTGTCGCACTACCCGTCCGGCCGTGTAACTCCTCTTCGTCACGATGTTTTTCTGCTTCTTGAGGCGCGCCATGGAGCGCCGGATTCTACGGCCCCGTCTGACATGCGCAATGCGCGCGCGCCTCGGAAAAGCTAGGAAATCCAACGACTTAAGGGCACTCAAGCCCACCCAGTCCCACTTGTCCGATTCGGGGGGAGCACGGCCCATACGGGCAAGTGCCCGTCCGGACTAGCGCCGGACCTTGCAGGGGACCTGGAGCACGAGCGGCCCCGGGGTCGCCTGCTCGATGAGGTAGGGTATTGCCCCCCGAGGTGCGCGTCGTCCGGGGCAGTCGTAGGCCACCTTGATGGGGCCGGGCGGCAGGGCCAGGAGCCGGTTGACGGGCAGCCGCTCGCCCCCCTCCTGGCGAAGGATGGTCTTCGCCGGGGCCTCGAACCGCACCTCGACCAGGGAGAGAGCTGGCGGAGGAAGGCCGGAACCGCCGTTCGCCGAGCCGCCGGGAGCCGCCACCACTGCCGGGTCCGGAGTCGAGGGCACGGGCGACGGAGGGGCGGCCGCCTCGGGGGCGGTCGGCGTCGGCGCGGGTGGAGGGGCCACGGTTGGGGGCGCGGCATTCACGGCGGGAGGCGGCGTATTGGCCCGCACCGGAGCCGACGGCCGTACCTGCTGTTCCTCCAGCGCCCTCCGGGAGAGGTCCTGAGACGACATCGGCACGGGGCTCCGGAGCCGGCCGTAGAGCACCCAGAGCAACATGGCCCCCAGCGCCAGCAGCAGGAGTCCGCCGACGATGGCCAGCAGGAGCCCTCGCGGATTCGTGCGTCCGGTGGTCGCGCGCGTGTCGGGGTAGTCGTAGCCGGCGTACCCGGCGGTGGACTCGTCGTCCTCGCCGTCGTCGCGGAGCGAAGCCGTGGGATTCGTGTGCGCCGCCGACATGCTGGAGTCGGTGTGGAAGTTCTCGTCCTCGTCGCCCACGGCCTTGCCACCCCGGGACGCGGGCATCTGCGGCCGGGAGGCATGGCGGTGGCTCACCGTCGCCGGGGTGATGGAGACGGACTGGGACGCCTCCACGTCCACCGACGACATGCGCCGCATGGGCGTGGTGAGCGACGCCTCCACGTCCACGGACGACATGCGCCGCATGGGCGTGGTGAGCGACACCGACTGCGAGGACTCCTCGTCCAGCGGCGACATGCGTCGCATGGGCGTGGTGAGCGACACCGACGCCTCCACGTCCAGGATGGACTGACGCCGGATGGGCATCGTCATGTCGCCGGAGGCCTCGCCCATGTCGAAGTCTCGGGGGTCCTGCGGCACGGGCGTCGGGGCCCGGCGGGGCGGCGCGGCGGCGGGCGTCGGTGGAGTCGACACGCGACGGGAGCGGGTCTCCACCGGCGAGGGCGTCTTGGCGACGGGCGCTTCCGCGAAGCCGGCCGCGCGGGGCGACGGCAGCGGCTCCAGCGGAGCGACGGCGCGCGGCGGCTCGGAGGGGGACATGCCCGAGCGGCGCGGCGGGGTCGGCGGCGCGGTGAGGGGCTCCACCGCCGACAGCGACCGAGGCGTGGGAGGGAACTCCGATTGGGTGCTGGAGCGGCGCACCGGCGGGCCCGGAGGCGGCGTGACAGGCGCGCGGCCCCGCCCCCGCTGCGGAATGGTGGACTCTCCGTCCCCCATGTCCTCTTCATCCGGGTCCTGCAGCTCCGACGGCACCACGTATCCGGTGGGCGCGGTCCGGATTGCGGTGGACATGTCCTCGTCCGCGTCCTCATGGGCACCACGATGCCCGGTGGGCAGCTCGCGTGGGCGCGCCATCTGCGTCGCCGGCTCCGGCTCGTCCGCGTAGCGCGCGGCCGGAACGGCCTCGGCGGAGACTCGACGGGGAGTGGGACGCGCGGTGAGCCCGGGCACCGCCGTCACGGCCCCGGGCGACGGCTCCGCCATGGGCGTGGTGGACGACAACGTCGGCGCGGTGACCTCCAGCGGGGCCAGCCTGGACGGCGCCTGCATCAGCCGGTTCCCCGCCAGGGGAACGGTGGCCTGGGTGCGTCCCACCGGCCTCGCCATGGGGATGTGGAGGATGGTGCGCTCCTCCTCCTCCCCCATCAGCCGGGCGATGTATTCGGACACGTCCAGGCTCTGCTGCAGCTCGCCCGAGTCGAGGAACGCCTCCAGCTCCTCGTGCACCACCGCGGCGCGCGGGTAGCGCAGGTTGCGGTCCTTCGTCAGGCACCGCATGACGATGCGCGACAGCTCCAGCGGATAGTCGGGACGCAACAGGTGCGGCGCCGTCGGGTCGTCGAAGCGGATGGCGTAGAGAATCCCCTCCGTCGTCGGCTTGGCGAAGGGCTGCTTGCCGGTGGTGATTTCGTACAGCATGGTCCCCAGCGCGAAGATGTCCGCGCGGTGGTCCAACCGCTCCTGCGACACCTGCTCCGGCGCCAGGTAGAGGAACTTGCCCTTGATGACGCCCGGCTTGCTGCGCTCCATGAACGCGCCGGCCTTGGCGATGCCGAAGTCGACCAGCTTGACGCGCCCGTCATAGCCAATCATCACGTTCTGCGGACTGACGTCCCGGTGGATGAGCTCCAGCGGACGGCCATCCACGCCCCGGCTCTGGTGCGCGTAGTCCAGCCCCGCCGCCACCAGCGAGCAGATGCGCGCCGCCACGCCGCAGGGGACCGTGGCGCCGAACTTCAGCTCCTCCGCCATCACCCGGCGAAGGTCCACGCCCTCCACGTACTCCATGGCGATGAAGATGTTGTCGCCCTCCTTCCCCAGCTCGTGCACCTGCACGATGTTGGGGTGGCTGAGCTGCGCGGCGATGCGCGCCTCGTCCAGGAACATCTGAACGAACTCGGGCTCCTCCGACAGGTACGGGAGGATGCGCTTGAGGACGACCAGCTCCGGATCCGGCGGACGGTGCGCCAGGAACAGCTCCGCCATCCCACCCACGGCGAGCCGCTTGATCAGCAGGTACTGTCCGAACGGGATGGCCGTCTGGGGGGAGTTCACGGAGGGAACAAGGCGTCTGACAGGGTGGGACAGGTTGGACTTTTCCCGAGCTTACCCACAATCAAACGGTTGGGGGAGCCGGGGGCCCACATCGACAGGTAGCGGACACCGACCTGGGGGTCGCGTCCAAAAAGAAACCGCCCCTCCCGACACGGGCGAGGGGCGGCGAAATCAGCGGATCATCCCGGAAGGGATGATGGGCCTGGAACTACGGCGCCGCGACCGTGCCGACCATGTCCGGGTCGCACGTCATGGGGTACAGCACGTAGGTGTAGTCGTTCTGCGTGCCAGGGATGACGCCGTCGCCGTAGGTGTTGCAGGTGAAGCGGGGGGGGCCACCGTCGGTGGACGTCGTGCCGCCGTCCGTGCAGGGCGTGTTGGTGAAGGTCTCCCAGACGCCGTGGATGCCGTTGGGGAAGGTCACCGTGCCACCGTCGTCGGCCGTCGCGCGCAGGTCGCAGGCCTGGTACGTCTTGTAGCTGGCCACCAGCACGCCGCCGGTCACCTCGAAGCCCACGTAGTTGTGGTTCTCCGGATCATTCGGGTACTGCCGCAGGGCCGTGGGCTTGGCGTTGGTGAGGGTGAGGGGGCCCGGGATGTGGACGCGGGAACCGGCGAACTCGGGGTTGGGCTTCGTGCTGCCGCCCTCGGAGTTGCCGAAGTTAGCCGGGGCCGCGTTGTCCGGCAGGATCTGGCCGGAGCCGCGCTTGGTGATGGAGAGCTTGCCCCTGACGCCCGCGACGTTGAGCTGGAAGTCGCTCTTGATGACCGGGCGGTACGCGTCACGCCCGGCGGGTACGTTGTCGTCGCCATTCGGGTAGAAGCGGCGGAAGAAGCCGGTGATGGTCAACACGTCGCCCACCACGGGCTCGTAGTTCATGACGAGGTCGGTGTAGAACTTGTCGATGTAGATGCCTTCCGTCGGGAAGCAGGGGTTCACCACCCAGAAGCGGGCGATGAAGTCACCCGAGGTGCCGCGGGAGACATTGCTCACCGCCGTCACCACCACGTTGTCCAGGGTGACCGACTCGCCACGCTCACCAGCGGTGCGCAGGTTGCCGATGGGGCCCATGCCGTTGACGGGCGCGGGACAGTTCTGCGTGGGGCCGCCGTCCGTGCCAGCGTCCGTGCCAGCATCGCCGCACGTGCCTGAACAGCCCGGGCCGGAGTCAGGATTGTCGTCGCCATCGTCACGACCGGAACAGCCCGCCACCGAAGCCAATACCGCCGCGGTGATCAGCGCTGCCGCGCCAAGAGTCTTGCGCAGTTGCATGTCTCGTATCTCCATTTCTTGTCGCGGCGTCCCAAGGGTTGAAGTCGACGCCAGTCGGTCCGAGGATGTCGGCCTTATACCGGCGGCCCGCGGGGGCCGGCAAGGAAGCCACTCCCGCCAGGCCGGTGACACCTTCGTGAAATCGAGGAAGCCATGAACGCCCTCCCCGCCTTCCTCCGAGGACTGCGGCCCACGCTGCACATCTCGCACCGCGGCGGCGCGTCACTCGCCCCAGAGAACACGATGGAAGCCTTCCGTCAGGCGGTGGAGCGCTTCCACACGGACATGCTGGAGCTCGACGTCCACGTGACGCGGGACGGCGAAGTCATCGTGGCGCACGACGACACACTGGAGCGTTGCACGGATGGCTTCGGGCCCCTTGCGGGGCAGACACTGTCGGAGCTGAAGAAGCTGGATGCGGGGTATGGATTCACCCCGGATGAGGGCCGGACATTTCCCTTCCGGGGCCAGGGCGTGCGCATCCCCACACTGAGAGAGGTGCTGCGCGCCTTTCCGGCGCTGCGCCTCAACGTGGAGTTGAAGCCAGACGTGCCCGGACACGAGGAGGTCTTCGCGCGGCTGCTGGAGGACGAAGGCGCGGTGGAGCGCGTGTGCATGGGCAGCGAGCAGGACGCGGTGGGCGAGCGGCTGGTCGCCCGGTTGCCCCACGCGTGTCACTTCTACCCCCGCGACGCGCTGGCCGCGCTCGTCATCGCGCTGCGCGGCGGAGAGCCGCCGCCGGAGGACCCGCGCTTCACCGTGCTCGACATGCCGCTGTACTTCGGCGAGGTGCGGCTGGTGGACGCGGACTTCCTGCGCGACTGCGCGGCGCGCGGCAAGTGGGTCAACGTCTGGACGGTGGATGACCCGGACGAGATGCAGCGGCTGCTGGAAGAAGGGGTCGGCGGAATCATGACCGACCGACCGGACCTGCTGAGGCAGCGAATGGACGACCTTACCAAGCCGGGTTAAGCCCCGGTTCCATGCCTCGTACCACCTCGCGCTCGCGCCCGTCCCCCTCTCCGGCCGCCGCCCCGAAGCCTCCCACCGAAGCCCGTCGGAGCGAGGCCGCTGCCCCCCGTGCGAAGAACGCGGTGAAGGAGAAGCCGAAGGTGAAGGCCCCCAAGGGGCGGCGCTTCGTGGCGCTCTCCGGCAACATCGGCGCGGGCAAGACGACGGCGGCGAAGATGCTCAGCCAGAGCTTCGGCTACGAGCTGTTCGACGAGCCCGTCATCGATAACCGCTTCCTGCGCGACTACTACTCGGACATGTCGCGCTGGTCCTTCACGCTCCAACTCGAGTTCCTCATCCGTCGCGTGGAGCACCACGAGCTCATCCACTCGTACCGCCGCAGCTGCGTGCAGGACCGCACGCTGTACGAGGACCCGGAGATTTTCGCCAAGTACCTGCACGGCCTGGGGCACCTGACGAACGCGGAGCTGGACCTCTACTACGAGTACTTCCAGCGCCTGTCGCGCCACATCATCCGCCCGGACAAGGTCATCTGCTTCGAGGTCGGCAGCGTGGACGTGTTGTTGGAGCGCATCCGCACCCGCGGCCGCGAGGAAGAGAAGGGCATCCGCCCGCAGTTCCTCCGAGGCCTCAACGGCTACTACGCGTCCTTCCCCCAGGTGCTCCAGGAGAAGTACGGCGTGGAGTGCCTGGTGATGGATGTGTCCCGCCAGGACATCCGCCGGGGCCGGGGCCGTGAGGAGTTCCTGGACCGCGTCTCCACCTTCCTGGCATGAGGCACGGGGGGCCACGCATGCGCCCCCCAGTCCCTGCATGGAAGGTGTGAGATGTCGGACATGACGCCCAAGCGAGCCAAGGACACGGAGGTGGTGATGACCCAACTCATCCTGCCTCCGGACGCCAACAACCTGAACGCGGCGTTCGGCGGGAAGGTGATGGAGTGGATCGACATCTGCGGCGCGGTGGCCGCCCAGCGTCACTGCCGGCAAGTCGTGGTGACGGCGTCCATGGATGACCTGCACTTCCACGCGCCCATCAAGGTCGGCTGGATTGCGCTCTTGCACTCGCGCGTGCTGGCCGCCTTCCGCACCTCCATGGAAGTGGGCGTGACGGTGCACGCGGAGAATCCCCTCACCGGCGAGCGCACGCTCACCACCAGCGCGCTCCTGACTTTCGTGGCCATCGACAAGGACGGCAGCCGCGTCCCGGTGCCGCCGCTGCTGATGGAGACGGACACCGAGCGCGAGTCGTTCCGGGAGGCCGAGGCGCGACGCGCCCAGCGCCTGGCGCGGCAGAAGGAAAACCAGTCCTGGTTGAAGGTGATGCAGCCCATCGCCGGGGCCTGAGCAGGCCCGCTCGGAACGGGAAAGCACGAGGGCGGGCAGCACACCCACCCTCGTGTCGGCTCGCGAGCACCCGCCCACGCCTCAGGAAGCGTGGACCGTCGCGAGCCACGTCACGCCACGACGGGAACTCAGGTCGTGAACGAGGTGCCGCAGCCGCAGGAGGACTTCGCGTTCGGGTTGTTGAACTTGAAGCCCGCGCCAGTGATGGCGGAGACGTAGTCGATCTCCGTGCCGGCCAGGTACTGGGCGCTCATGCCGTCGGTGGCGAGCTTCACGCCGTCCTGCTCCCAGACGCTGTCGCCGGCCTTCGACTCCTTGACCAGGTTCAGGTCATAGCCGAGGCCGCTGCAGCCGGCCGGCACGACGCGGATGGAGAAGAAGTAGCCCTCGAAGCCCTGGTCCTTGATGACCTTCTTCACCTGCTGGATTGCGCCTTCCGTCAAACGCACGGCCTCGGGCGGGGCGGACTGGGGGGCCGTCGTGGTGGCCGGGGCGGGGGTCGTGGTCGTCGTATCCATGTCGGGAAAATCTCCTCTCGAACGGCCCTTTATAACGCCCGGGGCCGGAAAATCCATGGGACCGGCCGCCTGTCCGCCCCGGACGCTTCATCCCGAGCGGAACACGCCCCGCCCTCGGGTTATACCCCGCCCCATGGCCCCATCCTTCCGTGAGCTTCTGGCCGGTGTGAAACAGGAGATTCGCGAAGTCACCGTGGACGAGGTGAAGCGGCTCCTGGACGACCGGGCCCAGGTGAAGCTCATCGACGTACGGGAGGCGGACGAGTACGCGGGCGGACGGCTGCCTGGCGCCGTGCACATCCCCCGGGGCTATCTGGAGCTGCGAATCGAGGAGCGGGCCGGGCGGGACGAGGAGCTCGTCGTCTACTGCGCGGGCGGGACGCGCTCGGCGCTGGCGGTGAAGAGCCTCAAGGAGCTGGGCTACACACGCGTGGCCTCGCTGGCGGGCGGCTACAACCGCTGGAGCGACGCGGCGCTGCCGGTGGAGAAGCCCTTCGTGCTCACGGCCGAACAGAAGGAGCGCTACCGCCGACACCTCATCCTCCCGGAGGTCGGCGAGGAGGGGCAGGCGAAGCTCTTGAAGTCGCGCGTGCTGTTGATGGGCGCGGGCGGGCTGGGCTCTCCGGCGGCGCTGTACCTGGCGGCCGCGGGCGTGGGGACGCTGGGCATCGTCGACTCGGACGTGGTGGACCTGAGCAACCTGCAGCGGCAGGTGCTCCACACCCAGGAGCGCCGGGGCCAGCCCAAGGTCGTCAGCGCGAGGGCCGCGATTGAAGCCCTCAACCCAGACGTCCGCGTCATCCCCTTCCAGGAGCGGCTCACCTCGCACAATGTCCTGCGCGTGCTGGAGGGGTTCGACCTGGTCCTCGACGGCGGAGACAACTTCCCCACCCGCTACCTGCTCAACGACGCGTGCGTGATGAAGGGCCTGCCCAACATCCACGGCTCCGTCTTCCGCTTCGAGGGACAGGTGACGACCTTCGTCCCCGGCCAGGGGCCCTGCTACCGCTGCCTCTACCCCGCCCCGCCGCCGCCGGAGCTCGCGCCCTCATGCGCGGAGGCCGGAGTGCTGGGCGTGCTGCCCGGGCTCATCGGCCTGCTCCAGGCCAACGAGGCCCTCAAGCTGATTCTCGGCCAGGGCGAGTTGCTCGTCGGCCGGCTGCTCACCTTCGACGCGCTGAGCACCCGCTTCCAGGAGCTGAAGCTGCGCCGGGACGCGCAATGCCCGGTGTGCGCGCCGGGCGCGAAGGTGGAGCTCATCGACTACGAGCGCTTCTGCTCCACCACCGCCTGAGCGCCCCGCGACTCGAGCCAGGAACCTCCCCGCATGCCCATCCCCGAAATCATGCCCGCCCGACTCGCCGAGCTGCTCGCCGGCCCCGCCGAGTCCCGCCCCGCCCTGCTGGACGTGCGCTTCCCGCATGAGCACGAGTACGTCGCGCTGCCGGACTCGGTGCTCATCCCCCTGCCGGAGCTGGACGAGCGCGCCGACGAGCTGGAGGCCCTGCGGGGCCGGCCCGTCGTCGTCTACTGCCACCACGGCGTGCGCAGCCTGGACGGTACGGCCTACCTGATGTCACGCGGACTGGAGGCCGTGTCGCTGCGAGGCGGCATCGACCTGTACTCGATTCAGGTGGACCCCTCGCTGCCCCGCTACTGAGGGGGCCCTCAGCCGAGGAACGCGGACAGGTCCTGCGTCTCGCGGTTGATGCTGTTGGGCTTGATGTCGACCTCGAAGTGGAACGGCTCCTTCAAGGGGCCGCCATTGAGCTCGAGCTTGTGCTTGCCCTCCATCAGCTCAATCTTGAGGCCCTTGCCATTGCCCCCCTGGTAGATGCCGACGTCCTGGTCCCTGCGGCGCACGGTGATGTTGCGCACGCTGTCCGGCTTGAGCAGCAGCAGCAGACTCCCCCGGCGGAACTCCTGGGTGAGCACCTTGGCCTGACCCGGCTCGCCGAACGCCAGCGTGTCCGTGTCCTCCTTGTAGATGCCCTGCTGCTCGTTCTCCAGGATGAGAGTGTCCTGCAGGTGGGCGCCCGACACCAGCGTCAGCGGCGTCATGCCCAGCTCGGTGATGGGCTGCGAGCCGCCGCAGCCATTTGCATGGCGCACGGAGACCTTCACCCGCTCATTGGTGTTGATGGTGAGGCGCACGCCCTGCCCGTCCGACGCCGTGGCGCTGAGCACCGCGAGGATGGGCTTGTGGAAGATGGCCACCACCGCCAGCAACCCCACGATGAAGCCCAGCGTGGCCACGTTGCGCGTCGCCATGGTGCGGCGCGTGCGGCGCGAGTCGTCCGACAGCGCCCGGTCCACGTCGTCGTCCGGCCTCACGGCGGGCGCCGAGGAGAGCGAGACGCGCGAGCGCGACGGCGGGGGCACGGACATCTCCGCGCGGCTGGAGGTGCGGCGGCGAGGAGGCTGCTCGGGCGCGGACACCTGCGACTGCATGCCCGTGCGACGGCGCGGCGGAGGCTCCGGAGGCGGGAGCATGGTCCGCTCGTCGTCCTCGTCCTCCATGCGCGTGCGCTCGTCCAGGTCCAACGACGCGGACGTGCGGGAGCGCGGCGGCGGGGGCGCGTCCACGTCCACCACCGGCTGGGCGCGCGTCATGGAGCGGCGCGGCGGCGACGGAGGCGGCTCTCCGGGATTGGTGACGGCACTGCGCAGGTCCGAGCGGGAGCTGGTGCGCGCCACCTGGGTGACGTTCGCGTTGCTGGGCCGGCGCATCGAGTCCGACGTTCCACCCCGGCGACGCGGCGGCACGTCCAGGTCGCCCGAGGGCGCGTCCCACTCGCCCGGGTCCTCTTCCACTACCGGATGCGCGGAGGCACCCGTGCGACGCGGCGGCGGGGGCGGGGCGGAGCGCGAGGGGGCGGCGCGGCCTCCTCGCTCGCGGGGCGCGGAGGCTTCACCTGGAGGCGCATCCCAGCTCATGTCCGCGGACGACGGACGTCCCCGGCCGCGCTCCTGAGGGGGCGGCGTGGGAGGCACGGGCGAGCCCGAGTTGCCCGACGCGTCGTCGTCCACCGGGACGACCTGGCCCTGGACCTTCTCATCGGCCAGTCGGTCCGCGAAGAGCGTCTCCATCAGCTCGGAGATCTGCACCGAGCCCGCCACCCAGCGCTGGCCGACGAGGATTTCCTCCAGCGCCGTCTGGAACGTGCGCGCGTCCCGGTAACGGTCGTCCGCGTTCTTGGTGACGGCCCGCATCACCACCGGGTCCATCTCCTCCGGGACGTCGGCCACCTGCGACGGCGGCTGGATGGCGCACTCCATGGCCGCCTGGAGCGTGGCCAGCTCCGAGTCCCGCTTGAGCGGACGCACGCCCGTGAGCAGCTCGTAGAGCACCAGACCGATGGCGAAGATGTCCGCGCGCCCATCCAGCGGCTTGCCGGCCGCCTGCTCCGGCGCCATGTACGCGAACTTGCCCTTGATGGCGCCCGACTTGGTCAGCGACGCCTGGTCCGCGGCCTTGGCGATGCCGAAGTCCACCAGCTTCACCGAGCCGTCGAAGCTGATGAGGATGTTCTGCGGCGAGATATCGCGGTGCACCACGCGCAGCGGCCGGCCCGCGTCGTCCGTGCGGCTGTGGGCGTAGTGCAGGCCCTCGCACGCCGCCGCGACGATGCGGATGGCCAGGGGGCGCGCTATCCACTGCCCCGCGCTGGCCGCCTTGCGCATGACCCGGCCCAGGTCCTCGCCGTGGATGAACTCCATGGCGATGTAGTAGGTGCCGTTGGCCTCGCCGAACTCGTAGACCTGCGCGATGTTCGGATGGTTGAAGCGCGCCGCGATGAGCGCCTCGTTCCGGAACATCTCCACGAATTCACGGTCCTCCGCCAGATGCGGAAGGATGCGCTTCACGACGAGGTTCTTGTGGAACCCCTCGATGCCCGACTGACGCGCCAGCCACACCTCGGCCATGCCGCCGGTGGCCAGCTTCTTCAGGAGCTGATATTTCCCGAATGATTGAGGGTTCATCCCGGTACTCTGGCCGGGGGAGTTGGCTCAGATGGAATGCGTCAGGGGTCGCCATCTTATGGGACAGCCGCCGCCGAGGCAAAGGTGGCGCGCACGGAATTCGCTCGGGGTGCTGATTGCCTGCCTGCTGGCGACGGGTGCGTTCGCAGCGACTCCGGGTGCGGATCAACTCCGCTTGGAGCGACGCGGCGACGTCATGGAGCTGCGCTGGGCGGATGCCGAGGAGCGCCTGCAGGGTACGCTTCACCCCGCCCTTCCCCGGGAGGGCCAGCCCGCGATGCTGTCGCTCCACGTGGGCGCGTTCGAGGGCACCGAGTTCACCGGCCCCCTGACGCTGACCGTCCATTTGAAGGATTCGCCCGCCCAGGTGACGAAGACGCTGACGCGCGACGGCGTCAACTGGCACACCGAGCTGACCTTCGACGAGCCGGGCCTCTACGAGCTGGAGATCCGCTACCAGAACACGCACCTCAAGGTCCTGACGGGCTACGTCACCGTGGCCGCCCAGCCCCTGCCTCCGGAGTTGAGCTGGGGCCTGCTCGTCCTGGCTTCGGGCGCGGCGCTCGTCTGGGGTGTGCGGGGCGCGATGCGGAGGATGAAGGCCCCGGCCTCGCCCGCGGGCACGCCAGAAGCTGGCACGGCCACCGCTTCCACGACGACGCTGGAGTCTTCCGCGTCCACGGAGGAACGCGATTCCACCGTCCCGCCGCCGGATGCGGCGTCCAACCGGTAACTCCTTCTACCGGCTGATCGACATTCGTACAGGCCCGGCTGCCCTCGCGGTGGAACTTCCGTTCCCACCGAGGGCCTTGTAACGCCCTGGTCACGACGTTTTCGCGCCCTGGCACACCCGCGCGCCGCCCACGCCGTCCTCCACCCGACGTTGTCGATTCGGGCACCGCAGTTGCACAAGCCCTCTGGCGGCTGCGATGGGGAGGCGGGGACATGGGCGGGTGGCGGTTGGATGATCTGGGGAGGCGGGGCCTCCTCGTCGCGGTCCTCCTGAGTGGGCCGGCGTTGGCGGGTGCTCCGGCTTCCGCAAGCAACGCGGGGTTGGAGGCCGCGGAGGATCCGCTCTCGGGCGGAGTCGTGGATGGAGTGGAAGCGCCCGAGAGCGGACCCCCAGAAGGCTCCGAGCCCCTGGAACCTTCCCAGAGCAGCCTGACGGAGGGCGCGCTGGCGCAGGCCCTGCCCCCGCGCATCCAGCCCAGGGACACCGGCGACGCGGTGAGCCCGGTGCCGCCGACGAGCGCACAGCCCACGCCGGAGCCCGCGCAGCAGGCGGACCCGAAGAAGAAAAAGAAGTCCAAGCCCGGCGCGCAGCAGGAGGACTCGCTGGGAGAGGACTCCACGGCGCTCGACGACACCCCTCAGGAGGAGGTGCAGACGGTGCGCGTCTTCGGCCGGGTCTACGCCCGCGCCAGCGCGGACGAGCGCGCGAAGTACCAGCGCGCGCTGAGCATCCCTTCCGCGCGCGTGGGCGTGGGCACGTCGCTGTCCAACCTGGAGGCCGAGGTGAGCGCGGACCTCGCGGACTCGTCGATCCTCAAGGACGCCTTCGTCCGCCTCGCGGACGACAGCAAGCGCTTCCGACTCTACGGCGGCCAGTTCAAGGCCCCCTTCCTCCAGCGCCGGTTGGAGGGCTCGTGGAGCCTGCCCATCCAGGGACGCGGTCTGGTGGAGGACTACCTGGGGGACGTGCACGAGTTGGGCGGCCGTCGGATGGGACTGATGGGCGAGGTGCGGCTCAAGAGCCTCTGGGATGTCCGCGTGTCGGCGGGCGTGTTCCAGGGCTCCAAGGATGACCTGGGCGTGCGCACCAAGGAGGACCTGGCCGGACGCGTGAGCGTGCGTCCGTTCAAGAAGATGCTCACCCTGGGGGTCAGCACGTACGTGGCGGAGGCGTTGGACCGCGCACGGCGCCACGCGGTGGCGGCGGACGCGGAGCTGAAGCTGGGCGGGCTGAACGTGACGGGTGAGGTCGTCACGGGACGGCTGCCCATGGGTCCGTTCACCGCGCAGCTCTTGCTGGCGAGTTGGACGGTGCCGGTGACGACGGAGTGGGCGCTCCAGCCGGTGGTGGGGGCGGAGGGGTTGCAGTTGAGAGGGGATGTGGAAGGCCGGGGCCACTCGCTGGTCGGGGGTCTCAACCTGCTGCTGGGGAGTCGGTTCCGGGGGCAGTTCCAGGTGGAGCGCGCGTTGCGACCGGGGGACGAGGCGCCGGGCCTCGAGTACTCGCTGCAGCTCGCCACCCGCTTCTAATCACGGAGACACGCCATGCTCTCGTTCGCCGAGGGAGAAGTGACCAGACTCCGGCGTGAGTTCAAGCTGGTTCTGGGAGAGCAGGCCGCGCTCACGCTGTGCGCGCGGTTGTCGATGGAGCTGGAGGGGCAGATGCCGCGACCCACGCGCATCGTGTCCGTCTATTTCGACCGACCGGGCTGTCCCCTGGCGTCGCGCGCGCTGCGCACGCCGGAGGACTGCCTCAAGGTCCGCACGAAGGAGTACTCGCCGGACGTGGGGGCCGGCGGCGTGGAGCGCGTGGTGCTGGAGGTGAAGCGCGAGCGTCATGGACTCACGCAGAAGCGTCGGGTCTGGGTGCCGCGCTCGGACCTGGGGCGCGTGTTGCGAGGGGGCGCGCGCCTGTTGCCGCTCATCACCGGAGGCAGCCTGCTGCCGGTGCTGGCGGTGACGTACCAGCGGCACGTGTATCAGGCGTCGCAGGCGTGGCGGGTGACGGTGGACCGGGACATTGGCTACCACCAGATTGCTCCGGAGCTGGCCATGTCCCAGCTTGCCCTGACGACGGAGCGGCTGGGACCGCCGCTGTGGAGCGAAGGACGCGTGGTGGTGGAGGTGAAGCACCTGGGGCAGGAGCTGCCCGACTGGCTGTCGTCGCTCAATCCGGGCGGCGCGCCAACGTACAGCAAGTTCGCAGAGGGGATGGCGAGGGTTCATGCCTTCGCCGTGGATGGGGTCGCGAGGGGATAAGGCACCGTGTTCATCGACTTCGAGGGGATTGACGGCAGCGGCAAGACGACGCTCTCCAACCTGCTGGCCGGGAGGCTGAAGAAGCTCGGCTACCGGGTGGCGCACGCACGGGAAGGAGGCGAGCTGCGCTCGTCCACGGCCCGGCGCGTGCGGGAGCTGACGCGCGATGCGCGGCTGCTGGAGATGTCACCGCGCGCGGAGTTCTTTCTCAATCTGGCGCGAGACGCGCAGCAACTGGAGGAAGTGGTGGCGCCCGCGCTTTCGCGGGGCGAGGTGTGCATCACCGACCGTTACCTGTACTCGCAGCTCGCGCTGAGCGGAGGGGGCCGGGGACTGCCCATGTCGGAGCTGCGGCCCGCGTGCGAGCTGGCCTCGCAGGGACTGTGGCCGGACCTGGTCATCCTGGTGGACGTGGACCCGGACCTCGCGAGGTGGCGCAAGCGGCTGGGCAAGGCCCAGGCGGGACGCGGCTCGGACGGGGACAGCCGCAAGGGGCTCGCGGGCGCGGGCCTGGCGGTGCGCGTGCGCGAGTCCTTCCTCGCCCTGGCGAAGGAGGACCCTCGACGCTGGCTCATCCTGGAGAACAACGACGCGCCGCTGCACGTGCTGGAGCAGCGGCTCGTGGACGCGGTGGTGGCGCGACTGGAGGGGCGCGACACACCCGTGCAGCGCATCGTCCCCATGTCGACGACGCCGGTGCACTCGGGCCCCGTGGACGTGGAGGACGTGGAGGCGCGCTTCTTCCAGGCACTGGACACCGTGGAGCTGCGCGAGCCGTCGCTGGCGGTGTGGATGCTGGGTGGCCTGCCCGGCCTCATGGCGCACCAGCGCAGACTGGCCTTCGTGGAGCGCTTCCCCGCCCTCACGGCGCGGGGCCTCCTGGGCCTGGGAGATGAGGCGGCGTGGACGCTGCGAGAGGTGCTGGCGCCGCTGGCCCCCGCGCAGGTGGCGCTCGGCCTGGGCGGACTCACCGGCGCGCGCGCGTCGATGATGCGCGAGCGGCTGTATGCCCAGGCTCCGTCGGAGGTGCTGCAGGGCCTGAAGGGCGACAGCTCTCCCCAGGCGTGGGCGCTGCGCGAGCGTGGCATAAAGGACGGCCGCCTCACCGACGTGCTGCTGGGCCTCTCCGGCGTGGACGGCGAGGAGTCCTGGCTGGTGCGCGAGGCCGGCGTGCAGCGCTCGTTGTTCGTGGAGACCGCGCGCAGCCTCGGAGGCCTGTCGGACGCGCGGGCGGACGCGCTGAGAGAGGCGCTCCTGCCCCATGACCGGCTGGCGGTGCTGCGCGGCACCCAGGGACTGGACACCCCGGTGGCGCGCGGACTGCGCGAGGCCCTGGCGGGCAAGGCGCTGAAGCTGGTGCTGCGCTCGCTGACCGGACTCGACTCGCAGGAGGCGTGGGCGCTGCGCGAGCGGGGCTCCTCGCAGACGAAGGAGGCGCTGGACTCCGTCGACGGCATGAACGACCCGCGCGCGTGGAAGCTGCGGGTGGCCCACGCGAAGCGCTGGCCCGCCACCGTGCTGTCCTCGCTCAAGGGGCTGCCCTTGGGGCCCGAGGCACGCACGCTCATCTCACGTGTCCTGGAGGCACGCCCCGCGAGCCTGCCGGTGTTGCGCAATGCCTATGCGGTCATCGCCACGGCGTCGACGCTCGACGCTCGGGGCACCACGGTCCGCCCAAGCCGCGTCGTCGCGGATGCGGCCACACAGCTGGTCGAGCTCTAGGGGAGCCCCGACATGGAGGTTTCGATTCCAGCGCTCTTCGAGAGCGCCAAGGCGGAGATGAGTTCGTTGTCCATCACCGTGATGCTGCCGCGGATGCTCGCGGCGGCGTTCATCGGCACGGTGTTGTCACTGCGTCCCTGGCGGCTGCCCATGCGCCGGGCGCTGCCGAAGGCGGACATGATTCAAGCGCAGGTGCTGCTGTGCGCGGCGGCGGCGGTCATCACCGCCGTCATCGGCGACAGCGTGGCCAAGGCCTTCGGGCTGGTGGGACTGGGAGGCTTCGTGCGCTTCCGCTCGGGCCTCAAGGACCCGCGCGACGCGGCCATCCTCTTCCTGATGATTGGCCTGGGCATGGCGTGCGGCCACGGAAGCCTGGGGCTCGCCGGTGTCGGCACGGTGTTCGTGGCGGCGCTGCTGTTCGTGCTGGACCTGTTCAACCGCGAGACGCCCGTGGCGACCCGGCAGCGCCTGCTGGTGTCCGCGCAGGCCGACGACCTGGTGGGCGCGGAGGCGTCGCTGAGGAGCGCGCTGCGTGAGCGCAACGTGCTGGTGAAGAGCTGCGCGCTCGACTTCGACGGGCGGCGGCTGGAGCTGGAAGTGGAGGAGCCCGTGCCCGGCTCGCTGACGGCGGCGCTGGGACGGACGGAGGGCACGCCCCTGCGGGGGCTGCGGTGGACGGCGGTAGGCCCCAAGGGGACACGAGAGGAGCTGACATGACACGCAGGTGGGTGGTCGCGCTCGCGGCCGGATGGTTGCTGGTGGGGTGTGGTGGTGGAGGGAGCCTGCCCAATGGAGATGGACCGGGTCCCTCGCCGGGCGGAGACGTGGGCCTGCCGGGCGACAAGGACCCGAACGACAACAACCCGGACGACACGGCCTCCAAGACGCTGTGGCCGCTGACGACGGGCTCCGTCTGGGTCTACGACATCCAGGACCCGGTGCACGGCAACTTCCAGAAACGCGTGACGGTGCAGGGGCCGCGCGAGGTGCCGGGGGCACCGGCGGGAACGACGGGCGTGCTGGTGCACAGCCGGCAGGACCGGGTGGCCACCGGCATCCTCTACGAGGAGTACTCGTGGCAGCTCGAGCAGAGCAATGGCCTGGTGGTGCGCCTTCGCGAGGAGGACCACCGGGACGGGGTGCAGGTGCGCACCACCACCTGGTCTCCCTCCACGGTGAAGTCCCTGTCGCGCGCGCCGGGCTCTCTGCCCTGGTCCTTCACCAGCGCCGTGCAGGAGCTGACGGTGCTGGGTGACGGGAGCCAGGAGGACAGCGACCCGACCTATACGTGGCGCGTGCTGGAGGTGAACGCGACGGTGCAGACCCGGGCCGGCACCTTCACCAACGCCGTGAAGGTCCGCCGCGACAAGCTCAACGACGCCGGCGAGGTGAAGGAGGGCAAGGAGCGCACGTACTGGCTGGTGCCCGGTGTCGGCAAGGTGCGCGAAGAGGGTGAGCGCACCGAGGACCTCGCGACCTATGACGTGAAGAAGTAGCGCCCGGCGGGACAGGCGTCGGGTGCGCGAGGGCTTGCCTCGCCGCCCGGCGCCCACTTCCCGTCCGGATGAAGGTCGCGGAGTGAACGGTTGGGCCTCCGTCCCGAAATGGTTCGGGAGGAGGCTGCATGCATCGGAAGACCCGCTTCAACCCGCTTCCCCTGGCCGTGGCCCTGACCCTGGTGTCGGCCGTGGCTTCCGCGGGCGTCCTCGCCCGCGACCCCTACCTCCAGAAAGTCGGCCCGGACACCGCCCTGGTGGCGTTCCGTCTGGCGGCCAACTGCTCGCCCGAGGTGCGGTATGGCGTGGGAGCCGTCAGTGAGGTCGCCCGCTCGGAGGCCTCGGGCCGCGTCCATGCCGTGGTGCTCACCGGCCTGAAGCCCAGCACCGAATATTCCTACGAGGTCAGCGCCTGCGGCCTCAAGACGCCCACCAAGCGCTTCACCACCGCGCCCGAGCCCGGAACGCGCAGCGTGCACTTCGCCGCCGTGGGCGACTTCGGCACGGGCGGCTCGGACCAGAAGGCGGTGGCCGCCGACATGCTCGCGCGCAAGCCGGAGCTGTTCGTGGCCCTGGGCGACAACGCCTACCCCGACGGCACCGAGGCCGACTTCCAGGACCACCTCTTCGCGCCCATGGCCGCGCTGCTGGCGGAGGTCCCCCTCTTCGCCTCGCCCGGCAATCACGAGTACGTGACGAACCAGGGACAGCCGTACCTGGACAACCTCTACATGCCCACCAACAACCCGGCGGGCTCGGAGCGCTACTTCTCGTTCGACTGGGGGCACGTGCACTTCGTGTCGCTCGACTCCAACTGCGCCATTGGCCTGTCGGCGGCGGAGCGCTGCTCGCTGGCGGACCAGAAGGCGTGGCTGCAGACGGACCTGGCCGGCACCACGCAGCCGTGGAAGGTCGTCTTCTTCCACCACCCGCCCTGGTCCAGCGGCGAGCACGGCTCGCAGCTCACCATGCGCCGCCAGTTCGGCCCCATCTTCGAGAAGTACGGCGTGGACCTGGTGCTGACGGGGCATGACCACAACTACGAGCGCAGCAAGCCGATGCAGGGTGACGGCGTCGCGTCCTCGGGCGGCATCCCCTACCTGGTGGTGGGCGGCGGCGGCGCGGCCCTGCGCGCGTTCTCCGAGGGCCAGCCGAGCTGGAGCCAGGTGCGCGACAACAAGGCGCACGGCTTCCTCGACGTGGAGGTGGTGGAGGGCGTGCTCACCGCGAAGCTCATCACCACGGACGACACGGTGCTCGACAGCTTCACGCTGCACAAGGACCTGCCCCCGGTGGAGCAGCCGCCCCCGGCGGATGCCCTGTCCGTCACCGTGGAGGGCGAGCGCGGCGTGGCGCCCCACCGCGCCCTCTTCCGCGCGACGACGTCCTCGGTCGTCCCCGTGAGCTGGGACTTCGGCGACGGCGGCGCGGCCGAGGGCACGACGGCCGAGCACACGTACGCCAAGGCCGGCCAGTACACCGTGACGGCGACGGCGACTTTCGGAGCGGTGACGCGGACCGCGACGTCCGTCGTGACAGTCTCCGCGGCCCCGGGTGGCGGTGGTGGAGGCGAAGACGGCGGCAGTGGTGGCGGCACCGACGCGGGGACCCCTTCCACGGGCAACCCGGACGACCGCCCTTCCCCGCCGACGACGGGCACGCCGGGCACCGACGATGAGGGCGGCGGGTCCGGTGGGGGTTGCGCCGCGGGTCCCACGGCCGCGCTGCTCCCCGCCGCCGGGCTGATGGTGGCCGGACTGCTCCGCCGTCGCCGCGCCAGCCGACGTCCTTGAAAACCCGGCTCGCTCCCCGTCGGTGAGCGAGCCCCCCGCCCGGGTGTGTCGGTGGACCGAGCGTCCCCTGACCACCCGGGTTTGCTTTCCCCGCTTGTCAACCCGCCCGGGGGATGCAAAGGCCCCTGCAGCCATGGCCCAGAAATCCAAATTCCGCCCCACCTCGCGACCGTCCGCGAAGAAGTCCTCCAACGAGCGTACGCACAGCAAGAAGCCCACGCTCAAGGAGCAGGCGCGCTCCCCTCGGCCCGTGAGAGAGGACCTGGTGCTCCAGGCCTGCCTGGAGGCGTACGCGCTGGTGCGCCATGAAGGGCGACTGTCGGACCGGGCGCTGGACTTCACGCTGCGCCGCAAGACGAACCTCTATTCGTCGGAGCGCCGCGCCGTCGCCGAGCGCGTCTACGCCCTGCTGCGCCGCCAGCGCACGGTGGACTTCCTGCTGTCGCGCGCCCATCCGCAGTTCGACTCGCTGGACTCCACCCGTCAGGACGTCCTGCGTCTGGCCACCTCGCGCGTCCTGCACGGAGATGCGCTGGGTGAGGTGGCGCGCACCTCGTCGCTGACGCCCGCGGATGCCTCCGCCCTGAGCGCGCTGCCCCAGGCCGCCGCCGCGCTGGAGGCCCTGCCGGAGAAGAAGCGCTTCCCCATCGCCGCCTCGCTGCCGGACTTCCTCGCCGAGCGCTTCCTCGCGCAGTACGGCAAGGACGCCGCGCGCGCCGCCGAGGCGATGAACGAGCGCGCTCCCCTCACCGTCCGCGCCAACCTCCTCAAGGAGGACCGCGACGCGCTGGCGAAGCGCCTGTCCACCGAGGAGGTGGAGTCCAAGCCCTCCCTGCTGTCGCCCATGGGCCTGCACCTGGAGACGCGCATGAACGTCTTCTCGCTGGAGACCTTCCGCGAGGGCTTCCTCGAAATCCAGGACGAGGGCAGCCAGCTGCTCGGCATGCTGGTGGATGCGCCCCCCACGCGCGTCGTCGATGCGTGCGCGGGCGCGGGTGGCAAGACGCTCCAGTTGGCGGCGCAGATGAAGAACCGGGGAGACCTGCACGCGTTGGACATCGACACGCGGCGCATGGAGGACCTCAAGAAGCGGGCCCGCCGCGCCGGGGTGCACAACGTGCGCGCCCAGCTCATCGCCGCGGAGGGGCCGGAGGCGGACTCCTCGCTGGACTCGCTCGCGGGCAAGGCGGACCGGGTGCTGGTGGACGCGCCGTGCAGCGGCACCGGCACGTTCCGCCGCAAGCCTGACGCGCGCTACCGCCTGACGCCCGAGCACCTGGCCGAGCACGTGGCCCGGCAGAAGGCGCTCCTGGAGCGCTTCTCGCGGATGGTGAAGCCCGGAGGCCGGCTCATCTACGGCACGTGCAGCGTGCTGCGTGAGGAGAACGAGGCCGTCATCGAGGACTTCCTCTCGCGCCACCCCGAGTACACGGTGCGCCCGGTGGCGGAGCTGCTGGGGCCGGAGCTGGGCGCGAAGGTGGGCCCTGGCCCGTTCCTGCGCCTTGCGCCGCACACCCACGGCACGGATGGCTTCTTCGGAGCCGTCCTCGTCCGAGCGAAGTAGCCTGCCTGGAAGAAAGGCCCGGCCATGTCCCCGTCCGTCCGCTACCGCGTCTCACTGCCTCGGCCCCATTCGCATCTGGTGGAAGTGGAGGTCACCTTCCCGGCGGGCCCCACCGTGCTCGACGCGCTGATGCCGGTGTGGACGCCGGGCAGCTACCTGGTGCGCGAGTTCGCCCGGCACGTCCAGGACCTCACCGCGACGACGCAGGACGGCTCGCCGCTGACGGTGAGGCGCGTGGACAAGCAGACCTGGCGCGTGAGCGCCGGAGGCCAGGCCGTCACGCTGCGCTACCGCGTGTACGCCAACGAGCTGACGGTGCGCACCAGCCACGTGGACGGCACCCACGCGTACCTCAACGGCGCCACCGTGTTCCTCTACACGGAGGCGACGCGGGGCCTGGAGCACCAGGTCACGGTGGACGCGCCGCCGAGCTGGAGCACCTTCTGCGCGCTCGGGCAGCGAGCGGGGGCGTTCATCGCCTCGGACTACGACACGCTGGTGGACAGTCCCTTCGAGGTGGGCCCCCACACGCCGCTGAGCTTCACCGCGGCGGGCGTGCCGCACGACATCATCGTCTGGGGTGACACACCGGCGGACCCCGAGCGGCTGTGCGCGGACTTCCAGCGCCTGTGCGAGGTGCAGGCCCGCCTCTTCGGCGGACTTCCCCTTCAACGCTACCTCTTCCTCCTGTACCTGACGGACAAGGGACGCGGCGGGCTGGAGCACCAGGCCAGCACCGCCCTGCTCTTCCCCCGCACGGCGCTGTCCACGGGCCGGGGGTGGGAGGACTTGCTGACGCTGGCCGCGCACGAGTACTTCCACCTGTGGGTCGTCAAGCGGGTGAAGCCCCGGGCGCTGGTGCCCTTCGACTACTCGAAGGAGAACTACACCTCCCTCTTGTGGGCCTTCGAGGGAACCACCGCGTACTACGACAACCTCATCGTCCGGCGCGCGGGGCTGATGTCCGCGCAGCGCTACCTCACGCGGATGGGCGAGACGCTCACCGCGCTGCACTCGACGCCGGGCCGGCGGACGCAGACGCTGCTGGAGGCGTCGCTGGTGAGCTGGGTGAAGCACTACCGGCCGGACGAGAACTCGCCCAACAGCGCCATCTCCTACTACCTGAAGGGCGAGGTGGTGTCGGCGCTCCTGGATTTGGAGATCCGCCGGGCCACCAGCGACACGCGCGGCCTGGATGACGTGCTGCGGCTGTTGTGGCGCCGCCACGGGGACGGCTCCGGCGTGAATGAGGACGGCGTGGAGGCCGCGGCGAACGAGGTGGCGGGCGTGGACCTGACGCCCTTCTTCGACCGGGCGCTGCGCACCACCGAGGAGCTGGACTTCTCGGTCCTCGCGCACGTCGGCCTGGAGATGAACTTCCGCATCCGGGAGTCCGCGAGCGACCGCGGAGGCACGCCGCCCAAGGGCAAGGAGTCCAAGCCGAAGGGCTGGCTGGGCGTCACCCTCAAGGGGAGTGCCACGGTGGCCACGGTGCTGGACGGCTCGCCGGCTCAGGACGCGGGGCTGTACGCCGAGGACGACGTGGTGGCGCTCGACGGCTGGAAGGCGGACGGCGCCGCGCTGATGAGCCGCTGTGAGGACCGCAAGCCCGGGGAGACGGTGCGGGTGACGGTCTTCCGCCGCGACAGGCTGGTGGAAGTTCCCGTGGTGCTCGGCGCCAAGCCCACGGAGGCCGTGTGGCTTTCGCGCGTGGACAAGCCCAGCGAGGCGCAGAAGTCCGCCTATCAGGCCTGGCTCGGCGCCCCCTGGGACGAGGCCCCTGGCACGACGTAGGCTGCCGGGAAGATGCCTCCCACCACCGCGGCCGCCTGTCAGCGTCATCCCAAGGCCCTCGCCGGCTGGCGCTGCCAGTCGTGCGGCGCGGCGCTGTGCCCCGAGTGCGCCCTGGGGCGCCGGGTCCAGACGGTGGAGCTGGTCGCCTGCGGACCGTGCGGCGGCGACGCCCAGGTCCTCGGCATCCACCGCGGCGCGGTGCCGCTGTCCCACCGGCTGAAGAAGGCCTGGCGCTACCCCTTCTCCGCCGAGGGACTCCAACTGCTGGTGGCGCTGAGCCTGTTCCTCGCGACGGTGGCCTGGTTCGCGGAGATGTCGTTCCTGTTGATGCGGGCCCCGCTCATCGCCCTCTACGGCGGCCTGTTCTGGGCGACGTTCTTCGGCCTCGTCCAGGAGTCCGCGCGCGGCGACACGTCGCTGGACATCCCGGACTTTAGCGACATCTTCCGCGACGCCATCGTCCCGGGCCTGCGCGGGCTGATGGTCTTCGTGCTCGCGGCCCTGCCGGCGCTCGCCTACGGGTATCTGACCCATACCGGCGCCCACGCGAAGCTGGACGCCTTCGCCTGGTTCATCCAGTGGGAGCTGCCGCCCGACCTGCTCGAGGACCCGGTGCTCTGGGCCCTGCTGCTCCTGGGGGGCCTGTGGCTGCCCATGGGGCTCCTGCTCGCCGCGACGGGCCAGCCGCCGTGGCGCATGCTCGACCCGCGCCTCGTGCTCCGGCTGGCCCGGGGCCTGGGCTCCGACTACCTGCTGACCACCTTCGTGCTCGCGCTATTGGTGCTCCTCCAGGTCGTGGCCCACGGGGTGGCCGCGGGGCTGCGCGCGCTGGACCTGGTCATCATCTCCCGTGTCCTGGCGGAGTGCGTCACGCTGGTGGTGCCCTTCCTCGCGGCGCACGTGCTGGGCCTGCTCCTGTACGTCCGGGGAGACCAGGTGGGCTACGGCGAGGCACGGGACTACCTGGAGCCGGTGCTGGGAAACACCCGGCCGCTGAAGGATGCACCGTCGCTCCACTCGACAGGGCTCTTGACGGAGCACGTCACGGAAGCGGCGTCTCCTGGAGGGGAAGCCGGGGCGAGCCAGGCGAGCGCCACCGAGCAGCTCTCCGCCCTGGCGACGGCCGTGGGGGGGCGCGATGTACCCCGGGCCCTGGAGCTGTATGCCGCGCTGGAGCAACTCCCCGCCTCGCGTGTGCCCGCCGAGCACCACCTGTTCATCGGGCAGGCAGCGGCCGTGGAAGGAAACTTCCCACTGGCGGTAGCGGCGCTGGAGCGCGCGGCGGATGTGGCACCGGATGCGCCCACCGCGCCCCGGGCCCTGGTGCTGTTGGCGCGCGTGCTGGGCGAACGGATGAACGAGATGGCCCGCGCGGAGGAAGTCTACCAGTACGTGCTGCACCGCTACCCGGACACCAGCGCGGCGCGCTACGCGGGCGAGCGCACGAGACTCACTTCCGACTGAGTCAGGCATTGCCGCGCGGAGGGACAAGCATCACCTTGAGCACATGCTTCGCGTGCGCGGACTCTGCTGGCTCATCGGCCTCGGCTTGCTTTCGGGATGTGATGACGCACCTCGCATGGAGCGCGGCATCGACGACTGTGAGGCGACGCTGATGGCGTTGCGCGTGGAGGTCGTCTCGGCGGAGGGAGCCCGGGTGCGCGGTGCCACCGTCACCGCCACAAACCTCACCTCCAACGAGAGCATCTCCGGCGTCACCGACAGCGACGGCGTCACCACCGCCGTCAACGAGCGGCTCGCCCCCAGCCCGGTGCGAGTGGTGGCCACCGCCGGCGCCAAGGTGTCCCCTGCCTCCCGCGTCGAATGGGTGTGTGACACCTGCAACTGCGTACCCGAGCCGGCCGAATTGACGCTGGAGTTGAGTCCGTAGGAACTCATCTGGCCTCCAACTTCTCCGGGGTTCGCGAGGATTTCCTCGCGAGAATGCACCAGGGAGGTTGAATTGAGCCGGCCGCCTGCGGTACGGCTGTCAGCATGCGTCAGACCCGCATGCCCGCCTCCTCGCGTCACATCCCCGTCCTCGGAGCCACCCACCAGTCGGGCGCTCCCGTGTGTACGGCGGTGGGGACGTGTTGTGGTGGGCACCGCGTTCCCTCATCGGGGAGTCCTACCGTTCCGGTAGTCGCTCGGGTCCGCAAGCATGTCCATCGATAGCCGGGAACAGTGGCTTCAGTGCGCCCTCGGTGAGCTGACCGAGCGCTTCGTCACCCAGGCGAACCCCGTCCCGAACGGTCTGTTGGAAGCGCTCGACGCGGATCCGCGACGAGGCGCCCAGGCGCTCGCCCGGCGCATCCGCTCCCGTCAGGAGAAGAACCGCTCCGAGGGCCAGCGGCTGCGCCACCTGCTGCGCTTCGAGACGGAGCTGTGGGAGCAGGGGCACACGCATGTGGCGGGCGTGGACGAGGCGGGCATGGCACCGCTGGCCGGCCCCGTCGTCGCGGCCGCGGCCGTGCTGCCCAGGAGCTACCGGCTCAAGGGACTGGACGACTCGAAGAAGGTGCTCGACGCGCAGAAGCGCGAGGCGCTGGCGGTCGCCATCAAGCGCGACGCGGTGGCCTGGGCGGTGGGCCACGCGGAGGTGGAGGAAATCGACCGCCTCAACATCTACCACGCGGGGTTGCTCGCGATGCGCCGCGCGGTGGAGGGCCTGGGGCTCAAGCCGGACTACGTGCTGGTGGACGCGCGGACGATTCCGCAGTGCCCCTCGCCCCAGCGCGGAATCATCAAGGGCGACACGCTCTCCATGAGCATCGCCGCGGCCTCCATCCTGGCCAAGACGACGCGCGACAAGCTGATGGCGGAGCTGGACGCGCGCTACCCGGGCTATGGGCTGGCGGACCACAAGGGTTACCCGACGGCGCGCCATGTCCAGGCGCTCAAGGAGAAGGGGGTCCTGCCCATCCACCGGCGCAGCTTCGGTCCGGTGAGAGAGGTGTTGGGACTGGTGGCTTCTCCTGAAACTTCCCCCGTGCAGGCGGAGCTGTTCTCCGCCGTGCCGTCTCCGACGAGGAGAGAGTCATGAGCACGGACCGAGACATCGACGGCTGGCTGTCGGACCGCGGAATCACGCTGACGGACGCGCGGGTGCGCGCTCGCGCGGTGCTGGAGGATGCGGGCCTCACGCGTCCCGGCAAGCTGCGGATGAGTGAGCCCAAGCTGCACAAGGCGGCGGAGGTGCTCGAGGGGCGCTTCTTCCCCGTGTGCGCGGATGGCGCGTGCCTCAAGGTGGCGCAGGCCAGTGGCCGCGAGCCGCTGCGGGTGGAGCCGCGCAGCCACTGCGCGCGCTGCGGAGGTTCGGCCAACCACCGGGCGGAGGTCGCCTTCGTGGAGACGTGCAACCGCCTGGGCGTGCGCAAGGTCGTGGTGGTGGGCGGCTCTCCAGCGGTGCGCGAGGAGCTGGAGTCGAAGCTGGGCCACCACATCGACCTGCGCATGGTGGACGGCACCGAGCGACGCACGTCGGACCGGGCCCGGAGTGATTTGGAGTGGGCGGACCTGGTGCTGGTGTGGGGCGCCACGGAGCTGCACCACAAGGTGAGCGGGCACTACACCCATGGAGGCCCGGCCTACAGCCGCAAGGTCGTCCACGTGGTGCGCCGGGGCGTGGCGGCGCTGCTGGAGGAAGGCATGACGCACATGGAGCGGGCACGCTGAGCCGCTGACACGTCACGCACGGAGTCCTTGCCCCGCCCGAGGCCTGTCGTCAGGCTTCGGGCATGAAGACCGAGCTCATCCTGCTGCGGCACGGCGAGACGGAGTGGAACGCCCTGGGGCTGCTCCAGGGCCACCGGGACAGCCCCTTGAGCGCCGAGGGGCTGCGTCAGGCGGACGCGCTCGCGGCGCGGCTGTCCACCCTCTCCTTCAGCGCGCTGTACAGCAGCGACCTGGGTCGGGCGATGCAGACCGCCCAGCGCATCGCCGCGAGGACGGGCCACCCGGTCCACTCGGACGCGCGGCTGAGGGAGCGCGGGCTGGGCATCCTCGAAGGACTCACCCGCGAGGAGGCGAGTCGCCAGCATCCAGAGATTTTCGGCGAGTACGCCACCAACGCGCCGGACTTCGTCGTCCCGGGAGGCGAGAGCACGTCCCAGCGACTGGGGCACGCGGTGGAGTGCCTGGGTGAAGTGGGCAGCCGCCACCCCGGCGAGCGCGTCGTCGTCGTCACCCACGGGGGCGTGCTGAGCAGCTTCTTCCGACACAGCCTGGGGATTCCGCCGAGCACGCCGCGCGCCTTCTCGGTGCTCAACGCGTGCTGGAACCAGTTCGACTATCACCAGGGCGCGTTCCGGCTGGTGACGTGGGGCGACATCACGCACCTGCGCGACGACAGCCTCGACGACACCTGAGCGGCACAGCCGGCTTCGCCGGGATTCGCGAAGCCGATTGGAGTAACCGCGGCGACAGCGCGAGGCTCAGGCCTCGGCGCGAGCACCTGACCTGGCACTTGCCCGGCTCGGCGCGAGCATCAGACTTCGGCGCGCGCCCGACTCGACGCGCGCGGCTCAGACCTCGGCGCGCTTGCCCGACTCGACGCGCGCGGCTCAGACCTCGGCGCGCTTGCCCGACTCGACGCGCGCGGCTCAGACCTCGGCGCGCTTGCCTGACTCGGCGCGAGCGACCCGTAACGGGCTCGGCTGAGGGGACTCGAGCATGGTCCGGGCCTCTTCGACGGCGTTGAGCACCACCTCGGCGCCCTGCTTCATCTGCGCCACCGTGTGCGACGACATCACCTGCATGCGGAAGCGCGACTCGCGGATGCGCACCGCCGGGTACTCCACCAGGTTGGGGAACACGCCGCGCTCGAACACCAGCTTCGATGCCACGCGCGCCACCTTCGGGTCCCCCAGCGGCACCGGCACCACGTTGGACGGCTCCCCCAGACACTTCACTCCGCGCTCGGCGAACGCGGCGCGCAACGCGAGGATGTTCTCCATCGCCCGAGCGCGCAGCACGTCACCCTCCTCCGAGCGGACGATGCGCAGCGACTCCAGCGCCACCGCGGCCTGCACGGGCACCAGCGCATTGGAGAAGATGTGCGGCCCGCCCATGACGCGGACGAACTGGCGCACCGCCGCCGAGCGCGTCGCCACGAAGCCGCCATTGGACGAGAACGTCTTCGAGAAGGAACCCACCACCAGGTCCACCTTCCCCAGCAGGTTCTGCGCCCCCAGGCTGCCCGTGCCCTTGGGCCCCAGCGCGCCCAGGTCGTGCGCCACGTCGACCAGCAGCGTCGCGCCGAACTCGTGACAGATGGTCTGTAGCTCCTCGATGCGAGGAATGTCCGAGTCCATGGAGAACAGGCCCTCGGTGACGACGAGGATGCCGTTGGCCGCGTCGCTCGCGCGCAGCTCCTGGAGCTTGCGGCGCATCGCGCGGTTGTTCAGGTGCGGCACGCGGCTCACCTTCTGAGTCGCCGCGTTCGCGCCTTGCTGAAGGCTCGCGTGGGACAGCGCGTCCAGCACCACGTGGTCCTCGGGACGTACCAGCCCGGCAATGGCACCGAAGCCCGCGCCCCACCCCGTCGCGAACAGCGCCACGTACGGCATCTCCAGGTGCTCGGCGAGCGCCTGCTCCAACTTGAGCGACGGCGCCGTGTTCCCCCCGAACATCCCGGAGCCCGCGCTGTGCACGCCGAAGTCACGAATGGCCCGGTGCGCCGCCTCCACCACGGACGGATGCGTGGACAGCGCCAGGTAGTCCTGCGAACCGAAGTTCAAACCCTGCCGCGCCACTCCCGTCTCGCTGCGCACGGCGCACTCGGCCATGGGCGCTCCGTCCAGGCTCCGCGAATACGGCCACAACCCGGTCTGCCGCCGCGACTCCTGCCACTCGAAGAACGCCTCCGTGCGGCCCAGCAAGTCAGGCCCCGTGGGGTTCGTGTAGTTGGCGATGAAATGGGTGAACAGCGGCGAGTCGAGCTGATCGCGGAGATTCATGAACACATCCGAGGGGGAGGGTAAACGACGCTGGAAACAAGACCTGGGGCGTCGCGCTCGGGGGGGTGAGCGCGGCCTCTAATGCCCCTGTAATCTTCCAGTGTCAACAACTCCTCAACACCTGAATATTTCGGATTGTTAGCGCAGACCGACCGTCACACGTAGGGTGAAACCCAGTTGCAGTTCCGACCTGAGTGGTTTCACGTAGGGCACCCGAGCCACCACGTCCCACAGGGGCGAAGGCAGGGGGCCTGATTCGACGCTCCCCTGCCCTGCCTCGGGGTATGGCTATTCGTCGTTCTGCTGGAGCGCCGCGAGGACGTTGAGGTCCTCCAGCGTGGTGGTGTCCTGCGAGGACTGCTTTCCGGCGGCGACGTCGCGCAGCAGGCGGCGCATGATTTTTCCGGAGCGCGTCTTGGGCAGGGCCTCCGCGAAGCGAATCTCATCCGGCCGGGCAATCGCGCCAATCTCCTTGGAGACGTGCTGGGCCAGCTCCTTCTTGAGCTCGGGGGACGGGGCGTGGCCCTGCTTGAGCGTGACGAAGGCCACCAGCGCGGTGCCCTTCAAGTCGTCGGGGCGACCCACCACGGCGGCCTCGGACACACGGGGGTGCGAGACGAGGGCGCTCTCCACCTCGGCGGTGCCCAGGCGGTGGCCCGCCACGTTGACGACGTCATCCACGCGGCCCATCAACCAGAAGTAGCCGTCCGCATCGGTGCGCGCGCCGTCGCCGGTGAAGTACTTGCCGGGCAGCTCGCTGAAGTACGTGCGCACGTAGCGCTCCGGGTCGCCGTACACGGTGCGCAGCATGGAGGGCCACGGCTGGGTGACGAAGAGCAGACCGCCCTGCCCCTTCGGCACCGCGTTGCCCTGACGGTCCAAAATCTCCGCGTGGATGCCGGGCAGGGGCAGCGTGGCGGAGCCCGGCTTGGTCGGCGTGGCCCCGGGCAACGGCGAAATCATGATGGAGCCCGTCTCCGTCTGCCACCAGGTGTCCACGACGGGGCAGCGCCCGCCGCCAATGACCTCGCGGTACCACATCCACGCCTCGGGATTGATGGGCTCCCCCACGCTGCCCAGCAGGCGCAGCGAGGACAGGTCCTTCTTGCGCGGGTGCTCCTCGCCCAGGCGCATGAAGGCGCGGATGGCGGTGGGCGCGGTGTAGAGGATGGTGGCCTTGTAGCGCTCGATGATGTCCCAGAACCGGTCCGGCGCCGGGTGTGTGGGCGCGCCCTCGTAGATGACCGTCGTCGCGCCGTTCATCAGCGGCCCGTAGACGACGTAGCTGTGCCCCGTCACCCAGCCCACGTCGGCGGTGCACCAGTAGACGTCGTCCTCGCGCAAGTCGAACACCCAGCGCGTGGTGAGCGACGCCATCACCGAGTAGCCCGCGGTGGTGTGCAGCACGCCCTTGGGCTTTCCGGTGGAGCCGGAGGTGTAGAGGATGAACAGCGGGTGCTCGCTCTCCACCCACTCCGGCTCGCACGTGTCGGACTGGTCCTTCACCAGCGCGTCCCACGCCAGGAGCTTCGAGTCGTTCAGCGCCAGCGAGTCGCCCGTGCGCCGCAGCACCACCACCTTCTCCACGGTGGTCATGGTCTTCAGCGCGGCTTCCACGTTCTTGAGCAGCGGCACCACCGCGCCCTTGCGCCAGCCGCCGTCCGCGGTGAGCACCACCTTGGCGCCCGCGTCGTTCATGCGCTCCTGGAGTGCTTCCGTGGAGAAGCCGCCGAACACCACCGAGTGCACCGCGCCGATGCGCGCGCACGCCAGCATCGCCACCGCGGCCTCGGGCACCATGGGCAGATAGATGCCCACGCGATCGCCCTTCTTGATGCCCAGCGACTTGAGGCCGTTCGCCAGCCGGTTCACCTGCGTGGACAGCTCACCGTAGGTGATGCTGCGGCGGTCTCCGGGCTCGCCCTCGAAGAGGATGGCCGGCTTGTCGCGGCGCGTGGCGAGGTGCCGGTCCAGGCAGTTGTAGGCCAGATTGGTGCGTCCCTCGACGAACCACCGCGCGTGCGGCGGCTTCCATTCGAGCACCGTCTGGAAGGGCTCCTTCCAGTACAGCTCCTCGCGGGCGCGGTCTCCCCAGTACTTGTCCGGGTTCCTGGCGGCCTCGTCCCACAGGCGCTGGTAGTCCTCCATGCTCTTCAAGAGAGCGCGTTGGGAGAACGCCTGGGGCGGTGGGAAGACGCGGGCCTCGGTCAGGACCGAGACAATCTCTTGGTGCGTTTCAGCCATGGGCTCCTCCACGGAGTGGGCGACAACCCCTCTGTTCTAGGAACCCGCGAGGCCAGGCTCAAGCGCGCTATTCGCAGCGCTTCGCTTCCTTGACGGCTTCAAAACGCATCCACAGCTCGCAGGCGCAGTCCGTCGGACGCTGATCGGTCTGGTAGCGCACCCGCATCACCCCATCGAAGCGCGTCCCGCACTGCGTCGTGGCGTCGATGTGGATGTTGGCCTCGTCGAGCAGACACTCCTGCCCTCGCACCGTGGCCGAGGCGTTCACGATGGTGCCGTCGATGGAGAAGTCGTCTCCCTCGGCGAGGAAGTAGCCGATGAGCTGCGTGTCGAGCAGCCCGAAGTCCAGGCGGACGACGCGCCCGGTGACCTGGAGGGTGCCGTGGAACTGGTCCTGGTTGGCGGGGTAGAGACCGCACTCGTCGCGGAAGACCTCCACGGGAGTGAACTGGTAGTCACCCGGGTCCTGGTTGAAGGGCAGACAGCCCGACATGGCGCTCACGAGGAGGGCGGGGACAAGCAGGCGGAAGCGTCTCACGGTGGACACGGTGCGCACCATACTCCACGGACGCATCGAGTGCAGTGCGGACGTGACGGTCGGGGTAGACTGGGGGCCATGCCCGAATACCGCAACCCCAAGCCCACCGTGGACTGCATCATCGAGCTTCCCGGCGGACGCATCGTCCTCATCCGCCGCGCGAATCCGCCCATCGGGTGGGCGCTGCCGGGCGGGTTCGTGGACGAGGGAGAGCCGCTGGACGCGGCGGCCATTCGCGAGGTGAAGGAGGAGACGGGGCTCGACGTGAAGCTGGTGGAGCAGTTCTTCACGTACTCGGACCCGAAGAGGGACCCTCGCCAACACACGCTGTCCACGGTGTACATCGGCACCTCGGAGGGCGCTCCCCAGGGCTCGGACGACGCGGCGGAAGCGCGCACCTTCGCGCTGGACGCGCTGCCGTCCGACTTGTGCTTCGACCACGGAACCATCCTCTCCGACTACCTGGCCTACAAGCGGACCGGGCAGCGGCGGAAGCTGTAGGGCGCGGCCTTCCGGGATGCACTACGCGCTCGTCCTGCTCGCCCTTGGGGCGCTGTTGGCCCTGCACGAGTTGGGGCACCTCGTCGCCGCGCGGCTGCTCGGCGTGCGGGTGCCTCGCTTCGTCTTCGGGTTCGGCCCTCCGATGGCGTCCTTCCGGTTGGGAGGGACGCAGTTCGTCGTGGGCGCGGTGCCCCTGGGCGCCACGGTGCATATCCAGGGGATGAATCCGCACCGCGCGGACGCGGCGGAGGCCGTCAGTTTCCGGGCCATGGGGCCGGTGCGGCGCGCGCTCATCATCCTGGCGGGGCCGCTGGCCAACTACCTCTTCGCATTGGGCGTCCTCTTCGCGCTGTACACGTCGGGCACGCACGTGGTGGTGCCGCTGACGGTGGGCACGGTGCGGCCCGGTTCGGAGGCGGCGCGGGCACAACTGCTTCCGGGAGACCGCATCGACACGGTGGATGGGCAGCCACTGCGCACCTGGACGGAGTTCGTGGAGAAGGTGGCGGTGGGGGTGGGCCGCACGCTGGAGCTGCGGGTGAACCGACACGGCGAGACGCGCGTGGTGAGCGTGCGTCCCCGCGCGGATGAGCGGGGCGAGGGCCGCATCGGCGTGAGCCAGCAGTACGTCTACCGCTCGCATGCGCCGGGCGAGGCGCTGGGCCATGCGTTCGTCCACACGATGAACCTCGCGTCGGAGGGTGGGACGATGCTCCTGCGGCTGGTGCGAGGTGGCCAGCCCCATGGAGGACCGACGGGGCCCGGCGCGCTGGTGCGGCAGGAGTCGTCGGACGCGGCGTCCTCGGGTGTGGACTCGGTGCTGCGGGCCTTGGTGGCTGCGTCGATGGCGTTGGCGTTGCTGACGCTGTTGCCGGTTCCCGGGTTGGATGGTGGGCGGGTGTTGTTGCTGATGATTGAAGTGGCGAGCGGGCGCAAGCTGCCACCGCGCGTGGAGACCGTGGCGCAGACGGTGGGCTTCCTCGCGATTTCGGTGGTCATCGTCGCGGTGGCGGCGGCCGAGATTCGGGGCGCGCTTCCCGAGCGATTCAGGTGGGGGACGCAGACGGCAACGGGGACTCCCGCGACACCTGGAACGGGAATGCCCACGGTCGCCGGCTCGACGCCTCCGTCGGGTCCAGGTGGACCGACTGCTCCTCCTGTTGCTGGAGCCAGTGGGCCCGTGGCGCCTGCGACGGGTCCCGTGCCTCCGGCTGTCGCTGGTGCAGGTGGGGCGATTGCTCCTGCTGTCGCGGGAGCCGGTGGGATTGTGGCGCCCACTGGTACCGGGGAAGGTGGAGCGATTGCTCCTGCTGTCGCGGGAGCCGGTGTGACTGCGGCGCCTGCGGGTACTGGAACAGGTGGAGCGATTACACCTGCTATCGCGGGAGCCAGTGGAACCGTGGCGCCTGCTGGTACCGGTGCGGGTGGAGCGATTGCTCCCGCTGTCACTGGCAACGGTGGGACTGTGGCGCCTGCTGGTACCGGGACAGGTGGAGCGATTGCGCCTGCTGTCGCTGGAACCGGTGTGACTGCGGCGCCTGCGGGTACCGGGACAGCCGGAACAACTGCACCTGCTATCTCGGGAGCCGGTGGCACTGTGACGCCCGCTGGTACTGGTGCGGGTGGAGCAGGTGCTCCTGCTGTCACTGGAAACGGTGGGCCCGTGGCGCCTGTTGGCACCGGAGCGAGTGGAACGATTCCGCCTGCCGCAGCGGGAAAGAGTGGTTCAGCACCGCCTGCTGTCAATGGAAACGGTGGGCCCGTGGCGCCTGTTGGCACCGGAGCGAGTGGAACGGTTCCGCCTGCCGCCACAGGAGCGAGTGGTTCAGCACCGCCTGCTGCCAATGGAAGCAACGGAACCGCAGCGCCTGTTGGCACCGGAGCGAGTGGAACGGTTCCGCCTGCCGCCACAGGAGCGAGTGGTTCAGCACCGCCTGCTGTCGCGGGAACCGGTGGGCCCGTGCCACCTGCTGTCCCCGGCGGACCCACCGAACCCGCGAAGAACGGGCCGAACACACCGAGCCCCACCTCGCCAGGTGGGCCGAGTACGCCCTCGAGGTGATTCGCCCGGGGAACCCCTGACCTCCCTTGGTTGTCGGGTAGGCGGGCGGACGTTTCGTGTCCACCGGTGGGCTTCCGCGCCCGATGACGCGGCCGAGAGGCAGCAGGACGCATATGCTTGTACGCGAGATGAGCACCAAGGCGGACGGCGGGCTGTATTTCGAGCTGTACTGGGGCGAGAACCTCGCGGATGCCTGGAGCTACGGGCCCGAGCAGGCGAAGGTGCATGCCGCGCCCGATGAAAAGGCGCCCCTGCCCCTCTACGGCTTCACGCTGCCAGAGGAGCCCTTCCTCATGGCAGAACGCACCGGACGCGGCTGGCGCATCCACCTGCCGCCCAACGTCCACGTGGAGCACAAGGCACGCGGCGACGCCTTCACCTCCGTCCCAGCCAATCAGCTCGTGAAGGACCAGGGCCGGACCTCCGTGGCCCTCGCGGATGGAATGACGCTGCGGCTGACGGAAGGTCAGCTCTCGCTGCTCGTCCAGGGCTCCGTCGTGAAGGAGCGCGTCGGCCCCCTCCAGTGGAAGGACATGGGCTGGCTGCTCATCGTCGGCCTGCTCTTCTTGAGCCTTCCGGTGGGCTTCCTGCTCGCGGGCCCCACGCCACAACGCGCGGCCGAATCCAACGCACGCGCGCTGCAACTGGCGGCCGACAAGGAAGCCGCGCGTCGCAAGCAGATGGGCCTGGACACGCCCATGCGGCCCATCACCGATGCGGAGCGCTCGCAGCAGCAGACCGATGGAGGCCCGGAGGAGGTCCACATCCCCGCGACCTTCCGCTCGCGCTGAGGCCTCCATGCGCGCGGACGGGCCCGGGCCCCCGCGCGGCCCGAGCCTGAGTCGAGGACCCCGCCGCTTCGACACCCGAGACAACAGCCGCAACAACCTGCTCTACGCGGTGCTCTCGCTGGGAGAGTTCCACAACAACCATCACCACCGCGCGGGCCGGGTCCGTCAGGGCGTCGCGTGGTGGGAAGTGGACCTGGTGTACCTCGTGCTGCGCGGGCTCGAGCAGCTGGGACTCATCTGGGACCTGTGCGGCGTCACGGCCCCAGCCCGACCCAGACCTCGCCGTCCTCGAAGAACTCCTTCTTCCAGATGGGCACGTCCTGCTTGAGTCGTTCGATGGCGTGCTCGCAACCCCGGAACGCCTCCTTGCGATGCGGGGCCGCGGCGGCGATGACCACCGCCAGCTCTCCGGGCACCAGCGTGCCCACGCGGTGGACAATTGCCAGCCGCACGCCCGGCCACAGCGCCGTGGCCTCGGCCCCAATCTCCGCCAGCTTCTTCTCCGCCATGGGCGCGTAGGCCTCGTACTCCAGCCGCAGCACGCGACGTCCCTTCGTCTGGTTGCGCACCGAGCCGCTGAACGTCACCAGCCCGCCGTACGCCTCGCCGCCCACCGCCTCCACCACGTCCTCCAACCGCAGCGGACGGTCCACCACCTGGAACAACCCAGGCGAGCCACCCGCCACCGGAGGAATCAACGCGACCTCCGCGCCCTGTCGCACCGGTGCCTCGGCGCTCACGAACTCCTGGTCCACCGCCACCCGCAGGTGCGGCAGCAACGGCTCCAGCCCCGGATGCGCCGTCGCGAGCAACCGGAGCACGTCTCGCACCGTCGCGCCCTCGGGCACGTCGAGCGACTCGCGCGCCCGTCCCGTCCGCTCACGAGCGGCGGCGAAGTACAGCACGGTGACGGCGCCACCCGCGCTCACTGCCAACCTCGTCCCGTCCGCGCGTCCTCGCGAAGCCGCAGGCTCCCCTTGAGTCGGGCGCCCCCTTCGGCGAGCGAGAAGTCCAGGAAGGCCGAGTCCAGCGGCGTGACACCCTCCATCACCGCCTTGACGAGCGCCTGGGCCGACGCGAGCCGCTCCGCCGACACCCCAGGCACCGACTCCTGCGCCTCCAGGTCCGCGCGCAGCTGGCCCAGGTCCGCCATCACCGACATGTGCCCGGCACCAAACGTCTCGCCCCCGAAGCGCTCGCGCAGCGCGCGCCCCACGTCGCCGCGCGGCCGGCCGTCCAGCGACTCTCCCGCGACGAGCGTGGCCCGCTCCGGCCCCACCTTGAGCTGCACCGGATAGCCCCACATCAGGGTCCGGTAGAGCTTGCCTCCCGGGACTTTCTCCGCGCTGAAGCGCAGCGACGTGCCCTGCAGCCGCGCATCGAGCAGCCTCAGCACCGGCTCCGCGGACGTAAGCCCCGCGTCGATCAGCACCGTGCCCTTGGGCTCCGGCCGCTGCTTCTGCACGAAGCCCCGCAGGAACCCGGGCGCATCGAAGTACACCAGCATGGCCACGTCGCCGCGCAGCGCCTTCAGCAGCGCCTCCGCGTCCAGCCCCCGCGCGCGCCAGCGCTCCACGGTGCGCTCCCGGTGCGGTGAGCCCGGAGCACCGAACGCCAGCTTCGCCAGCTCCTCGGGCGGCACGGAGAGCTGCGCGGCCGCCACCGGCCCCAGCGCGCTGTCCGCCAGCAACGCCGACGCGGGAGCATCCGCCCCCTGCAGCAGCGGCCGAGTGGACGACAGGAAGCCATCCAACACCAGCCGCTCCGGCTGCACCGTCAGCGACGCGAAGAACCCGCGAACCGGCCCCGCCTCCTCCGCGTCCTCGGCCCGCTGCAACGCGCCCGAGTACAGGTAGACATTGCCTTCGGCCACCTTCGGCCGCAGCTCCGTCAGCAGCGCGGACTCGGAGAGACCCTCACCGGACAGCCCCAGCACCGCGCGGCGCGCCACCTCGACGTCGCCCACCACCGCCGGCGCCTCCTCCTGAGCCAGCACCTCCACGGGCTCGCCCTCCCCGGGCACCACGTCCTCGTCCGCCGCGTCCGGAATCGCGAGGTACAGATAGCCCCGGTCGACGAACAGCAGCATCGGCTCGCCGGAGTCCAGGGGCGTCACGCGCATGGTGCCATCCTCCGTGGCGGTCACCTCGTGGCCCACCGCCTCCAACTCCTTCGCCACCGCCGCGAGCGCCGCGTCGGGCTCCGTCACGCCCAGCAGCGCCACCACGCCGTCGAACCCGGGCAGCAGGAACAGTCCAAAGCCCTCTTCCGGGTCCACGACACTCGCGCCACTCGTCAGGCTGTTCAGCACGAGCGACACCAGCGGAGCCTCCCGCAGCACCTGCTCGGCCTCATCGGGACCGACGAGCCGCTCGTAGAAGTCCACCAGCGGCTCCACGTTGCCCTGAAGCCTGGGCACCCACAGCAGCGACCGCGCATCCGAGGGCACCGCGCGCGGCAACGGGCGCGGCACCACCGTGAGTCGCACGCTGCCGACCTCCTGGCCCTCATGCAGCGCGCGAACGGTGAACGTGCCCGCGCGGGCGAAGGCATGCGACAGCCGGGAGCCCGTCCGTGAAGGCGTCCCGTCGCCAGGCTCCCAGGTGAGGGCCTGCGCCCCCGCCTCGCCCGAGCCCAGCTCCACGGGAACGCCCGCCTCCACCGTGCGGTCCGCGCCCAGGTCCGCCCGGACGACGCGCCGGCAGCCGGAGGCCCAGGGCCCCACGGCGACCATCAAGAGAAAGTGCGCGACGAACGAGCGGGAGGAGCGCGGAAAAAGCGGCATCCGCCGCTAATAGTCCAGCGCGAGTCCGAACATCCAGCGCCGGCTGGAGAGCACGAAGCCCGGCTTGCCGAAATTGTCCACATCCGCGTAGGTGTACTCGGCGAACAGGTAGCTGTGGTTGATGCCCAGCCCCGAGTCGAAGTCGCGCGCGAAGCGCGGCTGCAGCACGTCCAGCAGGAAGGCCACCCCGCCCGTCGCGCCCCAACCCCACTTGCCACCGCTGGCGGTGATGCCGTCCGCCGTCTCGGTGTCGCTGCCCTTCGTCACCCACCACGGCGTGTAGATGAGCCCCAGCTTGCCGTACGGCACCAGGGGGACTCCCCACTCGAAGGCCGCGTAGTCGAACTTGTAGAAGAGGTTGAACGCCAGCGGCACCACCTTCAGCGCCGTCTGCTCCGCCGCGTTGCCTCCGCCCGCGAGCTTCGCGGCCGCGTACTTCTCCCCGTAGCCCGCCGACACACCCACGCCCGCGGTGCCGATGCCCTGGTAGAAGTAGCGCTGCAGCTCCAGCTCGACGAGCAGCAGCGATGCGTCACCGAACGTGTCCTCGTAGGGCGTATTCCCGTTGAGCGCCTTCTCGTCATCCAAGAGCGGCTTGTAGCCGCCCACCCGGATGATGATGCCGCCGCTGCGCGACGACTCCATCTGCTCGGTCGAAACCACTCCGACGTCCTGCGCCCACGCCGGCAGCGCGGCAACCATCATGGCCACACTCACGGCCCATGCCCGACTCATGACAGCTTCCTCCTCGACGTCATCCAGAACCCCAGGGCCGCCACCACGGCGCCCAGCGCGAGGCCACCCCCGCCCGCCCCACACCCGCCCGTCTCCGCACCACCCGCCGCGTGATACGCCGCGAAGAAACCATCGCTCGGAATCGGCGAGCCAGTCGCCAGAGGCGACGCCGGGCTCTGATTGCCCGCCTTGTCGAAGGCGAAGGCACGCACGCCGTACTCCTTCTCGTTCTCCAGCTCATCCATCCGGAACACCGTGTTGTCGGACGTCTGCGTCTTCGAGCGCACCACCTCGCCCGCGGTGGCCGTCCCGCCATCCCCATCCCCTGGCACCAGCTCCACCACCTCCACCAGCATGCTCGTCGTGTCGCTGGGCACCGTCACGCTGACACTCAGCGCGCTGTCCAGGCCCGTCACGCCCGGCAGTGCCGGCGCCAGGGGAGAGGTCGGGTCCAGGATGAAGTTGACGCTCGGCGAGCCCACGCTGGAGGTCGTACTGTCGCAGGCCCCAAGCGAGTCCTGCTTCTCCACCGTCGCACAGAGCCTGTAGGTCTTGTCCGCCGTCTGGGTTTCACACGTGAGGCCACCCGCGGCGAGCGCATCACTCATGCGCAGCTCGAGTGTGCCGGACGTAGTGGCGGTGTTCCCCTCGGCGATTTCCAAGATTTCCTTGTCCCCCTCGCCCGGTTCCCCCGAACAGTTGCCGTCCGACAACCAGAAGACGAGCGGACTGCACGCGAGGGTCCCCGTCCGCGACCAGGAGACGGACCTGCGATCGGCGCAGTTGGCCTTGGAGACGACGATGTCGTTGTCGACGATGACCGAGCCGGAGAACGTCACGGTCTGCCCCAGGGCGGTCGACGCGAAGAGCAGGAGCACGGCGAATGTGAGGCGCATGGGTAGCCGGAAGCTAGCAAGCGGGAGGCCACGTTGAAATCGTTCCCGCAGGCCTACTTCTGGCCCTCGCGGGCCGCTCCGGCGAGCCAAACAGGCAGGGCGACCGCGGCCGGCGTGCCAATTTGTCAGACGGGGCGTTCAGCCAGCTTCAGGCCGGCCTCCACCAGGTTGAGGGCGGCGCCCCGGGTGGCGTTGTCCACGGCGGCGAAGAGCGTCACCCACTCGGGGGCCTGGGGGAAGGCGCGCACCCGGCCCACGTGCACCGTGGGGTCCGACGTGACGAGCATGGGCATGGGGTAGATGCGCTCACCGGGGGTGTCCAGCACCTTGAGGGCGGGTGACGTCTTCAGGGCCGCGCGCACCTGCTCCACCGGGCCCGCCTTCTTCAGCTGCACGTTGAGGGTGAGGCCGTGGCCGTAGAAGCTGGGCACCTGCACCGCGGTGCCAGCGAGCACGGGCGCGTCGCCTCGCGTCGCGAACAGCCGCGCGGCCTCCAGCGTCCAGCCGCCCTCCTCCTCCGTCCACGGGGAGCCCACCATGAAGCCGCCCACCTGGGGCACCAGGTTGAAGCCCACGCGGTGCGGGAAGGCGCTCGGGTCCGGCTCGCGCCCGGACATCAAATCCGCGGTCTGCTTCTCCAGCTCCGCCACGCCACGCACGCCCGCGCTGGACACGCTCATCATCGCCGTCACCTGCGCGCGCACCACGCCGAAGGCCCGGCGCAGGGGCTCCATCACATGCACCGACGCCGTCGTCACCGCGCTCGGCAGGCACACCAGGCGCCCCTTCATCGTCGCGCCCAAGAGTTCCGTGTTGAAGCCCGGCAGCACCAGCGGGACGTTGCCGTCGGACCGGAAGGCGGAGCTGACATCCACCACCCACGCGCCCGCGGCCTGAGCGGCCGGAGCCAGCGTGCGCGACGCCTCCGCCGGCGTGGCCAGCAACACCAGCCCCATGCCCTTGAAGGCCTCCGGAACGGCGCGCTCCACCTCCAGCGAGTCCTCGCCGTACTCCACCTCCAGCCCCTTCGAGCGCTCGGAGCCGAAGGCGCGCACCTGCTCCGCGGGCACGTCGCGCGCGTACAGCGCGGCCAACACCTCACGGCCCACCACACCCGTGGCGCCCACCACGGCAATCTTGAGATTCTCGTTCATCGCGCGTCCTTTGCATCGCCCGAGCGCGTGAGCGCTGGACGCTTCAGTCGTCCTTCAACCGCGCCGTGGGCGCAGGCCCCGGCAGCGGAGGGAACTTGGGGTTTCGCTCCGGCTCGGAGGCCCGCACGTAGTGCGGCTCCATGGCGAAGAGGGCCTCGAGCGAGAACGTCTCTGGCATGCGTGCCAGCCGCGTCAGCTCCACCGCCGAGGGAAAGTCCGGCCCCGTCAACAGTCGCTCCGCCGCCACACCGTGCGACACCAGCGCCGCGCGGTAGTCCACCAGCGCAGGCCCCAGCGCCACCGCGCGCGGCTCCGCGGCCATGCGCGCGGCCACGTCCTTGGGCGACATGGCCGTCTCCGGCTCCAGCGCCTCCACCGTCGCGCCGCGCCGAACATACGCGCCCAGGTACAGGTCGTCCTTGCGCGCCACGGCCAGGCAGTAGAGCGGCACGTCCTCCGGGCCCTCCAGCGCCACGGCCGCCAACGAGGACGCGCCCGCGACCTTGAGGTTCGCCGCGTACGCCAACGACTTCACCGTGGCCAGGCCGATGCGCAACCCCGTGAAGGAGCCCGGGCCCAGGCCCACGATGAGGCCCTCCAAATCCCCGAGCTTGACGCCATGGCGGTCCAGCAGCTCACCGACGACACCAGGCAGCGCCTCGCTCTGCTTCACGGGAGGACGCACCACGGAGTGCTCCACCGCGCGCACGGCCCCCTCCGGCCCGCGCTCCACCAGGGCGAGCGACATCGTCAGCGTGGAGGTGTCCAGCGCGAGGAACATGGGCGCTCCCTACACCGGCACGGCCCACATTGCGCGGGGAATCTCCGACACGGCGTCCTTGCAGCGGTACAGCCGCACGCGCACCACGCCCTTGTCCAGCATGCCCAGCTTGGAGGCGGCGGCCTTCGAGACGTCGATGATGCGTCCATCCACGTATGGCCCCCGGTCATTCACGCGCACCTGCACGGCGCGGCCGTTCTCCATGTTCACCACGCGCAGGCACGCGCCAAAGCGCTCCTTGCGGTGCGCGGCGGTGAACTCGTTCTGGTTGAAGCGCTCCCCGCTCGCGGTGGGACGGCCGTGCAGCCCCGGGCCGTAGAACGAGGCCAGCCCCTCGCCCACGTAGGAGCGAGGCATCTGCTCGCGCTTCGTTACCCGGGGCGAGGACGGCTCCGGGCTGGAGTCCTCCCGCGAGTCTGGCTTCGCGGCGCGCGACGCGCACCCGGTGGAGATGCCCAGCGCCAGCAAGATGACGAAGGTGCTCGCGCGCATGGGACCTCTAGCGGGTGATGTCGTTGGTGAAGACCAGGAGCATCAGCAGGATGAGCAGCGCCAGACCCACCATGTTGGCGGCCTCGCGCACGCGCACGGGGATGGGGCGACGGCGGATGCCCTCCCACGCGGCGGACAGCAACGCGAAGCCATCCAGCACGGGGATGGGCAGCAGGTTCATCACGCCCAGGTTGATGGAGATGATGGCCATCAGGTTGAGGAAGGAGTCGAGCCCCTGCTCGGCGCTCCGGGCCGCCAGCTGGTACATCATGATGGGGCCGCCCACCGTGCTCAGCGGCACGTCGCGGGTGACCAGCCCCCCGAGCACCTTCACCATCTGCCCCACGATTTTCGGCACCACGATGGCCGCCTGCTTCAGCGCCGCGGCCGGGCCCAGGTGCACCGTCACCTCGTCCGCCCGGGCCACGTCCGCGTCCACGAGCGTCCACCCGCGCGCGCCCAGGGAGAGCTTCGTGAGCTGCTGCCCCATCCCGTCCTCCGCCATCAGCGGGGCCTGCGAGAGATTCTCGGTGTGCTCGCCGTCCGTGCTCCGCCACGTCAGCGTGAAGGGCTTCGCCTCCGCCCCGCTGAGCTTCACCTCCAGCATCCGGAAGGACGGGAGGACCTCGCCGTCCAGCGAGACGATGCGGTCACCCTGCTTGAGCCCGGCCTTCTCCGCCGCGCTGCCGGGCACCACCGTCGCGACATATTGGTCCGCCGGCTCCGCGCCCAGCGCCGCCAGGCCCGCACCGGGCTGACGGGGCACCGTCACCTCCGCCACGCGGGCCACCTGCCCCTGCACCACGCCCGCCGCCACGGTGTCCATGCGCCGCACGACGACCTTGAGCGGCTCCCCTTCCGGGTGCCGGCCCAGCTCCTGATACAGCCGCGCCTCGTCCGGAACGTTCGTCCCGTTGACGCTCAGCACCCGGTCGAACGTCCGCAGCCCCGCGGCCTCCGCCACGGACCCCGGAGGCACACCCACCAGGGGCGGCTTGGCCAGCGGCAGCACGCCGATGAGGCCCCGCTCCACCGTGTCGATGGGCGACGTCTCCGTGTTCTTGATGGGCTTCACCGTCAACGTCACCGGCTGGCCATCGCGCTCCACGACGATGGGAATCGGCCGCTCGAAGCGCCCGACGAAGGTGTCCCGCATGTCGTCGAAGGTGCGCACTGACTCGCCCTCCACGGACAGCACCCGGTCTCCGGGGCGCATGCCAGCGGCGGCTGCGGGCATTCCGGGCTCCACGTACCCCACCAGGGTGGACGTGGCCTGGTGCGGGCCGAGGAACACGAAGAAATAGACGATGACGGGAAAGATGAGGTTGAAGGCCGGCCCCGCCAGGACGATGAGGCCGCGCTTCCAGGGGGGCTGCGCCAGGAAGCCGCGCTTGGCTTCCTCGGGGCTCAGTTCTTCATGGGGCAGGTCGCCCGCCATCTTCACGAAGCCGCCCAGGGGCAGGATGGCGATTTGATACTCCGTCTCGCCCTTCACGAAGCCGATGAGCTTGGGCCCGAAGCCGATGGAGAACTTGAGGACCTTCACCCCGCAGGCTTTCGCCACGAGGAAATGGCCAAGCTCGTGCACTGTCACGAGCACGCCAAGCAGGAGGATGAAGAACCCCAGGTTCTGAAGTGAGGGCATGGCGGCAACAGTAATCGTGAGCCCCCGGACGGACAACGCACATCCGGGCCCGCCAGCCAGGCGGGCGAGCGAAATCTCACGATTCTACGGAAGCAGGCCGCGCACGAACTGCACGTAGACGAACACCAGGGGGGCGTTGAAGAGCAAAGCGTCGATGCGGTCCAGCACCCCACCGTGCCCGGGGATGAGGAAACCCGAGTCCTTCACCCCGTACGCGCGCTTCAGCATGGACTCGCACAAGTCACCCACGGGACCCAACAGGCCGCCGGCGATGCCCAGCAGCACGCAGTCCCACACGGTGAACACAGGGAAGAAGAAGCCCCGGGCGATGAACATGCCGCCCACCGAGCCGAGCATGCCGCCGAAGAAGCCCTCCCACGTCTTGTTGGGGCTCACCTCGGGGTACAGCTTGTGGCGCCCCAGGAAGCGGCCGAAGAAGTACGCGGCGGTGTCGTTGGCCCACGTAATCGTCAGCGCGCAGATGACCCACGCCAGACCATGGTCCGGCAGCAGCCGCAGCGCGGACAGGGCGGTGAGGCCCACGGCGCCGTACAGGAAGCCGTTGACCAGGTGCGCCGTGCGCGTGGGGGCCTCCGCGAGCGGGCCCTTGAACAGGTGGAATATCCACGCGAAGAACGAGAAGACGACGGTGAGCCAGAAGGCCGTCTCTCCCGTGCGCGCCGCGTCCTTGAGCGGCAGGAACGGCATCACCGCGGCGAAGGCCATGCCCACCCAGGCAGCCGCGTTCAGCCGCTTCTGGACGATGAGATAGTACTCACCCACGCACGCGGCGGCGGCGAGGCCCAACAGGCCCGCGCTCCACACGCCGCCGAGGAAGAGCAGCAACACCACGAGCGGCAGGAGCGTCAGCGCCGTCACGATGCGCACGACGAGGTTCTTGTTCTTGTCGTTCACGCCTTGGCCCGCTGGGGGGTGTCCTCCCGCTTGACTTGGGCGGAAGTGAGACCGAAGCGCCGCTCTCGCTGCTGGTACTGAGACACGCAGCGGAGAAACTCATCGGTGCGGAAGTCCGGCCAGAGGGCGTCGGTGAAGCACAGTTCCGCGTACGCCATCTGCCAGAGCAGGAAGTTGGACACGCGCTGCTCGCCGCTGGTGCGCACCACCAGGTCCAGCGGGGGCAGCCCGTTCGTCCACAGGAAGGACTCGAAGTCGGCTTCTTCCACCCGGCCCGCCAACAGCTCGCCCCGGGAGATGGCCTCCGCCATCCGACTGGCGGCGTGGAGGATTTCCTCCCGGCCGCCGTAGGACAGCGCCAGCGACAGCACCATGCCGGTGTTGTGCGCCGAGTCGGCGATGAGCCGGTCCAACGGCTCCCGCACGAAGCGGGGCAGGCGCCCCACGTCACCCACCGCGTTCAGGCGGATGCCGTTGTCGAGGATTTCGGCCCGCTCGCGCTCCAGGTAGTCGCGCAGCAGGTCCATCAGCCCGGCGACCTCCTCCGCGGGGCGGGCCCAGTTCTGTGAGGAAAAGGCGTAGAGGGTCAGGGCCTGGATGCCCACGCGGCGGGCGGTGCGGGTCACCTCCCGCACACTGGAGCTCCCTTCGCGGTGGCCCTCAAGTCGGTCCAGACCCCGCGACTCCGCCCACCGACCGTTGCCATCCATGATGATGCCCACGTGGCGCGGCACGGGCCGGGCCTTGACCTGATTTTCGAGGGCGGAAACCACTAGGGGGCGTTCCATTCGAGCCGCGCACCCTACCGGCGCAGAGGGGCCACGTCCACGAGCGCGTGGCCCAACCGTCGCCCGAGGCCCCTGGTCGGTCGCCCGCTCGGTGCGAGCGGCCCAGGACTCCCAGACCATGTAGGCCCGGGTGGGCCCGGCCCGGGTGCGGGCGAAAGGACGGATTCAGTCGACGGGCCAGTTGGGGCGGGCGATCTCGATGGGGCTGTTGTGCCAGGACGCGTAGGCGGTGGCGTCGGCGACGCGGTAGGGCGTGCGATAGGTGCGCTCGAAGTACTCGTCCCAGTGGGGCTGGGAGCCGTCCAGGTCGGTGAAGCCGTACTCGCGGGCCAGGGCCCAGGAGCTATGGACGGTGCCGGCCTTGGTGGCGACGTTCGGGTCCGCGGCGAGCGCGGCGACGGCGCGGCCGACGTAGGACGGTGACTCGGAGGCGATGAAGTCCGGCTCCACTTTCGCGCCGTCGCGCCAGTTCGCCTCGGTGACGCCGAAGCCCTCCAGCATCTCCTCGGAGCGCAGGAAGCCGGGCGTCACGGCGAGCGCGGTGACGCGGGTGCGACGCAAGTCTCGCGACATGGCGAACGCGAGCC